>NZ_WKYV01000004.1 GCF_009677585.1 Lactonifactor sp. BIOML-A5 | reverse complement strand
CTCCACACAGTACCCCTGGCCCCAAGACCTCCTCCCTTGACCTGGCAGAGACTCACTTCACATTCACGGAAAACGGGTGGGGAAGGTCGAACGTTGTACACTTTTCCTCTGGTTTCCCACTATTGATAACTCGATGTTTTGGATAAATAGCCAACTCCCTTGAACTTCCCTATACCCAGGTGAGAGGAATCCTGCGGCGGTGGGCGGGAGGGAGGCCTTAAGTTCCGGGGACGATTCCGCAGGAGTGAGTAGAGAGTCTTAGGCAAAACCGGGATTCCCGCTGGAGATTTTTTCGGCAGTCAGGGCCGAAAAAAAGTGAGCATGGGCAGAGAATGCACATCAAGCATTCTTTGCACATACGAACGGTGCTCCGGCGGGGATTCCGGTTTTGTCTTAGACTCTCTTCGCGACGGAGGTGTCCCCGGAACTTAAGCCTCCCTCCCGTCCGAACCAGCCAGCCCGCTGCCGCGGGATTTCTCTCACCGTCCCCCTGTCACCCACACCTGCCGTCTTGAAGCGTCTTGAACCAAAGTCCCAGTTACACCATTAAATCTCAATTTTCACTTCCATCTTGCACTTATTTTTCCATAATGTTATGATAAAGAAAGTTCCGAACAAACTACATATAATAAGAAAGGTAGGGTACTGTTACTATGACAACAAACGAAAAAGCCCTTTTACTCCACGAAGAATGGAATGGAAAGTTAGAAACCGTTTCCAAGGCTCCTGTAAAAACAAGGGAAGATCTTTCTCTGGCATATACTCCAGGTGTTGCTGAGCCTTGTAAGGTAATTGCAGAAGACCCGGAAGCAGCTTACAAATATACACAGAAGGCTAACACAATTGCTGTAGTTTCCGACGGAAGCGCTGTTCTTGGCCTGGGTAATATCGGACCTCTGGCGGCTATGCCGGTTATGGAAGGAAAAGCTGTTTTATTTAAAGAATTCGGGGGTGTTAATGCTGTTCCTATTTGTCTTGATACCCAGGATACCGAAGAAATTATAAAGGCCGTTGTTAACATCGCACCCTCTTTCGGGGGTATTAATCTTGAGGATATCTCCGCTCCCCGCTGTTTCGAAATAGAATCCCGCTTAAAAGAACTTTTGGATATTCCTGTTTTCCACGATGACCAGCACGGTACTGCCGTAGTGGTCCTGGCAGCTATTATTAACAGTCTCCGTCTTACCGGCAAGAAGAAAGAAGACTGTGTAGTTGTCATCAATGGTTCCGGTGCTGCCGGTATCGCCATCGGAAAGCTTTTGCTCAATTACGGATTCCTCCACATGTATCTCTGTGACAGCAAAGGTATAGTCAACAAGGAGAATGCCAACAATCCCGCAAAAAAGGAAATGGCAGAGATTACAAATCAGGAAGGAAAATCCGGCAGTCTGGCCGATGCGTTACAAGGGGCTGATATCTTTATCGGAGTCTCCGCCCCCAACAGTGTTACAGAAGAAATGGTTAAATCCATGAATTCAGATCCTTTTATCTTTGCTATGGCAAACCCGGTACCGGAGATTATGCCTGACGTGGCTAAGGCTGCAGGTGCCCGAATTATCGGTACCGGACGCTCTGATTTTCCAAATCAGATTAATAACGTAGTAGCTTTCCCAGGTATTTTTAAAGGCGCTCTGGAGGGACGAGCCAGACAGATCACAGAGGAAATGAAAATGGCTGCGGCGACCGCTTTGGCAGAATTAATCTCAGAAGAAGACTTAAATGAAGAAAATATTATCCCGGAAGCATTTGATCCCCGGGTTGCCGATGCTGTTGCAGAGGCAGTAAAAAAGCATATTCACTAAGATGGAATGGAACGGTAAGCCTTATCATTCCTTTGATTATATGCTGAAGGAACGTTTTGGCACAAAGGTATATAAAGTAGCCCTTAACGGTGGGATGACCTGCCCGAACCGGGACGGAACACTGGGAAACCGGGGCTGTATCTTCTGCAGTGCCGGCGGTTCCGGAGATTTTGCGGCCGATAAATCTCTCACAATTGCTGAACAGATCAAGGAACAAAAAGACAGAATCCGTCAGAAGAGAAAAGCGGAAACGTTTATTGCGTATTTCCAGGCCTATACCAACACCTATGGAAGCATTTCCCATCTGACCTCTGTTTTTACTGAGGCTCTGGCAGATCCCGAAGTAGCTGCCCTCTCCATCGGCACCCGGCCTGACTGCCTGGGTCCGGAAGTGTTAGATCTGCTGGATGCTTTGAACCGCCAAAAGCCCGTGTGGGTTGAACTAGGGCTGCAGACTATCCATGATAAAACCGCCGCATATATTCGGAGAGGCTACAGACTTTCCTGTTTTGAGGAGGCTGTCAAAGAACTCCGAAAGCGCAATCTGGAAGTTATTGTCCACACTATCCTGGGGCTTCCCGGAGAAAGCCGGGAAGATATTCTCCAGACCATATCCTATCTGAATCATAAAGATATTCAGGGTATTAAGCTTCAGCTTCTCCATATACTAAAGGGTACAGATTTGGCCGAGGAATACTTAAGCGGAGCGTTTCAGGTCTATACCATGGAGGAATATCTGGATCTCGTGATATCCTGTCTGGAACATATGTCACCGGATATCGTCATTCACCGGCTCACCGGGGATGGTCCAAGGGATCTGTTACTTGCGCCTCTGTGGAGCAGCGCCAAAAAAACAGTATTAAACACTCTTCATCATGAATGTAAGGTCCGGCAAACCTGGCAGGGGAGGCTGTATACTGGAAAGGAGAATTAGAAATATGGCAGAACCATTGACATTATACAAATTAATTATTTTATACATGTTAGATAAGGTAAATTTCCCTCTGACTAATTCTCAAATATCTGAGTTTATTCTGGATAAGGGATATACAACATACTTTCACATTCAGGAAGCGATCAATCAACTGATTGATTCCGAATTACTGGAGATGAGCACCGTTAGGAATTCCTCACGGTACCGAATCACACCGAAAGGGGAAGAAACCATTCATTATTTTCAGAATGAGATCTCACCTGAGATTCAGGAAGAAATTATAGAGTTTTTCAATTCCCATGCCTATGAACTGCGCAATGAAGTCTCTACCATTGCCGACTATTACAAAAAAAACGCAGATGAGTATGAGGTTCGCTGTCAAGTGATAGAACGGCAGTCCTATCTCATTGATATGACCCTGACGGTGCCTACAAAAGAGGCCGCCACAACCATATGCAGCCGCTGGCAGGAAAAAAGCCAGGAGATTTATGCACATATTATGGGGGAACTTCTTTAAAAGTAAAAAGGGACAGGCCTGATCGAGTTTGGGACGTGTACTTTTTAGAAAGTACACGTCCCCTTTTTAACCTTTTTTATTTTATTGCAGCAAAGTATTTCCGTATTTCTTTCTCATAGCCAATGTCTTCCGGCCGGTAGAATCTGCTCCCTTTGATCTCGTCCGGAAGGTACTGCTGCTCTACATAATGATTGGGATAATCATGTGCATACCGATATCCGATTCCGTGGCCCATATTGGATGCCCCCCCATAATGTGCGTCCTGGAGATGGGGAGGCACTGTGGTTTTCTTGTTTTTTACAGACTCCATGGCCTCGTTGATGGCCATATAGGAGGCATTGCTTTTTGGAGCACAGGCAATGTATGTGACTGCCTGGGAGAGAAGTATGCGGGCCTCGGGCATTCCGATGCGTTCTACTCCCAGGGCGGCAGATACTGCCACATTAAGTGCATTGGGATCTGCATTTCCAACATCCTCCGCTGCACATATCATAATCCTTCTGGCTATAAATTTAATGTCTTCACCAGCATAAAGCATCTTTGCCAAATAATATACGGCAGCGTCAGGATCGGATCCCCGCATGCTTTTAATAAAGGCTGAGATGGTATCATAGTGGTTATCTCCGGTTTTATCGTATCTCACGACCCTTTTTTGAATACACTGGGAGGCGGTCTGAAGATCAATGTGGATCTTGCCGTCCCCGGCTCTGTCCGTGGTCAGAATCCCTAATTCTATGGCATTCAGAGCAGCTCTGGCATCACCCCCGGCGATATCTGCCAGAAATTCTTTCGCGTCCTCGTCCAGCACGGCCTGGTAACTTCCCATGCCCTTTTCTTTGTCTGACACCGCACGCTCCAGCAATTTTTCGATGTCTTTCTTTTCCAGCGCATGGAGTTCAAATATAATGGAGCGGGAGATCAGAGCGCTGTTTACCTCGAAATATGGATTTTCTGTAGTGGCCCCGATCAGTATAATAGTCCCGTCCTCCACAAAGGGAAGAAGGTAGTCCTGCTGGCCTTTGTTAAAACGGTGAATCTCATCTATAAACAATATGGTTTTCGTCCCATACATCCCCAGTTGGCTCTGAGCCTCCTTAATCACAGCCTCCATATCCTTTTTCCCCGCCACTGTGGCATTCATCTGGGTGAACCGGGAACTGGTAGTATTGGCGATTACCTTAGCAAGTGTGGTTTTTCCAGTTCCGGGAGGTCCGTAAAATATAATGGAGCTAAGCTTATCAGCCTTAATGGCCCGGTACAGCAGCTTGTCCTTTCCAATAATATGTTCCTGTCCAACTACTTCCTCCAGAGAAGTAGGACGCATCCTGGAAGCCAACGGGGACTCATTTTCCAGGGTTACCTCTTTCATATAATCAAATAAATCCATTTCTTATCCGCCTTTCCCAGCTTCTGTCCGCTGAAGCAATTGTGTATCCTAATCCTTGCTCAGGAAACCCATCCCAAAGTCTTAAGCGCCCAGATAAATAAAAACATGGTCACCACGCAGGCTGCAGAACTGGTGGCCACAATTTCTCCTGCCAGCTCTCCATTCCCGCCCATGGACTGGGCCATGGGTGCTGAAGCTACCGCAGTGGGGGAACCAAAGACTGCCAGTATCCCCACCAATTCCACTTCCCGGTATCCCAGCGCAGCTGCCACAGCAACCGCTGCCGCAGGCACCAGTATCAGGCGTCCCAAGAGTACAGCTCCCAGCTTTTTTCTGTGCTTCCTTAAGCTTTCAAAAGACAACATACCGCCCAGACAGATCAGCGCCATGGGGGATGCCATACTTCCGATGTTATCCAGGGTATCAACAACCAGCGCGGGAAGCCGGATATTCAGCACAGCAAAAAGTATCCCCAGAATCCCTGCTCCCACCAGAGGGTTTTTGAGCACGCCCATCACCACTGCGGCGGGTTTTACCCTGCCGCCCCGAAACATTTCAAAAAGAATCACTGCCAGTATATTAAAGAGCGGTACTATCAGTGCCGCCATGGCGGCAATTACTCCGATATCCCCGTCTTTATATAAATTGGCCCCGATACTCACCCCGAACAGCACATAATTGCTCCGGTAGATTCCCTGAATCATAACAGAAGCATCTTTCTTATCTCTTACAAATCTGGGAACTGCGGCGCAGAGCAGCAGAAACAGCAGTATCACCATAACAGCCGCATACAAAAAAAGTCCTTTATTCACAGAAGACTTGAAGTCTGACTCATAGACATCCACAAACAGCATAATTGGAATAAACACCTGAAAAATCATTCCATTGAGAGGTTTAAATATGCGGGCGTCCAAAAGTTTCATCTTCCTGATTCCAAACCCCAGCAGCATATACGCAAACAGTGGAAATACTACTGAGAATGACAGTATTAGATTCTGCATCTTACTCCTTTGTCCCTCATCTCTGCTAATCCATTAAAAGTTCATCAACAGTTACAAAACGGTACCCCTTTCCCTGAAGGGCATCTACGATCCGCAGTGCTGCCTTTACACTGGAATCATAATTGTCGTGCATAAGGATGATATCTCCGTCCTCCACATCTTTCAGTACTCTATTAACAATAGCATCTGTATCCTTTGTTGTCCAGTCCAGGGAATCTACATTCCATAATACAGGAATCATAGTAATGTTACAGTCCAGATTTTTTTTCCACTCTCCGAAGGGGGGGCGGATAAATGCCGTATACATTCCGGTTATTTCAAATATCTTGTTGCTGGTCTTGGTAACCTGCTCACAGGCCTTTGCATCTGATAATTTATTCAGCTGCACATGGTCGAAGGTATGATTGCCAATCAAGTGCCCCTCTTTAAACATCCGTTCTACGATGTCCTCGTTTCCCTCCAGCATCTTTCCTATGAGAAAAAAGCTGGCTTTTACATCTCTTTCCTTTAATCCGTCCAGCAGCCTGGGGGTATATATGGGGTCCGGCCCGTCATCGAAGGTCAAAGCCACAACCGGATCCTCCCCTGACTCCGCAGGTGCGTCCGCCTGAATGATCTGCTCCCCAACTCCCCTCTCCCGCAATAGGTGAACACCCAGCAACAGCAGAAAAACGGCCGTAAAGAAATAGAGTAAATATCCACATTTTTTCACTATACTTACTCCGAAAGGCCTTTTAGTTCACTATATGTACCGTAGATCATGTACTATGCGCAAAATACATTTGGGACGTTGTCTCCCTTACGAGGCAACGTCCCAAATAAAATTAGGCAATTTTAGTTTTTGCAAGCTCTGCTAATGTAGCAAATCCTTCTGCATCATTGATAGCCATATCAGCCAGCATCTTTCTGTTCATCTCAATACCAGCTAATTTTAAGCCATACATAAATTTGCTGTAAGATAAACCGTTCATTCTCGCTGCTGCGTTGATACGTGCAATCCATAACTGTCTGAACTGACGCTTCTTCTGCTTTCTTCCTGCGTAGGAGCTTGCCAGCGCTCTCATCACTGACTGCTTTGCCACTCTGTACTGTTTGGATCTGGCTCCTCTGTAACCTTTTGCCAGCTTTAATGTTCTATTATGTCTTTTTTTAGCGTTTAAACCGCCTTTAATTCTTGCCATTCTTAATTTCCTCCTATACTAACTTAACTTCTATCTTATAAATAAGGTAAGATTTTCTTCATATTCTTTACATTTGTTGCATCTGTAACAGTAGGTTTTCTCAGATTTCTTTTTCTCTTCTGAGATTTTTTGGTTAAGATATGGCTTTTATAAGCTTTATTTCTAACTAATTTTCCTGTACCTGTTTTTTTGAAACGCTTTGCAGCAGCTCTGCTTGTTTTAATTTTGGGCATTGTATATTCCTCCTTAATACTTGTCTTTTCTATTTTTTAACGTTTTTCAGTTAAAAACATGGTCATGCTTCTGCCTTCTACCTTAGGAGCTTTTTCTATCACGGCTATATCCGAAAGCTTTTCAGCAAATTCATCTAAAATATGCTTGCTGGCATACATATGCGCCATCTCTCTTCCACGGAACCGAAGAGTAACCTTCACCTTATCGCCCTTGGATATGAATTTTCTGGCAGCATTTGTTTTGGTGTTCAAATCGTTGGAATCAATATTGGGTGAGAGACGCACTTCTTTTACATCGATGGTCTTCTGCTTTTTCCTGGCTTCTTTTTCTTTCCTTGCCAGTTCATATTTGTATTTCCCATAATCAATAATTTTACAAACCGGTGGCTTTGCGGTAGGAGCAATCTTGACCAGATCCAGCCCAGCCTCCTGCGCTTTGGCCATTGCATCCCTCGTTGATACGATACCTAATTGTTCTCCATCCACACCAATCAGACGTATTTCTCTGTCTCTGATCTGTTCGTTAATCATTAAATCGCTAATAGTAGTGCACCTCCATAATAATTGAATAGTTGAAATGTTAAAACCTGTTACCTCCACCCGTACGCACCTTGCTGTATCTGCCATGCATACAAAAAAAGCGAATAGCCGCACTATCCACTTCATACCATTATAATTTTGCAGTCCCAGACTGCAGAATTACAGTTAATATTAACCAGGGTCACGCCTATGTGCCGAGGTGAGAGTGGATACTCTGCTTTGTTTTATCAAATGTCTTACTCAGACCTTTAATACTTTATCATAAACAAAATGGTAAGTCAAGCATTTTAATATTTTCTTTATAAATCCTTGTTTTTTATGTAAAAGAATGTCATAATAGATCGGAATACTTGAACTGGAAAAAGGAGAAACTTATGGACAAAAAAAGAGGAAATTTTTCAAGTAAGATTGGGTTTGTCCTGGCAGCTGCGGGATCCGCAGTGGGACTTGGCAATCTGTGGCGCTTTCCGTATTTGGCAGCCAAATACGGGGGAGGAATCTTTCTGCTCGTGTATCTCATTCTGGCTGTAACCTTCGGTTTTGCACTTATGACCACTGAAATCGCCATTGGGCGCAGAACAGGACTCAGCGCGGTAGGTGCATTCAAAGCCCTGGACAAGCGTTTTAGTTTTATCGGATATCTGGGATGTATCGTCCCCTTTATTATCACCCCTTACTACTGTGTCATCGGGGGCTGGGTAGCAAAATATCTTTTTGAGTTTGCATCCGGCAGAGTGGCAGAAGCTGCGGGTGACACTTTCTTCACGGGTTATATTTCACAGACAGGCGGTCCTCTTCTATGGTTTGCCTTATACGTCATTTTAAATGCCGTGGTTGTACTTGCCGGTGTACAAAAAGGAATTGAAAAGGCCAGCAAAATCCTAATGCCCGTACTTATTGTGCTCTCCATTGGAATCACTCTGTTTTGTATCACACGCCCGGGAGCCATGGAGGGTGTGAAATATTATCTGCTGCCTGATTTCAGCCGCTTCTCTATCACCACAGTGCTGGCTGCGATGGGACAGATGTTCTATTCTATGTCATTGGCCATGGGAATTATGATAACATACGGCTCCTACATGAAAAAAGATAACCATCTGGAGAAATCGGTACGACAGATCGAAATATTTGACACAGGAATCGCTTTTCTTGCGGGACTGATGATTATCCCTTCTGTCTTCGTATTCTCCGGCGGGGATGAGGCGGCGCTAAACAAGGGAGCCGGACTTATGTTTATGACTCTCCCCAAGGTTTTCAACGACATGACTCTGGGAGGTGTACTGGGCACTGTTTTCTTTGTCCTGGTGCTGTTTGCAGCCCTTACTTCTTCCATCTCTCTGATGGAGACAACGGTTTCAATCTTAAGAGACAAGTTCGGGTGGAAGCGTTCTTCAGCAACCCTGGCTGTTACCATATTTATACTGGCGCTGGGAAGCTTTGTCTCTCTGGGATACGGTGTATTAGACTCCCTGCGGCCGCTTGGATTCCAGCTTCTGGATTTCTTTGATTTTGTGAGCAACAGCATTCTGATGCCTGTGGTGGCGCTGCTGACCTGTATCTTTATCGGATATATCATAAAACCCAAAGTGATAGAGGACGAGGTATCTATTAACGGTGAGTTTAAGGCCAAAAAATTCTACGAGGTAATTATTAAATACATTGCACCTATCTGCCTGCTTGCTATCCTGATCTTTTCTATTCTGGAAAATCTGGGAATGATCAGTGTATAAAAGACGGGGACAGGAATTCTTGTGAATTCCTGTCCCCAATTCTCTTTATTCTTTCTCAAAGCTGCCGCATCTTGTATCATCACAGTGACAGGCACTTGCCCCGTTAATGGTAATCTTGTCTGCAGAGCATCTCTCATCGTCATTATATACGCATTGACAGGCTTCGCAGTCAACACTGATTGTCTTGCATCCGCATCCTGCAGAGTTTGAAGAAGATTCCCCGGTACGCTCACAGAAGCTAGAGCAGCAGGTTTCATCCGGCTGTTTTGCATCCTCTCCGGAAACCAGGATATCTCCTTTGGAACAATATTCATCACAGTTATATATGCATGATTTGGCAGTACAGCTCAATAATGGCATATAATTTACCTCCTTATATTAGAATCGGAGATAGTATGTGCCGTTTTACTGAATCTATGCACCCCTGATCTAGTTTTCCACTTCTATTTTCCTGATTTCCTTTGTTCGTATTTCCTTGGCAATTTCTTCTATAAAAGCACCCAGCGGCTTCTGACCCTCATCTCCAAGATAACGGCTTCTCACAGATACCACACCTTCCTCTTCTTCTTTTGCCCCAACTACCAGCATATACGGCACCTTTGCCAGGCGGCTCTCCCGTATCTTGTATCCAATTTTTTCACTCCTGTCGTCTACGCTGCAGCGGATTCCATTCTCTTTCAGCTTAGCCTCTACCTCAGCCGCATACCCATGGAATTTTTCTGATATAGGAAGTACTCTCACCTGTTCCGGGCACAGCCATGTGGGGAATTTGCCCGCATACTTCTCAATCAGCCAGGCCAGTGTTCTCTCATAGCATCCCATACTGGTTCTGTGGATGATAAACGGACGTTTCTTTTCTCCGTTTTCATCAATATAGTACATATCAAACTGCTCTGCCAGGGCAAAGTCCAGCTGTATGGTAATCATAGTATCTTCTTTTCCGTATACATTTTTTGCCTGGATATCCAGCTTCGGACCGTAGAAAGCAGCTTCCCCGTCAGCCTCAGTAAAGTCAAGCTCCAACTCTGTGAGAAGCTGACGCATCTTACCCTGGGATTCCTCCCAGTACGCAGCATCCCCGATATACTTTTCTGTGTTTGCAGGATCCCATTTGGACAGACGGAAGGTTACATCCTTCTCCAGCCCCAGCGTTCTGAGGCAGTACAGTGCCAGCTCCACACACCCTTTGAATTCATCATTGATCTGTTCCGGTGTCATGATCAGATGCCCCTCAGAAATGGTAAACTGACGTACCCGGGTAAGGCCGTGCATTTCCCCGGAGTCTTCATTTCTGAATAAGGTAGAAGTCTCTCCGTACCGCAGCGGCAGATCCCGGTAGCTGTGCTGTGCCGCCTTGTACACGTAATACTGGAAGGGACATGTCATAGGGCGCAGTGCAAATACCTCTTTGTCCGCCTCTTCATCTCCCAGAACAAACATACCCTCTTTATAGTGATCCCAGTGCCCGGAAATTTTATATAAATCACTTTTTGCCATCAGAGGTGTTTTTGTTCTCACATATCCCCGCTTTTCTTCCTCATCTTCTATCCAGCGCTGGAGTGTCCGAATCATGATCTCTCCCTTCGGCATAAGAAGCGGAAGTCCCTGGCCGATCACGTCCACGGTTGTAAAAAGCTCCATCTCTCTTCCCAGTTTGTTGTGATCCCTCTTCTTGGCTTCTTCCATCTGCTCCAGGTATACATTCAGCTCATCCTTTTTGCTGAATGCTGTTCCATAGATTCTGGAGAGCATCTTATTCTTTTCGTTTCCTCTCCAGTAAGCACCGGAGGAAGAGGTCAGCTTAAACGCTTTCACTCCCTTTGTGTTCATAAGGTGCGGACCTGCGCACAGATCCACAAAATCACCCTGAGAGTAGAAGGAAATCTCTTCTCCCTCCGGTAAATCTTCTATGAGCTCTACTTTATAGGGCTCTCCCTTCTCCTTCATAAAAGCAATCGCTTCTTCTCTGGGAAGGGTGTATTTTTCCAGCCTGGCGCCTTTCTTAATTATCTTCTTCATTTCCTTCTCAATGGCATCCAGATCTTCTCTGGTAAAGGACTCATGTTCAAAGTCATAATAAAAACCAGTATCAATAGAAGGTCCTATGGCCAGCTTTGCTTCCGGATACAGGTTCTTCACAGCTTCTGCGAGGATATGAGACGCTGTATGACGCAGAGCCGCCAGCCCTTTTGGGTCATTCGCAGTCAGAATATTTAATTCACAGTCTTTGTCCACTATAGTTCTCAGGTCAACGGTCTCCCCGTCCACCTCTCCGGCGCAGGCAGCCCTTGCCAGTCCTTCACTGATGTCCAGCGCAATGTCATACACAGATTTTGCTTCCCTGTATTCTTTCTTTGTTCCGTCTTTCAATGTAATTATCATAATATTCTCCCTTTCTTTTCGTCTCATTTACCACCCTGCCGGCACAGATGCACAAACGTATGCCCTTACGTGCAGTGCGCATCCCGCCCGGAGGGCCTTTCATTACATAGGAAGTAAGGTGAACTTTCCTAATGCAACAAAAAAAAGCCCGTCCCCTGTAATTCTTAGCCGGAATTACAAGGGACGAGCCTCTGTTATCAGCTCGCGGTTCCACCCTTTTTGCTGCCTGCTCCGCCGGAGCATCAGCCACTTCATTGGACGATAACGGAGTCACCGGGCCGGATTAGGGCCACTCAGAGGTAGTCTTCAAATGTTTCCCGGCTAAGATACTTCCAGCAGCTGTATCTCTCTCTGGAGCCTTCCACATTCTACTTGTCTCTTCAGCGTGTTCTCATATTACTGCTATTTTTTATTATAACCCGGGAAAAAAGTTTGTCAACCACTTTTAGATATTCCCGGATGCTTTGTCTTTTATCACTGCAAAGGATTCTCTGACCAGATAATTCACCTGCAGAATCATATCTGAGGAGGCGGGAATTCCATAAATCTGCGCATACCCCAGCTTTTTCCCAACAGCTACGCCCCTGTACACATGAAAATCATTGGTTACAACTCCTACCGAGACATTTTTATCTGAAAGAAAAGCCTGGCTGAACTTCATATTTTCTACTGTGTCTGTGGATTTGTCTTCTATTCTCAGCCTGTGTTTGGAGATCCCTTTACTGAGCAGATATTGTTCCATTGCCTTGGCCTCTGTAACCGTTTCGCCGGGTCCCTGCCCGCCGGACAGCACTGCTGTGGTATGGGGATTCTTCTTTAAGTAGTCTTCAGCGGCATACAGCCTTTTATACAGAGCCTTGCTGGGAATTTCTCCCTTTACCTTCGCCCCCAGCACAATAATATAGTCCAGATTCCCCGGAGGCAGCCTGCACATCCCGGAGGCAATGCAGCCTGCTGCTCCCAGAAACAACAGCAGGCAAAAAACTGCAAGCAGACCCGCGCTTATCTTTGCCCAGACTGGAAACAGAGTAAGCAGGGCAATTCCCCGCCTCTGGCTCCAGCTGCACAGAAGTCCCAGAACCAGAAATATCCCGCCCAAAAGCAGCCAGAACCTGGAAAACGTCGCCTGTAATCCTGCATAGGAGATAATTACCAGATAATATCCCAGAGATATGATACACAGTGCCCACCAAAAAAACTTCATGATGCTTCCCATCCCTTTCATTACCTGAGAGGGGCGGGAGAAAAGCTTCCCCCGCCCCTTGTTCGCCTGCGTATTATTTTCCGCAGCACTTTTTATACTTTTTACCGCTGCCGCACGGACATGGATCGTTGCGTCCGATCTTCGGCCCTTTTACAACAGTACCTGATTTCTTCTGCTCCAGATACAATTCCTTTTTCTTATCTTCTGTAAAGATATCATCCCACATGGGCAGATTGTAAAGCCAGTCAGCCTTTGCGTCAACCATGTTCTTATATAACAGTTCTTTGTCAAATCCCAGATTCACAACAGTATCTTCATCCATCTCCTCGATGGGATTGGGAACCTTTAAGCTGTCATTGATTCCGTCCAGGAATCCAACCATGGTCATAACTTCTATTTCATATTTTTCTGCTAACTCCTTAACGGTACCTTTTACCACCTCTTCAGGATTCACCAGAAGTTTTTCGTAGATGCCCTTTTCAATCATAAAATAATTTGTCCAGAATTTCTGCAGCTGGCTTTTGTCAGCCTCCTGAGAATATGCTACATCTCTCCACTCTTGTAATAATCCCATGTATCTTACCACCTTTTGCTTAATATTCGTATTTAATTCTAACAGATATAGTATATACGATAGGGGGGATTTTTTCAATCCTAATATTTTTCCCCTGTCAGGTTGCTATTTTTAAGGAAAGGATTGTATAATAGCTGTATCAAAAGCTAGGAGGGAGTTTATGAATTATAACTATACAACGGTGGACTGGCTGCTCTTCTTCTATATTTACTGCTTTATCGGCTGGTGCATTGAATCCTCTTATGTATCCATACATAAGAAAAAGTTTGTTAACCGAGGGTTTATGAGGGGACCCTTTCTTCCGCTGTATGGCAGCGGAGCGGTACTTATGCTGTATGTGACCATTCCTGTACGGAACAGCCTGATTCTTACCTTTGCAGCAGGGGCAGTGGCTGCCAGTATACTGGAATATATTACAGGGGTCTGCATGGAGAGCCTTTTTAAAGTCCGATATTGGGATTACAGCAATAAGCCCCTGAACTTCCAGGGACATATCTGTCTGGGCACTTCCCTGGCATGGGGCTTTCTCACTATCGTGCTGGTGGATTTTATCCATGAACCTATTGAGCATTTCGTATTGGCGCTGAATGTCACACTGGCAGCTGTGATAGCAGTAATACTGACTGTTGTCATTGCCGGAGATATGGCTCTTTCCTTTAAGGCTGCCCTGGATCTCAGAGATATTATGGAGCGCATGACAAGAGCAAAAGAAGAGCTTCAGAAGGTACAGACACGTCTGGACGCTATTGCTGCTTTCTCTACCCCTTCCTTTGCCGAGCGCGGGAAGGAAACCGCAGGTGAACTTCTTCAGAGTATCCGGGAGAAGCTGGATGAGCTGACTCAGAGCGAGGGCCTTCGCACTACCTATGAACAGTTCCAGGAAGAGATTGAACGCCTGAAAGAAAAGTTTATTATTGAGCGGGAACACCAGGGAGTTGTGCGGAACCGTTTGGGATTCTATAAGAAGCAGATGCTCAAAGGGCACCCAAGCGCTACCTCCAGAGCCTTCAAGGATGCCTTGGAAGAGTTGAAAACCATTGCGGAAGAAAAAAAATCCGGAAAGAAAAATTAATTTCCCATCATTCATTTTTATGAATATTATCAGTATTAATTATATGTATATCTTTTTTTCAGTTAGCTTGACATTGTTTTGTTTTAGACATATAATCTATATAAATAGTGAAATTTTGTGATTTTTTGTCACATTTGATGAAAATGTCTGCAAAACTTTTTCACTGTAATGAATTTATTTTTTTGTGCCTTACGTCCTCAGGGACTAAAAAATGAAGAAAAGAGGTAGAATCATGGAAAAGCAAAGCTTAATTATCTGCGGCAAGCTCTTTGACGGAATCAAGGATGAACTGCAGGAAAACATGGAGATTCTTGTAGAAGGTAGAAAAATCAAAGAAGTCGGAAAGAATCTCAGCCGTCCCAAAGATGTTGAAATCATTGACTTAAGTCACCTCACAGTAACCCCGGGGATGATCGATGCCCATGTACATGGCAACCTGATGCGCTGGCAAGAAGTAGATAATATCTTATTCCATTCGGAAGGCTACAGTACCCTGGCATTTTTACATACGGCAGAGCGCTGCCTGGAAAGGGGTTTCACTACCATCCGCTGTAACGGTATGGGGCCTCTGGGATATGGAATCGTAGATGCAAAACGTGTGATTGACCGGGGACTTTTCCCTGCTGCCCGTATGAATGTAGGGGCACATATGCTGGGAGGACCGGGTATGCCGGGAGACATGAGTATGTATGCCTATGAAAATCAGCCCTTATCTGATTTTATGCAGATAGATACCATCGGAAGCGGCCCGGACTTTTTCCGCACCCAGGTCCGCAGAGAAGTAAAATACGGCACTGACTTTATCAAGATCTTCCTGTCCGGAAGTTTTCTGAGCCCGGACGGAGGCCCTGAGATCAGTTATCTGGACGATGAAGAATTGGAAACCATCATCCGCACTGCTCACGACCTGGGCAAGCCGGTAACTGCACACGTGTATCCGCCCCGGATGATGAAAAAACTTTTACAGTTCGGAATCGACGGCATGGAGCATGGTGCTCTTATGGATGAAGAGACGGCCCGCATGTTTGAAGAGTCTGATACCTATCTTGTGCCTACCTTCTCACCGTTCCAGGATACTCTTGAGGATAACGATGATATGTTTGCAAAGAATACCGCTGACAGCCAGATGAAACTGAAAAAATTTGCTCCAAGGCTGAAAGAAAGCCGCAGAATCATCCGTGAAAGCAAGATTCGTCTGGGTTACGGCTCTGATTTTTGCGCGGTACACCAGCCTTATGAAAGCTGGTATGAATACCGTAGCTGGCTGCGTTCCGGCATGGATCCCTTCCGTACTCTGAAAGCCGCCACCAGCGTAAATGCAGGCATACTCCGTCTGGATCACCTCATTGGAACCATTGAGCCCGGAAAACTGGCTGATGTATCCGCATGGCACAGAGATCTTCTGACAGACTGTGACGCTCTCAGTGAATGTGACTTTGTAATGAAAGAGGGAAAGGTATATCCCACTGACAACAAGATTGTTGATGAAGAATATGTTTAAACCTTTATAAATTCAAGAAATGGCCGTACCCGGAAAAATCTATGTTCCGGATACGGCTTTTTTACTTGACAGACTTCTGTGCTGCTGTTATGATAGAGTTATAAATGTAACTAAATTGATTACAGTTCGATTTGAATAAGGAGGTGTTTTAGTATCGCTAAAAAAGAACTCGGTGTTTTATTTGTTTTACTGTTTGCCCTCTCCGTACTTCTCTCTGCCTGTAAAGAGAAAGCTCCGGCGAAAGAGCAGGCATCTTCGCAGGCCGCTCAAACAGATGTCAGCACCACACCGGAGGAATTAAAAAGCATGCTGGATGCAAAACAGGAAATGGTTCTTGTGGACGTGCGTTCTTTTAATGACTACGGCATGGGCCATATACCAGGGGCCATCAATATTCCGCTGAACAGCTTAAAGATGCTGGCAAAGGAACAGCTGCCAGACAAGGATGCTGCCATCTATGTATACTGCAGTACCCAAGACTGTAGCAGTGAGGCCGTGGAACTGCTGGCCGACGCCGGTTATACCCAGGTGTACAATGCCGGAAGTTACCAGGATTGGCCTTATGACACCACAGCTCCTATTAACTGCTGAGGGTTCTAGTATCCTGTATCGGCGATACAGTTATTGGAATATGGTATCTGTGTACATAGAATGCCATACATGCAAAGCCCCTGCAGTTATACGGATTCGTATAACTGCAGGGGCAATAAGGGGAGGATAAGTATTCTACTTTTTCTTTGGTTAAAACCAACAGCTGTGCTTTGTTGCCTCGGCACTGTCTGATGGATTACTTATAGTATGACCTCTATTTTTCAAATTATACAACTTAATTGAAATTATTTTAAATATGCTTTATTCGGAAGGATTTATAAGAAAGATTGCGCGAAAGCGCAATCTCCGCCTGCGGCGGGCTGTCGCAGACAGCATCTTCCTTTCCGCCGCAGTGTTATCCCCCAGAGGTTTTTTTATTACATAGGGAACGCAGTTTCCTATGTAATAAAAAAATAGCCCCGCAGCAAAACTGCTGCGGGGTTACTATAAGGGGGAGGATAAGTATTCTTATTCTTTTCTTCTGTATTCCCCACGAAAAGCGCCGCGCCTTTGCGGCATCCCTCCGTGGATTACTTATAGTATGAACCAAAATAAGAAAAGTATACAGCTTTACAAAAATTTTTCTTCCTGTTTACATATTCCTGGTAGCAAATTCAGACAGTCGGCATAAACTATTCTTGTATGTATTATTTGGTACAGAAAGGATGGATGAGATTGGCGAATAATAAAGACAAAAAAAATATGCCGCCCGTATACAGGGAACTGCAGGAAAGAAAATTTATCTATAAATACGAGCTTGCAGTGGAAGAGATTCAAAATTATATTACAGCGGTAAAGGATCAGCTTAGCCGTGAATGTGGACGTGATATCGTAGAATTCCAGTGTTCCAGGATTAAAAGCGCAGAGAGTATTGTGAGGAAGTTAACCAAAAAAGGATATCCAATCAGTGTAAAAAAGGCATCTGAAAAATTAAATGATATCGCCGGGGTAAGAATTGTATGCGATTATACAGATGACATCTATGCCATCCGGAAACGGCTCCTGGAAGAAGAGGATCTGATTCTGGTGAAGGAGAAAGATTTTATCAAAACCCCTAAAAAAAGCGGATACCGAAGCCTGCATCTTATTTTTGAAGTCCCTGTGATTTTAAATAAACAGCAGGAACCTGTCAGAGTTGAAGTCCAGCTGCGCACCGTTATTATGGATTTCTGGGCTCGTCTGGATCACCAAACCCGATACAAGCATAATTCCCTGAGCATCAAAGAAATATTCCACGAACTGAATGAATGTGCCGCAATCGGCGAACAGATGGATAAAAAGATGCTTCAGACAAGACGCTTTATAGAAAAAAATTCAGAACATTCCTTATGAGCGCCTGACGGTATATCAGGCGCTCATTTTAATAGATTCTCAGCATATCCAGATAATGGTCAATATGCTTTAATTTCTCTTCATGTACATTCCCCAGTCTTCTGCTCATTCCCACACATAATATTTCAATAATAAAATAACCCGCAACAAAAGAATTAAAATAATCATTGCTATCTATATCTACTGTAAAAATGACTTCTGCATAGGAAGCCAGAGGTGCGCTGTGCCTGTCTGTCACAAGGATAATCCGCGCCCCTGCATCCTTCGCCATCTCCATGGCCACCCGGTCTAATTCTGAATATCTGGGAAAACTAAAAGCAATGAGGCAGTCCTCCTTTTTTATATCGCTCAGGTTATCAATTACGCTGGCAGCGGATGTGTTAGTTATCATTACCCCAGGTATAATTCTCTTAAGCAGTACATAGCAGTCTGCGGCCAGCCCCATATTTGCCCTAGTGCCCAGGATATATTTGTTCTGGCTGCCTAATATTAAGTCAATCGCTTTTTCGTACGTCTCCCATTTGTTATTTACCAGTGCGCTGGTGAGATTATTCTGTACTATGGCGGCATAGTTACTGATATAATTCTTGTCCTCCTGTTGTCTGCTTTTCTTCAGACGTTCCGCAGGGATATCCAAGCTTGCCGAAATCTGGTTTTTTTCCTTCTGGTAACAGGAGCGGATCGATTTCTGAAACTCCATAAAACCAGAATATCCCAGTTTTTTTGCAAACCGTATGACAGAAGCTTCACTGACCCCCAGATGCACCGCTATGTCAGTGGAGGTCATAAAACAAGCGTCTCCCAGATTATCCAGAACAAAATCCCCGATGACCTGTTCTGTCTTTGTCAGATTGGAATTAAATATTAATGCCCTTATACTGTTCACTCTTCTTCTCACTTTCCGCTGTATATCGTAACAGCCGTTCCCCTCTCGCTGTGTTTCAAATTGTGAATTATTTCACTTTCTATAAATTCTATTTAAACATATTCCTTCTGCTTTTTCAACTTAATTTTCCTTTGATATTGTAAGTTTGTTATAAAAATATCATTTATCATTCCTAGATTTTGTTAAATTTGTATAATTTTTGTCCCCAATTTTGGTGCTATACTGCTAATTGTTTTTTTATACCTCACGTGCTATTCTAGATTTATATTAAAGAATATTTTTCATCTTTTTATTATTTTGAAGAATAATATTCCTTATTATCCAAGCGCGCATGGTACTATGGTCAGATTAAAAATGAAGAATGGAGAATCAGAATGAAAGTAGGATGTGTAAAAGAAATCAAAAATAATGAATTCCGTGTGGGAATGACACCAGACAATGTCAAATCGTATACAGATGCAGGGCATACCGTATATATTGAAAGAGACGCCGGTATAGGTTCCGGCTTCACCACAGAAGAATATGAAAAAGCAGGAGCGATCCTTTTGGATACACCAAAGGAAGTGTGGGACACCTGCGAAATGATGATCAAAGTAAAAGAGCCTCTGGAATCCGAATATTCGTACTTCCGCAAAGATTTAATCCTTTACACCTACCTTCACCTGGCAGCAGACCGTCCACTCACAGACGCTATGTTGTCCTCCGGTATCAGAGGCGTGGCCTATGAAACTTTGATTGAGAAAAACGGCAGTATTCCGCTTCTTTCTCCTATGAGCCAGATTGCAGGGCGTCTGAGCATTCAGGAAGGGGCAAAATATCTGGAGAAGCCATTTGGCGGATCTGGTGTACTGCTCTCAGGAGTGCCGGGTACTCCCAAAGCTAAAGTTGTTATCCTGGGCGCAGGCAGTGTAGGTACCAACGCCTGCAAAATTGCAGTGGGCATGGGCGCCGACGTAACAATTATGGATATTAATCTGGAACGTCTGGCCTACCTGGACGATATCTTTGGAGCCCGCATCCAGACCTTATACAGCACGCCTTCCAACATCCAAAGCCAGCTGGCTCAGGCAGATCTGGTCATTGGCTCTGTACTGATTCCCGGAAAAGCAGCTCCTAAGCTCATTAAAAAAGAATATCTAAAGGACATGAAGCCAGGCAGTCTGATTGTGGACGTAGCCGTGGATCAGGGGGGATGCTGTGAGACAACGAGGGTAACCTACCATGACAATCCCACCTTTGAGGTTGACGGTGTCGTTCACTACTGTGTCGGAAACATGCCGGGAGCCGTTCCCAGAACTTCAACCATTGCTCTTACCAATGCCACTTTAAAATATGGTCTTCAGATCGCCGGTAAAGGTCTTGAAAATGCCTGTCTTGACAATGAGGTCATATTCTCAGGCATTAATACTTATGACGGATTCAGTACCTGTAAAAATGTCAGTGACAGCTATGGTATGGATTACAAAAACATCAAAGAATTAATCAAATAATTGCGCGAATAAACCATGCATTTTATACATTAAATTATAATTTACAAAATATTTTCCCTATGATACTATAAGAGTACAATATTAAATACAGATGCCATATGGGGATGGCAGAAGGAGGTATTATGTTAGTTTTAAAAAACTGTAACTTTTTGGGGGAATTAGTAGAAGGCTATGAAAATGCAACCGGTGATATCCTGATTGACGGTGACCGGATTAAGAGCATTGCTCCCTGCGGAACAGACTGGGAAGATGCTGAAACGGTTGACATGGCGGGCAAATACGTACTCCCCGGTCTTTTTGATTTACATATCCATCTGACGCTCTCCGGCGGAGAGACGCTTGTAGACAATGCAAAATCCCCGGTTCAGCAGGCTTTGGACGCAGTAAAATTTGCCAATGACACACTAATGGCAGGATTTACTACCGTAAGAGATGTAGGTTCCTCCCACAACGTTGCCATTGAACTTCGCAATGCAATCAATGCCGGCAACTTCCCCGGACCGAATATCATTGCATCCGGAAAAATTGTAACTCCAACAGAGTGCGGAAATGATTTCTTTGCCGGCCTGTATAATGAGGCTGACGGGAGAGATGCCATCTGGAAATCTGTGCGGGAGGAAATGAAAGCAGGTGCTGACTTTATTAAAATCATGGGAACCGGCGCGGTTATGAATCCAGGCGGGGCCCCTGGCCAGCCGATTTATACCCTGGACGAATTAAGGGCGGTTGTGGAAGCAGCACGTTTTAAAGATACTTATGTGGCAACCCATTGTCATGGAACACAGGCCATTAAAAATTCTATTATCGCAGGTGTCCGTACAATTGAGCATGCCTCTATCCTTGACGACGAGGCCATTGAGATGTTAAAGGATAATGATACCACTTACATTGTACCTACTCTGAATATTCTTCACGGGCTGGCTGACAGTGTTCCAGAAACCTCTATTTTCATGAAGTCAAAAGCCCAGAAGGTTCTGGAATCCTTAAGAGTCGGAGTTCGCAAGGCCTATGAAGCTGGACTTACCATTGGCTTCGGTACAGACCAGGGCGGTACCCCTCTGACACACGGGGAAAACGCAGATGAATTTATCCTGAGAAAAGATTTCTGGGATATGGATGAGATGGATATAATCAAACAGGCTACCATTGACAGTGCACGAATTGTATACAAGGATCAGGATTACGGTACACTGAAGGAA
Source organism: Lactonifactor sp. BIOML-A5 (assembly GCF_009677585.1). Lineage (GTDB taxonomy): Bacteria > Bacillota > Clostridia > Lachnospirales > Lachnospiraceae > Lactonifactor. Next base: position 216,163 of record NZ_WKYV01000004.1, on the reverse strand, counting down.
GGCAAGGTGGCCGATATCATAACTCTGGACAAGAACCCGCTGGAAGACATCTCCGCATTCAAATACAACCTTGTAAATGTTATCAAATCAGGTGTGGTAGTAAAATAAATTGCAGACTTAATATTCAGAACAAATAAGAGCGGTACAGTGATCTGATCAGCCCCCTAAGTAGATTTTGGTTATTTACCTTGTCTACTTCAGGGGTATCATATCACAGTGCCGCTCTTATTTTCTGCCTATCTCCAGTTTTACTCTCTGGGTACTGCTGTGGAGGTGCTGCATAATCAGCCCTTCCATTACCTCTATCTCCTGGTTCTTTGCTGCCTGAAGAATATCTGCATGGTCCTCATAGCTGATATGCTGGTTATCCGTATCACTTTGATAATTTGCCACCATAATCTGGAAAAGTTCAAAGGATCTTTCAATGTTCTGTATCAGATGGATATTTCCCGTCTCCAGTACAAAGGACTTATCAAATTCCATGGCACTTCTTATATTACTTTCCATATCCCCAATCTCTATGGCATCTCTCTGCTCTCTCAGCCGCTGTTCCAGCATATGAATCAGAGAGATTCTTTTCCCTTTCAGAACACAGAGCCTGTATCCGGCCAGAATCTGAGCGATAATTGCCTCCTCCAGCATAGAAATCTCTTCATCTGACATAATATGGACAAAAATACTATTAGTATCCTTTTCCAGCAGCCTGTCCTGCAGCAGTCTGTTAATGGCATCACGGATGGGAGTCTTGCTTACGTTTAATTTCAATGCCAGATCATCCGGTATAATCTTCTCTCCCTGCAGGATTTCTCCGTTCAGGATACTGGTTTTTATATGTTCGTATATTTGATCATTTAACGTTTGCTTTTTCTTAAGTATCATCTTATTCTTCTCTCCAGAGTAATAATTGATTGCTATATATCTGAATCACTTCTTTCAGATGACTATTGCTGCATATATCCCCATACCCCATCAATTCCTGATACACACTCATAGCTCCATCTGCTTTTAATCTGCTCAGAGTATACTCTCTGCCAGTGAGCAAAGACAGTACTTCCAGTATCTCCGTTGCCTCATCATTGTCAATGGCAGCCACTCTCATCCCCACGTTAGCCGTATAATTCACCAAACCGACGGGCTGCAGCTGCATCAGCGCCTCCCGAATGGGGATCTTGCTAATCTGGATCTCCTTGGATAATTCATCAATATTAATTTTTTCCCCCGGCTTATACCCGCCTTTTATAATCTGTTCCTTCAAATAATCCATTACTACGTTTGCCGTATTTGTACTTGTAATCAAAGACTTCACCCTTTTTTATATTTTCCTCATTATAAAACAAACCTTTCCTTTTTACAACATTTATCAATATGGGTACTCTCCATTATTTTAAGTTATATCTTACATTATTTCAATAGTAAACAGCGAAATAGATTTTTATTTGAATTGTCTCTGAAAATTCATTGACATTTAGTGTTTTATTTGTTATTATCATATAAAATATAGTATACGATATTTTATATGACATTGAGTTAGGAGGTTAATTCATGAAAGAACGAAAAGGTGTGAACCGCTATGTTAAGTTACTCGTTCTCTGTATGGGAGCTTCGGCTATTTATCTGCTTCCATATCTTAGATGGACCTATTACGATGTTCTTCTGGAAGCCATCGGTATCACAAACAAGCAATTCGGTATTACTATGAGCGTATACGGTGTTGCCTCCATGATTTTTTATGCCCCCGGAGGATGGATGGCTGACAGATTCTCTCCCCGCAAGCTTCTCACAGCAGCCTTCATTATCACCGGAATCCTAGGCCTTTATTTTGCTACCTATCCCGGTTATCTTATGCAGATCCTTATCCATTTTGTATGGGGTTGTGCTGCCACTTTGATCTTCTGGGCAGCTATGCTGAAAGCCACCAGACAGTTTGGTAACAGCGATGAACAAGGAAAGCTTTTCGGGCTTCTGGAAGGCGGACGCGGATTAATGTCAACGATTTTCTCAGCCGTCTCTCTTTTTGCATTCGGGAAGTTAGGAGAAAGCATCGGCGGACTGACCGGAATCATTGTAGCCATTGCTATTGTAAATATCATTGCCGGCATACTGGTTTGGTTTGTCTTTGACGATTCCAATCAAAGCCAGGAAGAAGAATCCAGAATCAATCTGAAGATGGTAGGTGAGGTACTGCGGATGCCCACTGTATGGCTTTTAGCCTTTGTTATTATTACCTGCTACAGTGTATATATCGGCAGTACTTATATGACACCTTATTTTACACAGGTATTAGGGGCTACCGCTTCCATCTCTGCCTTAATTGCGATCATCCGTAATTATGTGCTTCAGCTGCTGGGAGGCCCAAGCGGAGGGTTTCTGGCAACAAAGATGAAATCTACAACAAGAGTGGTAACCATCTGTTTTGTTATGATTGTCATAACTCTGGGCGGGATTGCCTTCCTCCCCTCCAAGGCCAGCATGCTGATATTCTTGGTAGTGCTTATGATTCTAATGTGCTCAGCCATTTTTGCCATGAGAGGCATTTATTTTGCTATTGTCGACGAGGTGAACGTACCCCTGAATGTCACAGGAACCGCTGTAGGTATTATCTCAGTTATCGGTTTTCTGCCGGATGTATATATGAATACTATTGCCGGCAGTCTTCTGGATAAATACCCCGGAGCGGCCGGTTACCGCTATCTGTTCGTGATTATGCTTCTCTTTTCTGTTGTGGGACTGATTGCATCCTGCCTGTTACTTAGTAAAATCAAAAAGCAGAAAGCAGAACTATTTTAAATAAAAGGAGGAATTACCATGACTGCAAAACCTATTTTTGAACTGTTAACCCAAGATTCCCGGGAAAAAATCATTCAACAGTCCTTTTCGCTCCTGGAGGAACAAGGGGTTGATGTAAACTCACCAAAAGCCCTGGAATGCTTGGTCCAGGCCGGCTGCACCGCTGACGGTGTTCGTGTGAAAATCCCCCGCAAACTGGTCAAGACATCCATTGAATCAGCCCCCAGTGTTATCAAAATCTATGACCGAAACGGAAAAGAAGCCATGGACCTCGGGAAACAGAATACATACTTTGGACCTGGCCCTACCTGCCCCAATTTCTTTGACGCATATACTGGGGAACGGCGGAAAGCTGTGAAAAATGATGCCGCCCTGGCGGCAGTCCTGACAGATGCCCTGCCAAATATTGATTTTGCTATGTCACTCTGTATGATAGGTGATAAAACAAAAGAATTGGCAGACATTCATGAGATTGATGCCATGATACGTAATACCACAAAACCACTGGTGGGATGGGCATTTAACGCCAGAAACCTGCAGATAATCATTGATATGTGCGCCGTGACAGCAGGCAGCCTTGAAGCACTTCAGGAAAAGCCCTTTATCATTATATACAGTGAACCTACCACTCCCTTTGTGCACTCCAGGGATGCACTGGAGAAACTGATGCTTCTCGCTGAAAACAATATCCCCTGTGTTTATACGCCTGGTATGATTATGGGGGCAACTGCACCTGTCACCGTGGCCGGCGCCCTGTCTGTGGGACTGTGCGAATGCCTTACCGGTCTGGTACTCAGCCAGGCAGTGCGAAAAGGCGCCCCCTTTATTGGTGGTGCTCCCGGAGGCCCCATGGATATGAAAACCATGCAGCATTCCTACGGTGCCCCGGAGTGGGTATTGCTCCACAGCGCTTCCGTGGAAGTCTTCCACGCTCTGGACCTCCCGGTATTTACAGCCGCCGGTGCCAGTGACTCCAAAACTGTGGATGCCCAGTCTGCCGCCGAAGCCATGCTTCAGATTATAGGGGCCCTGGGAACCGGAGGGAATCTAATCCATGATGTGGGCTTTATGGATTTGGGAATGACAGGTTCCCCTCTTCATCTGGTTATGTGCGACGAGCTAATCGGTATGGCAAGAAGAATGATGGAAGGTGTCCCTGTGGATGAAGAGCATCTTGCCCGGGAGGTCATTGAGGATGTTGGTCCCGGAGGAAACTTCCTCTCCGAAGAGCATACCTTTGAATTCTTCCGGGATGAAATCTGGAATCCATCACTCATGGACCGCCATACCTACAAAGACTGGCAAAAGGCGGGATCGAAAACCATGACAAAAAGAGCTCAGGATAAAATGCTGGAACTACTGCAAACCCACAGACCCAAATTGCTGCAGGACGCCATCCTGAAAAAGCTGGATCAGCTTGTAGAAACCGCAGAACAAGATTTTACCGGAAATCCCCTCTAATGCAATAGCTTCCATTCATAGAGACAAAGGAAAAAGGAGAGCATATGCCTCCTTTTTCCTTTCGTTTACTCAAAGACCATCCCATCCACTATCCTTACCGTGCGCCGCGCCGCCTTGGCCACCTCCAGATCGTGGGTGATCATCACTATGGTATGGCCCATTTTATTCAGTTTACCAAAAAGCTTCAGGACTTCTTCTCCGCTTCTGGTATCCAGTGCCCCGGTGGGTTCATCCGCAAGCAGAACGGCAGGCTCTGATACCAGTGCCCTGGCGATAGCTACTCTCTGCTGCTGTCCGCCGGAAAGCTCCGAAGGTTTGTGATTCAGCCGATCGGACAGTCCCAGCATACGAATTGTCTCCATACAGGCATCCTGTGCCTGCCGATGGCTCATCCCCCGGATAAGAAGAGGCATGATAATGTTCTGTACCACGGTATAAGTGGAGATAAGGTGATATTTCTGGAAGATAAAACCGATCTCCCGATTTCTTACCTTATTCAGCTCTTTGTCTCTTTTTTCGTGTATGGCATTTCCATCCAGATAGTACTCTCCCGAATCCGGTATATCCATACAGCCTATCATATTCATCAAAGTGGATTTTCCGGAACCGGAAGGGCCCAGGACAGCAAGAAATTCCCCCTTCTCTACCGTCAGACTGACATCTTTTAGTACATGGAGCTTTTCCTCTCCCATCTGATAGCTTTTGTTTATTTTGTCCATATGTATCATAACCGTCTGAGCCGGAAATTCTTTTGTCTGTTTCTCCCCATTCTTCTTTTCTTTGACTCTGTGCAATTTCATATTCTCACCCCACAATCCAGATACCCACAATTACTTGGTTCATGTCTTCCTCTTTTTGTACCACAAGCTTTACCATATCTCCTGCTGCCAGCCGCGAAAACGTGGTAGTGGTACCCAGACTGGTGGTAACTGTAGTGCCCACAGGGATCCTCATATCTTTTCTCTCTCCGGTCAGAGTGTAGGTAGTAATCTTCTGCCCTGCCTGTGTGTCTTCCTTTTCCCCGGTATCCTCTCTGCCCTGAGTATCTTTCTGTTCTCCTCCGTTCTGCTCTTTGCCGGGCATCTCCCCCTGGGCAGGCATGCCCTCGGGCAAATTTTCTCCCCAGTCAGAAGGCATCTCTCCCATATCAGGCATACTATCCCGGCCAGGAGCCTGGCTTTCTCCGTCAGCGGATGTTGGTTCCTCTGTCATCTGAGCAGGGGACTTCCCCTGTACTTCTGTCTCTTCTGCCTCTGCCAGGGCAATGGTCATATCATTGCCCACAATGGTTTCTATCTGTCCATAGACTACTTCCTGATTATCCTTCAGCGCTGTCTCTTCTGCTGCACCAGTGCCGGCCTGGGCGCTTTTACCGCAGCCCGACAGCAGCAGAATCCCTGTGATGCACAAACATATCATTTTTCTCATGTTTTTACTCCTCGCTCAATGCTTCTATAGGAATCAAACGGGATGCTTTGAGTGCGGGATAAAATCCAAAGAGAGTGCCGGTGATAACGGCAAAGATAACTGCCAGCACAGCACCCCACAAAGAAAGCTCCACCCTTACGCTAAAATGTTCTACAATGGGTGTAACAAGGAAGCTGAATCCGACGCCCAGGAAACCTCCGATGATACTGATCACACTGGATTCCATCAGGAATTCCAGCAGTATATCCTTCTTGGAACATCCCATGGATTTCAGGATCCCGATTTCCTTTGTCCGCTCTTTTACTGTGACAAATAAGACATTCATAATCCCGATTCCTCCCACTACAAAGACAATGGCTGCCATGGCAATCAGAAGCATGGTCAGTATATTATTGGATTCAGCGGCGGCTTCCATCTTGCTTCCCGCATCAGAAATGGTAAATTCCGTATTGGGATAGCTCTCTGCAAGAACTGTTTCTATATTCGTGATCACCGTGCTGATCTCATCCACATTAGAGGCTATCACCGTAATAGTGGGACTGATGCTGCTGCCTGTAATATACTTGACTCCAGTATTATAAGGGATAAATATGCCTTCATCAGGGCTGATTCCGGAAGAGACAGTTCCCACTTCTTCTATTACGCCGTTCACCACATAAGGCCTGTTGTCTATATAAATCTCACCGTCATAGGCTTCGTAGGCACTTCCGAAAATCTCTTTTGCCGCTGTCGCTCCCAGCACACACACCTTTTCCATATTCTCATCGTTGGCATCTGTCAGAAAATCACCGATAGCCATAGAGAGATTGCTGATGTCCCTGAACCCACTCTGCACACCTGCCACGGTATAGGAGGCTGCCTCCTCCAGCTCTCCCCCATCCACCTCCTGCTTGGTAGAATAGGAGATGGACACAGAGGTGATATCCGGTACAAAAGTCTCCAGATCGTCCACATCGTCCAATGACAAGGTAACCGCTTCCTGGTTAATCCGGTCAGACTGCCCGAATCCGCCAAACGCTCCCATATCCGGCATCTGCATGCCTCCACTGAAAAAGTCAGCGCCCATATCAGAACCAAAAGTTCCCTGAGGCCCTGAACCTCCTCCCGGCATGGGACCTCCGCCAAAATCGTTCCCTGAGCTTTCCCCGCCTCTCTGTTCAAACTGGCCCATATTGCTTCCGTTTCCTTCATAAGAAATATCAATCGCTCCCGCATTTAAATTTTTGAACTGTTCTGCAACGTCCATCTGTCCGCCCCTTCCGATGGCTATTACCATAACAATGGTGGCGGCTCCCACTATAATCCCCACAGAAGTCATAATCACCTTGAATTTATTCTGGGTCAGATTCGTCCATACCAGACGCAGCAGTTCTCCCGATCTCATGATTCCACCTTACTTTCAATCAAAACGGTATCCCCCTCCTTGAGTCCCTCCTGGATCTCTACATGCACCCCGTCAGAAAACCCTGTAGTTACTTCCACCTTCTGCACATTGCCGGAGTCGTCTTTTACTTTCACATAAGATTTTGCATCTTCAGCTATCACTGCCTTATTGGATACATAAAGTACATCCTCTATTTCTTTGGTAATAAATGTCACATTGGCTGTCATCCCTGTCAGCACTTTTTCCGGCACCGTGTCAAGGGCAATGGTAACCGGATAGCTGACGGTGGAAGAAGTGGTATCCGCTGCATCTATAGCCGTAACTGTGCCGGAATAAGTCTCATCTGCAAAAGCTGCAAATGAAATCTGCACCTCATCTCCTATCGTCACACTTTCAATATCATCCTGCATGACGGAAACTTCTATGGTGACTGCACCTTCATCTGCATATTCTGCCAGAGGAGTCTCGCTATTCAGGCTGTCGCCCGCCGCATAGGAAGAGGTGACCACAGTCCCGCTGCAGGCCGCGTAAATGGTATTGTCTATAACCAGCGACTGGAAAGCGGCCAAGTTTTCACTGGCGGTATCCAAAGTCTCCTGCGCCTCCTCTGCCGCCTGACCAACACTGTTCATCGAAACCTCATACAATTCTTTTGCATTTTCATAATTGAGCATGGTCTCTTCATATTTCTGTCTGGCCTCCAATTTTTTGGTCTCGGCTTCACGGTTTGCCTGATCCAGCTGGGACTGAAGGCTGGCTGCCTGTGCAGCATCACTGGTGCTATCCAGCTGGGACTGGAGGGAAGCAATATTATTGTCAATAGAGGCAATCTCTGCCTCATACACCGCTTCTGCCACGCTGCCGGCTGCCTGATAGGTTTCGTATTCGCTCTCTGCCTTTAATTTTGTCTCTTCGTCTTCCAGTTCGGCTGCCTTTAAAGCCAGTTCGGCATTCGCAACTGCACGTTCCAATTCTGCCCGAAAGGCGTCCGTACTGTCCGCTGTCACCTTCAATATCGGTTCTCCGGCATTTACCTTTTGCCCCTGTGCTATGTAGACCTCCTCCACAACCAGAGTTGTCTCTGAGGAAGTTCCGGTTGTACTGCCCGCAGAAGGAACAGCAGTACTTCCACTTGAGGTCTGGATGAAACCGGACACACTGTCTGTACCTCCTGTACTCATATTGCCCGGGGCTGCCTGATTGGTTCCCCCGGTTTCTGTTTTGCTGCTTTCCTCTGTCTCCTGCTGACTGATGGTTCCAGAAGAATTCGATACTGAAGAATTTGATGTCCCCGTACTGCTGCTCCCTGTATTTGCTGAGGTGAGATCTACCTGTACAATTTCCAGATCGTATTCCTGAGTCTGGGTTCCTACACTGACACTGCCGCTCTCTGTGATTCCGGTTACAATATTGCCTCTCTCTACCGTTGTCTCCTTGGTGACTACCTCTGCTGTTTTTTCATTTCCCCTGTAATAGCAGAGAACGGATACCGCGGATACAGCAACGACGGCAGTGACAGCAACGGCTATAATTCTCTTTTTTTTCATTTCTTTACTCCTTGCCTGTATATTCTGAATTTCGTAAGCCTTTTTTATTCTACCTTATCATACTAGTTATTCCTGAAATTAACCTTAAAAAGCGCAGGCATGCACAGAAAAACCCGCGGTGACACCTTATCTTTGGTATCCCCGCGGGTTAGCTTCCATTTACTATTTTATTCTTCCTTTTTTTCTTCTTCCTGAATGATGCGCAAAAAGTCGGCCTCTCTCTTTTTCCGTCTGGGAATAAAGCGTCTGGCCATTTTTCCTTTTCCTCTGGATTTAACATAGAAGAATCCAATGACAGAAAAGACTACCGCACCGATAAAGTTTACAAAAAGATCTTTCATGGTATCCAGAAGGCCGATATCCAGATATCCTCCCAGCCCCAGGCTTTCTCCGTTGACAGCCACATCCTTGATCCCCTCGATAGTGACAGGATGATTCCCCTTTGTGGGATCCAGCATAACTGATGTAATGGAATGGAGCACCGTATCCTTCTGCATATCAAAACCCAGGAATAAGTCCATACCACATTCAAAAAACTCCCAGATGACACCGATGGTCATAGAAAAGCAGAAAGCTACTATAGCCGTAAATGCAGGAGACAGTTGAAACTTTACTTTTTCATTCCGGTTCAGCAGATCCACCAGAGAAAATCCAATGGCTGCAGCCAGAAAACCGTTGACAGTGTGAAGAAGTGTATCCCATCCTGGGAATCTGATGTAGTATGCCTGTATCTCTCCTAATATCTCAGCTGCAAATATAAACAGGAGAATAATGATTTCAAGTGTGGTTGGCAGCTCAATCTTCAGATTTACCTGGATAAAGCTGGGCACCATCAAGAGTACCAGGGTCAGTAAGCACAAAAATACATTTTCATAATTGCCGTTAAACAGCTGCAGTACCATCATAAGAAGCACTGCCAGCCGAAGTATCACATAAACCAGAAAGGAACTTTTGTGCTCCTGCAGTTCCATATGTACAGCCTTCCACATTTGTTTTATTTTTCTTATCATCTATTTTCCCATTTATTCTTTCTAAAATATAATATGGGAATTATAACACACTATGAACTGATACTGCAATAAGCTTCCATTAAGGATCCTGTTCCCCCGGGCTTTTGAGATTATTTTCCTGGGGACCTCCCATTATACCTTCCATATTCAGGTATACGGCTGCGGACGTGCCGTTTTCTATCCCCTCACTCTCACCATCTATGGCCACTGTAACCGTATAAGAAACACTAGAGACACTCTCGGAAGCCGATGATGCAGATACCGCTGTTACCGTCCCCTCCAGCTGTCCGGTCTCCTCAATATAAATCATCGCCGTATCTCCCACCTCTACACTTGTGACATCCTCTTGACTAACCGAAATTGAGATATTCTTATAGGAAGTGTCTTCGTAAAATACAAGAGAACTCTGACCGGACAATTCATCCCCCTCCTGACATCCTATCATCTGTATCTTTCCGTCCCGTACGGCTCTTACAATTCCGTCCTGATACTGGGTTGCCAAAAGCTCCGCATTTTCCTGTGCTGTGGCCACCGCCTCTTCTGCTGTCTCTAACTCCTGATCCAGCTTCTCCATGGTTAGATCATAATTATTCTTCGCATACTCGTAGGAGAGCATGTCGGAGCGGTACGTTTCTTTTACTGAGACCATTTCGGTTACCTGGTTGTTCAGGGCTTCCGCATAGGCCGCTTCCAGAGAGGGCAGCTGGCTGGCTGCTTTCTCCAGCTCCTGGGTCAGCTGGTTCACTTCCTGATTCAGGGAACTGACAGACTTCTCAGCTGATGATAAAACTGACTGGCACTCTACCACTTCTTTGTCCAGCTCATCTTTCTCTGATTTTATATCCTTGTATGCATTCTTACACTCCTCATAGGTACTTTTTGCCGTGCTGTACTGTCCCTGCAAGCTTTCCAGCAGAGTATCTACTTCACTGGCTGTCCCGGCTTCACTGACAGCCTCTTCTGCTTCACGGCTTCCGGATGCGGCACTCTGTTCGGCTGCCGGTGCACTGACGGAGAACGCCTGGGCAGCCTGAGTACCCCCGGAACTACCTGCTAACTCTGCTGCCTCTTTGGATATCTCTGTCAGAACTGCATCCAGCTCCAGGGTATCTTTTCCCCTGTAAGAACCCAGATACCGGTAGACAATCGCAATCGCTCTGAGTTCTTCCAGGGCTGTTTCATATCCAGACTTTTTCTGTTCGTAAACTTCCTTCACAGAAGACAATTCTCCCTGTGTCTGGGACAGCTGCGCTTCTGCCTCGCTGCTCTGGCTGTTGAGAGAGGCAATCCGATTTTCTTTTTCAGCAATGGAATCGGGATTATCATTGACCGTGAGATACGCTTCTTCCAGTGCAGACTGGGCACTGCTCACTTTTTCTTCCAAAGCAGCGATTTGGCTCTCATATTCAGCTTTCGCAGTCTCGTTCAAGCCTGCCTCTGATATGTAAGTATATTCTGCCTCCATCTTAGCTTTTGTGTATTCCAGTCTTTCAGTAACGAGAGCATTCTCAGCATTCTTTACTGTCTTCTCAAGGAATTTCTCCGCCTGTTCCAGACTTTCCTTTGTGACCTTTAAGATTTGATCCCCCTCTGTGACTGTATCCTGGGCACTCACGCAGACCTCCTCCACCACCAGGGGGGCAGCAGTCTCCTCGTCTGTCAAGGGGAGCGTAAATTCCTGTACAACTGTGCCGTATGCCACATATCCGCTGCCGCTCACCCCCTCTGACTGGGGTATTTCCGTTTCTGTCCGCTGCCGGCCGGCTGTTTCTGCCGTCCCCCCATGCTTTTTATACACAGAGATTCCTGTGATTACAACGAGCGCCATACATACCGCAGTGACACTGGTGATGCAGACGATCCTTTTTTGAACACTCAATTCCTTCCATTTGCCTGATATCTTTGTCCTCATTACCTGCTCCTTTTACATGTGTCATTCTGGAATACTTCCTTATTATCGTATCTATCATACAGGAGCTTCCTGAAATTAGCCTTAAACAGGAAGAGAAAAAAGCGTCCCACCTCATCAAATGAAGTGGGACGCTTTTCTTTTATTTAAATAGTTCAGGAACCCAATGTGCAGGATCCAGTTCTTTAAATTTTGAACGGTGGAACCTGTCTTTCTCTGAAAATGGCACTGTACAGTCAAAAATAGCTTTGCAGGCAATTCCATGATCCCTGATGGATGGTGACATGGCAGGATCATTGGAGGGATCCAGAGGATGGCAGCGGACTCCAGGAATCGGAATCAGGTCTACATCTGCCTGGAAACGAGTATTCATTGCCCAGACTACATCTTTGATATCGAAACAATCTACATCTTCGTCTACCAGGAATACATGTTTCAATTCACTGAATGCAGAGAAAGCCAGAAGCGCTGCCTGACGCTGTCTTCCTTCGTCAGAGGGAACTGCCTTCTTAAACTGCATCACTGCCATATATTTTCCGCCGCCGCTGGAAGCACAGTATACATTCTGAAGTTTTCCGGGCATCGCACGTTCTACCATGGAAATAATACTGGCTTCGGTAGGAATACCGGCCATGCTTACATGCTCCTCGCTTGGCCCGATACAGGACTGCATAATGGGATTCTTTCTTGTGGTTACGGCTTTTACCTTAATGATTGGAACAGATGGATTGGCTGCACCTGTATACCCAGGGAATTCAGGCATTGCTTTTCCGGTATCTGACTGGACATCCTCTCTAACCCGTACATCTGGGAGCAGTTCTCCCTCGATGACATACTCTGCATTGGCAATGCATCTCTCATCGATGGTCAGACAGTTGGTTAGCTTTACAGCTTCCTTGCGGATAGCCCCGGCTGCGCCTAATTCATTATATCCCAGAGGGGTTGTGGGAGGCTCGAAGCAGGCAGCAATTTCAATGGCCGGATCTACCCCTACGCTGATAGAGATAGGCAGCGGTTTGCCCATCGCCTCTGCTTTTTCACGAAATACTCCCAGATGACGGGCACCTGGCACAAAATACATGGAAATTTCATCTTTGCTCTGCAGACAGAGACGGTGAATGGTAATATCAGACTCTTTCGTCTCAGGGTCTGACGCATAGCAAAGTCCCATGGTAATATAGGGTCCTGCGTCTTCCTCAGTATTGGTAGGAGCAGGAATTAATTTGCGGATATCGAATCCCGGCTCATCTGCATAATGAACCACTTCCTGGCATTTAGCCTCTTTGTTGTCAACGACTACCGGTGCTATGGGTGCAGAAACTGCCTCATTTAACAGAAAGCCCAGACGCTCTGGTTTTTCGTTGAGCAGATAACCAACTCTTTTTCTGCTTGCCAATAGTCCGATGGCTACTCTTGCGTCCTCATGTCCTTTTACCTTGTTAAATACCATGGCAGGACCTTCCTGTGTAGGTCTTGCAACAGTTCCGCCTGCCCCCACATAACGGTACACTCCTGAGAGTTCTGCACGGGGATCTACTTCTACATCTGTCTCTACCAACTGTCCGTCAATTTCTTTTAAGTATTCCAAAGCGGAACGTAAATCTTCTATTTTTGCCATTTTAAAACCTCCTTTAACGGTTCGCTTCTTTTACTGCAGCAATTATTTTATCACAAACTTCCCGGCTGTTATCCATCAGGATCTGGAGCTCCTCTGCCGCAGCCTCATCAATATGTACTCCGGCTGCCACGGATACCCTGCAGTCAAGTTCTGTAGCCAGGTATCTGGCCGCCCATCTGGCCACTTCATCATCTTTATGTTCAAAAGCGCAGAGCACACTTACTGTTGCAGAGCGTCTGGGCTTTCCCTCATACAGAGGCCGGGCACATCCCAGGGCAGTGGCTCCCACATGGTACCGGGAACCCCCGCATATAGTGACACTGAGATCCTCTCCGCAGGATACGGCCCAAGCTTCTGTCTGATATCTGCTGCCCTCAGCCGTCATCACATGAAATGTCTTCATTATTCATCCGCTCCTGTCCAGGGTACAAATTTATCATGGGTTATCCCAAACTGCATCAGTACCTTCCCCACAATGTGGTTAATCTGATCCTCCAGTGTTTTCGGTCCATTGTAAAAAGTCAGCATGGGGGGGACAATAACACACCCAAGCTCTGCTGCCTCCTTCAGATTTCTGAGATGCAGTCTGCTAAAAGGCATCTCTCTGGGAACCAGCACTACTTTTCGCCCTTCCTTCATACAAACATCAGCGGCCCGAACCATCAAATTCTCTGCATATCCTGCTGTGATACCGGCCAATGTTTTCATGCTGCAGGGCATAATTATCATACCGTCTGTCACATAAGAACCGCTGGATACGGCAGCCGCAAGGTTTTTATCCTCGTGAACTACATCTGCCAGAGAAATCAGGTCCTCCAGGGGAATATCGCATTCTAACTCCCAGGTCTTCTTTGCCCCAGCGGTCATAATAAGGTGTACCTCACAGCCTTCGATGTTTTTTAACGCCCTTACCAGGTAATAACTCATCTCAACCCCGGAAGCGCCGGTTACGCCTACGATTATTCTCATGTTTTTACCGCCTTTATCTTTTACTTGCAGACCAGAGGCTGTAATACTGTCTCCGGCCTGCGAAACATATACTTGAATACTTCTCTAATTATAACAGACCGATAATCTTCCACCAGGGAACTTCTATCAAAACTGTTACAATAAATACAACTGCTATTAATGGGATACCCAGACGAATACATTCTTTCTGCGTATACTTTCCATTTTCCTCTCCCTGTCCTACCAGCATATTCAGGTGGTGGAACGGAAGGATATAGTGGCTGGCTACTGCTGTGTATACAAACAGTGCGGTTGCCAGGGGGCTGATGCCCATGGGTGATGTAAATGCCATAAGCGCGGGAATCGCAACACCCATAACAGCGATAACAGAACCCATGAACATATGGATAACAATAGAAATAACCGCAATAAATGCTGCCAGTACAAACAGGTTAGAGGGAACGGTAGAAGGCAGGATTGTGTCTGCCAGCCATGCGTTCATTCCAGTTTCACCGCCCACACTGCCGATAGCCATGGCAGATGTCAGGAAGATTAATACATGCACAGGTACCTGTCCCCAGGATTTTGGAGTCAGAACCTCTCCAACAACAGGCATACTCATACACATGGCAACACCCAGCGTGATCCAGCCGATATTAATGCCATGGATAGAGTCGGTTGCCCATAATACGATGGCAATTACAAGCCATACGGCAGTTCTCTTTTCCAGTGCGGAGAGAGGGCCTAAAGCTTTTTGTTTTTCATGGATTTCATCCAGATTTATATGTACCTCTTTTGTCGGTTTAAACAGAATAAGGATTAAAATCAACGTGAGTATTGACGCTACAATGGCCGGAACACCCATTACCTTAAACCAGCCAAGCCATCCCAGAGATTCTCCGGAGTTGGCTACTGCCAGGGGGTTGATGGTACTGTCGCCGGTCAGGAAGATCAGAGATACCGGTACAGATGCTGCGAATACGGTAAATCCGATTTTTACTGCATCCTCTTTTGGCATTTTGGCACTCTGAATTACTACTGCCATTACAGACATAATCAGAAATGCTCTGGGCCATGGATGGGGAATCAAAACACTCATAATAAAGGTAAGTACAAAGATAGAAACAATAATACCTTTATAAGATCTTACAAATTTGTTAATAAATGCGTATGCGATTCTCTCTCCCAGTCCGGAGTCCTTTACCGCACCTGCAATCAAATATGCACCGATAATCAAAAACATGGTAGGACCGATCCAGGATTTGAATACGAGAGCCGGCTCCGCTACTTTAAATATTACCAGTGCCATTAAATAGATACCGCCTACATATCCGGACTGTGCAACCTGAGTTGCCCACCAGACAACGGTCATAAGTGTTAAGGCCAAGCAGGTCTGACCTGCCGGTTCAATTCCCTTTAAGGGAAGAAAATAAATAATTACCGCAACTGCAATACCTAGAAAAAAACCTATTCTTTTCTTATTCATTCGCTGTTACCCCTCTTTGCTCTTATTATGAATCCTCATGCCGGGCCATGCAGTCTGGTCCGGCACGGGGATTCTTTTGCTCAGGTTTTATTTATCTAATGGTGGTACAGGTGGAATAACCTGCATATGAGCGATCTTTTCATCGTCCAGTTTAAATTTATCATGAATGTGCGGTGTCTCTGTAGATCTCCAGGAGTAGTAGCACTTATCACATAAATACACTTCCCAGGCATTTCCTACGGGAGAGTCAACCATTTTTCTTACTTTATCACTATCACAACGCGGACACTTCATGTTCCATTACCTCCTTATTATTTAAACATGCTGCGGATAATTTTTTCCCATTCTTCTGTCTTTGCAGGCGGCTCCAGAAGTTCTACTTCTCTTGGATTCGGCTCCGGAGCTACCGGTGTTGTTGCATCTATGATCATCTTCGTATGCATACCTGCCGGTACGGAGGATGGATCCAGAGGCATACCCGGGCAGTTAGGAATAATAGCCACATCTTTATCTGGTTTTACTCTTGTGGTCAGTGCCCACATTACCTGCTCCAAATTAAATGGATCTACAAATTCATCTACTACGATTACAACCTTGGAGTAAGGCATTCCATGAGGTGTGGACAAGAGACGGAAAGCAACGCCTTTTCCGTATCCGCCGTAACGGCATTTTGTGGAAATAATAACCCCCATGCCGTGGGTATACATAGCATTTACAGCTACAACCTCAGGGATACTTTCTTTAATCTGTTTGTACAGAGGTACGGATGTATTCAAAGCCATCAGGTAATCAATCTCTGTCCAAGGAATTCCCAGATACAGATTTTCGAAAATAGGATTTGTCCTGTGGGTAACTCTCTCAATACGCACTACACACTGCTGACGGCAGCCGGAATAGGAGCCCGGGAATTCTCCGAAGGGGCCTTCTACTTCACGCACGCGCGGCTCAATATATCCTTCCAGAACCACTTCTGATCCAGCCGGAACGTACAGATGATCATATAAATCTGACTTAACAATATCTGTAGGAACCCCGTCCTGCAGAGCGCCCACAAATTCATACTCATTCTGGGTATATCCAATCGGTGTGGAGGCCATGAATGTAACTAATGGGCTGTTTCCAAGTGTAATGGCGATTGGAAGCTTTTCATTCTTCCTTTCAGCCTTTTCCAGCTGAACTGCGATATCATGGAATGCCAATGCCTGGATTCCCACGCGATCCTTATCTTTTACCTGGATACGGTATGTACCTACATTCATCTTGTCAAAGTTGCCTGGTTCTTCCGGATCTGCTGTAACAACAGATGCTTTGGAAAGGAAAAATCCAGAGTCCTGGTCATTAATTCTGTAGAGCGGAAGAATCTCGAACAGATTGATGTCCTTATCCACTACGTTTTCTTTACAGGGAGCTTCTTCTCTGGAAACAATATTAGGTTCTACCGGGAACTTATCCCATCTGCGGTTCAGTTCAAAGAACTGCTCCTTTGTGGGAGTATCCTTTGGCATACCTAACATTAACGCATGATTCGCCCAGGAACCATGAACGTTTGTCACTACGGAATATTTGTAACCGTTTACCTTTTCAAATAAAACTGCAGGACCATTCTTGATGTTAGCGGCTGCACGGCCAGCAGAAGCGATATCCGGCTCCGGCATAACCTCATCTTTGATACGGACTAACTGTCCTTCTTCTTCCAGAGTCTCTAAAAAACTCCTTAAATCCTTGTAAACTTTAGCCACTTCAATTCCTCCTTTTACCTATTTTTTGTGCACTTTTTATTTTTATGCTTTTTCATAGTGCACTTTTTTACTCTTTTGACGACACACTTAGTATATCACTTGAGGTTTTTGTGCACAATTCACTTTCATCACCTGGCCATTCCAAAACGGAATTGCCTAATTAGACAATAAATAGAAATAATCACTTAAAATAACAAAAAGCAGTGGAAATTTTCAGGGAAAGCTGTAAAATAGAAAGGATAAGATATATGTATAACACCTATACATATATAGAAAGAATGGGGGAATGAAAGATGACGATTGCTCAGGTTAAGGATTTTTTAGCAATTTTGGAATTCGGGGGATTCTCTGCCGCCGCTGATGAGATGTATATTTCTCAGTCATCTTTGTCAAAACAGATTAAGGCTTTGGAGGCGGAAATAGGATTGGAGCTGTTTGTCCGCTCCAATAATAAAGTTTCTCTGACACCGGCGGGAGAAATCTTTTTAAAATACGCACAGAAATTTAACCGTACATACACAGAATTGATGACAAAAATGTCCTATCTGCAGAAAGATGCGGCTTCAGAGACCGTCTACTTCGGGACTCTCCCGCTGATGCAGGATTATCATATTGCCCAGCAGCTTGCCACTTTTCAGGACGCCATGCATACCATACAGATAAACATTACCGAGGCAAACCAATCGGAACTTCTCAAACTGCTGGATAACGGAAAAATCGATCTTTCCATCCTGCGGCTGAATTATCTTGTTTCAGAGCAATACCAGTACTGCCCCATTCAGGAAGACAAATTCACTCTTGTCTGCTCCAAAAAAAATGGGCAAAAACTAAAAGGGCATCCCCTGACGCTCAAAGAGCTCAGAGAGTCTCCATTTGTTGTACTGAGTCATGAGTCCGATATTTACCACCTCTGCCTGGATCAGTTCGCCAGGGCAGGGTTTCAGCCTAACATTGCCTTTACCACCTCAAGGCACCTTTATCTTTTGAATATGGTTGACGCAGGGCTCGGATTCACCATACTTCCCAAAGATATGGTGAATACAGAACTCTTTCCCAATCTGGAATGTATACCATTCGAGGAGGCAATGACAACTACCATCGGGATCGTAAAGCTGAAGCATGGGGATATCTCTCACCAGGCAGATCTTCTGTATCACTATTTTATTGATACGGGATTAACGCCAACCAGAGGATAAACGTAAAAAGGGGACGTGTTCTTTCTAAAAAGAACACGTCCCAAAATAGGTTCGGGGTGTCCCAAACTCGAACTGCCCTGTCCCCTTTTATATTCTCTTTACTACTTCCGGAGCACAAATCAGAAACCACGGCGTATACTTCTGTGGATTCTCCCTCATATCCTGCAGAAGTTCTTCTTTCTCCACCCACGCTGCCTCTTCTGCCTCCTCGGGATTCAACTCAAAAGTTCCTCTGTATTCCCCGATTATTACATGATCGTATTCAAACTCTGTCACTCCGTAAGGAAAGCTGTAATAGTATACAAAGGAATGGATCTCCTCCAAATCCCCTGCTGTGATTTTCATTTCCTCCCAAAGTCTGCGCCTGGCGGCTTCCAAGGTTTCTTCGCCTGGACGGGGATGAGAGCAGCAGGTATTGGTCCACAGTCCCCCGCAGTGATATTTGTCTTTTGCCCTTTTCTGCAGCAGGACTCTGCCGTCTTTGTGCAGGAAGACGGAAAATGCCCGGTGAAGATTCGGTGATGCGTGGGCCTCGCTTTTGTTCATCTCTCCCATGGGGTTATCTTTATAATCTACTACTATTACCTTTGGTTCCATACTGTCTCTCCTCCCATATCTTTTTCTTGATTATATGATAAGGTTTCAGGAAACACAATCCTTTTTTCCGCTGTGGGAAAAATACCCGGAGAGTCCGGCCTCCTCTACCTGTTTTTGAATCAAAGACGTATCTGTGGTATAAAGCCCTTTATCTTTCATCCTCTGGAAATAACAGGAGCCGGAAAATGTATATTTTCTTTCCATCCCCTCGGGGGTTTCCATTTCCTGTTTTACAAAAGAAATCATATCTCCGATTGCCAGCGTATCCGGCAGTGTGATTTGCTGCTTCCCCTGTATCCTCCTCGCACAGTTATGTCCCGCCAGAACGCCTGTTACGATGGCCTCTGTATGTCCAACAAGAAGGCCTGCCTTTTCCCCTGCGCAGTAGAGATTGTCAACCCCCTCTACCTTCAGTGTATTGTCCCTGGGAGCCATGGCAAAGTAGCGCATCGAATTTCCTTTTCCCCCTGCATAAGGATCTTCAAACCTGGCGTTTTCAAACCCCGGGATTTTTTGCAGTTTTTCCAGAGGAAAGTAAGGCGTCATCAGCTTTCCATGCCCTGTATCCAATATTACCAGGTTTTCCCGAAACTCCGGCAGTGCGTACTGCTGGCAGGATTTTTTCTCAAGATGATCTTCTACCAGTTCTGGGGGAACGGGCACAACAGCCACCCCATCTCTTTCAAGAAGTTCCTGTATCTCCAAAGACAGGGATTCTTTATAAAGCTTACAGGAACCGCTCATAGATCCCACAGCCCCTCCTGGCCTTCTACCCATTTTCTCCTGCACTCCGGCCAGACTGGTAAGCGATACTCTCCCTCCAAAACTTGGGCAGCGAAGAATGCACATAGCACAGCCATTACCGTATTTACTGCAATTGTTCATTGGCCCGGCAGTTCCCGTTGCATCCACAAATCCGTCCCCGCTGTAGCAATTCCCTTCAGTATCCGTAACGTTTATCATCCGCCTGTCCTTCATCTCTGCATGAAGAACTCTGCTTTTGGTATAAATATGAATCCCCATATCTTTCAGAAAACGGGATACAGCTCCCGATATCTGCCCGATATCATATAAGTCCCCGTGTTCATGGCCTGGAAAACTAATATTTTTGTGCTTCAGGTTCTCTTCAATCACCTGGAAAAGTTCACCCCCTCCCATGGCAATCATTTCCTCAGCGGCAGTAAATCTTCCATTATTGCGCATGATCCCCCCCACCAGTCCGGTTCCCAGAAGCATGTCTGTGCGTTCCAGGAGAGTTACATCCACTCCTTCTTTCTTAGCCTGAACAGCCGCCGCACATCCTGACCATCCGCCCCCTGCGATGATTACTCTATTCATATCTCTTCTCCTCCTGCTATTTATCATGGTACGCAGAATCAAAAAAAGATATTCCCCGGGATGGGAATATCTTTAAATTAAAGCAGATATTACAGCTTATCAATTGCCACAGTTAGTGCCTGAACCTGTTCTTCTGTTGTAGCCCAGCTGGTACAGATCCGCATCCCGTATCTGTCTCCCTCCAGTTTTTCCCACAGGGAAAGTACAAATTCTTTTTCCAGCTTTTTAACCTGAGAATGAGTCAAAACCGGAAAAAGCTGATTTGCTTTTGTCTCAAACAGGAACGGAATCCTTTTTCTGACACAGGCTTCCCGGATACAGTCCGCCATTCTGTCCGCATGCTCCGCAATCTGATAGTAGATTCCATCCTCAAATAATGCAATAAACTGGAGCCCCAGCAGTCTTCCTTTTGCCAGCATCCCGCCCTTTTGTTTGATAAAATAACGGAAATCCGGTTTCAAATCAGTATTGGTTATTACTAAGGCCTCTCCAAACAGTGCCCCCTGCTTGGTTCCCCCGATATAAAAGATATCACATAATCTGGAAATATCCGGAAGGCTCACGGTGCTGTCCCTGGCGCAGATGCCGTAGCCCAGTCTGGCCCCGTCCAGGTAAAGATACATCCCGCACGCCCGGCAGATATTGCTGACAGCCTCCAGTTCCTCTAAAGAATAAAGCGTTCCCGATTCTGTCGGATGTGACAGATATACCATCTTAGGCTGAACCATATGCTCGTGATTGCTGTCTTCCCAATGGCCGGTCCAGATCCTGTGAATCTGCTCTGCCGTTATTTTTCCGTCTTTTGACGGAACGGTTATCACCCTGTGGCCGCAGGCCTCAATGGCACCAGTCTCATGCGCCTGGATATGACCGCTCTCTGCGCTGATCACTCCCTGATGAGGCCTGAGCACAGAAGAAACAGCTGTGGTATTGGTCTGCGTGCCCCCTACCAGAAAGTGAACGTCAGCCTCCGGTGCGCGGCACTCCCTGCGGATAAGCTCTCTTGCCTTTTCACAGTAGGGATCCATGCCGTATCCTATGGTCTGTTCCCAATTGGTTTTCTCCAGCATCTCCAAGATAGCCGGATGCGCCCCCTCATTATAATCACAGTTAAAATAAATCATCTTGCATTCCCTCCGGTATGGTATGGTTTTACGTTGTTTCTCTGATTATAGCAGACTTTCTATAGGAATCCAATTGCTGGCTTTCATTTACAACCTGTAAGATAATGTAGTAAAATGTATGTGTAAGGCTCCCCTCATGCACAATCACGGCAGGGAAGCCTGGATCATACATAACAGGGAGGTTATTCTATGGCCATTGTGGGAATTGATCTGGGAACCACCAATTCTCTGATTAGCGTCTATAAGGATGGGGAATGTATCCTAATCCCCAATCAATTTCATAAAACACTGACTCCTTCTGTGGTCTCTGTGGACGAGGAAGGAAAGATACTCGTAGGCCAGATTGCCAGAGAGCGCCTGATCACCCACCCAAAAGCCACTGCTTTTAGTTTTAAACGGCTCATGGGACAGAAGGAAGTATGCTGTCTGGGAGGAAAAAAATATCTCCCGGAAGAACTCAGCGCCTTTGTCATCCGCCAGCTTTTAGCTGATGCACAGTCCTATCTGGGAGAGCCTGTGGAGGAGGCAGTTATCAGTGTTCCCGCCTATTTCACAGATGAACAGAGGGTAGCCACGAAAAGGGCCGGAGCCCTGGCCGGAATACGGGTGGAACGCATTATCAACGAACCAAGCGCTGCCGCCCTGTGGGCTCGCTTCCAGCAGGGAATGGAAGACGCCGTATTTCTGGTGTTTGACTTCGGCGGGGGTACACTGGATGTCTCAATTGTAGATAGTTTTGAAAATATTATAGAAATTCTTTCTGTTTCCGGAGACAATCATTTGGGAGGAGATGACTTCCAGGGTCTTCTCTCAGAAAACTTTTGTGCCGAGCATCACCTGTCTGCGGATAAGCTGGACCCACAGTCCAAGGCCCTGCTGCAAAAGCAGGCTCTCCTGTGCAAACACAAGCTGACAGAGCAGGAGGAAGCACAGATGAGCCTGCATCTGCATGGCTCAGACTATAGCTCCTCATATACCTGCCAAAAGCTTCTAGATATCAGCGGTCCTATATTTCTTCGGATGCAGGAGGTTCTCAGGCGGGCCATTGTTGACAGCAATTATACTCTGGAAGAAATCAGTCAGGTAATAATGGTAGGCGGCTCCAGTAAAATGCCTGTGGTACAGGGTTATCTGGAGCATTTATTCGGGCGCCGGCCCATTGTAGACATCCGCTGTGATGAAACAGTGGCCAAAGGCTGTGCTCTTGCGGCAGCTATGAAGTCCAGGGAGGAAGGCATAAAAGAACTTTTGCTCACCGATATCTGTCCCTTCTCAATCGGCACCGATGTGGTCAATGAGCAAAACCCGTCAGAACCTCTTTTTGAACCGGTAATAGAGCGGAATTCTACCCTTCCCTGCTCAAAAAAGAAGACCTTTTTTACTGCGCGGGACTTCCAGAGCTTTGTAAAATTCAATATATATCAGGGGGACTCCTACTATGCCAGGGATAACCGGAAACTATCAGAGCTGAAGATCTCTCTTCCTATAAGAAAGCAGGGCGCCGTACCCATTGAAGTCCGCTTTACGTATGATATCAATGGAATACTCCAGACAGAGGCATTCGTGCCCATGACCCAAATGCATGTACAGAAAGAGGTCATTCCCAAAGACAGTTATATGAGCGACACGCAGATAGAAGCCAGAATGAAAGAATTGGAAAAATTAAAATCAGCTCCCCAGGATCAGGCAGAGAATAAGATGCTGATGGCCAGAGGCGAACGCCTCTATGTGGAATGTGTGCAGGAACGGAGGGAATATGTCCGCAAAGCCTTAACTCAGTTCCAGTGGATGCTGGAGCACGGGTCCCGCAGGCAGCAGCAGGAGGCACAGCAGCAGCTGAAAGATACCCTGGATGCTCTGGAATCAGAAGATCCCTTCCTGTATTATTATGAAGAGGATAGGTACGAGGAGGATGAAGATTGACAAACCCGTTTGATATTCTGGAAATCCTGCCTACCACTGATGTACGGCAGATAAAAAAAGCCTATGCCAGGCTGGCCGCTGTCTATCACCCGGAAGAATTTCCTGAGGAATTCCAGAGACTGCACGAAGCCTACGGGGAGGCTCTCAAAATCGCGAAATCAGGAAATATCCCGCCGTCCGCTCCTGCAACCGGCCATGCCCCTTCTGCATCTGCTCCCCGTAATCCACACCACTCAGGAGGATCTTCCCCTGCGTCATCCGGCTTATATCATCCTGGAGCTGCAGGCGGAGATGCATCTTCTGACAGAGTGCCCTCCTTCCTATACCCTGCAGATGAGCCGGCAGATTCCTCAGAGGAAGACACCGGGGATATGTATAACTATGAGCAGCTTTTTGAACAGGAAAAGTTTCAGCGCCTTCGGCAGACGGCAGAGGCCGCAGAAGCTCTGGTTTCAGAAGCACGCTCCCTCATAGAGGATGCACGTACCAGATCCAATATAAAAGCCTGGAATGAATTCCTGAACAGCGCACAGTTCCTCCGTCTGAAGGATACTCAGGTATTCCTGGACGCCTATGCAGATTTTCTCTCAGGATGCAGGCAGATGAAACGTCCGATATGGAAGCTCCACGACAAAGCCTTTCATATTTCCAAGTTCCAGAAGCCCCCCAGAGGAGCTTATGAAAAAATATATGGGGTACTGGATTCCAGGTATCAGGGGGTGAAGGTCAGATCCAGAGAAAATGCCTTCTCCGCCGGCGCTGTCATTCTTATGTTTGGTTCCGGGATTCTCCTGGGACGGGGAGGACATGGCAGCGGAGCCGAAATACCGGTTTCTTTACTCGGAGGCATTCTTACCCTGGGATTCCTTGTGCTTTTCGTCAGTATCCGTAAGCGGCTGAACATGGCGTATCAAAATGCTTTGTTTGCACTGCTTTTGATTCTTGTGAGTATCTTTGTTCTTGCAGGCAATCAGATTGAGGTTGGCGTCATGAGAAGCCAGTCTCTGGCCAATGTCTGCTATGGGGTACTCTGCTTTGGAATTTTTTATGGGCTAATTGCCGGAATATGGTCGTTGACAGTCTGGGTAAAAAACAAGAACAAGAGATTTTAGAGTTATAAATGCCTCTTACCGGTTACGAACCGGATAAGAGGCATTTATTAGTACTATATTAATTTTCTCATAATATCCTGACTGTATGCAGTCAAAAGCCGGCCAGCCCGTTGTATCAGCTCATCGTTCATCCTGGGTACGGGACCGGATACACTCTATCTGTTATATAACGTCATCTGCAGTATTTATATAATCTCCAGCGCAATCTTCATCATATCCTGAAATGTAGTCTGTCTCTCTTCCGGCGTGCAGGCCTCCCCTGTCACCAGGGAGTCGCTTACTGTCATCAGCGTCAGCGCCTCTACTCCATGTTTTGCCGCCAGTGAATACAGTTCGCAGGTCTCCATATCCACAGCCGCCACACCATAATCTGCCATCAGCTGTGTCTTTTCCTTAATCCTGTCATCGTAAAACTTATCACTGGTGAATACATTTCTTACCACTGCCGGCATCCCTTCTTTTACTGCCAGTTGATAGGCTGCGTCTAAAAGGGAAAAGCTGGCTGTTGGCGCAAAGGAAATGGTTCCGAAACGGTCATGATTCATATTAGAATCGGTGCAGGCTCCCAAAGCAATTACCACATCTTTTAATTTAATTTCCGGATGAATGCTTCCGCAAGTGCCCACTCGAATCAGACGCTTTGCACCGTAAAACTCCATCAATTCATTGGCATAAATAGACATGGACGGCATTCCCATACCAGTGCCCTGCACAGAAACCTTTTTTCCCTTATAGGTTCCAGTAAAACCATACATGCCTCTTACTTCATTGTAGCAGACAGGGTTTTCCAGAAAATTCTCGGCAATAAATTTTGCTCTCAGGGGATCTCCCGGGAGAAGGACCTTGTCTGCAATGTCTCCGGGGTTGGCTGCGTTATGGGGTGTACTCATAAGATTCCCTCCTTTTTCAGCTGTTCTGCCATCTGCTCCAAAGCCTGTTCAAAATTCCCTTCCAGAATAGGCATGGATGAGGAGAACATCAGGTTGATTGGATAGTTAAAATTCTCTACATCATTTCCATAGATATCTTTGTTATTCTTATCTTCCCCATAATGAGGAATCCGCTTTCTCATTATTTCTGTACTGTCCATATAGCCGAAGCACCGCTTGCCCAGCTGCCAGGCCATGCCGCACTCAAAAGAGGTATCGCTGTTAGGCTCCCAGCCATGGAAATCATTTAGATTTGCCAGGATGATGTCACAGTTGCGCACATGCTGCTGCCAGCGGTCAAAATCATTGTAGGCCTGAAGATAAGGATCCCTGCTGGTAATCCTCTCCACACCAGGAGCGTCATCTGCAGGGGTAAACACCTGAAGTCCATAGGACTCACAGAGGGCCTTTCTTTTTTCGTACAGAAGCTCAGCGTCACTGTCATAGCGCTCCGGTCCGGCAAGATAAACCACTGGTTTTTCCTGCTTTTCCAGGGTGGGGCCGGGTACAAAGGCTTCTTTTTTCCTGCTGCGGATCACAGACTCCTTCTGCTCCTCGTGTATGTCCAGCCTCAGCTGCTTCAGACAGTCACTATAATCGCCCTCAATTACCCTGCAGGAAGCCATCACACAGGGGGAGAAGGGAAGGTCCTGGTAAGGAAGCACTCTGCCGTCGTGGTCATATACCACCCCGTCTTTGAGTACCGCGAGAGGGTATTTGTGAACCATATTTCTCAAATCTCTGGTGTATCCGTAGCAGCGGATCCCCCTGGCATAGGCCATGCCGATCTCGTAGATACTGCCTCCGTCCGGTTCACACCCCCGAAAGGTCTCCAGATCGGCTATAATCACGGTTGATGCATTCATACTTTTGGCGCAGTTCTCAAAAATCTCATCTGCATTCTTTCTCAGATCCTCATGTTCCAGATTCAGAGGATTATCGTTTGGAAGGGTAACCTCAAACCCATAATACTCAGACTCTTTCCGCATCGCCCCAAGGGAATCGTATCCATTTACATAAAAGCACTCAGGTCCGGCAATATAGATTGCCTCCCCATTAAACATTTCATACTGATGCATAGTCTCCTCCTATTTCAGTACCAGTTCCAGCAAAAGCTGCAGGAACCTTCCGCAGTCTGCCTTACAGCCTACCTGGATCAAAGGCAGGTGCTCCCATACAAAATGGTGGCGTCTGTCAATTACTGTCATTCCCAGTGTGAGTCCGTCTTTTGTCTCTACCCCTACATGAGCCTCCATGGTTTCTACAAGAGTAGGATCAATAGCATAGGCAACCGCCATACAGTCTATCACTGTACAGTAGGCGTCAAATCCTCTGTTCCGGATAAAATGGATGGCATTGAGAAGAAACTTTGCCTCTTTTTTATCACTCTCTTCCATTTTTTTGAGGTCATCATCGCTGAAGTCCACATCAAAATGGGTAGCTACGTCCAGTCCCAGAGCTACTAATTTTACGCCTGAATTATACACCAGGTCCGCCGCCTCGGGATCTACGTATACATTCCACTCACTCTGGGGTGTATCCCCCGTAGCGTTTAAGAATGCATACTTATTCAATCCGAACGAACCGGAGATTGCATAGATCGCCGGTATCATCTCCTTGATCTCCGGTGCCTTTATCATAGCGAGCGCGATATTGCTCATTGGCGCTGTGGAAATGATGTACACTTCATTCGGGTTCTCTTTTATAATCTTTATCATAAGATCTACAGCGTCAAGCTCGCTCAGCGGCATGGCCGGTGCCGGAAGGTGATTCTCTGCCTGTCCGTCGGTTCCGTGGGTAAAAGGATCCTTCGGGCATTCTCTGATAATAGGCTTTGCCAGTCCTCTTGCCACAGGAATGTCTGTACGCCCAAGCAATTCCAGTGTTTTTCTGGCATTTACGCAGGTGACATCAACCGGGTAGTTGCCGTTAACTGTAGTTACCGCCATGAGCTGCAGATCCGGAGATTTTGCCGCCATTACAATTGCCATGGAATCGTCCATACCTGGATCGCAGTCTAATATAATCTTTTTCATACCGCACCTCTTTCTTTATTTATTCATTTTACAGACGCACAAGCGGCTGTTTTCTTCTTTTTCCTGTACCAGTTCTATACATCTGGCTGTATTTTTATAAAAAACTCTCTCTTTCTGGGGCCGTCGAATTCCAGAAAATACAGATGCTGGGAGCCGCCGATAAGCGGTTTTCCTTCGTGAATGATAAATCCGTCAGATACCCCCAAGAGAGCAGACTTAATATGTCCCGCAGCATCCTGCGGGGTATCGTGCTGGTGTTTAAAGTCAATTCTTGTGGGAACCAGCCTTCGAATTTCCTCGTCCAAATCCACAAACCCATCCGGATCCCAGGGGGAAAATACAGCCAGCCCTGCCGTTGAATGAGGATTGTATACCAGACAAGTACCCTCCTGCACGCCGCTCTCCTCTACCGCCTGAATCAACTGTTCTGTAATGTCATGAACCCCGTTGTATACTGTCTCTAATTTATAATTCTTAAGCATTTGACTTCCCCCTATTTCACAATAATCTCGCTGTTTTTCACTCCTGCTCCTCCTTCTGCAAAGGACCAGTCCCCCTCGCAGCCCCGGCCGTACTTCTCACCTATCATCTCTGAGATATAACCGGCCAGCAGGCAGACAGGCGCAAACTGGGTCAGAGGCATATTCAGGGGATATTTGGGAGCGGGCACTTGTACATAAGTTCCCTCTTCTCCATTGAAATCCTCCTTGGTTCCATCCGTAACAACAAGAAGCGGACGTTTCAGGACATTGGCATAGTGTACCATCTCTTTGGTTCTGCTCAGGCCTGGATTCGTCGTATTGCCCACCACAACGGTTCCCAGATTTCTGGCATCCCTTGCAAAGAAGTTGAGATGGAACCATTCCTCTGAATTTATATGCATAGCCACCTTTCCTGTGGCCTCCAGCATCTTGGCCCAGCCAAACCACGCAGCAGCATAGTCGAATCCGGCTCCCACAAAGTCATAGTAGGGAAAGTCCTTCCACTCCTCAGCTGCCTTCACACAAGTGCTTTCCATCTGAGGCAGAAGCTTTCTCAGTGCCTCTCCCTGTGCCCTCATGTCAAAACGATAGTCCATAGCCTGGTCCATGGTATAGCTGCCCCTCACCTCTCCAAAGCGGATGGCCAAAAGAAGAAGAGACATCACACTTACCATATAGCTTCTGGTTCCCGGCGCACCCTCAAATTCCGGGATGTTTAGTTTTAAGATTTTGTCGGAATGCATGCCGAGAGGGGATTTCTCATTTCCTGTGACTCCCAGCACATAACAGCCATGGAGCCTGGCGCGCTGTACGGCCTCTGCAACCCTGGCTCCTGTTCCGGAATTGCTCACCGCAATTACCAGGGGATTTCTGCAGTCAACCCCCATATGCTTTTCACAGTAATAGCGGCTCAGATCAATGGCTGTCACCACCTCTGTGGGAATTCCTGTGAGCATCTCAAAGATCGGTTTGGCGGCCAGAGATGCCGCATAGGAGTCACCACATCCTGTGAGTACAATTCTCTGGATATTGAATATCTCCTGGAAGCTCAGAACAAGCCTCGCTTTTTCTTCTAAATCGTCGTATTGTGTCTCAATCAGATCCGGCAGGCTGAATACCTGACGGCTCATTGGATTGTCATATTTACTCATAAATTTCTCCCTTATATCTTCCAAACAGTCTGTTTCTTTGTGTCCTGTTACCACAGCGTGGGATTCCAGTTTTTCTTCCCGGCAGCTCTCTTTTTCTCATCCATCTGCTGGAGCACTGCACATCCCTCCAGCGCAATATCAATGGCATAATTATGCCCTGCCCCTTCAGAGAAGGTCTCCCCCGTGCAAAGGTTATCTGCCACGGAACAAACAGATCCGCCTCTGCGGCCAAATAATGCCGACAGGGTAACAATAGCAGCAGATTCTCTGTCCCCGTTAAGCACCCCGGCACGGTTGTAAATCCCGGCAGTTTCTATGTTCCACGGCTGTAGGTATCCTCCCACACCCGGCCGGCCGCCACCCACAAAATCACTGTCTACAGAAAGGGTAACGCCCACATGGTAGGGAGCTTTTAACTCCTCCGCCGCAGCCGCCATAGCATTAATTACCTCATAGTGACTGGCGGCCGGGTAGGCAGCGGGAATATATGCCTTTGTCATACCTTCTTCCCGCACCACGCCGCTGGCAATCACCACATCACCGGGATGTACCTGGTCTCCCAGGCCTCCGGAACCTCCGACTCTGAGAAAGGTGGAGGCATCTGTATATTCCATGAAATCATAGAGAATTAATTCCATCTCCGGAGAACCGCTTCCTCCGCTTACAACAGTTATCCGGGCTCCTTTGTATGTGCCGGAATATGTAGTAAACATTCCGGAATTGCCAATTAGCTCCGCATTCTCCAGACGGTCTGCAATTTTCTTTGCCGGGTCCTCATCATAGGCACACAGAGGATCCCTTACGGTAATCAAAACGAAGTCGCCTACCTTTGTATGATCGATCTGGGTAAGCGCGGGACGCCCCTTTATCACCAAGCCCTTTTCCGGTACATTTTTATAATACTCATACTGCTTATGCATCCGCTGAATAGATGGTTTTTTTCGCATTTCATCACTTAACATGTCTGATCCTCCATGGATTTTAATAGACGGAGTGCTTCTTCTTGTTCCTCTTTTTGTATTCTTTTAGGCACTCCGTACTGAGATATACACATTGCGGCAGAAATACTGCCCATTCTTCCACATTCTGCCGGGGAATGTCCCTGGCAGTATCCACATAAGACAGCTCCCGAGGAGCTGTTGCCTCCGCCTGTGGGATCCATTACCTTTACCCCCTGGCAGGAAGGTACTTCCACAGCCTCTTTCGGGGTAATCATGACAGCTCCCCTGGCTCCCTGACGCAGAAATACAAGCCTCAGATTCCAGGACTGAAATTCCTGTATAATATCTTCCTTCTTCTCCAGGCCGAGAAGCGCCCTGGCTTCTGTCATATTAATTGACAGTATATCCAGGCGGGATGCGATCTCCCTGACATGCTTCTTTTTCTCCAGGCAGGTGGCGTCATTAGCGATTTCCCACATTACCACCGCGGAAGATTCCTTCTTCATCTCCAAAATCTTCTCCCAGAAATCCGGGCTGTCGTTTTTAAAAATATAGATTCCTTTGGAAGCAGAAAAATAGGGTTTCAGATCCTCAGGGGTAATTTCTATTTTTTTGTAGTGGTCTGGTCCGTACAGAGGAGTCTCGGTCCGTTCTCCGTCTTCAAAGTACTGGATGACGGTATGAGGGGTTTTCTCATCTTTTACAAGAAGCCCCTCCATGGAGATCCCGTTTGTTTCATACCATTCTCCGTAGATCTCCCGGTAATCGGCCCCTACCCCCGTCGCCAGAAGAACGCTGTCACTCCACAGCTTCATACCGCACAGGGCGTAGATTCCGGCACCTCCGGCCACCTTTTCCACTGTTTTTCCATCTGAAAAGCGAATCTCGTCTGTCACTGCAGTTGATGCAACTATATAATCCACATCTGCACCCCCTACTCTGAGATAATCAGGCTGTCACAGGTCATGGTTCCCCTTGATATCACAAAGCCTGCCCCGCCGCAGGTATAGGTATCGTCCTCAGCAGTAAGGATCGTCTCATTGTTCACACTGAGAGACAGCTGATTTTTATGGGCAGAGAATTTTAACTCATACCCCAGATCCTCTTTGTAGGCATAAGGCGCGGTGCCCAGTATGGTTCTCTGACCGTCCTTCTGCATATAGATAACCGCTTCTTTTTTGTTCTGAAGCACAGCCCCGTAATAGCGGCGGTGTCCCACACTTCTGACTACCAGTCCGCCGGACTGGTGCAGGGCAAAATGAAGGGTGGATGCTGCCGTATAGTCCTCCCACTCCCGGCTTCCAATAGTCACCAGGCCGTCATCTTCCACGTTTGAGACACAGTACGTATACTTAAAGTCTGCGGCAAACTGTACGGCAGAGCTTGCAAACCCAGCCAGCCACAGGGGATTCGTATTCCAGATGGAGGTCATAAGCATTCCCCGCTGGGCAAACCTGGACGGAGCGCCCTTCCAATCAATGGAGTGAAGAATCACGTGCCCGTCAAACCGCTTTTCGCTGGAAATCTCATATCCCAGCTTAAAGATAGACATTCCCTGAGTATCCGGAACTGTCCAGGAGAAGGTATTCACTGCTTTTGTAACAACCACGGGTTCTCCGTAGATCACCTGCTCCACATTATCAATGTCATAGTATAATATATACGGACGAAGACTTACCTCACCCTCTTCCATAAGGCTTACAGAGGTAACCACCTTCTGAGAGGAATACAAGGTGGGAGAGGCCACCGTAGAGAAGTTGGCCGCCAGCTTTGAAAAGTCAATAAAAGTCTGGGTGGATACATCCGCTGTCACCCCATCGGCCACATGCCTGCACCCGATAACCAGTCCGTTCCTTCCCTCAGTAAATTCATTGTAATTGGATAGCTCCACCTGTGCCATGGCCCCATGGGCAAAGGTACAGGGGGCAAATCCCTGAAGAGAGCCGGGGAATTCAAAGGTAAACCTCTCAGGGGAAATCTCAGCTTCCTCCCCTGCCAGCATAGCTGCAGCTTTCAGAATTCTCTTGCTTTCAATCACTGCATCGGTCACCACAGATCCGCCGTCGGAGGTCACTACATACATAAGATCTGCCACTGGTGTTCTGAAATCAGCCCCTGCGTTGATGCCGGCAAGCCCCAGCCGGATTCCGTTAAATGCCCCTACATTACCCGCATTGCAGTCCGTATCCCAGGCCGCGGAGGAGGCAATGCTGATGGATTTCTGGAAATCGTCTCCTCCCAGAAGGATAGAGGCAATCACCATGGCATGATTAGGCACCATATGACAGCAGCCGGGGAAAACTTCATAGCCATATTTGGGGTTCAGATACTCCCGCACAGCTCTCCAGTCTGATTCCCTGCTGCAGATCTCCCGCACATCGCGGATAATAGCGATAAGCTGTTCATTAGACAGGTACGTTTCTGCCCGATCCAGCAAAACATTCAGATCCTTTTCCGTGAACGCCATAGCTTCCAGAGCTGCCAGATGGCAGGCAGCCTCTACTGCAATCCCGTCATGGCTGACACTGGCAGCTTTTTTCACCAGCTCCACCGCAAGATCCGGATTATCCGGGCAGGCCATGGCGATGGCATCGATGAAGATCTGTGCTCCGATCTGCTCTGCCAGCGTTTTCCCGTTTGTCTCTATGGAACCGCTCTGGGGAGCCTCCATGCCGTTTTTCAGGTTCAGATATGCCGTATGCTCTGTGGAGCGGCCAAGACCTCCCCACCAGAGAATGGTTTTATTTTCAATAATATAGTTCAGCCAGGTATCTCCAAATGCCTTTGCCGGAAGATGCTTGTCATAACCGTTATCCTCCAGGGCCCGGAAAAATCCAAAGGTTCCTGATATATCGTCATCCGCTACAATCAGGGGAACTCCCACTTCCTCGTGTACATAATATTTAATATCCCCGAAGGTATCCTGAATCTTTTCGTAACTCCAGCCTTCTACCGGGCGCCCCAGGTATACACCAATAAGCTTGCCCAGAACACCTGAGTAGATCTGGTTTCTGAATTGGGTAACAGCCATTTCTATTCTCCTTTTACTCTTATTATCTCAAATCTGTCTGCTAAAATCGCACCGTAATCCACCACAAATCCGGCGCCCCCGCAGGTATAAGCTTCATCCTGCCCAGATACTGCCGCCTTCCCGTCTACATACAGGGTAAGGGTATCCTTATTCACAGTGAATTTCATATTATAAATGTGATCCACGCCTGATTCAAAGTCAAAACTTTCACTTGCAACGGTAATCCTCTCCCCGTCTTTCTGCCGATAGATTACTGCCTGTCCGTTGGTGAGCACCGCACCGTAATATCTTCTGTGGCCTTTTGCTCTTGCCACAAGTCCTGCAGCCTCCTGCTGTCCCAGAGTCAGGGCAGAGCTCACAGAGTAATTATCCCAGTCCAGGGTTCCCGTGGTTACCACTCCGTTATGACCGCTGTGAGAGATAGAAAAGGTGGTTGTGTAATCCGGACAATAGCAGTCCGCAGAGGATACAAAGGTAGCCAGCCAGGAGGTCTTCGTTGTCCACGGAGTCAGGGACGGCGTCATCTCCATGGAACGCCCCATAGTATAGCGTACCGGAACATTGGACCAGTCCAGCGTTTTCAGAATAATACTTCCGTCCACACACGTCTGACTGGTCAGAGCAATACCCAAACGGTAGATGGCATGTCCCTCTGTATCCGGCACTTCCCAGGTCAGAAGGTTCTCTCCCCTTTCCAGTGCAAACACGGGGCTCTTAAGCACCTCCAGTTCATCTTCTTCATTAAAATATTCTATAAAAAACCTGAAATCAGGATTCTGTGCGTCCTCAGCCTTTACGCAGGCGGTAACCGTCTGGCCGCTGTACAGAGTAGGCGAACACAGCACATCAAAATAGCTGGTGCCGTCCTTCCCCTTTGGTTTCAAATCCACAAAAGTATCCACGCAGGCAGAGGCATGCACCCCTGCACCCAGTCTCTCGTAAGAGAGCCTGCATCCGTATTCTCCGGTAGAATCAAAGGTATTCTCAATTCTGGTGAGCACCTGTTCTTCCGTTTCCTTGTCATAAGGGATAATACCCTGCACGGAACCCGGATATTCAAATGCCATCCTTTCCCCGGGCAGACAAACCTCTTCTCCGTTCAGTGCAGCCGCTGCCTTTACAATCTTACGTGTTTCCAAAACAGCATCGGAGATGCAGGAACCGCCGTCACTGGTTACAATATACATCCGATCTGCCACTGCCTTTCTCAGGTCGTTTCCTTTCTGAAATCCCTCGAGCCCCAGACGGATCCCGTTCAGGCAGCCTACATTGCCGGAATTGCAGTCCGTGTCCCATCCGGAACTGCAGGCAATCATGCAGGATTTGTGGAAGTCATCTCCTCCCATAAGCAGAGCCATTAAGACAACCAGATGATTGGTAATCATAGGGCAATTCCCCGGATATTTCTCGTATCCGTGATTGTCTGCAATCCACCGGCGCACCTGATGCCAGTCATCTGTACCTGCGCACTGGGCACGCAGTTCCTGTACCAGGTCTTTAAACTCCTGGTTGTCCACATACTCCATTGCGCCATCCAGCAGCGCGTCTATGTTCTTCTCCTCGAATGCCATGGATTCCATCACCGCCAGATAAACTGCTGCGTCAATGGCAACTCCCCCGTGGCTTACACTGGCTGCAGCCTTTGCCATTCTTGCCGTGCGCTCAGGATTCCCGGGATTTGCCAGCGCCCAGGTGTCAATAAAGATCTCTGAGCCAATCTGTTCGGCCATGCTTCTCCCGTTTAATTCCACTGAACCGCTTTTAGGGGCTTTTATTCCGTTTTTCAGCCGGAGATATGCGGTATGTTCTGTACTCCTGGCAAGACCTCCCCACCAGAGAATGGTTTGGTTCTCTATAATGTAATTCAGCCAGGTATCGCCGATGGCTTCCGCCGTGAGTTCAGGATCATAGCCGTTATCTTCCAAACTTCTGAAAAACGCGAAGGTTCCCGAAATATCATCATCTGGTACAATCAGGGGCGCTCCTGTCTTATGATTCTTATAATAGTAGATCTCTCCAAAGTACTTCTGGATTTTTTCATAGGTCCAGCCCTCCACGGGACGTCCCAGATAGACTCCTATCATCTTTCCCAATACACCCGCGTAGATGTCCTCTTTGATTCGATTTATTTCCATATATTCTTTCCTCCCAATTAGTAAGTATCATTATCCTTTTACCGCTCCGCTTACCATACCGTCCACAAAGTACTTCTGCGCACACAAGAAGAAGATAACGATAGGTGCGATTAAGATTACCGCCGAAGCCATTAAAATAGACATATTAGATCCATAGCTTCCGTTCATTGCCAGGAATCCCAGAGTAGCAGTAAAATTCTTCTCTCCCTGCAGGAAGGTAGAAGAGATCAGATACTCATTCCAAGACTGCAGCCCTACCAACACCCCTACCGTGATCAGTCCGGGAGATACCACAGGCCGCATTACATGCCAGATTACCTGGGCAGTATTTGCTCCGTCGATTCTGGCCGCCTCCTCCAAATCCCTCGGGACATTCAAAAAGAAGGTCCTCATCAGGAATACGGACAGCGGCATGTAAACTGCTGCCAGTATCATACTGGTAGCGGGAATGTTTCCTATTAAATTAAATCTTGCATACACATAGTACAGCGGAAACAGGAACAGCTGGATGGGCACTGTCATAGCCATCATAAAATACATAAGAATTCCGCCGCTTCCCTTAATTCTCTTGCCTGACAGTACATAACCAGCCAGTGTGGAGCAGACTAAGATGATTAAAATGGTACATCCGGACAGCTTCACACTGTTGATAAATCCTTTGGCAAATTTACCGGTTTCCCATGCCTGTATATAGTTCTCCAGATGGATGACCTGGGACAGGGCCAGAGGATTCCTTACGATATCTGCATTCTCTTTAAAGCTGTTGATCACTACCAGGGCGATAGGGAACAGACAGATAAAAACAAGAATCAGCAGGACTGCGTGTATGATAAAATTAGATGCAACTCGTTTCTTTTTAGATGTAACGGCCATAATACCCCTCCTACTGCATTTCTTCCTTGCGGCTTAATCTGGCATAGATTCCCGATGCGATTAATCCGAAGAAGCTCATAAACAAACCTACCGCTGCTGCCTTTCCTACCTGCATAGAGCTGAAAGCGTAGGAATATGCATACGTACCCAACACTTCTGTGGAATGTGCCGGGCCGCCTCCAGTTAACAGCTTGACATAGTCAAAGGCCAGGAAGGAACCAATCACGATCATAACAAACATCAGGCTTACAGTTGCCTTAATATTTGGCATATAGATATACCGGAACAGCTGCCAGGCATTACATCCGTCGATCCTGGCTGCTTCCACCTGATCGGTGGGTGTCTGGCGAAGCGCCGCCAGATAGATAACCGTAAGATAGCTCCAGTAATGCCAGATGTCTACACCGGCACAGGCATAGATGGCTGATTTCATGCTGGCCAAAGGAGAGCTGATATCAAATCCGAGACCTTTAAAATAGGCAACCAGACCAACCACAGGGCTGAAGATAATGTTCAGCCACAGCATTGCGTTCACCGCCGGCGCCAGCACGTAGGGAATCAGAAATGCCACCTGATAAATACTTCTGGTTTTCTTGCGGCTCAGCAGCAGCATTGCAGCCAGCATACCGATACACACAGGGATCGTTACAAACATTACGGTCCATATGACGTTATTTCGGATGGAAATGAAAAAGATCTTATCGTGAAACAGCTCTTTGAAATTTTCAAATCCTATAAAATTGATATTGGGGGAGATGCCGTTCCAATCCGTAAAGGATGAAATAATGGTTAAAATACCCGGCACCAGGATAATGGAAACACTAATTAGCAGCGCAGGCGCTATTAATAAGTAATTCCAGTTAAACTTTTTTCTGCTCATGATTCAGCCTCCTTGTTTTCTCTTGCTCCTTCTGAGAGTTATGTACTGCCCTTCCTGTTCTCTCCAGGACAACGCTCACCGGACACCCTTGGCTGTCCGCCGGGCGCTGTCCTGGAAACGTTTAGAAACATAGGGCCGGTATGTTCACAAACATACCGGCCTCGGTTATCGTTTCCTGATGGAATTACTGAATGCCTGCTGGTTTCGGGATTGGCGGAACCAGGCCTTTTTCGAATTCGGCTGCAAACTCTTTATCCATGTTGTCAAGATAATCCGTTACTGATATTGTGTCATACCATACGTCTTCGATATTGACAATTGCCTGCTGAGTTGCTGCTGGGAAGAACACATTGTCGTAGAAACCAAAGTTTCCTGCATTTACGGCACCGGAAATATTCTGTACTACGTCAACGAAAGATTTGGAAAGGTATCCCATGTTGCTGGTATCTACAGTTGATAAATCTTTCAGAGGAGTTCCCCAGTATCCTGGCCATGCTTCTGTCATTTCCTGCATGAATTCCGGCTGCATCATCATATCAATAATTTTAGCAGCTTCATCTTTGTGTTCCTGGCTCACATTTGCATTGATTGACAGAGTACATGCGGCACCTAAAGTATATGTCTCGTCAGGAACCTGTTCTGTGGCCGGGAATGGAATGAATGCGATATTTTCTTCTTTGTCATCTGTAAAGAAAGAGGCTGCCCACTGGAATGCGATAGATGGCCCAATGAAGAATGGAGATTTTTCGTCAGCTAATAACTGTAAGGACTCGCTGAAGTTTAAGTTTACATAATCTTCTCCTGCCAGATAGCCTTTATCCCACCATTCTTTTGATTTTTCAATAGCGGCCTGCACATTAGGATTGTTCCACTTTTCCTCTCCTGTTAAGCATTTGTAAACAGTATCTGGTCCCGCAATGTGTGTCAGGAACAGAGAACCGTAGTTTTCGTTAACAGGCTTCCAGCCTTTGTTTCCTGTTACAGATGCATAAAGCCCTTTTTCCAGAGCCTGATCCATAACGCTTTCCAGCTCTTCGATGGTGGTAGGCACTTCCCATCCGTTATCTTCTAATACTTTCTTATTATAGAATACACCCATGGTGCTGACACCATTTACCAAGCTGTACAGTTTGCCGTCTACAGTACCTGATTCATAGTATGGCTGAAGGATTCTGTCCTTCCATCCGTATTCCTCTGCGTAAGCGTCCATAGCTTCCAGTTTGCCGGCTTCTACCAAAGGCATAACAAAGGACGGGCCTGAGCCATATACAATATCCGGTCCCTGATTCGCTGCCAGGGCTGTGGACATATCTGTGTCTACGGAAGGTCTGAACTCAATCACCAGCTGATATTTGTCCTGAGAAGCATTGTACTTATCAGCCAGAATCTTTTGCATTGCCTCCTGTGCATAGGGCTCTGCGCCCCAGAAC
The DNA here is from genome assembly GCF_009677585.1 of Lactonifactor sp. BIOML-A5. GTDB lineage: Bacteria > Bacillota > Clostridia > Lachnospirales > Lachnospiraceae > Lactonifactor. The sequence continues at coordinate 177,668 of NZ_WKYV01000004.1, read as the reverse complement.
CATAAGTTGATTTCTTCTCTGTCTTTCATATTCGGGTCAGATTTTGTTACGGTACCGTCTTCTGCGTCAGCGGACTCTTCTCCTTTTGCATCATCCTCTGTCTTTTTGTCATCGTCAGATGAACCTGTGGATACGGAGCATCCGGTGAGCATGCTGCCAACCATTGCCAGTGACAGTAACATAGCAATCATTTTTCTCTTCATTACTTCTTCCTCCTTTTTTCGTTCCTGTGGGGAACATAAACTTTGGTAAATGTTTGGTAAAAAAGTGATAAATTTAACTATATTTTCATTATAGCAGTTTATCACTTTTTGTCAATATGGAATCTTATTTTCCTTTATTTTCGTAATAATTTCACAATTTTCAAGGGTAATAATGGGTAATTATTAATTTATCATGAAGTATATCTATGTCTTTTGTGTAAACTGTTCCAGCCGTATTGGTAAACTATTGATAAAACAATTATTTTTACCACTATTTTTATCACTTTCCCGATATTTTATCAAATTATATTATCAGAACCAAATCGTCCGTACAGGCGTTGCCTCTCCGGCAAGCTTGTACGCGTTTTTAAAGTCATGCGTCAGGGACTAACAAGCTGCAAAAAGCCATGAAAAATACCATAAGGAGAGGATTCACAAATAATCTTCAGCCTTTCCTTATGGTATCCCTCATGGCCCTTTTCTATTCTTCTGTCACAAAAGAACCTTAACAGACTTTCTTTCTATCAGCGACGGAGCAAAATACGTATCTCTTGCCGGTTCCTGCTCCTCCCCGGAAATCCTTTTGATCATAAGCTCACAAGCCCGTTTTCCCATTAGCTCTGCCGGCTGCTGAATGGTAGTAAGAGGAGGGTTCAGCAAATCACAATAGGGAATATCGTCAAATCCTACCACTGAAAGATCCTCTCCGATCTTAAGCCCGTGCTCTGCGGCATACTGGTAAACTCCGAGAGCCATCAGATCATTGCAGGCAAAGATCGCCGTCACATCCCGTTCCTCAAAGTATTCCGCCGCACGATACCCGGATCTGGAGGAAAAATCCCCGTAGTAAATATTTTCCCTGGCAATGGAGATTCCGTAATACACCAGCGCTTCCTTATATCCTTCCAGCCTTTTTCTGCAATTATAGACCTCTCTTGGTCCTGAGACAATCCCAATATCTCTGTGGCCGGACAAAATCAAGTGCTCAGTAGCCAGATATGCCCCCTGCTTATTGTCCCCTGTTATGAAATCACAGAACACACGATCTACGGCCCGATCCAGGAGCAGAAGCCTGATTTTGGTGCGCTCAAAGAACTTGCCCATTTTCATATTATTATCATTGAGATTCATATCTATGGGAGGCATTGCTATAATCCCTTCCACCCGCAGATCCGCCAGCATCTCCAGATATCCCAGGCAGCGCTCCATAGAATTCTCTACATTGCACAGAACAACCTTATACCCGTTCACTGCCGCATGATTCTCAATCCCCTTGATACACTGGTTAAAGAATGGATTGCTGCAGTTGGGATGAATCACCCCTAAAAGCTTCGTTGCCGGCTCATTAGCAGCCTCTTTGGCCGTGTGCCTGTATCCCAATTCCTCCGCTGCCTTTATAATCCTTTCTTTTGTCTCCTGAGTTATTCTTGAGGGCCTGTTGTTCAAAACCAGAGATACACTGGTCACAGATACCCCCGCCTTATTCGCAACATCCTTTACTGTTACCTTCATAAACTTCTCCCACAATCTTACTGTACATATTCCCGGTATTCATATACGTGCCGGAAGTGTTACATCGTTCTTTAGAATTATTATAACGGTTTTGATAAAATAGTCAATATTTTTATCAATATTTTTTACCAGATTACCAACAGGCGGATGGAAATCAGTAGGAAGACCGGAATATGATAGTTATGTATATATGAAGTTCGAGGTAAATTTCTCTCACCGTCCCCAAAAGGGAATTTGGTTGACTCTAGCCAGCAAAATACTTATAATACTAACATAGGTTAAAATAAGGAGATAAAAAAGTGAAAAACATAAAAAGAATTGCCGCTCTTACAGGAGTTGTTCTCCTGGTTGGCATGTATGTCATAACTCTGATATTTGCCCTGTCCGGCCGTCCCGATGCTTCTTCGCTGCTGATGGCGTCCCTCTATGCCACTGTCATTATTCCAGTTCTATTATATGCCTTTATGCTGGTGTACAGATGGCAGCACCCTAAAGAGGACACCCCCGGCAAGAAGAAGGAACAGGAATTTTATAAGGAAGAATACCAGATCGATACTATTATTTTTGACATTGGGAAGGTACTTGTGAATTATGGGTGGCTGGATGTTCTCCAGAATCTGGGATATGACGAGAATACCATAGATGCGGTTTCCCAGGCGGTGTTCCTGAACGAGGACTGGGTAGAAGGGGATCGCGGCGTATTAAGTGAAGAGGAACTCCTGCAGGCTTTTATAGAAAATAATCCCGCCTATGAGACCCAAATTCGGGAAACCTTTCAAAACATCGGCAAGACAGTGCATACATACGCATATACAGAAAGATGGCTGGACTCTTTAAAAAATAAGGGCTATCGGCTTTATATCCTTTCTAATTTCTCAGAACCGCTCTATAAACAGGCAAAAGATGAGCTTTCATTTTTGTCAAAGGTTGACGGGGGGTATATGTCTTATCAAATCAAGCTGCTGAAGCCAGACCCTGCGATTTATCAGCGGCTTATAAAAGATTTTAACATTGTACCTGAGCATGCGGTATTTCTGGACGACCTTTTGGAAAACGTTGCGGAAGCACGCGCACAGGGTCTTAACGCCATTCATTTTACCTCCAGAAGAGAAGCAGTTGCCCAGCTCCGGGAATTTGGAGTAAAATAAGCCTCTGATATTTTATAATAACAGCCGCAGTACAAACTTCTGCGGCTGTTATCTTGGTAGTCTAAACTATATCTGCAACGAACGCCATACGTCTGCCCGCAAGATATGTATTAAGAGCTCCCTGGGGTCTAAAATATGTATTTTTAATGTGTATAATCTAAAAGCTTAATGCTGTCACCTACATCCTTTGCAATCAAATCTTTCATTCTTTTAGCAAATGGACAGGGATATCCGATAGGGGTTCCCTTTTGGATACAGCTGTGTAACGCCTTCAAATACTCCCGCCTTCTCTCTTACCACCTGAAAATCTGCGGTTCCAGGACAGTAGTCCTCTGTTTGCATACATCTGATTATCCCTACTTTCATAAGCAACTCCTTCCTATACGGTCCCGGTTGGCACATGTGGCTGCAAGCCTGCTTGCTTCAAACCATTCTCGGCTAAAGTATACGCAGCACTCCCCTTTCATCCATGTCATCTGGCGGACTCACGGCTTCCATTGTTCGTTAAAGTATACCACAAAAAAATCAAAAAAGAAGCACTGCATAGAAGTCTTTCACGTGCAGTGCTTCTGAATCTATTGCTAAATTTGTCTGTAAATAATATCTTCACGTCCCGGCCCATTGGATATCATGGTAATTGGGAAGCCTATCTTTTCTTCCACAAATTCGATATATTTTCTGCAGTTCTCCGGGAGTTCTTCATAGGTTTTTATTCCGCGGATGTCTGTCTTCCACCCAGGAAGCACCTCAATCACAGGCTTGGCCTTTTCCAGCATACAGGTTGTGGGAAAGTCCGTGGTAATGCTGCCGTCAATATCGTATGCCACACATACGGGGATCTCCTCCAGATATCCCAGCACATCCAATACTGTAAAAGCTACATCAGTGGTTCCCTGCATTCTGCAGCCATATTTGGAAGCTACGACATCAAACCATCCCATGCGTCTCGGACGTCCGGTGGTGGCACCATACTCGCCGCCGTCGCCTCCCCGTCTGCGGAGCTCATCTGCCTCTTCCCCGAAAATCTCGGACACAAATGCACCCGCTCCCACTGCGCTGGAGTATGCTTTGCACACTGTAATTATTTTCTTTATTTCATAAGGAGGAAGTCCGGCACCGATTGCACCGTAGGCCGCTAAAGTAGAGGATGAGGTAACCATAGGGTAAATCCCGTGATCCGGATCCTTTAACGACCCAAGCTGGCCTTCCAGAAGAATTTCTTTTCCCTCTTTCATAGCATTCCACAGATACAGAGAAACATCACATACATAGGGCTCTACCATGTTCTTATATTCCATTAGTTCCTGGAATACCTCTTCCGGCTTAAGCAGAGGTTTGTGATAAAGATGTTCCAGAGTAACATTTTTCATCTCACAGACCCGGGTTACCTTTTCCCTCAGTGAAGACTCCTCAAACAGTTCGCTTACCTGAAACCCGATTTTTGCATATTTATCCGAATAGAAAGGCGCAATTCCTGATTTTGTAGAACCAAAAGACTTGCCCCCCAGACGTTCCTCCTCGTACTCATCGAACTTAATGTGGTAAGACATTACCATCTGCGCCCGGTCCGAAACTTTAATTTTAGGGGCGGGTACTCCCCGCTCTACAATCCCCTGTATCTCATGAAAAAGAATAGGGATATTGAGAGCAACCCCATTCCCAATTACGCTTGTTGTATGATCGTAAAATACACCGGAAGGCAGTGTGTGTAATGCAAATTTTCCATAATTATTAACAATGGTATGGCCTGCATTGGCTCCGCCCTGAAATCTTACTATAATATCAGATTCTTTGGCCAGCATATCCGTAATTTTACCTTTTCCCTCGTCTCCCCAGTTTGCTCCCACTACTGCTTTTACCATGTCAGATCCTCCTGATAAAATCCATTGTACTCTTATTTTGCCTTTTTACGAATCAAGTATACTATAAGATTTGACATAAGTAAAATCAATGTTTATTATAGATAATATAACTATGAATTATGTGAGCACATTACCGAAAGGAGAGCAGAGACTGTGAATATCAGCCTGGAATACTATAAGATCTTTTACCATGTTGCCCAATGCAAAAGTATAACTCTGGCCGCCCAGAAGCTTTCCATCTCCCAGCCGGCAGTGAGTCAGGGCGTCCGGCAGCTGGAGACTATTTTAGGAACCCGACTCTTTGTCCGCACTCCAAAAGGAGTCAGACTTACTGCAGAAGGAGAGGTTCTGTACAGCTATGTCTCCAGGGGCTATGAATCTATCCTTGCCGGAGAAGCCAAAGTAAGGCAGATGCTGAATATGAATATGGGAGAAATCCGTATTGGGGCCAGTGATATGACTCTGCAATTTTATCTTCTCCCCTATCTGGAACAATTTCATGAACGATTCCCCAAAATAAAGGTAAGTGTCACAAACGCTCCCACCCCTGAGACGCTTCGCTACCTCCGGGAGGGCAAGATAGATTTCGGGGTAGTCAGTACCCCTTTATCCGCCCCAAAAGAAATTCAAATCACTGCCGTTAAAGAAATTCAGGACCTTTTTGTGGCGGGTCCCAGATTTTCACATCTGAAAGGCCGCATCCTTCACTATAAAGCATTGGAAGATCTGCCTATCATCTGCCTGGAAAAAAGCACAAGCACCCGTTCTTTTATTGATCAGGAACTTGCCTCCCATAACGTAGTACTCCAACCCGAGTTCGAACTGGCTACCAGTGATATGATTGTACAGTTTGCCATACGTAATCTGGGCATCGGCTATGTAATGAAAGAATTCGCCCAATCTCAATTAAAAAGTGGAGAGCTCTTTCCCTTGGCCTTTCACGAAAAGCTACCCCAAAGACATTTCTGTATCGTCACAGAAAAAAAGGTGCCGCTGTCAACAGCGGCACAGAAGCTACTAGAAATCACCGCCGCCGAAACGCAATAAAAAGCAGGGCGCTGATTCCCATCAAAATAGGGTAGAACAGATACGGCATAATGCCAAAAGGCGTCAGCCCGCTCAAAGACGCCGCGGACAGCAGCTGTGCTCCGTATGGAATGAGCCCCTGCCCCACAGAGGCAAAAATATCCAGCAGGGAGGCGCTTCTTCGGGGAGAGATCTCGAATTCTCCGCTTATTTCCTTTGCGATAGGTCCAGCCATAACGATGGCTACCGTATTATTTGCAGTACATGCATCCACCAGAAGAGCTAAAAGGGCAATGCCCAGCTCTCCTCCTCTTTTCCCCCGGATTCTCCGTTTAATAAGGTATAAAATATACTGAATGCCCCCGTAGGCCTTTACCAGGGAGACAATGCAGGCTACAACAATAGAAATGACTGTGATATCATACATCCCTGTAACGCCCTCTCCCACAACCTGGAAAATCTGCCCCAGAGGGATCGTCCCGGCTGCTACCCCCACAATCAGGGACAGTACAGTTCCTCCTATGAGGACTAAAAAAACGTTAATTCCAATCAGGGCACCGATGAGAACCAGCAGGTAAGGGACAACTTTAATAAAATCATAATCCAGATTGGTGAATTTCTGAGCCTTTCCCGCACCGGAAATAACAAAGAAGAGCACCGCAGTGACAACCGCCGCAGGCAGTACAATCAGAAAGTTCTCCTTAAATTTGTCTTTCATCTCGCAGCCCTGGGTCCTCACGGCAGCAATCGTAGTGTCAGATATCATAGACAGATTATCACCGAACATAGCACCGCAGACAACGGCACCAATACAGATGGCCAGGGAAACCCCTGTCTTCTCGCTGATTCCCACACCGATAGGTGCCATGGCCGCAATGGTTCCCATAGAAGTTCCCATAGAGATAGAGATAAAACATCCAATCAGAAAGAGGCCTACCACCGCAACGCTGGAGGGCATAATCGTAAGCCCCAGGTTTACCGTACTCTCTACCCCGCCGGCTGCCTTCACCGCACCGGAAAAAGCACCTGCGGACAGAAAGATAAGGCTCATGGTAACAATGTTCTCCTCTCCTACCCCTGCAGAGATGGCAGTAATTTTCTGGGAAAAGTCCAGTTCTTTATTTTGCAGGAATGCCACAAAAAGTGCTATAAGAAATCCTACAATGGCAGGCATACTGTAAAAATCCCCGGTAATACAGCCTGCTCCCAAAAAGATAACAAGAAACACACCGATAGGTAAAAGTGCTCTCGGATTTCCTTTTTCTTTATTCCAACTCATATTCCTTCTCCTTTTCAATCGGGGACAGGCCGGGGTGCAAAAGGGGACGTGTTCCTACCAGGAGGAACACGTCCCCTTTTTCCCTCTCTCCGTCTGTCCTATACCGTAATCTCGGCAGTCATGCCCAGTAATTCCTTATTCTCCTCCAGAATCGGACGGATCACCTTAGACAGGAATGTGTCTACCTGTTCTTTTGCCCGTCCTGTGTATTTGGAGGGATCCATTGTCTTCTGAAGCTCCTCCAGTGTAAGGTTGAAGGCAGGATCTGCTGCGATGAGTTCCAGAAGATTATTATCTCTTCCCTCTGCCTTCACATTCCTTCCGGCTTCCATGGAAAGCTCGCGGATGCGTTCGTGAAGCTCCTGTCTGTCGCCCCCGGCTTTTACCGCATCCATCATGATGTTTTCTGTAGCCATAAAGGGCAGCTCCGCCATAAGACGCTTTTCAATCACCTTGGGATACACTACCAGGCCGTCTACTACATTCAGACACAGATCCAGAATCCCGTCAATGGCCAGAAAGCCTTCCGGTACGCTCAGCCTTTTGTTGGCTGAGTCGTCCAGGGTTCTTTCAAACCACTGGGTTGCGGATGTAATTGCCGGATTCATGGCATCTACCATCACGAATCTGGACAGGGAAGCAATGCGCTCGCTTCTCATGGGATTCCTCTTGTATGCCATAGCGGAGGATCCAATCTGACTTTTTTCAAAGGGTTCCTCCACCTCTTTTAAGTGCTGCAGGAGTCGGATATCATTGGAAAATTTATGCGCACTGGCAGCAATTCCGGCCAGTACGTTTAAAACTCTGGTATCTATCTTACGGGAATAGGTCTGTCCTGATACAGGATAGCACTCCTTAAATCCCATTTTTTCCGCTATCATAGGATCTATCTTTTCTATTTTTTCCTGATCCCCGTCAAATAATTCCAGGAAGCTTGCCTGGGTCCCTGTAGTTCCCTTAGATCCAAGAAGCTTCATATTATTTAAAACATAGTCCACGTCCTCCAGATCCAGTGTAAATTCCTGCATCCACAGAGTCGCCCTCTTTCCTACTGTTGTAGGCTGTGCAGGCTGGAAATGTGTGAATGCCAGGGTAGGAAGCTCTTTGTATTCCTCTGCAAACTTTGCCAGCTCCGCGATGACATTAACCAGTTTCTTCTTTACCAGTTGTAAGGCTTCTGTCATCACAATGATATCTGTATTATCTCCCACATAGCAGGAGGTTGCCCCCAGGTGGATAATCCCTTTTGCCTTCGGGCACTGTACCCCATAAGCATAAACGTGTGACATTACGTCATGGCGCACCTGCTTTTCTCTCTCCTGGGCCACAAAGTAGTTGATGTCCTCCGCATTTGCCTTCATTTCATCGATCTGCTCCTGGGTAATATTAAGTCCCAGCTCCTTTTCTGTCTCAGCCAGTGCGATCCAGAGCTTCCTCCAGGTACGGAACTTCTTGTCCGGGGAAAATAAATACTGCATCTCTTTGCTGGCGTAGCGCTGTGACAATGGGCTTTGATATCTGTCTGTATTCATGTATTCTCTCCTCTATAGTTCAAAATCGCCGCGGATGTCTTCTGTTGGGGGATCCATGGGATAGATTCCCGTAAAGCATCCCCTGCAGATTTCAAGTCCGTCTGTGAGTTCCTGCAGCCTGTCAATTTCAAGATATCCCAGACTGTCAGCTCCGATTTTCTCACATATTTCTTCTACGGTGCGGTTATAGGCCAGCAATTGTTCCCGCGCAGGCACATCTGTTCCAAAATAACAGGGCCATAAAAACGGGGGAGAGCTGACTCTCATATGCACTTCTGTAGCACCCGCATCCCTGAGCATCTTCACAATTCTGCCGCTGGTAGTTCCCCGGACAATAGAGTCATCTATCATTATGACACGCTTGCCGGCTACTACCTCTTTTAATGCATTCAATTTCACACGGACACTGGATATCCGGCTGCTCTGCTTTGGTTTGATAAATGTCCGGCCCACATAGCTGTTCTTAACAAAGGCTGTACCATAGGGTATCCCTGATTCCAGAGAGTACCCCAGAGCTGCGGCATTTCCCGATTCGGGCACTCCCACAACCAGATCCGCCTCCACCGGAGAATCCTTTGCCAGAGCTCTTCCCGCCTTGATTCTGGACGCATAGACACTGACACCGTCAATATGGCTGTCCGGACGGGCAAAATAAATATACTCAAAGATACAGCGCGCATGCTTCTCCCCTGGCAGGCACATACTTTTATCAGAAACTATGCCGTCTCTGGTAATCACCACCAGCTCTCCGGGCTCTACATCTCTGACAAATTCTGCCCCCACGGTATCCAAAGCGCAGGTTTCAGACGCCAGAATATAGGAATTATCTCTTCTGCCGATACAGAGAGGCTTAAATCCGTACGGATCTCTGGCCCCAATGAGTTTTCTGGGGGACATTACGATCAGCGAATAGGCTCCCTCCATCTTCTTCATGGCATTCCTTACCGCTTCCTCCACAGATTTTGTCTTTACCCGCTCTCTGGCAATGTGGTAAGCAATCACCTCGGAATCAATGGTTGTCTGGAAAATTGCCCCTCCGTACTCCAGCTCTTTTCTGAGCTCCAGGGCATTGATCAGATTCCCATTGTGGGCAAGTCCCAGCGTGCCCTTAATATAATTCAAAACTAACGGCTGGGCATTTTCTCTGGTACTTGCCCCTGCCGTGGAATAGCGGACATGCCCTACCCCTATATCGCCGTGAAGGGATTCCAGTGTTTTTTCATTAAATACTTCATTGGCCAGCCCCATTCCTTTAAAGGAACTGACCTTTCCCTTTGGACCATGCGTATCGCTTACGGCAATGCCGCAGCTTTCCTGTCCACGGTGCTGAAGGGCAAACAGTCCATAATAAATGGTTGATGCCACGTCCTGTCCATCCAGGTCATAGATGCCAAAGACACCGCACTCTTCCCTTAACTTATCAGTCACTTCTCCTTGTTCGTGTATCATATCTTTATTCATGGACGCAACCTTTCCAGTCAGTCAATTAAAGTCCTAAACGGCTGAATACTTCGTTGTATGCTTCCTCTACATTACCCATGTCACGTCTGAAACGGTCCTTATCCAGTTTTTCATTGGTATTCACATCCCAGAGTCTGCAGGTATCCGGGGAAATCTCGTCTGCCAGAATAATCTCTCCGTGATAACGGCCGAATTCAATTTTAAAGTCAATCAATTTAATACCGGCCTGCAAGAAATACTCCTTTAATACCTCATTGATTTTCATTGTATATTCTCTGATCTGGTCAATCTCTTCCTGGGTGGCAAGTCCCAGAGCAAGCGCATAGGAATCATTGATAAATGGATCCCCAAGGTCATCATTTTTATAACTGAATTCAAAGGTAGGACAGAGGAGCTCTCTTCCTTCTTCAATGCCCAGCTTTTTGGAAAAACTTCCCGCTGCCACATTCCGCACAATAACCTCCAGGGGAACAATCTCCACATGCTTCACAGCAGTCTCTCTGTCACTTAATTCTTCTATAAAATGAGTCGGTACTCCGGCTTTTTCAATCAATTGGAACACACGGTTGGACATGCGGTTGTTGATAACGCCCTTTCCCACGATGGTTCCCTTTTTCTCTCCGTTAAATGCAGTTGCGTCGTCCTTGTAATCAACGATTACCACATCTTTGTCCTCTGTTGCAAATACTTTTTTAGCTTTGCCTTCGTATAATTGTTCTAATTTTTTCACCTTCGTACACCTATCCTTTTTCCATAATAATAGTTTAAATTTACACAAGGATTATATACCATACCTATGTAAAAAACAAGCCTAACTTCGGCAATTTCCGGGCCTTTATGACACCAATATTTTTTCGTCTTTAAAAATATATTTTTGTTTTACCAGAATTTTACCAAAAGAAAAGCAGCCCGGATTCCGGCATGTTAAAAGACCGTCTTTGACCGCTGCTGCTTTATACTGCTATGCCTGATGAAACTTTCCAAGAAATTCTTTCATTCTGACGTGTTCCGTAGAGAACACCTCCTCAGGCGTTCCTTCCACCGCTATGACTCCCTGGTCCATAAAGATAATTCTGTCCGAGATATCTCTCGCAAAGTTCATCTCATGGGTAACAATTACCATAGTAATATCCATATCTGCTAAAGATTTTATCACCTTCAGCACTTCCCCTGTAAGTTCCGGATCCAGGGCCGACGTCGGCTCGTCGAAAAATAAAATCTTCGGATTCAGGGCAAGTGCTCTGGCAATAGCCACCCGCTGGCACTGGCCTCCCGACAGCTGGCAGGGATATGCGTTCTCTTTTTCCTCCAGCCCCATCTTTTTCAGAAGGCTCCTGGCCTCCTGGTATACCTCTTCCCTGTTCCTTTTTTGAATATGTATGGGAGCATCTGTAATGTTCTTCATAACGGAATAGTGGGGAAATAGATTGAAATTCTGGAATACCAGTCCAAAGTAGCTCTGGAGCTTCCGTCTCTCCTCCCCCTTCTTATATACCGGTTTGTGATTCTCCCCTATATAGGCAGCCCGTTCCCCCAGATAGAGGATCTCTCCTCCGTCAATCTTTTCCAGCATGGTGGCACAGCGGAGCAGGGTGGATTTACCGGATCCAGAAGGACCTATAATAGAAAGAATCTCTCCTTCCTTTACGGACAGGGAGATATCTTTTAAGACACCCAGCCCGTCAAAACCTTTTTCTATATGGTTCATTTCCAACAGATACATCGTACATCCTCCTAATGGTAGTAATCCATCTTCTTCTCCAGTTTTTCCATTATCAATGCTACAATCAGATTAAATACATAGTAGAAAATTGCCGCTGCCACAAAAGGCAGCATGCTCTTCTGAGAAGAAGCCAGCGCTTTTGCCATAGTGAACATTTCCAGATAAGCGATGGCAAACGCAAGGGAAGTATCCTTCACAAGAGTGATAACCTCATTGGTAACAGAGGGAAGGATCCTCTTAAACACCTGGGGCATGATAATCTTAAAAAACGTCTGGCTTTTGTTATACCCAAGTAGCTGCGCGGCTTCGTACTGCCCCGGTTCCATGGATTCAATGCCGCCCCGGTATATTTCCGCAAAATATGCCGCATAATTCAGTGCAAATCCTATGATAACCGCGTAAAACCGGTATTCATTTGTAACTCTTATTCCCAGCAGAAAATACGGTCCAAAGTACAGCACCATCAACTGGAGCATCAGCGGTGTTCCTCTCATTATGGATATATAAACCTTGATGATGGTTCTGATTATCACATTCTTTGACATTCTTCCGAATGCCACCAAAAGCCCCAGGGGCAGTGAAAAGATCAGAGTAAGAACAAAAATCTGTATTGATGCCAGCATTCCTGCTGACAGCTGACCAAAAATCTCCAGTAGATTCATAGCAGCGCTTCCTCCTAATTGTTTATCGTTTGTAATCCTGCCGGATACGTACAGTATGCGGCATCTGCTGGTGAGAGGCCGCACACTTTAATTTTACCTTTATTTACCCACTGTAGTGATATCTTCTCCAAACCATTTAGTTGAAATTTCAGCCAGTTTTCCATCTGACGCCATCTCTTCCAGGGTGGACTGAACCTTGTCTCTCAAGTCCGTATTTCCTAATTTGAATCCAATTCCGTATTCTTCGGCCTGCAGTTCATCGTCCAGAATGGTAAGCTCTTCCCCTCTGCCCTCAATCTGGTAAGCGGCGACTACTTTGTCCATGGCAATGGCGTCCACTGCCCCCTGCTGCAGATCCATAACAGCTGTGTTATAATCCGGTACAGTCTGAAGCTGAGCGAAGGTGCCTGTAAGATCCGGATCTTCCTTTAAAGCTGCCTCCGCAGAAGAATCTGCCTGAACTTCTACAATCTTCCCTGCAAGATCCTCTCTTGTTTTAATGGAAGAATCTGCCACAACAAATACCTGGGCATTTTTTAGATACGGTTCTGACCATGTATACTGATCTTCTCTTCCGGTCATGGTAAAGCCGTTCCAGATACAGTCTATGGTACCGGAATCAAGCTCCATATCCTTGGCATCCCAGGAGATTGGCTGGGGTACGAATTTCATTCCCAGGCGGGTTGCCACTTCCTCCGCAAGTTCCAGGTCAAATCCTGTGAACTCTCCGTTCTCATCCACAAATCCCATCGGAGGGAATTCCTGGTCGAAACCAACGGTAAAGGTATTGTCATCCGGTGCGGCTTCGTCTTTTGCATCCTCAGAGGAATCTGCCTTCTTTTCAGTATCCTCTGTTTTTGCATCTTTTTCCCCGTCTGCAGAATCAGATGAGTCCCCTGTATTGCCGCAGCCTGCCAGCATAGCGGCAGTCATAACAGCAGCCAGTAAAGTTCCAAGTAATTTCTTTTTCATTTTAATACTTCCTCCCAAATTTTTATCTGTTACTCTTTTAGCATGAGACAACTCTACCATACTAAAGTGTAAGAAAATACTAACACGAAGCACTGCTTCTTGTCAAGAAAATACGCCGTTTCCTCAAAAGCCAGTGCTTCTGTGATAGTCCCTTGTCAGACTTTTTAAGATACCGTCTGTATCCTTAGACGCAGCTGCCTGTCCGATGCTGTTGGCAGCCTCTTCAATCTCTCTTACCAATTCCTTTTTCGTCTGGGTGTCCACTCCCATCCTGGCGCATTCCTGCTCCCACTCCCCGGGCGAACTGCACAGATAGCAGGCAATCAGATAATGTTTCAGAGATGCCTTTGTGTGAAGTTCTTCATATGCCCTGGCAAAGCAGAGTACAGCTTCCTCCAACTGAAAAAGATTCAGATAGGCGCACCCCATATTGTGATGTATCTCACCCACAAACTGTTCCCCAAGATTGGTATCCTCCACCAGAGTCACGGCATCTTCATATACCTTGATGGCATTCACATACATATGGTTTTCCACCAGATAATCCCCTTTTTTCTTCTGCCGGATCGCCGGAGGCTGCGCTTCCAGAGCTTCCAGCTGCTGATTCATCTCTTTGAATTCACTGTGATTCAGATAATTAATCTCCTTAAAGACAGAGAGGATGAAATTCCCGATGCTCTCATTATTTTCCAGCGTCCGGTACAGCTTGTGGTAGAGCTTTTCCAAGCCCAGTTCCTTCCGTATCCAGTCGCACAGCTGCTCGTTGATGATTGTATCGTCCAGCAAATAGATATTGTGATACAGATAATAACATAATTCTTCTATGGTGTAGATATTTGTGCTGATACTCTCTATATAATACGGCATCTGCGCCTTTCTTACCTGGCATAATATGTAACCGCCCATCTGCTTCCTCCTCTACCATGATACCTTCTCGGTCCATACCTGACCGCTGGCGGGGAACATTTCCCCGAATCCCATATCCGTCACTGTAATCACACACACAGATGCGGATTCATATTCTACCCGGATCTGAAGTCTTGTGGTTTTGTTTGGCCGCTTGGGCAGCCCCGGAAGCTTCATACTGTACCGGGTACGGATCTTCCCTTCCATGGGATTGACAAGAAAGGTAAGCTCCTCTGTATTATCTAATATAATTTCAAATTCTCTGATACATTCGTACCAGTTATTCCCTGCCTCTATAATAGGATAATATGCCTGGGAACCCTGCACAGCCATCTCCATGCCTATATTGCTCTTAATAAGTCCCTGCCCGCTGAACAGGTAGTTTTTCAGATTTCTCTCCTCTACCTTTTCCCTGGCGCCATAGCAGGCCCCTTTCACAAACAGGTTGTTTCCATAGAACACGTGTCTTCTGTTTTTGCAGAGGAGGGGAACTGACCGGACGGCCCATTCCTTGTCAAAGCCTTCCCCCACAATGTAGATGCTGGAATAATTGTCAGTGCCGAACGACTCATGAATCAGCTGATAAAATTCCAAGTCCCTCTCCGCAGGATCCTCAGACAGTTGGATGGTCTTCCCCCTCAATATTCTCACAATCATGGGCTTTGTTTTCTGATCAATTACCAGCTGCGCAAAAGATACCTGATCCCTGTCAAAGGTAAACCAGGCCACCTTTCTGCTCCAGTACTCAGCTTTCTGATTCAGTACATAGCAGAAGAAGCTCTCCTCAAAGTCCTGCAGAAAACACCTTTTCCTGGAGAATCCAATTTCCTCACAGGCTCTCTGAAGATTATGCACCATTGCCTGGGTAAGTTGTTCTGTGGTTATCATCAGAGCACTTACCTGTCGCACCAGATCCGACACTCCGAGAAGCTTCATTGTCTCCTTCAAATATGCGCCGGCAACCTTATAGGGCTCTGTCAGCTGTCCGTCCACCAGCACCTCTTCCTCCTGATTCAGTATCCCGAAGAAATCATCTATCATAATCTCCCCCTGCTGGGAGGCAAAATATTCGGCCTCCAGCCCCAGGTGCCATACATCTTCTCCCGGCTTTTTGGAGAGGCTGGTGGGAAATGGATACTGGTTGCTTCCCACCTTAGGTGACAGGGAGATGGGTTCCTTCTCTTTTCTGTCATAATAGCAAAGCTGAGAAGTCTTAGACCCCAGTTCCAGTCCCACAATTATATTCTTTGTCTCATTCATGTTCTTTTAGGCCTCCCTATTCCGTAATCCTGAATAATTGCTGTATGACCGCTTCTCTCTCCAGATATTTCTTTAATATATTTCTAAGCTCATCCTCTTTTCCAAGCTTTTTAACTGCCAGCATCTGGTTCAGCATCTGATACTTTGTATCACCTGAGGCATCTACCTCTGTGACAGTAATCGTTCTGGGTTCTGTGGTATAGGTCTTCCCGTCTTTTTCTGCCTGGAAATAATAAGTTAACATTTCGCCGTAGAAAAGTACAAACTCTTTGCTGTAGATTCCCTGGTACATCTCTTTGAGCGGCTCACTTTTATAATCCCCTGCTTTTCCCTCTTCCTCCAGGCAATAGTACAGGGTAACTCTGGAATGAAGTCCTGCCCGGTACTCGGCAAAGACCTTGTCCTCCAGCTGGTAGGAGCGGAGATATTCTTTGGGGAATGCCTGGAAAAAAGCAAACCGAAGCCCCATTCTGCTGCATTCCCAGAGCAGCCTTCGAACCAGCTTCTCCTCTTCCGGATTCCAGTCCTGTGTCACAGAGAGCCATTTCAAAAGTGCAAGCTTGCAGATCATATCAGACTCCCACTCTCTTTCTGTGATTTTCTCCAGACACTGGAAGATAAAGATATCTGTTTCCTTTCCTCCCAGAAAATAGCCGAATGCTTCAAAGGTCAGATAGGCCAGAATCACCTGTTCCTTCCCGGCCTGTTTCAGGTAGCTTTCCAGCACCTTAGAACCCAGAGGAAGGTACGTTCTTGCAAACATGCTGTATGTGAGTATCTTCTCCTCCAGCTCATAGGCTTCTATCTGGAAGCCCTGCGTACTCTGCCACAGACGTGCCATCTCCTCAGCGGGTCCCTCATAGAACATTGAGAGGTAATGCAGAATAATATCATCGTATTTGCCCTGGACGTATACATACCACCCCAGAAGAACCAGTTCCTCCTCGTATTCAAACTCCATATTTAGAATCATCCTGCTGCAGAGCTTCAGCAGAACCTCTGTGTCCACACCCTCATATCCGAATTCGCAGAGGAGATCAAAGGCCCCTACATACATGCCCTGATTCACCAGTATTTTAACCAGAAGGGATTTATTCACTTTTGCAAATCCTTTAAAGTCCATTTGCCGCAGATAATCCTTTAGATTATCATTCTCTACATTCTCCTGGAAATATTCCAGAATGCGCTGACGGATGCACTCCCTGTATTCTGTTTGAAATGAGGGGTCCTCCACAATTTTATGAAAGCAGCCTACATTGTCTTTAGTAATCTTTTCGGAATGATCCAGTTCCCCGCACACATGGAGCAGGAATCCGGAATGATTCACCTCTGAGGCGGCAAGCAGAGAAACTGCTTCTTTTTCATCCAACAGCTTTTGAAGGTTATAATCTACTGTCCCCATATAGCGTCTGCGCTTTTCATCTTCGAACAGAATTCTGGCATCCGGGGTATATACGGAGATATACGCCACACCGTCCACACATGGGTATGCCTCTTCCTTTTTCAGGGCATCGTGGCATACGATTACTTTTCGGATTTTTGTATCCTCCAGATAAAGGCGATGAATAAAAAGTACCTTTGCCAGAGCTGCCCTTTCCTTTTCTTCCCCGGGGTGCATGCAGAACTCCTGGTACAATACCGCATAGTCTTCATTCATTCGGCTTTCTGACAGCTTGTTCCAGGCAAATGCCTTCATAGCACTTTTATAACTCAGATAAGTATTCTTATCCGTACTTTTGTTTCGGATTACATTGCTGTACACAAATGCCTTCTTACCGTCACTAAGTGTATTATTGTAAGCAAAATACATGCGGATCACCTGGGGTAGGGTACCCTGGTAATTGCGGCTCATTGTTTCTATATAATATTCATACAGACGGGTAATACGCAGTTCCTCTTCCACTGCCAGCTCATACCACTTAAAATACTCTTTTTTTCTCGGATTGCCCTTCATCAGAAGCTTGCAGACTGCGTCCAGAAGATCCCTGGAGGGGTACTGCTCATATGCCTCCGCCATAAGTTCATAAATCACCTGGTGAAATGATTTCAGGTATCCTGAGAGGTATGCCGTTCTGCCAACGATTTCCTCTGTGAGCAGGCCGTATTTCTTTGCGAAGAATAATACCTGAATATAAAATCTGTTGATTTTTCGAAAAAGCAGAACATTCTCCTTTATCAGCCGAAAGGCTTCCAGATAGAGGAATGGACTGCGGCACCCGATCTCGTACTGTGTCTCCAGTTCATATAATTTTTTGGATGGGGTGCGGTAAGCTTCGCTGTCCTCCTGCAGCAGAATCCAGAGCAGAATAAAGCTGTCCTCCTGCATCTGAGATAAGGTGTGAAGACGCTTCAGATAATCCCTGCGCTCCAGCTTCAGGCGCCCAGTGCAGGCATTCAGATACAGATAGCAGCCTTCCATCTCCGGAAGCTCCTCCAGTGCCGTTGAATTCTCCAGCTTTTCCAGTACCTCAGCCGCCTTGTCAAAGAGTCCGGCGCGGTAATACAGATACGCCTCCAGAAGCTCATAGCCTGTATCCACATAACCTGTGTCCTTCAATTCTTCCAGAAGAGATAGACTTTTATCATACCATTCCTTAAAGGGGATACGGTTCACAGACATCTCCAGATAATGCCTGGCCAGCTCATATTTCTTTTTCTTTTCATAGGCAGATACATTCACCTGTATCTTATTGTGCCTGGAAGCCACCACTTGAAAAACCTGAGTCTCATAAACGGTCTTTACAATGATTCGGCCGTAATTTTTCCCTCTGCCCAGATACTCCCTGCGGACAATATATTCTAAACCATAGACACTGCCGATAAAATCCTCTGTGGTGATTACTTTCTTTTCCACCTCGAGAAAATCTCCCTGGACAGACACCTCTGCCCTCACATAGCCCCAGCCGTTCCTGTGGAGCATCAGGGTATCCTTTATAGAGCCTTCCACCTCGTAAAGCTCCACGGATTCCCTTCCCAGGGAAAGTTTAATCGGTTCTTTTTTCCCGATGCCGATGAGAAATTCCTCAAGATGCTGGTAGGTCACAGGATTCACAGACATTCCCCGGTACGCCAGCCAAAGCTTCTCATCCTCATGTCTGAGCAGCCCGGCAAACGCCTCATCTACAAAAAGATGGAAGGCCTCTCTGAAATCAGCCTTTGCCAGTGTCACAAACTGGTCAAGAGTCCGAATCTCTCCTACAGAAGTGCGCACCTGGTTTCTCAGTATGGCTACCGTAAATGGAACCTGGTACTCTCCGATATCTGTACTGAGGGTTAATGTCCCTTCACACATATCCCCCGCCTTCAGTCCCTTCACATCTACCACATAGGGCAAAGCTGCCGTGGTTCCGGAAAAGCGTTCCTTTCCCAGAAGAAATCTTCTGTGGGAAGAAGCTGCAATTCCTTTTATCTTTCTCTGATCTTCTGCTCCCAGATGCAGCTCTCCACGGCAATTCTCCCCCGCCCTGGTCTGCAGTACAATACTATCCTGGGATAACAAAAGCTTAGGTACTTCATATTCATATCTACCGTTAATTAGCTGTTCTATTCTTCTCTTCAAAGTATTCACCTATACCCCGTTATCTCTTGAACTATTTATCATATCTCGCTATAATGGATTATACACTACCCGGGGCAACGTTGCAACCAACCAATATTTCACGCACCCCATTCCCCCGGGCCTATCGCTATTGTTTACTCCGTGTCCGGTATCACGCTTCACGATGCATTCAGGTGCTTGCCACGGCGGGATTTTGCTGCGCAGAACACCTGGCGCAGCAGAGGTGCGGGAACTATATCGTACAATTTACAGGTGAATTTCAGAAAGAGGGAGAGCACATGTTAAAACACAAGGACCATTTTCATGGCAGTGATTTAGAGAAAATTGAGGAAATCTACGGAATAAAGAAGGAAGAGATCACAAGCTTCAGCGCCAATGTTAATCCATTAGGAGTTTCCTACCAATTGAGGAAAACATTGTCGGATCATATTGATGCCGTTACCAGTTATCCGGATCGGGATTATAAAAAACTCCGCCAGTGCATCGCCGCCTATACAGGAGCCCAGCTGGAGAATATCATTGTGGGAAATGGATCCACAGAACTGATCTCCCTGTTTATTCAGACAGAGCACCCCAAAAAGGCCTTAATACTGGGACCCACATATTCCGAATATGAAAGGGAAATCACTCTGGGCGGAGGTACCACCCTCTATTATCCTCTGAAAGAAGAGAATGACTTTCAGATGGATACCGATGATTTTTGCAGCCATCTCACAGAGGGGATAGATCTTCTGGTACTCTGCAATCCCAATAACCCTACCTCAACAGCCCTTACCAGTACACAGATGCGTCAGATCCTGGATACCTGCCTGGAGCACGGTATCTTTGTTATGGTGGACGAAACCTACGTGGAATTCGCCCCCCAGGAACAGGAGATCACTTCTGTCCCCCTGACAAATTACTATAATAATCTAATTATCCTGCGCGGAATCTCAAAGTTCTTTGCGGCACCCGGCCTGCGCCTGGGGTATGCGATCACCGGTAACCAGGATATGGTGAAGCAAATCAATACACGAAAAAACCCCTGGACCATCAACTCTCTGGCCGAAATTGGAGGGCAGATTATGTTCCGGGATACAGAGTATATACAGGCAACCAAAGACCTCATCTTTTCTGAACGCGACAGAATCTGCAGGGAGCTTCGTACCTGGGACAGTGTCAAAATCTATGAGCCAAAGGGGAACTTTATACTGGTCAGACTATTAAAGGAGGGGGTAACCGCAGAGGAACTTTTTGAACACTGTATAAGAAAAGGTCTTATGATACGGAATTGTTCCACATTTCCATTTTTAGATGAGAGCTATGTCCGGTTCTGCATTATGAATCATGAACAAAACGATAGACTCCTGGGTGCCTTCCGGGAACTGCTGTGCCCGTAATCTTTTTTCCATAAAAGATTGCGCGAAAGCGCAATCTCCGCCTGCGGCGGGCTGTCGCAGACAGCATCTTCCTTTCCGCCCCAGTGGGATCCCCCGGAGGGTTTTTTATTTCATATGGAACGAAGTTTCCTATGTAATAAAAAAGACTGTAATCTAAGCCTTTGTCACGGCTGATTACAGTCTCTTTTTTGTCTAATCAGTGAAGCGTATTGCTGTCCCATAGGCCATAATCTCAGATGCTCCCTGCATCACTGAGCTGGACGAATACCTCATAGCCACTACGGCATCTGCTCCCATGCTCTGTGCATCCTCCTCCAGTCTCTTGGTGGCCAGCGCTCTCGCTTTATTCATCATCTCATTGTAAGAGGTCAATTCTCCTCCTACCAGTGTTTTAAAGCTGTTCATAATATCCTTGCCGGCGTGAACCGTCTGAATAGTAGAACCCTTGGCAATCCCAAGCATCTCATATTTTCTGCCGGGTATTGCATCCGCAGTCATAATAAGCATATTTCATTACCTCCCTCTGTGAGTACTGTTAATATTTGCTCAAATCATCCTCATCGTCGATCTCTTTGATTCGCTTCACCAGTGTGACAATCAGAGCAGCTATAACGGCAAGACCGATCAGAAAAAACACTCCCCCTATCAGAACACTTCCCCCTGCAAACGTACCTGCAAGAAAGCCTCCCAGAGCCCAAACAAGGACCAGGATACACAGGATAATTATTATCAGTATAGGTGCACCTTTTTCCAGAAATCGTTTCATCCTTTTGCCTCCCGTCATTTACAACTATTATACTATACCATCTATAAAAATTCTACTGGAAATCAAAGAGAGACATCTGATTGGAATCCGGAATATCCCCGAACAGGTTCAGATCGCTCATCAGATCAATGACCGTCTTACTCACCTTGGTACGTATCCGGAAATCATCCTTTGACAAAAATTCCCCGCCGGCGGCCGCTTCCACCACAGCATCGGCCGCACGGTCTCCAAGTCCTTCGATGGTATCTAACGCCGGCATCAGCTTCCCATCTACAATCCGGAAGGTATGAGCCTCCGCCCGGTAAAGATCAATGGGAACAAATTCAAACCCCCGTGCATACATCTCCTGCACTACCTTCATATCCTTGTAGGTATCCTGCTCTTTTTTACTCAGGGTATCCATACGCTTTTGATAATCATCCATAAAATATTCCAGTTTCTCTTTTCCCTGACACATAAGTTCATAGGAAAACGCCGTGGCCCTGATGCTGAAGAAAGCAGCATAGTATGCCAGAGGATAAAAAATCTTACAATAGGCAATCCGGAAAGCCATCATAACATACGCCGCGGCATGTGCTTTGGGGAACATGTACTTAATCTTTTTACAGGACCAGATATACCAGTCCGGCACCCCATGCTTCGTCATCTCTTCTTCCCACTCCGGCTTCAGTCCCTTGCCCTTCCGCACAGACTCCATGATGGTAAAGGAGAGGCCGCTCTCCAGTCCTTTCTGTATCAGATAGATCATAATATCATCCCTGGTGCAGATAGCGGTGGAGATGGTGGCCTTTCCCTCCTGTATCAGCGTCTGGGCATTGCCCAGCCAAACATCCGTACCATGAGCCAGCCCGGCGATACGCACCAAATCAGAGAAAGACTTGGGCTGGGTATCAATCAGCATCTGCATAGCAAACTCTGTACCGAACTCCGGAACCCCCAGGCATCCCAAAGGACATCCCCTTATATCCTCCGGAGTAATACCCAGAGCCTCTGTCCCCTGGAACAGGGACATTACCTCCTGGCTGTCCAGAGGAATTTCCCTGGCATTAATCCCTGTCAGGTCTTCCAGCATACGGATCATGGTAGGATCATCGTGTCCCAGAATATCCAGCTTCAGCAAGTTGGAATCAATGGAATGATAATCAAAATGTGTGGTTATAATATCACTGCCCATATCATTGGCAGGGTGCTGCACCGGGGTAAACTCTTCAATATCCCATCCGATGGGTAGTACAATGATCCCTCCCGGATGCTGGCCAGTGGTCCTGCGTACACCGGTACAGCCCTGGACAATCCGGTTAATCTCACAGTTCCTTTTTCTGGATCCCCTCTCCTCATAATAATTTTTCACATAGCCGAAAGCCGTCTTTTCTGCCAGTGTGCCAATGGTTCCCGCTTTAAAGGTCTGGCCGTAGCCAAAGATAACTTCCACATAACGGTGAGCCTTTCCCTGGTAGTCCCCGGAGAAGTTGAGGTCAATATCAGGCTCCTTATCCCCTTTAAATCCCAGAAATGTTTCAAACGGGATATCAAACCCTTCTTTCTGGAGATTGGCCCCGCACACCGGGCAGACTTTATCCGGCATGTCACAGCCAGCGCCTCCGGCGTACTTTTTTACATCTTCCGAGTCAAAGTCGCAGTAGTGACACTCTGCGCAGTAATAATGAGGGCTCAGGGGATTCACCTCTGTAATCCCGGACATGGTTGCGGCGAAAGAAGAACCTACAGATCCACGGGAGCCTACCAGATAGCCGTCACTGTTAGATTTCCACACCAGCTTCTGTGCAATCATATACATAACCGCATAGCCGTTGGATATAATAGAATTTAATTCTCTTTCCAGCCGCTCGGTAACGGGAGAGGGAAGCTCCTCTCCATAGATCTCGTGGGCTTTCTGATAACAGAGTTCCCGGAGCATCTCGTCGGAATTGGGAATCACCGGAGGGCATTTCCCCTTATGAACCGGTGATATTTTTTCACACATATCCGCAATTCTATTGGTATTCGTAATCACTACTTCCTCTGCTTTTTCCCTTCCCAGATAGGAGAATTCGGCCAGCATTTCTTCTGTGGTGCGCAGGTACAGGGGCGCCTGATCATCCGCGTCGTCAAATCCTTTTCCTGCCATTATAATTCTCCGGTAGACTTCGTCCTCGGGATCCAGAAAGTGGACGTCACAAGTGGCAACCACTGGTTTATTGAACTGTTCTCCCAGTTTCACAATCCTGCGGTTAATGTCCATCAGGTCCTCCTGGGTGGAAACCTCTATCTTATCGCTTCTCAGCATAAATCCATTATTCCCCAGGGGCTGGATTTCCAGATAATCATAGAAATCAGCCAGCCTTGCAATCTCCGTCTCTGGTCTGCCGTTTAGAATCGCCTGGTACAGCTCCCCTGCCTCACAGGCAGAGCCAATGAGCAGCCCCTCCTGAAGCTTCAGATACAGACTCTTTGGCACCCTTGGCCTCCGGTTATAGTATGTGAGATGGGACTGGGATATAATTTTATAGAGATTCACCCTTCCCTGATCGCTGGTGGCCAGAATAATCGCATGGTAGGTGGGCATCTTCATTACCACCTCAGGGGTAACTGCCCCTGCTTCATTCAGCTGATCCAGATTCTCTATTTCCCTCTCCTTTAGCATTTCAATAAATTTCACAAAGATTTCTGCCGTACAGGCCGCGTCATCCACCGCCCGGTGATGGTTCTGCAGAGAAACCCCCACTGCTTTGGCCACAGTATCCAGCTTAAACCGATTCAGGGCAGGCAAAAGAAATCTTGCCATTCCTACGGTGTCTGCATAGGTAAAATCCGTCTCAATGCCCAGATCTTCACAGTTTTTCTGAATAAAGCTCATATCAAACTCTGCATTGTGAGCCACCATGACTGCCCCCCGGCAGAACTCCATGAACCGGGGCAGAATATCTGTAATCTCCTCTGCCTGGGAAACCATATTATCATTTATCCCCGTAAGAGTCTCAATCCGGAAAGGAATGGGCACCTTAGGATTCACGAACGTGGAGAATCGATCTGTAATCTTTCCCCCTTCCACTCTCACTGCCCCTATTTCAATAATTTTATTCGCCAGAGGGCTGAAACCGGTAGTCTCGATGTCAAACACCACAAAAGCGCCATCCAGATTCTGTCCTTTGCTGTTGGATACAATGCCCTTGAGATCATCTACCAGATATGCCTCCACCCCATAGATAATTTTGAAATCCGCATCCTTAGGCATATCCCAGGTAGCGTGAAGAGCATCCGGGAATCCCTGAACGACCCCGTGGTCTGTGATCGCTATGGCCTTATGTCCCCACTCAAATGCCCTCATAATCAGAGCTTTGGCATCTGAGACACCGTCCATTTCACTCATCTTCGTGTGACAGTGAAGCTCCACACGCTTTTCCGGACTGGTGTCTGCCCGGCTGCTGGTAAAGTCAGCAATCTTTTTTATTCCCACAACTGAGCCTATTGTTAATTCACTGTCGAAACGGTCAATGGTAGTGACACCTTTCAGCTTAATAAATGATTTCACTTTTATCCCGGCCAGAATCTCCTCCACCTGATCATTTCTGGCAAACATTTTCACAGTGATAGAGTCTGTAAAATCCGTCATGGAGAATATGATAATTGTCTTTTCATTTCTGATTTCTCTGGTCTCCAGAGACATGATTTTCCCGCGAATACAGACTTCTCCCATTTCTCCCGTAATATGCTCCAGAGGCAGAGCCTCATCATCAAAATCACGTCCATACAACACCTCCGGATTGTCAGAACGCTTCACAGAACGGCGGAAGTCTCCGCCCCCAGTATTCTTCCCAAAGCTTCCCTTACCATTTCTCTTATCTGCCGCCCCGGCCCTCCCGGAAGTCTTGGACGTGTTTTTTCCCTGTGCAGGAACATCTTTTTTCTTCTCAGGCGCCGGCTTTTCTTTTTCCATGGACTTCTGCGGCAATGCCTCCTCATGGAGTTCCTCCTCAGGGTAGCTTTCCCCGGCTTTGTTTCCAAAGGACGACTGGGCAATGATATGGGCAGCTTCCTGCTGGATCCTCAGTTCACTGTTCTTTCTGGATTTGCTCTCCTTGGCCTCCATATACAAGGGCTCTACCTTCAGAGATAATCCGCACCGCTCGCAGAACACCTTTTCCAGATACTCCGTCAGCTCTTTCTCCTTCGTGGCAGCAAGCACCGATTGGGGAATCTGAAGAACCATACGTTCCGGCTCCGGAAACTCCACCTTTGCTGTGGCCAGCAGATTATAGACGAGGATACTGTATTCCTTCAGTTCTGTCAGCATACTGTTCCGATAGACTTCATAGAGGTTTTCCGGCGTGTACTGGGAGGAAAGGCTGAATTTTTCTATGATTTTCACTTCCATGGACACCCCCGGGAAAAACTGGGAGGAGATGGCCTCTTCCAAATCATAAATATATTTTTTATGTATCCACTGACGGCTGAGGAGATATACCCTCAGCCGGTCTTTGGCAGAATTGGCGGCTACCTTAGTCACCTGAACTCCATCCAGCAGTTCCTGAAGTTTATCTTCTACTTTAAGATTGGGAAAAACCTCAAAAAAATCTTTTTCCATATTACAAAACTCCTATTGTTCCCAATGTTCCAGCTCCTTGCGCAGACAGGAAAGGAGTTCATCCTCAGGTACCTTGCGGATTATCTCCCCCTTTTTAATCAGTAGCCCCACGCCTTTGCCTCCGGCGATTCCGATATCGGCTTCCTTAGCCTCTCCCGGTCCATTGACCACACATCCCATCACAGCCACCTTAATGTCCAGAGGAAATTCCTGCACCATAGTCTCCACCTGATTGGCCAGTCCAATAAGATCAATCTCCGTGCGTCCGCAGGTAGGACAGGAGACCACTTCTATCCCTCCCTTTCGGAGCCCCAGGGTTTTCAAAATCCCTTTTGCAGATTTAATTTCTTCCACCGGATCTCCTGTCAGTGACACCCGAATAGTATCGCCGATTCCCTGATACAAAATAATTCCCAGCCCCACGGCAGACTTAATATTCCCGGAATACAGAGTTCCCGCCTCGGTAATTCCCACATGCAGAGGGTACTGTGTTCTGCTGGCAATTAACTCATGGGCTTTCACACACATCATTACATCTGAGGACTTAATGCTGATCACCAGATTGTCATAACCCAGCTCCTCAATGATCTTCACTTTGTCCAGTGCGCTTTCCACAAGTCCCTCTGCTGTCACCCCGTGATACCGCTCCACCAGTTCCTTTTCCAGGGAACCGCTGTTTACCCCCACACGGATAGGAACGCTTCTCTCCTTTGCCGCATCCACCACGGCCTTGATACGCTCTCTGCTGCCAATGTTCCCCGGGTTAATCCTAATCTTATCCGCCCCGTTCTCAATAGCAGCTATAGCCATGCGGTAGTCAAAATGTATATCTGCCACTAGGGGGACAGAAATCTGCTGTTTAATCTCTCTTAGGGCCAGAGCCGCCTCCATAGTAGGTACTGTACACCTGACGATCTCGCACCCCGCCGCCGTGAGGGCCCGAATCTGAGCAACTGTCCCCTTAATATCCTCTGTTTTTGTATTTGTCATAGACTGGATAAGAACAGGATTACCGCCGCCGATAACCCTGTCCCCTATAGAAACAACTTTTGTACGCTCTCTGTACATTGCATATTCTCCATTTCTTTCCTGATTTTATATAAAAACGTTAAATTTAATATTTCAATCCATGCTGTCCTCGCAGACAGTGACTATATTTTACTACGTATTGTGTGATTTGACAATGCTCTCAAACCACACTGCCTCGCAGGCAGTGACTCTCCAGTAGGCTCAATCCCTCATTTGCAATATAATTTCAATCCACACTGCCCTCGCAGGCAGTGACAGCAATTATACATAATTTAACTCTATTTTACCACTTCATTTTTGTTAATTCCATACAAAAATACAATATCCCGTACTTTTCTTTTCCTTTTTCCAAACAAGTATTCCCCTATTTCAAGTGCGAATCCCCCGGTAATTCTATGTTCACTTATGGTTCGCACCTGAAAAAAATTTATACAAAGTGTTTGCAGTTGGGCTCCCAAATTATATTTTAATGAACGGTGTACCCATTTGCCAGCCAAAAGAGCAGCATTAAGATATAACCTCGGGTACAAGTTGGGAGCTTCCTATCTGTCATTATAACTCATTTTGCTTCAAGATCCCATCAGGAGCGAAGGAATTTCCATATTCCCCCGCCCCTGCAGATGATTACAGAGCGTCCAGCGCTTCCTGCGCTGTCTTCTGTGCCTCGTCCAGCGCTTCCTGTGCCGGTATATTCTCAATTTCAACTTTGTCCGCAGCTATCTTCAGAGCATCATATACCTTTCCCCCTGTGGGATCAATAGGAAGAATGGATGCGTGCATAGACTGTTCCAGCGGAACTAGAATCTGCGGATTCTCCTCGGCAAATGCCTGGAATGCCTCATTTTCTTTGACAGACTGACGGACTGCCACATAGCCGGTTTCCATCGACCATTTTGCCTGCTGCTCAGCCTCTGTAAAGTATTTCATAAATTCATAGGCCCCCTGCTTTGCCTCGTCGCTGCCGCCCTTCACCATGGTAAACTGCAGAGCCCTGGCAACTGGTGCCGGAGGATTATCATGGAATCCCGGCTGAGGCATGGCTGCCACCACCGAAAAGTCAAGATCCGCCTGATCTCCTGATGAGCCGGTATACCCTCCTGCCCGGTTCTGGAGAACATCATCCATGGTGTCATACCAGTACTGCCAGCCCTGTCCGCCGTAATGTATCCTCATAGTCTTATCCTCGTGAATCCACTGGCGGAAGGCTTCCCAAACCTCCACCCATTCCTTGGAATTGATCAAAACGGATTTGCCGTCGTCACTGAATACAGAGCCTCCATTGCTGAATACCGCATCCATAAGATTATCCTCATTGTACATAGGCTCCCATCCGTAGAAGGTGGTTTCCTCTCCATCCCTGACCGTCATACCCTCGGCTGCCTGGGCAAGATCCTGCCAGGTCTTTATGTTGTCCGCCTGAATGCCTGCCTTCTCAAAAGCTTCCATGTTATAGTACATCACCTGCGTAGTTCCGTAGGCCGGAATAGCGAATAGCTCTCCATTCTCTGTAAATCCCTGATTGTAAAATACTGGGATAAAATCTTCTGTATTCATGGACGCATCCTTTTCCACAAAAGCCTTCAGATCTTCCAGAAGCCCCTTTTCTGCCAGGTTTACTGCTTTGTCTGCATCCAGAAGCACCACATCCGGCTGCTTTTTCCCCGCAATGGCTGCCTGGAGTTTCTCGTAGGTCTCATCGTAATCCGCCTGGACTACCCCTTTTGCTTCATAGGTGTCCTGGCTGCTGTTAAACTGCTGAATAATTTCATCCAGCACCTTGGTGGCCGTCTTGCCTCCGGAATACCATACTTTCACTTGTACCCTGTCTCCAGCATCTTCTTTGCTGTCAGCCTGCGCCGTCTTTTGACATCCTCCCATAAGTCCGGTACACAAACTCAGAACAAGTACCGCTGCTGCTGCCTTCTTTGTTTTCATAATTCTTATCTCCTCTCTGAATCCTTTCTTTCTGTTACCCTTTCATCCCTGTATCGCTGATCCCTTTAATAAACCATTTTTGTGTAAATAAAAACAACAGCAAAAGGGGAATGACAATGACCGCACTGGCCGCCATTACCTTAGGCCATTCTGTGCCGTAAGCACCGCCTTCTATAAAAAACATCCGCAGCCCCTGAGAGATGAGCGCCTTATCCGGTGTCTCCGTGATAAGAGAGGGCCACATATAGCTGTTATAGCTTGTGATAAAGCTCATAAGAATAAATGTAATAAAAGTTGGGCGGGTAAGCGGGAACACAATATTCCACAGAATATACCACGGCCTGGCTCCGTCTACCTTGGCCGCTTCAACCAATCCGTAGGGCAGCTGCATAAATGCCTGCCGGAGCAGAAAGATCCCAAAAATATTTACCGTACAGGATATGGTAAGTCCTGTCAGGCTGTCCAGCAGGTTCAGTTGGGATAATATAATATAGCCCGGGATGTATGTGGCTGCGGGAGGAAGCATATAGGTTCCCACCACCACCAGAAACAAGGCTTTACGGCCCCGGAACCTCATAAATGAGAGCGCATATGCCATCATACCCCCGGTAACCACCTGAAGAAGGACAATGGCCGCCGACACCAGAAGGCTGTTTCCCATATACCGGAGGATGGGAGAATGAAAAATCACTTCCGCAAAGTTCCCCCACTGTGCCTCCTGAGGCAAAAAAATTTCTGTATTCATAACCTCTGCTTTTGTCTTAAGCGCGCTGATGACCATCCATAAAAACGGGAATGCCATAACAAGGCTGATTCCAGCAAGAAATACGTGCTTTACTGCCTCTCCGGTTATCCACGCCAGCTTTCCCACCTTTGCAGTCCTTCTTATACATCGCTCCTGGGCTGTCTTCCCTGAGGGAAGCTTCAGTGCCTGTAAATTTTCCATAACTGGAACACTCCCTTTCTAATAATGTACCGATTTTTTTGAAACCGCAAACTGTATTCCCGCCAGCGCTGACGCAATGATCACCAGAAGCACACCAGATGCTGCAGCCTGCCCCATATGAAACTGTTCAAAACCCAGCTGGTAATAAAGATACAGCAGTGTTCGGGTACTTCCAGAGGGGCCTCCCTGGGTCAGAACCTGAATCTGGTCGTAGGCCTGGAGGGCATTGACTGTATTCAGAACAACCAGAAACAAGGTGGTGGGGGAAACCATAGGTACAGTTATATGTCTCATGAGTGCCAGTCTGGATGCCCCGTCTACCTTGCCCGCATCGTACAGCTCTTCCGGAACCTTTGCCAATGCCGTCAGATAGAATATCATGGCATACCCCAAGGTCTTCCAGAGGGTAACCAGAATCACGGAAAGCATTGCCGTTTGAGAACTGTGCAGCCACTGCAGAGCCGGCATATGTAAAAAACGAAGCACGAGATTGGCAATCCCGGTATCCGGTTCGAAGATCCAAGTCCAGACGATAGAGATAGCCACCGTAGGGGTAATCCAGGGTGAAAATAAGATAAACTGGTAAACTTTGCTCCCTTTCTTCAGACTTCTCACCAGAACGGCAAGCAAAAATCCCCCGGCAATCACCGGTATCGCTGTCCCCAGTCCGAAGACCAGTGTATTTTTAAGAGCAGGGAAAAATCCTCCTGTGCTCAATAGATCTTTATAATTTTTCAACCCTACAAAATCATATTCCGGGGTCATATAATCCCAATTTGTAAAACTGATCCATCCGGAACGAATAATAGGGTAAATCCAAAATACGATTAGGGGTATCAGAATCGGCAATATAAAAAACAATGCCTCTCCCCGCCTTCTCCACTTGTACATTCTGTGCTCCCTCCATCTTTGTTCATTTTTTGAACTTCCATCATTTTACTTCTGTTTGAAGGGATTGTCAAGTACTTTTGTTCATTTTTTGAACCTCCGTATTCCATTGCAGCACAAAACCGGTACAGAACAGGTATGTATTACCTGTTCTGTACCGGTCTCTTCCCAGCCATATATTGTTCCTTACGATTCTCAACCGTTAATCTGCAATAATTTCGTTTTCAGTTCATTTTCCAGGCGGTTCATTTCCACCTCAGCTTCCCTTCGCTTCTGCTTTCCTTCCTGCTGAATCTTCATCACCTCATCCAGCGTAGAGATAAGAGATTCGTTGGTCATCTTCAGCGTCTCCATATCTACTATGCCCCGCTCTGATTCTTTTGCAGTCTCTATGGTAGCCAGTTTCAGTGTCTCTGCATTCTTTCTCAGCAGATCATTTGTCATATCTGTCACCTGGCGCTGAGCCTCTGCTGCCTGGGTGGAATGAGCCACACCCAGTGCCAGCACCATCTGACTTTTCCACAGAGGGATTGTGTTTACCAAAGTGGACTGAATCTTCTCTGCCATCAGGGTATCATTGCCCTGAACCAGACGAATCTGTGGTGCCGTCTGGATAGAGATCATCCTGGTTAACTCCAGATCATGAATCTTTTTCTCAAATCGATTACAAAGGGAGTCCAGATCCTTGGCAGCCTGGGCGTCCTCTGGAAGACCGCTGGACTGCGCCTTTGCCATAAGGCTGCTGAGTTCCTTCCCCCTGACCTCCTGAAGCTTCTTCTTTCCTGCCAGAATGTACATGGACAGCTCTTTAAAATAGGTCAGATTCAACTGATACATCTTATCCAGCACTGCTATGTCCTTCAAAAGCTGAATCTGATGTTTCTCCAGCACCTGACAAATCTTGTCTATATTTACCTCAGTTTTGTCAAACTTTGTCTTCATGGCAGTAATCTTGTTGGAAGTCTTTTTGAAAAATCCCAGGAAACCCTTTTCTTCTTCTTCCACATCAAAGCTTTTCAACTCGGACACCACATTGGAAAGGAGATCTCCAATTTCTCCCAGATCCTTTGTCTTTACATTTTCCAGGGCCCCTTCAGAGAAATCAGCCATTTTTTTCTGGGTTCCCGCTCCGTACTGAAGGATAGCATTGGAATTGTTCAGATCTATCTGCTGGGCGAACTCGTCCACCATTTTAATCTCCTCCGCGGAGAGAATATCATCATTCCAGGTCTTCTCAGGCTCCTGAGGCTTAGGCTCTATGATCTCTTCCTTTGTGGGAAGGGGATCAAAGGTCAGTGTAGGGGTTGCAGTGAAATCCTTAAATTCTTCGCTCATATGTTATCCTCTTTTCTTAAAAGTCCTTTTTTGTCAGGCCCTCTTGTGCCAGCATAGTCTGAAGCACAGAGATGTCCGTAGAGATATCCCATGCCGTGTCCTTAAAGAAACTGTCCAGCAGATTCTCAAATGCCGTGCTGATAGTGTCCAAAGTCTCTTCTATCTCTCTTTTTGCAGTTGCTATATTCTCCCCCTGCACCGGCTGGGCATCCAGTTCCTCATAGGCCTTCAGCAGTTTCATCGTAGTGGGCAGATAGTAATCCATAAATTTTCTCAGATCCGAAATCAACTCCGGATGCTGCTCCACCCGCTGGAAAATCTTTTGTATCACCACTTCCAGACGGGAAATCTTTTTCGATATCTCAACCCCTGGAATAGCGTCATTGCTCCCTTTGATTGCTTCCAGATAATCATTTCCTTCCTTAATTACCTTTCTGGCCTCCTCCGACAAACCGCTTTTGGGCTTTGCTGCCTCCTGCTGCAATTCCTTTTGTCGGATCTCCAGCTGCTTTTGGGCCAGCTGGTACTGTTCGTACACATCATCAGATGCAATCAGGCAGGTATTCTGCTGATCCAGATGTCCCTGCAGAAACAAACCTCTCTCTATCATATTTCTCAGGTCCTTAATCACATAATTTTCTGATTTTCCCACCAGCCGGGCCAATTCCTTTATGCCGCAGTAATTCCGGCCCCGTAAGCCACGAATATAGTTTTTAAATCTTTTTAACCGCCCCAAAATGGTGCTTCCCTTCCAGGTCATAATCACACTTCCGATAAGCAGAGGAAGCATAATAAATATAGGGATGCTAAAAGCTGCCCCCATACTTCCGGTCGCGATTGCCACAATCAGGAGAATTAACACAGCAATCCCCAAACCGCCGGTGAGAATCCCCCCAGTGATCGTCAGTGCATATCCCGCACAGGAGGACGGACCGGTTTTTGCAAAGAGCGAAGGAGAGCTATTTACAATCTCCCTTGGCCTTATATAGCTATTTCTGTTTTGGTAACGGTATCTTCCCTGCTGTTCTCTGACTTCCTCCTGAATGCGCTGCCCGGCCTGTCCGGCGGCAGAACCTGCGTTTCGGATCGTACGGTTTACATTCTCCATTGCGCTGGTAACCGTGTCGCTGATCGACTGATTTAATTTATGAAAATTCTGGGAATCTATAGCATTCTCCACTATGTCACGAATCTCATCCCCCAGATTGATCCAATCCTGATTGGCCATCTTGCCCTCCCTGTATCTGTATTGTATTCTATCATGTTTCGTCCTACAGTGAATTATATATGATATAATAAGAAAAATCAATGCTTCCGGAAAGGTCTTAAAAGTTAAAAAAGTTCCGGAGGCTAACTTCCGGAACTTTTCATACTTTTTTCTTAAACCTCAACGGTCCATCCAAACTTGTCTTCTATCTTTCCAAGCTGGATTCCTGTCACTGTATCGTATAGTCTCTGACTCAGTTCTCCGATACCTCCGTCTCCTATCTGGAATACGTCATTCTCATAGCGGAGATGTCCAACCGGTGATATAACAGCCGCCGTACCGCTTCCCCAGACCTCTTCCAGAGTGCCTGTTCTGGCTGCCTCTTCCAGCTCATCTACAGATACTTTTCTTTCTTCCACAGGAATTCCCCAGGATTTGCAAAGTTCTATGCAGGTTCTTCTGGTAACGCCGGAAAGAATAGAGCCGTTCAGCATAGGCGTCACTACTGTCCCATCTATTTTAAAGAAAATATTCATGGCACCTACTTCTTCAATGTACTTTCTTTCCACGCCGTCCAGCCAGAGCACCTGGGAATACCCATCCTCATGAGCCTTCATCTGAGATGCCATGGATGCCACGTAATTACCTCCGGTCTTAGCCTCTCCAATACCGCCGCGGACAGCTCTCACATATTCATCCTCGATCCAGATTTTAACAGGATCCAGGCCCTCCGGGTAATAAGCTCCCACAGGAGATAAAATAATCATAAATTTATAGGTATAAGAAGGTCTAACTCCCAGAAATGGATCTGTCGCAATTACAAAGGGACGTATGTAAAGAGATGTCCCCTCTTTTGTAGGGATCCATGCCTCGTCAATTTTCACAACCTGCTTAATCGCCTCCATAAATATATCCTCAGGGATCTCGGGGATCATCAGGCGGCGGTTAGAATGGTTTGCCCTTTCTATATTCTTATCCGGGCGGAATAACAGAATCCTTCCGTCCTCTGTCTTGTATGCTTTTAAGCCTTCAAACATTTCCTGTCCATAGTGGAACACCATGGCGGAGGGTTCCAGTTCCAGGTTATGATATGGTACAATTCGTGGATCGTGCCATCCCTTTCCTTCCGTATAATCCATCTCAAACATGTGGTCTGTAAAAATAGTACCGAATACTAATGGATTATCCTTGTCCGGAATTGGTTTTGGATTTGTAGTTTTCTCAATCTTAATCTCTAACATGTGATTTTCCTCCTCTATCTACAATCCACTTTATCGCTACGACGTGTTACATTGCAATATCATGAATCTTTTTTTATTATTATACTTTTTTCAGACACTGTCAAGAGACAGACCTGAGAAAATCAGGCCTTTTTCCTCTCATATTTGACAAATTCATATTCCAGGTCAAAATATGTCTGCTCCTCACTTTTACCGGTAATTTCCCACTCCCCGTCCTCATCCAGGTTCGGAAAGAAGCTGTCGGCTTCAAAGGCAAAGTCTATTCTCGTCACATGAGCTGTTGAGCAGTATGGCAGAAGAAGTTTATAAATGCTGTCTCCTCCGATGACATAGATCTCCTTCTCCTCATAGGGCTTTAGTGCCTCCGTAAGTTCGTCCAGGGAATGAACCACTGTCCCCCCCTTAACGCTATACCCAGGATTCCTGGTCAGTATTATGTTCGTCCTGTTTTTTAACGGCATCTGATTGGGGAAGCTTTCCAGAGTTTTTCTCCCCATAACGACAACCTTGCCGGTAGTCTGTGTTCGGAAGAACTTCATATCAGAGGGAATGCTGACCAGAAGTTTATTGTCTTTTCCGATCCCCCAGTTTTTATCAGCAGCTACAATTAAATTCATAGAGTTCTCCTTTCTTTCTACACAGCTATGGGAATATTTTTGATCTGGGGACCCGTCTGGTAATTTTCCACGGTCAGATCATTCACTGTAAATTGATAGAAATCCCGAATCTCCGGGTTCAGTGTCACCTTGGGCGCCGGATACACCGGACGGGAGATAAGCTCCTGCACCAGAGGAATATGCCGATCATAGATATGAGCGTCCGCAATCACGTGCACCAACTCCCCTGCCTTCATCCCAGACACTTGGGCAAACATCATAAGAAGCAGTGAATACTGACACACATTCCAGTTGTTGGCAGCAAGAACATCCTGGGATCTTTGATTGAGAATCCCATTCAGAATCAGCTGATCGCTGTCCTTCTCCTTCGTCACATTAAACGTCATTGAGTACGCACAGGGATACAGGTGCATTTCATGAAGATCCTGGTGAACATAGATATTGGTCATGATTCTGCGGCTGTAGGGGTTCTCTCTCAGATCAAAGAGTACCCTGTCTACCTGATCCATCATTCCTTCTCTGTACTGGTGCTTCACGCTCATCTGGTAGCCGTAGGCCTTACCGATGGATCCCGTCTCATCTGCCCAGCTGTCCCATACATGGCTGTTCAGCTCTTTAATGTTATTGGATTTCTTCTGCCAGATCCACAAAATCTCATCCATAGCGCTCTTTAAGGCAGTGCGCCGCAGTGTCAGGGCCGGGAATTCCTTTGAGAGATCATAACGGTTCACTAGTCCAAATCGTTTGATTGTGTAGGCTGAGGTGCCGTCCTCCCATACCGGACGGACTTTCTCTCCCTCTGTGCTGGTTCCGTTGTCTATAATATCCCGGCACATGGTGATAAATATATTATCTGCTAAACTCATGTTTTTTCTCCTTTATCTGTAATCAGTTGCCAGTCTCCGTAACGGGATGTCCCGATTTTTCCATTATAATATATACAAATACCAGGTGCAAGCAATTTGACGCCTCTCCTAAAACATGATATATTCTCGTCATAGGAGTGTGAACAAATGAAAAAATTTTTGATTTTACTTTTAAAGCCACTGTCTTTTCTTCCTGCCCTTGCAATCATGTACATGATCTTCTCTTTTTCCGGACAGACCGGCGCGGTCTCGTCCAATATCAGCTACAAAGTAAGCCATAAAATTGTAACCGTCGGCAGCGATCTTCTGGGAAAAGATTTTTCAGAGGATCAGATCGATTCTTATGTTGAGAAGATCCATGGACCGGTCCGCAAGCTGGCACATATGACAGAGTATTTTATCCTGGCAGTTGCCGTTTCCTTTCCTCTCTATGTATATAATCTGAGAGGTATCCCCCTCATGATTGTAGCCGGTGCCATCTGTGTGGCCTTTGCCTGCGGAGATGAGTATCACCAGTCATTTGTAGAAGGAAGAGGGCCCTCCAAACGAGATGTCATGATAGACAGTGTGGGCGTATTCTTTGGAATTATTCTTGTAAGAATCGTGTGCTGGGTATTTCTCGCCCCGTCCAGGATGAGAAAAGCCAGACTCCGAAAAAAAAGAGCGAGGTAAGCCCCGGCTTACTCCGCTCTTTTTTCATCCTCTTCTTTTTTATCATCCTCTGGTTCAGGATCCGGATCATTGGCTGCTTTGGTGCATCGAATCCACCCCTTAATAGAGAAATACAGCAGTCCTGCCCCTATTATCCCAAAGGCTACCCCTGCCAGCGCTATCCAAAAAGAGGGACTCTCCCCTTTCACATATCCCCCCACAAGAGAATACGCAATATAAATCAGATATGCCCCTGCCAGAATCCGCAGCATATAGGTGCTTTTCATTCTGTTTGAATCCATAATTTTTCCTCGTTTCCTGTGGTTTTCTATCCTCTAGAATAGCAAATCTGGTCGTAAAAGGCAACTGCTGTTTTATAATCCGCCCGCTAAGAGACTGCAAACTGGCTCTCATACAGTTTGGCATAGAATCCATTTTCTTCCAGAAGTTCCTCATGATTCCCCTGTTCTATAATATTGCCATCCTTCATAACCAGGATTACATCCGCACTTTTAATGGTAGAAAGACGGTGGGCCACAATAAAGCTGGTTCTGCCCTCCATAAGCTTTTCAAATGCCTGCTGGATCTTTATCTCCGTACGGGTATCAATAGATGAGGTAGCCTCATCCAGGATCAGCATGGGAGGTTTTAACAGCATTACTCTTGCAATACACAAAAGCTGCTTTTGCCCCTGGGACAGGTTGCCCCCGTCCTCTGTTATAACGGTATCATACCCATTTTTCATACGCTTAATAAAGCTATGGGCATAGGCTGCTTTTGCTGCCTCAAGAATCTCCTCCCGGGATGCCTCCGGTCTTCCGTATGCTATATTTTCCGCTATGGTACCTGACCGAAGCCAGGTGTCCTGAAGCACCATACCGAACTGCCGCCTGAGACTGTCACGCTTCACATGTCCCGCCTCATATCCGCTCACCTTTATGTTCCCGCGGTCAATATCGTAAAATCGCATCAGCAGATTGATAAGGGTGGTTTTTCCACAGCCTGTGGGACCCACAATTGCAATTCTCTGCCCGGGTTTCACGTTCAGGTTAATATTCTCCAGAAGAGAGGTTCCTGGAAAATAGGAAAAATACACATGAGACAGTTCAAGACTCCCGTCGCACTCCTTAAGCTCCGCCGCATCCTCCGAATCCGGCTCTACAGAAGGGGTATCCATAAAGTCAAAAATGCGCCGTGCACAGGCAAGTGCATTCTGCAGTTCTGTCACTACCCCTGATATTTCATTAAATGGCTTCGTATACTGGTTGGCATAATTCAAAAAGCTGGAAAGCTGTCCTACGGTAATTCCGCCGTTTAATACAGTAAAGGCCCCGAAAATACCAACTCCTGTATATACCAGACCATTTACAAACCGAGTTGCCGGATTTGTGATCGAAGAGAAGAACAGCGCACGGATCCCACACACACGCAGCTTCTCGTTAACCTCCTGAAACCTTTCTTCTGCTTTCTTCTCATAACAAAAGGCCTGTACCAGCTTTTGATTTCCCACCAGTTCCTCCACCAGAGATGTCATATCCCCTCTGGTTTCTGACTGAAGCTTAAACATGGAAAATGTGCGCTTGGCTATAAAGCTGGCAACAAAAAGAGACACAGGGGTGATCAGGACTACAATAAGTGTAATTTTGACATGAATGGAGAGCATAAATCCCAGTGTACCCACAATTGTGACTACCCCGGTAAACAGCTGGGTAAATCCCATGAGAAGCCCGTCTGAAAACTGATCCACATCTGTCACAATCCGGCTCATAATCTCCCCGGGCTGATTGCTGTCAATATATTTAACCGGGACCTCTTCCAGGTGTGCAAATGCCTTTCTGCGGATGTCCCGCACCACACAAAAGGTAACATGGTTTGTTGCCAGATTCATAAACCACTGGGCCACTGCCGTAACAGCTACTATTATCCCCAGTTTTGCAATAATTTTCAGTACTCCGTCAAAGAGAACCTGACCTTTTCCCAGAATAAGGTCTACCCCTTCTCCGATTAAGATAGGCGCATACAGGGTGAATGTCACACTTATAAGGGAAAATACAAGTATCACAGCTACGTATCCCCTGTAAGGCCGTATAAAATCCAGTACTCTTTTCAGTGTATCCTTCTGTTTCATCTCCTCTGCACCTCCTCTCTGGATAACTGGGAGGTACAGATTTCTTCGTATACCCGGCAGTTCTCCAAAAGCTCCCGGTGGGTTCCCATACCTGCCATTCTGCCGTCATCCAATACCAGTATCTTATCCGCATGCTTGATAGAGGAAGCCCTTTGGGATACAATAAAAACGGTCATTCCTTTTGTCTTCTCTTTTATGGCTTTTCTCAGCGCCGCGTCCGTAGCAAAGTCAAGAGCTGAGGCACTGTCATCCAGAATCAGGATATCTGGCTTCCCCACAAGGGCTCTGGCTATCGTCAAGCGCTGGCGCTGGCCGCCCGAAAGATTCCTGCCCCCCTGGTGAATCTTAAGGTCCAGTCCCTCTTTTTTCCCTTCCACAAAAGCTGTTGCCTGGGCAATGTCCAGGGATTCACGGATTTCACTGTCTGAGGCCTCTTCTTTTCCCCATTTCATGTTGTCACGTAGTGTCCCCTGAAAAAGTACTGCCTTCTGAGGCACTATGCCAATCCGGCTGCGTATATACTCCAATCGGTATTCCTGTATGGGCCGGCCTCTAAAAAGCACCTCTCCTTTGGAGGTATCATAAAACCTGGGAATCAGATGAACCAATGTTGATTTGCCAGCTCCGGTTCCTCCGATAATTCCGATGGTCTCACCCTGAGCGGCCGAAAAAGATATCTCCTCCAGTGCATTCTCCTTGGCATTTGCATATGAAAAGGATACCTGTCTGAATTCCACGGCCGGCACCTCCCCCTCTCCCCCGCTTCCTGTCTTTTCTCCCTCATGCATAGACGGCTGCGTATGAAAGACTTCATTGATCCGTATGGCTGACGCTGTTGCTTTTGTAAATGTGATAATCAGATTGGCCAGGGCAATCAGTGCCAGAAGAATCTGAGACATGTAGTTTATAAGGGCAATCAGCTCGCCCTGGGTAATCTCCCCGCTGTCTACCACATAGCCTCCGGACCAGAGAATTGCCATTATTGCCAGATTCACCACTACATAGGTGGCCGGGTTGAGCAGCGCGGAGATTCTTCCCGCATGCAGCTGTATCCTGGTAAGTGCTCCTGTGGTTTCCTCAAAACGGCTGATTTCTTCCTGCTGTTTCGAAAATGCACGCACGACTCTGGATCCTATATGGTTTTCTCTGGTAAGCAGGGAAACTCTGTCCAGTGCCGCCTGGGCACTCTTGTAGATGGGGATCGTACTTTTTACTATAAAATAGATAATCAGAGAAATTACGGGCACAGCAATCAAAAATATCACCGTCATCTTTACACTTATAGTGAATGCCATAAGTACTGCCCCCACAACAATAAAGGGGGACCTCAGAAACAGCCGGAGCACCAGATTCACCCCTGCCTGGGTCTGGTTGATGTCACTGGTCATCCGGGTTACCAGGGTCGGGGTTCCCAGGATATCCAGTTCAGTGTATGACATATTGTTTATATGTGCGAATAAGTCCCTTCTCAGCGCTGTGCCGAATCCCATAGCTGCTTTTGCCGCAAAATATTGGGCAGTCAGGGAACAGACCAGTCCCAGGCCACCAAAGAATACAAGAAGAAGCCCCATGTGCCAGATATAGGGCCTGTCATGGTTTCTGATACCCGTATCAATGATAGCAGCCATAACAAGGGGCACAATCAGCTCAAAGCAGGCCTCCAGCATCTTAAACAGGGGGCCCAAAATACTCTCTTTTTTATAATCTTTTAGATATCGAATCAGTTCTCTCATGGATTAGTTTCCTTTATACATCGGTTTTTCCCTTTTGCGCACGGTTAAAAGTATAGCATACTTCCCTGTTCTTTTCTATGAACGTCAGGATATTTTGATAGACCTTTTCTTTCCCTTTCTCGTTTAATATTTCGTGCCGCATACCCGGATAACGTTTTTGGGTGATGTTATGGTAGCCAACGCTGTACAGACAGCGGATAGCATGATAAAATTTCCTGCCGCTTCCGATGCAGGGATCCTCTGTCCCTCCCAGAAAAAGGATGGGAAGCTGCGGATTATAGCATTTCCAGTTCTTCTGATTGTACGTCTCCTCCATCAGTTTCAGCAGCCCCAGATATGCATCGCAGGAAAACGTGAATCCGCAGAGCCTGGACCTGTCATATTCCTCCACAACCTCAGGGTCTGAGCATGTCCACCCAAAACGGCTTTTTTCACCGGGAAACCTGGCCATATAGCTTCCAAAGGAAAGAGCCTCCAGCAGTTTGCTTCTGTGTCTGCGCCCAAAAAGCTTTCCCTCTGTCCAAGCGATAAGAATCCCCAGCTTTACCGCCGGATTCTTGCTGGGGGAGCCCGTTAAGATCAGCGTCTGTAACTGGTCATCATATTTCTTTATATAGTTTCTGGCTATCAGGGATCCCATACTGTGCCCCACAAGAATCACCGGCACACCGGGCCACTGCTCCTTCGCCAGACAGGTCACCTGAAAGAGATCCTCCACCAGGGCACCGGATCCCCCTCCATAGAAATAACCCAGGTCCTCCTGGCTGCGAATACTTTTGCCATGCCCTCTGTGATCATGAATTACACAGGCGTAGCCATGGGAAGCCAGATATCTCATCAGCGGGAGATACCGCTCTTTATATTCCGACATTCCATGGGAGATCTGAACAATGCCGCGTATCTCCCCCTCTGGCTCTACAGACCTTACATCCAGATCTAATTGGTCGTAATTCGATGGTATCATAAGTTTATTTTCTATCATTATTACCACTTCCTCACCTTTTTTATTTATTGATTATACATTTTGCCCAATATTTCCGAAACGATTGACAAACAATTGACACGACGGTATGATTACAGTATAGTACAAATGTGTTTTATTGTCACTAAATTCAAGGGGAAAAGGAGATATTGTATGGAGAAATTATTTAAACTCAAAGAACACAATACGGATGTCAGAACCGAAATCATGGCCGGAATTACGACATTCCTGACGATGGCCTACATCCTGGCTGTCAATCCTGATCTGCTAAGTGCTTCAGGGATGGACAGCGGCGCAGTATTTACGGCAACCGCTCTGGCCTCCGCCCTGGCCACCTTCATCATGGCATTCTGGGCAAACTATCCCATCGCCTTATCCGCAGGCATGGGACTGAATGCCTACTTTGCCTTCAGCGTTTGTCTCGTTGACTTAAAGGACATTCAGGATCCCTGGAAAATAGCTCTGGCCGCTGTCTTTGTAGAAGGTATTATCTTTATCCTGTTATCCTTCTTCAAATTCAGAGAAACCATTGTGAATTCTATTCCTAAAAACCTGAAACTTGGGATCACAGCAGGCATCGGGCTCTTCATTGCCTTTATTGGCCTTCAGGGTGCCGGGGTGACTATCAGCAATGATTCCACACTGGTAGGCCTGGGAAGCTTTGCTTCCCCCGGTGTAACCTTATGTGTCATCGGCGTGATTGCCATTGCGGTAATGAACCATTACAAGGTAAAGGGATCTATCCTCTGGGGAATCCTTGGAACCTGGGTTCTGGGTATGATCGCACAGGGAATCGGCTGGTATGCAGTGGATCCGGAAAACGGAGTTTACTCTCTGATTCCTTCCCTGTCAGCCTCCAGCTTTATTCCTCCGTCCATTGCCCCTACCTTTTTCCAATTTGATTTCAGCTGGGTAGGCGGACATATATTTGAATTTATTGTCATTGTTTTCTCTTTCTTATTTGTAGATTTATTTGACACAGTAGGTACCGTTATCGGTATTGCCGATCAGGGCAATCTACTGGACAAAGACGGCAAGTTACCCCGTGTGGGCCGTGTTCTTATGGCAGATGCCATCGGTACCACCGCAGGCGCAGTGCTGGGTACCTCTACCATCACAAGCTTCGTAGAATCCAGCGCCGGTGTTGCAGAGGGAGGCAAGACAGGCCTTACAGCACTGACCACCGGAATTCTCTTCCTGGTAGCGCTGTTCCTGTCACCTATTTTCCTTGCCATCCCGTCCTTTGCCACAGCTCCGGCCCTTATTATCGTAGGACTGAATATGGCTTCCGCTGTACTTAAGATGGACTTCTCTGTAGATATGGCAGATGCGCTGGGGGGCTACCTGGCATTTCTGATGATGCCTTTGACCTATTCCATTGCCAATGGCATTATGTTCGGTATTCTGACCTGGATTATAGTTAAGCTTTTTACAAAAAAAGCAAAAGATATCCATCCCATTATGTAT
The DNA here is from genome assembly GCF_009677585.1 of Lactonifactor sp. BIOML-A5. Lineage (GTDB taxonomy): Bacteria > Bacillota > Clostridia > Lachnospirales > Lachnospiraceae > Lactonifactor. The sequence continues at coordinate 134,808 of NZ_WKYV01000004.1, read as the reverse complement.
GTAATCGGCATTCTCTTCCTGCTGAGAATTGTCAGCACTTTATAGTTCTGTTTCCAATACAAAAACAACCTAGTGACGTAATAAAACACATAGAAAGGACCCGGAGAAGCGCTCCGGGTCCTTTTTAAAAGACTGCGTCCACAATTTCCTGGGAATCCGTATCCACAAGTCCGAAGGTAGTCAGCTTCAGACGGGGGATAACCGGCAGACTGATAAAGGCCAGTGTCATAAATGGATCAATTCCCTCCGGTACACCCAGCTCTCTGGCTATCTGTTTCATTTTCAGGATCTGCCCCTCTACCTCTCTGAGCGGCCGGTCACTCATAATACCGGCAATCGGCAGGGGAAGTACCTCCAAAACCTTTCCGTCCAGGGCAATTGCCCATCCTCCCTGCATCTTTCTTACCGCCTCTGCCGCGGTGTACATATCCTGCTCACTGGCTCCTGCCACAATCAGGTTGTGGGAGTCATGTGCCACAGAGGATGCAATAGCCCCTTTTTTCAGGCCGTAATTCTTTACATAGCCCAGTCCTATATGCCCGGTACAGAGGTGGCGTTCCATAACAGCCAGTTTGATGATATCCTGCTGCACATCAATGCCGTTGCTGGCAGAAGAATACTCTGTGATATACTCACCTGTGAGAATCTGACCCGGGTGCAGTTCTATCACGCGCATCTTCTCCGGCTGCCGGTCCCGGGATACCGGGAGATAAAAGTCCTCCACGGTAAACCGCTTCATACGGAAGGTGTGGGTAACACTTTCCTTCAGCTTACTGTTCACCACAGGTTCCTGAACAGCGCAGCCGTTATGCCGGTCAGCGGCCAGAAGCCCTTTTTTATACACTTGTTCCACCTGAACCTGTTTCAGGTCACTGAGCACCACCAGATCTGCCTGATAAGAAGGCGCTACCGCCCCCAGATGCTTCAGGCCAAAATAGCGGGCCGTATTATAAGTTGCCATCTTTACCGCTATGCACGGATCTGCCCCGAGAGAGACCGCTTTGCGTATGATATAGTCAATGTGGCCCAGTTTTTCCAAATCTCCCGGATGTTTGTCATCTGTAACCAGCATGGCGTGCTCACAGTAAGGGCGTTCAAAGAGGGGCATAAGAGCCTCCAGATTCTTTGCGGCCGTCCCCTCCCGAATCATCATCCACTGTCCCTGACGGATTCTCTCCAGTCCCTCCTCTGCGGTTGCACATTCGTGGTCAGACATTACTCCCGCCGTGAGATATGCACAGAGTTCTTTGCCTCCCAGCCCAGGCGCATGCCCGTCAACTACCTTTCCCTGGGAAACAGCCTCCTGAATCTTTTTTAACACATTCATATCCCCGGCGACAGTGCCGACATAGTTCATGACTTCTGCCAGGCCCACCACCCTCTTTGACTGGTAGTAGGGTTTCAGCTCCTCCGCCTCAAGGCAGGCACCGCTTTCATCCAGCAAAGCGGCCGGCACACAGGAGGGAAGGACAAAATATACCTCCAGGGGAAGCCCTTCTGTGGCCCTCATCATATAATCGATCCCCTGTGTGCCGCATACATTGGCAATCTCATGTGGGTCTGTAAAAACTGCTGTTGTGCCGTGGGGAAGTACCGTTCTGGCGAATTCTGCAGGCTGCATCATAGAGCTTTCCAGATGGATGTGTCCGTCCATAAAGCCGGGGGCAATATATTTACCGGTGCAGTCTACCTCCTTGCGGCCTCTGTACGAGCCGATTCCAACGATCATTCCTTCACAGACAGCTACATCCCCTTCCTGAATATCCTCTGTAAACACATTTACAATCTTTCCATGTTTCAGCACCAAATCGGCGTCTTCCAATCCTTTTGCAACTCTAATCTGCCTCTCCAGCATATGTGCTCCCTCCATCGATTCCTGCAGCCCCTTTGCACACAGCCAAAGGAGACCACAATTATTTTATCTTTTTCCCTGCCACATATTTGCCTGCTATCTGGCTGTCATCTGCCAGGTATATCAGGCGTTCCATTCTCTCTTTAACTGTCAGTTCCTGGGGATAAGGACATTGGGAATCATCCAAAACCACTGCATCCATCTCATAGCCGGGCTCAAAGCTCCCCACTTTTCCGAAGAAGGATCCCCCCCCCTTCGTCCCCAGGTAAAATGCTTCCTCAAAAGAAAGCGGCTTTAAGGAACTGTCAGAAAGCCTCCAGCGAAGCTTTGAAGTCTGTATGGCATCTGCCATTGCCCACAGAATAGAGGTAGCAAATCCACCTGCCACATCGCTTCCCAGCCCAACATTCATATCCCGCTCCAGATAGGTTCTTACCGGCGCCACACCGGAAGACAGGTTTGTATTAGACTGGGGACAGTGTGCAATGTAGACACCACGCTGTTTCATCCGCCGTATCTCTTCCTCTCCGGAATGTACACAGTGGGCCATTACCGCAGGATATTCCCCTCCGAACAGCCCAAAATGATCGTAGGCATCTCCATAGAAGTCTGACCACGGACAGAGCTCTCTGACCCATTCCACTTCTCCCTGATTCTCCGATAAATGAGACTGTACGGGAAGGCCGTATTCCCTTTGAATCTCCTTCAGTCCGCTCATCAGCTCATCTGTACAGCTGGGAATGAACCGGGGGGTAAGTATAGGACGTGTTCTCTCGTATTTATCCCTGATCTTTTCAAGCCACTGCCTCGTGCTCTGCAGGGATTCTCCGGCACTTTTCTCCCGGAGCTCATCCGGTGAATTCCGGTCCATATTTACCTTTCCCACCATGGTGATAAGCCCGGACTCCTCCAAAAGATCCATAAGCAGCTCCGTCGCCTCTTCATGTATGGTTCCGAATACCACCGCTCTGGTGGTGGCCCCATTCTTCAGATCCCGGACAAACATTTCATAAGCCTTCCTGGCATATTCCAGATCCCGGTATTTGGCCTCCTCCGGAAAGGTGTGTGTGTTCAGCCAATCCAAAAGCTCCAGATCCATCCCCAGACCCCGGAAGGCATACTGGGGCGCGTGAACATGGAGGTCCGTAAGGCCGGGGATAATCAGACAGTTTCCACAGTCTGTGATCTCTGCATCCTCGTATTCGGCGGGTAGACTGGAATATACCCCCTCTATGGTTCCCTGCCTGCTTACCAGATACCCCCTGTCTGCCGTCTCCAGCTGCTTTTTTCCCGTGCTGTAACAAATGTTGCCCCGCAAAATCAATAACTCCTGCATGTTTCTTCCTCCTTCCAAAACGCACAAAAGTTCCCGCTCTCACACGGGAACTTATAGTCAACTATTACGGTAGTTGGTAGAAACGTCCGTCCAATTACGAACTTATATAAGTATACATTTATCCGTTTTCCTTTTATACAACTTTATTATAATGGACACCGGAAGCACTGTCAACCGTGGAATGGCCGGCACTTTTTCCTTTTCCTAAAAAGAGCCTCTCTCCACAGGGAAAGAAGCTCTTGTAATATGCCGCATTTATTTCTCTACTACTTCCAGAACATCCATAGGACAAGCCTTTGCACAGATACCGCAGGCAATACATTTGGATGCTGCAGGTGAATCCTCTGCTTTTACCATCACGCCGAATGGACAGACTTCCGCACATTTGCCGCAGCCTGTACAGAGTTTTTTATTCACTGTATATACCCCTTTCGCATTCTGTGTGATAGCTCCTGCTTCGCAGACTTCAGCGCATTTGCCGCACTGTGGACATACCATAGGCTTCGGTGCACCTTTCTTCTCTACGATTTCGATGCAGGATTTGCCGGGATCAAACTCTTTGTAGAACGCATTGGAGCAGGCTCTCACACACTCCAGACATGCCATACAGGTTGACCCTTTTTTCACCGTTAGTTTTTTCATTAAAAATTCCTCCACCTTCACATAAATTATTGTTAAACTTTAATCATACCTGTAGTGTATCATTAATGATGGAATTTCTCAAGTAGAATTTGGGGGTTTTATGTCCTATTTTGTCTTGTCATAGTATACCATAGCGATGATTTCTAAAGGCTCATCATTGGGGTTTTCCAGGCTGTGGCTCTGTCCCACTTCGATCACACAGACATCCCCCGGAACCACCTCTGTTCTGCTGCCGTCATTGTCTGTAAAAATACCTTTTCCGCTAAGTATGTAATAGGGTTCGGTTTCTCCTATATGCTGATGCATTCCGATAGAGCTGTGGGGATGGATAACTACTTTTGCCAGCAGCTTCCCGTGTCCCAGCAGTTCATCCTCCGATACAATGTGATGAAAGGTAACACTTCCATCTCCTCCCCTTGCATTCTCTTTTGTGGCGATTGTCGCTTTTCTTACCATCTTTGGTACCTCCTGTAATCTTCAATTTCCATATGTCCAGTATACGTAAAAAAACAGAATTACGCAAGCACAGTCTCTGTACTGGTATAGACTCCCTTGTGTAATGCTTCCAGCTTCCTTTGCAGAGGTAAAAATAAAAAAGGAACTTTGCACTCTGCAAAATTCCGAAAATAAAAAAAGCGCGAGACGGGACTCGAACCCGCGGCCTCGACCTTGGCAAGGTCGCGCTCCACCAACTGAGCCACTCGCGCATGTCATCAACGACAATAGTTAATATACTATAACTAGAAAGAATTGTCAATGATTTTTTTCGATTTTTTTCCTGTCCCTATAGTAAATATTTTACTTGTTTATTATAATGAGAAAAACAGATAATCTTGGAGGTACTATCATGGATATGACAAGAATAGCATTCTATCTGGAGCAGTCCAAAGATCTTTTTATACATACAAGCAATACCATATGGGAGTACGCAGAAACCAGATTCGAAGAACACAAATCCAGCAAACTTCAGGCCGACGTTATGAAACGCCTTGGATTTGAGGTTTGCTTCCCCAGCAGTTCTCTTCCCACCGCCTTTCGCGCAAGATACGGCACCTCCGGGCCTGTTATCGGGATACTGGGAGAATATGACGCGCTTCCCGGGCTTAGCCAGAAGGCAGACTGTCCCGTTCAGCAGCCCCTGATTCCTCAGGGCAGCGGCCACGGATGCGGGCATAATCTTCTGGGGACAGCGGGAATGGCTGCCGCTTTGGCCGTCAGGCATTATATAGAGGATACCGGAATATGCGGTTCTGTGGTTTATTATGGCTGTCCCGGGGAAGAAAATGGAGCAGGCAAGGCCCTCATGATTGAAGAGCATTTTTTTGATGAGGCAGACATTATGCTGTCCTGGCATCCCCATTATAAAAGCGGACTTTTTAACAATTCTCTTGCCAATGTACGGGTGACCTACACCTTTCACGGCAAAAGTGCCCACGCTTCGCTGGCGCCTCATCTTGGGCGTAGTGCACTAGATGCCTGTGAACTTATGAACATCGGCGTTAATTACCTCAGGGAGCATATGATACCAGATGCCAGAGTTCACTACGCCTATCTAAACACCGGAGGAACCGCACCCAATATTATCCCTGCCGAAGCACAGGTTTTTTATGCGATCCGCGCACCAAGGGACAGAGACACCGGAGAGCTGAAAGATAGAGTAGACAATATTGCACAGGGTGCTGCGCTGATGACCGGTACGCAGGTAACCATCAAACAAAACGCTGTATACCGCAGCTTTCTCCCGAACTCCACACTGGATCAGCTTCTGATAAAGCACCTGAAAGCCAGCACGCCGATCTGCTATACCGAGGAGGAAATCCGCTATGCCAGAGCTTTTCAGCTGGAAGGAAGTCTTCCCCATGCCAAGCTTTCCATAGATCCCTATCCGGATTTGACTCTGGACCGAAAGAGCGGCATCTCTACTGATGCAGGAAATGTAAGCTGGGAAGTCCCCAGCGGAAGCTTTATGGTTAACTGTTATGCCAACGGGTCTCCCCTGCACCACTGGACCGTAACTGCCCAGGGCAAGGCTTCCATTGCACACAAAGGAATGCTCACTGCCTCACGTATCATATCGTCCGCCGCTGCAGAGCTTCTGGAAAACCCAGAACTACTCCAAAATGCCCGTGAGGATTTTAAAAAAGCCAAATCTACAGTTTTATAGCACGCAAAAAGCCCGTAAGAACTTTTCGTTCTCAAGGGCTTTTATGGCTTTAAAATAGCGCTTAACATATACTGGTTATTGGGAAAGTTTTTATGGCTGATATCCTCCAGGCGGATAAGGTCCACCTCCAGCCACAGTTCTTCCGCAACCAGCATCAGGTGAGAAAACATGACACCAAAATTAAATTCTTCCCATTTTCCCAGATGGTTCATATTATGCTTTTTTGCAAAGATGTGAATCCTGCTGTCATAGACCACAAACCGCCAGGGCTGACTATTCATGCTTGAGGGAGCAAGGCGTGCACCTTCCAGAAGCTGGTTCATCCACTGACGGGGCACTTCTTTGTAAACGCTGAGCTCCTTCAGATCCATACGCTTGGCCTCTGCCGCCTTCCGGTAGGGGCTGCCTTTGCATTTGCCAAATGCCAGCATAATGACAAATTTCTTGTCACCCAGTTTTCCCATACCAGGCTTGGGCTTCGCGCTGCCCACAAAACAGCTGCCTAGTCCCTTAGAGCAGATAAACAGACTCATCTGCTCCATAATATAGCCTGCGTTCATCAGCGCTTTATCCTTTTCTTCCGTATAAATCGCCATATAATAAGGTGCTTTTACCCCAAAAGGATTCAGTGATATCTGATGCTTCTTGGTATTATCTATTACTGTAATTTCTGTCTGGATTCCCGCGTTCAGCCCCTCTATTTCTTTATGATAGTCGCATATTTCCTTTAAAAGCTGAGGACTGATGGGTTCCATCTCGTAATTCCGGATGGATTTCCTGACGAATATTGCCTCATACAAGTTCATACTCTCACCTTTTTAATCATTCTGTAACAATATTGTAACATACTTTTCCTCAAATGCAATGCCAAATTTATTATTATTTTATTAATGTTTCTATGCAATATGCTCAAACTCTGTTTTTATCTATAGCAGCTGCTCTAATTCCTCCAAATATTCCCGGAATACCTTCAGTGCGTCCTTCACCGGCTCCGGTTTTGTCATATCCACCCCGCATAATTTCAAAAGGTCTATACAGTCCATAGAACTGCCTCCACTCAGAAATTCTTTATATTTCTCAACGATTCCCGGCTCCTTTTTCAGAATCTTGCTGCTGATAGCGATGGCTGCAGAAAACCCGGTGGCATACTGGTAAACGTAGAAGGGAGTATAAAAATGGGGAATTCTGGCCCACTCCAGGGCAATCTCCTCATCCAGCACTACCCCATCTCCGAAATACTCTCTGTTCAGATTATAGTAGGTTTCATTCAGCCATGCGGCATTCAGGGTACCCCCATTTTCTACTTCTTTATGCGCCTTCTTCTCAAACTCGGCAAACATTGTCTGACGGTACAGGGTGCCTTTAAACTGATTCAGGAAATAATTGATGAGATATGCTTTTTCCTTTTTATCACTTGTTTGTTCCAACAAATGGTGTATGAGCAGCGCTTCGTTGCAGGTAGAGGCCACTTCCGCTACAAATATTTTGTAACCGGCATAGAGATATGGCTGCTTCTCATCCGAATAGCTGGAATGCAGGGCGTGCCCCATCTCATGGGCAAGGGTAAATACCTGGTTCAAATTCTCCTGATAATTCAGCAGCACATAAGGATGCACCCCATAAGCCCCCCAGGAATACGCACCTGTTCTTTTTCCCTGATTCTCATATACATCGATCCAACGGTTCTCAAAGCCCTCTCTCAGCCGGCCGGCATATTCCTCCCCCAGAGGGGCCAGACCATCCAGAACTATCTCTTTTGCTTTGTCAAAGGGTATCTTCATATCTACATCATCTACCAGAGATACATATACGTCATACATATGAAGCTCTTCCACTCCCAACGCCCTCTTCCGCAGCTTTAGATACCGGTACATCAAATCCATATGGCCGTGCACCGTCTGAATGAGATTATCATACACTTCCGTGGGAATTTTGCTGCCGTCCAGAGCGGCTTCCAGAGATGACCCATACTTTCTTTCTCTTGCTTCGAATACTGCATGCCGTACATTGGAATCAAACGTGGCAGCCAGTGTGTTTTCAAACTGCCTGTAGGTATGATACAAGCTCATGAACGCATCCCTGCGCACCTGCCGGCTGCTGCTCTCCAGGTATCCGGCATAGCGGCCGTGAGTCAGGGGAACTTCATTTCCTTCCTCATTGGTAATTGGGGGAAAGGTAATGTCCGCATTATTAAACATACTGAAAATATTTCCCGGGCCCTGGGCAAGCTCGTCTATTTTAGCCATGAGTTCTTCCATCTCTTTTGTGAGCGTATGCTCCTTCTGACGGATGATTTGAGTCAGGAAGATTCTGAACGGTTTCAGTCCCTCATCCTCCTCTATAAATATATTCAGCTTCTCCTGGGGTATGTTTAATATCTCCGGTACAATATATGCGGTTTTACTGTTCAGCAGGGTCATAAGAACCTGGGCTTCCCCGGTGAGCTTCTGGCTGGTACTGTCGGCAGTATTCTCATGAAGCCTCTGATTGGCGTATACATACAGCCTTTCAAAGAGTTGGCTCGTACTGCTGTATTCTTCCAGCATACCGGAAAGAACACGGCTGCTCTCTCCAAGTGTTCCCTGATACTGCTCCAGCTTATCTATCTTATGTCTGAGTATCTCTGCATCCTTTTCCCAAGCTTCCCTGCAGGGATATAAATCTTCTATGGCCCAACGGTCTTCTTCCTTTACTTCCTCTCTCTTCCATACATTCTTGCTTTCTGCCATGATGATTCCTCCGTTAATTTTCTTCTTTCAGTATACTATAAACCATTTTCTTTGTCATTATCCTTGACAAGAAAGAAAAAATCGATTATGATTGTATTAAATCATTAATACAATAGTACAGGAGGTGTTCATTAATGGCTTGGAATCTTAGTTCCGAACGCCCGATATATGCTCAGATTATCGAAAAGATACAACAAGATATTATATCCGGGAATTATGCTCCGGGAGACAGGCTCCCGTCAGTGAGGGATTTGGCATCAGAAGCTGCCGTCAATCCTAATACCATGCAGAAAGCTTTGACAGAACTTGAGAGAACCGGTCTGGTATTTGCCCAGAGAACCAGCGGACGATATATCACGGAGGACATTATTATGATTCAAAAAATGAAAGAAGAAATTGCGTCAGCTCATATCAAAGAATTTCTGGATAAGATGGCGCAGCTGGGATTTAAAAAGCAGGAGATTATTGATCTGATTACGCAGCTGGAGAAAATTGACAAGGAGGAGAAAGAATGAGCCAGATATTAGAGTGCAAGAATCTTACCAAGTCTTATGGTACTAAGACAGCACTTGCCAATATTAACCTATCCTTGGATAAAGGAAAAATCATCGGGCTGCTTGGCCCAAACGGAAGCGGAAAGACCACGCTGATTAAGCTGATTAACGGTCTTTTAGTCCCCACCAACGGGGAAGTCCTAATCGATGGTATGGCCCCGGGTGTAGATACAAAAAAAATTGTTTCCTACCTTCCGGAACGCACATATCTTGGAGACTGGATGAGTGTGAATGATGCCATCAGCTTTTTTGTGGATTTTTATGAAGACTTTGATCGGAGCCGCGCCTATGATATGCTGGAGAAGCTGAATATTAATCCCAGCGATCGCCTCAGAACTATGTCCAAAGGCACCAAAGAAAAAGTACAGCTCATCCTGGTCATGAGCCGCAGGGCTAAGCTCTACTGCCTGGATGAACCTATCGCGGGCGTAGATCCTGCTGCCAGAGATTACATCCTTTCTACAATTATTAATAACTATGCAGAAGATGCCACCATCATCATCTCCACCCATTTGATTTCAGATGTAGAGAACGTACTGGACGATGTCATATTTATTCAGTACGGTCAGATTAAGCTAATTTCCTCTGTAGACGAAATCCGGTATGAGAGGGGCAAATCTGTAGATGGTTTATTCCGGGAGGTATTCAGATGTTAGGAAAATTGTTTAAACATAATTTAAAACAGGTATCCAAGCTGCTGATACTAATTCATGGGGCACTGCTTGCATTCTCTGTAATAGGAAGAATTATTTTCTCAATGGCATTAAACGGGGAAGGCAACTTCAATACCGCATCCCCAGCCACTAGTCTTGTGACTGCAGTCTATATTCTGCTGTATGTACTGGGAATCTTCTGTATCGCAGTTATGACTTATATATTTCTGGCCAGGGACTTCCAGAAAGGCATGTTTTCCAATGAAGGCTACCTAATGCACACGCTGCCAGTAACCCCCGCCCAGCATATATGGTCCCGCTGCTTTGTATTTATCATCTGGGGGTTGATTGACATGATAATCATATGCGCCTCTCTGGCAATCATTTTTATCAACTCTTATACCATGCAATACCTGCCTGAATTCTTCCAGGAATTCTGGAAAGCAATGCTGACAGCCTTTGGAACCTCTGAGTTCTTTAGTACCATCTATATGCTATTAACCATGCTCATCAGTGTTTTCTTTAGCATTTTTATGGTATACTTTGCCATTTGTCTGGGAAGTCTCTGCAAGACCCATAAGATCCTGGGAGCCATCGGTTCCCTGGCAGGAATCTATCTGGTACTGCAGATTGTAGGAGTCATCATGATGCTCACTCTGGGATGGAGTCCTTACTCCGTCAATTCAAACAATGCATTAATAACAACCACATCCACCGTTGGGATGTCACCAGTGTATATGGGATTTTCTATAATATTCGACTTACTGCTCACTGTAGGATTTTATTTTGGAATCCACTATATATTGTCCAAGAGGCTGAATCTGGAATAAAAAGTAAAAAAGGGGGACGTGTTCTTTCTACAAAGAACACGTCCCCAAATAGATCCTGGGTGTCCCAAATTCAACATGACCTGTCCCCAATTGCTTACCCTTCTATAATCTTCACATAATAGTTCCGATTCCTGGGTCCGTCGAATTCACAAAAGTAAACATCCTGCCAGATCCCCAGAATTATTTTTCCTTCTTCGAGAATCAAGGTGGCTGACGCCCCCATTGCAGAGGATTTCATATGGGCATGAGAATTCCCCTCGCAGTGGCGGTAAACCCTGTCATTTGTGGGAAATACTTTTTCATAGCCATAGATCACATCTGTTACTACATCCGGATCTGCATTTTCATTTATTGTTATTCCTGCGGTTGTATGAGGACAGTACACTGCAACTATCCCTGATCGGATGCCGCTGTTTTTAATGTCTTCCCTTATCTGACCCGTAATCTTCACCATAGTCTGAGGTTTTTGAATGGTGAGCGAATGTTTGAATAGATTCATTTTCTGCCTCCTATTCCCCTGCTTCTTTCTGCTCTTTTTCTACTATCTTTATCTGCTTGTCCACATCTTTCTTGAATTGCTTCCATGCGTCTTCGTGCTCAACATAATACTTGGGACATATCTTCCCGGTAACATCATAATGTCGGATGACATCGTCTGACTTCAGAGAAAACCGTTCACAGAGCCATCCCGTGAGTTCCACCAGTGACTGATAGGTGGCGTCATTGAAATGGCCGCTCTCGTCCGGATGACAGCACTCTATAGAGAGGGTATCGCTGTTGCGCTCATTGGACGCATAGGATATCTCATTGCTGGGTATGCACTGCACCACTTCTCCGTCCAGGCCAATGACAAAATGACTGCTGGCTTTTGTCTCCTGGCTGTCTTTCAGCCCTTCAAAGTAGTCTCTGTTATTCTGCGCAGAGGTCCCTGGATTGGCTGTATAGTGTATTACAATCCCCTTAATCCGCTCCAGCGCCGTCCCTGGCCTTGAATACGGATTCACATCCAGCAGCTGCACGTCCAGAGGCGGTGCTCCCACAAAAGATACCTTTTTGTCATCCATAGCAGCCGTCCTGGCTTCCTCTCTTTTATTCTTTACTGTCTTTATTGTAAGACAGAGCAGAATCACTCCCAATAGAACAATTCCAAATAGTATTATATTACGTCTTACCTCCAGCTGCCTCTTCCGATACCCGGCACTGCGGCGTCTTTTCCTTCGTCTTTTACCCCTTACCATATGCTTATCCTCTGCCAAAAAGAGGGAGGAGGCACCCCTTTGCCTCCTCCTCTTATTTTACTCGTCTACACTGTAGTTCGGTGCTTCTTTTGTTATATGAATATCATGCGGATGAGATTCTTTCAGTGAAGCGGCGGAAATCTTAATGAATTTTCCTGTTTCCTTTAAAGTTTCAATGTCCGGTGCACCGCAGTAGCCCATACCAGAACGAATTCCTCCAATCAGCTGGAATACCGTGTCTTCCACATGTCCCTTGTATGCCACACGGCCTTCCACACCTTCCGGTACCAGTTTCTTCGCGTCTGTCTGGAAATAGCGATCTTTGCTTCCATTTTCCATGGCTCCTATGGAGCCCATCCCTCGATAAACTTTATACTTTCTGCCCTGGTATAATTCAAAGGTACCTGGACTTTCATCACACCCGGCAAAGATACTTCCCATCATGCACACATTAGCCCCTGCTGCAATGGCTTTAGTCATATCTCCGGAGTACTTGATTCCTCCGTCAGCGATTACCGGAGTTCCGGTCTTCTTTGCCTCTCCATAACAGTCCATAACTGCTGTAATCTGAGGAACACCAATCCCTGCCACCACTCTTGTGGTACAGATAGATCCCGGACCGATTCCTACCTTTACAGCATCCGCACCTGCTGCTATCAGGTCTCTGGTTGCCTCCGCTGTGGCTACGTTTCCCGCGATAACCTGAAGCTCAGGATATGCGTCTTTAATCATGCGAAGTGTGGATAGTATATTCTCCGAATGGCCATGAGCAGAATCTATGACAATGACATCTACCCGCACCTTCACAAGGGCGTCCACCCGCTCCATCACATTCTTAGTAATTCCCACAGCAGCTCCGCACAGCAGTCTTCCCTGGGCGTCCTTTGCAGACAGCGGATATTTAATCTGTTTTTCAATATCTTTGATGGTTATAAGCCCTTTCAGATTGAAATCATCATCTACAATAGGAAGCTTCTCCTTTCTGGCTTTTGCCAGGATTCGCTTCGCCTCCTCCAGTGTGATTCCCTCTTTTGCTGTTATCAGGCCTTCAGATGTCATAGATTCCTTGATTTTTTTAGAAAAGTCCTCTTCGAACTTAAGATCACGGTTGGTAATAATACCTACCAGTTTTCTTCCCTCTGTGATAGGAACACCGGAGATACGGAATTTGGCCATTAAGTTGTTGGCATCTTCCAATGTATGCTCTGGTGATAAGAAAAATGGGTCTGTAATAACACCGTTTTCAGAACGTTTTACCTTGTCTACTTCCTCTGCCTGCTGCTCCACAGACATGTTCTTATGAATAATTCCTATACCGCCCTGTCTTGCCATAGCAATTGCCATGCGATGTTCTGTTACAGTATCCATTCCTGCGCTCATCATAGGAATGTTTAATTTAACTTTTTTGGTCAGATAAGTGCTTAAATCTACCTGATTCGGAGTTACCTTTGAGTATGCCGGAACTAGAAGTACGTCGTCAAAAGTAATGCCTTCACCAATTATTGTACCCATTTACTCTCTCCCTTTCGTTTCTATTTATTTTGGTTTTGTTCCCTAGTGTAACAAAATTCGACAAAGGTGTCAATCCGTAAAAACTTTTCTGGGATTTGATTTTTGTATGTTGCTGAGCATCTTTTCGTCGAATTCCAACAAAACCTTACACAATTCCTGACCATCGGGAATAATCATGGCGTAAATTTTGTGGGATGGATCCTGCGACGAATAATCCAGTACTTTTAATCTGCTGTTATTATTATAATAATCCATTCTATGGGACTTTACCGGCGCCAGGATCTCCATCTTACCCGTATCCAGGCTTTTCACTTTCTTTCTCTTGGTCTTTGCTGCGATTCTGTCGATATCAAGTTCGCCATTCACATAAAGATACTCATATTCCAGATCCAGATTAAGGAATACAAAGTAATCCGCAGCTCCCAGCCCAATAGCCGCAATAAATAAAAGAGGGTGTATCATGACTCCTGCAAATACCGCTACAACGGTGAGGGCCAGCATTCCAATTTTGACTGCCATATCTTTGCCGGTACTCTGCTTTTTTACCAAAAATTCTGAATACAAATCACTCATGGTTTCTCTCCTTGTACATTCTTAGAAACTGTCTTCATTCTAGCACAAAGCAGGGCTGACGTCTACGACGCCAGCCCTTAGAAAGTCTTAAAATTCTGTGAAGCTTACATCATTCCAGGAGCTGCTGGAGCTACCGGAGTATCTTCCTTAATATTAGATACAACAGATTCTGTTGTTAACAGCGTTGATGCCACACTGGTAGCATTCTGCAATGCACTTCTTGTTACTTTTGCAGGATCCAGAATTCCTTCTTTAATCATATCTACATACTCTTCTTTCAGAGCATTAAATCCAACGCCTGTCTCAGATTCTTTTACTTTATTGACAATGACAGAGCCTTCCAGACCAGCATTGGCTGCAATGTGGTACAGAGGAGATTCCAGAGCTTTTAATACAACTACCGCACCTGTCTTCTCATCGCCGCTTAATGTCTCTGCCAGCTCTTCAACCTTCTTGGAAGCATGGATGTAAGCGGATCCGCCTCCTGCGATTACACCTTCCTCTGCTGCTGCACGTGTTGCTGCAAGAGCATCTTCCATACGAAGCTTAGCCTCTTTCATCTCAGTTTCAGTAGCGGCACCAACACGGATAACAGCTACGCCGCCTGCCAGTTTAGCAAGTCTTTCCTGTAATTTTTCTTTGTCAAACTCGGATGTTGTCTCTGTAATCTGTCCCTTAATCTGGCTGATTCTAGCATCAATGGCTGCTTTATCGCCTGCACCGTCAACAATAACTGTATTTTCCTTCTCAACCTTAACAGATTTTGCACGTCCCAGCTGATCCATGGTAACTTCTTTTAAGTCCAGACCCAATTCATCGGAGATTACCTGACCGCCTGTTAAGATAGCAATATCTTCTAACATGGCCTTTCTTCTGTCACCGTAGCCCGGAGCCTTAACAGCTGCAACATTAAAGGTTCCTCTTAATTTATTTACAATGAGTGTAGTAAGAGCTTCGCCCTCTACGTCTTCAGCAATAATTAACAGTTTGGCGCCTGTTTTTACAATCTGCTCTAACAGAGGAAGCAGTTCCTGAATGTTAGAGATCTTCTTATCAGTGATTAAGATATATGGATCATCCAGATTAGCTACCATTTTGTCCATGTCAGTTGCCATGTAAGCGGAAATGTATCCGCGGTCAAACTGCATACCCTCTACTAAATCCAGCTCTGTCTTCATTGTCTTAGACTCTTCAATGGTTATAACACCGTCGCCGGATACTTTTTCCATAGCGTCTGCAACTAATTCTCCCACTTCATCATCGCCGGCAGAAATTGCTGCAACTCTTGCGATCTGATCTTTTCCTTCTACTTTTCTGCTCATGGAAGCAATTGCCTCTACTGCCACATCTGTTGCTTTTTTCATACCCTTTCTCAGGATAATTGGATTTGCACCAGCTGCAAGGTTCTTGATTCCTTCATGAATCATGGCCTGAGCAAGTACAGTAGCTGTTGTAGTACCATCACCAGCCACATCATTTGTCTTGGAAGCTACTTCCTTGATTAGCTGAGCGCCCATGTTTTCAAATCCGTCTTCCAGCTCAATTTCCTTTGCAATGGTGACACCATCGTTGGTGATAAGAGGTGCGCCAAAGGATTTGTCCAGAACTACGTTTCTTCCTTTTGGTCCTAATGTCACGCGTACTGTATTCGCTAATTTATCGGCACCATTCTGCAGTGCCTCTCTTGCTTCTGCTCCGTATTTAATCTCTTTTGCCATATCTGTCATTCCTCCTGAATTCTATGATTTATTCTACTACTGCTAAGATATCGTTCTGTTTTACAATGATAAATTCTTCATCATCTAATTTTACTTCTGTACCGGCGTATTTGGAATAGATTACCTGATCTCCCACTTTAACTTCCATCTTTACTTCTTTGCCGTCAACAACTCCGCCCGGTCCTACTGCAACAACCTCAGCCTGCTGGGGTTTTTCCTGTGCCTGACCCGGTAATACGATTCCTGATTTTGTCTTTTCTTCAGCTTCTAACTGTTTTAAAACGACTCTGTCTCCCAATGGTACTAATTTCATAATCTATTGCCTCCTTAAAATATTTTCTGCTTTTATTAGCACTCATTTACATCGAGTGCTAACCGTTAGTCATATATTAGTTAATCTTGAAAAAATCTGCAAGTTTCTGAAAGAGATTCTATAGCATCCATTCTCTTGTTATCTCTTTTTATCTCTTGTTTTCTCTTATTTTCTCACTTTCTTAATTTTTACCTGATTTTATATTTATTTTATAATTCCATCTTTATCCTATGCCATTTAAGAAGAAATTAAACATTTTTTATTTTCCGCGGCAAAGGCAGCAGCAAAATAACATAAAAAAGGAACTGCAGATACCTAACAGCTCCTTTTATAGTTCAAAACAAGCATTATTTTTTAACTATTTTCCGTTTTTTAATTTCTTCCAGCTCATCGAATATAACTTCGTTGAGCACCTTGATATAGGTTCCCTTCATTCCTGAGGATCTGGATTCGATAACGCCCGCGCTCTCAAACTTCCTGAGCGCATTTACAATTACAGACCGTGTGATGCCTACCCTGTCCGCAATCTTGCTGGCAACCAGAATTCCCTCATCTCCGTCCAGCTCATCAAAAATATGAATAATAGCTTCTAGTTCTGAGAATGACAACGTGCTGAAAGCAGATTTGACAACCTGTATCTTACGATTTTCCTCAGCATTCTCTTCATGTACGGAACGCATCATCTCAAGTCCTACCACAGTGGTGCTGTATTCACTCACAATTATATCTTCAATATCGTACTGCTTACCGCTTCTGTACATAAAAACAGTCCCCAAGCGTTCCCCGGCAATGTCAATTGGGTTAATGATAGCCATGTATTGTTTTACATGCTCCCCCTCAAATCCCAGAGTCTGAAGATTTACATTTTCTTTCGTAGAAAGCACTCCCAGAAATCTCTCATTCAGGAGAGTATCGATAAAGCCTCCCACCTCGTCTTCAATCAGCTCTGTAATCTCTTCTACTCCTTCGCACAGTCCTACGCCCAGCACCTTACCTTTTTTACTGAGTACCAGAATATTCGACTCCAGTGTTTCTACCATAACTTCACAGATGTCGTTAAATAAAACCTTTGAGGAATTATTGTTGTGCAGCAATTTGTTTATCTTTCTCGTCTTATCCAATAGTTGTACGCTCATGCTGAACCTCCTTTCTTTTGTCCTAAATATGAGTAATAAAATAAAATTCTCCCATTTGCTTTATTCTATCATACAATTGGCGGCAAATCAATGTCGTCGCTAACGGATTTATACTTTTTTAACTTTTTTTCTGATAATTCCTCAGTTTCAAAAGCTGGTGAAGCCAATAACACAAAATTTATGGATAATCATGCAAATCAAAAAAGGAATTTTATCCAAAAATCAGCTGCTGTATGGTATTTTAAACCCATTACAGCAGCTTAGCCATCTATTCCTTTTCCTCTTTTGGCTTCTCCGTTACATAGCCGCAGTGCTCATCTGCACACAAAAGTTTGTTTCCTTTTTCCAGCATATAGCCCCCACAGTTGGGACATTTCTCTTTGGACGGCTTCTGCCAGGACATAAAATCGCACTCCGGGTTATCTTCACAGCCATAATACTTACGACCTTTTTTCGTCTTTTTGAGAACAATATCCTTCCCGCACTTGGGGCAGGATACTCCAATCTTCTCCAGGTACGGTTTTGTATTCCGGCAGTCGGGAAAGCCCGGACACGCCAGGAATCTTCCGTGAGGACCGTACTTAATTACCATGTTGCGGCCGCATTCTTCACAGATAACATCCGTCACCTCGTCTTCTATTTTTACCTGTTCTAATTCCTGTTCCGCTGCCTTTACTGCCTCGTCCAAATCAGGATAAAAATTGCGGATTACGGTTTTCCAGTATACACTGCCGTCTTCCACTTTATCCAGGAGTTCTTCAAAAGTAGCGGTAAAATTCACATCCACAATGCTGGGGAAAGCCTGTTTCATGATATTATTCACTACTTCTCCCAGTTCTGTAATATAAAGATTTTTATTCTCTTTTGCCACATAGCGGCGGGCTATAATTGTGGTTATCGTGGGGGCATAAGTACTGGGACGCCCGATTCCAAGTTCTTCCAGCGTCTTAACCAGAGAAGCCTCCGTATAATGGGCAGGGGGCTGCGTAAAATGCTGCTGTCCGTCAAAGTTCTCAAGAGAAAGCTCCGTGTTCTCATCCAGACTTTTCATCATCAGATTATTTTCCGGCTTCTCCTCATCGCTCTGCACATAGACTGCCATAAAACCGTCAAATTTAAGTTTTGAGGCGGCTACTGTAAAGTAGTAGTCTCCCCCTTTTATTTTTACAGACGTTGTCTCGTATTTGGCCGGCTGCATTCTGCTGGCAGTAAATCGTTTCCAGATTAACTGATACAGCCGGAATTGATCCCTGGACAGAGACTCTTTCATAGCAGCTGGCGTTCTGGTAATATCTGTGGGGCGGATTGCCTCGTGGGCATCCTGAATCTTTTTTCCCTTATTGCTGTTCTCTTCCTTGTTGGCTGCATACGTTTCCCCATACTGCTCTGTGATATACTCTCTTGCCAGCTGATCGGCCTCCTCAGAGATACGGGTCGAATCTGTACGCAGATAAGTAATAATACCTACGGTGCCGTTACCTTTTATATCAATTCCCTCGTATAGCTGCTGGGCCAGCCGCATCGTTTTCTGAGTAGAAAAATTGAGCGCCTTTGAAGCCTCCTGCTGAAGAGTACTGGTGGTAAACGGCAGAGGTGCTTTCTTGGTGCGCTCTCCCTTTTTCACTTCGGCCACCTGGTATTTTGCCCCTTCCAGAGCTTTTAAGATCTTATCCAGCTCCTCCTGGGAATGGATCTCCATCTTTTTCTTTTCACTGCCGTAAAATTTGGCCACCAGGGGCTTTTTCTCACCTTTGACTTTGAAGGAAGCTTCCAGAGACCAGTATTCCTCCGGTATAAAAGCGTTAATTTCTTCTTCCCTGTCACCGATGATGCGAAGGGCGACAGACTGTACACGGCCTGCACTTAAGCCTCTCTTGACTTTTGCCCAAAGGACTGGACTGATGTTATAGCCTACCATACGGTCCAGAATCCTTCTGGTCTGCTGGGCATCCACCAGATTCATATCAATATCTCTCGCCTCTTTTATAGAAGCTTTTACTGCTGTTTTTGTAATCTCGTTAAATGTAATCCGGCGCATCTTGTCGTCTTGAAGGTTCAACGCCTTAGAGAGATGCCAGGAGATCGCCTCTCCTTCACGGTCCGGGTCAGTTGCCAGGTATACTTTGTCTGCCTTTTTGGATGACTTTCTCAGTCCTGCCAGCAGCTCGCCCTTTCCTCGGATCGTTATATACTTTGGTTCAAAATCATGTTCCACATCAATTCCCAGCTGACTTTTGGGCAAGTCACGCACATGACCGTTTGATGCAGCCACTTCATAATTTGAACCAAGAAATTTCTTGATTGTTTTTACCTTTGCAGGCGACTCCACAATCACTAAATACTTTGCCATTCCTTACCTCCTCCGGTATTCGGTCCATTTCATTTATTTTATTTTGGCATAATAGTTTTTCATCGGTTCCACTATTAGTTCCTCTAGCTGAAGTTCCAGAAGAATCCCCATAACTTCCTCTGGAGACAGAGGTATTTTTTCTAATAATTGATTCAGATTCTGGGGCTGTAAATCCAGACAACTATACACCATATTTTTCTGACTTTCAAGTCTTATTTGTGATTTTATTAGCAATTTGTCGCTTTTTCCCGGGGAAATTCCCAGTTCTTCCAATAGGCTCTCCACAGAACAGGCGATTCCCGCCCCCTGCTCTATCAGGCGGTTGCACCCATAGCTTAGCCCATCGCTCACACGCCCCGGCAGGGCATATACCGTCTTCCCCTGCTCCAGTGCACAGTCTGCGGTAATCAGAGAGCCGCTTTTCTTTTTTGCCTCTATAACCAGCACTAGGTCTGCCAGCCCGCTGATTATACGATTTCGTAGGGGAAAATTCCGGGGCAGAGGTTCATATCCCAGGGGGAACTCAGACAGCAGCCCTCCCTGTTCAGGGATTTTTTTATATAAATCATAATTTGACCTGGGATAGCAGACATCAACGCCGCAGCCAAGAACAGCAAAGGTCGGGGTTCCACCCGCCAGTGCTCCCCGGTGCGCATGGCCGTCTATTCCCCGGGCCATACCGCTTATAATCTGAACCCCTGCCTGACTCAGCGCTTTTGCAAATTCAAACGCCTGCACCTGACCATAATAGCTGCACATTCTCGCCCCTACAATAGCCACGGTAGCCCTGTCCTCTCTGGGAAGCACTCCTCTTACAAACAGTCGGGGCGGCATATCACCGTAGTGCAGCAGACGCCTGGGGTACTCCCTGTGAAGTTTATGATAACAGACAACTTCTTTGTCTCCCGTATTCTCCATAATTCCTCCTATTCTGATTTTTATACCCCAAGTTCCTTTTCTCTGTGCCTGATAGAACATGGTGGTACGTCCTCTCTTTGTATAACCATTAAATGTTCCAGTATTTCTTATCAGCCTTCCGGTAGCAGATCGCTTCACCGATATGCCTTTTTAGAAGAATTTCTTCCCCCTCCAAATCGGCTATCGTACGGGCTGTTTTTAAGATTCTATGATAGCCCCTGATACTAAAATTCATCTTTTTATACGCTTTTTCCAAAAGTTCCCTGCCTTGCTTTTCCACAGGACAGAAGGTTTCAAGTTCTGAACCGGGAATTTGTGAGTTGAAGCGTATCTCTGTCCCCCTAAACCTATCCTCCTGGGTCTTATGTACCCTTGTAATCTCTTTACGAAGATCAGCAGAGGAAGGCCCCTTTTTTCGTTTTGACGCAATATCCTGATACTTTACTGCCCCTGCCTCCACGCAGATATCCATCCGGTCCAGGAGGGGACCGCTGATCTTCCGCAGATATTTGCTAATGTCCCCAGGCCGGCAGGTACAGCGGTTCATATCCGGAAAATAGCCGCATCCGCACGGGTTCATGGCAGCAACTACCATGCAGTTAGCGGGAAAGCAGAAGCTCCCCATTGCCCTTGCTATTAAGATCTGTCTGTCTTCCAGAGGCTGCCTTAAGATCTCCAGGCTGACTCTGGAGAATTCCGTCAGTTCATCCAGAAAGAGAATCCCCCTGTGAGCCAAAGTAATTTCTCCCGGCCGGGGAATTCTGCCTCCTCCGGCCAGAGCCTGGGGAGAAAGCGTATGATGGGGCGCCCGGAAGGGACGGGTAACCATCAGAGGACTGTCCGCCGGTAGAAGACCTGCGATACTGTAAATTCTTGATATTTCTATACATTCTTCCAGCGACGGCAGAGGCATAATTGTGGGGAGCCGTCTTGCCACCATTGTCTTACCAGCTCCCGGGGGACCTATCATCAATAGATTGTGAAAACCTGCGGCAGC
The DNA here is from genome assembly GCF_009677585.1 of Lactonifactor sp. BIOML-A5. Taxonomy (GTDB): domain Bacteria; phylum Bacillota; class Clostridia; order Lachnospirales; family Lachnospiraceae; genus Lactonifactor. The sequence continues at coordinate 113,293 of NZ_WKYV01000004.1, read as the reverse complement.
CACTACCGCCGCCCTTTTTACAGCCTCCTGTCCCTGTATTTCGTCAAAATCAAGAGAATATTCCGGTTCCCTGTAAAATACCTCCCCGACGGGATTTTCTCGCTGAAAACGCTCAAAATCGCCGCTGCGAAGCATTTCTATGGTTTCTTTTAAGGTACTGACCCCGGCAACTGGAATCCCCTGGATAATATTACCCTCTCTCCAGTTTTCCTTTGGGAGTACGCAGGCTCTGCATCCCAGCTCCTTCGCTTTATCCACCATAGCCAGAATGCCGGATACCGGGTGTACGGTACCGTCCAGGCTCAATTCTCCCACAATCAAAACATCCTTTACCATGACCTCCTCCAGATACCCCAGAGCAGTCAGAATAGCTGCAGCAATGGGCAGGTCAAAGGCAGGGCCATCCTTTCGCAGATCACCAGGCGACAGATTAATCGTCACCCTTTTGGGAGGCAGCGCAATCCCCATATTGCGCATAGCAGTCTTCACTCTGTCCTGAGCCTCCCGCACCTGGGAAGTAAGATACCCCACCATATTAAACATAGGAAGTCCGTCACTCACATCTGCCTCCACCCTTACCGGAAAACATTCTACTCCCATAATAGCTGCTGACAATACACTGCTAAACATACTTAACTCCTCTCCAAGCCTTTCCTCCGGCTCAAATACCATTCACTTATGCATTGGAAATATTTCTTTGACAAATCTGAACAGAAAAAGATATGCCTGCTGCAAAACACAGAGACAAAAAGAATCAAACTTATTATTTAATAAGTAATTACTATTGAAAGGATAAACATGGACGAAATGTCCCGGAAATACAGAAGTTTTAATAAAAGGTTCTTTTATTTTGTCACAAAACTTATGCCATGTCAATTGCACCATGAAAAAAAACATAATTTTGCTCTTTTTCTCACATACTACATCAAAAGGAGGTGTTTCAAATGGATAACAAAGAATATTCAGGATACCAGGTGGCAGATATTACAGAGTCCGATAATTCCATGATCAACCGTCTGGAAGAAGAAATCAGTCAGAAGACAGACAAAGACATTGTACTGGTAGCTTACCAGCAGGATAAACAAAGCTAAAACCTCATTGGGGACAGGTCGATCCTATTTTGGGACGTGTTCTTTCCAGAAAGAACACGTCCCCTTTTTCGCCCTTTTCAGATGGAAAAGCACAAAATCTTCTTCTCTCACATAGACTATAAACAAATCCCTTTGAGGTAACCTTTTTGAAGACATTTCTTAAGCCCCTTACCGTAGAAGAGGAGAAATATTATCTTCAGAGATACCAGGGGGGCGACTTGGAAGCTAAAAATGTTCTTATTGAACGAAACTTACGTCTTGTTGCACATGTTGTGAAGAAGTATCAGGGAATAGATGAAGATTTGGATGACTTGATTTCCATAGGAACTGTAGGGCTCATCAAGGCAATACAAACTTTTGACAGCAATAAAGCCAACCGGCTTTCTACCTATGCGGCCAGGTGTATTGACAATGAGCTGTTGATGATGCTCCGCTCCCGCAAGAAGACGTCCAAAGAAGTCTCCCTCTATGAACCCATTGGCACAGATAAGGAAGGCAATGAAATTCATCTGCTGGACATTATAGAAAATGTTCCGGTAGATGTGGTGGATACCTATACCTTCAAAGAAGATGTAAAAAAATTATATGAGCTGATTGAGTCTGTTCTGACCCCCAGAGAATATGAGGTGGTAAAGCTTCGCTATGGCCTGTTCGGGGAGGAAGAGTATACCCAGCGGGAAATAGCAAAGCGGCTGAATATCAGCCGCTCTTACGTCTCTAGAATAGAAAAAAATGCCCTTCTGAAATTACGCAGATTCTTCCTGCCGTCTTAAGATATCGTATGGATCCAGTTCTATTCCCAGATCAAGATATAGCACTTCTTTTGGATGGGGAGCACTTTCCCGGGGACTGCCCTCCTCATCCAGAATGGATTTGACCTGCACGGAAATATTTCTGCCGTCCGGTTTCATGACTTCAATGGTTTCCCCTACAGAGAATTTATTTCTCTGGGTAATCCGGCAGAGCCCGCGGTCATCCTTTGCTTCCACGTATCCCAAATACGTATACTCTTTCAGATACGTATTCTGGTCATAAATCTGGGTATCGGAATCTGGCTTTCCGTAGAAGAAACCAGTGGTAAACTGGCGGTACGTACAGTTAGAGATCTGCTCCCGGTACCAGGGCATATGTTCCCGGTACAAGGAGGGATCTGAAAAATAATCATCAATTGCTTTCCTGTAGGTTCTGGCAACGGTTGCAACATAGAGGGCTGTCTTCATCCGGCCCTCTATCTTTAAGCTGTCGATTCCGCAGGTAAGCACGTCCTCCATATGTTCAATCATACAGAGGTCTTTTGAATTGAAGATATAAGTACCCCGTTCATTCTCGTAGACAGGCATATATTCATTTGGCCTTGTCTCCTCCACAATGGAATATTTCCACCGGCAGGGATGGGTACAGGCTCCCTGGTTGGCATCCCGTCCGGTGAAGTAGTTGCTGAGCAGACACCGCCCGGAATACGAGATACACATTGCCCCGTGTATAAAGGTCTCAATCTCCAGTTCCTCAGGAATCCGGCTGCGAATCCCCCGTATCTCCTCCAGAGACAGTTCCCTGGCCGATACCACCCGCTTTGCCCCTAGCTTATGCCAGAACAGATAAGTCTCATAATTGGTGTTGTTCGCCTGTGTACTGATATGCCGCTCGATCTCCGGACATACTTCCCCGGCAATCATAAACACGCCTGGATCGGCTATTATAAGCCCATCCGGTCTAATTTTCCTAAGTTCCCGGAAGTATGTGCGGATCCCTTCCAAATCATCGTTATGAGCCAGGATATTGGCTGTTACATAGACCTTTACTCTATGATCGTGGGCAAATTGTATGCCTTCTCTCATTTCATCCATGGAAAAGTTTTTAGCTTTTGCCCTCAGTCCGAAGGCTTCCCCTCCGATATACACCGCATCAGCACCGTATATCACAGCTATTTTCAATACCTCCAGACTGCTGGCAGGCACTAATAATTCTGGTTTTTTCATTGCATCATCACTCATTTGATTTTTGTGCTCATAGTTACGCCATCCCCCAGAGGAAGGATGGCAGTTTCCAATTGTTCATGATGTTTCAGCGTATAGAGGTATTCCCGCATCCGTTTATAAATGGTGCGGTTTCTCCTCTCCACGGCAAAATGGGATTCAATGATATCTCCATCCTGAAGCACATTGTCCGAGAGCAGCACTCCCCCAGTGCGCAGAAGCCTGAGTATCTCAGGGAGGAAGTGAATATACTGTCCCTTAGCAGCATCCATAAATATCAGATCGTACCTATCATCAAGATCTTTCAGTATGTCTGCCGCATCTCCCTCCAAAAGAGTAATCACATCCTCTTTTCCTGCCTTTTTGAAATTCTCCCTGGCTATGGGGATTCGTTTTTCATAGTTTTCTATGGTTGTAATCCGGCAGCCCTGTGGGGCGTATTCGCTCATCAAAAGCGCTGAAAATCCCACTGCGGTCCCTACCTCCAATATGCTCAGAGGACGAAGGGACAGAAGCAGAACCTTTAAAAAGCTTTGCATCTCTCTCCGGATAATCGGAACACGATTCTGGACAGCCTCTATCTCAAGCTGATCCAAAAATGGCGTATTCCCCCTGTCCAGAGAATTTATATAGGCAGCCATTCTCTCCTCTACAATCATCTGTCAATCTCCCATCCTGCTTATTCCTGGCCTCCTTCAGCCCCCTCTTCCCCGGAGTCGCCTTCACCGCTCTGGGCATCGTCTCCGTCCTGAGGATCCTGGCTTACTTTCTCCAAATTCTCGTCCGCAGTTTTGTCCGCCTCGTCCTTTGTACCGTCTTCCTCTTTGTCTTCCTGTTCAGGCTGGCCTTCCGTATTCTCCCGGGCCAGAATCGCCATCATCTCATCTGCGGTCTGGGACGTGTTCAGAATATAAGTTCCAGCCTGCAGTTTATCCTTATAGTTTGATAACTTTTCCTGTACCACAAAAACCTTCGCATCATCAATCAGGCCCTTATTCTTCAAGATTTTACCTATCTTGTACACAGATGTTCCGTCTTTTATCACCACAGTAACATCCTTTCCCTCTCCCTGGGACACAGGTACCTGATTAAAGATATCGTATCCAAAGCTGTAAGCAGTTTTACCTACATATATGATTGCGAATATCACACAGACGTACAGAAGAATTCTGAAAAACCCACCTGCGATTGCCACTCCATGTCCATCGTCTCTCATTCTATTAGCCATAATATTCTCCTTACTTTTACAGATCCGGCACGTCGATTTCAATTCCCTGGTGAATCGTTGCATTTATATTCTGCAGCTGCCTGCAGAGGGCCTGTTCCGCCAAAAGGAACTCTCTCACCTGAGGGATTTCGAGCAGCTCATCCATACGCTCCGCCACCTGATCAATGGCCTCGTACAGATCAATGTCCTTTTCCTCATTCTGCATACGATAGTTCAGAATTCGCAATTCATCCATTTTTGCTTTCTCTTCCGGCATCAGCTTCAGTTCATCCAGCGCCTTTTTGTAGCGTTTATAAACATCACCGGTGCGGATGGCTGCTGCCAGCCTTTCCGTACAGGTTTCTATCAAACTCATTTTATCACCTCTAAGCCTCCATAATAATGGGCAGGATCATCGGTCTTCTCTTTGTGCGTTTCCATACAAATTCACCAAGGGAATCCTTGATGACTCCTTTTATTCTGCCCCAATCGGAGATTCTTTTATCCAGACAAACGTCCAGGGCATCTTCCACAACAACTCTGGCCTCTCCCATCAGATCTTCCGATTCCCTTACATAGACGAATCCTCTGGACACAATATCCGGGCCTGCCAGCAGCTGATTGCTCCTTCTCTCCAGGGTAAGGACTACGATAATGATGCCATCCTCAGCCAGATGCTGCCGGTCTCTGAGCACAATATTTCCCACATCTCCTACGCCAAGGCCGTCTACCAGGATACTTCCCGTATGAACTTTTCCCGTCACTTCCGCCTTGTCATCACTCACCTCCAGAACATCCCCTGAAGACAGAATAAAAATATTGTCCTTATCTATCCCCAGCTGCTCTACCACCTTGGCCTGTGCCTTCAGATGTCGGTATTCCCCGTGGGCGGGTATGGCATATTTGGGCTTAACCAAAGAGTAAATCAGTTTAATTTCTTCCTGGCAGGCGTGTCCCGATACATGGGCGTCCTGGAAAATGACATCCGCCCCTTTCATCCCAAGCTCGTTAATTACCTTAGACACTGCCTTTTCGTTCCCGGGGATGGGATTCGAGCTGAATATAATAGTATCGCCGGGTTTTATAGATACTTTTTTATGAATACTGGCTGCCATACGGGAAAGAGCCGCCATAGATTCTCCCTGACTGCCGGTGGTAATCAGCGTCATCTGCTCATCCGGATAATTCTTAATCTGATCAATTTCAACCAGTGTTTTCTCCGGAATCTTCAGATAGCCCAGTTCAGAAGCTGTGGTAATAACATTTACCATGCTGCGCCCCTCCACCGCCACTTTTCTGCCGAATTTATAGGCAGAATTAATAATCTGCTGCACCCTGTCTACATTGGATGCAAATGTGGCAATGATAATCCTGGTATTCTTGTGTTCTGAGAATATATTGTCAAAGGTGCGTCCCACCGTGCGCTCCGACATGGTAAATCCCGGCCGTTCCGCATTAGTGCTGTCGCACATAAGCGCAAGTACGCCCTTCTTTCCAATCTCGGCAAACCGCTGCAGGTCAATGGCATCCCCGAACACGGGCGTATAATCCACCTTAAAATCCCCTGTGTGTACCACAATCCCCGCAGGGGAATAGATAGCCAGGGCGGACGCATCCTGAATACTGTGGTTTGTCTTAATAAATTCAATGCGGAAAGCCCCCAGATTGATGGACTGTCCGTGTTTGATCACTTTTCTCTTGGTTGTTTTCAGCAGGTTGTGCTCTTTTAATTTATTATCTATCAGTCCTATCGTAAGCTTTGTCGCATAGATAGGAACGTTAATTTCCTTTAAAATATAGGGCAGTGCCCCAATATGATCCTCATGCCCATGGGTAATCACAAATCCTTTTACCTTCTGAATATTATCCTTCAGGTAAGTCACGTCCGGGATCACAAGGTCAATTCCCAGCATATCATCCTCCGGAAAAGAAAGTCCGCAGTCAACTACCACAATGCTGTCCTCGTATTCAAAGGCAGTCATATTCAAACCAATCTGTTCCAGCCCACCCAGGGGTATTATTTTCAAGCTTGTGCCATTATTCTTTTTTTTCAAAATGATTCCTCCGTCATATGATATAATTGGCACCTCATTCTACTTTATTCTGTTCTTTCGTACAATCTCTGCAATATCCAAAAAGCTTCACCTCGTGGTCCGTTACGGTAAACCCAAGGGAATCCCTGATATGCTCCTCTAATTGTTCCAGAAAGTCATCTTCCAGTGAGATAATCTTTCCGCACGATATACAAATCAGATGATGGTGGTGGTGTCTGTCCCGGTCCTTATCCTGGCCGATCTCATAACGCACGCATCCGTCATCCAGATTAATCCGATCAATTAAATGCAAATCTAATAAAATCTGTATGGTCCGGTAAACCGTAGCAAGTCCTATCTCAGGAAATTCTGCCTTTACCAGATCATAAATTTCTTCTGCTGTCAGGTGCCGATCGGGACAGCCAGCCAGCACTTCCAATATCCGTAGTCTCTGGTTGGTTACTTTCAACCCGTTTTTTCTTAAAATCTCTGCAAACTCTTGGCTGTCTGTCACGTTCTCACCTCTTACCTTCACTTTTACGTAGAATAAAGTGCATTGTTCACCTATTATTATTTCACAAATTCAACATCTTCTAACATAGTTTCAAAAACTTTAAACACGGCGTCGTACTCCGTGTCGTCCTCTACGAATACATAGCAGGCCTCTTCGTCCTCTTCCTCAGAGATATCCTTCAGGATATAAGCCTCGCTTCCCTCTTCCTCGTCTTCCTCGTCCGGATCTACTACCAGAAGATAGTTATGTCCGTTTACTCTTGTCTGTTCCAGTATACCGAATTCCAGCTGAATCCCGTCGTCCCCGTCAAATATAATAGTCTCCATACCTGACATCCTTTCTTCACAATATTAAGTTTTAGCTAAGGGAATCCAAATATCCCTGCAAAATAAATACAGCGGCAATCTTGTCCACATATTTGCCGCGGTCTTCCCTGCGAACCCCGCTCTCCATCAGCGTCCGGTTCGCTTCCACTGTCGTCAGCCTCTCATCCCACATCACAACAGGCAGGCCTGTCCTTCTCTCCAGAACATCTTTTAGCTCAAGAGATTTGACAGCCCTGTCCCCAATGGTATTATTCATATTTTTAGGAAAGCCTAACACAATGGTTTCTACTTCATATTCACGTACCAATTCTTCAATCCGCGCCAGAGACTTGCGAAGCTTATTCTCGTCCTTGCGATGAATGGTTTCGATTCCCTGGGCAGTCAAACCTAAGGGGTCACTGACTGCTACCCCTATGGTTTTCGAACCGTAATCAAGTCCCATAATTCTCATAGATTAATCTCGTTTCCAGGATTTATTCTTGATATACTCCTTGAGGAGTTCTTCTACCAGCTCATCTCTTTCCACCTTCATAATCATGCTCCTGGCACCTTTATGGCTGGTAATATAAGTGGGATCTCCGGACATAATGTAGCCAACGATCTGGTTAACCGGATTGTAACCCTTTTCGTCCATCGCATTATATACCAGATCCAGAATCTCTTTTACCTGGATCTCCGGTTCTGTTTTTACTTTGAAATATTGTGTATTGCTAATATTATTGTTTGCCATATTTTCACGCCCTTACCTAAACTTTCTTTTATTCTAATATAAAACTACACAGAATTCAATGGATATTTTCTACTATATTTCACAAATAATCGTATCTTTTGTCGAAAAACCGCGAACAGTTCCCCTGGCTATCACATTCTCCAGGTTCTGATCTGTCTTTGCCACTGCCCGAATGTATTCTCTTGTATGACCGATCCAGCAGACTTTGCCCTGGATATTTACTGTTTCCTCAAACAGGATCTCCACTTCTTTTCCCAAAAAGGATTCCATATATTCCCTCTGGTGCAGTTCTCCCAATTCAATTAAATCCCTGCTTCTCTGCGTTTTGACCGATTCCTGAATCTGGTTCTCCATAGCTGCCGCCCGGGTTCCCTCTCTCCTGGAGTACTTAAAAATATGTGTCTCATAAAACCGGATGCCGTCAATAAACTCCCGGGACTCCTGAAATTCTTTTTCTGTCTCTCCCGGAAATCCCACGATCACATCCGTGGTCAGAGCAGGGTTATCAAATACCTGCCGCAAAAGCTCGCATTTTTCCCGGTACTCTCCGGCACTGTACCGGCGGTTCATCCGCTTTAGCGTCTCATCGCAGCCGCTCTGCAGGGAGAGGTGAAAATGAGGACAGATCTTGGGCATTCCTGCCAATGCCCGGGCAAAGTCCTGGGTTATAATCCGGGGTTCCAGGGAGCCCAGCCGGATACGCTTTACGCCCTCTATACCATGTACAGCCTGTATCAGAGACAGCAGACTGTCATCGCAGTCAATCCCGTAGGAACTCAGGTGGATGCCGGTCAAAACAAATTCCTGATACCCGTTCGCGGTCAGACGGTTTACCTCAGCCAAAACCTCTTCCTTTTTTCTGCTCCTGACTCTGCCTCTGGCATAGGGGATAATACAGTAGCTGCAGAACTGATTGCATCCGTCCTGTACCTTTAGATAGGCTCTGGTATGCTCCCCGGTCTGAGAAAGCTGAAGATTTTCATACTCCAGCGCCTCCTTCATGTCCAGGACTTCCTCTTTGTCCCCTGCCTTCCCCTGGACGTAGGCGTCCAGAATAGACAGAAGATCCTTTTTCTTATTATTGCCCACCACCAGGTCAATGGCATCATCCTTTTTCAGCTTTTCTTTTCCTACCTGTACATAACACCCCGTCGCCACTACAATGGCATCGGGATTCATTTTCTTGGCTTTGTGAAGCATCTGCCGGGATTTGCGGTCGGCAATATTTGTCACGGTACAGGTGTTGATAATATAAATATCTGCCCCGGGAGCAAAAGGCACGATTTGATATCCCGCTTCCTCCAGCATCTGCTCCATAGCCTCTGTTTCATATGCGTTTACTTTACAGCCCAGGTTGTGCAGGGCAACTTTTTTTTCCATATTTTCTATTCCTAACATTTTCCATTTATTATGCGACTTGACGAATCCTGCTTTTCATCTTTGTGTGTTTTCATCTTGACTTTTCCCAGTATAGACGGTAAGATTATCCCTGTAAACAGTACTAATACATAAGGGAGGGATTCCAATGAAAACTGTTCAGATCTCATTAAATTCTATCGATAAAGTAAAATCATTTGTTAACGACATTACTAAGTTTGACTTTGATTTTGATTTAGTATCCGGAAGATACGTAATCGACGCTAAATCAATTATGGGGATTTTCAGCTTAGATTTATCCAAGCCGATCGATTTGAATATCCACGCAAATGAAGGACCTTTGGATACTATTTTAGAGACTTTAAAACCTTACATGATTTAATTTCTCTGTTATATACGAATCAGAGAACAGACAAAACAGAATGCGGCCCTGCAGTGCAGAGGCCGTTTTTTTCTGTTCTATATTCCCACATTATTCTACGGAAATCACTTCTGTGGAACGGATCGCCTCTTCCATAAGGGTATCAATCTTTTCCTCCAGATTCTTTTCTGAGCGCTTTATGATATTAAGATTCGGTTTTGTAACCGGGTGCTTTGCCACAAAAATGGTGCAGCAGTCCTCAAAGGGAAGTATAGACGTCTCATACGTACCAATCTTCAGGGATACATCCACGATTTCCTGTTTATCAAATCCAATCACAGGGCGGTATACCGGCAGCGTGCAGACTTCATTGGTAGCTGCCAGGCTCTGCATGGTCTGACTGGCCACCTGTCCGATGCTCTCCCCTGTTATCAGTCCCAGGCATCCGTTCTCCCTGGCAAAATGCTCCGCAATCTTCATCATATAGCGTCTCATTATAATGGTAAGCTCATCGTGAGGGCACTTCTCATAGATATAGAGCTGAATATCTGTAAAGTTCACCACATGCAGCTGGATGGGGCCGCTGTACCTGGCTACCAGACGGGCAAGGTCCACTACCTTCTGCTTGGCGCGCTCACTGGTATAGGGAGGTGCATGAAAGTATACAGCATCAATTTTTACCCCTCTTTTTGCGATCATATAGCCCGCTACCGGACTGTCAATTCCCCCGGATAGAAGCAGCATCGCCTTACCGTTGGTCCCAATGGGCATTCCTCCCGGTCCGGGGATAATCTCTGAATATATATATATCTTACTGCGGATTTCCACATTCAGCATAATCTCCGGATGGTGCACATCCACCCGCATAGACGGAAAGGCGTCCAGAACAGCTCCTCCCAGTTCACAGTTCAGCTCCATAGAGTTGAGGGGATAGCTTTTCTTTGCCCTTCTTGCATTGACCTTAAAGCTTTTATCCTTGTCCGGGTACATGTGGTCCATATAAGAGACAACCTCTTTTGCCAGCTCCTCATAGCCTTTATCCTCCAGCACCACAACCGGACAGATGCCGAAGATTCCGAACACCCGCTTCAGAGCCTCCACAGTCTCCTCATAGTCAAAGGCTCCCTCTGCAAAGACATAGATACGCCCTTGTTCTTTGGTTACGTGAAATATCCCTTCCACTTCCTTAAGTACCTGCTTTATCCGGGCTACCAGAGCGTCCTCAAAAAGATATCTGTTTTTTCCTTTGATTCCAATCTCTGCGTATTTAATCAAAAATGCTTTAAACATAGTATTCTCCTTTATTAGTGACGGGCATATCTGCGAAGCATGGGAACGGCTTCCCTGAGGGCCTCCAGACAATAATCCAGTTCTTCCTTGGTTGTAAACTCTGAGAAACTGAAGCGCACAGCAGATTCCATCTCCGCTTTCGACGCTCCCATTGCCGACAAGGTTGGGCTCCCAGCCCGCTTATGTGTGGAGCAGGCAGACCCTGCGGATACATATATTCCCTTTTCCTCCAATGTGTGGAGAAGGACCTCACTGCGGACTCCCAGAAAGCTTGCGTTCACAATATGGGGAGCACCCTGTTTTGTGTCCATGCCGTGAATCACCACATCTGCAATCCCTTCCAGCTGTCCCCTGAAATATCCCTTCAGTTCATACAGCTTTGGGATTTTACGGTCAAAGTCCCGGTATATTTCTTCAGCGGCAGCACCCAGCCCGGCAATTCCCGGAACATTGTCTGTCCCGGACCGCATATTTTTCTGCTGCCCCCCTCCCAGTATCAGAGGGCGTATCCTGCATTTCTCATTGATATATAAAATACCGGTACCCTTCGGTCCATGAATCTTATGTCCGCTCACTGCCAGCAGATCAATCCCAAGTTTTTTGGGGAATATGCGGTATTTGCCGAAGGCCTGTATGGCATCCACATGGTACACTACACCCGGCGCCTTATCCTTTAACAGCTTTCCGATTTCCTCCACGGGCTGCAGAGAGCCTATTTCGTTATTCACAAACATGGTAGACACCAGAATGGTATCCTCCCGGAGCGCATCCTCCAGATCCTTTAGCGATACTGTCCCCATCCTGTTCACCGGCAGTACAGATACCTGGAATCCCAGCTCTGTCAGATACGCCAGAGGAGCCGATACCGCCGGATGCTCTACAGCCGTGGTAATGATGTGCTTTCCCTGCCGTTGATTCGCCATGGCCGCACCGATCAGGGCCCAATTATCTGACTCCGTGCCCCCGGAAGTAAAATATATTTCTTTTTCCTGTACCTTCATAGCCCTGGCTATCCTCTGGGCTGCCTGTTTGACATACTGCTCTGCCTCTACTCCCTTCGCATGCATAGCTGAAGGATTCCCGTAATCAGTCATCATCGTCTTCACCACCACGTCCCTGACGCACTCATAGCATCTGGTTGTAGCTGAATTATCTAAATAAGCTTCCATTTTATTTCCTCCAAGTTTCACCACACGGTCCTGTCATTCCCTGCTCTTTTCAGCTGCCGCCTGTTCTCCTTCCAGGGTAAACATCAGAACAGACAATACTGAAATTCCTGCTGTTTCCGTCCGCAGGATCCGTTTTCCCAGGGTAATAGGCCGAATCCCAGCCTCCATGGCCATGGCGATCTCTTCCTCCCCGAATCCTCCCTCCGGGCCGATAAAGACAGCCACCCTCTGGCCGGGACGTATTCCGGCAATGATCTCTCTTGTCTCAGCCATATTCTCAGCCAGCTCATAGGGAATCAGCCTTACCTCCATATCACAGGCCCTTTTCACTGCCTGGGAAAAAGACATAAGTGCTCCCACCTGGGGGATATATAACCGTTTAGACTGCTTGGCCGCACTCTCTGCTATAGCCTGCCATCTCTTCCGCTTATTCTCTTCCTTCTTTTTATCCAGCTTGACCACCGTGTTTCTTGTAGTCATCGGAATTATCTCATATACCCCCAGCTCTACCGCTTTCTGAATGATCCATTCCATCTTGTCAGACTTTGGAAGCCCCTGGAACAGCGTGATTCTGGACGGCAGTTCTCTTCTTGCATCCAGGCATGTAAGAATTTTAGTCTTTACCTCTTTGTTCAGCGCAAGGACCTCACAGGTATACTCAATGCCGGTACCGTCGCTGATCCCAATAATTTCTCCAGGCTTCATACGGAGCACATTTTTCATATGATTCACATCATTTCCTATGATGGTAATCTCCTCCCGGCCTACTTGCTCAGGCTCAACAAAAAAACGATGCATATTCCCACCTAATTCTTTCTGGCTGTCACGGATACCCACTCTCCCTGGCGGGTTACCTCCAGCACTTCCAGGCCTGCTTCCTTCACCGCATTTACCACAACCGCTTCTTTGTCCTCAATAATGCCCGAGGTAATATAAATCCCTCCCTGCTTCATCTGGTTTATAATAACAGGGGTCAGGGGCACCAGCACATCGGCCAGGATATTTGCCGTGACAATGTCATATTTTTCGTATCCTACGGCATCCTGGATTGCCCTGTCGTCTATAAGATTCCCAATCATCATGGTAAATGCGTCTGCCGGGATATCATTTGCCTCTTTGTTTTCTTCTACTGCCGGCACAGCACAGGGATCCAGGTCTGTTCCTACCGCACCCTTGGCTCCCAGCTTCAGTGCCACAATGGACAGAATACCGCTGCCTGTCCCCACATCCAGAAGCTCCGTCTCTTCTGTCACATACTTTTTCAGCTGCCGGATACACAGCTGCGTAGTCTCGTGCATTCCCGTACCAAAAGCAGTCCCGGGATCGATGTGAATGATAAGCCTCTCCTTGTCCTCTTCCTTCACCGTCTCCCAGGAGGGTATAATCAGAATATCATCCACATAAAACTGTTTAAAATATTCCTTCCAGTTATTTATCCAGTCTTTATCTTCCGTTTGGCTTGCGGCAATACTTCCCTCTCCGATGTCCGTATAAGCACGCATGTCCTCCAGTTCTCTCTTCACACGCTCCAGAACAGAGCTTGTGTCCGCATCCTCCTCCAGATAAAAGTTCAGATACGCTACCCCGTCATCCTCCGGAAAGTCAGGCAGTATATCCACAAACATCCGCTGTTTGTCCTCTTCCGTCAGCGGCTGCTTGTCCTCAATCTCCACCCCTTCAATCCCTAGATCTACCAGCGCCGAGATGACAAGATCTTCAGCCTCTGTGGTTGTTTTTACAGTGAATTTATTCCATTTCATATAATACCTCTTTCTTTATCCGTACTTTTTTCGCCTACTTTCTGTTTTATCATAAAACAGGGCAAATGTATAGCCTTTCTTACAGGAACATACAGGTTACGGTTATTGTTAAAACTGACAGAACAGTAGTATAGACAATACCTTTTGCTACAACAGAATCGTCTTTCCCGAATTGTTTGTTCAGCATCGCCGGAAGATTTCCCACCGGGACGGCAATCATAAGTGCCAGTACCCCCCGCATCATCTCATCCTTTAACACCAGCTTAGAGATCAGCACCGCTATAATAGGCACTGCCACAAAGCGCAGAAGGGTAAACAACAAAAGCCTTACATCGGAAACCACCTCCCGCAGATTCATCTGCGCCAGGGAGGTTCCAATCACAAACAGGGATAAAAAGGTGGCAGGCTGCCCCGCATAGTTCAGCAGCTGGGCTGCCACATTGGGAACCGGTATATGAAACCAGAAAATGATAATGGTAATCAGGCTGGCTATGGTACCCGGATTAATACAGGATTTCAGACGGAACCCACCCTGTTCGCCTTCCATATCCTTTCTGATAACGTAGATTCCGTATGTATAGATCAGAATATTAAAAGCCAGATTATAGATTGCCACATAGATCAGGGCATCCTGTCCCAGAAGTCCGGACACAACAGGGATACCGATAAACCCTACGTTGCCGAATATGGTCATCATCATATAATCACTTTTTCTCGGCTTTGGGACCAAAAGAAGGGCAGATATTAAATGTCCCAGAAGAATCAGTAGGGCAAAAGACAGAACCGTGACAATGGTAAAGACGATTACATTGTGCTGTGTGACAGAGGATTCCCTAGAAACACTGCTTATTAGAAGAACAGGACTGCACAGATTTACAACCATCACAGAAATATCCTTTGCAGCCTGCTCACTCACCAGCTTTTGCTTAAAAAAGAAAAAGCCTATCATCATAAGAATAAATATCATTACCATCTGGCCAAGTACAAGTGAAAAACTCATTTTTTTATATCCTTCCGCATTCTCTCCATAAAAAGAACTCCTAAAGACTTCACAATAAAGTCTTATAAGAGTTCTGATACTGCATTTAATTATATCTTCCCTTAGATATAAAAGTCAAATCTTTTTTATAAAATCTGGCAGAATTCCAATTCCTCTCCGGACGCGCCGGCAATCTTAAAAAATCGGATCCCCTTTTCCCAGAATGGAGCCTCCATAATACCGTCTGTGGTAAAGCGGCAGCCTTTCTCTTTGCACTCTTCATAATCCTTTTCGATGTCTTTTGAATCAAAACAGTAATGATCCACCTTACTGCAGGCTTCCCGGGGAAGCTTAACCGGGGGCTGGATTAGCTCATATATTACCTCTCCATTCTGGATAAAGCAGATGGCAGCTCCGTCAGGAGCTTCAAATTCCCCTGTTTTCCGGAACCCCAGTGTCTCGGTGTACCATTTTACCGTCTCTTCCATATCATTTGTCATCAGGCCGATATGGCCGCCTTTCAGTTCTCTTGCCATGGATAAAACCTCCTTCTGCTCACCTATAGAACTATTATAGCACCATCAGACACAAAATACGACCGCATTCCATCTCCGAGCAGAAAAAAGGTACAGCCTGTCAGACTGTACCCCTGCATTTATTCTTCCAGACTTTCTTTCAGTTTTTCCATAAAGCCTTTCTTTTTCTTTTCCGCAGGTTTTCCCGCAGGCTTATTGCCGCAGGCTTCGTCAAACTTGCGGAGAGCCTCTTTTGCCTCCTCATTGAGCTTGGTAGGCACCTGCACCACCAGCGTAACATAGTGGTCTCCCCGAACAGACTTATTCCTAAGAGATGGCACTCCCTTTCCTTTTAACCGCACCTTCGTATCGGTTTGAGTTCCCGGCTTCACATCATACATGATATCACCGTCTACCGTGCTGATGCGCACTTCCCCTCCCAGGGCTGCCTGGGCGTAGGTGATAGGCGCGGTAGAGAAGATGTTCATATCCTGGCGCTGGAAGATAGGATGGCGACTTACCTGTACCTCCACTAACAGATCCCCTCTGGGACCTCCGTTCTTGCCTGGTTCTCCTTTTTCACGGATACGAATGCTCTGCCCATTGTCAATCCCCGCAGGTACAGACACCTGAATCTTCTTGCGGTTTGCGATGTAACCCGTTCCCCGGCAGTCCGGACATTTCTCTTTGATCACCTTGCCCGTACCATTACATTCCG
The DNA here is from genome assembly GCF_009677585.1 of Lactonifactor sp. BIOML-A5. Taxonomy (GTDB): domain Bacteria; phylum Bacillota; class Clostridia; order Lachnospirales; family Lachnospiraceae; genus Lactonifactor. The sequence goes on along the minus strand of NZ_WKYV01000004.1, from coordinate 97,247 downwards.
GACACGTCTGTACGTTTCGGACCATACCGAACATGGACTGCTGCGTATACACAATCTGCCCCTGTCCGTTACATTTCGGACAAGTCTCAGGGGAAGTTCCCGGCTTAGCGCCGCTGCCGCTGCACTTTGAACAAGTATCCTTCAGGGTTAATTCCAGTTCTTTTTCACAGCCAAATACAGCCTCCTCAAAGGTAATACGCACAGAAGCGCGTACATTTGCCCCTTTGGAGGGACCGTTATTGGGCCTTCTGCTCCGTCCGCCGCCGAATAAATCTCCAAAAATATCTCCGAAGATATCTCCCATATCTCCGCCGCCAAAATCAAAACCGCCGAATCCGCCGCCACCGCCGGCTCCCTGATCAAAGGCAGCATGGCCAAACTGATCATACTGTCTTCTTTTATCAGGATCACTTAAAACGCCATAGGCTTCTGTGGCTTCCTTGAACTTTTTTTCAGCTTCCGCGTCTCCAGGGTTCATATCCGGGTGATATTTTTTGGCAAGCTTCCGGTACGCACTTTTTATGGTAGCCTCATCAGCCCCCTTGTCCACGCCCAGAACCTCATAATAATCTCTCTTATCTGCCATACTTATGTTTCCCTTCTATCTGACTTGAAGCGACACAGCAGGTCCTCGCAGATCCCGCTGTGTCTCACTCTTACCCGTATCTATATTATGATGTTGGGGTCAAATGACCTTTTGACCCTGATATCATATTATACTTCTCTGTAGTCGCCGTCAACTACATCATCCGCATCGTAACCGGCTTCTCCGCCTGCCGCGTCTGGTCCGGGGCCTGCCTGGGCTCCGTCTGCCTGCTGCGTCTGCTCGTACATCTTAGCAAATAATTTCTGAGCGCTCTGCATTAATTTTTCCTGTCCTGCTTTAATTTCAGCAACCTGGGCCTCTGTCATCTCTTCCACATTTGTTTTCTCCAGAAGCTCTTTTAATGCATTTAAGTCAGCCTCCACAGCAGTCTTATCATTCGCGTCTATCTTATCACCGGCTTCTTCCAGGGCTTTCTCTGTCTGGAATACAAAAGCATCGGCATCATTCTTTGTATCAATTGCCTCTTTTCTCTTCTTATCCTGAGCCTCAAACTCAGCAGCCTCTTTCACGGCCTTTTCGATATCAGAGTCTGACATATTCGAACCGGCAGTAATGGTGATATGCTGTTCTTTTCCGGTTCCCAGATCCTTAGCAGATACATTTACAATACCGTTTGCGTCAATGTCAAAGGTAACTTCAATCTGAGGCACGCCTCTTCTTGCAGGAGGAATTCCATCCAGTCTGAACTGTCCCAGAGATTTGTTGTCTTTCGCAAACTGTCTTTCTCCCTGTACTACGTTAATATCAACAGCTGTCTGATTGTCTGCAGCGGTTGAGAAGATCTGGCTCTTCTTTGTAGGAATGGTTGTGTTTCTCTCAATTAATCTGGTAGCCACGCCGCCCATTGTTTCGATAGAAAGTGACAGCGGAGTTACATCCAGAAGAAGAATGTCGCCTGCGCCTGCATCGCCTGCCAGCTTACCGCCCTGAACAGAAGCACCCAGAGCTACACATTCGTCCGGATTCAATGTCTTGCTTGGCTCTTTGCCGGTTAACTGTCTTACTTTATCCTGTACCGCCGGAATACGTGTGGAACCGCCCACCAGGAGCACCTGACCCAGTTCAGAAGCGGTCAGACCGGCATCAGAAAGAGCTCTTCTCACTGGCTCTGCCGTCTTTTCCACCAGCTCATGTGTCAGTTCGTCAAATTTAGCCCTTGTAAGGTTCATATCAAAATGTTTCGGTCCATCAGCGGTAGCAGTGATGAACGGCAGGTTAATGTTGGTAGTGGTTGCGGAGGAGAGCTCTTTTTTAGCCTTTTCTGCAGCTTCCTTAATTCTCTGGAGCGCCATCTTGTCATTTGACAAGTCCACACCTTCTGCCTTTTTGAATTCACTGATCATATAGTCAGCTACCATCTGGTCAAAGTCATCTCCGCCCAGTTTGTTGTTGCCGGCTGTGGACAGAACCTCAATAACACCGTCGCCGATTTCTATAATAGACACATCAAACGTACCGCCGCCCAGGTCATATACCATAATTTTCTGCTCTTTCTCGTTGTCAAGACCATATGCCAGAGCTGCCGCAGTCGGCTCGTTGATAATACGTTTTACATCAAGACCTGCAATCTTACCTGCGTCTTTTGTTGCCTGACGCTGAGCATCATTGAAGTATGCAGGAACTGTAATAACTGCCTCCGTTACTTTTTCACCCAGGTAATTCTCTGCGTCTGCCTTTAACTTCTGCAGAATCATAGCAGAAATCTCCTGCGGTGAGTATTTCTTGTCGTCGATGGTCACCCTGAAGTCAGTTCCCATATGTCTCTTAATAGAAGAAATGGTTTTATCGGCATTGGTAACTGCCTGACGCTTTGCGGGTTCACCTACTAATCTCTCTCCTGTTTTTGTAAATGCTACGACAGATGGTGTCGTTCTTGCTCCTTCTGCGTTGGCAACAACTACTGGCTTACCGCCTTCCATTACGCCTACACAGCTGTTTGTTGTACCTAAGTCAATACCAATGATTTTACTCATAATTTATTCCCTCCTGAATCTAAGTCTTATTTGTAATTATTTATATATAAATCCAGATACGTTATTCGCGCATCTAGTTTGCTACTTTAACCATACTGTGTCTTACCACATTTTCTTTATATAAATAGCCCTTCTGGAATTCCTCCACAACCACATTCTCTCCCGCCTCTTCATCGTCTACATGCATAACTGCATTGTGAAGATTGGGATCAAACTCACTGCCAACTGCTTCTATAGGCTTCACACCTAATTCTTCAAAGGCTGTCATCATCTGCTTGTAGATTTTGTTCATTCCCTCCACAAAAGGATCTTCCTTTTTATCCTCAGGAACTCCTCCCAGGCCTCTCTCAAAATTATCTACAATCGGGAGCATCTTTTCAATTATCTCTTTTGCTCCGATCTCATACATGGCTGACTTCTCCTTATCCGTACGTTTCCGGAAATTATCGAATTCCGCCATCTGGCGTTTCAGCTGATCTGTCAGCTCTTCTATTTTCTGATCTTTTTTGTCCTTTTTCTTTTTTCCGAAAAGACCTTTCTTTTCCTTTTCTTCACAGGCCTCCCGGGCTTCTTCAGACTCCTCCTGGCCGCATTCTCCGGTGTCTTCTTCTGTCCCCTCCGCCGTATCTCCCGGGCTTTCCTGAATATCATCCTCCTGGGCTTCTGCCGTCTGTTCCATCGCTTCTTTCTCTGTTATTTCTTCCTCAACCGTCTGTTTTTCCTCTGCCACCATCTATACCGCCTTTCTATGTTTTTTTAAATATATTATCTAATTGCACCTTCAACGTTTTCAGATTATCTACTACATTCTCGTAGTCCATCCGCTTGGGTCCGATAATCCCTATGGTGCCCCGCATTCCCTCTCCTAATTCGTAGGTGGCGGTCACCACGCTGCAGTCTTTCATGGTCTGTATGGGTGTTTCGTTGCCGATATATACCTGAATACCTGTATTCTCCTCACCTGACATACTTTCCTTAACAAGCTCAACCAGTGCCTGTTTTTCCTCAAATGTAGAGATAAGCTCACTGGCCTTTGTACTGTCGCTTAACTCCGGATACTTGAAGATATTTGTAGCTCCGCTTGTGTAAACCTGAACTTCATCCTCGTCGGAACGGATTGCACTGGCCACAGCATCAATAACGCTTCCCACCACATCGCTGTGTATGCCTGCCTGTTCTTTCATGGCAAGAATCATACCCAGATTGATTTCGTCAATGGTCAGGCCATTTAGCTGCGTATTCAAGAGAAGATTAAGCTTCAGAACTGTTTCCTCATCCATAGGCTCTTCCAGGTCAAGGATCTGATTCTTTACAATATTCCCTTCTACCACCACAACTGCCAGCAGCTGCATATCACCCACTCTGGACAGCTGGATAAACTTTAACTTGTTCTGATGATAACTGGGAGTAGAAATCATAGTTGCATAATTTGTATTAGATGCCAGCACTTTAACTACCTGCTGCAGAACCTTTTCCATCCTGTCGGTCTTCTCAATCATCATCCCTTTTATCTCGGAAATCTCGTCCTCCTTCTCCTGCATCAGCTCATCTACATAGAGACGATAGCCTTTGTCCGATGGAATCCTGCCAGCCGAGGTATGGGGCTGTAAAATATAACCAAGCTCTTCCAAATCTGACATTTCATTTCTAATCGTTGCAGAGCTCAGATTCAGGTCTGTGTACTTGGAAATCGTACGCGACCCCACTGGTTCGCCGGTGTCCAGATAAGTTTTAATGATTGCTTTCAAGATTTTTAGTTTTCTCTCATCCAGATCGCTACCCATATCTTCGCTCCTTTCTTTTAGTTGTTAGCACTCGTTTGTGTGGAGTGCTAATACCTATGGTTTTAAGATAGCACTGAGACTTTAGTTTGTCAAGTGGTTTATAATTATTTTATACTTGTTTCGGGACAAAAGCTGTACACCATGGGAAAAACGCAGCCGGCCGGAAAATGCCTGTTCTGCATTTTCCGGCCGGCTGTTCTGCGCTTCTTTTTCTGGTATCACCGCCTCAGATTCCATTTACTATCTTAAATACTTTCTCCTTCTCCCCTTTCATATAATAGGTAATGTTCTGAACAGAAATTCTCTCACACGCCTCAATGGCATCGTCGGAATAGAAACCGCAGTGGGGAGTAATGATCACGTTTTCCCTGTTAATGAGCTTACTTGTCCCTAGTTCTGGTGATTCACTGTACAAAACATCAAGTCCGGCGCCGGATACCACCTGGCGATCCAGGGCATCTGCCAGATCTTCCTCATTAATCATTGCCCCGCGGGCCATGTTAATAATATAAGGCTGACGCTTCATCTTATCAAACTTTTCTTTATTAAAATAGTTTTCATTCTCGCTGGTAAGATTCATGTGAATGGAAATCACATCTGCCTCCTCCAAAATTCGGTCTATGCTTACCAGCTCTACCCCCTGTATCTCTGCTGTTTCCTCACTGATATAGGGATCATGGGCAATTACCTTCATTCCGAAGGCACGGGCCCGGACAGCCACAGCCCGCCCAATCTTTCCAAATCCTACGATTCCCAGTGTTTTGGCTCCGAATCTCTGTACCTTCCTGTCCTTGAGCGACTCAATCTCCCACACATGATCCCGATTGACTCTGCGCATATGATAGGGGATAAGCCTGCACACACCCAGCATCAGAGCCATGGTATGGTCCGCCACCTCCTGGGTGCAGTATTCCCCCACAGCGCACACAGCAATTCCTTTTTTTGCAGCATACGCATCAGCCACGAAATTCCATCCGGTTGCCTGCACGGAAATAATCCTGCAGTGCTTCATCCGGTCAATTGCGGTTTCATCCAGGGGCGCAAATCCGGTCAGAACAGCATCTGCCTCCTCCAAAGCTGCATAGTAGGATTCCATGTTCCCCTCATCTACCACCGCATAGGAAATCTCCGTATCCGGCGGCAGGTATCTTTTTTCCACCTCGATACTCCTGTCTCTGGATTCTGGATATTCTGCCAATACCAGTTTCATTCTCCCCACTCCTTTCAAGGGTCGGAAAGGAAGGCTGCAAGCCTTCCTTCCCCCGTTTTTGATACATTTCTTTATATAATTTTAGATTAGCCATTTTTAGCTGCTATAAAAGCTTCCGCCTTCTGTATTTCCTCAGGACTTTGTTTTCCGGTTAAGCATACCGTCAGATATATAACCGCGGAGATCCCGAACGCCGGCCAGAGTGCTTCAATCTGGAAAATAGGACTGCTGCTCACCATGCCGCCTATGTACCATATAACCACAATAATCAGCGAAGATAATACAGACAGGAAGGCACCCTTAGAGCTTGAGCGTTTCCAGAACAGCCCGCATACCGTGGGCAGGAATAGTCCAGCGGAGTTAATGGTAAATGCTATAAACAAGGCATCAATGATGTCCTGGTTAAACCAGGCAAAAACAGCACTGATTATGCCAATGAAGAAAGAGCTGGCAATTCCCATCACCAGGAGCTTCTTTTCTTCTACTTTAGGATTTATATACCGCTGATAGATATCTCTTGTAATATTTGCAGATGCAGTCAGCACACACACATCTCCTGTAGACATAATGGCCGCCAGGATGCCTACCAGCACCAGGCCCCTTACCCCTGCAGGGAAAATCTCTACGACCAGTGCCGCCAAGCTGTTGGAGCTGGAGGCAAGATCCGGAAGTACCAGCTTTGCAGTGAGTCCCAGATAGGTGGAAGACAGCGCAATAACAATCACACAGGCTGCCGCCATCAGTGTTCCTCTCTTGGCAGCTTTCTCATCTTTTGCAGCAAAACACTTGGTATAGCTGTCCATAGAGGTAAAGAAAGAAAAAATAGTTGAGATGCCCAGCGCAATAATCGTAGGCCATCCCCAGGTACCCAAGTCAAAATAAGATGCAGGCAGCGTAGAGAAGGACAATTCGTTTGTGCTCACATGGTGCATGGCCAGGGGCACTCCCAGCAATACGATCCCCCCGAACAGCAGAATCATCTGTGCAAGGTCCGTATAGGTTACCGCCAGAAAGCCTCCGATGGAAGTGTACAGTACAATAACAAAAGTTGTCACAATAAAACAGATCGGCAGGCTCCAACCGGTAAGCACATTGAGGATACTGGCTCCGGCCACGAACTGGCTGCCTGTATAGGCAATATACGCCAGGATCGTGGTTACCGTGGTTGCCGCCCGTGTTTTTGAATCATATCTGTTCTCAATAAAGTCCGGGAAAGTCAGGTTATTCAGTTTATCTCCCAGCCGTTTGATAGGTTTCACCATAACAAAGGCAAAAACAATTATGCCTACAGCAATAATGCCCACATACCAGATTGCCGTAATTCCCATTTCGTAGGCTCTGGATGAGGTTCCCATGACAGATGCTCCTCCAATCCAGGCTGACATCCATAAGCACATGAGAGAAAATGCGCCCACATTCCTTCCGGCAACATAGTAATCATCAATTCCTTTCTGTTTTTTGCTTGCATAAATACCGATTAACAGCATTCCCACAAGATAAGCGACAATAATTCCAATGTCCAAGTAAGTCATAATACCGCCTCCCAATATGTAGTATATTTTGTAATGCCCCACAAAAAATCGTTAGATATTTCACACATTTGTGGTACAATTCGTTACCAATAGCTTATCACAGCCATGTACAAAAGTAAATACAATTGTGCACTTTAATGGATATTTCCCGTATATGTGATATATTTTTATCAATTTTTACCACACTTTTTCTATTCTTTATGAAATAAAAGCTATTGTTCTGTATAACAGAACAATAGCAAAAATTATCCTTCTCACCAGAGTCAGTCGTCCAATTCCTCCAGAGATTTTTTAAGTTCGATCATCTTATCCCGAAGTTCCGCCGCTGCCTCAAAGTTCAGATCTGCCGCAGCTTTTCTCATCTGCTTTTGTATCTCACCTATCAGTTTCTCCAGTTCTTCCCTGCTCATGGACTCCGGATCTTTCATTAATTTATCCTCTGTTTCAGCTACATTCTGAGAGATACTTATCAAATCCCTGACGGCCTTCTTTATGGTTTGGGGCGTGATATTATGCTCCCTGTTGTACTCCTCCTGTATGGCTCTTCTGCGCTCTGTCTCATCAATAGCCATCCGCATGGAATCCGTTATGACATCAGCGTACATAATTACATGGCCGTCCGCGTTACGGGCCGCACGCCCTATGGTCTGAATCAGGGAGGTCTCAGAACGGAGGAACCCTTCTTTATCTGCATCCAGGATAGCTACCAGAGTAATTTCCGGAATATCCAGACCCTCTCTCAGAAGGTTGATTCCCACCAGCACATCGAATACATTCAGGCGCATATCCCGGATAATCTCCGTGCGCTCCAGAGTGTCAATGTCAGAATGAAGATATTTGACACGTATGCCCAGCTCCTTCATATACTCCGTGAGATCCTCGGCCATACGCTTTGTAAGCGTCGTAATGAGGATTTTGTTGCCCTTCTCCACTTCCTGGTTCACCTCTCCTACCAGGTCATCAATCTGTCCCTCCACAGGTCTTACCTCTACCTTCGGATCCAGCAGGCCCGTAGGACGGATAATCTGTTCTGCCCGGAGCAGTTCATGCTCCTCCTCATACTCCCCGGGGGTAGCAGAGACAAACAAAATCTGATCAATTTTGCTTTCAAACTCTTCAAAGTTAAGAGGACGGTTATCCTTTGCTGAGGGAAGGCGGAAACCATAGTCCACCAAAGTTCCTTTTCTGGACTGATCTCCGGCATACATTCCGCGGATCTGGGGAACCGTTTTGTGAGACTCGTCTACAATGATAAGGAAGTCGTCTCCAAAATAATCAACCAGGGTATAGGGCGGCTGTCCCGGAGCAAGTCCGGATAAATGGCGTGAATAGTTCTCTATCCCTGAACAGAAGCCGGTCTCTTTCATCATTTCAATGTCGAAATTTGTCCTCTCTGAGATTCTCTGGGCCTCTAACAGTTTATCTTCACTCTTAAAATAGGCCACCCTCTCCTGTAATTCCTCCTCAATATTCGTTGCCGCCTCCAGAATCCGTTCCATGGGAACCACATAGTGAGAGGCCGGAAAGATGGCAATATGGTTTAAAACATTCTTAATCTCTCCGGTGAGGGTATCCACCTCTGTAATCCGATCGATCTCATCCCCGAAAAATTCCACCCTGACCGCCAGCTCTGAGTAATCTGCAGGAAATATCTCCAGCACATCCCCCCTTACCCGGAAGGTCCCCCGGTGGAAATCCATGTCATTTCTGTCATACTGAATGTCAATGAGCCTGCGGATCACCTCATCCCTGTCCCGCTCCATACCGGGCCGGAGGGAGATTATCATATTCTGGTAATCCTTGGGACTTCCGATCCCATAGATACAGGACACACTGGATACGATAATGACATCTCTCCGCTCACTTAAAGCGGCAGTGGCAGAGAGACGGAGCTTGTCAATCTCATCGTTGATAGCGGAATCTTTTGCTATATAAGTGTCAGAGGATGGAACGTAGGCCTCCGGCTGATAATAGTCGTAATAGGATACAAAGTACTCTACCGCGTTCTCCGGAAAGAACTCCTTAAACTCGCCGTAGAGCTGAGCGGCAAGGGTTTTATTGTGAGCAATAATGAGGGTCGGCTTTTGAATCTGCTGGATGACATTCGCCATGGTAAATGTCTTTCCGGAACCTGTTACCCCCAGTAAGGTCTGGCATTGATTGCCTTCTTTGAATCCCTGGACCAGTTGTCTTATAGCCTGGGGCTGGTCGCCGGTTGGCTGATATTCCGAGTGTAATTTGAAACCAATATCGCCCCTCATGCCGGTTTCATGAGCAAGCAGCGAAGCGTCTTGGGAGTGCCTTTGTTTAACCATACTGTATTTTTACCTCCGTGAAATGAAGATCACAAAATCTTTTCCTAGATATATTGCTGCGCCAGATAAAGCCTGGTGGATATTATACTTTAAAAATTATAACATAGACCAATAGAAAAGTATAGGCAGCAGCGGAACATTTGTTCTTTCATTCCTGCATCTGTATAAAATACCTGTTTTCTGATGTCAACTAAGGTATTTGCTAATCTCACGCTTCAGTGTAACACCGTCCAGAGGCTTGGCCAGATGACCATCCATACCGGCATCCTTTGCTGCCTGGATATCTTCGGCAAAGGCATCTGCTGTCATTGCCAGAATGGGCACTGTCCCGGCATCCGCACGGTTCAGAGTCCTTATCGTCCGGGCAGCCGTATAGCCATCCATCACGGGCATCTGAATATCCATAAGAAGAATGTCATAGAAGCCTTCTTCTGAAGCTGCAAAAGCCTCAACCCCCTGGAGGCCGTCACAGGCAGTGTCAATCACCGCTCCCATATCCCCCAGCAGTTCCTGGGCTACCTCCCGGTTCAGGGCATTATCCTCCACCAGAAGAAAATGCCTGCCTTCAAAGTCAGATATATGCTCTGATTCACTTCGCTCCCCATCCGTTGACTCTCCCAGAATATACTGCCGCAGCCCCCGGATCAGAGTGGACGCAAAGATAGGCTTCTGAAGAAATCCGCTTACGCCTGCCATTTTAGCTTCCTGTTCTATGTCGTTCCAGTCATAAGCAGAGATAATCAATATAGGCAGCTTACCCTTACTGACCTCCCGCAGCCGGCGGGTAGTCTCAAGTCCGTCCTGCCCGGGCATCTTCCAGTCCAGGAGAATGGCGTCATATGCCTCCCCCTTTTTCTGTGCTTCCAACACCTTTGCTACGGCCTGCTCACCACTGTCCACCCAGTCTGCATAGATACCGATGTTCCGAAGCATCTCTGCAGTGTATTCGCACATAACCGCATCATCATCCGCCACAATAACTTTTAAATCCGGGAAAGAAGCGTCAAGTTTTGGAGATTCCTCGATTTTCAATGGTAGATAAACTCTAAAAACCGACCCTTTCCCCGGTTCACTCTCCACTTCAATGGTTCCCTCCAGCAGTTCTACTATCTTTTTTGTTATGGCCATCCCAAGTCCGGTTCCTTCTGTCTTATCCACTCTGCTGTCTCTCTCCCGGCTGAAGGCGGTGAAAAGATGTTCCATAAATTCTGGCTGCATACCAATTCCTGTATCCGTAATTGTAAATACAAAGTGAGTGATTCTCCCTTCTGTACCGCCCTCTGCCACGTCCATGGTGATGCTTCCTCCCGGAGGAGTAAACTTACATGCATTGGAAAGTATATTTAAAAATATTTGCCGCAGCCTGAGGGAATCGCTTAAAAAGAGTTCGTGAATCACACACTGGAGACGGATAGAAAACTTTTGATCTTTTTCTTTAAACTGGGGCTGCATAATGGTTACAATATTTTCAAGTACCTCCGGCAGGGATACCACATCATCCCTAAGAGCCATCTCCCCGCTCTCAATTTTGGACATATCCAGCACGTCATTGATAAGGCCCAGCAGGTGCTGTCCCGAAAGGCCGATTTTTTTTAGGCAGTCTTTTACTTTATCCGGATCCTCCATATGGGAAACCGCAATATCCTTCATTCCAAGAATTGCATTCATGGGAGTACGGATGTCGTGGCTCATCCGGGACAGAAAATCTGATTTTGCCCGGTTAGCCTCTTCAGCCTCTTTCAGAGCGCTGCGCAGCCTTTTGGCCTGGGCCTCCAGCTGCCTCTGCATCTGCCGGAGCTCCGTCTCGTTGGTAATATCAATGTAGATTACAAGATATACCGGATCCCCCTCCTGGTGTCCCACACAGGACCCATTAATCTGCAGCCAGGCATCCTGACCTCTCTGATCGCTCATATGTACAGTAAAATGAACCTGCTCCCCCTTCAGAAGCGCCTCCCGGTGCTCTTCAAATACCGACTGATTGCGCAGCACATTGTCCCGGAACAGAGGGTACTCCATATTCTTCCAGCTCTCTTTCCCAAAAAACTCAAAGAAACGGTCGTTGCCGTCAAGCAGTGTAAAATCAAGCATCTTGCCCACTTTGTATTTTGCAATAAAACCAGGCAGATTATCATAGGTAACGGACTGCTCCTGCTCCATTCGCATCATGTCACTGACATCCATCATGGCCGTATAGGACACCCGGTACCCGTCAATATACTCATCCGTAAACCTCGCCGACATACGGACCCATATATATTCTCCACTCCTGCGACGCATCTGCGCTACCATGGTATAGCCGTTCTCCCCGGCATTCAGCGTGCGGATCACCTCAGCCCCCAGCTGGTTCCACAGTTCCTCATCATGTATCCCCAAATCGTCATTCATATAATACGTATCACACAGATTATGATAAATCGCCAGATACTCTTCCTTTGTATAACCAATCAATTCATAATAAAAGTCATTTGCCCAAACCAGTGTGAAATGATCATCCAGCAGATGTTTACTGACGCTGACATGGAGAAGATTCATCAGTGTATCATATTCATATCCAATCTGCCCTGCACTACTTTTCTGTTTATCCATGTTCCTATCCTCCGCTTTCATGATCCATAAAAAGTAAACCGGTTCTTTCCATCCCTTTTCGCCGCATACAGCGCCTGGTCTGCACAGTGAAACAGTCTGTTATATTCCATCCCGTTCTGCATTTCTTTTCAGCTTGTCAAGCTTTAGCTGTTCCTCATGAACATCCACAAACTTTCCAATGATACCTGAGATCCCATCCTGTCCTTCCCCTTCCCACAAAGGGCGGGCCGTAGCCTTAAACCACCGGTGATTTCCTTTTATGCAAAGACAGTATACACCACTTACAATTGGATTTTCCTCTGTAGCTTTCCTCAGCTTTCTCTGCAGGTCCATGTAATCTTTCTGAGAGAACACCTTGTGCAGTACCTCATTTTGTCCGGGATGCTCTATGAGAATAGGCAGTCCAAGCTGGCTTCCTCCCCACTCTGACATGGTGAGAACGTCGATGCTATAATTATACTCAAACTGAATCTCCTTAGACATAGAAGCAAAAAACTGATACTTTACCCGTTCCTGCTCCAGCAGCGTAAGGGTGCGTTCGGAAACCTGGCCGTCCGCTATAATCTGGTTTGATAAATGCTGTAAATTTTCTTCTGATACAGGATTCATAGAGCGGATCTTCAACTCTTCCTCCAAATACGGACCGACTGCTTCCAGGCACTGCATAAGAAGCGGATGAAAGGCTCCGCACTCACCCTTTAGTATCATCTGCATAGCTGTGTCGTGAGAGTAAGCCGGTTTATATACACGCATGCTGGTTAGTGCGTCATACACATCTGCCAGAGCAACCACTTGAGCTTCTATGGGAATATCGTCTCCTTTCAGCCCGTCCGGATATCCCCCTCCGTCATACCTCTCATGGTGCCAGCGACAGATATTATAGGCCAGATTAAGCAGTTCTTCATGATGCCGTGAGAGTGCGTCTTCCATAATGAGGGCCCCCTGTATACTGTGTGTCTTCATAATCTTAAATTCCTCTGGGGTGAGCTTCCCCGGTTTATTCAAAATCTCTTCCGGAATAGATATCTTTCCCACATCATGCAGCGCAGAAGCATTTACAATCAATGCCATTCTGGAAACTGTCATGGGATACTGTCCAGTAATCTCCTGCAGCTTTCGAAAGAATATCTCAGTGAGAACCCGAATATGGAGCACATGAAGGCCGCTCTCCCCATTTCTGAATTCCACAATATTTGAAAGAATCTCTACCATCAGGAAGTTATTCTTTTCCTTTTCTGCAATCTGATCCGCCACCATTCCTTCCAGAACCTTTTGTTTGGAATACAGCACTATTGTGTTCTGCACCCTCCGCTGTACAGTTTTCTCGTCAAAGGGCCTACTGATATAGTCTGTTGCCCCCAAATCATATGCATGATCAATGTAGGTAGATGAAGTCTCTGACGATATAGTAATAACAGGAATACGGTTCAGCCAGCCATATTTGTTCATAATCGACAGCACTTCAAACCCATCCATCACAGGCATAATAATGTCCAGCAAAATCAGGGAAATTTTAAACAGCTGCCGCTGCATTATCTCGATTGCTTTTTTCCCGTTAGACGCCTCAAGGATATCATATTCCCCGGACAGCATATCTGCCAGCATGGCGCGGTTCATCTCTGCATCATCCACAATCAAAATGCAGTTTCGCTTTTTCATTTCCCCATCACCTCCTGCCGCTTACCTCAGGCCGCATCTTTCCCATATAGGCTATAGGTATATTTTATCGCAGGTAACTGTAAAAAGCAAGTTGAAGCTGAACACCAAAGTTGATATACTTATTTTATTAATACATTTTTTCGAAAGGAGAAAGCGCCAATTGCGTCAGAATTTACACCAGTACGAATATCTTTATCGCTCCTTTGTCACTCAGTTTGAATGCGGTGTCTATCCCGAAGGACAGACTATGCCTTCCCAGCAGCAGCTTTGCCGGCAGTTCAATGTAGGGATCACCACAATCCGGAAAGTCATGAAGATGCTGGAACACAGCGGATATATCCGTACTGTTACCGGACGGCCGGCAGTTTCTGCCTACCGCGCATCAGCAGAGTCCTGCATTGCCGCCCTGTTAGAACGCAGGGACGGAGTGAATGATGCATTTTGCGGACTTGGCCTTCTTCTTCCGGCCCTCTATCGGGAGGGTGCCAGACTCTGTCAGGAGACCGAATTTACAATCATGCGGGACGCCATAGACGGTATTGCCGGTCACATGGAGCTCTCTGCCCTTTATCGGCAGGCCAATCTTTTTTTCAGGGCTGTACTCAAGCCCTTTAACAACCTTCTGATTCAGGATCTGCAACTGGATGCTGAGAGTTATCTGGATGTGCCCTATATTCCTTATCCCGGGGTAAAAGCTCCCTCCTATCAAGCTGAGAGCAGGGTAAAAGCCTGGCTGGAGACAGCATTAAACAGAATCCTCCGGAAACAGTATGACGCGTTTTATGATAGTATTCTGGACTTTTACTGTAAAACCCAGAGTACCATAGACGGTTATCTTGAGGAACTTAGCCGCGCGATTCCTGCCCCGGTCCCGCGGAAGGCAGATATCCGCTGGTTCCGGACCAAAGGCCATTCTGAACTTTATATACGCCTGGCCATGTCTATTCTTCGGCGGATTGCGGGAGGGGAGTTTGAAGGGAAGAAATATCTCCCTTCCATTCCCAGACTGATGGAAGAATACGGGCTGATGAAGGAGACTGTATGCCGCAGCATTGCTCTGCTGAATATGCTGGGAATTGCTGAAACAAAAGCTAAAAAAGGAACTATTCTGGTGACAGGAGAGATTCAGGGCAGCATCTCCCCTGCCTCTTTCGATTTCAGCGATCCTCTGATCCAGCAAAGACTGGCTCTCTGTATGGATGCCATCCAGATTATGGCTCTGTCTGCAGGAATCTGCGCAAAATCCTTCACCCCTGTCACAGAGGAATGGCTGCACAGGGCAGAAGAAAAGTTATTCTCTGCCTCTCTCCACAGTCTCAATCCCCGTTCGGTTCAGCTCCTTATGGATTATATGATACAGTTTGCTCCCTGCCACTCTCTGAGCAACATCTATTCTCAGCTGAATGAGCTGCTCCTGTGGGGCTATTATCTGTATGCAGCGGATGCCTCTTACTATGCGCCTCAGGAGAAGCTGCAGGCCCTTATGCGTGATGTGGTGAAGGCCCTCCGGGAAAAGGATTCTTCCGCTTTGCCCGCCGCACTGGAAAAAGCCTTTTTGCAGATTTACCGGGATATCCATTTTGTCATCGCCCAGCTGCCCTCGGGTACAGATTTTCTCCCCATTCCCCTTTAGCAAAAAAAGGAATGAGGTCCTGTCATTGCCAACAGGCATACAGGTTCTCATTCCTTTTTTCAATTTTTTATCCCTTTCTGCAGTTATAGATTCTGCAGAACTCCCTTACATGACGCTCTAACTCCCCCATCGCCTCCTCCTCGGCCCCGGGCATCTGGTCGTATTTGTTCAGCAAAAAATAAATAGGGGCATAAAAATTCATTGCCATTGCGGCAGGATCACCCTCACTAAAAACCCTCTGCCTCATCATTTCCTGGAAAAGCGCTGTTTGATAAGTAATACTGTCTACCATAAAAATCTTTCTGTATACCTCATAAATCCTCTTGTCAGAATACTGCTCAATAGTCAGCATCCGCCGGAACCTGGATGCGAATTCATCCTTCAAATAAAACAAAAATATCTTCCTGCTCAGTTCCAAGAGTCCGTCCACAGAAAGCTTCCCGTATACTTTCGCTGCCGCCTCCATGTGCTTCTCCCCAGGCAGCCCCAAAGCCTGTGACATTTTCTCCATACGGCGCGACATTTCTTCCACTATGGTACTAAAAATTTCCTCTTTGCTCCTGAAGTGTTTATACAGAGAGCTGTCCCTGATTCCCACAGCCTCTGCAATATTTTTTACACTGGTTCCCTGATAGCCTTTCCTGGAAAAAAGGTTCAGCGCCTCCTCTATGATCCGTTCTCTGGTTTTCATCTGCTGCCTCCCTTCAGGAGGTTCTCTACCTTCTCCTCATGCTGGTACAGTACACATCCGCCCTCATGAGGTGCAGTCAAAAGTCCGGATGTCTGAAGCTTTCTAAAAAGAGGGGAATGGAGAGCATCTTCCAGGGACATATCCAGCAGACTGGTATCTGAGAAGGGGGAAAATGGGCATGGTTCCGCATTCCCCGCAGCATTAATGTGAAAAAATCCCCGTCCTGCTGCCAGACATCCCCCGGATGATTTCTCGTCCCCCGGAAAAGAGATATACAGCATCTCGTCCTGGCCGTTTCTCAGCCTCTGTATTCTGCTGTTCATATATTGCCGGTCTCTCTCCTCTAAAGCCAGGGAGGCAGATTTCCTGTCCACGGGTACATACTCTACATATATTATCCCTTTGCATCCCCGTGTCCGAAGTTCCTTCAGAAAATTTTCCCCTGTCACTTCCTCCAGGTTTTCCTTTGTCACAGTTACCGATGCTCCAAAGAGAATACGGCTGTTTTGCAGAAGTTCCATTGTTCTTTGAACTCTACGGTATATCCCCCCTCCTCTCCTGTCATCTGTACGTCCTTCCCCACCCTCTACGCTTAAAATGGGAATCAAGTTCTTATGTATTCCGAAGAGTTTTGCATAATCCTTATCAAACAATGTCCCGTTGGTAAATACGGGAAAAAGAATTCCCTTATACTCTCCGGCTTCTCTCAGCACATCTCTTCTCGTCATAGGTTCCCCTCCGGCAAGGAGCACAAATCCTACGCCCAATTTTTGAGCCTCTTCAAAAATGTTTCCCCACTCTTTTACCGTCAGCATTCTTTTCACCCGAAACCCTTCCCTCTTCTCATTTTCCCGGGCATAGCAGCCTTTGCAGTTGAGATTGCATTGATTTGTAATACTGGCAATCAAAAACGGCGGAATATGCACCCCCTCTTCCTCTCGTTTTCTGCGAAGCTCTCTTCTCTTTCTGCCGCCCCGGGCATACTGTACCATAAAAAGACTCTCTCTGGGGTTCCCTGCAGACGCCTTAAGAATTCCTTTGATCATCTGTTCCACTCCATTGCTTAAATATTCTTCCAGCCGAAATGTCTCCATCTGTTTTCCCGCTCCAATCATACGTTCGTTCGCACAGGCTAGTATTTACTAGCCCATAACCTCAGTATAGCTAATAATTACTAGCCTGTCAATAAGAAAGATTGCGAGAAAGTGCAATCTCCGCCTGCGGCGGGCTGTCGCAGGCAGCATCTTCCTTTCCGCCGCAGTGTGATCCCCCACAGGGCTTTTTATTACATAGGGAACGAAGTTTCCTATGTAATAAAAAAAGAGCCCGGCTAAGCCGGACTCCCACGCCGAAGCGCTGCCATCTTCCTTTTGCGTGCAGTGCGTATATCGCCCACAGGTTTTTTATTATCTGTATTCTCCCAGGAAAAACAGTGCCACTGTACCAGGGCCGGAGTGCGCACCGATGGTTGCTCCCACAGGATTAATCATAATATTATCATATCCAAACTTTTCTTTCACCAGCTTAGCAACATATTCTGCATCTTCCAGACAGTCGCCGTGGCTAATCATAATAATGTCATTCTTATCCCGATAGGATCCCACTCTCTCTTCCATCATGGATACCAAAGTCACCAGAGATTTCTTCCTTCCTCTTACCTTTCCAAGGGGGATCAGATGCCCTTCATTATCCACATGAAGGACAGGCTTAATATTAATCATAGTGCCGAGAACCGCGGCCGCTTTGGATACCCTGCCGCCCCGGTACAGATGATTGAGATCGTCTACGGTAAACATATGGCACAGATGCAGTTTATTTGCCTCCAGCCATTCAGCGGTCTCTTCCAGACTTTTTCCCGCCTTCTGCATCTGCACAGCTTTATAAACCAGCATTCCCTCTCCCATGGAAGCAGCCAGTGTATCTACCACTGCAATCCTGGCTTCTGGTCTCTCCTCCCGGATCTCCTCGGCGGCAATCCTGGCACTGTTATAGCTCCCGCTGAGTCCGGAGGAAAATGCTATATGAAGAATCCCCTTTCCCTCGTCAAGGATTCTGGAGAATTCTGTCTTCGCATCGTTGGGATTAATCTGGGAAGTCGTAGGCATGCTGCCGCCTCTCATTTTTTCGTAGAATTCCCCTGAAGGCATTTCATTCTCTTTATTATACACCACTCCATCTATTGTACAGGGCAGATACATATACGTAATGCCGTTTTGGCTGTAATAGTCTTTTGGCAAATCCGATGTATTTTCTGTCGTTATTACAAAGTCATTCATAAATGTCCCCTCCGTTTTTTTTCTATCATAACATTTTTAATTCCCAACTTCAACAAAGTGTTTTGAGAAATACAACAGACTCTATTCTATTCCCCCAAGACCTCAAGGGCTTTCTGCAGCTGATTATCCTCATCTTTGCTGATAGTCACCTTTTGCTTCAGGGCTTCATCCAGTTCTACCTCCACATCCGGGGTTATCCCGGTTCCGTGTATATTCCTTCCGCTTGGAGTATAGTACTTTGATATGGTAAGCTTTACCGCGCTTCCGTCTGTAAGAGGCGTTACTTTTTGGACAATCCCCTTTCCGAATGTGGTAGTACCCACCAAAGTGCCGATCCCGTAGTCCTGGACAGCTCCGGCAAAGATCTCAGCAGCGCTGGCGCTGTTGCCGTTTACCAAAACAGCTAGGGGAACATCCATGTTCGTGCCCTTACCGGATAGGTATTCTTCTTTCTCTCCATTTTTATCTTCTGTATATACAATCAGTTTCTCCGGCGCTATATTGTTAAAGATGTCACATACTGCTGTGAGAAGCCCTCCGGGATTGCCTCTGAGGTCTATGACTAGTTTTTTCATCCCCTGAGCCATCAAATCCGCATACGCATCATTATACTGCTGAACCGTGACAGCTGTAAATTCGTAGACTGCGATATATCCCACCTGGTTTTCCAGCATCTCATGGGATACTACCGGGATCTCCACCTGGGCCTTTTTGACATCTACCTCAATATAATCGTTTTCTCCGTCCCTGGCAAGAGTCAGCTTCGCTGATTCTGTATCCTCGCTGCGGATTTTCTTTGCAACCTCTGCAAGTTCAGTACCCGTAACTTCCTCCCCGTCCACTTTATACAGAATATCTCCGGGAAGGACACCTGCTTCTGCCCCGGGAGCCCCTTCATAGCAGCGTACAATGGTAATCACTCCTGTATCGGGATTCTGCTGCATGACAATCCCGATTCCCTGGTAGGATCCCTCTGTCTCTTCTGTAAGGGATTTATACTCTTCCTTTGTATAATATCTGGAATAAGGGTCTCCCAGTCCATCAATCAGGCCGGCATACATGCTTTCTGTCAATGCATCCTCATCCGCGTCTTCCAAATACGTCTCATCAATGAGCGTCTCCAGCAGCTGAATCTTTTTCTTTGCTTTGGCACTGTCAGGCGCTGTTTCCTCCTGCCGGGCCTCTTTTGCACTGATATAATTGGTTACTCCAAGATAACCTCCAAGTCCTACCACAGCTGCCAGAAGGACTCCCAAAAGGAACCCCTTTAAAAATTTATAATCTTTCATACATAGCTCCTTTAAACACCGGAAGGCTTCAGAGGGAGAATCCCCTGAAGCCTTTCTGAATCATATTATTATACCCGCAGATGCTTTCTGATGGCAACTGCGCTGCCCAGCAGACCGATTCCAACACCCAGCCCTAATCCTACAGGCAGAAGGATATGGAAAATTGTCTGTACAGTCAGGAAACTGCCCATAGCTGTAAAAACATGGAATCTGTCCTGGATATACTTTATCAGCTGATTATAGCAGACATACACCAGTCCCAGAGGAAGACCTGCGCCTACCAGACCTATAAGAATTCCCTCAATGACGAAAGGTGCACGCACAAAAAAGTTAGTGGCTCCTATCAGTTTCATGATACCAATCTCTTCCCTCCGGATAGAGATACCCATGGCTATGGTATTGCTGATAAGGAAAAATGCAACCGCAAACAGAATAATTATGATACCAATGGAGGTATAACCTACCACTCTGTTCAAACTCGTCAGTGTGGTACTGGCGTTTTTGGAGTGATTTACCTCCCTCACCCCGTCCAGACCTTCGATATAGGCAACCAGTTCTGTCTGGTCCTCGATTTTATCTAAATATACTTCGTAGTTGGAGGAATTCGCCAGCGGATTGTCATCCTTAAATCCTGCAGCGGCCTGATCGTCACCGTCAAAATACTGCGTAATAAAGGACTCCCAGGCTTCCTCCGCAGATACGTATTTGACTTTCTTTACGCCCTTCTGCTTTTTAATCTCCTGGCCAATCTTGTCAATCTGTTCCTGTTTGGCACCCTCTTCAAAAAATACGGTAATTCCAACTCCTTCCTCCACTTCCCGAAGCATGGAGTTGAAGTTCATGACAATTGCCAGAAAGAGTCCGAATAAGAAAATGCAGGCAGCCATAGTTGCCACAGAAGCCAGCGAAAATCTCAGGTTTCTAAAGATGTTCTTCACACCCTGTTTCAGTGTGTATCCTATGGTACTAATTCGCATAATGATATTCACCTTCTTGTTCGTCGCTTACAATGACGCCTTTCTTCATAGTAATTACCCGTTTTTTCATGGCATTTACTATCTCTCTGTTATGTGTAACGACAAGAACTGTGGTTCCTCTTTCGTTTATTTCCTCCAAAAGCTTCATAATCTCAAAGGAAGTCTTCGGATCCAAATTACCTGTGGGCTCATCCGCCAGCAGGATCGCAGGACGGTTTACCAGCGCCCTTGCGAGGGCAACCCTCTGCTGTTCACCACCTGACAGCTCCTTCGGAAAAGATTTGTACTTTTCCGCTAGACCTACCATGGTAAGCACCTCAGGCACTCTTTTTTTAATCACACGGGTAGGCTTTTCTATTACCCGCTGGGCAAATGCCACATTCTCATATACATTTCTATCTTTTAATAAACGGAAGTCCTGAAAAACAACCCCCACCCCACGGCGGTATTTGGCTATCTTTCTTCTCTTTAGCTTATTGAGATTCTGTTGGTTTACTGTAATGACTCCCGAAGTAGGATCCAGCTCTTTTAAAAGCAGCTTGATCAACGTGGACTTCCCGGATCCACTGTTTCCTACAACGAAAACAAATTCACCCTTATCTACGTGCAAGTCTACGTTATTCACGGCCGGCTGGCCTTTCGCATAGGACTTGCTAACGCCCTTTAAATCAATCATATTATCCTCCTAAGTGTTCCTGCGCATCCGAAACCCTAGTAGTCCAGAGTCTCCATATACTTCATATAACGCACTACCATAAGTGCAATCTTGAAAGTGATGGCATCCTCAAATACCCTAAGGTCCAGCCCGGTGCTCTTCTGCAGTTTATCCAGGCGGTATACTAGTGTATTTCTGTGGATATATAACTGTCTGGAAGTCTCGGATACATTTAAGCTGTTCTCAAAGAACTTATTGATGGTGGTTAATGTCTCTTCGTCAAAGTCATCTGGTGATTTCCCATCAAAGATCTCTTTTATGAACATTTTACAAAGTGGTATGGGAAGCTGGTAGATTAACCGGCCGATTCCCAGAGAACTGTATGCAATTACTTCTTTGTCGCCAAAGAAAATCTTACCTACATCCAGAGCCATCCTTGCCTCTTTGTAAGAACGGGATACCTCCTTTAATTCCTTAACAATGGTACCGTAGGCAATGTGGGTTTTGCCGTCCTTCTCAATGCCAAGAGCAGTTAAGATCGTATTTGCAACTTTGTCCGCCTCGTCGTAGCCGTCGGTGGGACTCAGTTCTTTTACAATGATGATACTCTTCTCGTCTACGGCAGTTACGAAATCTCCGTTCTTGCCGCCCAACACATTCTTGATCCCCTCCAGGGAACCGTATTCTTTATCCTGATTGGATTCCAGAATAAATACTACACGACGGACATCAATGTCGATATGTAACTTCTTTGCCCGGTTGTAGATATCCACTAAAAGCAGGTTATCCAGCAAGAGGTTTTTGATAAAGTTATCCTTATTAAATCTCTCTTTGTAGGCAACCAGAAGATTCTGGATCTGGAAAACAACGAGTTTTCCCACCATAAATACATCCTGGCTGTCACCGTCCACGATTAAGACGTACTCCAGCTGATGATCGTCATATATTTTAAACAACTGATATCCTTTGATAATCTGACTATCGGCCTGAGAATTAATAAAATCTACGACTTCGTCCTCTGAGCATACAGTGTCTGCAAATGTCGTAGCCAAAGCTTTACCTTCAGTATCCGTTACACAAAATTCTGTTCTTGAGATGTTCTTTAATCCGTCTAATGTGTTTTGCAGTACTTGATTTGATATCATCTTTTTCCCTCTTTCCATTATATAATGTATTGCCAGCCTTGCTTTTTCCCATAAAAAACAAAAAACCCTACTCTATATAATAATATAAAATCCCGAAAAAAGAAAGTAAAAATGCGAAATATTGAGTAATTCACCAAAAAAACACATTTTATTTCTTTTGTTCCTGCTGGATAAATCCTTCCCCCAGCACCTCCCGGGCATCGCACACAATAACAAAGGCCTTTTCATCTATCCTGGCCACAAGCTCTTTTAACGGCACAATTTCTTTTTTGGAGACAACACAGAAAAGCATCTGCTTTTTTGCTTTTGAGTACATACCCTTCGCGGATATCCCTGTCACCCCGCGCTCAATGCTCTCCATAATCTCCCTTGCCACCGAATCATAGGAATCCGTGATGATAAAAGCTATTTTAGAGTAATGCAGGCCCTCCAACAATCCATCCGTAATTTTTGCAGTAACAAATATAGCAATCATGGCGTAGAGTGCCAAGTTCAGTCCGAATACCCAGGCTCCCATAAACACGATGAGACCGTCTACAAACATCATAATTTGAGCGATGGAATAATGGCGCAGCTTTCTCTGAATCAGGGCGGAAACCATATCGGTGCCTCCGGTGGTGCCCTGTCCCAGAAAGACAAAGCCAATTCCCACCCCCATAATTACACCTCCGAAGAGAGCGGCCAAAACCAAATCATCGGAAATCAAATGAAAGGCAGGCAAAATATAGAGCCACACAGATAAGCTGACCGTTCCCCAAAGGGATTTGGCAAGAAGGGGCAGGCCCATAATCTTTATTCCAATGAAAAACAGAGGTACATTTAATATGGCATTGGTAAGCCATAATGGAATGCCCCCTGTCACGATAGGTTCTGTAACAGTCTTGATAACAATGGCTAAACCACTGAAACCGCCTGTTACAAGCTTCATGGGGTCATAAATGGAATTGATTGCCAGCGCCATCAATGCTGTACCTACTGTAATAAAAACATAGTTCTTTACCTTTGATTTCCCATGCTGCAGGAACATGATTCAGTTATTCTCCTTTTTCACTATTATACCGGGCAACCATTTTTTTAAAGGTGCTCTTCTCTAATAGTTTGCTCAGCCAGTTCGATTTTAAACCTGATTCTGTCTGAAGATTTGCGTGGCTTCCCAGACTCATCCAGATTCTGGCATTTACCTTTTTGCGGTTCTCCACAGCAAACCGCTCCATGGACAGGCTCTGGGAACAGGTGAGAATCACCTCGGGAGATACACTGTTGATCTCATTAATCACCCGGTCTTCCCCGTCGGCGGTCTCCCCGCAGAGAAAGTCTGAAGCTGCAATCTTTAATCCCTCGTAAGTTTCTTCCAGATGCTTTTTCAGGACATCGGCCTCTTCCTTAGTCTCTCCGAGTACAAAAACCGTATTCCCGTAATTGATTACATACATGAAGAAAGCCCCCAGGAATTCATGATTCGTCACCTCCTGGAGCATGGCTTCTTCTTCTATCTTTGCTGCTTTTAGAACTTCCGGTTCACCGATGATACTCAAATCCAGAGACTGTATATAATTTGCCAGGATTTCATCCTCTCTGGCAGCCATCAGAAGATTCATTGTGATGAGGCCATAGGTCAAAAGCCCCTGTTCATCCCACTGTCTTCTCACAATCTCCAGCATTTCGTCCACAGAATATTTATCAATCAGAAAACCCAATATATCAACTTTATTCTCCATAGAGTCACTCCAAATCAGTTGGATTATTTTGCAATATATGGAGTATAGCAGAAAAAAACATTTATTTCAAGTATGACCAATCTGGTACAGATTCTCCCCTTACTCTTCTTCCAGCTGCTTCAGCAGATACCGTCCTACCATATTTGAAAAATTTCCGATGTCTCTGATGTATGCGAAGTCTTTTCCAAATATCTTTTTCTCAGTTGCCAGGTCTTTTTCTTCACCGGCAAACACTCCCAGTACCGATACCCCCAGATTTCGCAGCCTCCGGATCTCAAAGGCTGTATCCCGGATCGCATATTCCCCCTGATACGGCTGTGGATTTCTGGCGTTGGGCCTGTTGATAACCACATCATAGGGCCTTCCGTCGCTGAGTACGATCAGCACTTTATGCTCTTCCTCCCTCTGCAGCAGCCCCTGGCCGGCAGCCTTCACCGCCAGTCCGTCCCTGTTATTGCTGGAAGTAATATACTCGAATATATTGGCGTTCATACTCCTGTCATCATCGTAGCTCCGAAACCGGTGGAGAATGGTATAATCCCAGAAGGTACAAAAGCTCATAACCCTGTGGGGAATGTTTACATTGCTGAGGGCCTCACTTATAATGTATGCCTGCATAGCCACCTTACCCTGACGGCTGCGCTGGGATCCACTGGCATCGATGAGAACGTCTACGGCAAAATCAATGGCATCATTTTTCAGTTCTCTCCGGAATAATTTTGCATCCTGTGTCCTCCCCACTTTCCACAAAAGAGAAGGGACAATAGTTCCTCTGTCAGAAAGCACTTCCTGTACCTCGTCTCTCATAACGAATGCCTTTTTCAGGAGATCGCTTAATATAACTATATTTCTTTTAACCACCCGGTGATTGTCATAATACTCAAAAAGATTTTTATCCTTCTGCTTTCTGGCGTATTCATACTGATAATTCCGAAGGGCAGGATGTTTCAGAATCCCTTCTGTAAAATACAGGCTGCAGTCTCCATGAATCCCTCTGCAAAGCTGGTAATTCAGCGATTTTTCCTCCGCAGGGCTTAGATAAGTAATCCCATAGTTGCGTTCCACATAGGTATACATCTTTTGAAGGGCTTCCTCGTCCACAATCACTATCTTTTTCTGCAGTGAATGCTCCGGGGGGGCCTGTTCTTCTTTTTCCTCCTGAAATACTTCCATCTGTGTCATGGTCTCCGTTACCTTTTCCAGGTAACTCTCCAGAGTCTCTTCATACATTTCCTCTGAGAGAAAGTCCTTCCATGAGTATTCTGTCAGTTCCTCCAGGGTGATATCCAGTACCTTCTGCAGACTGCCCTTCCGTTTCTCAAAATCCGGCTCCACAAGCGCATTATACAGGCGGTCAATGACTCTGATAATGGCCATGGTATCTTCAGCCTGGCTCAGGCTGTAAATTTCCTCTATCCAGCTCCTGGTATTTCTTGGCACCTGGTATGTCCCCTGCAGCCCTTCTTTAAGGAGGGCGATCTTTAAATGTCCCAGAGGATTTCCCGACAGAGCTGTGAATTCCTCTTCTAAGATATCCCTGTACGCCCGCCGCCTGATATCGGCAACCCCTTTTCGTTCCTCCAGTATTCTCTGGTACACCGCCTGTTCAATGCACATCTGTGCCACTGCCATCAGCGGAGCCTCCTGGGCCTGAAGGAAAACCTTTTTGACGAGATATAAACTGAGTGCGTCCCTGTCATAATACTTCGCAAAAGCACCCTGTTTTACTCCGTCATAAAGGGCAATATCTTTGGAACGCAGAAAAGTATCCACGTCTGCCTTAATCTCCAGACTGTAGTCACCGCTCACCGTCCACATAAGGTTCTTTATTCTGTTTTCCAATTCCAGCTGATATTCTGTATATTGTTCTTCCATCAGCACCCTCCGCTATGAGTCAAAAGAATTCTCCTGAGGTCCACGCCTCCGGAATCCTGGTAGTCACCACATCCTGTACTATTTCCTTTTCGAAAATGTCAAAGCACTTATTCACAACCCCCATCTGCACCGCCAATGCCGGGGATAATCCACACTGAATCGTTTTCAGGGCTGCAATCATCCCCCTAAGATCCAACGCCTTTGTGGAAATCTCCCCGTTTGCCGCCTTCTGCTGGAGATCCAGAAAAAGTCCAATCCACTGTTTCAGCGCCTCGTCCTTCAGTCCGGGAAACATATTCTTAAATACAAATTCCAGGGTCTCCTCACTCTGTCCCGGCATATCAATTACCAGAAACCTGGACACCAGCGCCTCGTTCAGATCCTTTGTCCCCGCATAACCGTAATTCATGGTTCCTATAAACCGGGCAGCCCCGTGGAGATCGATTTTGTCATATCCCGGAACATCAATGGTTCTCCGGTAGTCCAGGGATGCGTGAAGTACGGAAACCGCGTCATTCTTCGCCATATTAATCTCGTCCAGGATCCCAAATCCCCCATACTGAGCACACTGGTAAATACTTCCCTTTCTCAGCTCAACCTCATTATTCCGAAAGGTATCCGTGCCAATCAAATCTCCGCTGTTTGTATTCACATGAAACGACACGTTATAGGACGGCCTTCCGAACATAAACGCCAAATTCTCCGCCAGCACATTCTTTCCCGTAGCTTTAGATCCTGTAAGCAGCAGATTCTCCCCTTCCAGTAAGGCGGCAATGGCCATCTCCAGAACTTCCCTGCCGTAAAAAGGAATACTAGGTGCAACAATTCTGGACTTCACCTCATCCGCAACCGCGTATTGCCTGCGGAATTCCTCCACCCCCTGTATTAAAAAAGGATTCACTCCCTGATCCTGTAAAAATTGCAGTTCTCTTATCATCTCTTATCCTTTCTGATTCGTTTCTTCTATAAAAAAGCGTCCGGCAAGCCGGACTCGCGCACCGGAGCGCGGCCGCTTACGGCCATCTTCCTTGCCTTCCTCTATTATAACTTAAATTATCCAGAATGTACACTAACCAAACAAGAAAGATTGTGCGAAGGCGTAATCTCCGCCTGCGGCGGGCTGCCGCAGACAGCAGTTTCCTATGTAATAAAAAGAGCCATACCTCCCGGTACAGCCCTCTCCAAATCTTTTATTTATCCCTGTGCAGATTAAAGTTCGCATACGCCGGTGCCCCATGCTCGTGTACATCCAGTCCGTCTCTCTCTTCCTCTTCCGATACACGAAGCCCAACTGTCTTATCAATTACTGTGAATACAAGAAATGCAAGTACCAGCACATACACCAGAACCGCCCCTACGCCAATCATCTGTGTTGAGAGCTTAATCCCTGAGTTTTCGAATGCGAATACTCCTGTCAGTATGGTACCCAGCAGTCCACAGAAGCCGTGGACCCCGATGGCCCCCACCGGGTCATCAATCTTTAGTCTGCGGTCAATGAATTCAATTACAAGTACCACGGCAATTCCTGCAGCCAGGCCGATGATTATGGCAGAGTAATTGGAAACCACGTCGCAGCCTGCGGTAATAGCTACCAGTCCTGCCAAAGATCCATTGAGTGTCATAGAAACATCTGGTTTTCCATAACGAATCCAGGTCATAAACAGTGCAGCAAGTGTAGCTGCCGCAGCTGCAAGGTTTGTGGTCATAGCAATATCCCCCAGATTAGTGGAAGCGCCTGTGGTGGAGCCGCAGTTAAACCCGAACCAGCAGAACCATAAGATAAATACACCCAGTGCGCCGATAGGAAGGTTATGTCCCGGTATTGCCTTTGGCTTTCCGTCTGAACCGTACTTTCCTATACGCGGACCAATGATTTTTGCACCCACCAGCGCACAGACACCACCCACCATATGGACTGCCGTAGATCCGGCAAAATCATGGAAGCCTATGGATGCCAGCCATCCGTCTCCCCAGATCCAATGGCCGGTTACCGGGTAAATGAAAATACTGATGGCCGCACTGTAAATCAAATAAGAAACAAATTTCGTACGCTCTGCCATAGCGCCTGAAACAATAGTAGCAGATGTGGCACAGAATACGGTCTGAAAAATCATGAACACGCCGATAGGAAGTCCCCGGTACATCCCATTTGCATCTGCCAGAGCAGTTGGCTGAAAGAAGCCCGAAGTTCCAATAATGCCGGCTGCATCCGGCCCGAACATAACAGCGAAGCCAAGCAGGAAGAAGCAAAGACTTCCCAATACAAAATCCATCATATTTTTCATAATAATATTGCCGGCATTTTTCGCCCTTGTAAATCCCGACTCAACCATAGCAAAACCTGCCTGCATAAAATACACCAGGAATGCTCCCAATAATGTCCATACAATATTCAGCAGCAGCTCGGCCGCTTCCGCCAGTGCAGTAACCTCTGTACTGCCTCCCAACAAATCTGATAAATACATATACAACGCCTCCTCTTTTTCTTTACACACATATACTAAAAGGGGATAGTTGCCAGACTCCTCTTATCTGACAGCTATCCCCTTTGACAGCATAACCTTTTCATAATATTTATTCTTCTAGAGAGCCTCGGCTCCCCTCTCACCGGTTCGGATACGGACCGCATCCTCCACATCATACACAAATATTTTCCCATCTCCGTAATTCCCTGTATTAATCCGATCCACTACTTTGTCAATAATCTGTACGGCAGCCTTATCGTCCACCACGGACTCTACCTTTATCTTTGGCAGAAGATTTACCTGATATTCTGCCCCCCGGTACAGCTGCCTGAACCCTTTTTGATTTCCGTATCCCATGATATTGGTGATCATCAGTCCGCTGGCATTACATTCATCTAAAATCATTTTCAGATCTTCCAGCTTCTCCGGTTTAACAACAATCTCCAGCTTTTTCATCCTCTATTCCTCCTTGTTTTATTTATAAAAAACGAGGAAGTTCCCTTAGCTGGGAACTTCCTCGTTCTCTTCAAAATGATATGGTACACTTTATACTTCGAATAACAAATCACCGTAAGACGGCATAGGCCATATTTCCTTGTCTACAATCATCTCCAGTTTATCCACGGGAGCTCTCAGTGCCTCCATAGCCGGGAATACAGTATCTCTGAAATATGTAGCCTGATCACAGCCCTCCTCTTTTGCTGCAGCTTCTTCTGTAACCCGGATCAGGGTCTTTAATGCCTCTTTAGTTTCTTTCAAAAGGGAGGATGTCTCCGTCAGCAGCTCTGTCTGCACACTGACATCCACATCTCCGGCCAATTTGACGGCATTGATGGATTCTGCCAATGTTGTAGTATATTTGATAACCGCAGGAATAATCTGCTTTCCGGCCATATCGATCATAGTTCTGGCCTCTATATTAATAGCCTTGGCGTAGGATTCATATTTAATCTCTACCCGAGACTCCAGCTCGGCCTTGGAGAATACATGGAACTCTTCAAAAAGCTTAACTGTTTTATCTGTAACCAGTGCCGGAATGGAATCCACCATGGATGTAATATTAGGAAGACCTCTTCTCTCCGCCTCTTTTACCCACTCTTCGGAATATCCGTTGCCGTTAAACACGATTCTCTGGTGATCCGCACAGTTCTTCTTGATAATATCATGAACTGCCATCTCAAAATCATCAGAGGCTTCCAGAATATCGCAGGCTTCCCGGAATGCCTCTGCAACGATTGTGTTCAGAACCACATTGGGCCCTGCAACAGAATCCCTGGATCCAACCATACGGAACTCAAATTTATTTCCGGTAAATGCAAACGGTGAGGTTCTGTTTCTGTCTGTGGCATCCTTATACAGGTCTGGAAGGGTGCGGACTCCCGTGCTTAGCTTTCCGCCTTTAATGCTGTGGGTGGCTGATCCTGTGCTCACCAGCTGTTCCAGAACATCCTCCAGCTGTTCTCCCAGGAATACGGAGATAATCGCCGGCGGAGCTTCGTTGGCTCCCAGTCTGTGGTCATTTCCTACGTCGGCCGCTGATTCTCTCAGCAAGTCTGCGTGAATATCAACTGCTTTTAAAATACAGCTGAGAACCAGAAGAAACTGTACATTTTCATGAGGGGTCTTTCCCGGCTCTAACAGGTTAATGCCGTCATCTGTAGTCAGCGACCAGTTGTTGTGCTTCCCTGAACCATTTACCCCTGCAAACGGCTTCTCGTGTAACAGACATTTCAAACCATGCTGACAGGCAACTCTTTTTAACGTCTGCATAATCAGCTGATTGTGATCCACCGCAATATTTACCTTTGCGTAGATAGGTGCCAGCTCATGCTGTGCAGGCGCCACCTCGTTATGCTGTGTCTTGGAGGAAACCCCCAGCTTCCAGAGTTCTTGGTTCACATCCTTCATAAAGCTTGCAATTCTCTGGCGAATGGTTCCGAAATAATGATCATCCAGCTCCTGTCCCTTTGGAGGCATTGCTCCAAATAAAGTTCTGCCTGTAAATATAAGGTCCTTTCTCTGCAGAAATTTCTTTTCGTCTACCAGGAAATATTCCTGTTCCGGACCTACCGAAGGTGTCACACGTTTTGAGGTAGTATTTCCAAAAAGCTTCAGCAGCCGCAGACTCTGTTCATTAATAGCCTCCATGGAACGGAGCAGAGGTGTTTTCTGGTCCAGCGCTTCCCCGGTGTAGGAACAGAATGCGGTGGGAATACAGAGGGTTCCGCCGGCCGCATCCTGCCGCACAAATGCCGGTGAGGTGCAGTCCCATGCCGTATATCCCCTCGCCTCAAAGGTTGCCCGTAATCCTCCTGATGGGAAGGAAGAAGCATCCGGCTCACCCTTAATTAATTCTTTGCCTGAAAAACTCATCAGGACTTTTCCGTCTTCCTTGGGAGCCGTAATGAAGGAATCATGTTTCTCTGCCGTAACGCCCGTCAATGGCTGAAACCAGTGGGTATAATGGGTAGCTCCTTTTTCGATGGCCCACTCTTTCATCTCATGGGCAACCACATCAGCGATTTCTAAGGTCAGGTCTTTTCCTTCTTCGATGGTCTGTTTTAACTCTTTATAAACTTTCTTCGGCAGACGGGCCTGCATAACGGAATCGTTGAACACATTTTCCCCGAATATCTCCACTACATTTGTAAATTCACTCATACCTTCCATCCTTTCAAACATTATTTCTGTACGGGCCTTAAACAAAAAGAGGGGCGATCCACTAAAAGTGGAACGCCCTTGTTCACTCGTACACATTTACTGGAATGTCATTTCCAATCTGGTATTAAGATACCGCAAAAACACTAAAAATGCAAGGGGATTTTCGCAAATTTCTTATTTTGTCGCATTTTATATAAATCTAATGAACATTTAATTTTCTTTTTAGTAAAAACGACAATGCTCACATTCTGTGCATTATCCGGTCTGCCCTT
This sequence comes from Lactonifactor sp. BIOML-A5, assembly GCF_009677585.1. Taxonomy (GTDB): domain Bacteria; phylum Bacillota; class Clostridia; order Lachnospirales; family Lachnospiraceae; genus Lactonifactor. The sequence continues at coordinate 65,921 of NZ_WKYV01000004.1, read as the reverse complement.
TATACTCCCATGATAGTCCGGAGAGCCAGCAGAAGGAGGCAGGCCCCGCTGATCCAGGATAAATCCCGGCGGATAAAATGCCTGCATCTGTAGCCCAGCATCCATCCCAGAAGCATAACAGCGATACCGGCCACGAACGAGCAGGCCACAAGAAGCAGTTTATTTGAATATAAAAGGCCGGCCCCGACCCCTGCAACTAAACCGTCCAGCGAAAGGGCCAGTGCCAGCAAAAATCCTTCTGTCCAGGAAAGTTCTTTTATCTCTGTCTGATCCACAGTCTCTTTCTTTCTGCAGGCTGCAATCAATTTATATCCCCCAACCAGCAGAAGCAGTACAAAGCATATTTGTTTCGTCACCCAGTCCGGAATTAAGGTACCCAGAAATCCTCCGGCTATGAGAGCAATGCCGAGAACCAGACTGCAGACTCCATTCATCATTATCACAACGCCCAGAGAGGGCTTACATTTACTAATTCCATAAGCAAAGCTTATGACAAATGAATCCATAGTTAAAGCTATAACGAAGAGTATGATCTCACTCAACAAGATGCCATTCATATCACACCATACTTACTCATTTATGACTTTAATACTATAGTATTCTTAATCCTCCAGAAGCTGCATGTCCTCCTTGGAAGAAATAGCGATGCTGGCTGCCTGCTTTCTGTTGCGTATCTCTACATTCATGTGATCGCCCCCGTATTCCCCGTCTAAAGTCCAGGCTACCTCCTCTTCTGTCTCAATGATGAGATGGTCTGTTTTAAAGGATTCTATCAGCTCCGTATTATCCTCTGCCATAAGAAGGGAGGAGATAATTTCCTGCAGTTCCAGAGGATTTTTTGGCTTTCGGATAAATGTAGCCTCGAACAGGCCGTCGTCCAGCTCCACATTCTTTCCGGACAGCTTCTTAAAGCCTCCCACGGAGACAGAGTTGGTCACCATACCGAAGATAAAATCTCCCTCAAAGGTTCCCTCACTGCTTTCCACCCTCATCTGATAGGAACGGATGCCATACAGACGCTTCATCCCTTCTAAAAGATATGCAACGTGCCCGAAAATATTCTTCAGATCCTGGTTCGTTTCATAAGCCACATCTGTAAACAATCCAAAGGCTGCGATATACACAAATACATCGTGATTAAACTTACCTACATCAAAGGCAAACATCTCTCCGTGCACAATATCGTCAGCAGCTTTCAGCATATTTTTGGATATGTGAAGGCTGCTGGCAAAATCATTGGTGCTCCCTGCCGGTATATACCCCAGAGGAGTGGTGTGATGCCCTTTTATCAGGCCGGTCACCACCTCATCCAGGGTACCGTCTCCTCCGCTGCAGGCCACCATATGGAATTCCCCCGCCCGCTCCCGGGTTACCTTCATAGCGTCCAGATAGCCCTGTGTGGGGTGAACCTCCACCTGGAATCCACCCTTGATAAATATATCTATAATATCCATTAATTTGGTCTTAATCGTCGCCTTCCCCGATCTGGGGTTATAGATAAATAACATTTTCTTTGCCATAATTGTTTCCTCTGCTTCCCTGTAATGTTTATATTTTACTATAGCGGGAAATTTCCTGCAAGATATATTCAGTTGTCCGGCAGCGCGGTTCTTATACGAAAGAAAAAGGTGCCCCCGTATTACCGGGAACACCTGATGGTTTTCGTTATGTGACTTAAACTAACTCCAGAAGAACTTCCATAGCAGCATCGCCTTTACGCTGTCCGATCTTTACGATACGTGTGTAACCACCGTTGCGGTCTGCATACTTGGGAGCGATTTCAGTAAACATCTTGTCTACTAAATCAACTTCTTTTGTATGTTTTTTCTTTCCGGCTTTATCCGCAGGAACTTCTTTTACTGGATAGAATACTTTTAACATCTGTCTTCTTGCATGAAGTCTGGAAGGAGCGTCTTTTTTGATCTCTTTCTGTACTTCATCGAATACAGTTACTTTCTTTCCGTCAACGACTTCTTTCACTCTCTTGCCGTCTTTGTCTTTGCGGGGAACCTTAGCTGTTACGGTCACAGTCTCAAAGTTGTCTTTTTCCTTTACAGCTAAAGCGATTAAGCCTTCTGCTACTTTGCGGATTTCTTTTGCTTTTGATTCTGTAGTAACGATTTTTCCGTTGTATAACAGATTAGTTACCTGATTTCTGATCAAAGCTTTTCTCTGGCTGGATGTTCTGCCTAATTTTCTATATTTCGCCATTTTTATATTTCCTCCATTTGTGTGGAACAATCTGCCATGCATTCATCGGTCTTACTGACAGACTGCTGTGTTTTCCATACTTAAACCTACGGCATACGCCGTGCACACGCCTATCAGGCGTGTAGTAAGGGGTACCCCGGACCCTGCCTGCAGGGCACGGCATCACTGGGATGCCTGACGGGCAAAATTTTATTCGTCGCTGGGATTTAACTGCAGACCCAGCTCTTTCAGCTTTGCGAGAACCTCTTCCAGTGACTTGCGGCCCAGATTACGAACCTTCATCATATCCTCTGAAGTACGGTTGCAGAGCTCTTCCACAGTATTGATACCAGCTCTCTTTAAGCAGTTATAAGAACGAACAGAGAGTTCTAATTCGTCAATGTTCATCTCTAATACTTTTTCTTTCTCATTGTCTTCCTTCTCAATCATAACTTCAGCTGTCTTGGCATTCTCAGAAAGATCAATGAACAGGCTTAAATGTTCGCTCAATACTTTTGCAGCTAAACTCACTGCCTCATCAGGGTCTAATGTCCCATTTGTATAGATATCCAATGTTAATTTATCATAGTCGGTAATCTGACCAACACGGGTATTTTCTACCGTCAGGTTGACACGCTCTACCGGTGTATAGATAGCGTCCACCGCAATCACACCAATGGGCATATCATCCGTTTTTCCTTTGTCAGCGCTGATGTATCCGCGGCCTTTGGTAATTGTAAGTTCCGCATTAAATTTGCTGTCAGCACCGCCGTTTAAGGTGGCAATTACCAGGTCCGGATTCATGATTTCTATATCCTGATCCACCTGAATATCGCCGGCAGTTACAACCCCTTCCCCTTCGAATTCAATGTATGCAATCTTAGGTTCGTTGCTGTCACTGTTATTTCTGATTGCCAGGCTTTTTAAGTTCATGATGATCTCTGTCACATCTTCCTTAACACCTGGAATAGAGCTGAATTCATGGAGAACGCCCTCGATCTTCACCTGGCTGACTGCCGCTCCCGGTAAGGAAGAAAGCATAATTCTGCGAAGAGAATTGCCAAGTGTAGTGCCATACCCTCTCTCAAGTGGTTCCACAACGAATCTGCCGTATTTTTTATCATCAGAAATTTCTGTGATTTCAATTTTAGGTTTGTTAAAATCGAACATGCAAAGCCCTCCTTGCAGTGCATAATGCACATCGTCTCAACAGGCATATGGAAACCCATATGCCGTGAGTGTGATGCTTTAATTATTTAGAATATAATTCGACGATTAACATTTCATCAACAGGAACGTCGATTACCTCTCTGGTAGGCATTTCTTTCACTTCTCCCTTTAAAGCTTCCTGATCTACATCAAGCCACTGGGGAACAAGTCTTCCTGCTGTAACGTCCAAAATATCTTTATATCTCTGAGAAGATTTGCATTTTTCTTTAATCTCGATGGTATCGCCTACAGATACAAGGTAAGAAGGAATGTTAACCTGCTTGCCGTTTACCATCACATGCTTATGGTCAACGATCTGTCTTGCTTCTCTTCTTGTTCTTGCAAGTCCCATACGATAGATTACGTTATCTAAACGAAGCTCTAACAGAGTCATCAGGTTTTCACCTGTCATCCCCTGCATTTTATCAGCCTTTTCATAATAGTTTCTGAAAGGTTTTTCCAGAACACCGTAGATGAATTTGGCTTTCTGTTTTTCTCTTAACTGAAGTCCGTATTCGGACATCTTACGGTTTGCTCTTCTTAACTGTCTGGTTGATTTTTTGTCAATTCCTAAATAAACTGGATCCAGGCCAAGGGATCTGCATCTTTTAAGAACCGGTACTCTATTAACTGCCATTGTATATACTACCTCCTATTAGACTCTTCTGCGTTTTGGTGGGCGGCATCCGTTGTGTGGAACCGGTGTCACGTCTCTGATACTTGTTACTTCAAGACCGCAGGCCTGAAGAGCACGGATTGCTGCTTCTCTTCCTGATCCTGGTCCTTTTACCATAACATCTACAGTTTTAAGTCCATGTACTAACGCTGCTTTTGTAGCAGTTTCCGCAGCCATCTGAGCTGCATATGGAGTAGATTTCCTTGAACCTCTAAATCCCAGACCACCAGCACTTGCCCATGATAAAGCATTTCCTTCAGCATCTGTTAATGTAACAATTGTGTTATTAAAAGATGATTGGATATGTGCTTGTCCGCGTTCAACGTTTTTCTTTACGCGCTTTTTTGTCACTTTCTTTGTAACTTTAGCCATTTTTAAACTAACCTACTTTCTCATTTACTTTGTTCATTCAGTTACGGGTGCTGCTTATTTCTTCTTGTTAGCAACAGTTCTCTTAGGACCTTTTCTTGTTCTGGCATTTGTCTTTGTCTTCTGTCCGCGAACAGGCAGTCCTTTTCTATGACGAATTCCTCTGTAGCATCCGATCTCCTGCAGTCTCTTGATGTTCAGAGCAATTTCTCTTCTCAAATCACCTTCTACTACCTGTGTCTCATCGATTACGTCACGGATTCTTCCTACTTCTTCGTCTGTTAAGTCTCTGACACGGGTATCAGGATTTACTTTTGCCTCTTCTAAAATACGGGTTGCGCTTACTCTGCCGATTCCGTAGATGTAAGTCAGTCCGATTTCTACACGTTTTTCTCTTGGTAAGTCTACACCAGCTATACGAGCCATGTGATTATTCCTCCATTTTCTACTGCAGATCCCAGCCTGTCGCAGCTCATAAGCATAGCTTATGCCTGAAATGTGTGCGTTTCCGCCGGATTCTGTGTTAATATTGTTACCTAATTGAGGTATGAAAAGCTGACGGGGCATTTTCACACCCAGCCGCAGACAAGTCCGCGACCTTTCCGGTCTCCCGGTATTACGCCAATATTACGTGAATAATCATGTCTGTCCCGGAATATATAAAGGATATCCATTTCTGGACAGGATAAACAATTTTCACCATATATTTGAACAAATATGAACAACACCTCCTGGTGGTTCATACTGCAGCCGCACATAAAAATTAGGAGTTTATTTCATTAACTCCTTGCACACAAAAGCAAGCCTAATAGAATTAGCCCTGTCTCTGTTTGTGTTTTGGGTTTTCACAGATAACTCTGATGCTACCCTTTCTTTTGATGATTTTACATTTTTCGCAAATAGGCTTCACAGATGATCTTACTTTCACTGGTAACCCTCCTTTCTTAATGCGTCAATGGGCATATCTTCATATGCCAGCACAAAAGTTCGTTTTATATTTTATCATTGTCCAACACAAATTGCAAGCAATTTTTGCACAAAATGGAAACTTTTTTATTTATCTCTCCAGATGATCCTTCCTTTTGACAAATCATATGGGGATAATTCAATGGTAACCTTATCACCCGGTAAAATTCGAATAAAGTTCATCCTGAGCTTACCGCTGATATGAGCCAGCACTACGTGCTTATTTTCCAGTTCTACGCGGAACATTGCGTTGGGAAGTTTCTCCAATACAGTACCTTCTACTTCAATAACATCTGCCTTTGACATATATAATCCTCCTATTATCTCTCATACACGTTCTGTAAGAACATTCTTATTATATTCTTTGATTGCTTTCTTGACTGTTTCGTCGGTAACCCCTTTGCCTGCCGCAAATACCTCTTCCAGTGTAAACGGGGTGCGGTAAATCACCTGAATATGCTTTCTTTTCTTTTTCTTTGGATGGTCCAGCGTCCGGCTGCGGCCATCCACTAGATACACATATTCCGAATCCGCCTGTTTTATGACAAATACTTTTCCCGCATCATGACCGGCTTTTGATTTGGCAAGCATCCCTTTTCTCAACTCTACCATAAGCCGTCTACCTGCTGAGAGTCAGAATCTCGGGTTCCCCGTCTGTAATAAGAACCGTATTTTCATAATGTGCGGATAAGGATTCGTCCTCCGTGACAACCGTCCAGTCATCATCCAGCCACGCCACATCGGCCCTGCCCTGATTAATCATAGGCTCAATGGCCAGTGTCATACCGGGCTGAAGCCGGATTCCCCTGCGCTTCTGGGGAAAATTAGGAATTTGTGGGTCCTCATGGAGATGCGTTCCGATTCCATGTCCTACCAGATCGCGTACAACGCCATAGCCGAAGCTCTCGGCATAGGCACCAATAGCAGCAGAGATTTCGTAGAGATGATTTCCTGCCCTGGCATATTTGATACCTTCGAAGAAGGATTGTCTTGTTACTTCTATCAGCTTTCTAGCTTCCGCGCTGATTGTTCCAACTGCATGGGTACGTGCCGCGTCCGAGTGATACCCCTGATAAATCAGGCCGGCATCCAGACTGACGATGTCCCCATCTTTTAAGATATGATGCTTATTGGGTATCCCGTGCACCACTTCATCATTCACAGAAACACAGATAGATGCCGGGTAACCATTATAATTCAGAAAATTAGGTACACATCCCAAATCCCGGATTAATTTCTCTCCATAGTGATCAATATCCAGGGTGGAGATGCCCGGACGAACAAACCGTTCCAGTTCATCATGCACCTGCTCCAGCAGCTGTCCGGCCTTTCTCATAAGTTCAATCTCTCTAGCAGTTTTAATCGATACTGACATTGTTTAAGCTCCTAATATGGCGGTGATAGCCCTGAATACGTCTTCCATATCCATAGTGCCGTCCACCTCTTTTAATACGTCTGACTTTTCATAGTAGTCAATTAACGGTTGTGTCTGGTCATGATAAACATCCAGACGTTTTTTTACTGTATCCGGCTGATCGTCGTCTCTCAGGATCAGCTTTTCCCCGCATACATCGCACACATCTTCCTTTTTCGGAGGGTTGTAGACCACATGGTAGGTTGCTCCGCAGCCCACACATGCCCTGCGCCCCGACATACGGCGGATAATATTCTCATCGGGAACTTCTATATTAATAGCATAATCAATTTTCTGATCCAGCTTTTTCAGAGCCTCATCCAGACTTTCCGCCTGTGGGATGGTCCTCGGAAATCCGTCCAGAACGTAACCGTTTTCACAGTCAGCCTGCTGTACCCTGTCAACCACAAGATCCACCACCAGCTCATCCGGCACCAAAAGTCCCTGATCCATATAGGTTTTGGCCTTTTTGCCCAGTTCGGTTCCGTTTTTAATATTTGCCCTGAAAATATCTCCCGTAGAAATGTGGGGAATTGTATATTTTGCTGCAATTTTTTTAGCCTGCGTTCCTTTTCCTGCACCTGGTGCTCCCAGCATGATAACTTTCATAGACTTATACCTCCCTGTATACATCTAAAATTAAGTCTCAATAGCATTTTAGTGCACCCACGAAAATGTGGGTACACCATATATGAAATCCCGCGTCTGTTTCTAATCGTTTAAGAATCCCTTGTAATTACGTACCAGCATCATGGACTCGACCTGCTTAATTGTCTCAAGAACAACACCTACAACGATAATGATAGACGTTCCTCCAAAGGAAACATTGGCACCGAACACACCGTTAAAGAAGATAGGGATAACGGCTACGATAATCAATCCGGTTGCCCCGATAAAAATAATATAATTCAGGATTTTATTCAGATATTCTGTGGTCGGCTTGCCGGGACGAATACCCGGGATAAATCCGCCCTGCTTCTTCATATTATCTGCTATTTCCAATGGATTGAAAGTAATAGATGTATAGAAGTAAGCAAAAAAGATTACTAAAACTATATACAGCAATAATCCCAAACTGTACACAGGCTGACTTGGATTACACCAGTTGTTGGATGTAAGAGCCTTCATAATCTGGCTGCCAATTCCCGTACCATTGGTTTTCCCAAGGAAAGCTGCAATAATTGTGGGGAAAGACATCAGCGAGGATGCAAAGATAATCGGTATAACACCAGATGTATTTACCTTTAAGGGAATAAACGTAGACTGGCCGCCCACCATCTTCCTTCCCTGCATTTTCTTGGAATACTGTACCGGAATCTTGCGCTCTCCGCCATTCAGGATTAGCACCAACACGATTACTACCAAAATAATTGCAAGAATAATCACTGCAGCTAACGCACCTCTGGCAATCGTCTTGCCTTTTACAAAACTCTCGAACAAGCTCATAAGGTCACTTGGGATTCTGGAAACGATGTTGATCATCAATACGATGGAAATACCATTTCCCACGCCCTTTTCTGTAATCTGTTCACCTATCCACATAAGCATTGCAGAACCAGCAGTTAAACATACCACTACTACAGCTGCATTGACAAAGTTGAAATCATCAATTATGTTACCCTTGAATCCGATTGCCATAGCAACAGATTGAAATATGGAAAGTCCTACTGTCACATATCTTGTGATAGCAGTCAATTTCTTCCTTCCGTCCTCTCCATCCCTCTGCATCTCCTCCAGCTTCGGTATTGCAATGGTGAGAAGCTGAATAATGATGGATGATGTGATATATGGAGTGATACTCAGTGCAAAGATAGACATCTGGGTGAAAGATCCCCCTGTAAATGCATCAAAGAAATTGAATGCATCCCCGGACTGCTGTGCAAACCAATTCTTAAAGAAGTCCGGGTTTGTACCAGGGATAGGAAGCTGTGATCCGATACGGATCACAACTAACATCATTAACACATAAAGGATTCGACGTCTAATATCTTTGACCTTAAAAGCATTTTGAAGAGTCTTTAACATTAGATCACCTCTACTGTTCCACCTGCGGCTTCAATTTTAGCTTTAGCACCTTCGCTAACTGCGTTTACTTTTACGTTCAGTTTCTTTGTCAGCTCCCCGTTGCCGAGAATCTTAACTCCATCCCTCGCATGAGAGATTGCTCCGCTTTCTAATAAAGCAGCCACAGTAACCTCTGCACCGTCCTCGAATCTTTCCAGAGCGCTTACATTAATAGCTACGATATCTTTCGTATTTCTATTAGTAAAGCCTCTCTTTGGAATTCTTCTATATAAAGGCATCTGTCCACCTTCAAAGCCTACTCTTTTAGCGCCTGAACGTGCTTTCTGACCCTTATGGCCTTTACCGGCTGTCTTACCATTTCCGGAAGCGTGTCCACGGCCTCTTCTGAAGTTATCGCTCTGTCTGGAACCTTCTGCTGGCTTTAAACTTGATAAATCCATTATGGCACCTCCTTAACCTGTATTAAATTTCTTCCACTTTCACTAAGTGTCTTACTTGTTGAACCATTCCACGAACTCCGGCATTGTCCGGCATCTCAACAGTTTTGTTCAGCTTTCTCAAGCCTAATGCTTCCACTGTTTTTTTGTGCTTTGGAACTGCTCCGATTGTGGATTTTACTAATGTGATTCTTAATTTATCTGCCATTTTCTAATCCTCCTTATGCAAAGATCTCGTCAACAGATTTTCCGCGGAGTTTTGCAACTTCTTCCGGAGTTTTTAACTGACTTAATCCTGCAATGGTAGCAAGTACTACGTTCTGTTTATTTCTGGATCCCAGGCACTTGGTACGAATATTTTTAATACCAGCTAACTCAATTACCGCACGGGCCGGGCCGCCGGCGATAACACCAGTACCTTCCGGAGCTCTCTTCAATAATACGGATGCGCTTCCGAAGTTACCGATGAAGTCATGTGTAATACTTCCCTTGTCGTCTCTCGCTACAGTCACTAATTTTTTCATTGCATCTTCTTTTCCCTTGCGGATTGCTTCAGGAATCTCAGTTGCTTTTCCTAAACCAGCGCCTACATGGCCATTGCCATCACCAACAACCACTAAAGCTGTGAAACGGAAGTTACGACCACCTTTAACAACCTTTGTTACACGCTTGATTGATACTACTTTTTCTTCTAATTCTAATTGACTAGCATCAATAATAGAATGTTTCATGTGTTCTTGACCTCCTTTTCTAGAATTCTAACCCAGCTTCTCTGGCTGCGTCTGCTAATGCTTGAATTTTACCCTGATATATGAAGCCGCCTCTGTCAAAGACAACCTGCTTAATACCTGCTTCAACTGCTTTTTTACCGATTACGGTTCCTAAATATGCTGCTGCGTCAACGTTATTGGTTTTCTCTAACTCTGCTTTCACATCTTTCTGAAGTGTAGAAGCGGAAACCAGTGTTTTTCCAACTGTATCGTCAATAATTTGAGCATACATATGATTATTGCTTCTGAATACAGCCAAACGAGGAGTTGCAGCTGTACCACTTAGATGATTACGTAATCTTCTATGCTTTTTTGCGCGAACTTTCGCTCTTGATACTTTACTAACCATTTTTACACTCTCCTTAATTATTTCTTACCAGTCTTACCAACTTTACGTCTGATAACTTCATCAGCATACTTAATACCTTTTCCTTTGTAAGGCTCAGGTCTTCTCTTGTCTCTGATTTCAGCTGCGTATTGGCCAACTTTTTCTTTGTCGATACCCTTAACAGTAATCTTATTTCCATCTACTACGGACTCTAATCCTTCCGGATCTTCCATTTCTACTGGATGAGAGTAGCCTAAGGACAGTACTAATTTCTTACCCTGTTTCTGAACTTTATAACCTACACCGTTTACTTCCAGAATCTTAGCGTAACCTTCGCTGACGCCGGTTACCATGTTCTGAACCAGACTTCTGGTTAAACCGTGTAAAGATTTCATTTTCTTCAAATCGTTTGGTCTTGTAACAATTACCTGACCATCCTCTAACTTAATTTCCATCTCTACTGGCAACGCTCTTTCAAGTGTTCCCTTTGGACCTTTTACAGTCACCACGTTGTTCTCAGCGATTTTAACTTCTACGCCGGCTGGAACAACTACAGGCAGTCTTCCGATACGTGACATACCATTTTCCTCCTTACTTAGATTTTCGGAAGGGACGCTTATGTGGTTCCCTTCTGTTTTCAGTGATTTGTTTAGGTACGGATTGACCGCACCTTTTTTATTATATAGGCTAAATGTGAAAAACCTAGATAATATTTGTTAATATAGTGTGAAGCAATGGATTTACACGTCGCTCAACTAAGTTCGTCTGTCGCCTTTGGCTCAGACTCTCTAAGGTTCGCGACGGGCGTTCTCACTAAGTTCATACTGCGCCTGCGGCTTGCATTCACTAAGTGTTCACAGCCTACCAGACAAATGCCAGGACTTCTCCGCCTACCTGACGCTTTCTTGCCTCTCTGTCGGTGATTACACCCTGGTTTGTAGAGATGATTGCGATTCCCAGGCCGCCAAGTACTTTTGGCAGTTCTTCTTTGCCTACGTAGATACGTAAGCCTGGTTTGGAAATTCTCTTCAGACCTGTGATGATTTTTTCATTTTTATCTGCACCGTATTTTAATGTCATACGGATTGTTTTAAAATTGCCATCTTCGATGATATCATATTTTGCGATGTAACCTTCGTTCACAAGGATATCTGCAATAGCAAGTTTCATTTTAGATGCAGGAACATCGACGGTATCATGTTTTGCAGTATTTGCATTACGGATTCTTGTAAGCATATCTGCGATTGGATCGCTCATTGTCATTTTGAAGTTGCCTCCTTCTTCCTTATATTTCTACGGGGCTTGCCTACCAGCTTGCCTTTTTCACTCCAGGAATCTGTCCTTTATATGCTAATTCACGGAAGCAGATTCTGCAGATTCCATATTTTCTTAAGTATGCATGTGGACGTCCACAGATTCTGCAACGGTTATATTCTCTTGTAGAGAATTTAGGTTTACGCTGCTGTTTGATTTTCATTGCTGTTTTAGCCATGAAATTTCCCTCCTATTCTATTTTGCAAACGGCATATTGAATAATGTCAATAATTCACGGGCTTCTTCGTCTGTCTTAGCAGTTGTTACGAAAATAACATCCATACCTCTTACTTTATCGACTTTATCATATTCCACTTCAGGGAAAATCAACTGTTCTTTAATACCCAGTGCGTAGTTACCTCTTCCGTCGAATGCGTTAGGGTTTACACCCCTGAAGTCACGTACACGCGGTAATGCAAGGTTGATAAGACGATCCGCGAACTCATACATCTTCTCGCCTCTTAATGTTACTTTACAACCGATCGGCATTCCTTCTCTGATTTTGAAGTTAGCAACAGAATTCTTTGCCTTTGTCAGAACTGCTTTCTGTCCTGTTACCAGTTCCATATCTGCAACTGCTGCATCTAACAGCTTTGCATTGTCTTTGGCTTCACCAACACCCATATTTACAACGATCTTATTGAGTTTTGGCACTTCCATGACATTTTTATATCCAAACTTTTTGACCATAGCATCTACGATCTCATTTTCGTACATCTCTCTCAGTCTGCTCACTTTGAATGGCCTCCTCTCCTAATTAATCGATAACCTCTCCGGTTTTTTTAGCAATACGCACTTTCTTGTCGCCCTCTACCTTGAAACCGATTCTGGTAGGAGTACCTTTGTGCAGATACATTACGTTAGAAACCTGGATAGGTGCTTCTTTGTTTACAATACCGCCCTGCTGGTTGGCCATAGAAGGTTTTTCATGCTTCGTAATCATGTTTACCCCTTCCACAACAACTGTGCTGTTTTTAGGATTCACAGAGATTACTTTACCCTCTTTATCTTTATCTTTGCCGGCAATCACTTTTACAGTATCGCCTGTTTTAATCTTAAATGTTGACATTAGAGTACCTCCTATAATACTTCCGGAGCTAAGGAAACAATTTTCATAAACTGTTTTTCACGAAGCTCTCTGGCTACTGGTCCAAAAATACGAGTTCCTCTTGGTGTTTTATCATCTTTAATAATAACGGCTGCATTCTCGTCAAATTTGATGTAAGAACCATCTTTACGGCGAGCGCCTTTTACAGTACGAACAACTACGGCTTTCACAACGTCGCCTTTTTTCACAACTCCACCTGGTGTTGCATCTTTGACAGTAGCAACGATCACATCGCCGATATTAGCATATCTTCTAGTAGAACCGCCCATAACTCTGATGCACAGGATTTCTTTTGCACCGGTGTTATCAGCAACTCTAAGTCTACTTTCCTGTTGAATCATGCTGGTATTCCTCCTTCACGAATTTTCGTAAATTATCTATCAAATTATTTAACTTTTTCTACTACTTCCACAAGTCTCCATCTCTTATCCTTGGATAAAGGTCTTGTTTCCATCACTTTTACGGTATCGCCGATGTTGCATACATTGCTCTCATCATGCGCTTTTAATTTATAGGTTCTCTTTACGATTTTCTTGTAAAGAGGATGTTTTACATGGTCTTCAATAGCAACTACGATAGTTTTATCCATCTTATTGCTCACTACTTTACCAGTACGTGTTTTTCTAAGATTTCTTTCTTCCACGATTTATGCCTCCTTTGATTACTCAGCAGCATTAGCCATCTCGGCGATCACTGTCTGGATTCTGGCAATATTTTTACGAACCTCTTTGATTCTGCTTGTATTGTCCAATTGATTCGTTGCATTCTGGAATCTCAAATTAAAGAGTTCTTTCTTAGCAGCTACTAATTCTTCCTGTAATTCTGTAGCTGATTTTGTTCTTAAATCTTCTACATACTTATTAATTTTCACTGTTATCACCGCCTTCTAAGTCTGCGCGAGAAACGATTTTACATTTACATGGTAACTTGTGCATAGCAAGACGTAATGCTTCACGGGCTGTTTCCTCAGAAACACCTGCGATTTCGAACATTACACGGCCTGGTTTCACTACTGCTACCCAGTATTCCAAAGCTCCCTTACCGGAACCCATACGTGTTTCTGCTGGTTTCGCTGTTACTGGTTTATCCGGGAAAATCTTAATCCAAACCTGACCGCCACGCTTGATGTAACGAGTCATGGCAACACGGGCTGCTTCAATCTGGTTTGACTTGATCCAACATGGTTCTGTAGCAACAAGGCCGTATTCACCGTAGTTGATTTTATTTCCTCTTAATGCTTTTCCTTTCATGGATCCGCGGAATTGTTTACGACGTTTTACTCTTTTAGGCATTAACATAATTATTTATCGCTCCCTTCCTTAGTTCCTTTAGTTGGAAGTACTTCGCCATTATAAATCCAAGCCTTAACACCTACCTTACCATAGGTTGTATCTGCCTCAGCGAAGCCATAATCGATATCTGCTCTTAAAGTCTGAAGAGGAATGGTTCCTTCGCTGTAGAACTCTGTACGGGCCATATCAGCTCCGCCGAGACGTCCGGATACGGAAGTTTTGATTCCCTTTGCTCCAGCCTTCATAGTTCTGGACATAGTAGATTTCATAGCACGGCGGAAAGAGATACGGTTCTCTAACTGCAATGCAATGTTTTCTGCTACTAACTGAGCATCTTTGTCTGGTCTCTTTACTTCTTTGATATCAACAACTAATTTTTTGTCTGTATAGTTCTGAAGTTCAGCTTTTACTTTCTCAATCTCAGATCCGCCCTTGCCGATTACTACACCCGGCTTAGCTGTATAAATGATAATCTTTACTCTGTCGGAAGCTCTTTCGATTTCAATCTTAGAGATACCTGCACTGTATAATTTCTTTTTCAGGAAAGTCCTGATATTATAGTCTTCTACTAAATAGTCAGCAAAATCGCCTTCTGCATACCATTTGGAATCCCAGTCTTTGATCACACCGACTCTAAGGCCGTGTGGATTAACTTTCTGTCCCATGTTTGCCCTCCTTATCTTTCATCTAATACGATAGAGATATGACTTGTTCTTTTCTCAATTCTATATGCTCTACCCTGAGCTCTTGGTTTGATTCTCTTCATAGTTGGTGCTTTGTTGGCATAGCACTCAGCTACGTAAAGATTCTCAACATTCATTCCGTTGTTATTCTCAGCATTAGCGATTGCTGATTCTAATATTTTTTTGATTACGCTGGATGCATATCTTGGATTATATGTCAAAATACCAAGCGCTGTCTGAACATCTTTGCCGCGGATTACATCTAATACATAACAAGCTTTCTGTACTGACATTCTCGCATAAGATAATTTAGCAGACGGTCTTGTATCTTTCACTGCATTTCTTGCTCTTTTTATCTGGGATCTATGTCCTTTTGCCATGGATAAGTCCTCCTTTCTCGACTACGAATAATTAACGAACTCCTGATCTTTTCTCGTCTTTTCCATGTCCTCTATAGGTTCTGGTTGCCACGAACTCACCAAGCTTGTGTCCAACCATATCTTCTGTAACATATACCGGCACATGTTTTCTTCCGTCGTGGACAGCAATTGTGTGTCCAACGAACTGAGGGAAGATTGTAGAACGACGTGACCAGGTTTTAATAACTGTTTTATCACCTGCAGCATTCATTGCTTCTACTTTTTTCAGTAAGCTTTCGTCTGCAAATGGTCCTTTTTTCAGTGAACGAGCCATTAGTTCTAACCTCCTTTATTTAGCTAATGCTTTACCATCTCTTCTTCTTACGATATATTTATTAGACTGCTTATTTTTCTTTCTTGTCTTAAGGCCAAGAGCAGGTTTACCCCAAGGAGTACATGGGCCCGGACGGCCGATTCCTGTCTTACCTTCACCACCGCCGTGTGGATGGTCATTGGGGTTCATAACAGAACCGCGGACAGTAGGTCTGATACCCATGTTACGCTTACGTCCAGCTTTACCAATGTTAATAAGGCTGTGCTCGCCGTTTCCAACCACGCCGATAGATGCTCTGCAGATGATTGGAACCATTCTCATTTCTCCTGACGGCAGACGAAGGGTTGCGTACTTGCCTTCTTTTGCCATTAACTGTGCGCCATTACCTGCTGAACGAACCAGCTGTCCGCCCTTTCCAGGATACAGCTCAATGTTGTGTATCATTGTACCGACCGGCACCTCTGAGAGAGGCAGGCAATTGCCTGTTCTTACTTCTGCGTTAGGGCCGTTCATAATCTTCATGCCTACTTTTAATCCATCCGGAGCCAGAATATATGCTTTTTCACCATCTGCATAGGTGATCAAAGCGATATTGGCTGTTCTGTTGGGATCGTACTCAATTGCTGTTACAGTTGCCGGTACATCATCTTTTCTTCTCTTAAAATCGATGATTCTATATTTTCTTCTGCTTCCGCCTCCGCGGTGTCTTACTGTGATTTTACCCTGATTGTTACGTCCAGCGTTCTTTTTCAATGACACTACCAGAGATTTCTCCGGTGTAGATTTTGTAATCTCCTGGAAATCGGAGCTGGTCATGTGTCTTCTGGAAGGTGTATATGGGTTATAGGTCTTAATTCCCATTACTATCTCTCCTTTCGATTCTCGTTTTACAACGCATCCTAGCGTTTTGCTACGCGACTGAATAATGGATTAATTTCTCTCAGCCGCTGTCTCTATCATTATCCGTTAGTTTTAAAGTCCTTCAAAGATTTCGATATCTTTGCTGTCCTCTGTCAAAGCAACAATTGCTTTTTTAGACTTTGCTGTGCGGCCGATGGTCATACCGCGTCTTTTCTTTTTGCCGTCATTGTTCATGGTGTTAACAGATTTTACTTTTGTACCCTCGAACATTTTCTCAACAGCTTCTTTGATCATCGTCTTATTTGCTTCCGGGTGTACTAAGAAAGTATATTTCTTTTCTCCCATAGCGTTCATACTCTTTTCAGTCACGACTGGTTTAAGGATTACATCATAATATTGAATGTTTGCCATTATGCGTACACCTCCTCGATCGAAGCAACAGCAGCCTTTGTAAGAATCACTGTATTATATTTTAATACATCATATACATTGATTGTATTAGGTAACGCAGTTACTACATCAGGAATGTTTCTTGCGGATAATACCACATTGCTGTCATTGTCGTTCAACACAACTAATGCTTTGGAAACATTCAGGTTGTTCAATACATTCTGCATTGCTTTCGTCTTTACTTCATCTAATTTCAGTTCATCAAGAACAATCAGTTTATTTTCCTGAACTCTGGATGTAAGAGCTGATTTTAACGCTGCTCTTCTTTCCTTTTTGTTCATCTTCATATCATAGTCTCTCGGTGTGGGAGCAAATACCACTCCACCGCCTGTCCACTGAGGAGATCTGGTTGAACCCTGTCTTGCATGACCAGTTCCTTTTTGTCTCCATGGTTTTCTTCCGCCGCCGCGAACTTCTGAACGGGTTTTTGCTTTCTGAGTTCCCTGACGATTATTTGCAAGCTGACGAACAACTGCTAAATGCACTAAGTGATCGTTTATTTCCACACCAAACACTGCGTCATTCAGATCCATTGTTCCAACTTCTTTGCCTTCCATATTAAAAACAGATACGTTTGCCATCTGTGTGTTCCTCCTTTCCTGAAAAAAACTTATTTAACAGTTTTCACAGTTTCCTTGATTGTCACTAAAGATTTTTTAGGTCCCGGTACAGCACCTTTTACTAATAACAGATTATTTTCTGCATCTACTTTTACAACTTCCAGATTTTGAACAGTGATCTTTTTGTTACCCATCTGACCCGGCATTTTTTTGCCCTTGAACACCTTGCTGGGATCTGATGCAGCGCCGTTGGAACCTGCATGACGGTGGAACTTAGAACCGTGGCCCATAGGTCCGCGGGACTGTCCGTGTCTCTTGATTGCGCCCTGGAATCCTTTTCCTTTGGAAGTAGCGGTGGCATCGACTTTGTCTCCTGCCTCAAAGACATCAACTTTAATTTCCTGTCCCAAAGTATATTCTTCCGCTCCGTCCAGTTTGAATTCTCTGACGAATCTCTTGCAGGAAACTCCCGCTTTCTCAAACTGTCCTTTCATTGGCTTGTTGACTAACTTTTCTCTTTTGTCGCCGAATCCAACCTGTACTGCGCTGTATCCGTCGTTTTCCTGTGTTTTAACCTGGGTTACCACACAAGGGCCTGCCTGCAATACAGTTACCGGAGTTAACACTCCGTCATCGTTGAAGATTTGAGTCATTCCGACTTTTGTAGCTAAGATTGCTTTCTTCATTTTTTTACCTCCTGTTTAATCTACAGCGGATTACACTGTTTTGTGCAATCATCCTAGACAGAAAGTTAATATACTGTGAGCACTTAGTGAGGTTCTTTCGAACCTAGTGCAAACGTACGCCGCAACACTTAGAGAAGTCCTTTTGAACTTAGTCGTGTGGCGTTTTCATTTATATATCAACCTTGTAGGATAATTTCTTTCACTATTATTTCTGTTTCATTTTAATATCAATGTAAACACCTGCCGGCATCTCTAAACGAGATAACGCATCCACAGTTTTCTGTGTTGGTGTAATGATATCGATGAGTCTCTTGTGAGTTCTCTGTTCGAACTGCTCTCTGGAATCTTTGTATTTGTGTACCGCCCTAAGAATTGTAACTACCTCTTTCTTTGTAGGCAGGGGAACTGGTCCACTCACTACTGATCCGGTCTTTTTTACAGTTTCGATAATTTTGCCTGCAGACGCATCCACTAACTGATGATCGTAAGCTTTTAATGTGATTCTCATTACTTGACTTGCCATAAAAAAAGTCGCCTCCTTTTCGCACTTATTAGCAGTACGACAAGCGGTGACTGTACACATTCCCGTGTGTGTCATAAAATGTTTCACACGTAGTTTCTACCTGTTCTTCTGATTCGATAGACATTTTCAACTTGTACAGTGACTTGTCGCCAGTTTCTTAACTTGACATTCGCTCCACGGAAAACCTGCAATTCATGCAGCAACCTCACGCTTCATCGCTATCAATGTCACAACAGTAATTAGTATACAGGATAATCCAAAATATTGCAAGAGTTTTTTTACAAAAAATACATTTTTTTCATACTGTTCCTCTTAAGCATTATTGCAGGTGTCAAAAGTCTCCGGCAAACCACTCTAAACGTACCTTTAATATAGAAGAAACTCATACAAAACACCCTGCACGTTACCATGCAGGGTGTATTCTCTACAACAAATCCGTATAGTCTAGGAGTGTAACTCCGGCGTCCTTATCTTCCTCCACTTTTGGTTCTTCTCCGCTTCGGCTTGCTTTGTTCAGCAATTCCTGAGCAGAAGGTGTATGACGTATTTTTTCTTTGCGCTGTTCTGGCTCCGGCATATTCGTTGTCTTTGGCCTCTCAGGTGCAGCTTCTTTCTCAGCGACAGCTTCCTTGAGTTCTTCTGCCTGGGGCATAACCATAGTTTTGGAGTTATCCGCAGCCGCTTCCTCTCTCTGAGGGAAGACAATCTCCTCCTGTACAGGAACTTCTGACTCCTTCACTCCCGCAACTCCCGCCGCAATGGAAGCCAGTGTCTCCTCAAGGACTGCGTCCGCAGATGCAGCAGCCGGTTTCTCCGTCAGAGGCTGGGCCGCCGGCTTTCTTCTCACCGGAGGAGGCAGTTCTTCTTCCTCATCCTCATCATCCAGGCCCTCTTTGCGGCGCCTCCTGGCTTCTTTCTTCGCCTCTTTTTCAGCCCGCTTAGCTTCTTTTTTTAACTGGCGTCTGCTCTTTGGCTCATCCTCGTCATCTTCCTCGTCTTCTTCATACTCCTCATCTTCGTAGTCCTCTTCCTCATCGTCTTCGTCCGTATCCTTTTTCCACAGCTCAGCCAGCACGAAAAGAATAATGAGAAATATAACACCAAGTCCAATGATAATCAGCCCTTCCTTGCTTTGGAGAGCCATTACCGCATAAGCGATAAAGGGCACGGTCAAAACCGGCTTAGCCACCGTGGCAGTAAGTGCTACAGTCTGATCTTCTGACTTGGAATTGCGCGGATTCTTCAGAGTATAGGAACCCGCGGTGGCATCCATATCCGCGATTTGGTATTCATAGATTTGCTTTCCGTCCTGGATCATAATCTTGTCTCCGGCTGAAAGGTTCTCCCTTTTCACCCTCTTGGCGTAAGTCACGGATCCCATAGGAAGGTTCGAATCTATACTCACATCATCTATCATAAAGGTATCCACCCCTAAAAGAGGCGGAACAATCAGCATCCCTGCTACCAGGACCACACATATCACAATCAGGTTTACTATAAATTTCAGAAACTTTGACATGTTTTTTTCTCCTCGTTGTTTTCATTTTGCATCATACAGTATTATACTACCATTGAAATGAGAATCTGTACACCCCAAACTTCCATTCCCAACATTTTTCTGCTGTTTTCGATATCCATTACATGTCTCTTAGAAATGCCTGATAGCCCCTGTATGCCTCATAGATGTCCACCTTGCTTGCAATCTCCCAGGGGGCATGCATATTCAAAACAGCGACGCCGCAGTCAATCACTTCCATATTATAATTAGCCAGGATATAGGCTATCGTTCCTCCCCCGCCCTGGTCTACTTTCCCCAATTCTGCGGTCTGAAAGGTTACCTGATTGTCATCCATAACTTTCCTGAGACTCCCGAGGTATTCTGCATTGGCATCGTTGGATCCTGATTTCCCCCGGGAACCGGTATATTTGTTAAAAACTACTCCTTTTCCCAAAAAAGCAGCATTTTTCTTTTCCATTACCTGCGGGTAATTCGGATCAAATGCAGCGCTCACATCAGATGAAAGCATCCTGGAGCGGCTCAAAGCCCGGCGAACCTTCAATTCACTGTACTCCCCTGCAGCATTCATGACTTCCGCCACCATATTTTCAAAAAATCTGGACTGCATTCCCGTTGCCCCTACGCTCCCAATCTCTTCCTTGTCTACCAGAAGGCACACAGAAGTATATTCCGGATCCTTCACCTGGAACATGGCCTGATAGGAAGGATAGGCGCATACTCTGTCGTCATGGCCGTAAGCCATAATCATGCTCCTGTCCAGGCCGCAGTCCCTGGCCCGCCCTGCCGGCACAATCTCAATTTCTGCTGACAGGAAATCCTCTTCTTCTATCTCATAGGTTTCCTTTAAAATTTGCAGCACCCGGGCCTTCACCGGCTCTTTTTCCTCGTCTTCTTCCTCAGAAACCGGGCAGCTGCCCACAAGAACATTCAAATCTTCCCCTTCGATTACCTCATTTCCCTTTTTCGCAAGCTGCTTTCCGGAGAGATGAATAAGCAGATCTGAGATCCCAACCACCGGATCCTCATCACCTTCCCCGATATTCAGCGCTATCCTGGTACCATCCTTTTTCACCACAACCCCATGGACAGCCATGGGAAGGGTAACCCATTGATACTTTTTTACTCCGCCGTAATAATGTGTCTCCCAAAGCGCCTGCTCTCCCTCTTCATAGAGAGGGTTCTGTTTCAGATCCAGTCTGGGAGAATCAATATGAGCTCCCAGAATCCGCATGCCGTCCTCCAAAGGTTTTTTCCCAATCTGAAACAGCGCCAGGGCTTTCCCCATGTTATTGGCATATACCTTGTCCCCGGATTTGAGAGATGCCCCCCTGCGGATCACTTCCTCCAGATCCAGATATCCCTGCTCCCTGGCCTCCTCTATGATTCTGTCTACGCATTCTCTCTCTGTCTTGCAGGCAGACAGAAAGTTTTTGTAGCCCTCCGCAAAGTTCATGACTTTCTCCCGCTCGTTCCCCTTATACTTAATCCACGCATTCTTAATATCCATATGTAATAACCTGCCTTTCTTTCATATTATCTGATTATATCCTTTTTTCCCCCTTCCCGCAAGTAACCGGAGTGCTTAAGATTATACTTGCCAGTTTCCGACGCCTATTCTATAATGTGGATAGAATTGCTCTTACAATCAAATGAGGGAGAACTATTATGAAACGGAAGATAAAAATGATCGAGGACCTTTCTCTGAATGCCTGGCCTTCTCATCAAATGCAGATATACGACAGCTGGATTCTGCGCTTTTCATATTTTTATACCCACCGCACCAACAGTGTGGAGCAGCTGGGCCCATCCACTATCCCCCTGAGGGAAAAGATAAACTACTGTGAAAGTATCTATGAAGACTGGGGCACACCGACCATCTTTAAGATCAGCCCTCTTGTAGACAGCGCGTTTGACCAGATGCTGGCAGAGAGTGGATACAACATCAGTCATATAACAGAAGTAATGACTATGGATCTGGAGAAATTTTCCTGCACCCCTCCGTCCTGTGACGTGCATTTGGATCACTATATCCCCGCCGAATGGATCCAGGGGCTTTTCCGCCTGAAAGGAACCACCAACCCCATTCACCGCTCCATTGTTCCCTCTATGTACCGGGCCATCCCTAAAGATACCATTGCCGCCTCTATCAAAGTTGACGGCCAGATAGCTGCCACCGGACTTGGGATACTGGACCGGGAATACATTGGCCTGTATGCCATTCACGTAGAAGAGCTGTACCGGAAAAGGCACTGGGGGCAGGCAATCTGCACAGCAATCATTCAGGAAGGCATCCGTCAGGGAGCCTCCTCCTCATACCTCCAGGTAGTAAAGGGCAATGAACCGGCCAAACGCCTGTATTCTGCTCTAGGATACGAAGATTTTTATACTTACTGGTTCCGCCAGAAGGATGCCGAATAATCTAAAAGCACACAAGGGGCTGTCCCGAAATAACATTGTCAGGACAACCCCTTCCCCATAGTTTCTATAGTTCATGACTCTCTTCTATTTTCTTTTCTATCTCCCTTCTCATTGCCGCATAGCTCTTTTTATCAATCCCATAGAAAATCAGAGCTACAGCTGCCCCTATGAGCAGGATACCGCAGATTCCATTCATTGTCAGATTAATGGCAGTCAGCACAGAAGTATTCTGCTCTGCATTTGCCATATATCCCAGAGCACTTAAGATCCATCCTATAAAAGCAGTACAAAATGCCATCCCCAGCTTAAAAGCGAAGTTGATAAACGCTGAGATAAACCCAATGGCATGGGTATGATATTTATATTGTGTGTATTCAGAACAATCCGGCACCATTCCAAAAAGGGAAGCAAGGCCAAGCCCCCCGCCAATTCCTGTTAGGAATGTCATAAAATGATAAAAGTTCAGACCTGTCTGAGAATGTACCGGCAGAAAGTTCATAATTACCATTAGTATTCCGCTGGCCATAAACCCAATTAGAGGAAGCGTTCTCTTATTGGAAACTTTTTTTACCAGAAAAGCCAGAGAATATGTTCCAAATACTCTTCCCAGAAACATCAGGCTTGAGTTCAGCATAAACAAATTGGCATCTCCTACATAATACTTAAAGTAGTACATTCTCACAGCCCCAATCGCTGCCTCGTAGAATCCCCAGCACACAAAGGATATAATCAATATGTATACCGGACGGTTACCTTTTAAAACCCTCACATATTCTTTTAAGCCCATCTTTTCTTCTGTCATGGGAATGTCAACCGTCTCTCTTGTCGTCTTAAAACAGAATAAATAGATAGGAAAAGCTATGGCAGAAAAGATTATGGCCGCATAAAAATAGCCTTTCGCCTCATCCCCCTTGCCTGCAAAATTAACAACCCTCAGTACCCCCTGAGACAGTATCAAGGTTGCGATAAAAGCTCCTGTCATACGCCAGCTCGACAGCTTGGAGCGTTCATTGTCATCCCTGGTTATGGCGGCTGGCATAGCGGAATATGGAATATTGACACAGGTATAAGCGATTACTAAAACCACATAAACTGCCAAAGCATACACCGCCCGCACAGTTACATTGTCAGAAGGAAACACTGTAAAACTCATGATATTGAAAATCAGCATAGGAACCGCTGCAAATATAATCCAGGGGCGGTATCTTCCCCACTTAGACTTTGTCCGGTCTGCCAATGCCCCTACAATGGGATCGCTGACAGCATCTATCCCTTTCGATAGAAGCATGAAGGTGCCGCAGAGAGCCGCAGGAATAAGCGCAACATCGGTCCAGAAATACAACAGATAGCCTGATACAAGCGCCCAGCTGAAATTGTTTGCAAAGTCTCCTGAGGCATAGCCAATTACACGAAACGCAGATAGTTTTTCTTTATTCTCTGTTTTTGTACCCATGCAGTCATCCTCCTAATTTGAGCAGTCCAGCAGAATTTTAGGATAAATAGATTTATGAAATAGAGCAAAAGCCTCCGCTCCCTCCCTAAGAGGCATTACTTTTCCAATTATTTTATCCAGCTGCATTCTCGGAATCAGATTTATCGTTCTGTTCATAATAGACGTTGTAGTAAATACAGTCTGTATCCGGCCTTCCTTCCTGTATAAGTCATATAAGTTCAGAGGCATTTCAAAGGTTGGAGGAAATACCGCAAAATACACTGCCGTTCCACATTTAGCCAGTATTTTCAAAGGAGTTTCGGCTGCCTTCGGAGAGCCCGAGAACTCAAAAACCATGTCAAACCCCTCTCCCCCGGTTATCTCCATAGCTCTCGCCTCCACATCTTCATGAAAGGGATCTATCACATGCAAGGCTCCCATGTCCAGCGCCATACTCCTCTTGTCCTCCACCGGATCAATGGCGGTCACTTTAGATGCTCCTGAGAGGAGAATCATATTCAGCATAATAGATCCAATCCCACCCACACCTGCTATGGCTACAGTTGCCCCGTGACGGATAGGTGCAAGGTCCAGCGCCCGCACCGTGCAGTTTGCCGGTTCCACCAAGCTATAATGCATGAGATCGGCATCCTTAGGAATCTTAAAGACTGCACTAATATCGGTAACCACATACTCTGCGAATGCACCGGTTGTCTGGGAATGAATGCAATACTGAGGCATACCTTTTTTGCACTGTTCGCATATACCGCAGCTGGTTACTGGATATAATGCCACCTTATCCCCCACTTGATAACCCGCGGCAGCCGCTTCCGGACTAACTTCCTCAATAATTCCTGCCGCTTCATGCCCCAGCGCCATGGGTGGTTTCGCATCCAACACCCCCATCGTAACCTGATGTACATCTGTAGCACAGAGAGCCGCATAGGCAATCTTAATCTTCACCTGGCGCGGAAGCACAGGCGGGATATCTACCTCCAGCACCTCTACTGTATTCTCCGCCACAAACCATAGTTGTCTCATTTTAGCCATTTCCATACCTCCATAATAGCTGCATCCCGTTCCGCAGAACATTGTGCACATATTTTTCTCTGATATATGAATTATATTAGCTATTATTTCTAAATTCAATTGACCTAAGAGACATATATTTCTCTAATATGTCTCTTTTCTGTCATTTATATTTACTTTATTGTTTATTTGTGCTAAAATTCACTCATAATTTTGTAAACAAAATGCCAGTGAGGTGATTCCGATTGGATAATATCTATAACCCTGATAATCTATACCAAAAATACATAACCTCTGTCACCATGCCTGATTTCGATTTTATGATTCAATACGCAGAAAAGCTGAACAGTTCTACAGTAGAATTCCGCCATTATCACCCATACTATGAAATTTATTATGTAACAAGCGGCCGTCTGCACGTTCTGGTACAGGAGCAGGAACTGACCCTTTCTGCCGGAGAGGTTCTTTATCTTTCTCCCAATATCAATCACCATGTGTTTCATGAACCAAATGAGAAAAAGGAATATTTTGTAATTATCTTCGATTTTGTCTCCAAAGTATCCTCGAAATCGCTGTTTGGAGCTCTGGAATATAAAGAAATCCAGCAAGTGCTGGATTTGATCGTTCATGAGAAGTATCTGCTGTCCAGGGAAACCTTCCATGGCACCAGGCTTTTGAATCAAATATGGAATGAAATGAAGGAAAAAAGGATTGGCTGGGCTTCTGTTACAAATGTTTTATTTTATCAGTTTTTTATACAGGCACTTCGGCATATTAATGATAAAGTATCGTCACAGCAAAAGCCTGACGGCATACTCAACTTAGGACTGGAGGCTTCCAAGTATATCCATATGAACTACCAGCACGAGATCACCATAGACAGTGTAGCAGCACATTTGAATATTGCCCCCAGACATGTAAACAGAGTATTCCAATCCTTATTCGGAACCACCTTCAGCAAGACTTTAAGCATACTGCGCATGGAATATGCCAAAGATTATTTGTGCAATACAGATTACTCGATTGAGGAAATCGCCCATATTGTGGGGTTTTCCTCTCCAAAGTCACTCCAGAAACTGTTTAAAGAAATGGAACATATGTCTATGTCAGAATACAGAAAAACGAGGTGACAAGAAAATAACAAAAAAACATTCCCGCAGGAGAATCAAGTTTAATACTCTTGATTCCTGCGAGAATGCTCTTATTCGACAGTCGTTTTGTTCTCCGATATCTTATTTACTGCTCAAGTATTTCTCAATACTCTCCATAGCTTCTGCTTCGTCTGCTCCTTCAACAGAAACTGTAACAGACTCTCCTGAATCCAATCCTAAACTCATCATTCCCATAATGCTCTTGGCATTGACCTTTTTTGCTTCACTCTCTACGTAGATGCTGCTCTCATACTGACTCGCAACCTGTACTAATAATGCAATAGGGCGCGCCTCTAAGCCGTTTGAGATTTTGATAGTAATTGGTTTCCTGATCATACTTACTCCTCCTTGTGTCCTTTCAACTCTTCTGCCATGCTGCTCAACTTTCTAAGTCTATGGTTCACTCCGGATTTCCCAACGGGAGGTGATAACAACATCCCCAGTTCCTTTAAGGTGGCTTCCGGATATTCTAACCTTAGGTTAGCTATCTCTTCCAGGTTCTCCGGGAGCTCATGAAATCCTATGGTTTTTTGGATATATTTAATATCCTCTATTTGCTTAACTGCCGCACTCACTGTTTTGTTTATGTTAGCAGTTTCACAATTTACTTTACGGTTGACGCTGTTTCTCATCTCTTTTAGTATTCTCACATTTTCCAGATCCATGAGAGAAACATTGGCTTCCATAATCCCCAGAATCTCTACGATCTGGGCGCCTTCCTTAATGTAGACAACAAAATACTTTTTTCTGCCTACAATTTTAGCATCCACGCCGAAGCTGCATATCAGTTCCTGCATCTGCACCGCTTTCTCTCTGGTGTTGCAGACTATCTCAAAATGATAAAACTTCTGAGGATCGCTTAGAGACCCTGATGCCAAAAACGCACCTCTGATAAATGCCCGTCTGCAACAGCTTTTTTGAACTACCATCTGGTTCACCAGATTATGGTGAGGTGCTATCTGCATATCCGAACTCAGTATCTTCACCGCCTGAAGTACACGTACAGTATCCTCCGGCGTACCCACCAAAACGGTATAACCGTTGTTCTTATGTAACGATGGATTCTGTCTGACGCAGATATCAGTATCTATATTAAATGTTTTTTTCAATAATGTAAAGTACTTTCTTGCTACATATTCATTTTCTGTGTGCATAGTCAGCAGAAATCCATCCTGGCCAGAAGGTGTAATCCTTCCGCAAAACCCTATAATTGCGGCCAGCTCAGCGATTTGGCAGTGTCTGGCTTCACTGATGTGCCTGGATAATTCTTCCTTTACTTGTCCGGAAAAAGACATCTTCATTACCTGCCTTATATTTTTTTGCGGAACGCATCCTTTGTAATATCCTTATGTTCTACCCGCAGGGCAAATTCAGTCTCCTGACTAAGCCTTCTGTAGAGTTCATTGGCCAGAGTTACGGAACGATGCTTCCCGCCTGTACAGCCAATGCTGATAACCAGCTGGTTTTTTCCTTCCATTATGTAATTAGGAATTAAAAACCGTATCATATCCTCTAGTTTATCAGAAAACTCATGGGACACGTCAAATCCCATAACGTATTCTCTGACCGGTTCATCATTTCCGGTAAGGGGCCGAAGCTCCTCGATATAATAGGGATTCGGCAGAAACCGTACATCAAACACCAAGTCAGAGTCACCCGGTATCCCATATTTGAATCCAAAGGATAGTATAGTAATCACAAGGCTTCGAAACTCCAGGTTCTGTACAAAAATCTTGTCAATCTCGCCTTTTAGTTCCCTGGTGAGGAGATAGCTTGTATCGATAATATAATCCGCATGCTTCTTCAAAAATTCCAGCCTTACACGTTCCTTGGCAATGCCCTGATCCACCCGCCCATTCCCGGCGAGGGGATGGGTACGGCGGGTCTCCTTGTATCGGTTAACCAGCACGGAATCCTTTGCATCCAAAAAGAGAATCTCATACTTGAACCCTGCCAGAGTAAGCCCCTCCAGGACCTTTTCCAATTCCCCCAATGCCTGGCCGCTTCTGACATCCACACCCAAAGCAACCTTTTGTATCTCACTGGCTTCGCTGGCAACCATCAGCTGGGCAAACTTTTCAATCAATGGGATGGGCAGATTATCTACACAGAAATAATCCGCATCCTCAAGCATCTTGAGAGCAGTACTCTTGCCGGCCCCGGACATTCCAGTCACTATCACAAAACGCATCTTTTACTCCTCCTGTCAGAATTCTCCCAAAAACTTTACTTCCGGTTCCAGGGTTACATTCGAATTCTCATAAACTCTCTCAACGATCTGACGGATGAGCTCCCTCACCTCTTCTGCTGTGGCATTTCCATTATTAATCACAAAACCGCAGTGTTTATCAGAAACCTGAGCATTTCCCACTGCAAACCCTCTCAGTCCGGCATCCATGATAAGCTTCCCTGCAAAATATCCCTGGGGACGTTTGAAGGTACTGCCTGCACTGGGATATTCCAAAGGCTGCTTGCTTACCCTTCTGTCACGCAGCTCGTTCATTCTTTCCCTGATTTTTTCTTTTTCCCCCGGCATCAGCCTGATGGCCGCCTCAAGAACAATATATCCAGATTCTTTGATGATACTGGTCCGGTAACCAAGCTTCAAATCCTCCGCTTTCAGGCAGCATACCTCTCCCTCATTGGTCATCACTACCACCTCCTGAAGGACATCTTTCATCTCTCCTCCATAGGCGCCTGCGTTCATCACAACCGCTCCCCCCAATGTGCCGGGGATCCCTCCTGCGAATTCAAATCCCGTAAGACCATATTCCATAGCTTTTCTGGCGACCTGGGAAAGCAGTGCTCCCGCCTTTACTGTGAGCAGAGTGCCTTCCACCAGAATATCACTCAGGTTCCGGTAGATTTGGATGATTGCTCCCCGGTAGCCTTTATCACTCACCAGCAGATTGCTTCCGTTCCCAAGAATAAAATAGGGCACCTCCGCCTCCTGGCAGGTATGTAATATCCTTTGTATCTCTTCAATGGAGTGGGGGCAAAGATAGTAATCCGCCGGTCCTCCGATTCGGAAGGTGGTATGATTACACATAGGCTCATCCGTCCAAACGTTATCGCTTCCTACTATGCTGCAAAATTCATTTACTATATTTTCCTTCAACTGTCTAACCTCTGCTTCCCTCTGTCTTTATTTATTCTGCTCTTTTTCCTTCAGCAAGTCACGAATCACTTCCCCTGCAATCAAAAGGCCCGCCACGCTGGGCACAAAAGAGATACTTCCCGGCACGGGGTGATTCGTGTTTCCTTTTGTCTCCTGTGGTTCTCCCCTCTTCCTCCTGTCCTTCTGAGGCAGCTCGGTGGAAAAAAGCACCTTAACTTTCTTTATTTTTCTTTTTTTCAGCTCCAGACGCATAACCTTTGCCAATGGGCAGACGCTCGTCTTGGAAATATCTGTGATCTGGAATTTGGACGGGTCCAGTTTATTCCCCGTTCCCATAGATGAGATAATAGGAACCTGCGCTTCTTTCGCTTTCTCAATGAGCAGGATCTTGGACGATACCGTATCAATGGCGTCTACCACATAGTCAAACGTACTAAAATCAAAAAGATCTGCTGTTCTGGCACTGTAGAACGTATCGTAGGTGTGAACCACAGCATCCTGATTAATATCCATGATCCTGTCTTTTGCTACCTGTGTCTTGGATTTTCCTATCGTTGAGCGAAGAGCAATCAGCTGACGATTGATATTGGTAACCGCTACCTCATCGTTGTCAACCAGCGTAAGATTACCGACCCCGCTTCTGGCAAGTGCTTCCACCACATAGGAACCAACGCCCCCGATTCCGAAGACGGCAACTTTAGACCGCAGTAAGGTGTCCAGCCCTTTTTCTCCTATCAGAGATTCTGTTCTGGAAAACGCATGCAACATAAGTGTCATTCCTCCTATTTTCCTCTCACCTGTTCTCCAGGCAATAGTATAATGTCTATATATATCGACATTATACTATTTTAACCGGGAAAAGTACATGCTTTTTTCCTCTGGTAATTTTTAGTCCTTCATTTTCGGCTTAAAGATCAGACTGGCCAGATATCCAAAGACAAGGGCAGCACTGATTCCTACTGCACTTGCAGTAAAACCGCCCATAAAAATTCCCAGAAAGCCTTTTTCTGTGACGGCTTTCTCCACTCCTTTCCAGAGTACATTTCCAAAGCCAAGCAGCGGTACGCTGGCTCCTCCTCCGGCAAATTTTAAAAATGGTTCGTAGATTCCCACAGCCCCCAGAACGGCTCCGGTGCACACCAGAAGTACCATTACTCTTCCGGGAAGCATTTTGGTTTTATCCAGCAGAATCTGCACCAGCGCACAGATTAAACCTCCTACCCAGAATGCATTGATATAATCCATAATATTTCTCCTTCTCACAATTTAGTACTTTGTATCTGTTAACAATGCTCCACCACAACTGCCTGAGCAATCCCCGGAACACTCTGTCCTTCATTGAAACTCACCTTTGAGAGCAGCGCACCCGTTGGCACAAAGAGAATCCGCTTCCACTCTCCCTTTTCCAGTTTTGGCAGAATGTAGGAGGCAAAGGTGGCCGCAGAACATCCGCATCCGCTTCCCCCAGCGTGGGTATCCTGAGTTGCATTGTCAAAAATTTCAATTCCGCAGTCCATATGCTGCTTTTTAATATCAAAGCCTTTCTCCGCCATCAGATCAAACAGGATTCGCTGCCCTACCTCACCGAGATCCCCGGTAATAATGCGATCATAGTCTTCAGGGCTTCTGTTGAAGTCCATAAAATTCTGATAAATAGTGTCACAGGCTGCCGGAGCCATACAAGCTCCCATATTCAGAGAGTCCTTCAGTCCGTAGTCCATAATTTTTCCCGTGGTCAAACCAGTAATTCTGGCTTTCCCCCCCTTCTTTCCCAGCACACAAGCGCCGCTTCCGGTTACTGTCCAGGTAGCGGAAAGGGGACGCTGATTCCCATATTCCAGCGGAAACCGGAATTCTTTTTCTGCACTTCCGAAATGGCTGGATGTAATGGAGAGTACATACTCTCCGAACCCTCCGGATACTGCCATAGCCCCCAAAGAGAGCGCTTCCCCCATGGTAGAACAGGCACCGTACAGGCCGTAGACAGGTATCTCCAGATCCATAATGCCAAAGGAGGACGCAATCGACTGCGCCAGAAGATCCCCGGCAAAGATGGTGCGAATCTGCCACTTTTCCAGCTGTGCTTTCCCTATGGCCAGCTGTGCTGTTTCCTTCTGAAGGGTACTCTCAGCATCCTCCCATGTCTTACATCCAAACATTGGATCCTCCCCAATCAAATCAAAGCAAGAACCCAGAGGACCTTCCCCCTCTTTCTTTCCTACTATAGAAGCTCCGCTGAGAATGTGCACTCCCTCCTGAAACTCTATACTCTGTTTTCCTTTTGTCTGATCCATTTTGCTTCTCCTCTCTATGCAATCCCTGCTGTCTTTAATATCCAGTAGGCCAGTCCCAGAATCCAGCTGGTAAATATCCCATAAAGAATTACAGGGCCTGCAATTGTAAAGATCTTGCAACCAATGCCAAAGACCTGCCCTTCCTTCTGATATTCAATGGCGGGGGCTGCCACAGAATTAGCGAATCCTGTAATGGGTACCAAAGCCCCTGCTCCTCCGAATTTTACTATTTTTCCATATACATTAAGCCCTGTTAACAGAACACTCAGGAGCACCAGAATCAGAGAGCACCAGGCTCCCGCTGTCTCCTGATCCAGGCCCTGGCTCTGTGCAAAATTGAGTATGCCCTGTCCCAGAGTACAGATGATCCCCCCGATTAGAAATGCCTTTGCCATATTTAGGGGGAGACTGTGGGTTGGTGTTACCTTTTTTACATACTTTTCATATTCTTTTTGTTTTTTTTCTTTTGCTATATCAACCATAGTTTTAAGTCCTTTCTCGCTGATTTATATAGTTCTCTACCATCCATAGAAAAAGAAAAGGATGGAGCCTATTATTTTTCCGGCTGCCATGGACACAATTACCAGCCCGATGCCTTTGGTCAGTCCCACTCTTCTGGCCATGATTGCGAATATATTAACCACTTCTCCCAGTGCAATCACCCAGCTGCCCAGAAAGATACCAAAGAGCAGTCCTACAATACAGAGCCCTATAGTCCCCACAGGCAGCTCCCAACGGTAAAGATAAAAGAGGTTGCCGAAAATAGTCCCCAGCATGGTACAGGTCTCATACAGCAGTATCCTGTCCCCTGTGTGAGTAATCCCCGCATACCTGGGAATAATCCCCAACCCAATCATAAGAGCTGCCAGACCGCTTGCCACTACCATCCCCCCTGCAAGTCCGATGGCTCCAACTGCAATCTGAGATACTAACCACATTTACTGATTCTCCTTTCGCTCTGCCTGCTCAATGATCGTAGTATCAATATCGTCTTCATAGAGGCGCATCTCCACTTCCATAGGCGTGGGATCCTGCGTCAGTCGTTTGCCTCCGAAATGGTTGAAGAAGAAGATAACCCCAAGGCCGATTCCGATAGAATAGGTAAGCTCCAGGATCGTATATCCATCGGAGATGTTGCCGGTGAACTGTTTATAAATATGGAAAAACAGCCCCGAGGTATCCACATCCGTATTAAAGGTCATAATGGAGAAGGCCGCGCCCACAAAGGTCACCAGGCTTACTAATACGGTTTTAAACCAGCTGTAGGCCACATGTTTGTGTTTCTGAGTCTCATAGGTAATTACAAAATTAGGCTCCCCGATGTGGTTCACATCCACGCTCTGTTCTTTTTTCTGTATCTCGTCAATCAGATCCATGGCAGAAACAACATATCTGCCCGGCTTATCCTGCGGTATGGTAAAAATTTTTCTGACCTTATTCCTGTTGAGCACACTGCTGTTGCAGCAGGAGAGTTTTGCCACATCCTGCAGATATACATCCGGGCTGTGTACCTCTACATTTTTTTCAGTTTGAATATATAAAGTGTCACTCATTATTTCACTCCCTTACAGGTACTTTTCTTCCATGTAGTATGCCTTTCTTTCTATTAAAATATACAAATACAGCCTGCCGGGATTTGCATCAAAGGATGCAGACCGCACAGCAGGCTGTATGTGTAAGGCAGCTAAAGCTTTCCCCGGAGAGACTGAAGTATCCTTTTTTCCATTCTGGATACCTGCACCTGAGAGATTCCCATCTCTTTTGCAATCT
Organism: Lactonifactor sp. BIOML-A5; assembly: GCF_009677585.1. GTDB lineage: Bacteria > Bacillota > Clostridia > Lachnospirales > Lachnospiraceae > Lactonifactor. The sequence goes on along the minus strand of NZ_WKYV01000004.1, from coordinate 32,636 downwards.
CTGACTGGGTTCTTTCCTGAAAAAAACGCATATAAATTAATTTTCTGTCCTGGGCCTCCAGGGTACCCAAAATCTCCTCCAGCAGCAACCGGTTGAGAAGTGCTTCCTGATGATCCTTCTTTTCCTCCAGTTTCTCTTCCAGAGAGATATCGCTGCCGTCTCCCTGGTAGATTGTTTTCTGAAGGGATTCTATCTGGGAGCCGGCTTCCATTGCCATAACAAGCTCCTCCTGGGTTACCTGAAGTTCATTGGCAATCTCCAGAAGGGTTGGTTCTCTTCCTGTACTCCTCTCCAGTTCTTCCCGGGTTACATAAGCTTTATACGAGATCTCTTTCATGGAGCGGCTGACCTTAATCATACCGTCATCTCTGAGAAACCTCTTAATCTCCCCGGCAATCATAGGGACAGCATAGGTGGAGAATTTGACATCGAAAGACGTGTCAAATTTGTCGATAGCCTTAAGCAGTCCGATGCTTCCGATCTGAAACAGGTCCTCCATCTCCACTCCACGGTTGCCAAACCTCTTTACTATACTCCATACTAATCCGATATTTTCCTCTACTAATGTATCTCTTGCTTCCTTATCCCCTTGGTGCGCACGCCCGATCAGGGCAAGGATATGGTCCATATTTCCTCCTTCTATTCGAACAGTGTATTCTTATTGCTTATTCTTTTTTTCATCCACACCTTCGTCCCCTGTCCCGGTGCAGAATCCACAGTTACCTCGTCCATAAATGCCTCCATAAAAGCAAATCCCATTCCGGACCTGTCCTGCTCCGGTTTCGTGGTAAACAGCGGCTCCATTGCTTTCTTTACATTTTCTATTCCTCTGCCCCGGTCAATGATACCTACCTCCATCTCATTATCGCGGATACGGCATTCTATCCTTATCTTATGTATCTCCCCCTCATACCCGTGGACAATAGCATTGGTAATGGCTTCAGAGACTGCTGTCTTTATGTCTGTCATCTCCTCCAGCGTCGGATTCAGCTGGGTACAAAAAGCTGCCACCGTTACTCTCGCAAAACTCTCGTTGCAGGAACGGCTGTCAAATTCAATTATCATTTCATTGGTATTTTCCATATCTGCTCCCCTCACTTTCTTTTTTGTGTCCATACAGTTTCCTGGCTGATTTCTATAAATTTATGGATCCCTGACAGCTGCATAATACGCAGGATCCTGTCACTTACGTGGATCGCAGTCACTGTACCTCCCATATAGCGCAAAAGCCGGTAACGCCCCATCAGCATACCGATCCCTGAGCTGTCCATAAATGTAGTATTCCGGAAGTCAAACACTACATTCCGGATTACTCCCTCTTCCAGTCTTTTATCCACCGCTCTGCGGATCGGCTCCGCGGTGTGATGATCCAGCTCTCCGGGAACCGCAACCATCAGACAGTTCCCTTTTTTAAGCAAAAATTCCTCCATATTCCCATCTTTCCCCTTTTCTACAAGCTTTATACTGTTCTCATGTGTTTTTCCGGGTTCTTAAGTATCTGTACAACAAAAAGAGATGCACACAGTTTGGTGCATCCCCTAATCCGAGGTTTCTCTTTTTGTTTCTTCCTGTAAGCTTTATTCTCCTTCTTCTGTACCTCTGTTGTCCCCTGTATCTTCCGGCTGGTCTCCGGAATCCTCCTCCTGGGGCTCCTCTCCCTGGGTGTCTCCTTCACCGCTGTCCCCGTTTCCCGGAGTTCCTCCGAGGGCCTCCATATAATCCTTAGCGTCTGTGGCCCGCTTTGTATTCGGAAAGGTATCGATTATTTTCTGGAACTGGGCAATGGCATTCTGCGTATCTCCGGTTTCCCTGTACGCCATAGCCAGATAATACAGGACATTGTAATCACTGGCGTCAATCTCCTGGGCTTTGGTGAGCTGATCTATAGCTGTGGCATAATCCTGAGATTCATAGGCACTCTCCCCGTCCTTTTTGTACTGGCGGTACAAAGTTGTCTTCACTTCTCCAAACACAGTATCATACACAGATTTCGCCTCTATGGACAGAAGGTCAGGATTTACACTCTGAAGTGCATTGGCCGCCGTGGTATAGTTCTCCTCACGCAGGGCAGCAGAAGCTTTCATCAGATTATCATAACTGGCAGCCTTTTCCTCGGCCTGTGCAACCTGATCGTTTGCCGAATCTACTGTGCTCTGGGAGCTTTCTATGCTGCTCTGCAGACGCTCAAGTTCAGCTGCCTGGCTAGCCACCTGATCGCTGTATTCCACTACCTTTTGATTCGCCTCCTGATTTACTTTCTGGATCTTGCCCGGTACGATTAAAAACCATAAAAGGGCAGCCCCAACCACCAGACCGAATCCAAGGTTCAGAAGCGTGGCCACCGTAGAGCTCTCCCTAAACGCAGGCGGCTGAATCACAAGATCATTCCCGGAATAATACACAGACCGCTCTGCTTTCTTTTCTTCCTTCTCTCGGCTCAGTCCCCGGAACCTGGGTTCCAGACTGGTCACCTTTCCGGTCTGCTCGTCCACCTCCCGCAGAAAGCGGAGGGTGGTGGTATTGGTCTTATCAATTTTGGCCGCACTTCTCAGCAGTTTCCTAGCTTTCTCATAGGCCTGTTCTCTGATATAGAGAAGTGCCAGAAGGTGATACCCTTTGATCAGCTTAGGATTCTGGGCCAGGACCTTTTTCAGCTGCATAACAGCCATATCAACATTTCCCTGCCTGCAGTAAAGCAGAGACTGATTGTATTTTTTAATCGTCTGATTAATGGTATCCAGACGGTTGGGATTCCCCTGAAGCTTCTGGATAAACTCAGCAGCAAGATTTCCCTGGGGCTGGATGTTCTTACTGATCACCCACTCACTGAGAGCTGCCACCACCTCACCTGTTTCAAAGTAGGCTAGCCCCAGCAGGTTTCTTGCCTGTATATTCAGCTTATTCAGCTTCAGACTTCTCTTTAGACAGTCAATTGCCCCGGACAAATCCCGGATCTGTGCTTTTTCCAGTCCCTGATTGTAATAGAGATTTGACAAGAGCAATGCCTTCTTCTGAGCTCCCACATTGCGGTTACAGCTGCCGCAGTAATCAGAAGCACCCAAAGGAGCGCCACAAAACATACAATTCATTTCAGCATCTCCTTATTCTCTGTCACTACCGCTGGTTTCTGTCATAATTTCCTTTAAGATATCAATGACATCTGTCAAATCCCGGCTGTAAATCACTCCCTCTGCGTCATCTACATCCAGACAGGGCTGAAACTTCTTTAGCTCCTCTTCATAATTAATCATGTACTCTCCTCCTGATATAATCCTTTATCTCCCCTACCAGATACAAAGAACCTGCGCAGAAAAGCATCCCTTCTTTTTTCAGGTCACAGGCCTTCTCAAATGCATGTTCTATATTAGGACAAGCATATACTGTTTCGCAGGCATTCTCCCGGAATACCTCTGCCAGTTTGCCGGCTGAGACGGCCCGATATCCCCCCACCTCGGTGGTTACAACCCCGGAGAGGGAAAGGCCGCTGCAAATTTCCCGAATCATGTCCTCATAATCTTTATCCGATACTGCAGAAAATAACAGGGTCACCGGATATTCCTCTTCAAAATGTGACACCGTTTCAACGAAGCGTGCCACCCCATCCTCATTGTGGGCCCCGTCTACAATAACTCCCGGCAGAACTGTTTCCATTCTGCCCTGCCATCTGGTTACTGCGATCCCCTCCACCAGAGCTTCCACCGGTATTTTATGGATATCTTTCAGGACCTCCATCACTTTCATAGCCAAAGCGGCGTTCATCACCTGATACCTGGCAATAAAAGGAATCCTGACAGCCACATCTTGATAATACCCGCTCTTCCACGAAAAATCAATGCCCTCGGCGGCAATTCTATGAATGGAAATCTGATCTTCTGTCACCGGGCAGGATAAACTCTCCAGGGATTCCGCTCTCTTTTTGATTACTTCAGAGGATGCAGGGAGATTGCCGTCATAGATAACAGGTACCTGGTTCTTAATAATACCGGCCTTTTCACCTGCGATGGCAGTTACTGTGTCACCCAGATATTCTGTGTGATCCAGACTGACGGATGTGATGACACAGGCCAGAGGCCGGGCAATGGAATTCGTCGCATCCAACCTCCCGCCCAGCCCTGTCTCCAGAATAATGTATTCCACATCTGTCTTACAAAAGATCCACATTCCCATCAAAAAGAGGAATTCAAAATATGTGGGATGGTAACTTCCCTCGGACAGAAGTTCGTCCGAAAGTTCTTTTACCTTAATAAATGCCTCCAGAAACAGCTGGTTGTCCACAGGCACCTCGTCAATCTGGAACCGTTCATTGATTTCCACCAGATGGGGGGATGTAAACAGTCCGCAGACACAGCCTCCCTGCCGGAGCATAGAAGCCAGAAAGGCACAGACGCTCCCTTTCCCGTTAGTGCCTGCAACGTGGATGATTTTTTTATCAGAACCTGGATTCCCCAAACGTCTTAAACATTCTTTGGTGTGTTCCAGCTTATTTTTCTTTGTAAATTTAGGAATCTCCTCAATGTATTCTACTGCCTCTTCATACGTAAACAAAGCTGTTTCCTCTCTTTTCTCTGTTAAACTAAATTGAAAGCCACCGCTGTATCGTTTTGGTCGCTCTTTACCATTATAATATAGCGGTGGCAATATGCAAGCAAATTATGTCGTATCTCTTAAAGTTTCTTTTACTCTGCAGGAGGAACCAGATTCTGGGGTTCTTCCTGCCCCGTGTCTGTCATGCCATCCGTCAGTCCCTCCTCCGGCAAAGTCTCCGGAGGCTGCCCTGTCAAATCACCCGGGCTCACATCCGCCACAGGAATCCTGTAGATAATCGGCTCTGTTCTTGTGAGCACCTTTTTTGTGGGGCTGTTGCTTCTTATGGCCACGTCCACCTCATCCCCATCCTTTAACTCCACATCTTTCAGGAGCAGCGTCCTGGGATCTATAAAGGTAGTCTCTACCAGTTCCCCATTGATTTCCACAAATGCAGACTGGGTAAAGTTTGTTCCGGTCACATAATAGCTGTTGGCAGACACCGGCTCTATCGAAGAGATGGTAGCATCATGAATACCCAGATGAATCTTGGTACGTTCAAAGGGACTCTGCCCATCGTAAACATACTGTTTTCCATACAAAATATCATATTGGATCATTTCCAGATCTACCTGATAATTTTTTGTTTTTCTCCGCGCCTGATGATACCGGAAGATATTTCCTTCGTGAATCCCCACACGATTCATAACCTCTGCGGCCATCTGATAGGCAGAGAGATTCTCATCCTTCTTTTTCAGGCCCATATTGTCCCACATAACATACTCTGTCTGGAACAGATAGCGGTTCTTGACATCCTTAACGGTAAGTCCCATAGTGGGCAGATGATCTCCGTACATAACTAACACAACATCTTCATCCAGCTGAGAGAGCGCATCAATTAGCTCCTGTACAAATTCGTCCATTTCATGAATTTGGTTGGCATAGTACTCCCATTTGTTATTCACAGCCTCTGACTCACCGCCGGTGACTGTAATTTCAGGATTGTCAATCATTGGTTCCTCGGGATAATCTCCATGGCCCTGGACGGAGATCGTATAGACATAATCCGGGCCTTCTGTAGAGTTCAGGCAGTCCAGTATATGCCTGGTGAGGACTTTATCTTTCATCCAGTCATTTGGATTTACCTCATCCTGCTCATCCATATATTCTTCAGATGTGAAGGTGTCAAACCCCAGATTAGCGAACACTGATCGCCTTCCATAAAAATTAGCCTCGTTGTTGTGTATAGCATGGGTGGTATACCCCAGCCCCTTCAGTACATAGGGAGCGCTCTCACAGGTTTTCTCCTTGAGAATGCTCTTATACGGATACTCCCCCGGACCAAAATAGCGCAGATTCATCCCGGTTATGGACTCAAACTCTGTGTTGGCCGTCCCTGCCCCTACCGACGGGACCCGATAGTAGCCAGAGGAATATTCTGACATCAGGCGGCGGAAATTAGGAATGGGATCCTCTGAAAACTGAAGATAATTTACCAATGTGGGATCAAAGAAAGATTCCAGCTGGAGAAATATAATATTTGGCCTGTTCTCTGTGGTTTCGGGCAGCTTATTCTCGCTTTCCTCAATCTTGGCAATGGTCTCTTCCGAGTACTCTCTAGGACAGCTAATCCCTGTGTTAAACAGTGTTGTAGCCAGACAGTAGGGATAACCGTAGTCTTCATAGGCAAAGGCTATATTCCCAAAATAATTAGACAGTACCCTCTTTTCCAGGGCAAGCTTGGTTGTCCCCGCAAAAGCCAGCACCCCTGCAAGAACCAGGGGGATATTCCATTTGTATTTCAGTGTTCCCTGATATCTCGGTCCCTTAAAAAACAGCAGGGCCAGTCCCGCCAGCGCAAGAAGTATTCCGATGAGCGCCACTACCATGAGACCGGGGGACAAGTACTTATTCATAATGTTAAAAGCATCTGTAATCAGATGAAGATCCGGTCCTGTAAACGGTGTAACCCGGTTAGACAGCAGCACTCCGTTTATAATTCCCAGTCCCATCCAGAAAATAGCAAGAAGAGTGCGCAGGAACACACGTCTCCTCACCAGATAGACAATCAGCGTAGTGGTAAATATTAAAAATGCATTATACAAAAAGACTAAAGGACGTTCTGTCATGAATGTATAAGCCTCGGCCACAGAATGGCGGGAGATTGCTTCTATTATAAAGTATCCCAGACACACTGCCAGCATCTGCAGAGGGACAGACACCAGATTCAGTCTTTTTATCCATTTTTCCATAATTAACCTCTCTTACTTAGAGGGCAGGCCATGCCTGCCCTTTCCTATTTCTCCATCTGACGCAGCTGCAGCGTTACCTGCTCCATCATCTGGGTATATTTTTCCAGCTTTGCCCGCTCTTCTTCTACCTTCTGCTGGGGAGCCTTGCTCATAAATTTCTCGTTTTTCAGCATACCGTTTACACGGGCAAGTTCCTTCGTCAGCCTCTCCTGTTCTTTTTTCAGACGCTCAATTTCTTTTTCTATATCTACCAGTTCTGCCAGGGGAAGATAAATTACCGCATCAGGGATTACTGCTGAGACTGCATCCTCTCCTATTCCTGTTTTATCCTTCTGTACCAGAACATCGCTGGCATGTGCAAGGGTAGCAAAGAATACCCTGCCCTTTTCAAAGGTGTCCAGCACCTCCTCCTTCTCTGAAACCACAAACACTTTTGTTTTTTTGCTGATAGGAACATTCATCTGCGTTCTCACATTCCGAATCTCCCTTACAGCCCCTTTTATCAATTCTACCTTCTTCTCTTCCTCAACAAATCTCCAGTCTTCTCTGAATGCAGGCCAGCTGGAGATCATAATGGATTCCTCCTCCGGACAGAGCGTGCAGTAGATTTCTTCTGTGACAAAGGGCATAAAGGGATGCAGCAGCTTCAGCGCATTGGTAAGCACTGTCCGCAGGGTCCAAAGAGCCGCCCCTTTCGTCTCATCTGCGTCACTGTAAAGCCTTGGTTTTACCATCTCAATAAACCAGTCGCAGAACTCTTCCCAGATAAAGTCATAGACCTTCTGTACAGCAATGCCCATCTCATATTTGTCCATGTTCTCTGTTACGTCTTTTGCAAGGGTATTCACCTTGGAGAGAATCCATTTGTCCGCATCAGTGAGCGCTGCAGGATCCGGTTCTTCCGCCGATTCAGCTTTTTCCAGATTCATCATAATAAATCTGGATGCATTCCATACTTTATTGGCAAAGTTACGGCTGGCCTCCACTCTTTCCCAATAGAAACGCATATCGTTGCCTGGTGCATTGCCGGTGATCAGTGTCAGCCTCAGCGCATCTGCTCCGTACTTGTCTATCACCTCAAGAGGGTCGATTCCATTTCCCAGAGACTTGCTCATCTTCCTTCCCTCGGAATCTCTCACCAGTCCATGGAAAATTACGGTGTCAAAGGGAAGCTGGCCAGTCTGTTCAATTCCGGAGAATACCATACGGATAACCCAGAAGAATATGATATCATAGCCGGTTACCAAAACATTGGTAGGGTAAAAATATTCCAGATCTTCCGTCTTCTCAGGCCAGCCCAGAGTGGAGAACGGCCACAGCGCTGAGCTGAACCAGGTATCCAGAGTATCCTCGTCCTGAGTCAGATGTGCACACCCGCATTTTGGACAGAGCGCCGGTTTTTCCTTTGATACTGCCACTTCTCCGCAGCTGTCACAGTAATAGGCCGGAATTCTGTGCCCCCACCAGAGCTGCCGGGAGATGCACCAGTCACGGATATTGTCCATCCAGTTCATGTAAGATTTCTCCATCCGCTCAGGAACCAGCTTCAACTCCTTTTTTTTCACCGCCTCCACAGCAGGTTTTGCCATCTCTTTCATGCGGACGAACCACTGGGGTTTTACCATAGGCTCAATGGTAGTTTTACATCTGTCATGCGTCCCAACATTATGCACATGTTCTTCTACCTTCACCAGAAGCCCCTGCGCTTCAAGGTCTGCCACCATGGCCTTCCTGGCTTCGTAGCGGTCCATGCCTGCATATTTGCCGCACCTGTCATTCATAGTTGCATCATCATTTAGTATGTTGATCTCTTCCAGATTATGACGCTTTCCCACTTCAAAGTCATTGGGGTCGTGTGCCGGGGTGATCTTCACACACCCAGTTCCAAACTCCTTGTCTACGTATGGATCCCCGATGACCGGTATCTCTCTGTCTGTCAAAGGAAGCTTCAGGGTTTTGCCGATAAGGTCTGTGTATCTCTCGTCCTCAGGATTCACAGCAACCGCTGTGTCCCCCAGCATTGTTTCTGGTCTGGTAGTTGCAATCTCAACAAACTCACTGCTCCCTGCGATGGGATATCTGATATGCCAAAAGTGGCCCGTCTGCTCCGAATGTTCTACCTCTGCATCAGAGATCGATGTCTGGCATACGGGGCACCAGTTTATGATTCTGGAGCCTTTGTAAATATATCCTTTGTTATAGAGTTTTATAAACACTTCTTCCACTGCCTTGGAGCAGCCCTCATCCATGGTAAACCGCTCTCTGTCCCAGTCAGCGGATGCCCCAAGCTTTTTCAGCTGATTGATAATTCTTCCGCCGTACTCATCCTTCCATGCCCAGGCATGTTTCAGAAACGCGTCTCTTCCTATATCGTCTTTATCAATTCCCTCTTCTTTCAGCTTCTCAATGACCTTTACTTCGGTGGCTATGGCCGCGTGGTCCGTGCCAGGCTGCCATAGTGCCTCATAGCCCTGCATTCTCTTAAAACGAATTAAAATATCCTGCATCGTATTGTCCAGTGCATGGCCCATATGAAGCTGCCCTGTTACATTTGGCGGGGGCATTACAATGGTAAACGGCTTTTTCTCTCTGTTTACTTCTGCATGGAAATATTTGTTATCCAGCCATTTTTGATAAATTCTATCCTCCAGTCCCTTGGGATCGTAGGTCTTTGCTAACTCTTTGCTCATGGATAGCCTCCTTGGTATTATTTTCTCTTTTTCTTATTTTTACTCTTCTGAGCGTATTGGGAAATACAATTCCTGTACCAGGCGGGCTGTCGCAGACAGCATCTTCCTTTCCGCCGCAGTGTGATCCCCCGGAGGGTTTTTTATTACATAGGAAACAAAGTTTCCTATGTAATAAAAAAAGCCCTTACAACAATTGTTGTAAAGGGCGTCATACTTATCTCAGATGCGCGGTACCACCTTTATTATAGGAAGGAACTGCATTCTCTCCTATATCTCTTAAGTCTTTTAACGCAGACCAGGCGTGATGGCTTACCAATTCTACAATGAATCCCTCTACGAAACCACTCGCAAAATCTTCAGCCCTCCGGTTCAAAAGCTACCTTCTATCTAACCTTCCCGGGATGGTTTTTCAGCCGGTGAACCTTCCTCTCTGACAGGGTCTTTAGATATACTCCTCTTTCTCATAACCTTTTCCTATTGAACTTACGTCCTATCATAGTAGGCTTTTTGCTGTTTGTCAAGTAGGGAATCTCTTTTTCTTCTCTTCTCATCCGCAAATGGGGCGGGTCCACCCTGATTCGGTCACGAACAATTCTGATCTTTCGCGGAGGATCTGCGGACCTGTTGGTTGCGGAACAACAGGGATCGCATAGCAGTAAATCAGAGCTTGAATCAGGGCAACTCACCTTGCCATTTAATCAATGCATAATTCACACAGGCTCCGTTACCTTTGGCATTCCATAAAAAAATCTGCTCTCCCAGCGGGTAAGCAGATACATCAATTATAATACTTGCGGATATTATAAAAGGGATGTTCAACTTTGCACGGAAGTCTCACCTTTGGCATCTAGCAGGTTTCCTGACTTATGGATCACAGCTTTACTTTTCCTTCTCATACTTGCGTACAATGGACTTCTAAAGTATCGCTCCCCAAATACAGTGACCGGATCGCTTAGGACTCTCACCTAATTCCCTTTTCACCAATGTTGTGCGGTCAACACAGGTGCACTGGATGCTGCATATGGAATTATACAAGAATTATTCTAGCACAATTTTTTTCATAATGCAATACCATCCCGGAAAAACTCTTTCGGCCCGCCTGAAGGCAGGCCGAAAGCGGGCAGTTGTCCGGCTGCGAATAAGCTTCCCGGTCAGATAAGTATATACTTCAGTACAAAGATTGCCGCCAGAATATACATAAGCAGACTAATCTTCTTTTCTTTCCTCTTGCCGCTAAGCACATTCACCAGCACGTAAAAAATGATTCCCAGAGAGATTCCTTCTGAAATACTGTAAAAAAACGGCATTGCCATAACGCAGACAAAGGCTGGAATCGACTCAGAATAATCCTTAAAAGGTATCTTGGCAATAGAGGTTACCATGATAAATCCCACCGCAATCAGAGCCGGAGCCGTGGCAAAGGAAGGAATCGCCAAAAAAACCGGGGATAAAAAGAGAGAAAGACCAAATAATACGGCGACCACTACACTGGTCAGCCCGGTGCGCCCTCCTTCTGCGATCCCTGTTGCGCTCTCCGCGTATGTAGTTGTTGTAGAGGTTCCGAAGACTGCACCTATGCTGGTTCCCAATGCATCTGAAATCAATGCGCCTTTGATCCTGGGTAGTCTTCCTTCCTCATCCAGCATATCTGCCTGCGCTCCTATCCCCATCAATCCTCCCAGAGTATCGAAGATATCAACAAACAAAAAGGCAAACACAATGACCGCAAAATCCAGGGAAAGCGCCCTGGAAAAATCCATTTGCATAAAGGTCTCCCCCATTCCCGGAACCCCAATGCCACCGCTGAAATCCGGAAAAAGACTATAGAATCCGGTCTCCGGATTCGGCCGGTAAAGCCCCGCAGCCTGACACACCATTCCGGCTGCCCAGGTGCCCAGAATCCCCCACAAAATACCGCCCTTCACTTTTCTTACCAGGAGCACTGCCATAAGTATGGTGCCCAGGAGTGCCAAGAGTACGGTAATCCCTGCCGTAGAGAAGGTATGTTCCTTTATGGAACCCGTAAAAGAAAAGAAAGATACCAAGGTAGAAGGGTCCGCTCCCACAATCTTTGCGTTCTGCAGGCCAATAAAAGCAATAAAAAGGCCAATTCCCGCTGAAACCGCATATTTCAGCGACATTGGAATGGAATTAAAGATTGCCTCTCTGACGTTTGTCAGAGACAAGAGCAGAAAGATTACTCCCTCAATAAATACCGCAGCCAGTGCTTCCTGCCAGCTGTACCCCATACCGATCACTACAGTAAAAGCAAAGTAGGCATTCAGCCCCATTCCCGGGGCCAGAGCAAAGGGATAATTCGAAAGCACTGCCATAAGCAAAGTGGCCGCCAGGGCCGCCAGGGCTGTGGCAGTAAATACAGCCCCCTGATCCATGCCTGCCTCTTTCAGGATAGAGGGGTTTACGGCCAGAATATAAGCCATAGTCATAAAAGTTGTCAGTCCCGCGATCACTTCTGTCTTCACATCCGTGCCATTCTCTCTTAAATGGAATAATCTTTCCAGAACTGACTGTTGTTTGCTGGTCTCATTCATAACGCAGATTCTCCTTCGTGTTTTAAATTCTTCTAACTGAATTATATCTTAAGACAAATGGATTCGGAGTGTCAATATAAATTTAACACTCCGAATCCATCCGGCCTAAGATTCTTTTCCCTGATTCAGCTGTCTTTTTCTTTTCGTAATCAATCCGCCGATTCTTCCTGTCTCTTTGGCGGACAGGCTTTTCCACCCTGTCTCCATTACTTTATCCAGAAGCCCAAGTTCCTCAGCAATCTCGTATTTTAACTGTTCCTCGGGTGTAAGCTCATGTAATTTAATTTCTTCCTTTTTCTTCGATTTTCCCATAAAAAAAGTCACACTCCTTTATATTCTTACTGGAGTATGACCTTTTTTATGGTACTTTATTCAGACGGTTCGTAAATCTTCGCTCTTACTTGGGAATTATAATAGCCGCTACAATATATGCTATAATCCCGCTTCCTCCAAAGCAGCTGAGTATCACCCATGCCAGACGTACCAGTGTGGGATCAATGTTAAAATATTCTGCAATACCTCCGCATACCCCGCAAAGCATATAATTAGCCGATGAACGGTATAATCTTTTTTCACTCATACTAAATTTCCCCTTTCTATATATCGCTTTTTAATCAAGTTCAAATTCTATGTCCAGACTCCCGGCATTGCATTTGGCCTCGAGTTTTCTGGACGCATTGGGATCTCCCCACTGCTTTTTGGTTGACAGTCCGGAGTATTCAAAACCATCCAGACTTACAGATGCCAGGTCTCCTTTCATTTCAATCTGATAGTCATTCTGTCTTCCGGAGAGTATGGTGCTCACAGAACCCGCATCACATTTTATCTCTACTTCTTTGGCATCCAGCAGCTCTGTGTCTAAGCTTCCGGCATTCACATCTAAATTGACTTTTGCCGCTGCAATATCTTCATAAAAGGTGAGATCGCCGGCATTGACCTCAGCTTCCAGTTCATTCGTCTTCAGATAGTCTACCTGACCGCTGCCTGCATCTATCTTAAGTTCTACTTCATCAAAGCTCACTCCTCTGGGGATCTCTATTTCAATAGTATTATCGTTGTTGACCCGGCCTCTGCTCTCAATCTTTAGAGTATCGTTTTCCTGGTTTACCTTGTCTTTTCCATTAAAGGTACTTACACGAATCTCATCACCGTCGGTCTCTGACAGATACAGGTCTCCTTTATTAAACTCAATCTCCAGTTTTTTAATCTCAGCCGCCGGAAAGCTGTGAGATGCCTCACTGCCCTCTATTATGTCTCCGTGATCTTCAATCCATCTGGCAGCAGTGTGAAGTTCGAAGGTATCCTCTACTTCCTGCCAGCTTACCCCCATGACAAAACCAGATATCAGGAAAGCAATCCCCACCACAGCAAGAACTCCGCTGGCTATAAAGCTTATCTTAGTAAACTTTTTCATCTCTTGTCACCTCCTCTGCCACGGTGAAAAATCCTCTGGCACAATCCAACCACAGCCCGAAGGGACATAGGAAGAAGCTTTGCCACTACCCAGAGAAAAGCCACCAGAAGCATTATGCCTATTGCCACCATAAGGAACCCGGCTCCTGAGGAGGCAAGCCCTACTGCAGGATTGGACGCTATTTTCAAGATCCCGGAAACAATTACCGCTCCTCCTCCGGCCAGAAGTCCCAGGGAGCCAGCTCCAATCCCCAGAACCACTCCAAGGATTCCAAACACCAGGCCAAACACAATTCCAAGGATTCCTCCGGCCAGACCCAACCATACGGGACTTGTAAATACCAAAATCACGATCACCAGAGCCAGATTTCCTCCGCTCCTTGTCTGTCTGCCCTGATATCCCCGGTTTCTCCTTCGGCCGCTTTCCTCTCTCTCACGGATAACATTCGTCCTGTCAGGTACCTGGGTACCCCCGGAAAAACGGTGATCCTGGTATCCTGTCTCTGTATATTCTCCGTAAGTTTCTGTCTGGGCGCTCCCCTTCAAATCCGCTTTGATAATCGCGGCTACCTTCCCCGGACTCCCCAGTTCACTGATTACCTGCGCCTCATTCTCGGGGCCGGCATCATCAAAATAAGCGTTGTAGAAATCTATGGCATCCCGGCACTCTTGTTCCGGAATATCCCAGAGCAGCCGCTCAAGCTGCTTCATAAATTCAATTCTGTTCATTATACTCTCCCTCCCTCGAACATCTGCGTAATTTTGCCGGAATAGTTTTTCCATTCCTTCCTGTATAAATCCAGCTGCGCGATTCCTTTTTCTGTTACCTGATAATATCTTCGGTTTCTTCCTCCGTATTCCATATCATAGACCTCCAGACATGCATCTTTTTGAAGTCTGCGCAATACAGGATAGAGCGTTGACTCTGATACTTCCAGAACCTGGCGTACATCCTGGGTGATTTTATATCCGTATGTACCGTCTGTCTCTCTGGATACAACGGCCAGCACAATTGCGTCCAGCAAGGCGGCACCTGTATTAAATACCATAAAACCACTCCTTTCCAATCATTATAAAAAATATATTATTATTTTTTTTGTAATATTATTTTATATTTAATACTATACGTTATATAATATGGTTTTGTCAATAGTATTTACAAAGTATTTTTTTTATTTTTTATCTGTGTTAAAATAGTTCAAATAGGATATTTATAACAAACAGGTAGGAGGCTGATTCATGGACAGATGCAAGTACCGCGGCAAATACAGAATAACCATTCTTTTACTTGCCCTCTGCCTTTTTGTTGGCTGCAGTCATAAAGAAAAGCAAACAGAGTCTCAGCCAGAAGGTCCACCCAGAGATAACACTCCTCAGATACTGACCCCTGTGGCTGATGGAACTGTGACCTACGGAGATGATTCTGTTGTCATCGATGCCTCCCATACCTCTGACGGATATGTGATGGTGAAGTATACCGGTACCTGTGAATTAGTAAAGGTTCTTCTCACCCTGCCGGATCAGACGGTATATAAGTATACACTGTCACTAAACGGAGATTATGATGTCTTTCCCCTGCCCGGTGGAGACGGCACATACCAGGTGGACATTATGGAGCATGTAGTAGATGACCAGTATGCCACTGCATTCTCCCAGCCTCTGGAGGTTACGTTAAGCGATGAATTTTCCCCGTTTTTGTATCCCAATCAGTATGTGCGCTTCACTGCTGATTCCCTGGCGGTGGCAAAAGCTGCCTCCCTGGCGGAGAATTGTTATTCTGATTTGGAAGTGGTAGAAAAGATCTATGATTTTGTAATCGGAGATGTCAAGTATGATAAAGAAAAAGCGGATAACGTAAAAAGCGGATATCTTCCTGATGTGGATGAAACACTGGAGACCAAAAAAGGGATCTGCTTTGACTATGCTTCACTTATGACTACTATGTTCCGTTCCCAGGGGATTCCGACGAAACTGGAGATCGGTTACACCCAGGAGCTGAAGCATGCCTGGATCAGTACGTATCTGGACGAAATCGGGTGGGTGGATAATATTATTCATTTTGACGGTAAGTCCTGGGAACTCATGGATCCCACGCTTGCAGCCAGCAACGGCGCAAAAGATTTGAAAAAGTATATTGGGGACGGAAGTAATTACACGCTCCAATATTCTTATTAACTGTTAATCGAAGATTTTGGAAAGGAGATTATATGGCACAGGATACCCGCATCAAGCCATTGACAAATACAGAGCTGTCTTCCTTCTGCAGTCAGATGGCTATGATTTTAAAAGCCGGAATTTCTTCTGTTGAGGGGATTACCATTATGCTGGAGGATGCCGGCAGCAGTCAGGAGAAGGAGATTCTCCGGATCATCTGCAATACCCTGCAGTCCACAGGAAACTTTCGGGAGGCCCTGGCAGAGACGGGAGCATTTCCCTCTCATATGCTTCACATGGCAGAACTGGGGGAACAGTCCGGGCGTCTGGACGAGGTCATGGACTCCCTGAGCCGATATTATGAAAGGGAGGAATCTGTGGCCCAGTCTATAAAAAGTGCTGTTACCTATCCTTTTATTATGATCGGTATGATGTTGATTATTATCGTAGTATTAATTGTTAAGGTACTGCCTATCTTCAACCAGGTTTTTCTTCAGCTTGGACAGGAAATGACAGGATTTTCCAGAGGTCTTATGAACCTGGGACAGGTTCTTGGAAGGTACTCCTATGTATTTATTGGAATTCTTGTTGCCCTCTTCCTTATATATCTTTATTTTGCAAAGGGTAAATCCGGCAAAAAAAGGCTGACCGCCTTTCTCAGCGCATTTCCCCTCACCAGAGATCTCTGGGAAAAGATGGCCTCCGGGCGGTTTGCAGGAGGTATGGCTCTTACACTCAGCAGCGGGCTAGACACCCACCAGAGTATGGAACTGGCATCTGCCCTTGCAGATAACCCGAAAGTGACGGACAAGATAAAAAACTGTATGGAATTAATGGATACCGGCGTTGATGTCTCCCAGGCCCTGGCAGATTCACATCTCTTTACCGGACTGTATTCCCGGATGATCTCCGTGGGGTTTAAAACAGGTGCCCTGGAAACTGTTATGGATAAAATAGCCTCCCTGTACGAGGAGGAAGTAGATTCCCATATAAACCGGATGATTTCGGTACTGGAGCCTACTCTGGTAGCTGTTCTTTCTATTATTGTAGGTATGATTCTGTTGTCTGTAATTCTGCCGCTTATGGGTATTATGTCCAGTCTATAGCCCTGTAGGAACCGCAATGCAGCAATTAGGAGGTAAGGCATATGGCCCGATTTCAGCATAAAAAGCAACCTAATACCAGAAACCTGTGGCTTTCCGTTCTTATTTTTGCGGGAATTCTGCTCTTATTCTATACAGGAGTTACTTCTATCTCAAGGATTTCCCTGAAAGAGCAGGAAAAGAGCCTGAAAACAGCTCTGTCTCAGGCAGTAGTGCGGTGCTATGCAGCAGAAGGCACGTACCCGGAAAGCCTGGAATACCTGAAAGAACACTATGGGATTACCTATGACAGCAGCCGGTTCTATGTGGACTATCAGGTCACCGGATCCAATATTCTGCCTGATATCACAGTTATTTCCAGACAGGAATGAGGAGGCACAGTATGAACATAAGAACATCAAGAAACCATGTGGTAGATTTGGTATTTACACTGGCGCTTTTCTGTGTATTTGCAGCCTCCGCCCTGATGGTAGTTATTATGGGGGCGGATGTCTATCAGTCCGCAGTATCAGAATCGAATACGTATCATACCCGGAGCACTGCTCTTACGTATCTGTCGGAAAAAATCAGACAGAATGATACAAGCGGGAATGTAAGCGTGGGCAGTTTTCAGGGCCACCAGGCCCTGGTAATCCGACAGGAGATTGAGGATACTGCGTATATCACTTATATTTATCTCTACGAAGGAAGACAGCTCAAGGAGTTATACACAAAAGAGGGGGCTGTTGTACCCGACGGCAGCGGCCAGGAAATACTTACCGTGAATGATTTTACTGTAGAAGAATTGGGACAGAATCTGTACCGCTTTACTGTGGAAGATACGGGCGGCAGCAAAAGTTCCCTTCTCATAGGAACCCATAGTTCCTGAATATCCCAGAGGAGTAATCAAATGAAAACTCATAATCCGGCAAAACGTTCCAGTTTGTTCCTTATGGAACTCATGATCGCAATTTTATTCTTCTCACTGGCCAGCGCAGTCTGTGTTCAGTTGTTTGTGAAGTCCCATCTTCTCACCAGAGAGGCCGCAGATCTGAACCAGGCAGTCAGCCAGGCCCAGAGTGCTGCGGAGGTGATCCGTACTACCGACTGCAGTTCCTCCGCAGTCAGCGAATTTCTGCCCGACGCCGTTGTTGACACTCATGGCTTCCGGCTCTACTATGATAGTGAGTGGGACTTCTGCAAAAAGAAAGATGCCAAATACCTGCTTCGGGCGGATCTGTCTTTTCAGCCGCAGATGCTGTATTCCCACATAGAGGTAACAGATATCCGGGGCAAGGATTGTATCTATGAGCTGGACGTTAACCGTTATCTGTCTCTCGCCCGATAACAAAACCGTCTGCAGAAAGGACATGTCATGGAGAAAAAGAAACAACCTGTTGTTACTATGGGAACCTCTTCCATACTCGTCATCTTTATAATACTATGTCTGGTAACCTTCGCTATGCTGTCACTGGCAAGTTCCAGGGCAAGCCTTACTTATGCCGAAAAAATTGCAGACAGAACATCTGACTATTACACTGCCTGCAATAGAGGAGAGGAGCTTCTGGCAGAGATACAGACTGCCCTTACAGAAATTCCTGCCGATACTCCCGCCGAATACTACCAGGATGCCTATGAAGCACTTAAGGATATGGAAGGAGTCCGGGCAAAATTCCCGGATCCCTCCCGGGCACCTGTCATCTCTTACCAAATCCCGGTCAATGAGGATTTTATTTTAGAGTGCGATCTGGAAGTTGTCTTCCCCAGACAGCTGCAGGATCCCCTCTGCAGAATTATCAGCTGGAAGGAAGTTTCTGTGAAAGACTGGAAACCTGATGATTCTCTGAATCTTCTGGATCCGGAAGGGGAATAATTGAATCAGAAAGGATAACTCTATGGATGTATTAGAATTATTAGGAAACGCCACACAGAAAGGAGCTTCTGACATCTTTATCATCGCCGGCCTCCCCCTCTCTTACAGAATCAACGGGGTCCTGGTGCATGAGGAGCAGAGGCTGCTCCCCCCTGATACCAAAGAAATCATCAGAAGTATCTATAAATTAGCAGATAACCGGGAGATCCGACCGTTTATGGAAAGCGGGGATGACGACTTTTCCTTTTCTATCAAAGGAATGTCACGTTTCCGTGTGAGCACATATAAACAGAGAGGTTCCCTGGCTGCTGTTGTAAGGATTATTACCTTCCAGCTTCCAAACCCCACGGATCTGGGAATCCCTGCCAACATTATACGCCTGGGCCAGCTCTCCAAAGGCCTTGTGCTCATCACAGGCCCTGCCGGAAGCGGCAAGTCAACGACTCTGGCCTGCATTGTTGACGCCATTAACAATTCATTGGCACGTCATATTATGACCCTTGAGGACCCTCTGGAATTTCTTCACAGCCATAAAAAAAGCATTGTAAGCCAAAGAGAGATTAATACAGATACGGAAAGCTATGTCACAGCCCTCAGAGCCACCCTGCGCCAGAGTCCTGATGTGATTCTGCTGGGGGAAATGAGAGATTATGAGACCATCAACGTGGCCATGACTGCCGCGGAAACAGGCCATCTTATCATTTCAACGCTGCATACCATAGGCGCTGCCAATACCATCGACCGAATTATCGATGTGTTTCCCTCTAACCAGCAACGGCAGATTGCCGTACAGCTTTCTATGTGCCTGCAGGCAGTAGTGACTCAGCAGCTGGTGCCTGCCACAGACGGCAGGCTGGTACCTGTATTTGAGATAATGAAAGTGACACCTGCCATCCGTAATATGATTCGTGATAACAAGGTGCCACAGATTGAGGGACTTATCTATTCCTCCACCACAGAGGATATGATCTCTACAGATGCAAATCTGCTGAGGCTTTACAAAGATGGGATAATCTCCAAAGACACCGCTCTCAGTCACGCCTCAAATGCGGAGATGCTGAAACGCAAGCTTTAGAATCTGTCCTTCTTCACTTCATTTTTCTGAAATTCAAAGCATTCTTTTGCCACAACATTGCTGAGTACCAGCAGACAGATTAGATTCGGGATGGCCATGAGTCCATTCATTGTGTCCGAAAAATCCCAGACAATCTGAAGTGTAGTCGTCGCCCCCACAAAGGCAATCAGAGAGAAAAACAGGCGGTATACCTTATTGGCCTTTGTGGAGCGGACGAGAAATTCCAGTGACTTTTCCCCATAATATTCCCATCCCAGAATCGTAGAGAACGCAAACAGCATAATGCCAATGGAAACCAGCCAGCCTCCGGCACTGCCAAGAGCTGTGCGAAAGGCAGCAATGGTGAGATCCGCACCCGTGAGAAGTTCTCCGGTAGCCTCGTTCATCTGTCCCAGTACTCCGGAAGAGGCAATTACCAGACCGGTTACAGAACAGACCACCAGGGTGTCAAAAAACGTACCCGTCATATTGATATATCCCTGACGGGAGGGATGATCCGTTTTGGCAGCGGCAGCCGCGATTGGCGCAGATCCAAGGCCGGCTTCGTTCGAGAATACCCCTCTTGCAACGCCCCATCTCATAGCCTGAAGCATACTTGCCACAACGCTTCCTCCCACGCCTCCTGCCACTGCTTTCACAGAAAATGCCATGGAAAAGATTTCTGCTGCTCCGGAGGGCAGATTTTTTATGTTTATGATAATTACAACAATTCCGGAGACAAAATATAGAACCGCCATAAAAGGTACAATCTTTTCACATACCCTTCCTATGCTCTTGATGCCCCCAAGCAGAATGATAATGGCCAGCACTGTGAT
Source organism: Lactonifactor sp. BIOML-A5 (assembly GCF_009677585.1). Taxonomy (GTDB): domain Bacteria; phylum Bacillota; class Clostridia; order Lachnospirales; family Lachnospiraceae; genus Lactonifactor. Next base: position 12,206 of record NZ_WKYV01000004.1, on the reverse strand, counting down.
TATGGCCCCTGTTATCATCTTTGGGACGCCGAAAGTACTATGCAGAGCTCCCGCAATAGAGTTGGCCTGTGTCATATTTCCAATTCCAAAAGAGGCAAGAACTGCAAATACTGCAAAAAGGGTTGCCAGAGGAGTGCCAATCCATTTCCTCTTAAATCCATTTTTCATAGCGTACATAGGCCCGCCTGCCATCTCCCCCGCGTCGTTCACCTCTCTGTATTTCACGGCCAGGACACTCTCCGCATATTTCGTTGACAAACCAAACAAAGCACTGATCCACATCCACACAATAGCACCGGGACCGCCGAGAACCATAGCAGTGGCAACGCCCACAATATTTCCTGTGCCAATGGTTGCCGCAAGGGCCGTCATCAGGGACTGAAAGGGCGTAATATCACCCTCGCTTTCGTCCTTGCTTCTGTCAGGCCTTGAGAAAACGGACCGCAGGGCGAATCCCAGATTCCTCCAGGGCAAAAACTTCAGACGTATGGTAAGAAACAGTCCGGTCCCCACTAAAAGGACCAGCATTACAGGCCCCCATACAAAATCATTTACCTTTGACAACACATCTGAAAAACTCATCCTATTCCCTCCTTTTTCTATATCTGAGCAGTACAGGCAAAAGGGGACGGACACCAAACCAGATGTCGTCCCCTTTGACGCTGCACTTCAGATATAATTTATAATATTTTAACATATTTTTTATTATTTTACCAGTATTCCTTTTCCCAGATAAAAAGAATAGATAATTTTTTCTTTCATTTTCCCTCCGATAAGCCGTTCCAACGCCTCTGCATACACATCCAGCTGCGCCCCATATTTCTCTTTGAGAAAGCCTTCCTCCCTTTCAGGAACCCAGTCTGTCTTGTAATCAACCAGTACAATGCCGTCCTCTTCCCGAAAGAATCCGTCTATGATCCCCTGAACCACCACCGTCTCGTCAGCGGCCCAGCGCTCATTCAGGCTGGCAGCAGGTACACTCATCATAAATTGCTGTTCCCGGTATAGCTCCCCGGCCCTTGCTGCCTCCTTCATTCTTTTTCCCAAAGGGGAACAGCAAAACTCCCATATCTGTTTTACACTGATGCATCGGGCCATCTCCTCCGTCAGTTTCCCCTGACTGGTAAGAGCCATAATCTGGGCTTCCACTGCCTCCGGGCTTTCTGCTTTTTCATAATCCAGCCACTCCAGGAGCCGGTGATAGGCCGTCCCCCTTGCCGCACCGGAGAGTTCTCCCTGCTCTTCTTTCATAAAATCAGGTACATAGGGAATAATGGGGGACTCCTCCAGCAGCTCAAAGGAGTCTTCTCTCCCAAGACGCCCGCTTTTCACTTCTGACACGGTCACCTTAACCGGGACATCCCGCAGATGCTCATAGGGATACGTGAAGGCAAACCTTTCCTCTATATCACGAGCAGCATCTCTGTCATATACGATCTTCGTATCCCAGTGCAGAAAACGCTCTCTTTGTACCATGCGCATCCCCTGCTCCACAGCCTCCTCCTCCACAAGCGCAAGGGGAGAGATACACTTTATCTGAAACAGGGATTCTTCTTCCTTTCCCCTGTGTCTGAACAGTGCGGGGAGGATCCAGTCCCAGTAGCATCCTGCCTTTGACAGGACTCCATAGGGCAGAAGCTCCTCCTCCCGGCTCCCCAGCATCTGCCAGGAAGCCTTTTTTTTCTCCAGATGATCTATCGTACCTGTAAGAATCAATTTCTCTTTGGCCCGGGTCAGCGCTACATACAGAACCCTCAGCTCCTCACCCAGATTCTCCAGGACCGTCTGGCGCTGAATGATCTTTTTGTTCAGTGTGGGACACTTGGTCCTCAGACGGTGATCCATGCAGTCAGCGCCAATCCCCAGATCCGGATGCAGGACAAGCTTGCTTCTGGCATCCTGCTGGTTAAACCGCTTTCCCATCCCTCCCACAAAAACAATGGGAAATTCCAGTCCCTTGCTTTTATGAATGCTCATAATACGTACCGTATCTTCATTCTCCGAGCTTACATTAGCCTCCCCGAAATCCACGGAATATTTCTGCAGATATTCAATGTAGCGGATAAAGTTAAAAAGCCCCCGGTAACTGGTCTTCTCAAAATCCATGGCCTTTTCCATAAGCATCTGCAGATTTGCCCCCCGAATCTCTCCTTCCGGCAAAGCCCTGGCATACTCCATATAGCCAGTCTCCCGGAGAATGTCTTTAATCAGCTGATGGATAGGCGTATAGGGGACTTTTTCCCGAAGGCGTTCATAGAGGCTGAAAAAATGGTGTATCTTTTCTTCCAACTCCGTCAATTCTTTTCCCTCTTCTAACTTCCCTACAGCCCCCTCTTCCCAGGCTGCCAGACTGTCATACAGAGACAATTCCCTGCAGGCCCCTTTCATAACTGCCATCTCCTCTGAGGAGAACCCGCCCAAAGGAGATGTCAGCACTCCCGCCAGCGGGATGTCCTGCCTGGGATTGTCACAGATATGCAGGTAGTTTAACACAGTGACAACTTCCAGTGCTGAAAAATAGCCGGTCCTGGAGGTGACATTCACAGGAATCCCTTTTCCATTCAGAATTCTTCCGAATACATCGGCCCACCCGGATATCGTTCTCAGAAGAATGACACAGTCTCCGTATCTGGCCGGCCGGTAGGTCCCTGTTTTTTTGTCCAGGACCTGTTCCCTGCCCACAATCTCAAGAATCCTAGAGGCCACAGCTCTGGCTTCCAGCTCTCTGTCGTTCTCCTCAGACTCCATCTCTCTCCACTCTTTATCGTCCTTTTCTACCAGCAGAACCTCTGGGGAGAGAAACTCCTCCCCATCTGTTTTTTCCGGAAAAGATGCGCCGGGATACAGGGCCGCCTCATCATTATATTCCACCCCTCCCAGTTCTTCCCCCATAATCTGGCGGAAGATAAAGTTAACACCTGAAAGCACTTCCTTTCTGCTTCTGAAATTCTTGTGCAGGTCAATCCTCTGGCATTCACTGTCCTCAAGTGTATATCTGTGGAACTTTTCCATAAACAGTTCCGGCCGTGCCAGACGAAAGCGGTAGATACTCTGTTTTACATCCCCGACCATAAAAAGATTATACCTTCCCTGGGCCAGCCTGGACACACTGGTCAGAAGCTTTTCCTGGACATAGTTGCTGTCCTGGTATTCGTCTATCAGAATCTCCTCGTACCGGTCCGCCAGTTCTCCGGCTGCCCCGCTTGGCACATCCCCCTCCGTCCGGTGTTCCACTAGAATGTCAAGGGCAAAATGTTCCAAATCTGAAAAATCCAGGATGTTCTTTTCTCTCTTTTTTGCGGCAAATGCGGCCTGAAATCTAAGCGTAAGGTCTATGAGTACCTGTACCGGCACAGCGGCCTGACGGATATTCTGAATCACTTCCTCCGGTTCAGAAAAGTAATACTGCTCCCCAAGTTCTTTTAGACTTTCCTTTGCCTGATTCCTCAGCTCCTTCACCAACTCTCTGGAATTGTCGGATACCGTTTTGTCCTTTTTTGAGGAAAGGCGCTGAAACTTCAGTTTGCTGAATCCCTCCCACCGCTTCCGGTAAGTCTCTGCCGCCAGCAAAGCCTCTACCTGTCTGAGGTCCGATTCCAGTGCTTCCAGATACATATAGGGACCATCCTCCCCCCCGGCAATCCGGACTGCCTGCCTGAGAATCTCCTTCCCCTCCTCCAGCACATGTCTGGTGTCACAGGCCAGAATCTTCATAAACGGAGAGCTTTCCAGTTCTTCGATATTCTCTGCCCGGTATGCCTGCCGGCAGGCCTGAAGCCACTCTCCCGGCCATGGATAGCTCATGGAAAATTCGTAAAGCTTCAGTATCATTTCCTCAATACCTTCGTCCGTTTTTCCTGTGGAATAGGACTCTATAAACTCTAAAAAGTCCTCCTCCTTCCCGGCGTAAGCCTCTTCCAGAACTTCTGCGGCAACATCAGCCTTTAAAAGCTTCATCTCACCCTCTTCTCCCATACGGTATCCGGGATCCAGATCCGTCAGATGAAAATAATTGCGGACTACATAAGAGCAGAAACTGTCTATTGTCATTATCTGGGCACTGTGAATCAGGGATGTCTGCCTCTGAAGGTGTTCATTCCCAGGTTCGTCCTCCAGGCATCCCTCAATTGCCGCCCCGATCCGTTCTCTCATCTCCTGGGCTGCTGCCTTTGTAAATGTTACAATCAGCAGCCTATCGATGTCTATGGGATGCAGCGGATCCGTAATCATAGAAATAATTCGCTCTACCAGTACGGCTGTTTTCCCTGATCCGGCAGCTGCGCTTACCAGAATATTGCGATTTCGAAGTTCTATTACCTGCCGCTGCTCTTTTGTCCACTGAACTCCCATATCTACATTTCCTCCTTCATTTTTTCCCATAATTCCTCGGACGGCAAGGTCCCCAGACGGCGGAAAGAATAACCGGGTATCTTCTCGTCAAAGCCGCATACTCCATGATAAGGGCAGTAGGTACATGGATTCTTCTGTCCCAGCTGATAAGGGGACACTTTAACATTGCCTTTTAGAATATCGGTTCCGATATCCCTGATTTTTTTATCCACATATTCCCTGAGAATACCAAACTGGTAGTCATTCACTGCCGCAGAGGTTCTTGAAAGACTTCCGTCCTTATTAAACGCCGCAGGGACCACGGAAGAGATATAGGGGGGAGGGCCGGAGAATCCCTGGTCCATTCTCTCCAGGATTTCCTTTTCCCCTGTCACTAACCCGTTTACCCTCAGATTCTTTAAAATTCTCTCATTCAGGTCCTCCAAAGACTCCCCGGGGACCTTGTCCACTACCGGATCCTTTATATTATAATAAAATATTCCCGCCGGCTTCACTTCCTTTCCCGGGTGCTCCTGCTGCTCTATCTCCACAGCCGCATTCAGGTACAGCACCAGCTGAAGCTGCAGGCCGTGATAGAGCGCCACCAGGTCAAAGCTGGTATTTCCGGATTTGTAATCAATAACTTTTACATAGACATGATTCCCGTCCTCGTAGGTATCCAGACGGTCGATTCTACCCTTTAGCTTCATTTCCTCTTCCTCTGACAAAGCGATGTTCACACTTTTCAGGGAATCAGCCATGGAAAAGGATACCTCAAACCGCCTGGGAACAAAATCTCCCCGCTCTACCTGTTTCTGCAGCGCCCAGACGGTACGGTTCATCATCCGCTTTACCCTGGCGATCATGTATTCGTTTCTGGCGCTGCTGTGAAGCACTGTATTCCCGTAATCGTTTATGATTTCTTCCACACTTTCCTCTACCAGGGTCAGACGCTTTTCCTCCCCCAGTTCCCGCCAGCTGATCCCTAAAAGTCCCAGCTTTCTTGCAAAAAGCTCCAGGGCGGTGTGGAGAACATTCCCCATATCCATGGCATTAAACTGGTACTGGATTCTTTCCCTGAGTCCCAGTCCATGTTCCAGGAAATGGGCAAAGGCGCAGGCAGCAAAGCGTTCCAGCCTGGTAGGACTGTTTTCCAGTGTGGTGCCATACAGTGCCCTTGCTGCGCTCAGACTGATATGATCGTGAGGATTCGTATAAAAGGCTGCCTCTGCCAGTTTTTTAGCGGTGTCTCTGTAATTGGGCGACCGCAGATACCAGCTCCAGAGTTCCTTCCAGTCGCCCCTGGGTTCCCGGTCAAATGCTTCCCGAAACCCTTTGCCAAGATACTCCAGCCCTCTTACCGGGTTCTCCAGGCACCCGGTCTCTTCCTCCATATCCCGAAGGGTCAGCTCCGGAAAAATATGCTGGATACTGCGGATGAGATAAGCAGGATTGGATGACTCCCCTTTTCCATTGGTTCTGGAATATGAAAGAATCAGTCTGTCCCTTGGCTTAGTCATGTTAAGGTACAGATAAAAGCGCTGGTTGTCATGATTCTCCTTCTGTGTGGGCGCCAGTTCTACCCTGGAGCCTCTCAGATACTCCCTGTCGATATCCGACAAAAGGCCGCCTCCGCTTTCTTTCTTGGGAATTACTCCATCATTAACCCCTGCAAAAAAAAGAATACGAACGTCCTTCAGTCTTGTCCTCTCAATATCCCCCACCAGGACCTGATCTGCGCTGGGCGGGATCACCCCCACTTTCGCCTCCTGCAGCCCCGCCTCCAGAAGTTCCTGGAATTCCTTCACCGTAACCCTTTCCTCCCCCAGAACATCTGCCATCTTATCCAGAAGCTCCATAATAATCTCATAGATCTGGCTGTATTCCTTTACCATGGCATATTCCCCGGAGCTTCTAAAGAGCTCCTCCTGATGCTTAAGCTTTTCCTGGAGCCTGAACCCCACAATAAACTGATAGAGGGCAGTCACTCCCTCCCGAACAGTCAGCCCCTTCTTCTTCAGTGTACTGATAAAAGGATGCAGCGACGCCATGAGAAAGCTGCGGATCCTCTCCATTTGGACGGTCTCTCCCTCTTCCTGCCCCCGATACCTGCGGATCCATTCCTCCTCCCATCTCTTTGTTCCCCGGATGCCAAGGGCAATCACATAATTCTCCAGAAGATCCACCTCTTCCGGAATCAGCTCCGTAAGGCCGCAGCGAAGAAAACGGAATACACTGTCATAGCTGTAATTTTCCGCGGCAATCTCCACTGCCGCCCGGATAAACTCAATAAAAGGATTCATTAGGACCGAGTGCTTCTGATCCAAAAAACAGGGAATCCCTGCATCCTCAAATGCCCAGGCCGCATAACTGGCGTATCCCTCCATATCTCCCGTCACCACAGCAAAATCCCGGTAGCGGTATCCCTCTTCTCTTACCAGCCTTCGGATCTCATCGGCTGCCATTTCCATCTCTGACTGCGGGGTTTTGCAGATTCGAATCTCGATCTCCTCCTGTTTACCCGGATACGGCCTGCTGCCATAGCGAAAAATATTCTGCTCCAGATAGGCAAGAGCTGGACTGTGTACGAATCTTCCCTTTCCTCCCCGGCGAATACAGATTTCCTTCTCCACCTCTGTTCTGGTTCGCCGGGCAATCTGAAGAAGCCGGTGAACGGTCTGCTTACTCATAAAAAATAGCTTATGGGGACTCCCCGGACTGTATGGGTCCTCCTTCTCGTCCAGAGTAATGACTGCATATACCTTTCCAGCCCTGGGGAAGATTTCTTCCAGAAGACGGTACTGCACAGGTGTAAATCCGGTGAATCCATCCAGAACAACCACACAGTCCTCAAGCCGCTGCCACTTCCAGATAACTCGGCTGAGCATCTCCAGCACCTGCTCTGCCGTGATATATGTTCCCCTGAGATAATCCATAAATCCCTGGTATAAAATCTGGATATCCCTTAGCTTATAGTAAAGCTGGGGTTTTTCTTCCACCGCCCGCAGCATACGCTCCATATCCTCCGGTCCCACATGATACTGGGTAAACTCCGAAACGGTTGATTTCAGCTGGGCAATGTATCCGGGCTTTTTTATCTGCTCCTTTAATACCTTCAGTTCTTTCTTTTTCTTCTGTGCTACTTTCCGAAGTACCAGGCTTTTCCCTGTTTCCTCCAGCACCTGTCCCATATCTTCCCCTACCTCTTCCATAACCCGGAAGGCAAGGCGCTCAAAGCTTACCACATCAATATTCATGATCCCGCCTCTGGGATGCATAGCAACCAGGTCCTTCTGGGTCTGCATGGTAAACTGTTCCGGTACAAGAATCAGATACTGCCTCTGGGGATGCTCCATCGATTCTTCTATTATTTTATGATAAAGGGTCCAGGATTTCCCGGAACCTGAATTTCCAAATACAAACTGTAACGGCATCCTATTACCTTTCCTTTCCTGTATGTTCAATATTTTAAATATTATAGCACAATCCTGCCCGGTTTTTGCATATTTTCCCCATTCCCATAATAAGTTATAAAAAGGAAATCAGGAGGGGTATTGCCATGAGTTCAAAAACCAAAATTGTAGTACTACATATGAAAGAAGTTATTTATACCGGTATCTTTGTTGTTCTCGCCATTGTTCTGGCTGTTCTGATGTTCATAATGTTCGGTTCTAAAAAGAATGATGAAGCTGCCAATGTCTCCAATCCGCGCTTCCATGCAGGCGTTTACAATACTTCCGTCACCTTAAATGATAATACGTTTGATGTGGAAGTAACTGTAGATGCGGATCACATCAATGCCATTTCTCTGGTCAATCTCAGCGAGACAACCACAGCAATGTATCCGCTCATGGAGCCAACCCTGGAGGATCTTGCCAGTCAGATATATACCACCCAGTCAACGGAAGGCATTACGTATTCAGAGGACAATAAATATACTTCCATGCTGCTCTTGGATGCCATTAATTCAGCCCTGGACAAAGCAGAGATAAAGTAACCCTGTATGCGAAGAAAGAGTCTGACAGGTCAGACTCTTTCTTCTTGTGTTTCCATGTCCCCGGCCCGGCGCACGCCAAAGCAGAGGTCTTTCTATTCGTTTTCCAATTCCTTCATCCACACATCCGCACATGCATCACTGGGCATTCTGAGGTCTCCTCTGGGAGATACCGCAACACTTCCTACCTTAGGGCCGTCCGGCAGGCAGGAGCGTTTAAACTGCTGGGAGAAAAATCTCCGGTAAAAGGTCTTCAGCCATTTTACTATCGTATCGTCGTCATAAACGCCTTTAAATGAAAGCTTGGCAATTCTTAAGATTTTAGACGGCGGAAAATCTGCCCGCAGCATATAGTAGAGGAAGAAGTCATGCAGTTCATAGGGTCCTACCAGATCCTCTGTCTTCTGTGATATCACACCGTCCTTGGGCGGCAGAAGTTCCGGGCTGACAGGTGTGTCCAGCACATCCCGCAGAGTAGCTGCCAGCTCAGCTTCCCCGCAGTTGTCCGCGTAGTAGCGCACCAGATGGCGCACCAGAGTCTTTGGTATGGAGCTGTTCACACCGTACATGGACATATGATCCCCATTGTACGTCGCCCATCCCAGGGCCAGCTCCGACAGATCACCGGTGCCTATCACCATTCCCTGGCATTGGTTTGCAAGATCCATCAGCACCTGCGTTCTTTCCCTTGCCTGCGCATTTTCAAAGGTTACATCATGTGCCTCCATATCGTGTCCGATATCCTTAAAGTGCTGGGTTACGGAAGCCTTTATATCCACCTCTTTTAAGGATGCTCCCAGACACTTTGTCATCCTGCAGGCATTGGTATATGTTCTGTCTGTGGTTCCGAAACAGGGCATGGTAACAGCGAGAATATTCCTCCTGGGTATCCCAAGAAGATCGAAAGCTCTTGCAGTCACCAAAAGAGCAAGGGTAGAATCCAACCCCCCGGAGATTCCCAGCACCGCATGGGTACAGTTGGTATGCATCAGTCTCTTTTTCAGCCCCATAGCCTGAATCGTAAGAATCTCTTCGCAGCGCCTGTCCCTGTCACCCTTATCCGAAGGTACAAAAGGAGCGGGATCAAAGGTCCTCTCCAGAGCAGTCTCCTGCACTTCAAGGCTAAATAGCACCCTGCAGTATCCCGTCTCATCTGCTCCGGGGAAGGTACTCATTTTCCTTCTCTCACTCTGCAGTCTCTGAATATCCAGATCGCCGTATACAATCTCATTCTTAAACCGTGTTCCCTCTGCCAGAAGTACACCGTTTTCACCTATAAGGTTCCCTCCCCCAAATACCAGATCCTGGGTGGATTCCCCCTCGCCTGCTGTGGCGTAGATGTATCCGCACACCAAATTGGCAGACTGTCCTTTTACCAGCCCCTTCCGGTAGGCATCTTTCCCTATTACCTCATCGCTGGCCGAAAGATTCACGATTACGTTTGCTCCCGCCAGCACATGACGGATGCTGGGAGGGTTGGGTACCCAGAGATCTTCACAAATCTCCGCTGCCACTACCAGTTCCGGCATAGTCTCACAGACAAACAGCTGATTTGTTCCAAAAGGAATTTCTTTACCGCCGAAGGATATCCATTCTATTTCTTTGTTACCCGGTATAAAATGACGGGCCTCATAAAATTCACAGTAGTTGGGGAGATTTATCTTCGGCACAATACCTATAACTTCTCCGCCGGAAATAACAGCAGCTGTATTATACAGTTTTCCCTTACAAGCAAAAGGTGTTCCCACAAAAATCAATCCGTCTATGTCCCTTACATCTTCCGCCAGTTTCAGGAGCTGTTCCTCTGCCTCCCTGATTAGCACATCCTGCCAGAACAAGTCCTGACAAGTATAAGCGGTGAGACACAGCTCCGGCAAAACCATTAACTTAGCTCCGTGGTCCGCCATCTCACGTATTGTTTTTGCAATCTCCTTCTCGTTGTAGCAGCAGTCCGCCACCTTTATACTGGGGGTTCCTGCTGCGGCTTTGATAAAACCCTGATTCATCTCTATTCCCCGCTTTCTGCAAATTATTTGCTCAGTGTATATAGTTCTTTCAGTTCCTGGACATCAAAGATATAATTCCTGTTGCAGAAATGACAGTTTAGCTCCACTTCTTTTCCCTCATCTATCATCTCTTTCAAATCCTTCCTTCCTACGCTGATAAGTGCTTTAGCCACTCTTTCCTTGCAGCAGTTGCAGTAAAAACGAGTGCTGATCCTGTCATTGTATTCAATCTCCATTCCCTCCAGCAAGGTCTCCAGAATCGCTTCCGGTGTATAGCCCTTTTCCAGCATTCCAGTCACTGAAGTTACACGGGACAGATTTTTTTCCAGCTTGCTTATCACTGCCTCCTCTGCAAAAGGCATCAGCTGAATGATAAAGCCCCCGGCCTGCTTTACGGTATTATCCTTTTCCATAAGAACCCCAAGGCCTACGGAAGAGGGCACCTGCTCGCTGGTAGCAAAATAATAGGTAAGATCCTCAGCAATTTCACTGGTCTGGAGAATCGTCTGGCCGGAATATGGTTCTTTCAGCCCCAGATCCTTAATTACATTCAAAAGCCCCACACCCACTGCGCCAGCCACATCCAGCTTCCCATTCTTGTTGGCCGGCAGCAGTACATTGGGATTCCCTACGTATCCTTTTACATTTCCTTTACTGTCTGCTGTTACCGTAATTCCGTTCAGGGGACCTCCGGCTTTTATCTGCAGCGTCAGCAGATCTTTGTCCCCCTTCATCATAACTCCCATCATAGCCCCTGCGGTCAGCAGCCTTCCCAGGGCCGCTGTGGCTACCGGGCTCGTATTATGAGCCGCTCTCCCTGCCTCCACCAAGTCTCTCGTTGTGGCGGCAAATGCCCGGATCTGATTGCCGGCTGCTGTCGCTCTTACAATATAATCTCTCACTTTTTTTATCTCCTTATACTGATTTTTCCACTTCCCGGGCTAAAAAGTAAACTCTCTCACTCCCACTGTCCGGTTCCTCTCTGGTAAATGCTTCATACACACTGACAAACTGAAGCCCAGCCTCTTCCAGCAATTCTCTCACCCGTCCCACAGCGTAGGCCTTCTGATAATGTGTCTCCTGATATTTTCTATACAAAAGGGATTCCCTTCCCTCGGGAATAAACAGGGTAAGATCATACTCATTGATCTCTTCCTCCCGGTGATAATAATTATCCCAGATAAAACTCCCCTCTTCCCGGTTCTCTGCAATCGTATTCTCTCCCAAAATTTCTTCATACTTATACCGGGTATTCATATCAAAGATAAAGATTCCCCCGGGATCCAGATAATTATTCACCAGCCGGAACACCTCCAGCAGTTCCTCTTCCTCTAAAATATAGTTCATAGAGTCGCAGATACTCACTGCCGCCCTTACCGTTCCATACAGCTCAAACTCCCGCATATCCTGCAGGAGATACAAAATATCCAGTCCGCTCTCCAGCTTCTTCTCCTGGGCAATCTCCAGCATGTCCGCAGAGTTGTCCACGCCAATCATATCATATCCCATCCCCGCCAGCACCTGAGTAAGACTCCCCGTCCCACATCCCAGCTCCAGCACCAGACCGTCTTCAATTCCATATTCCTTTAACAGACTGCTCACATACTCTCCCCATTCTTCATAGGGGATATTATCCATGAACATATCATACACCCTTGCAAAACTTTGGTATGCGGACATTAGATTCGCCTCTTTTTTATCGTATTTTTCTCATAACATAGTATCAAGTTTTTGTGGTAAGTGCAAGAAAATTATAGTTTTGTGTATATGAAGCTCGAGGTGAAATAGTCGGCGAGCGGAGTGTCGCAGACGGACGGTCAAGGGAGGAGGTCTTGGGGCCAGGGGTACTGTGTGGATCTGCTTGCTACTGCGTTTCT
>NZ_WKYV01000049.1 GCF_009677585.1 Lactonifactor sp. BIOML-A5 | reverse complement strand
TGAAAAAGCCCGAATACTATGGGATTGTCTCTTCCTTGTATGTAAGGGGGCAAAAATCGATATTAACCGACAGCCCCTTTTTTATTGCACCTATTCTGTTTCTGTGCTAAAATTATACGATACATATAGGACAGAGCTATAACCAGAACTGAAAAACGCAATGACCCTAAAAATAACTGAATCATATCTAAGGGGGGAATCATATGATACAGGACAGCCCTCTATCCAGGGAACAGACGGCGGCTGTATTGGACAATATGCCGGTGGCTGTTTATGTCAGTGCAGTCGATAACTGGGAACTGCTTTTTGCCAATCGAATGGCTAAGAAGTTATTTTTACGGAAACCAGACAGGCAGGTGAATACCTGCTATTACCTGGCAGGATTCGACGAACCCTGTCCTTTTTGCCGTGCAGAACAAATGAGCCGGACAGAGCTTTTTGTCCGGGAATTTCAGCATCCGGGGAATCAACGGACCTATCAGCTCAGCGGAAAGCGGATCGATTGGGACGGCAGGCCGGCTCATATTGAATATATTATAGATATTACAGAAAAGAAAAAAGAGGAAAAGGAATCGGAAGCACTGAAAAGAGAACTGCAGAAAACTTTCAGCAGCATTTCCTGCGGTCTGAGTGTGTACCGGTTTACTGGGAAAAAGATTTTACCCGTATTTCATAATCCTGCCTTTTATCAAATTATGGGATATTCCCCTGCACATATCCGTTCTGTTGAGAATGAAACGGCATATCTGGGGGTACATCCGGAAGACCAGCCTCTGCTGGAAGAGAAAATCCGAAAAATGATTGCGGAAGAGGGAGTCCTCCAGCATACCTACCGTGTCTGGAATGATACTCTTAAAAAATACCGATGGATTCAGCTGGATGGCTCGGCGAAAGCGCAGAATGACGGAACAAAGCTTCTGTATGCAATATACAGTGATGTAAACGAACAGATCCGGCTGGAACAGGATTTGAAACAGGCAAATGAAAAAATGCAGGATATTATCAATGCAATTCCAGGGGGAGTTGCTATCTACAGGGTTTCAGACATGTTTGAAACTGTTTATTTCTCTGACGGCGTACCGGAGCTGTCGGGATATACAGTGGAAGAATACCGGGAACTGATAAAACAAGATGCGGCAACTATGATCTACCGGGAGGATACTGCTATGGTGGTATCCAAGGCAAGAGAAGTAATATTGAGCCGGGGGGTTACTAACTTTGAGTTCCGCAAGCAGCACAGAGACGGTCATATTGTCTGGGTACGGGTAAGGATAAAATGGATTGGAGAAGATGAGGGATTTCCTCTTCTTCACTGTGTATTTCACAATATTTCAGACCTTAAAGATGCCCAGCTGGAAATGGATCACCTGGTCAATTCGATTCCAGGGGGAATTGCCAGCTACAGGGTGGAAGGCAATCGATTTCTGCCGACCTTTTTTTCTGATGGGGTTGCAGCTCTCTCCGGCCATACGCGGGAAGAATACGGAGAACTGGTATGCCGGGATGCACTTGCTGTTATCTATGAACCGGACAGGGAAAGGGTTTTTACGGCGGCGCGGGCAGCCCTTGTGAGCGGGGAGAGTATGGATGTCTATTACCGTATGCGCCATAAGGATGGAAGTCTGATCTGGATACATCTGAATGGACGCCGTATGGGTCCCCTCTCTGAATCCACAAGATTCTATGCGGTATATACCGGAATGTCTGCAGAGACGCATCTGTTTCAGAACATTGCCAATGAGATGGCTGACGGCATATACGTGATTGGAAAAGAGAATTATGATCTCCTCTATGCCAATGAGTCCAAAAGTCTGTTTGCCAAAGGAGAAAACATCCTCGGGCAGAAATGTTTTACGGCCCTTCACGGAAAGAGCGGGCCTTGTGAATTCTGTACTCTCAAGACGCATACGGCGGACGGGGAAGAGCATGATATGCATGTGGACGGGACAAGCAATTATTACAGCACCCGATTCCGGGAGACAGTCTGGAATGGAATACCGGCCTATATTAAGTTTGTGCGTGATATCACAGAGGAAGTAACTATCCGCAGGGAAAAGGAACGTCTGGAACAGTATTTCCAGACGGTGGTGAAAAATCTTCCCGGCGGTGTTGCTGTGGTCCGTTACGAGAGAGACGGAACGATGACACCGGAATTTCTTTCGGATGGTTTTGCCGTTATGACGGGGATGACGCTGGAAGAAGCCTGGGAGCTTTACCGCAAGGATGCCATGGAGGGTGTACATCCCGAGGACAAGGTTTTTGTGAGGGAACAGATGACTTCTTATCTTGTCAGCGGCGCTGCCCACTGGGAGATCGCCTACCGCCTGAAAAAGGGGCGGGATGGTTATGTTTGGGTGAAGAACAGTTTGTCTGTGATCCAGAATGAAGGCGGTGAAAGGCGTGTTTATGCAGTGTACCACGACATGACCAAAGAACGGGAGGAGCAGGAGAAGTTCCGGACACAGTACAAAGAACTGCTTCTGCAGCACTACCGCACCCCGGATCCCAATGCCCTGATTGTCGGACACTGTAACATTACGAAGAGTAAAATCCTGGAGATAATAGATTACACAGATTCTGATTTGCTGAAAACCTTCGGCAGTGACCGTGAACAGTTTTTTACCGGCATCTCCGATCTTGTGGAAGATCCTGACCAAAAGAGGCAATTTTTGGATACCTATCTGAATAAACCGGCGCTGGAAGCATTTGAAAGAGGAGAAACGGAACAGAAGATGATCTGCTTTCTGAGATTTCCAAAAGAAAAGAGGGGCAGGCACGTTCAGATCAAGATGAATCTAGTCTCCACCCCCGATACAGGGGATGTGACAGGCATACTGACAGTGGCAGATATTACAGAACAGAGAATCCGGGAGATGATTCTCCGCAGATTGTCTGTTACGGGATATGACTGTGTCATGGATGTTGATCTGCTGCGGGACACTTATACGGTTTTATCCAGCAGCGAGAATGCCCGCTGCCTTCCGCCCAGACAGGGTTCTCATTCAGAACGGGTTTCCTACATGGCGGCGGAAAAAATTGTCCCCAGGGACAAAGACGCGTACAGAGACGCACTGGAGCCAGACAGGATGGTACAGCGTCTGAAAAAAGAAGGATCTTACACCTTTGCATTCTCAATAACAGATGACAAAGGAGATATATGTACAAAAAATATGACGGTTTCAGCAATCGATCTCAGGCTTGGCCGGGTGTGTCTGTCAAGAACAGATATTACTGATTCCATCCGGGAACAACAGGGGCTGCTCCGTGTGATTGCCTATACCTTTGAACTGGCTGGATTCATCGATCTGAGCAGCCAGAGGCTGACTCTCCATACCCGAGAGACGGTACTGCAAAATTTATCGCCCTATTTTCTGGAACATTACGATGAGGCAATCGGAAGCTTCACAGAACATTATGTACCGGAGGAAAATTGGAAATATACCAGAGAGCAATTCCGAATTTCTACAATCCTGGAGCGGCTTCAGGAAAAGCCTGGGGGATATGATTTTCTGTTTTCTTACCGGAAGGACAAAGAGGAGCGATATAAACAGCTCAACGTTATGTGGGGAGATGTTAACCACAGAACCTTATGTCTTGTGAGGGCTGATGTGACAGATATGCTGGCAGCGGAGAGAAAAGCAAAGAGGGAACTGGAGAATGCGCTTGTTTTGGCCAAAGAGGCTAATCAGGCAAAAAGTGAATTCCTGTCAGCTATGAGCCATGATATCCGTACGCCTATGAATGCTATTATGGGAATGACTGCACTTGCAGTGGCACATTTAGATGATAAAGAGAGGGTTGCCGACTGTCTGAAGAAGATATCAATCTCCTCCAAACATTTGCTCAGCCTGGTGAATGATATTCTGGATATGAGTAAGATAGAACGCTCCCAGATCACCATGAACCGTATGAGAATATCTGTATCCCAATTGGTGGAAGAACTGGCCTCTATTATGGCTCCCCAGGCAAGGGATGGGGGGCTGAACTTCACGGTACGGACGGAGGGGATCTGCCATGATGGCTTTTATGGGGATGCTCTGCGCCTGAATCAGATATTACTTAATATACTGAGCAATGCAGTCAAGTTCACCCCGGAGGGCGGAACCGTATACTTTGAGACAGAGGAGCTGCAGATCCAGACTCCCGGTAAAGTGCGCTATCGGTTCACTGTAAGTGATACAGGGCTTGGTATGTCTGAAGAATTTATGGCTCATTTATTTGAACCATTTACCAGAAGTCCCAATACTGTACATATTGAAGGGACAGGCCTTGGGCTTAGCATTGCAAAGGGGCTTGTGGAACTGATGCATGGGGAGATATCTGTGAGGAGCAGGCTTTGTGAGGGCACGGTATTCCAGGTGGAGCTGGAGTTCGAGTGCGCAAAACCGAAGGACAGCAGAGAAGATGTGAGGATATGGGCGGATGATGCGGCGGGAGACAGTAATAAAGAGTTCGCCGGCCGGCTGTTTCTGGTGGCAGAAGATAATGCAATCAATGCTGAGATTTTATGTGAGCTTCTCCGGATCTATGGAGCGGATTCTGTTGTCAAAAAGGATGGAGAACAGGTAGTGAAGGCTTTTCGCGAGGCACCTCCTCATACCTATGACGCTATCCTAATGGATATACAGATGCCAAAAATGAATGGTTACGAAGCTACCCGCGTCATTCGGAGCATGGAACACCCGGATGCAGGGAAAATCCCCATTATTGCTATGACAGCAAATGCATTTGCGGAAGATGTCCGGGCATCCGCGGCTGCCGGCATGAATGCCCATGTTGCGAAGCCAATTGATATGGAAAGGCTGAAGGCAGAGCTGAGGAAGGCTCTGAAAGCAAGGGCTTGCTGAAGAGAGATGAGATAAAGGAGTGCGGGCAGAACCCCGGGAACAAAAGAATGAATAAAAAAGATACTATATTAATTGTTGATGATATGGAATTGAATCGGGCAATCCTCAGAAATATATTTGAGGATGATTATAATCTTTTAGAGGCTGAGGATGGAGAACAGGCTGTGATTCTTGCAAGACAGTATCATTCCAGCATTGTAATCATTCTGTTGGATCTGGTTATGCCGGTGATGGATGGATATAAGGTAATGGAAGAACTGGCCAGAAAACATCTTCTGGATGAACTCCCTGTGATTGTTATTACTGCGGAGGATTCCACGGAAAACGAAGTGAAAGCTTTTGATCTGGGCGCTTCTGATATTATTATGAAGCCTTTTGAACCTTATGTGGTAAAAAGAAGAGTTCAAAATGTCATTGAGCTGACACTCCACCGGCTGAATCAGCAGGAGCTGATTGAGGAACAGGCAGCGAAACTGCGGGAATCCAATGCAATTATGATAGATGCGCTTTCCTCCATCATTGAATACCGTAGTGTGGAAACCGGACAGCACATACAGAGAATCCGTATTTTCACAAAAATACTGTTAGAGAATGTGGCATATTCGTATCCTGAGTTTGGACTGAATGAGAGAAATATTGATATTATCGTCAGCGCCTCTTCCATGCATGACATTGGGAAGATTGCTATTCCGGATAAAATATTGAATAAACCGGGTAAGTTAACGCAGGAGGAGTTCTCTGTAATGAAGACCCACACCACAAAAGGATGTGAGATGCTGGCGAATCTGAACGGGATGAGCGATAAAGATTATCTGCAGTATGCGTACAATATCTGCCGTTACCACCATGAGCGGTGGGACGGAAAGGGGTATCCGGACGGGCTCAGGGGAGACAGTATTCCTATCTGTGCCCAGGTGGTCGGCATTGCGGACTGTTATGACGCATTGACCACAGACCGGGTATATAAAAAGGCAATATCTCCTGATCATGCGTTCAATATGATTTTAAACGGGGAATGCGGGACATTTTCCCCCAGGCTGCTGGAATGCCTGAAGAATGTCAAAGGCCTTTTTGAGGAGTGTACTAGGGAGTATGCAGACGGACATACACCTAAAGCTGCAGATATTAAAACAATTTCCCCGGTTCTGTTTTCCCGGGAAGAGACCTTACAGATGGGGCAGCTTAAATATTTTGCAATGCTTCAGTATACAGATGCCACAGTAATGGAAATGGATTTGGACAATGGCGTGTACCATGTGGTATATACCTCCGGCAGAGAGTTTGAGACACTGAAAACAGGCAAACGGTTTGAGAATTCCATTCTGCATTTTATTCAGGAATCTGTCCACCCGGAAGAACAAAAGCAGCTGCTTTCCTTTTTCGGCAGAGAGATGGAGGATTTCTTTGTAAACGGCCTGAGAAAAAGCAGCGTGAAATGCAGGATATACAGCTCGGGAAATGAAGCATACTATTGGTGTATGGTTACACTTGTACGCATTGAAGTCAATAATCCATACAGCAGGAAGGCAATGGTTATCTGGGATAAACGTGCAGCGGAAGAAACAGAGCTGCCCAGAGACGGGAGGAAGAGGGATAAGCTATTTTCAGTGGGAGTACTGGACAGCCTTCTGGGCGGTGTTCAGACCTGCAAAAATGATAAATGGTTTACAATTCTTCAGATGAACAGCGGTCTGAAGGAACTTCTGGGATATACAGAGGAGGAGATTCAAAACCAGTTTCAGAACAGGTATCTTAACTTTATATATCCCAAAGACAGAGATATGGTACATACAAAGATACAGGAACAGCTGACAAAAGGTAACTTTGCTGAACTGGAATACCGTATCACTGCAAAAGACGGATCTGTTTTGTGGGTCCTGGACAAACGATGCCTGATGAGCAGAATCGGGGAGGAAGAGTATTTCCTTTATGTTCTGGTTGACATTACCCAGCTGAAAAAAGCACAGGAAGAGCTGCGTCTGACGCTGGAGCGTCACCAGATTATTATGGAGCGCTCCAACGACATTATTTTTGAGTGGGACATAGAAAATGATACGGTCTCCTATTCAAATAATTGGGAAAAGAAATTTGGCTATCAGCCGGTCAGGGAGGAGGCTACAAAGAAAATTCCAAAAGCTCCCCACTTACACCCCAAAGATCAGACCTGTTTTTTGCAGCTGATTCATGATATGAAAAATGGTATTCCTTACTCTGAGATAGAATTCCGGGTGGCAGATGCAGGGGGCAGGTATCGGTGGTGCAAAATTCGGGCAGCTGCCCAATTTGACAGTGCAGGCCGCCCCTTCAAGACAGTGGGAGTAGTCACAGATATCGATGAGGAAAAGCGTGCTTCCCAGATCCTTTTGGATGAGGCCCAAAGGGATGGACTGACAAAGCTTTATAATAAAAGCTCAGGGAGGAAACGAATCGAAGGGCTTCTCAATGTTAAAGAAAAAGGGACCCCGGCCGCTATGATGATTATTGATTTGGATAATTTTAAGCTGATCAACGATACCTATGGGCATATGTTCGGAGACGTTGTGCTTCAGGAATTTGCCGGAGAACTTGTTCAGCTGTTTCGGGATCAGGATATTATCTGCCGCATAGGTGGAGACGAGTTTCTGATCTTTATGGAAAATGCCCCAAAAGAGGCGGTAAGTATAAGGGCACGTAAAATTATTGAGGCATCCCATCGGATGTTCCGTGAAAATGCTATATCGTATACTCCTTCCTGCAGCATAGGTATTGGGAGCTATCCAGAGGACGGCACAGACTTTGAGACCCTATTCCATCACAGTGATGTGGCTCTGTATGATGCAAAAAAAAGAGGAAAAAATACATATTCATTTTATTCCCCTTCTATTTTGAACTGTCCATTCAATATGCCGGCCGTTAAGCCAACGGTAAACACCCGGATCGAATCAGAGACAGCACCGGCACAGGTGATGTACCGGCTGATTGAAAATGCGTTTACTATTTTATACGAATCAATTGCCCCGGAAGATGCGATTGCCTGTATTTTGAAAATGGTAGGAAGAGAATTTGCGGCGAGCCGTACCTATATTTTTGAGGACAGCGGGGACGGGAGAAGC
The DNA here is from genome assembly GCF_009677585.1 of Lactonifactor sp. BIOML-A5. Classification (GTDB taxonomy): domain Bacteria; phylum Bacillota; class Clostridia; order Lachnospirales; family Lachnospiraceae; genus Lactonifactor. Next base: position 8,125 of record NZ_WKYV01000049.1, on the reverse strand, counting down.
ACCAGTAATACCTTTGAGTGGTGCAATGATGGGATAGAATCTCAGAAGGTGAATCTCCAGAACTATGCGTATGACAATCTTGGGGGCCGGGAGCGCTATATGGCCCTGTTTAACGAGGAGGGAATATTTTACTGTCCCGATGTGGAACAGCTGTCAGAGGGGTATCGGGAGATGTTCAAAGCACAGGGAATTCAGTCTCTGCTCCAGTGCGAAATCAGAAGAAATGGAGCATTTGCGGGATTTGTAGGCTTCGATGACTGTAAAATAAAAAGATTCTGGCTGAAGGATTAGATTTATGCGCTTAGCTTTATAGCGAAGATGCTGTCAGTATTTCTCGCTGAAAAGCGGGAGAGGAGTGGAAACCAGCACTCCCTTCCCGCTGAGAAGGACTGATATGACGAAAACAGTTTATCTGGAGAGCGCGGCCAAATCCTGATAGAATCCGGGGTAGGAGATGGTGACACACTCTCCGTTGCAAAGTTGTGTCTCTCCCTTGGCCGCCAGTCCGGCCACTGCAAAGGACATGGCGATTCGGTGGTCCCTTTTTGTGTCAATAAGGGCGCCTGTTAAGGGCTGTCCTCCCCGGATTATCATACCGTCATCTGTTGCCGTGACATCTGCTCCCATAGCCTTTAGATTGCTGACCACCACATCAATACGGTTGGATTCCTTTACTTTTAATTCCTGGGCATCTTTTATCACAGTTTCACCCTGGGCAAAAGCGGCCAAGACCGCGATCACGGGTACCTCATCGATCAGGGAGGGGATGATGGAACCGTCTATGGTAATGCCATGGAGAGAACTGTGACGTACCAGAATATCGGCAGTGGGCTCACCTTCCTCCGCAGATACATTCATAAGGGTAATATCCCCACCCATTTTTTCGCATACCCGCAGGATACCGTTTCGGGTAGGATTCACCCCTACATTGCGTATCAATATCTCTGACCCTGGTACCAGAAGGGCAGCGCCAATAAAATAGGCGGCGGATGAGATATCCCCGGGAACAGATACTTTCTGACCTTCCAGAATCGGGTCCGGATAGATAGTTACCGTGGTATCCTCCGCAGTGAGGGTGGCTCCAAAGTAATCCAGCATAATCTCTGAATGGTTTCTGGAGAGATAAGGCTCCGTGACACTGGTAATGTCATCCGCATAAAGTCCTGCAAGAAGCAAACAGGATTTTACCTGTGCAGATGCAACAGGTGAGTCATAATGGATTCCCTTTAGGGTGCGTCCTTCTATATGGAGAGGAGCACACCCGTTGCCCCGGACGCTGGTAATACCGGCCCCCATCTGTGTAAGGGGGCGTATAATTCTTTTCATCGGCCGGGATTGTATGGATTCATCCCCGGTGAGCTCACTGTCAAAGTTCTGCCCGGCCAATATGCCGGCCAGAAGACGTGTAGTGGTTCCGCTGTTTCCCACATCTAAAACTGTGTCAGGCCTGGAAAGGCCGTGCAGCCCTTTCCCTCTCACCAGGATCTCCTCCTTTTCCATCTCTACAGGTACACCCATTTTGCGAAAACAGGAGATGGTAGAAAGGCAGTCAGCCCCCTGAAGAAAGTTCGTGACAGAGGTAGTGCCCATTGATATTGCCCCCAGCATTATGGCTCTGTGGGAAATCGATTTATCTCCCGGGACATTCAATTCTCCCCGAAGAGGAGAGGTAAGTTTCTTGATATTCATAAGTCCCTCCTAAGTACAAAATTATCTTTCATAAATGATATAATTACGTTTTCTCAGGAGTTCCGCCGCACTGGTCATGGCATCCTCCTGATAAAATTCAATCTTGAGAACTCCTTCTTCAAACTCCCTGTTGTGTACAATGCCAATATTTTTGATACTAATCTGATCCATTGCCAGAGTTGTGGCGATGGTGGCAATGGCGCCGGTCTCATCTACAATATCACAGTAGAGAATATAAGTCTTTTTGATGGGACCCAGAGGAGAGGAATCCAAAGAATTCCTGTAGTCTCTGGAATCCGAAAACATCTGGTAAAGGCCATCGCTGTCTCCCTGATCTATCAGATACTTTGCCTGCACAATCAGACGGATATATTCATCCAGCACCCTGGAAATGTTATCCTGGTTGGTAAGACAGATCTGCTGCCACATAACAGGGGAAGAGGAGGCAATTCTTGTAATATCTTTAAATCCCCCGGCGGCAATCATTTTCATATGCTCCTCAGAGGAATCCAGACGTTCCACAAGATTCACCAGAGACGATGCCACAACGTGGGGAAGATGGCTGATTGCTGCTGTGATATAATCATGTTCTTCCCAGGTGAGAATCATAGGAATGGCACCCAGCGAGTTCACCAATTCAGAATAATCGCTGATCTTCTGCAGGCTTACTCCCTCAGAGGGAGTAAGGATAAAATAGGCATTCTCAATCAGATGATCCGAAGAATTCTGGTATCCTGACTTCTCAGATCCTGCCATGGGATGACCTCCGATAAAATACTCTTCCAGCTTCAGTGCCTTCACAACTTTGTGAATATCTCCTTTTACGCTTCCTACATCCGTGAGAATGCATTCCGGACGAAGGATAGATTTCAGACTTCTCAGATAAGAAATATTTGCGGAAACTGGTGCGCACAGGAAAATAATAGAGCACTCACTGATTCCGGCGTCCTGCTCCCGGCAGATGATATCTACGATACCTTCCTCCTTCGCCTTTTTCAGGGACAGTTCATCTTTGTCATAGGCATAAATTCTGCATTGGGGATAAAACTTTTTCAGCGCCTTTGCAATGGAGCCTCCGATCAGTCCCAGGCCGATAAAGCCGGCAGCTGCGGGTTCCATTACAGTTTCCTCCCCGCAAGGGCTACATAGGGCTTTAATTCCGCGGAAAGTTCCCGGAAGTTCTCAAAGGTAAGAGACTGGGGACCATCTGACATAGCATGTGCCGGATCGTTGTGCACTTCAATCATTAGTCCGTCGGCGCCGCAGGCCACGGCAGCTTTTGCCAGAGGCGGCACGTAGCTGTATACTCCGGTCGCATGGCTGGGATCTACAATGACCGGCAGGTGGGTTTTTTCCTTCAATACTGGCACCGCACTGATGTCCAGCGTATTCCTGGTAGCAGTCTCAAAGGTACGAATGCCCCTTTCGCAGAGAACTACATTGGGATTGCCCTCTGCGATGATATATTCCGCAGCATTCAGCCACTCGTCAATGGTAGCGGCGAGGCCTCGCTTTAAAAGTACCGGCAGCCCGGACTTTCCGGCCTCCTTCAACAGCTGAAAGTTCTGCATATTGCGTGCTCCGATCTGTATCATATCCACATACTTTACGGCAGCATTAATAGCCTCTTCACTGATTACTTCACAGATCGTGCGAAGTCCGGTTTCTTTTTTTGCTGTCTGCATATATTTCAGGCCCTCTTCCTCCAGTCCCTGGAAAGAGTATGGGCTGGTTCTGGGTTTGTAAGCCCCGCCCCTGACAAACTGAGCCCCCGATTCCTTTACTGCATGTGCGATAGCCAGAAGCTGTTCTTCTGTCTCCACCGCGCAGGGGCCTGCCATTATTGTGAGGGTTTCCGGGCCGATGACCCATCCGTCCACAGATACCGAAGAAGGAGAGGGATGAAACTTCTTATTTGTCAGTTTATAGCTCTCTGTAACTGGGACAAGCTTGTCTACATAGGGCATGATTTCTATATTTTTGTCTGCCAGACGTGTCTTGTCTCCCACACATCCGATGATAGTAACTTGTTTTCCTTTTGACAGGTGGGTTTCCAGGCCATTTTCCTGAATTCTCTGTATGACGTCATTGATGGCCGAATCCGTAGCGTTTGGTTTCATAACGATAATCATAGTTCATATCTCCCTTTAGTTCCATTCATTTAATTCCCCCGGGACGGTTCGCAACAGGTGTCCCATGGGCGTCCGCACGGGTCTCATCGTACGGCAGTCATTTAGGTGTAAGAGTCATTTCTGACTGCTTTTCTTATTGTAAAGCAAGTGTCGGTAATTGTCAACGATTTATTGCTTTAAAGCGTTGCGCTTTAAAGCGAAGATATATAAAGAAGATTCTGAAAGAAAATCGAATATTCATTGTTAAAAGTGAATAAATTACTTGAATTATCTCATTTTTTTTAGTAAAATATACACATATTAATAAATGGGAGGTATTACATATGGACGTTTTTAGAACAGACCGAATAAGAAATGTGGTCCTGCTGGGTCATGGAGGCGCCGGAAAGACTAGTTTAACAGAGGCAATGGCTTACCTGTCAGGAATTACAAACCGCCTTGGGAAGGTAGACGATGGCAATACTGTCAGCGATTTTGATAAAGAAGAAATCAAACGTCATTTTTCCATTTCTACATCATTAGTGCCCATTGTGTGGGGCAAGAATAAAGTTAATATTCTGGATACCCCCGGATATTTTGACTTTGTAGGAGAAGTGGAAGAAGCCGTAAGTGCTGCAGGCGCTGCCATTATAGTAGTCTCCGGAAAGTCAGGGGTTCAGGTTGGCACCCAAAAGGCATGGGACTTATGTGAAAAATATAAACTTCCCCGTATGTTCTTCGTAACGGAAATGGATGTAGATGATGTCAGCTATCGCCAGGTGGTTGAAGATTTGACAGAGCTTTACGGAAAGAAAATCGCACCGATACACTTCCCTATCCGTGAGGACGGCAAATTTGTAGGATATGTAAACGTAGTAAAACAGGCCGGAAGGCGCTATGTTGAAAAAGATAAAAAAACAGAGTGCCCGGTGCCCGATTACTCTCAGGAATACCTGGACAAATACAGGGAAACACTTATGGAATCTGTGGCAGAGATCAGTGAAGAATTCATGGACCGGTATTTCGGCGGAGAAGAATTCTCCATTGCTGAGATTTCTGCGGCTCTTAAGATGAATGTTTGTGACGGAAGTATTGTACCTGTATGTATGGGTTCCACCATCAATCTGCAGGGTGTGTCTAATCTGCTGGACGATATCTGCGGATACTTCCCAGGACCGGATCAGAGGGAGATGGCAGGCATCAACAAGAAGACAAACGAAATCTATGAGGCCAATTACGATTTTGCCAAAGCAAAAACCGCCAGGGTATTTAAAACAATTGTAGACCCGTTCATCGGAAAATACTCTCTGATTAAAGTGTGTTCAGGAGTTATCAAATCAGATGACACCCTCTATAATGTGGAAAAAGACACGGAAGAGAAACTGAATAAATTATATGTATTGGAAGGCAATAAGCCCATTGAGGTTCCAGAGCTTCATGCCGGAGATATCGGCGCCATCGGCAAAGCCAATACCTTAGTTACCGGCGACTCACTGGCAACCAAGGCAACTCCTGTGGTATACGGCAAACCTGAGATATCGGTGCCATACACCTACAAACGTTATAAAGCAAAGAATAAGGGTGATGTGGATAAGATCTCCCAGGCCTTCGGCAAGATGATGCAGGAAGATCTCACCATGAAGGTAGTAAATGATGCAGCCAACCGCCAGACGCTTCTCTATGGTATGGGTGATCAGCATCTGGACATTATTCAGAGTAAACTGAAAGAGCAGTACAGGGTGGAGATCGAGCTTACCAAGCCGAAAGTACCTTTCAGGGAAACCATCCGCAAGATGTCGGATGTGGAAGGCAAGTATAAAAAACAGTCCGGCGGCCACGGCCAGTATGGGCATGTTAAGATGAAATTTGAACCATCCGGAGACCTGGAGACTCCGTTTGTATTTGAACAGATCGTTGTGGGAGGCGCAGTTCCCAAGAACTACTTCCCTGCTGTGGAAAAAGGTATGCAGGAATCTGTGCTGAAGGGCCCTCTTGCGGCATATCCTGTTGTGGGAGTCAAGGCAATTCTGTATGACGGCTCTTATCATACCGTAGACTCCTCTGAGATGGCATTTAAGATGGCAACGATTATGGCATTTAAAAAAGGCTTTATGGATGCGTCTCCGGTTCTTCTGGAGCCTATTGTATCCATGAAAGTGACGGTTCCTGACAGATTTACCGGTGATGTTATGGGTGACCTCAACAAGAGAAGAGGCCGTGTGCTTGGGATGAATCCGGATAAGAACGGCAATCAGGTTATCGAGGCAGATGTACCCATGCTGTCTATCTATGGATATTCCACAGATCTCAGATCCATGACCGGCGGAAGCGGTGACTTCTCCTATGAATTTGCCCGCTATGAGCAGGCACCCTCCGATATACAGGAGAAGGAAATTGAAGCAAGAGCCAGCCATCTGACAGATTCTGAAGATAACTAATGCAGGTTAAAAAGCTGTTTTAAAGAAAGAGCAAGAGAAGGCAGTCCGGCTTCTGTGAAGAGGATTGCCTTCTTTTTTTCGAAAACCGTTGAATTTACCCCGGAAAGTTGCTAGAATAACAATCAAAGTCATAAGAAGGAGACTATACTATGAGTACAAAAAAAAGTAAGATAATAGCTGTTCTGGCAGTTATCATTTTAGCGGGCATCTATTATTACGTCACACTGCCGGCAATCAATATCCACGAGAGCGGATTCTGGTTTTTCCTGGCAGCGGTGGTAGCAGTGATCCTGGTGATTTACGGGCTCCGCAGAAGAAGCAGCTTTCACAGCGTCAAAGATATCAAAGAAAACAAGATTATTAAAGTTGGTCTTGGGGTAATCATTCTGATTGCAGTTGTTTACCTGATTGGATCTGTTCTTTCTTCCCCCATTGTAAATGCCAAAAAGTATCAGAAATTAATCACCCAGACCGAAGGAGATTTTACAGAGGATATTGAGCAGGCAGATTTCGACAGAATTCCTCTCCTGGACAAGGATTCTGCGGTTTTGCTGGGCAACCGTAAAATGGGGAGCATGGTAGATATGGTTTCTCAGTTCCAGGTGAGTGATCTGTATTCTCAGATCAATTATCAGGGAAAGCCTGTCCGTGTGACGCCTTTGGAATATGCCAGTCCAATTAAGTGGCTGACTAACCAAAAGGCCGGTATTCCAGCCTATATTACCATTGATATGACCACACAAAATACAGAACTGGTCAAGCTGAATGAAGGCATTAAATATTCTATGTCTGAGTATTTTAACAGAAACATTTACAGACACCTGCGTTTCCGCTACCCCACGTACATGTTCGATCAGCTGAGTTTTGAGATCGACGAGACAGGGACGCCGTACTGGATCTGTCCGGTGAAAAAATTTAATATCGGCTTGTTTGGCGGCCAGACCATCGGCAGAGTGGTGCTGTGCAACGCAGTTACCGGGGAGACGGTGGACGTTCCCGTGGATGAGTGTCCGACTTGGGTAGACCGTGTCTATCCGGCTGAACTGCTGATCCAGCTGTATAATTATCACGGTACTTTGAAAAATGGTTTCCTGAACAGTGTATTAGGACAGAAGGGATGTCTGAAAACAACAGAAGGGTTTAATTATATTGCCATGGATGACGATGTATGGGTATATACCGGTATTACCTCTGTCACAGGAGATCGTTCTAACGTTGCTTTTGTGCTCATGAACCAGAGAACCATGGAAACCAGATATTATCCGGTAAGCGGCGCGGAAGAGTACTCAGCTATGGACTCTGCCCAGGGACAGGTACAGAATCTGGGATATAAAGCAACCTTCCCTCTTCTTTTAAACATCAGCAATGAGCCTACGTACTTTATGGCTCTGAAGGATGAGGCAGGACTGGTGAAAAAGTATGCTATGGTTAATATACAGAAGTATCAGAATGTTGCCATAGGGGATACTGTGGCCGAGTGTCAGAAACAATACACGAAGCTGCTGTCCGGGATGGGCATCTCCAATGCCGGAGGAAGTGATAATCTAAAGGTCAGCGGCGCCATAGAGAAGATGGCCCAGGCAGTTATTGACGGAAATTCCCATTTTTATATAACGCTTACCGGCAAAGATGGAATCTTTGATGTGCCGGTTGTAGATTTTCCGCAGATTATAGGGTATGATATTGGTGACACCATTTCTTTTGAATATTCTGAGGGCTCACCTGCCAATACAGTAATAGTGATAGAATAAGATAACCGGCGATATGCCTCTAAAAGAGAGCATATCGCCGGTTCAGACTGTAGACAAACTGGTTTTGGGCTTTGTATCCCAGAGCCAGTTTTCTTTTATTAACCAAATTGCGTTCCAAATAAAGTTTGTGTAATGG
>NZ_WKYV01000048.1 GCF_009677585.1 Lactonifactor sp. BIOML-A5 | reverse complement strand
TGAAAAAGCCCGAATACTATGGGATTGTCTCTTCCTTGTATGTAAGGGGGCAAAAATCGATATTAACCGACAGCCCCTTTATCTTATGTGGGGAACCCGTTCGGGCCATCCCTGTATATGACCGTTTAAAACAGCTGTAAACATTCGTTCCTTTGCTCCCGGATGTTCCTTGCTCAGTGTCTTCACCAGTTCCTTTGCATATTGCCGTTTTGTATAGCCGTCCACCGGGCAGGGACTCTTTTCCACTGGCAGATGGTATTTCTTTCGGAATCCAATGACATCAGCTTCATCCACGAACATCAGGGGACGGATGACCGTTAGATCCATACGATCCAGATAGGTTCTGGGAGAGAAAGAATGAAATCTCCCCTCAAAAATCAATGACAGCAGCATGGTCTCAACAATATCATCTTTATGATGGGCATAAGCCACTTTGTTGCAGCCCAGTTTTTTTGCAGCTTCATTTAACGCCCCTTTTCGCATCTTGGCGCAGAGGGAGCAGGGGTTGCTCTCCTTCCTCTCATCAAATATAATCTGTGCAATCTGAGTGGGAACTACCGTATAAGGAACCTCAAGCTCTCTGCAGAGATTGGCCATAGGTTCTGTGGAGAATCCCGGGTGCCCCAGATCTACTGTGATTGCCTCTATGGTAAATGGATTGGGGTAAAAACGCTTCAAACCGTGGAGCGCATAAAGCATAGTCAGGCTGTCCTTTCCCCCGGAAATTCCTACTGCAATTTTATCCCCTGGATCTATAAGCTGGTATTCATCCACTGCTTTTCTTGTATAACTCAATAATTGTTGTAATTTCATCTCTTTTCCTCCAATTAGCCATAAGTATTATATCTTAACAGACAAAAAAAAGAAATACATTTTTTACATTTTTGCAACACAAAGTCATAAATTTGTGATATACTTTTAGCGTCTGCGGGAAGTGTTTTCACTCCTGGGGATCATTATCAATTGGAGGCTGTTATGAAATTTCGTTGGGACAATAAATATCTTTATTGGGGAATTACAGCATTTCTTGTGATTTGCGCAAGTTTGCTTTTCTATTTTGGAATCTTTCATATGAATACGCTGCTGAATGGGATTCATATTATCAAAAACATTATGATGCCTGTTATCTGCGGGGCCGTCATAGCTTATCTGTTAAGCCCTATTGTAAACTTTTTGGAGCACAAGTGTATCTTTGAACCCCTGGAAAAGAAAAAGATCAGCCTAAACAAGAGAAAGCAGAGAGTCATCCGCTATGTCTGTGTATTTCTGGCTTTGATTTTTGCCGGGACCATTATATATACACTGATAGCCATGATTGTGCCGTCTATCATTGACAGCATTATTAATATCATCAATAACTCTCCCCGGTATATTCAAAATATTGAACACTGGATCGAAAGACTTCTGGAAGACAATCCAGATTTGGAGGCCACGGCATTTGATATGTTTACCCGCCTTTCCTCCAAGGCAGAGGTTTGGCTGACGCAGGATCTTCTTCCACAGCTGAAAGATCTGCTTCAGCAGCTTTCCTCCGGTATTTTTGATGTATTAATATTTCTGAAAAACATTTTAATCGGGGCTATTATTTCCGTCTATCTGATTGCGGACAAAGAAGGATTTATCGGCCAGGGGAAGATGTTTTTATATTCCATATTGCCTCTGGAAAAGGCCAATCATATGATTTCTAATCTTCGTTTTGTGCATAAGACATTCGGGGGCTTTATCAGCGGGAAAATTATTGACTCTTTTATTATTGGAATTCTGTGCTATATCGGCACTAGTCTTATCGGTACCCCTTACGCTATCCTGGTAAGCGTAATCGTGGGAATCACCAATGTGATTCCTTTCTTTGGACCATATTTGGGCGCCGTACCCTGTGCATTCCTGATTCTGCTGGTTAATCCTATGCAGTGTGTGTATTTTATTCTCTTTATCCTCATCCTGCAGCAGTTCGACGGAAATATCCTGGGTCCAAAGATTCTCGGAGAATCCACAGGCCTGTCCAGTTTTATGGTAATCGTTGCTATCCTGCTGTTTGGTGGAGTTTTCGGTATTCTGGGCATGTTTATCGGGGTACCTGTTATGGCGGTTATATACGCGGCATTCAAGTCCTGGAGGAGCAAAAAGCTTACCGAAAAGTCACTTCCCCCGGATGAGGCCTCTTACGTGGAGATGGACTGTATCGATGAAGCTACTCTTCAGCCAATTCCCTGTCCGGAAATGGCAAAAGACAGGAGAGAGGAAAAAAAGAAAGAGGAGAAATAACACAGCTATGAAATTAGTAATTCAACGGGTAAAAGAAGCCTCTGTAACGGTAGGAGAGACCTGTATCGGCAGTATCAAACAGGGGTTTCTGGTATTTGCAGGCATTGGCAGAGAGGACACCCCTGCAGTTGCAGACCGGTTTATTAAGAAGATGACCGGGCTGCGTATTTTTGAGGATGAAAACGGCAAGACAAATCTATCCCTGAAGGATGTGGGCGGCCAGATACTTTTAGTTTCCCAGTTCACGCTCTATGCTAACTGTAAAAAAGGAAACCGTCCCAGCTTTATTGAGTCCGGGGACCCAAAAGAGGCGAACAGACTCTATGAATATATGATCCAGAAGATCAGGGAAACAGGCATCCCTGTGCAGACGGGGGAATTTGGCGCAGAAATGAAGGTTTCGCTTATCAACGACGGACCTTTTACTATACTGCTGGATGATAAAACCTTTGAGTAAGAGAAGGAGACGGAGAAATGAAGCGTAAGAAACTATTACTGTACGGGCTGGTTGTCAGTCTTACTTTCTCAGCCATATCACCGGTTTACGGGGAAGGTCCGGGGAAAGCACAGGAACAGACAGCGCCCGGGGAAGAGCCTCAGCATCCGGAGGATTTGTCCGGAGAAGATGAAAATGCAGCTGCCGGGGAGGAATCTGGCTCCGTGCCTCAGGATTCACAGGAAAAAGAAGTCTCTGAGGAATCCAACAGCAGAGAGTTTCAGGAAGAAGCCAGGACTGCTGCAAAGGTGCCAAAAGCTTCCCCCCAGGATGCTGCGCCGCCCAATGAGGAGGGGCAGATGCCCCTAAGAGGGTGGGTCGAGGATGAGGGAATCTGGTACTTTTACCGGGAGGACGGGACCAAAGCCACCGGATGGATGTCCGAAGGCAGTCTTCGATATTATTTGCAGGAAGACGGGAGTCTGAGTCTTGGGCTTACAAGGATAGATCATGTACTTTATTATTTTGATCCCATAAAGGGACATCTGCGGACCGACAGCAGCAGCTGGCATATCTTTGAAGGGGAGTGGTATTACCTTCAGTCCGGCGTTTCTGTGACTGGCTGGAAATGGATTGGCAGCGACTGGTATTACTTTTACAGTGACGGAAAAATGGCTGTGGGAAGACTGGAATTAGACGGAACTCTGTATTTTTTGAACAAAGACGGGAGTATGGCCGTCGGATGGTATCTGGATACTGACGGCAGCTGGTATTATCTGAATGCCAGCGGAACTGCCAAAACCGGCTGGCTTCAGTTAGGCAATACCTGGTATTACCTTAACAGCAGCGGTCAGATGGCTGTAGGAAAAGCAATGGTAGGCAATACCACTTACCTTTTTAAAGACAATGGAGCTATGCTTTCCGGAGGGTGGCATCTTTTCCAGGGAGTCTGGTATTATCTCCGGCCGGACGGCGGTGCCGCCACAGGCTGGCAGAAGATTGGAAACTCCTGGTATTACCTTTCCCACAGCGGAGATATGGCAACGGGCTGGGTTAAGTCAGGTGCTCTCTGGTATTACCTGAAAGAGGACGGAAGTATGGCAACGGGCTGGCTTTTGGACGGGAAGTACTGGTATTATCTCAATGGCAGCGGAGCTATGCAGACCGGCTGGCTGAAGCAGGGAAAAGCCTGGTATTATCTCAATGGCAGCGGTATGATGCAGACCGGCTGGGTTTGGGTTGGAAATACCTGGTACTATTTTAACAGCAGCGGGTTAATGCAGACCGGCTGGCTGAAGCTTGGAAGTACCTGGTACTATCTCAACGGCAGCGGAGCCATGCAGACCGGATGGCTGAAACTGGGCAAGACCTGGTATTATCTAAACAGCAGCGGCGCTATGCAGACCGGATGGCTTCTTGACGGTAAGACCTGGTATTATTTCAACAGCAGCGGGGCCATGCAGACCGGTTGGATAAAGTCAGGCGCAGACCTGTACTATCTTGACAGCAGCGGAGCTATGAAGACGGATTGGATAAAGCTTGAAGGGATCTGGTATTATCTGACTCCTAACGGATCCGCCCAGACCGGAAAAGCTGTAGTTTCCGGAAAGCCCTATACGTTTAAAGAGAACGGAGCAATGGTGACCGGCTGGTATGCGGAGAATGGAAGCTGGTATTATTACGACAGCGACGGGCAGATGGTGACTGGCTGGATTCTTCTGGGCAAGACTTGGTATTATTTAGAACAGGATGGAAAGATGGCCACCGGCTGGCTGAAGCTTGGCAGCACCTGGTATTATTTAAACGGCAGCGGCGCTATGGCCACCGGCTGGCTGAAGCTTGGCAGCACCTGGTATTATTTAAACGGCAGCGGCGCTATGGCTACGGGCTGGCTGAAACTTGGCAGTACCTGGTATTATCTCAACGGCAGCGGGGCCATGCAGACCGGATGGCAGACCATTGGAAAATATAAATATTACTTTTATGATTCCGGTGCTATGGCTTCCGGGTGCTGGGTTGATGACTGCTACCTTACAAGCTCCGGTGCTATGGCTGTGAAACAGTGGATCGGAGATAAATATGTAGGAGCCGACGGCCATTATGTATCCACCGTTATGAAATGGCCCTGCCCGGCGTATACAAGGGTGTCCAGTGACTTTGGGTACAGGGACAAGCCTACCAGCGGAGCCAGTTCTTATCACCAGGGCGTAGATTTGGCTGCGCCTAAAAATTCATTGATTTTAGCGGCGGCAGGCGGAACTATCATCAATGCTTCCTCTCACTATGAGATGGGAAACTATGTAGAAATTGATCACGGAAACGGATTACATACAATCTATATGCATATGGAGAGCCGCGCTTCCAGCGCGAAAAAAGGTACTAAGGTATCAGCTGGTGATGTCATTGGATATGTAGGGCAGACGGGAGTGGCCACCGGATACCATCTTCATTTTGGCGTCAGTGTAAACGGAACCTATGTTTCACCATGGAATTATATACCGGATCCCCGTTAATCGCTTGTATGTCAGTCAGAGAAAGGAGGGCAGTCTGATGAACAGCATTGATTTGAGAAATGAGATATGGGACTATACCCGCTCCATTACCGGATATATGGGGAAGCTTTTTAAGCCTATTATTGACGAGACAGGACTGACTATGATTCAGATTCGGATCCTTCTGGAACTCCATCACACAGAAGAGCAGACAGTGGGTACTATTGGCAAAACCATCGGTTTGGCCAGCGGCAATGCCTCGTCCATGTGTAAACGCCTGGAAAAGGACGGATATATAGCCCGCTGCAGAGACACCCTGGATGAACGGGTGGTAAAGCTTACCCTGACGGCTTCCGGCTCCCGCATGGTTCGGGAAATCGAACAGGCTGTCTCTGAAAAGTATGACCCATACATTCAGCAGCAGCCCCAGGAAGAGCTGAGAGAAATCCGGTGCGGTCTGGAGAAACTGCTGCATCTGCTTCAGGATTTGTGTGAGATGACACAAGAAGATGATTAAAATTAAAATACCATGCTCTTTTGCATGGTATTTTAATTTTATGGTTTCTTCATATAATTTACATTGACTATCTCTGGATATCTTTATATTATAACTTTAATGTACGGAGAATACCGTACATCTGCCAAAGAACATGTATGAAAGCAGATTGTTTAAGATGATAAAAACAGGAGAGTGTGCTATGTTGTATTCGAGCTATTATTATCAGATTCTTCAGCAGTTAATCTATACGGTTCCCGCAGTTTTGCTGGCGATTACAGCCCATGAGTTTGCTCATGGCTACGTTTCTTACCGCCTGGGAGACCCCACGCCTAAACTGGATGGAAGGCTGTCTGTAAACCCACTCAGGCATCTGGACCTTATGGGGACCCTGTGTCTTCTGGTGTTTCACATGGGATGGGCGAAACCAGTCCGCGTCTGTCCCCGGTATTATAAAGATCCGCGCAAGGGAATGATTCAAGTGGCCCTTGCTGGTCCTGTCATGAACTTTTTTATGGCATTTGTATCTATGTTTGTATTTGGCCTGATAGTCCGCTTCTTTGGAGGGGTCCCATCTGGGATAGTTGCCTATTTCTATTATCTGTCCTATTATCTGGCTGTTATTAATGTGGGGCTGGGCGTCTTTAACCTGATTCCCATTCCCCCTCTGGACGGATCCAATGTACTGCGGGAACTTTTTCCCAGGGTACAGTACTATTACCAGAGGGCTGGCCGGTATATGCCCGTTATTCTCATTGTATTGCTGATGACAGGTGTTCTCAGCCGACCGCTGACCCTTATGGACAACGGGATATTAAATGGGCTGTGGAGCATCGTAAAAGGGATTCTGGGGATAGGCTATATAAACAGTGGAGGAGGAATTGCTGTCTGAGAGCAATTCCTCCTTTGCTTGATTACAAATATTCACCTATGGTCTGATACATATAATTGGAGTCAACAGGCTTTGTGATAAATCCATTCATTCCTGCCTTTTCCGCAGCGTCGATATCCTCCTGAAAGGTATTGGCCGTCATGGCTAAAATGGGGACAGTGCTTCCTCCGGATAATTGACTGCTTCGGATTTCCCTGGCTGCCTCCAGACCGTTTTTTACCGGCATCTGCAGATCCATGAGAATCAAATCGTAATACCCGGATTTGTGGCTTTCAAACATGAAAACAGCTTCCTGGCCGTTACAAGCCCTCTCGGTCAGTATCCCTTTCATCTTTAGAAGCTCTTCGGCAATCTCTGCATTTAAATCATTATCCTCCGCAAGCAGAATCCTTTTTCCTCTAAATGACTCTTCCGACGCGGGTTCTTTTTTTATGGCTTCCGTTTCATCCGGAGCTACTACAGGAAGACTTAACGTGAAGAAAAATTCTGCCCCCTCTTTCGGGGTACTATTCACCATCAGTTCCCCGCCCATGAGCTTCACAATATTCTGACTTATGGGAAGTCCAAGTCCGGTACCCTCGCTTTTAGAACTGCTGGTGCCTAGCTGCTCAAAAACGCCGAAGATCTGTTTCTGGAATTCAGGAGCAATCCCGTCCCCTGTATCAGTAACAGAAAACCGATACACAGCCCTGTCATTTTCAAAAGCTTCTTCTTTTACCTCCAGTGTGATGATTCCCTTTGGGGGAGTGAATTTACCTGCATTGGAAAGAAGATTGGTGAGGACCTGCCGGAGGCGAATGGGATCTCCGGTAACCCCGCTGTGCGCAATATCTGTCTGGAAGTTGAATTCCTGGTCTTTTTGCAGAGTTTGTATCCTGGTCATTTCCTCTACTTCACGTAACAGTTTATCCAGTGAAAAAGGTTCTGAGGCAATGGTAAGCATGCCGCCGTCCAGCCTTGACATATCAAGAATGTCATTGAGCAGGGCCAGAAGATATTTTGTGGATGAACGTATCTTCTCAAGGTTCCCCTTCACTTCACCGGAGAGCCCCTCTTTCATGCAGGTAAGATCCACAAGACCGGCGATGGCATTCATTGGAGTCCGTATCTCATGGCTCATTCTTGATAGAAATTCACCCTTGGCTTTGCTTTCTGCCTCCGCACGCCTTAACTCTGCCTGCAGTACCGTACTTTTTACTCTGGATCTGGCAATTAATACAACGGCCAGCAGGATTAGCAGCAGGAAAGCCGCAACGATTAAGACCGCGGCCATAGGATTTTCATAAATCAATTCCTTCAGAGTCACCGGTACGTAGCTGCCGGAGACAAAATTACGTCCTGTGACAGCGTCCATCTTTTCCTCCGGGATATCGCTGATCCCCTTGTTGAGGATACTCAGCAGTTCCGGGTCCACCGGACGCACCATAGCAAAGGAAACTGAGGTACTGGTATTGTAAAAGGTAACCGGCGTAATATTTCTGTAACTGGGCTTTTGCAGTTCTGTTTCCAGAGAGGTTGCAAGTCCATAGACAAAGTCGGCCTCTCCCTGATTAACTGCCTTTACACATTCCTCCGTCGTGGAATAGTATACGGTCTGTTCAGCCTGCACATCCTCGGGGAGAACCCGTCCCTCCAGAACAGCTCCCGTAAGATTGCCGGAAGGATAGCTCACCGAATTGTTTTTCACTATCATATTATTCATAGTGATAAAGGGCTTAGTCAGAGCCAGTCCCTGTTCCCGGGCAGCGTCCTCTGTATCCAGAAACCACCCCAGAATATCTGCTTTTCCCTCCTGTACCATATGGATTGCATCTGTATAAGTATCTGCAAAGCAATAGGTAAATTCCAGTCCCGAAGAGTCAGAGATCTCATCCAGGATGTCTGGTATAATTCCATTATGGTGCTGTTTGTCCCCGTCAATACAGTAATAAGGATGCCAGTCCTTTACTGCCGCCACTTTAATTTTTCCGGCATTTTTTATATATTCTAGTTCTTCGGGATTGTATCGAATATCAGCAGTGCGCTGTTCAGGAAAATGCAGTGCATAGTGTTTCTCTGCAAAATCAGGGTCCCCCTCAAGAATATAACGAAGGGCTGTGTTCAATTCGTCCAGAATCTCCTGTTTTCCACCAGCGACTGCAATATAATAAGGCTGTGCCTCAAAGGAAGCAATCACACGGAAATCCTGAATGTCTTCCAAATCATTTCCCAATAACAGGTCCACCTCTCCATTTTCCAGATGATGATAGAGCGTGGCGTTCACCATGTCCGCCTGAGCATAATATTTCAGTTTGCATTCCACACCGTTGAAATTAAGAAACTCCTGCAGTCTGCGAATCTTTTCGTCTGCTTTTTCGTATACTCCGATGGTCTTGCCGTTTAGTGTGCTGAGATCATAGGTTCTCAGGTCAAGATCATCTTTGCGGCAGAAGAGCACCGCCCGGTTGCTGGCCATGTTGTAATCGGGGTAGGATAAATACCCTTCCAGGTCCTCAGAATAATAAGTTCCCCCCAGCAAGTCATATTTACCGTCCATAAAGTTCGCAATCAACTCCTCGGACTCCCCGGTTATATATTCATAGTCCCAATTGGTATACTTAGCAATCTCATTGAGGTAATCTACCACTAAGCCTTTGTGATTTCCTTTCTCATCCGTCTCGCTCACGCCTTTAATATAAGGAAATGCCACTTTAAGAACTTTTTTTTCCGGCACGGCATCTTCAGCCTGTACAAGAAAAGCGGTGTGCTGCAAAGAACCCAATAGCAGCAATAGCAGCAGAAAGAACGCAAAGATTGTTTTTGTGTTTTTTTTAATTTTCATGTGTCCCCCTATATATGAATTATACTTTGGCATAGATATTGTGCATTGTCAGTCCCTGGTTAATGGGCGCCAGTCATATAAAGAATTATATCACAAAAACCTGTAATAGGACATTGTATTTCTTAATTTGGTTTTGTATTACAAAATATGGTTCAAGTCTTACATCTGCCCTTATATGCTCAGATCAAAAGATTTGCTAAAATCAGTCTAATAAAGGAAACAAGGAGAAAGAGAGGGTAATGTATGCTTAAGGTAAGTCATTTATACAAGTCTTATACCTCAGGGAAGACAGTATATCCTGTATTAAAGGATGTGTCATTTGAAATAAAGGAGGGAGAGATCGCTGCAATTATGGGGCAGTCGGGGTCAGGAAAAACTACACTGCTTAACTGTATTTCTTGTTTTATTCCCTTTGAGCGTGGAGAAGTTCTTCTGGGGGAGCAGAATATTAAGAGCTTGAAGGAAGAGGAACTGTCCAGGGTGCGCAATGAAAAGCTGGGATTTGTATTCCAGGATTTTATGCTCTTTGACGGTCTGACTGTCTTGGAGAACATCTGTGTTCCCCAGGTGATTAAAGGCAGTCAGGCGCTGCAGATGGAGAACAGGGCCAGACAGCTGTGCACAATTTTTGGGATTGAGAAGATTATAGAGAAATATCCCGCAGAGATTTCAGGGGGAGAGAAGCAGAGAACAGCAGTTGCCAGAGCACTGATGAACCATCCCTCCGTTATTTTGGCTGACGAACCAACCGGTAATCTGGACAGCAAATCCTGCCAGGCAGTAATCGACGCATTCCAGACTGCCAGAAAACAACTGCAGGCTACTATCTTTATGGTTACCCATGACAGCTATGTCGCCAGCTTCTGCGACAGAGTCATTGTACTGAAGGACGGCTGTATCTTTAGAGAAGTAAGAAATGAGGGAAACAGACAGGAATTCATGGATACTCTTCTGGAGGTCATCCGGGAAGTGGGAGGAGGAAGCCATGACTCTGAATAAAATATATGGAAAGCTTCGCAGCTATAACCGTAAAAATTATTTTCTGCTGACTTTCTGTATTCTTCTGTCTGTTTCACTTATTACTTCTTATGCCATGATTTATTTCAGTCCAACAGTACAGAACTTTCTTCCTCAAGGGGGAGACAGCAGAAAAATGGGAACAATGATCTTCGCCGCCGCTATTTTGGGCTGCGGAATCTTCACAGTATACGCATCTTCCCTGTTTCTAAAATATAAATCCAGAGAGATGGGGATTCTTATGGCCATAGGGGCTCAGAAACGCCAGCTGCGGTCTGTACTGTTTGTGGATATAGGTCTGGTTACCGCATCTTCTTCGCTTATAGGACTGGTATTGGGTATCCCTGTTTCCAGAGGTGTCTGGGGATTGTTTCAGCTGCTGATTGTGGATACCAGGGAGATGCGCTACCAATTTGCACCCATAGGTCTGGGGGTGGGAGCCGGTTTTGCTGCCGCGGTTACCGTATGCTGCTTCATTCAGGCCATACGATTCCTGAACAGAAGCAATATTATGGAGATTTTAAATGATCACAGAAAATCTGAGCCTGTCCGGGACGTGAAAGGCTGGTACGGCGGAGCGGGAATCGGACTGGTGATTCTGGGATTTCTGCTTGGCTATTTTGGATATGACATATTTAGAATCCTGTTCTCCCGGAGACAGCCGGCGCTATGGAGCCTTACCTATCTTCTGGCTGTGGCAGGTGTTTACATGACAGCCGTCTATCTGGTAGTCCATGGGAAGAAAGGCCGCAATCCCCAGAGATACTATAAAAATATTATCTCTATCAGTATGATGCGTTTTATGGGACGCCAGACTGTGAGAAATATCTGTGTCATTGTCTTATTGGTCTTTGGGGGACTCTTTGCGGTCATCTATGTGCCGGGCATATGGACCCAAAATCAGGAGGTCATTAAGAATATGCCTGTAGATTACCTGTTTACCTATCCGGCCGGGGAGAAGCAGATTACAGAAGAAGAAGTCCGAAACCTGGCGGATACCTATAATACTGAGGTGAAGAATTATCGGGAGCTGGAGGTTTTGGAATTCATTATTGACGGAACAGAGGAAATCTATCATAAAGACGGCAGTATTTCGGAAACCTATATGGAACGTATGGCAAGCGCTATGTTCCTGAAAGCTGGCGACATATCAGAAATAACGGGCAGAGATGTTGTGATACCTGCAGGCAGCTACGGGATTGCAGTGAAAAAGGCATATAAACATGCGGACGGGGAGAAAGATCTGCTTATCACACACCCATCCACCGGGAAATCCCAAAAGCTGACTTATGGGGGAAATGTGCTGTTTGATGTCTCTTTGGTGAATGACCTGGGCAATATCTATTATGTGCTAAACGATCAGGAATTTGACAGCTACAGCAGTCGTCTGAAGCCAGAAAACAAATACGTGACAACTGCCTTTGATGTGGAAAACTGGAAGGAAACCTATGGGTTTGCATCAGCCCTGAAAAATCAGATAATCCTCCGCACGTCGAAGGCTGCGTCGGTATACGCCGGGTACAACAACTATGTAAAATACAGATATGAGAGCCAGGGGATCCCCTACTTTATGGATGAAGAATATCCCCCGGGAGTGGGCAATCTGAAAATGGAGGCAGAGAATAGTATGCTGAGCACAAGCTGGAGATATTACCCCCAATTCAAAGTTCTCCTTGCTCAGGATATGCTGAAAAATATGTCTGTGTATATTATGCTGTTTGTGTATATTGCCATCGTATGTCTGACGGCAGTGGGTGTCATTGCCTATACAAGGGGGGTCTCCATTGGGATAAATTACAAGCAGGTGTTTGTGGATCTAAAGCGCCTGGGAGCCAGCCATAAATATATCAGGTTCTGTATCCGCAGCCAGCTGCGTAAGATCTTCTTTTTTCCCTATTTTATGGGGGTTGCTGTTTCCCTCTTTTATGTGTTTCTTATCTATTGGCAGAATGACGTAATCATAGCAGCAGCAGAAATCCGGGCCGTGGGTGTGATACTCCTTGCCATCTGCCTGATTTTTGGTTATATTTATCTGGTATACAGAGCGGCAGAACGAAAGTTTCAGCATCTGGTGGGCATACGGAAAACGGCAGGGACAGATGAATGACAAGAGGGAGGTGACTGCATGGTGACAGTAGGAATTTGTGATGACGAGAAGCAGCAGAGAACTATGCTGAGAAGGATAGCAGAATCCTATTTTCAGCTTTTGGGAGAAGAATATAAAGTAGAAGAATATGAAGGTGGTGAAAGCCTGCTGCAGAAGATACAGCAGGACCCCTATGGGACGGACATTATTTTTCTGGACATTCAGATGAACGGGTTGGACGGCGTAGAAACGGCCCGGAGGATCCGACACTTTTCCAGGGAAGCTGTGCTGATTTTTGTTACGGGCTATGAGGATTATGTATTCCACGGCTACGAAGTGGGTGCACTAAACTACATCGTAAAGCCTTACGCCAGAGAGAAGATTACACTTGTACTGGACGAGGCTGTGAAACGGCTGGAGATGGATAGGCAGCGGTGTCTGCCGGTACAGCAGGGCAGCAGCCTGAGTAAGATTCCTGTACGGGATATCAGGTATCTTTACAGCCAGCTGAGGAAAATTGTTTTGAATACTGTAAACGGGCAGCTGGAGTTTTACGGAAAGCTGGGGGAGTTGCAAAAGCAGCTCCCCGGCTGTTTTGTCCGCACCCATCAGCGATATGTGGTGAATCTGGCTTATGCAGATGAAGTCCGCCCGAATCAGGTACTTATAGGGAAAGATAGTATCCCAGTGAGCAGAAAATATTACCAGGAGTTGTCTGGTGCATTTGCCAGATTTCTTCTGCAGCAGTAGGAGGCGTTATGGTCAGAGGTTATGTAAGTGTATTATGGATCGTGTCAATGTGCATGAACCTCATATGCTCTTTCTTTTTGTACAGACTTTCTGGTTTATTGGTGGAATACAGAACAAAGCTTAGATTTTTGTTCCTAGTCTGGTGTATGTTTTTGCTTCCCCTGCCGATATACGATACAGATGCCACAAATGTGCTGGGAATGCTGGCCGCTTTTTTGTTTATCGTTCTAATCTGCACCAAGGGAGAGCTTATTAACAGGCTCTCTGTGGTACTAATCTTTTACCCTTTGATCCTGGGGCTGAATTATCTGTTATGCAACAATCCGGTGTATTCCTTTAAAATAAATTTTATGATGTTCTTACAGCAAAACAGCAATGATCTTGCGGCGGTGGATTACCTGCTCAATTTTGCTGCCGGCTTATTTTTGGATCTTCTGAAAGTCTTGGTTTGGGCTTTGCTGTACTATGGTTTTAAAAAACGCTTAGAGGAAATCAAACGCTATATGTCCGGAAGGATTTGGCTGATTATATCTGTAATCTGTACAATCTCTTTTTTGTCTATGGTCACTGTTATTGTATTTCCTCCTTTTGATGCGAAAACTGCAGCTGAATATTATGACAGCCCCGGTCTGTTTTACGGTTCTTATAGAACCTTTGTCATAGTAATCAGCGGAATCCTTTCAATTATAGGGATTCTGTATCTGCTGCAGCCTGTGATCGAGAATGTAAAAAACAGGGAAAAGCTTCAGATTGAAGGACTGAAAGAAGAGTACTACCGTTCGCTGGAAGAACAGCAGGAGAGTGTCCGGAGACTGCGCCATGATATGAATAACCACTTTCAGACCATAAAGAGCTGTCTGGAGCAGGGCGATATCAGCGGAGCCGGAGAATATCTGGAGCAGTTCGGCAGCAGTCTGCCTGCCGGAACAGGGAAACAGTTCTGCAGTGACAGGGCATTAAATGCCGTACTGAATCATCGATGGGAAAAACTGCAGAATCTGCAGGCTGATGTTCACTTCAATCTGGAGATAAAACAGGTGATGGAAGTAACCTCTCTGGAACTCTGTACCATATTTTCCAATGCCCTGGACAATGCTATAGAGGCTGTCAGCAAGATTCCGGATCCGGTCCAAAGAAAGGTATTTCTGCAGGCCAGGACAAAGAAAGGATATTTCAGTCTGAGGATTGCCAACAGCAAAGAGAACCGGATTATAAGTGCCCATGGAAAGATGGAGTCGGATAAAAAAGAAGCCGGACATGGATACGGGTTGGAAAATATACGGGAAATTGCAAAACGTTACGAGGGGAATATGGAGGTGGAGTATACGGAAAAAGAATTTGTGCTGTTTCTTTATCTGCGGTTAGAATAGCGGATTATTGCTCTGCAAAAAACTTGTTGACTCTCACGCTGCGTCATAGCATAAGATTAAGGTATCAGGAACAGGAGGAGAGAATATGAAGACTGTAAAAGAAGTATCAAACCTGACAGGTATCAGCGTGCGCACGCTGCACTACTACGATGAGATTGACTTACTCAAGCCTACCGTACTCAGTGAGGCGGGATACCGGTTTTATGACGATAAAGCTCTGGAAAAATTGCAGCAGATACTGTTTTTACGGGAACTTGACTTGCCCCTGAAGCAAATCAAAGAAATCTTAGAAAATCCTGATCTTGATAAAAAGCAATTATTATACAGCCAAAAAAGAATGCTGGTAGTGAAAAAAGAAAGACTGGAACGAATTATCGCCAGCATCGGGGAAATTCTGAAAGGAGATAATAAGATGAATTTTGAAGTTTTCAGCAAGGCTGACCTTGAGGATATGTACCGCAATATGGAAACAAACATGACAAAAGAGCAGCAGGAGATTTTTAAAAAAGAGTATGGCAGTATGGAACAGTTTAAGGAACAATTTCTGGAAAGCGCTTCCTCCAGGCAGGCGCAGAAAAATTTCGCTAAAGTAGTGGAATGGTATGGAGATAAGGAAAGCGCTCTCAAAGCTTCCGCAAATCCGGAGAATTCAAAAATATTGGATGCCTATGGAAACAGACTGGAGCAGATTACCAGAAAATTAGCGGACAAGACCGGCCAGGATGTAAATACATTTGAGGTAAAGGAAATTGTGGGAGAAATGGACTTTGTCTGCAGGCAGCTTTATCAGATGGACGATGTAACCGCGCTTATGCTGGACATGGCCGAAAAATATATTACCAATAAAAAAATGCAGGAAAACCTGGATGCAGTATACGGAGATGGCTCCACGCTGTTTATCGGGCAGGCGCTGAAGGCATTTTATATACAGCCGGAAGAATAATTATTTATGGTATCCTGTATTACTTCAATGAATTTTGGGGCTGGCTTAGATAAAATCTGATGCTGTCTTTTCCAGTGCGTAAGAACTGGAAAAGACCATAGTTGCCCTGCGGGAATATCTGTGTAAAAACAGAAGTTTACCATTTTATCTGCAGCCACAGCGGTCTTTATCTCTCTGATGGAAATGCATACCGTAATGGAGAGGGATTTCTCCGCTTACCGGACATTCCGTTCTTTGCTCTCATTTACGTCCAGAAGAAATGCTTCGTTCATTTTCCTCTGGATTTTTATATAGGTCTCCAATTCCTCCATAGTAAAAGAGCTGAGCATTTCCGCAGTGCGGCGGTAACAGCCGTCCTCGAAAATTTTGTGGAACTGATAGAGCTGCTGGCCTTTGTCTGTCAGATAGAGATTATACTCTCGGTTATTATGTTCGTTACGCACTTGTTTTAGGAGGTTCTTCTTTTTCATGCGGTACATTAGCTGGGAGCAGGCACTCTTGGTCTTATCGAAAAACACACTGAGCTCTGTAATCGTGATGCCCGGCTCATCACCTACCTTGCGGATAAACTGGGATTCGGCCTGGTAGAGGATAAAGCCGTTGTAATCGTGGAGCATAGAATCGTATTCATATGCATAATCATATCCTTCGTCGAAGGTGTCCAAGGCTTGACGGACTTTCTCAAAATGTTCTTTTTTCATAAAGGGTTCTCCATATAAACTATTTAATAGCTTAATTGTAAAGCAAAAAAACAAAAAGAGGAATATACAATTTTGCACAAAATGCAATATGCATTTTTGGTAGTTTTTTGATGAAAAATATGATTGCTTTTTCAGCTTTATTTTTATATTATATAGTTAATGTTATTAACAATAAATAATATTAAAGATAAATGGCATATAACATAAAGGAGGTGTTCTCATATGAAATATGATTTTGACAAAGTTTTAGACAGGCATGGTACATTGAGTCATAAATGGGACGGGATGGAAGAAGAATTTCCTGGAAACCCTCAGGCGCTGCCTTTCTGGGTGGCAGACACAGACTTTCCCTGTCCCCGTCCGATTGCGGAGGCCGTCTGCAAGCGGGCAGCCCATCCTATCTACGGTTACAGCGACATATCCGTCAAGGCTCAGGGACTGGCGGCCAGGTGGCAGGAGAAGAGAAATGGATGGAAGGCGAAGCCGGAGTGGGTGACCTTCAGTAATGGCATTGTACCGGCCTTAAGTGCTATGGTGGCAGCTTTTACTCGGCCCGGAGAAGGGGTCATCGTGCAGCCTCCCGTATATTATCCCTTCCAGGACAGTGTGGTGAACAATGGCAGAAAGCTGGTAGAAAATCCTCTTGTCTTTGACGGGGAAAAATGGGGAATTAATTTTGAGGAGCTGGAACAGCTGGCCGCTGATCCTGGAAATAAGCTGTTGCTTTTATGTCATCCGTTAAACCCCGTTTCCCGGGTTCTGGACAGGGAAGAACTGAAGCGTATCGGAGATATCTGCATACATAATGAGGTGATTGTGGCCATTGATGAGATCCACTCTGATCTTACTTACCAGCACAAACGTTTCTATTCTCTGGCCGGTTTGGGAAAGGAATATGAGCGTATCAGCGTGACTGCCATGGCCCCGTCCAAAACGTTCAACATTGCAGGTTTGCAGATTTCCGCTATTTTGATACCTGATGAGGCGCTGCGGGAAGCTTTTGTGAAGGAGATGGACCGAAGGGTAAATATACCCAATGCCTTTGGCGTAACTGCCTTTGATGTAGCCTATTCTGACCCGGAGTGTGAGGAATATTTAGAGCAGCTTCTCGCTTATCTGTGGGAGAATTATCTCTTTGTAGACAGGTATCTGGGTAAATGGATGCCGAAAATCACATGCCAGAAGCCGGATGCCACGTATCTGCTGTGGCTGGACTGCAGAAAACTTCATCTGAATGATGATGCACTGGAGCATTTCTGGCTGCGGGAGGCAGGTCTGGCCCTGGATGCAGGGAGATGGTTCGGCAGGGGAGGAAGCGGTTTTATGCGGATGAATATTGGCTGTGCCAGGAGCCTTCTGGCACAGGGCTTGGGTCAGTTGAGAGAAGCATACAGAAAAAGAGGGTTTTAAAAAGAAAACAATATAAAAAAACATCATAAAAGGAGGGCAAAGTAATGAATAAGTATTTCCCAAATCTATTTACTATGAAACAAAAACCATCGGATAGCCAAAAAAGCGCATACTATCCCTATTAAACTTTTAATCGTCCATTTTGA
>NZ_WKYV01000047.1 GCF_009677585.1 Lactonifactor sp. BIOML-A5 | reverse complement strand
CCTTCTATATCCGTCCGTCTGCAACGCCTTGCTCGCCGACTGCATAACCCCGAACTTCACATACACAAAACTATTACTCAAAACTATTATTTGTAATATTTCCCCTCCCCCCCGCTTAAACTAATAGTAGAAAGCATATCTAGGAGATAATCATGGCCCGGAAGTTAGCAGTTCTTCTTTCAATTCTTACTATTTTTTTCAGTATCACTCCTGCCCTTGTATTAGCTGAAACTGCTGAGACGGAAAGCGGGGAGCTGATTACAGCGCCCCATGCGGTTTTAATGGAGGCAAGTACAGGGACGATAATTTATGAGAAGGATAAGGATACCCAGGTTAGCCCCGCCAGTATTACCAAGATTATGACACTGATCCTCATATTTGACGAATTGGAGAAGGGAACCTTACATATGGAGGATGAGGTTGTTACCAGTGCCCATGCAAAGTCAATGGGCGGTTCCCAGGTGTTCTTGGAGGAGGGGGAAAAACAGACGGTGGAAACTATGATAAAGTGTATCGTAGTAGCCTCGGGAAATGACGCCAGTGTTGCTATGGCAGAAAACATTGCAGGAAGTGAGAGTGAATTTGTAAAGAGGATGAACGAAAGAGCAAAAGGATTAGGAATGGAAAATACAAATTTTGAAGATTGCTGCGGTCTCACAGAATCTTCCAATCATTATACAACGGCAAATGATGTGGCTTTGATGTCCAGGGAGTTAATTACCAAGTATCCGAAAATTTTGGACTATTCCTCTATCTGGATGGAAGATATAACACATGTGACTGCCCAGGGGACAAAGGAATTTTGCCTTACGAATACTAATAAACTGGTAAGGGGTTATGACGGGTGTGTAGGCCTGAAAACAGGAAGCACAAGTATAGCAAAATACTGTGTGTCGGCTGTGGCAAAACGGGATGGAATTACGTTAATCAGTGTAGTGATGACAGCTCCGGACTATAAAGTTCGTTTTAAGGACGCAGCAGCTATGCTGAATCTTGGCTTTGGAAGCTGTAATATGTACACGGATGAGAATAAGGATGAGTTAAAGCCTGTAACAGTAAAGAAATCCATAGCCGGGGAAGCCCAATGTCAATACCAGGGGCCATTTCAGTACCTGGATACCAAAGGGCAGTCATTTGATAAGATAGAAAAGAAAATCAAGCTGAAAAAAGAAGTGACGGCTCCGGTGAAAAAGGGAGATAAAGCGGGAACCGCGGAGTATTATCTGGACGGAGAAAAGATAGGATCTGTTGACATTGTATTTAAAACAGATGTGGAAAAATCGAATTATTTTGATTATGTCAAAAAATCTGTTCAGGATTGGCTGGTAGCAGAATCGTCATAAATTTTGAAAAAAAGCAGAATATATAAAGAGGAACTCTCTTTGCATATTCTGCTTTTGTGTTGGAAAAAGTATCCGAAATTGCGCCGGAGGGAAAAGTAGTGTATAGTTAAGAGTAAAATTGATGGAAAAGGAATAGAAATTAGCAGTGAAAAAGTTTATAACAGCGGAATATGAATTCAGTTCCCCAAAAATCAGAGAACCATGGAAGTTTCTTATGATAAGCGATCTGCACAATGTTTGTTTCGGGGAGGACAATGAGGTCCTGGTGAAAAAAATATACCAGGAGAACCCGGATGGTATTCTGATCGGAGGAGATTTGCTTATAGGTAAGCCGGGGGTATCCGTTTTGCCTGCCTTATCCTTTGTGAGACAGGCTGTGGGATGCTGCCCTGTCTACTATAGTCTGGGTAATCATGAGTACAGAATGAAGGTTAATCCGGAACGGTTTGAGCATCAGTATCAGAGATATGAAAGAGAGCTGCAAAAGGCCGGGGTGATTCTCCTGGAAAATCAACATATCACTCTGAAAGACAAAAAAACGTCTGTCAATATTTACGGACTTGAACTCCCAATGAAGTATTATGAGAGAAAGAGGAGACATGGCCTGTCCCAGCGGGAACTGAATCTGCTGCTGGGCAAACCAGAGGAGAGTGCCTATAATATTCTTCTTGCACATAATCCCAGGTTTACAGACGCTTACCTGGATTGGGGGGCTGACCTTGCATTGTCCGGACACTACCATGGGGGAATGGTGCGGCTTCCGTTTACCAACGGATTAATCAGCCCGTATATGACCTTATTCCCCAAATACTGCCATGGACTATTTACAAAAGAGGGAAAATATGCAGTAGTCAGTGCAGGAATGGGGGAGCATACCATTCCCCTCAGAATCTTTAATCCCAGAGAAATGCTTGTAATTAGACTGAAGCCGGAAGTGTAGTATGGACTTTTCCTTGTAAATGTTGTAAAATTAGCTTCGAATGTCTAGAAATGAAGGCGGGTGCGGTAAAGGCACTCTGCTGATGCAGGAAATGAGGGTTACTATGGGAATTCCCGTCAAACTGCAGGTGTTTGAGGGTCCGCTGGATCTTTTGCTTCACCTGATTGAAAAGAACAAAGTTAACATTTATGATATTCCCATTGTGGAAATTACAGAGCAATATTTGGAGTACATTCGCAGGATGCAGGAAGAGGACTTGAATGTCATGAGCGAATTTATGGTCATGGCGGCTACTCTGATCTCAATAAAATGCAGAATGCTCCTTCCCCGGGAGATAAATGAAGAGGGGGAGGAAGAGGATCCCAGGGATGAACTGGTACAGCAGCTGCTGGAATATAAGATGTATAAATATATGTCTTATGAACTGAAAGACAGAATGGCTGAAGCTGCACGTTCAATATATAAAAAGCCTACGATCCCGGAAGAGGTGCTGGAATACAGAGAGCCTGCAGATCCCTCTCAGCTTCTGGAGGGAATCACATTGGCTCAGCTGAATAAAATATTTAAATCTATTATACGCCGTCAGGAGGACAAGCTGGATCCCATCCGAAGCAAGTTCGGAAAGATCGAGAGGGAAGAGGTCAGTCTCCCCGATAAAATGAATTATGTGGAGGAATACGCCAATACCCATAAAAAGTTCAGCTTCCGCAATCTGCTGCAGAAGCAGGCAAGCAAGACGCAGATTGTGGTTACCTTTCTGGCTGTTCTGGAGCTGATGAAGACCGGGAAGATATGGATTAGCCAGGAGCGGCTTTTTGATGATATCTATATAGAAACATTGTAAGAAAAGAGGAAGGCAGATGGAGATAAAGCATATAGAGGGTGCCATTGAAGCCCTGCTTTTTGCTGCGGGAGAGGCAGTTGAGATAACAAAAATTGCCAATGCCATAGAACATGATACAGATACCACCAGAAAAATTATCCGGAATATGATGCTTCGTTATGAGGAAGAGGGTCACGGAATTAAAATTATTGAGCTGGAAAATTCCTTTCAGATGTGCACGAAACAGGAATATTATGACTATCTGGTGCGGCTGGCGCTGCAGCCTAAAAAAGCCGTCCTTACGGATGTTATGCTGGAAACCCTGTCGATCATCGCTTACAAACAGCCGGTAACAAAGCAGGAAATTGAAAAAATCAGAGGGGTGAAAAGCGATCACGCGGTGAATAAGCTGGTAGAATACCGCCTGGTCAAGGAGCTGGGAAGACTGGACGCGCCGGGACGCCCCATTTTGTTCGGGACCACAGAAGAATTTCTGAGAAATTTTGGCGTTCAGGGTCTAGACGATCTGCCGATTCTGGATCCGGTACAGCTGGAAGATTTTAAGGCAGAGGCTGAGGAGGAAGTACAGCTGAAGCTGGATATATAATAAGGAGAAAATTTATGCCAACAACATATACTCATGATTTATTTGGAAAGGAAGTATTCAAAAAGCTTCCAGACAACCTGAAAGATGTTATAAGAAAATCTAAGAGTTTGTATCTCATCGGCCTGCACGGACCGGACATCTTTTTTTACTATAAACCTTTCGGCAAAAATAAAGTTAATAGGACTGCCATGGAAGTGCATGAAAAAATAGCAGCATCGTTTTTTCAGAGAGGGATTAAAAAAGTTCAGGAACGGCCCTCAGATAAAATGATGTCCTATCTCCTGGGATTTGCCTGTCATTATATTCTGGACAGTGCCTGCCACCCCTATATATGGGAATACCAGAGAATCACAGGGGTGTCACATGCGGAAATTGAGACGGAACTGGACCGGATGTTTATGGAGCAGGAGCATAAAAATCCATTTACCTATCACCCGGCTGTGTCTATCTGCCCTACCCGGAAGGGAAACGAAATTATCAGTTCACTGTTTCCATCCATCCGCCCGGAGGAGGTTTGGGATTCCCTGAAAGGGATGAAGTTCTATACAGGTATTTTAGTATGCAAAACAGAATGTAAGAGGAAACTGCTGCTGCTTCTTTTAAAAGTTCTGGGGTGCTATGATTCAATGGAGGGCCAGGTTATGAGAAAGCATAAGAACCCTCAGTGTGAAGCGTCCAATGAAGAGCTGGTTGTCATGTATCAGAAGGCAGTTGACGAGGCCGCAGAAGCCCTGGGGAACCTCTATGAGTGCATGATGGGAAGGGAAGAACTCAGTGAACGTTTTTACCGCAACTTTGAATAGAATATGGAGAAAGAAAAGGACAAAAGCATGGATAAGATGAGCAGGTTGGAAAAACAGTGGATTCTGTACGATGTTGGAAATTCCGCCTTTGTAATGCTGTGCACCACAATCATTCCCATTTATTTTAAAAATCTTGCTTCTCAGGCTGGAATCTCACTGGCGGATTCTACCGCATATTTAAGCTATGCGCTGTCAGCCTGTACCGTACTGGTTGCAGTGATGGGACCGGTCTTCGGCACACTGGCGGATACCCGTAATTATAAAAAGCCTTTGTTTGCGGCGTTTTTTATACTTGGCGTTATTGGCTGTCTGAGCCTGATGATTCCCAAACAGTGGCTGGCTTTCTTAATCGTTCTTGTAATCGCAAAGGCAAGCTATAATATGAGTCTTATATTTTACGATTCTATGCTGATCGACGTTACTACAGACGAGCGTATGGACGTTGTCTCTTCCCATGGGTATGCCTGGGGATATATCGGCAGCTGCATTCCCTTTGTCGCTTCACTCCTACTGATACTTGGAGCAGATGCAATTGGAATCTCAGGGGTGACAGCCACTATGATCGCATTTGCCATTACAGGTGCCTGGTGGTTTTTTGTAACACTTCCCCTTCTGAAGAATTATCAGCAGACACATTGGATCGAGGTGTCAGATACCCCTGTGCGGGATAGTTTCGTCAGGCTGGGGAATGTATTGACACATATTGGCAAAAATAAAAAGGTTTTATTTTTTCTCATTGCATTTTTCTTTTATATTGATGGAGTATATACCATTATCGACCTTGCAACCTCCTATGGAAAAGACGTGGGAATCAGCGATACGCATCTGCTTTTAGCCTTGCTTCTAACGCAGGTTGTGGCGTTCCCCTGTTCCATATTGTTTGCAAGATTTTCCAAGCGGTTTAAAAGCGAGAACCTGATCATGATCTCTATTCTGGGGTATCTTGGGATTGCGTTGTTTGCCCTGCAGCTGGATAAGGCATGGGAATTCTGGTTTCTTGCGGTGTGCGTGGCGGTATTTCAGGGGGCCATTCAGGCACTGTCCCGTTCTTATTTTGCGAAGATAATTCCAAAGGAAAAATCCAGCGAATATTTTGGGTTTTATGATATTTTTGGCAAGGGGGCAGCCTTTATGGGGACGATGCTTATGGGAATATCCACACAGCTGAGTGGAAGTTCTAAAACAGGGGTATTCATGCTGGCGCTGATGTTTGTGGTTGGACTCATTGCATTTCGTAAGACAACTAAAATAGAAGGGTGAGGTGATGGAATGAACCCAGGATGTACCGTATTGCTATACAATATTACAGAGCCCGGGCGAAAACAGAAAATAAAATTTATCTGTGTCCGCCTGGGAGCTAAAATTATTACAGTGACCCCTCCAGAGTATCTCCAGCCTGTGGGCGCCCTGGCAAAGATTCCGGGTATGGAGAAATGTGCTGGAACCTACGAAGGGCCGGGGTTTTCAGAGGAAATGATGGTACTAAAAGGATTCACCGATGGGCAGCTGAACGATCTGCTGCGTGCATTTCGAAGGGAAAGGCTGGAAAAGGTAAATCTGAAGGCAGTGCTGACGGATACGAATCGAGAATGGAATTCTCTTGAGCTGTATGAAGAATTAAAGAGTGAACATGAAAAGATGAGCGGTGCTCCCGGCCAGGCTTAAGGCTGGGGACACACTCATTTTTTTAACTTTGTCTGCATATAGTTTTATATATTGCTTTGAGTGAGGAGTCTATGAAGAGACTTTTTTTTGTATGGATTACAATATTTACATTGACGGCAGGAGTGTTTGGTGCTGTTCCTGTCTATGCGGAAGGCACAGAAGATACGGTGGAGGAGCCATCAGGACTATATGCGGTTTCCGCTGTGCTGATGGACGGAGATTCCGGGCGGGTTCTCTTTGAAAAGAACGGCTATGAGGCCAAACCAATGGCCAGCACAACCAAGATCATGACCTGCATTGTGGCTCTGGAACAGGGAAATATGGAGGACACGGTAACGGCTTCCGCCTATGCGGCCTCCCAGCCGAAAGTACATCTGGGGGTCCGGGAGGGCCAGCAGTTCCGATTAGGGGATCTTCTGTATTCCCTGATGCTGGAATCTCACAATGACGCAGCTGTCCTTATTGCAGAGCATATCGGCGGATCCGTGGAGGGATTTACGGATTTGATGAACCAAAAAGCCCAGGAGCTTGGATGCAGGGATACCTATTTTATCACACCCAACGGCCTGGATGCCTCTAAAACACTGGAGGAGACGGATGCAGAGGGCCAGGTAACCAGTGTGCAGAAGGTACATTCCACAACAGCGGCGGATTTGGCGCGGATTATGAAATACTGCATTACAGAGTCTCCTAAAAAGGAGGAGTTTCTGGAGGTGACCAGAACGGCATCTTACAGCTTCTCAGATCTGGAGGGAAAAAGTTCATATAGCTGCAACAATCATAATGCGTTCCTCTCTATGATGGACGGTGCCTTGTCCGGGAAAACCGGATTTACGGCAAAAGCGGGGTACTGTTATGTAGGAGCACTGAACCGGGACGGCAAGACGTTTATTGTAGCTCTTCTGGCCTGTGGTTGGCCGAATAATAAGGGGTATAAATGGAGTGACACGAAGAAGCTGATGACTTACGGACTGGATAATTACTCCTATCAAAATGTTATGGACCAGGATAAAGAGATGCAGGATGTATTTGTAAAAGATGGAATATCTTCTACGGGCAAAATGTCCCAAAAGGCTTATGTGCCGGTTTCTGTAGATACGGAGGGAGACGAAAGCCTCACTATGCTTCTTCGAAAGGATGAGCAGGTGGACATTATCTATGATATCCCCAAATCCCTGACTGCACCTGTGAAAGAGCATCAGACAGTAGGAAGTGTACAGTATAAGCTGAACGGCGAGGTGATACAGGAGTATCCTATCGTGGCATCTAAGTCAGTGGGAGAATTAGATTTCCAGTGGTGCTTTGGGAAGGTGGGGGAGAAATTCCTGTTGGGCTTTTAGAAGCACTGCAAGCTTGTCTGTCCCATTTCAATGTGCTATAGTAGAAAGAAAATACCACCAGAAATGACAGTGAAAAGAGGAGAGACAGATGAAAAAGATAGGTTTTATAGGAATCGGTGTTATGGGCAAAGGGATGGCTCGTAATTTGATGAAGGCCGGCTATGAGCTTACTGTTTACACCAGAACAAAGGAGAAAGCAGCAGACTTGATCCGGGAGGGGGCCCAGTGGAGGGATACGATTGCGGAGTGCGTCAGGGAGCAGGAGGCAGTGATTACTATGGTGGGATATCCCAAAGATGTAGAAGAAGTGTATTTCTCAAAGAGGGGTATTCTTGCCAATGCTGCCAAAGGGGCATATCTTATTGACATGACTACTACCAGCCCCAAACTATCCGTGCGGATCAATATGGAGGCGGTCAAACGAGGCCTTAAAGCTTTAGATGCGCCGGTATCCGGAGGGGATGTTGGCGCTGCAAATGGGACACTGTCCATCATGGCCGGAGGAACCAGAGAAGATTTTGAGGCGTGTGAGGAGCTGTTTCAGGCCATGGGAAAGACCATTCACTATGAGGGAACGGCAGGCAGCGGACAGCATACCAAGATGGCAAACCAGATTGCCCTAGGAGGGGCATTGGCAGGCGTGTGTGAGGCCCTTACATACGGAAAAGCGGCAGGTCTTGATCTGCAGGTGATGCTGGACAGCATCAGTCAGGGGGCAGCGGGAAGCTGGCAGATGAGCAACATAGCACCCAAGATTTTAAGTGGAGATTTCCAACCTGGATTTTTTATGAAACATTATATTAAGGATATGAAGATCGCAGCAGAAGAGGGGAGGGACAGGGAAGTTTCCATGCCTGTTCTGGAAGAGGTTTTGAATATGTATGAGCAGCTGTCTCAAAAGGGAATGGAGGATCTGGGAACGCAGGCTTTGATTCGTTATTATGAAAAATAAATCACAACAAAAGGAGGCTTTCCCCACAAGGGAGAGTCTCCTTTTTATGGCCGGGCAGCTACTCCTGGAATGTCCGGAGAGCCTGAATGGTCCTTTCCATCAGCTCATCCAGGGTCCATCCCAGCATGTCGGCACCCTGCTGAATTATTTCTCTGGAGCAGCCGGCTGCAAATTTTGGGGTTTTGAATTTCTTTTTTACAGACTTTACTTCCAAATCCTGTACACTGTGTGAAGGACGCATCCTTACAACAGCTCCAATGAGACCTGTAAGTTCATCCGTGGCAAATAATATTTTTTCCATTTCATGCTCAGGCTTTATATCTACGGTTATTCCATATCCATGGCTTGCGGTGGCACGGATAATCGCGGGATCTATCTTTCGTTCTGCCATAATTTCCTGAGATTTGGTACAGTGCTCCTGGGGAAACTGCTCAAAATCCAGATCGTGAAGAAGGCCCACAATGCCCCAAAACTCCTCTTCCTGGGCATATCCTAACTCCCTGGCAAAATACCTCATTACATTTTCTACTATCTGTGCGTGTTCCAAATGGAACTCTTCCTGGTTATATTCGGTCAGAAGATTCCATGCTTCCTCTCGTGTCATGATAATGAATCCCTCCTTTGGTCAATACTTATAATAGCAATATGATAACACAAAGGAAAGGGAAAGACAAATTGACACGGACGAAAGATAATATTACAATACATGTTAGTTACTGTTCATACACGACTGTCCCGCGAAGCGTGTTACTGAGAACGGAACGAACAGTAACACATTTTTATAGTAACAATGACAGTCAGACACCATCCAGGAGGGGAATAGAATGGAACAGAATAAAAAGGTTTCGCCGAAGCAGGCGGCAGCAATTATCATAATCGCAGCGGTTCTGGTTTTGGGAGGGGTCATAGGGTTCTTCCTGTATCAAAACAGTAAAATTGAGACGCCGGAAAAGAGACTGAAACAGTATTTTCAGTTCGTCAATG
The DNA here is from genome assembly GCF_009677585.1 of Lactonifactor sp. BIOML-A5. Lineage (GTDB taxonomy): Bacteria > Bacillota > Clostridia > Lachnospirales > Lachnospiraceae > Lactonifactor. Next base: position 9,671 of record NZ_WKYV01000047.1, on the reverse strand, counting down.
ACAAAGAATATGAAAAAATGTACCATATGCTCTCAGAAGATAGTCAGAGTACAATTTCAGAGGAAGCATTTATAGAAAAGAATCAAAATTTTTACGGCAGCATGGAGGCAAATCAAATCAAGATTTCCATTGAGGAGGATGACAAATCCAATTCCAAGAGAGAAAGCGCCCGGACACTCTCCTATCAGCTCACTATGAGTACGCTGGCGGGGGAGCTATCCTTTGAGAACAGTGCTATTTTTTCTAAAAATAAAGACAAGATGTATATGCTGAACTGGTCGGTACAGGATCTGCATCCTCATCTGAAAGAAGGAGAAGAGATAAAAGCAGAGACAAGTTATCCCAAACGTGGAAATATATACGACAGAAACGGGGTAATGCTGGCAGGTGAGGGAACCGCATCCTCGGTTGGAATTGTCCCCGGGAAACTACCGGAAGACAGGGAGGGAGCAATTGCTCAGATCGCAGAGTATCTGGATGTGAGCACAGAGAAGATCGAAACAGCTTTAAGCGCAAACTGGGTGAAAGATGATTTATTTGTACCTATCCGCACTGTGGCTAAGACAGAGGAGGCGCTGAAGGCACAGCTTCTCACAATTCCGGGCGTCAAGATATCAGATACAGCCGTGCGGTATTATCCCTTAGGGCAGTCGGCCGCTCAGGTTGTGGGCTATACACAGAATATCACAGCGGAGGAACTGGAAGAACATGCCGGCGAAGGTTATACCGCCACCAGCCAGATTGGGAAAGGGGGCATTGAGAAGGTCTATGAAAAACAGCTTCATGGGACCACAGGGTGTAAAGTGTCTGTTGTGGACAGTGATGGAAATGAGAAATTTGTAATTGTGGAACAAAAAGGGGAGGATGGAAAGGACATTACCCTGACAATAGATTCCATTCTTCAGTCGCAGATGTACCGTCAGCTGGCTGAAGATAAAGGCTGGGGAGTTGCCATGAACCCGAAAACAGGGGAAGTATTGGCGCTGGTGAGCACGCCGGCTTATAATCCCAATGATTTTGTGATGGGCTACACCAGCAGAGCTTGGGAGGAATTGAATAATGACGCGTCAAAACCTTTGTACAACCGCTGTCGGTCTACCTGGGCGCCTGGGTCTGCATTCAAACCCATTGTGGCGGCTCTGGGCCTGACCCAGGGATCGCTGACAGCCGGCACAGAGGCGGTGTATGAGGGGCTGCAGTGGCAGAAGGACAGCAGCTGGGGGAATTATTACGTTACCACACTGACAGACTATAGTCCTAAAAACCTGGAAAATGCCCTTGTATACTCCGACAATATTTATTTTGCCCAGGCAGCCCTGGATATGGGAACAGAGAATTTCCAGAAGGGTCTTGATTCCGTGGGATTCAATGAAACCGTTCCATTTACAATGGAATACAAACCCTCAACGTATGGGGAAGACGGAAAGATACAAAGCGAGACAGAACTGGCTGACAGCGGATATGGACAAGGAAAAATTCTAGTAAATCCCCTTCACCTGGCGGTTATGTATTCTGCCTTTGCCAATGACGGAAGCATGATAACTCCTTATCTGACAAAGGGGGAAGAAGAAAAAACAGCCTACTGGAAAGAAAACGTATTTACCAAAGAGGCAGCGGAAACAGTGTGGAATGATATGGTTCAGGTGGTTGATCATCCGGATGGAACCGGGCATGAAGCCATGATCGAGGGAAAAACCATAGCAGGCAAGACCGGTACAGCGGAGATAAAGGCCTCCAAGGAAGATACCAGCGGTACAGAGCTGGGTTACTTTATGGGAATTCGGGATGGGGATGAGAACTCCTGTCTGCTCATAGGAATGATGGTGGAAGATGTGAAAGACCGGGGAGGCAGCCACTACGTAGTGCCGAAGGTGAGAGAATGTTTTGCAAACTATAAATAAAAAGGGACAGGGCAGTTCTATTTTGGGACACCCTGAGTCTAAAATGGGGACGTGTACTTTCTAGAAAGTACACGTCCCCATTTTAGGTAGGTTTAGAAAGGTGCCAGCTCCAGACGAATAAAGTACCCTTTTTCGTGATGACAGACAGGGCATTCCTTCGGCACTTCGGTTCCGTGATAGATGTACCCGCAGTTGAGGCACATCCAGCCTGTCTCCACATCGGATACAAAGAGTTTGTTCTGCTCCATCCACTCGGCAAACTTACCAAAACGATCTCCATGGAATTTTTCTATCTCTGCAATCATGTGGAAGGAGGCAGCCACTTTGGGAAATCCTTCTTCTTTTGCTTTATCACCAAAGTTTTTATATACATCATCGTGTTCTTCATATTCATTATGCTGTGCGGCACGAAGAAGTTTTTCTACACTGCTGTGAATGTCAACCGGATAGGTTCCATCCACGGTTATAGTTTCTCCTGCCAGTTCCTTTAAATGGTTATAAAATATTTCTGCATGCTCTTTTTCCTGATTGGCGGTAAAGGTGAACACGGCCTCAATGACAGGAAGCTTCTCTTTTTTTGCCTGGGAGGCAGCAAAGGTATAGCGGTTTCTGGCCTGGCTCTCTCCCGCAAAGGCACGCATGAGGTTCTCTTTTGTTTCACTGTTTTTAAAATCAATTGACATGACAATTCATCCTTTCCATATTTATGCTCTATATTTTTACCAGAATTAGAAATTTTACGCATTTTTTGTTATAATGGCTTAAGAATAGAAACTGAAAGGGAGGCGGACGCATGGATCCCCGGGATTTGAAATTTCTGGAGTCTGGACAGGGAAGAATTAAGCTGGATATTGCCCTGAAACGCTATTTTTCAGGGGAGGCTTTAGATGAAGAGCTGAGAAACCGTTATGAAAGGTATCTGAAAAGCAGAATTCGCCCTATGATGGAGCGGCTGATAGAGGAAGAAAATATGGAGCTTTTGGCTCGTACGGCAAAGCTGGGATGGCTGCAGACAGAATTGATAGATTCTTTTATTTCCATGGCTGCAGACAGGGGGAGTATAGGGGCAATGACTTTTCTGCTTCATTGGAAGGAGCAGAATTCTTCCTTTGAGGATGAGGAATTTCCTCTTTAATGAAAACGGGCAAAAGATGTACTATAAAACGAAAAAAGGTGAGGATAAATGGAGGCAGACAGGAAGCGGTCGCTTAGACAGGCAAAGGAGTCTCTGTGCCTGAAAATATGGGAAAACTGCAGAAATGAGCTTTTTACCAGGTTTCCTCTGTATCCCGCGGCATTGGGAGGGCTGCAGTTTCAGGCGGGTAAGGATACGGGGAGCTGGGGTACGGACGGGGATTGGGTTTACTATTCTCCGGAATATGTGATGAATTGCTACAGGGAGTCCCCCGCCCGGGTGAAGGCGGCATATCTTCATATGGTACTTCACTGCCTCTTTCTGCACATAGCAGAGAAGCCGGACAGGGAAATCCTGCTGTGGAATCTGGCCTGTGACATGGCGGTAGAGATAACGGCAGCAAGGATGGCAGGAGCTATATATCCCCTGGCACCGGAAGCCAGGGACTGCATGGCCTGGCTTCAGGGAACTCCGGCTTCCGCTGAGAACCTGTACCATATGCTTCAGAAAGAGGCGTTCCCCTGGCCGGCGGAGACGCTGAGGACAGCGTTTATGAGAGATGACCATCATTTCTGGATACAAAAGGCAGATCCCTGCAGACTGGAAGCAATCAAGCATAAATGGGAGAAAATCACAGCCTATACCAGCCAGAATGTGCAGGGGATGAGTAAAAGAGCAGGAAGCCGGAAAGGGGACCGGTCTGACTGCGTGGAGAGACTGCATAAAGGAAAATATGACTACCGTCGTTTTCTAAAACGGTTTGCAGTACCGAGAGAAGAAGTCGAATTGGATACAGAGAGCTTTGACTATATATTTTATCATTACGGGATGGAGCATTATGGAAATATGCCCCTGATTGAGCCTCTGGAATACAAAGAGGGGCATAAGCTGGAGGAACTTGTCATTGCCATTGACACCTCTGGTTCCTGTTCCAGGGAAATGGTACAGAGATTCCTGGAAGAAACATATGCAATCTTGAACGAAAAAGAAAACTTTTTTAAAAAAATGAAAGTATATATTATACAGTGTGACTGCTACATACAGGATGTGGCCGTTGTGACCAGCCAGGAGACCTGGAAAAACTATCGGGAGCATATCCGGATCCAGGGCCGGGGAGGCACTGATTTCCGCCCTGTTTTTAACTATGTGGAGCAGCTGAAAGAGCAGAAAGAAATCAGAAATTTAAAAGCCCTGATATATTTTACTGACGGCGACGGCATCTACCCCAGGGTGAAGCCGGACTATGAGGCAGCGTTTGTATTTTTGCGGGAGGAAAGCCTGAAGCAGCAGATGCTGCCCGGCTGGGCTGTGAAGTTGATTTTAGAGGGAGGATCCCATGAACATTAAAGAGGCAAAGACGGAGATAAAGAATACCATACGGGCATATACCCGAAAGAACGAGAGGGAAGAGTACCTGTTTCCCCGCAGCCGGCAGAGGCCGGTACTATTAATAGGGCCTCCGGGAATCGGAAAGACAGCTATTATGGAGCAGATTGCAGAGGAATGCGGTGTGGGACTGGTGGCATATACTATTACCCACCACACCCGTCAGAGCGCTATAGGACTTCCGAGAATTGAGGAGAGAGTTTATCAGGGCACATCCTTTCAGGTCACCGAATATACCATGAGCGAGATTATCGCCTCTGTATATGAGTGCATTGAGCGCACCGGACATCAGGAAGGAATCCTTTTTATTGATGAGATTAACTGTGTCTCAGAGACTCTGGCTCCAACGATGCTTCAGTTTCTGCAGAATAAAACCTTTGGAAGTCATAAGGTTCCCCAAGGCTGGGTGATTGTGGCGGCAGGGAATCCCCCTGAGTACAATAAGTCAGTCCGGGAGTTTGATGTTGTCACCCTGGACCGGGTAAAAAAGATCCTTGTAGAGGCAGACTGCAGCGCCTGGATGGAGTATGCCTGCGAAAATCGTATTCACGGAGGTATTCTGTCGTATCTGAATATCAAGAAAGACAACTTTTATCTTGTAGAAAATACTGCAGAGGGCAAATTCTTTGTAACTGCAAGAGGCTGGGAGGATTTGTCAGAAATGATAAAGAGCTACGAAGAACTGAATATACCTGTAACAGAAGAATTAATGGTGCAGTATCTGCAGAAAGAAGACATTGCCAGAGATTTTGCCTCCTATTATCAGCTGTATGAGAAATATCAGGGAGATTATCAGATTACAGAGATGCTGGAGGAAAGACTGGCTGCAGATGCATACTCCCGGAAAGTAGCTATGGGACAGGAGGCTGCCTTTGACGAGAGGCTGACAATTGCCGGCCTTCTTTTGGAACAGCTGGGTGAGTACTTTGGCAGATATACAGAAGCAGAAGCCTTGGTAAAGCGTCTACATCAGCGATTGCTATCTGTCAGGGACTGGCTTTCTGATAACAGCCGAACAGAAACTCTGGAAGACTTCCTGGAACAGCAGAGACATAGTCTGGAGGTAAAGGTACAGGCGGAACTAATATCAGTTAAAGAAGAGGAACTGGAGGCAAAAGTGCTGCGTATCCTGGAAGGATATCTGCAGGTTTTAAAAAAGGAAAGACTAACCCGGGGAGACCTGGCAATGGAAAAACTACGTGCATTGTTTACCCTTGAGACGGAACGCAGAGAGCAAGTAATCATCCGGACCCAAAAGGCTCTGAAAAAAGCCTTTGACTTTATGCAGGATACCTTCGGGGACGACCAGGAGATGATATTGTTTGTCACCGGGCTGTCAAAAAACCGTGAAGGAATGGACTTTATCCGCCGGCACGGCTGTCCGGAATACTTTGCCTGCAGCAAAAAGCTTTTATTCCGGGAGAGGGAAGAGGAACTGAAACAGGAGATAGAAAGCCTTCAGCGCCAGTGGCAGGTATAGAATAAACAGTACAGGCTGTAGAGTGGACGTAAGACTTTCAGACTATTTTCAGCCAGATACTTTATTCTTGTACTATCGAGACAGAATGGGGAATAACCTGGAAAGCGGGGAACAAAAATTGCATGTATTAATTGTAGAAGATGAGATCAGACTGGCAGATGCTTTGGGCGAGATCATGCGGGAAGAAAAATATATGGCAGATGTGGTATATGACGGGAGGGAGGGGCTTGGCTATGCCTTGAGCGGCCAGTATGACGTGGTGGTGCTGGATGTGATGCTTCCCGGGATGGACGGATTCCAGATTGTAAAGCAGCTTCGGGCAGAAAAAATAGAGGTTCCAGTCCTGATGCTTACTGCCAGGGATGAGGTACAGGATAAAGTTATGGGACTTGATAAAGGGGCTGACGATTATATGACCAAGCCATTTGTAAAAGAAGAACTTTTGGCCAGAATACGGGCACTGACCAGGCGCATGGGAGAGGTGATTATGGAAGAACTCGAGTTTCAGGACCTTACGCTGGTTCTGTCTACCAATGACCTCTGGTGCGGAGGAAAAAATATACATTTAGGATATAAAGAATTCGAAATCCTGAAGATACTAATGTCAAATCCCAGAATTATCGTATCGAAGGATACTTTAATCACAAAAGTGTGGGGTGTGGAGGCAGATGTGGAGGATAATAATGTGGAAGCCTATATATCGTTTCTGAGAAAGAAACTGAACTTTTTAGGCTCCCGCGCAGCCATAGGAACAATCCGTAAGGTGGGATACAGGCTGGAGGCCGGGGAAGCATGATTAGAAAGCTTCGGAAAAAGTTTATTCTCATAAATATGTCTCTGGTTACTCTGGTCCTTTTGATTGTATTTGGTGTACTGTGTTTTACTAACTACAAAAAATACCAGATGGACAGTGATATAGCTCTGAATCATGCTCTGAGTGAAGGCAGGGGAAGCCTGCTGCCAAGAATGGAGATGGGGCCAAGGAGGGAAAAACTCCCTTTAAATATGGGACCTCTGTTTGTGATAACCATGGATGGGGAAGGGAATATATTGAATATTGATGACAGCGGAATTGACATTGATCAGGAGGATGCAATAGAGATTGCAGAAACAGTGCTCAACCATGGAGAAGAAAAGGGACTGCTCCGCAGCTACCAGCTGAGATACCAGATAAAAAAGACGGAACAGGGGAATATCATCGCTTTTGTGGATGCCAGCAGAGAAATGAATGGAATGAAAAATCTCCTTACAGCCAGTGCTCTGGTATTTGCAGGAGGGTTTCTTGCCTTTTTTGTGATCAGCCTTTTTCTGTCCCGCTGGGCGCTGAATCCGGTGGAGAAAGCCTGGGAGCAGCAGCGGCAGTTTATCGCAGATGCGTCCCATGAACTTAAAACGCCTCTTACCGTGATTCTGGCCAATCTCAGCATTCTTTCCAGCCATCAGGACAGCACAATCAGAGAAGAAAAAAGATGGCTGGAAAACACACAGACAGAGGCCACCCGTATGAAGGAACTCCTGGACAATCTCCTTTTTCTTGCAAGATCCGATGCCATGCAGACACCTGTGGTATACGCTGCCTTTGATCTGAGCAATGTATTGTGGAGCTGCATCCTGCCCTTTGAACCCCTGGCTTTTGAAAGGGATGTACTTCTGGAAGAAAATATTTCCCCGGAAATCTCCCTCCTCGGGGATGAGGGGCAGATCAAGCAGCTGATTGCCATCCTTCTGGACAATGCCTGCAAGTACGTAAAGCCCAAAGGAAAGATAACTGTAAATCTGGAAAAAAAACAGGAAAAGATTCATCTGGAGGTAAAAAACACCGGGGACGTAATCCCGAAGGAAGAGCTGGAACATTTATTTGAGCGGTTTTACCGCTCCGACAAGTCCAGAGCCAGAAAAGCAGGAGGATACGGACTGGGACTGGCCATTGCCAGGACAATTGCAGAAAATCACAGGGGAAAAATTAAGATAAAGAGCAGTTTAGAGGAAGGAACCTCAGTTTCTGTTGTATTTGATACTTGACAAACGGGAATGCTGTTTGTATACTGAATTTAATTTCATATGTCGCATAACGAAGAGGACCCACGAAAAGGAGGTCCCCGGAGTATAAGATAAAGAAAAGCAGAGAAAAGAACAAGTAGGAATCAGGGGAACTTACAGAAAGCAACCGGCGGATGAGAGGTGCAGGAAGAAACTGATTCTGAATACATCTTGGAGCTTCGCACTGAAGGCACGCACTGTGCTGGTAGGCTGCGACGGAATTGCACACGTTACCGTGCAGAAGTATCGCAACGAATGCTGTACTTGATAAGGCAGTCAGTGTGAACTGGCTGTGAAGTAAGGTGGTAACACGGGAATCTCTCCCGTCCTTTCGTAACGGGAAGGACGGGAGTTTTTTTGCTTTCTTATCCTTATAGAACTTGCAAGATGGAATAAAAAGTTTAAAAGAGAAAGGGAGAACAGAGATGACAGTTTATGAAGAACTGCAGGCAAGAGGCCTCATTGCACAGGTAACAGATGAAGAAGAGATTAAGGAATTGGTCAATAACGGAAAGGCAACCTTTTATATTGGGTTTGACCCCACGGCAGACAGCCTTCATGTAGGCCATTTTATGGCATTATGCCTGATGAAGCGCCTGCAGATGGCCGGAAATAAACCTATTGCCCTGCTTGGGGGAGGAACCGGCATGATTGGCGACCCTTCCGGACGGTCGGATATGCGCCAGATGATGACAGTTGAGACCATCCAGCACAACTGTGACTGTTTTAAAGAGCAGATGAGCCGCTTTATTGATTTTTCTGAGGGCAAGGCCCTGATGGTCAACAATGCGGACTGGCTGATGGATCTAAATTATATCGAACTTCTCAGGGAGGTAGGCCCTCATTTCAGTGTGAACCGGATGCTGACGGCTGAGTGCTACAAGCAGCGTATGGAAAAGGGACTGAGCTTTCTGGAGTTTAATTACATGATCATGCAGAGCTATGACTTTTATGCACTGTTCCAGAAATACGGCTGCAACATGCAGTTTGGCGGGGACGATCAGTGGAGCAACATGCTGGGAGGAACAGAGCTTATCAGAAGAAAGCTGGGAAAAGATGCGTATGCCATGACCATAACTCTGCTTTTGAACTCAGAGGGCAAAAAAATGGGTAAAACCCAGTCAGGTGCTGTTTGGCTGGATCCGAAGAAAACATCACCCTTTGACTTCTACCAGTACTGGAGAAACGTGGGGGATGCAGATGTGCTGAAATGCCTGCGTATGCTGACTTTCCTTCCGATAGAGCAGATTGACGAGATGGACAAATGGGAAGGCAGCCAGCTGAACCAGGCAAAGGAAATTCTGGCCTATGAACTTACCAATCTTGTTCACGGTGAAGAGGAGGCCCAGAAAGCACAGGAAGGCGCAAGGGCGCTGTTTTCAAAGGGAAATGCGGCGAATATGCCTACTTCACAGCTGGAAGAGGAGGATCTTACGGACGGAAGTATCGACATTATCACACTTCTTCAGAAATCCGGTTTAGTGCCATCCCGCTCTGAAGGCAGACGTGCGGTGGAACAGGGAGGTGTCTCTGTGGATGGAGAGAAGATAACGGATATTAAGCACCTGGTTCCCGGAGAATCCCTGAGAGGGGAAGGAATTGTAGTAAAAAGAGGCAAAAAGAATTTCAGAAAAGTAACCTTATAGGAAATGGGGGCTGTCGGGAAATAGATAGCCCTACACAGGGGCAGGCGTGATTCATACGAATCACGCCTGCCCCTGAAAATTAT
>NZ_WKYV01000046.1 GCF_009677585.1 Lactonifactor sp. BIOML-A5 | reverse complement strand
TGTCCTCATATCACAGCTGATGAAAATGGCAAAAAAGATTTTTCTGAAATTATTACGATGGCAAAGCAGTGTAAGCCACCTGTAGAAATTGAAACAGGCAGTATTGTTGGCGGGTTTGCTCACAATCAGGTTTTTGCTCTTGCAGATAAAGTGGTGGATGCCGTAAAATCAGGTGCCATTAAGAAGTTCTTTGTGATGGCAGGCTGTGATGGCAGAATGAAATCTCGTGAGTATTACACCGAGTTTGGGAAAAAACTGCCTAATGACACAGTTATTCTTACAGCGGGATGTGCCAAGTACCGTTACAATAAACTTGGATTAGGAGATATCGGAGGCATTCCAAGAGTTCTTGATGCTGGTCAGTGTAATGATTCCTACTCGCTTGTAGTAATCGCATTGAAGCTGAAAGAAATATTTGAACTTGAGGACGTTAACGATCTGCCGATTGCATTTAACATCGCATGGTATGAGCAAAAAGCGGTAATTGTCTTACTTGCGTTACTTTATTTAGGTGTGAAGAATATCCATCTTGGTCCTACCTTACCAGGATTTTTATCTCCGAACGTTGCAAAGGTCCTTGTTGAAAAGTTTGGTATTGCAGGTATCGGACAAGTTGATGATGATATCAAGTTATTCATGGGCGAATAATTCGTACTGATATTTTAAATAAAAGGCAAAGATTCTGATTAACATTGGAATCTTTGCCTTTTGTGTTTGAAAGCAAACCTATAATCGTCCTTTTGCAAGGATTGACTGGACTATTCTTGGCATGTAGACAAAGCAAGAGCCGTTGCGTCAAGTAAGATGCAACGGCTCAAATTCGTGATAAGTCAGATTTTATTGTGTAGGTGAAGTTAAACTACTAACAGAGGGTGTGCTCATACCCTTACACAATGTTTTCACCCAAAATAATTTTTGGCATAGTGGTTAAGCATCTGTTCCATCGCTTGTAAAAATGCTCTAACCCTAACTTTGACACCCTTGCGTGAGTTTCTTCATCTCTAACAGTCCAATGTAAAACATAAGTGACTTTGCCTACATTGCGTGTGAGGCGAACAGGCAATGCCCCTTCTTTAACGGCATTAAAATCTGTTTGGCGGTGGGTGCGTTTGATATATCTAACTTCAATAACACCATCCTGCTCCATATAAAAGGCGGCAACCTCTTTCATAAGTTGCTCAATTTCCTCTTGCTTTTCAATCTTTGCCTCATAGATACAAATTTCATTAAACATTTATTGCACCACCTCACACATTATATAAATTATATAAAACTTGCTCACCGAGCGTTAATTTCCCATGCTACCGTTTCACAAAAGTTTTACACGGCAGATATATAAAGTGAGTTTACCATAGTAAAGCGGAACTTTCAATTAAACAAATATGAACAATGGAAAGGACACAGATACTATGAAAAAGTCCGTTCGCCATCCTTTTGCAAGGATACTCTGGACTATTCTTGGCATGTAGTAATAATGAGTAGGTCCAGTTCTGCAAGGAGCTGGGTCTGCTCATTTAGGTTCTCATTATGCTCATAATAAGAAATTCTGGTTATTCCTAACTGTTCATTAATATGCCAACACCTCATAACCAGTTTCGGTTACTAACACCTGTTTTTCCCATTGCGCAGAAGGCTTCCCATCAGCAGTGCGAATAGTCCAATTATCGCATTTATCTGTTACTATATTGGATTTTCCCATATTTATCATAGGCTCTACAGTAAAAACAAGTCCTGGGACTAAGAGCATTCCTGTTCCTTGCTTTGTCACATAACCGACCCAAGGATCTTCATGAAATTGTAGACCAATACCGTGGCCTCCGATTTCTCGAACGACAGAATATCCATTTTCCCTTGCATGGTCTTGAACAGCTTGCCCAACATCACCAAGAAATCCCCACGGTTTTACCTGTTCAATGCCCAGCTCCACACACTCTTTCGCAACATCAACCAGTTTTTGTTTCTCAGCGGAAACAGCACCAATGCAAAACATGCGTGAAGAATCTGAAAAAAATCCGTTATAAATTGTAGACACATCAATATTTACAATATCGCCGTTTCGCAGGAATATACGATCAGAGGGGATACCATGACATACAACATCATTAATTGAGATACACACGCTCTTAGGGTATCCGTCAAAATTGAGTGTTGCTGGAACGCCTCCCAGTTCCTTGGTTTTTTCGAAGATAAGCCGGTCAAGCTCTTCCGTGGTGATTCCATCAACCGCATAATTTGCAATGAAATCCAGTAAAGCGATGTTTCGTTTGCTGCTTTCCCGAATACCTTCAATCTGTTGTTTTGTTTTAAGCAATTTTCGATAAGGCACTTCATATCCCTTTAAGCGGTAGATTTCAATTTGCTCATCAATAGGGCCATGACATTTCTTATATTTTCGACCGCTGCCACACCAGCAGAGATCATTTCTTCCAAACTTGTCAGACATTTTATCTCCTCGCATTTACAAATTCGGAGGGAGCAATACGCCCTATAGACTAAGGTGAGCTAAGAGAAACACCGGAAGTTTTCCGATATTGGCGTGGCGAGCATTGAAACGCTTGTGAAAAAGCTCTTGCAAACGCTTCAGATGACGAGTACCCATATCGAAAAGCAATATCGGTTATTCTGTCATTGGTTATGCAAAGATCATTAGCAGCAGCTTTTAATTTACATTGGGCAAGAAATTGTTTATATGTCATACCCATGTGCTCCCGAAACTTTGTAGAGCAGTAATACGGTGAATAACCAACATATGATGACATATCTTGCAGGCTTGGGCTTTCTGTTATGTTATTTTCTACCCACTTTGCCATTGTTTCTATTGTTTGAACAGACATTTGCTTCACTCCTTTCTCCAGTATATCAATTCTCACAGACAATTACCTGATATAAGTTGCACATATGAGATAAAGTGCTTGCCGATAATCTCCGTAATTTGGCTGCAGCAGGAGTTTACGGATACCTTTAATTACTGTACAGATTATAAATAATTAGCAATTCAAATACTTGTTAAAAGTTATCGTACCATATGTTGCCGCAAATTTCCACTGTCCTTATGCAAGTATTGACTGGACGATACTGGGGATGTAACGGAGAATAGAAAAACGAGGCTGACAAACGCCAGCCTCGTTCTTTATAGTTTGTTGTCAGCGATTCGCTCTCTCAAATTCTCAATTTTAGAGCGGATTGCTTTTATAGTACGTTCAAAGTCCACATCGCTTTTGCCGGTTGGGTCATCTAACCCCCAATCCTCCCTGTGCATACAGGGCAAAAAAGGACACTGCACATTGCAGCCCATGGTCACCACGATATCCACTGGGGGAATCTCCTCCAGCAGCTTACTGCGCTGAGTTCGCTCCATGTCGATGCCATAAATCTGCTTCATCAGCCGCACAGCATCCTGATTGATTTGCGGCTTTACTTCCGTTCCGGCAGAATAGCTTTCAAAGACATCAGACGCAAGGTACTTGCCCAGTGCTTCGGCAATTTGGCTGCGGCAGGAGTTGTGTACGCAGATAAATGCTACTTTAGGTTTGCTCATACTGGAAACCATCCTTTCGTTTTGTTGGCGATTTTTACAAGCAACAGCATCACCGGCACCTCGGTCAGCACGCCAACTACGGTGGCAAGAGCCGCCGGTGAAGTAGTACCAAACAATGCAATCGCCACAGCGACCGACAGTTCAAAGAAGTTGGACGCGCCAATCATCCCCGCAGGGGCGGCAATATCATGGGGCAGCTTCAGCCATTTGCAAGCAAAATAAGCGATGAAGAAAATAAGGAAAGTTTGCAAAACAAGCGGCACAGCAATGAGTAGAATGTGCAGCGGATTATTCAAAATCACATCACCTTGGAAGGAAAACAGCAATACCAAAGTGAGCAGCAGACCAATGCTGGTGGCATTATCAAATTTATGGACAAAGGTGTTTTCAAAATACTCTGTGCCCTTGCGATTTGTCACCAGCACACGGGTCAGAATACCGCCCGCAAGCGGAATGACTACAAATAAAATGACCGATAAAATCAGCGTGTCCCATGGCACGGACACGTTGGAAACGCCCAGTAGGAATTTCACAATCGGCACAAAGGCAACCAGAATAATCAAATCGTTGGTTGCTACCTGTACTACGGTGTAGGCAGGGTTTCCTTTGGTGAGCGTGCTCCAGACGAACACCATCGCTGTGCAGGGTGCCGCACCCAAGAGTACTGCACCCGCCAGATACTCCTTGGCGAGGTCAGGGGCAATCAAGCCCTTAAAAACCACATAGAAAAATAGCGCGGCGATACCGTACATGGTGAACGGCTTGATGAGCCAGTTTGTCACCCATGTGACGAATAACCCCTTTGGGTTTTTCCCCACATTTTTGACGCTCTGGAAATTCACCTTCATCATCATGGGATAAATCATCACCCAAATGAGGATGGCGACCGGAATAGAAACTCTGGCATACTCAAAACGGCCTAAAAATGCAGGAACGGCAGGTAAAAGTTTACCAATTAAAACACCTGCCGTCATACAGAGAGCAACCCACACGGTCAGGTATTTTTGAAAGAAGCCAATGCTTTGTGATTTTTCCTTTGCCATAAATTTACCCCCGTACTTTTTGCAGGATTTTAACGACCTCGTCCTTTTTTAAAACCTTTCCAAAGGAAACGACCTTGCCGTCCACAACCAATGCAGGAGTTGTCATCACACCGTAAGCAGCGATCTGTGTAAAGTCTGTCACATGGTCAATGGTGGCATCCATGCCAAGCTCTTTGAGCGCTTCCAAGGTAGCCGCTTCCAGTTGATTGCACTTTGCACAGCCCGAGCCAAGCACCTTGACGGATGAACCGCTCACTTTTGCTTTTTCGGCTTCCGCAATCGTTTCTGTATTGCAGTCACCGCCACAGCAGCAACCGGAGTTTTTTGCTTTTGCTTCTTCGTCAGCTTTCTTTGCGGCAATTTCGGAGGGCTTGCACATTTCCCCGCAACCACACTGCACCAATTCTTCCTCTGCATTTTTCTTTTTACCAAAACCAAACAATGCCATAATAAAAACCTCCTTAAATTCATGATTAGAAACCTGAATATAACAAATAGAAACCGATGAGCAGGATCACCGCGCCCATGACGATTTTCAAAATAGCGCTAGCTTTTCCATACTTCTCGCTTTGGGAGAGCTTTTGGGCAAAGCCCATGGAAGGCTCCGCAATCACGGCGAGAATGCCGTGCCCAATGAAATAGAGCAGCAGTAGCAAAACACTCCATACAAGGCTGCCCGCCGTGGCCGCAAGGATACCCAAAACCGTAAAGGTCAATCTCGGCAATGACGGCGAAAATCAAAAGTGGAATAACTGTTTTTATATCCTTTGTTTACTCATCCGCAAGTACCTTCAGGGCAGCAACCGGTCTTCACAGCTTTTCCCTCAAAGAAGTTTTTGAGATTTTCTGGAAGTGAATACTCGCCGCAGTCACAAACGGGCTGCACCATGCCGAGCACAGCTCTTAGAATTCCTTCAGCCAGCATGGCTTTGGGCGGTACTTCATAGGCTTGACCTTTGTATGCAAAGGTACGACAGGTCACATCGGTTCCGCTGATTTCACCACAGCAGCCGCAGGTGTTTTCCGCAACAGGTCCGCAGATATCCTGCCCATTTACACGAATGGTGGGCGACGCAAGGAATCGGTAGTGCTCCGCCAGTTCTTTTGTGGCGATCTGTACCTTTTGAAGCCGCATGGTATATCCGGCAGCCTCCAGAGCGGGCGCGATACTGCCCAAAACTTCTTCCAGTACCGCATCGGCGCCGATACAGCGGTCACAGGTATTGAGATCAAGATAGAGATATTCCACAAGCACAGCCTTGGAGGAATCCTCCTCACAAGCCCCGCCGCGGCAGCAATCTACGCTTTTTTTTGCACTGCATTCGCCGTTTGGCGGTGTCCAGCCAGTATCGTCGCCTACATAGGAGATGGCGCCTGCCGGACACTTGTTGCCGCAGCCGTGGCAACGGTCAATGCAGTTTCCGGGTTGCATCACCACAGGGGACGGGGCTTTTGCTTTGTTATAAACACTGTGGGAGCAAAAATCCACGCAGGTTCCGCATTCAGTGCAAGCAAGATAATCGATGACTGGATACCAGTTTTTAGCCATTCTCTTTCCCTCCCATTAAACCAGTAGATACTGGAAAATATTAAACAGATAGCCAACAATGATAATGCCGATGGTGCAGATGGCAATAAATGTGCCCAACAGCTTCGGCTTTACCGCCTTGCGCAGCATGATGATGGAGGGCAGGGAAAGCGTTGTGACTGCCATCATAAAGGAGAGAACCGTACCAAGCTGCGCGCCTTTGTAGAGCAGCGCTTCGGCCACCGGAATCGTGCCGAAAATGTCAGCGTACATGGGAACGCCAAGCAGAGTTGCCAGCACTACCCCAAAAGGATTATTGCTGCCAAGCACCATCTCAATCCAGCTTTCAGGAATCCAGTTGTGGATGATAGCTCCGATGCCCACGCCAACCAGAATGTACGGCAGAACTTTTTTGAAGGTTGACACCACCTGATCCTTGGCGTAAATGACACGCTCTTTGCGGGTTAAGTCAGGCGATTCAATATCTACGCCGCTTGCCGAGCGAATGAATTCTTCCACATAGTTTTCCATGTGAAGTTTTTCAATCAGCGTACCGCCAACGACCGCGATAACCAGGCCCACAACGACATAGACGATAGCGACCTTTGTGCCAAAGATGCTCATGAGCAGAACGAGCGACCCGAGGTCTACCATGGGTGAGGAAATCAGAAAGGAAAAAGTCACGCCAAGGGGCAGTCCGGCACTGGTAAATCCAATGAACAGAGGTATGGAGGAGCAAGAGCAAAAAGGCGTTACCGTGCCAAGCAGTGCTGCCATGATATTTGCCCACACGCCGTGAAAGCGGCTCATAATTTTCTTGCTTCGTTCCGGCGGGAAGTAGCTTTGAATGTACGAGATGATGAAAATCAGCACGCAGAGCAGTACGGTGATTTTTAGTACATCATAGATAAAGAATTGAACGCTGCCACCAATTCGTCCTGTTACATCAAGACCGAACAACGAGAGCAGATTACCGATTAGGGCGTTGAGCCATTTCATTCCAAGCACTTGGTCTTGAAAGAACAGCCACGTATTTTGAAGGATCTCCATAGGGTAAGCGCCTCTCTTTCTTAAATTCAATAGTCATATCAAAAAAACTTGATATGTTGTGCCGAATAAAAGCCATCTTCCATCAGATGGCCGTTATTGATTGCAACAACGAGTATCTTCAGCGGTTGCATTGGGGGTGGTAATTGCTTTTAACAGGAGCATGGCCTCGTGGCTGCCCTGTTCACTGATTTTATAATGTGTCCATTTGCCTTCCTGTCTGCTTTCGACAATACCCGATTCACATAAAATCTTCATGTGATAGGACAAGGAGGACTGACCGATTTCCATTTGATCAATGAGCACGCAGGCGCATTTTTCACCGCTGCGCAGCAGTTCCAAAATGGCAAGCCGCTTTTCATCGCAAAATGCCTTAAATACATTAGCGTTCTTCTCCGGAGTAAGCTCCAACGTTTATCACCTCACATCAAATTATCTTGATATGATATAGTATATGCTTCACATCAAAAAATGTCAATATGAAAGGAAGCGCTGTTTATGAAAATTAAAATCCGTTCACCGACCTAATGCAAGGATACTCTGGACAATTCTCGGAATGTAGGAGGAACAGTATATGACTACATTTGAAAAAGAACTGCGAAAGCTCTTCGACCATGATGCGATTTTTTCCGATACAAGGTTTGTCGGAAGAACTTGCTACGGAAAAATCAGTGATAGTCTCCGCATCCGTGCAGAATTTGTCACCTTAGGACATGCCAATCATTACGAAGCACTCAAAGTATCGCTTATCAACCGGAACGAAGGTGTAGTAGACAGTACCCTCCTTCGTTTTCAGGAAATTCTGGGAACAAAACCAGTAAACAATCCGAACTTTAAGGAAGGAGTCAGCCCGCACTTATGGGTGTATCAAGGCAAGCTGGAATGGTATGCCTATCAGCCAACCCCCGCAGATTTTGAAAAGCTCGCTGACGCTGTAGGCAATTACCTGGAGGTTTTTCAGGAACCTACCCAGGATATGTCCAATGGTATGACGCAAACCATGGCGTGACAATGATTTTGTAGAATGCAAGATGGACGAACATACCGCAAGTAAAACTGCGGTATGTTTTTAATATTTCTTGAGGGAGGTGAACCTCAAATGTTCATATGGGACTTTGTCCTTGGAACCGTGATGGATCAGATCATCGAATGGCTCTACGGACAGGTGGTCGGCTTTCTTGCCGACTTTTTTGCACAGATGGGAAACATGGGTGTGGAGTTGTTCTCCATGGAATGGGTACAGTCCATCGTATTGTTTTTTTCTTATCTGGCTTGGGCGCTGTACGGAACCGGACTTGTAGTCTCGGTATTTGAAACCGGCATTGAATACCAGCACGGCCGTGGCAGCATAAAGGACACCGCCTTAAACGCCCTCAAAGGTTTTATGGCGGTGTCTCTTTTTACAATCCTGCCGGTGGAGCTGTTCAAGCTGTCGGTTAATCTCCAGAGCAGCCTCACGGCGGGAATCACCGGCTATGGCACCAGCTTCAGCGACCTCGCCGGAAACATTATTGCAGAGCTTCGCGCTTCGCCGGACATCGGCGGCGCCATGGGTTCCGGTATCTTTGGAGGGATATCCGCTATTACAAGCCCTATCATGATGCTCTTTATGATTATCATGATGGGATATGCCGTGATTAAAGTGTTCTTTTCTAACTTAAAACGGGGAGGTATCTTGCTGATCCAGATTGCTGTGGGCAGCTTGTATATGTTCTCTGTTCCCCGTGGTTACATTGACGGATTTATCCAATGGTGCAAGCAGATTATCGGTCTGTGCCTGACAACCTTTTTGCAGGCGACCATCCTTGCCGCGGGGCTTATGGTTCTGAGAACCCATGCCTTGCTGGGGCTTGGACTGATGTTGTCCGCCGGTGAAGTGCCGAGAATTGCCGGGGCCTTTGGCCTGGATACCAGCACAAAGGCAAATCTGATGTCTGCCGTTTATACCGCACAGGCCGCTGTGAATACCACTCGAACCGTGGTACAGGCGGTAGCGCCGAAATAACTTTAGAAAGGAAAAGCCTATGAAATTAATTTATGTGGCGTCCCCTTATGCCGGGGACGTTGAAAGAAATACGGAATTTGCCAAGAAAGCGTGTCGCCATGTGATGAATGAGGGGCACGCTTTTTTTGCGCCCCACTTGCTGTATCCCGCAATTCTGGATGAACATCAACCAAAGCAGCGTCAGCTTGGACTGGATATGGGGCTGGCCATGCTATCCCGCTGCGACGAGCTGTGGTGCTACGGCGATCATATTTCACCGGGGATGTATCTCGAAATTGAGGAAGCGTCCAGACTTGGAATTCCGATACGCCGGGTAATGGAACAGGAAATCGGCTTCGCTGTAGGCAAAGTAAAAAACAGCGCACCGGTCAAGGCTCCTGCACAGACTATGGAGATGGTCTGATGCTGACCATGGGGAGCCTTTTCGATGGGATCGGAGGCTTCCCGCTGGCAGCGATACGCAACGGCATCACTCCTTTATGGGCAAGCGAGATTGAAGCCTTTCCCATCGAAGTAACAAAAATCCGATTTCCCGAAATGCACCATGTCGGCGATATCACAAAGCTGAACGGAGCGAAGCTCCCGCCTGTGGATGTCATCTGCGGCGGCTCACCCTGTCAGGATTTATCGGTTGCCGGGCAGCGTGCCGGACTTGCAGGAGAACGTTCAGGTTTATTTATGGAGCAAACACGGATCACGAAGGAGATGAGAAACGCCGATGGACAACGAAACGTACCAGCTCACCTTATTCGACCTCGATACCTCGTTTGGGAAAACGTCCCAGGAGCCTTCAGTTCCGCAGGCGGCGAGGACTTCCGTGCGGTCATCGAGGAGATTGTCCGCATTAAGTACAGTACCTGTGATGTGCCTCGACCTGACTCCGGGCGCTGGGAATCTGCTGGGGCTGTCATTTTGGGAAATGAATTCAGCTTGGCTTGGCGCGTCTTGGACGCTCAATTCTGGGGAGTCGCCCAGCGCCGCCGTCGTATCTTCCTTGTCGCAGATTTTGGAGGAACAACCGCACCCGAAATATTATTTAAGCAAGACAGCCTGTTTGGGGATACTGCGGAGAGCCGAAGCCAGAGGCAAGGAACTTCCTCCTCAGCTAAAAGAGGCTCTGATGATTCAGGCGGGTCTTGCCTGACGCCATGGGATGTGCAGAGCCGCCGCATTTTCGAGGAAACAGGGATATGGCCTGCTCTCTATGGCGGTGAAGGCGGCGGGCATGGGTATATACGGACAGAAGGAAAATCAACCATAGCCTTTGCTGCCAACCAGCGTGACGAGGTTCGGGATCTGCACGATGTGGCCGGAGCATTGGGTTCACAACCCGGCATGAAACAGCAGACATTCGTCACAAAACCTCTGATCTGCCTGAACGACCATGGCGGCGAACGAATGGATCTTACCGAGGAAGTGACACCCACGCTCCGCGCAGGTATGGGAGGGCATCCTCCTCTCGTATCCCAAGCAAGCTGTTTGAATGGTTGGGATACCCAAAGCCGTGTCTTTATGCCGGAGGGCATGGCTCTCACTCTTGCAGGAGCAGACGGCGGCGGTGGCAGAAACCCAGCGGAACTTGTGCTTGCGGCAGGAGTGGTCAGCAAAGGTAACGGGGACTGCTTTCTCACACCGGAGGTACACACATCTATTACCGGCGGCGGAGGGCAGGCAGGGCAAGGATATCCCTGTGTGCTTACCGCAGGATTCTGCGGCAATGCCGGCGCCGAAGCCAGAGGGATCGGCTATCAGGCAGAGTGTTCTCCTACCATTAAAACGGGCACAGCTCCATCGGTGTTTTGTCTTAACGACCAAGGCGGTAGCCAGATGCACTGCACCAAGGACATCACAGGTACGCTTCGGGCGCAAGAACACGGGCATCAGCCACTTATCATGGCTACCCAGCAAGGTGGCGCTGAAATTGGTGGAGGCATTTGCCCGACTATTCCATCAGCCGCAGGAACCTCCGGCAATAACCAGCCGGTACTGTTTGACAATCACGCAAAGGATTGCAGATACACAGGACCGTTGGAAGTAGCCCCTACCGTAACATCAACCTATGGTACCGGCGGCAACAATGTTCCCCTTGTAGGTGATCCTGTTGCGCAGGAAACCATCTGCATTGCAGGCAATACTATTGACCGGGAGCCTGAAAACGGCGGCAACGGACTCGGCTGTCAGGCGGATATCAGTTACACCATTACGACATCTGACCGCCATGCGGTATTCAGCCGCCAGCGAAGCGATAAATTTTCCGAAAACCATGTGATTGCTACGCAAAGTGCAAGACAGCATAAGGATGCGACCGATCTCGTTTGTCAGCCCGAAATATTCGGTCAATCGCAATATGGCAACTATGCAGAAGGCTGTGCTACCCTGTGTGCCCAAGGCGGTAACAATGGAGGCGGAAGTGAGAATCTTGTAAAAGGAAATGGTCGCAAGCTCATTCGCAGGCTCACTCCCTTGGAATGCGAACGGCTCCAAGGCTTCCCGGACGGCTGGACGCTGATACCGGGAACATCGGACAGCGCCCGTTATAAGGCGCTTGGCAATAGTGTGGCGATACCATGTGTGGATTTTGTCCTCCGCGGTATCGCCTATTTTTTGCGAAAATTCTATGAGGAACAGGAGGAATCGTCTTCATGTACATCTACCCCGACAACTTAAAATCAAAAGCTACCTTGTGGCTGTGGGAATTACGTGACATCGGCATCATAGGAATCGGTTGCCTGATTTCTGTCTTTGCTCTTTCCCAGCTCGGCTGGCTGCCC
The DNA here is from genome assembly GCF_009677585.1 of Lactonifactor sp. BIOML-A5. Taxonomy (GTDB): domain Bacteria; phylum Bacillota; class Clostridia; order Lachnospirales; family Lachnospiraceae; genus Lactonifactor. The sequence goes on along the minus strand of NZ_WKYV01000046.1, from coordinate 16,570 downwards.
CCCATCGTGTTGACTGCACTCTATGCTTTTTTATCCATTCGTTTAGAGGATGTGAGTATTCTCGATTTTATCCGCTATGCCGCCGCTTTCTTTTTCGGAAAGCAGCAGACCTATGAATGGAGGGCGTGAATGTGAACAGAAAAAAGAAACAGGAGACACGGAAAAAAGCTTCCACCCGTCAACTCATGGGTATCGATGACATCACAGGCCACAGCCTTGTGACTCCCCACGGCGAGCTGGTATTTTTCATGATAAAACCCACCAACATCAGCGTTCTGTCCGATTCCAGCATCGGGGCAAGGATTTATGCCCTTATGAATGTGCTCAAGGGCATTTCGGATATTGAAATACTGTGCCTAAACAGCCGGGAAAACTTCGAGGACAACAAAGGCTATCTGAAAGCCAGGATGGACACCGAGCAGAATCCTGTCATCCGCAAACTGCTGGCACAGGATATGATTTCCCTTGACCGTATGCAAGTGCAGATGGCAACAGCGCGGGAATTTTTAATCATCATCCGTCTGCGGGGCGAAAAAGAAAAAGATGTCCAGCCCTACCTTTCCCGCATCGAAAAGAGCCTCAAGGATCAGGGCTTCACTGCGCGCAGAGCCGGTGAAACTGATATCAAGCGCCTGCTCGGAGTCTATTATGAGCAAAATGTTACTACCGAACTATATGAGGATTACGATGGGGAACGCTGGATCATTCTCGGCGAGTAAATAAAATTCAATCAACGGCCGTAGGGGGATCCCTTACGCCTCAAAAGTATAGAACCTCCTACGGTAGAACAGGAGGTATTTTTTTATGCCTAAAGTCAGAAAAACAAAGGCTGATCTGTCAACTGCGGAACCTAAAATTAAGGATTTCCTTGATATGATTGCGCCGGGCATTATCAAATTCAACACCGACCACTTCATCTGCGGGAACACCTACCGATGCGTTTGGGCGCTTCGGGAGTACCCCACCGCCACCGAGGAACAGGCCATCTTCCGTCATCTTGGAGAAAAGGACGGTGTAACTCTGCGAATCTATACCAGACAGGTAACAGCAGCGGAGGAAAAGAAAATCATCCACAATGCAGCCAACAAAAACCGTATGGATAAAAGCAATACCAACGACATCCGGCAGACAGTCACCGCCGAAAGCAATCTGCAGGATGTGGTCACGCTGGTATCATCCATGCACCGAAACCGTGAACCGCTCCTGCATTGCGCTGTTTTCATTGAGCTTACAGCGCATGATTTGGATGCACTGAAGCTTCTGCAGACCGATGTTCTGACCGAATTGGTTCGCTCAAAGCTCAATGTGGACCGGCTTATCCTTCGCCAGAGAGAGGGTTTTCTCGCAGTGGGTCCCGCAGGACGAAATGTGTTTGGCAGTCAGTTTGAGCGTGTTCTGCCGGCAAGCTCGGTAGCGAACCTTTATCCTTTCAACTACAGCGGCAAGACCGATCCTTGCGGCTTCTATCTTGGCAGAGATAAGTTCGGCTCGAATATCATCGCGGATTTTGACAAGCGCGATGATGATAAAACCAACGCCAATGTCTTAATTCTCGGCAACTCCGGCCAGGGTAAAAGCTACCTTCTCAAACTCATCCTCTGCAACATCCTTGAATCGGGAAAGGCCGTACTGTGCCTTGACCCTGAGCACGAATATGTGGAACTGGCTGAAAATCTCGGCGGCTGTTTCATCGACCTCATGTCAGGCCGGTATCTCATTAATCCTTTGGAACCAAAGACCTGGGACGAAGGCGGCAGTCCGGAGGATGCCGATGCGCCTCAGGCATTCCGTCAATCCACCAAGCTCAGTCAGCACATCAGCTTTCTCAAGGATTTTTTTCGGTGCTATAAGGATTTTTCAGACCGTCATATCGACGCCATTGAAATCATGCTGGGCAAGCTGTACGAAAAATTCGGCATCAGCGACCGTACCGATTTTCGAACTCTGACAGCCGCAGACTATCCCATTCTGTCCGACCTTTATGCCTTTATTGAGGACGAGTTCCGCAGCTATGACAAAACCGAATATCAACTCTACCCGCCGGAACTGCTGCAGGAAATTCTGCTGGGGCTCCACTCCATGTGCATGGGTGCAGAGAGCCAATTCTTCAACGGCCACACCAATGTGACCTCCGACCGCTTTATTGTGTTCGGGGTAAAAGGCTTGCTTCAAGCCAGCCGGAACGTGAAAAACGCCCTGCTGTTCAACGTGCTGTCCTTTATGAGTGACAAGCTGCTGACGGAGGGCAATACTGCCGCATCGATTGATGAGCTGTATCTGTTCCTGACCAACCTGACTGCGATTGAGTATATCCGAAATTTCATGAAACGTGTGCGAAAGAAAGATTCGGCGGTGATTCTGGCATCTCAGAATCTGGAGGACTTCAATATCGAGGGCATCCGGGAGCTGACCAAGCCGCTGTTTTCTATCCCGACTCACGCTTTTCTCTTCAATGCGGGCAATATCGATAAACAGTTTTACATCGACTCCCTGCAGCTCGAAGAAAGCGAATTCAACCTTATCCGTTACCCGCAGCGCGGTGTCTGCCTCTACAAATGCGGCATCGAAAGGTATAACCTTGCGGTTCACGCTCCTTCTCACAAGGAAAAGCTGTTTGGAAAGGCAGGCGGAAGATAATGAAGAAGGGAGAAAAAATCATGGATAAGCTTCAAAATAAAAAAGAAAACAAGGTGGGTATTCTCGAAGATATGCTGTCCTTTATTCGCTACACTCCAAACCGGGAAGCGGATATTCTGGCTTTTATGGAGAAATACCAGAAGGCGGACCATGAGGAACGCCCCGTCATACTGGAGCATCTGCGATGCTGCATGGACGGGAAGGAATACCCCAATCCTTATGCCGGCAGCTATCATTATACGCCGGAGGATGTGTCCCTGATGGGAAATATCCTGGATGAATACATTGACGACCTCATAGCAGCCGTGGGAGATCCTGCCGCTATTTCCGAATGTGTGCGGGATACGGTTCTGAAAATCAATGCGTTGAATGAGGAATGCGGAGGTTACCTGATTGACACATGGCGAAGGGAACGGCTCTGCAGTTTTATCAATTCCGCAGCGGAAACAGCGGGGCTTGCACAGGAAAAAGACCTTACGCTGCAGCACAGGATGTGGTAAAGGCGGTGGGTAAATGGAGATACAGGCTCAGGATTTCGGCATTGAAATTGAAATGACCGGGATAACAAGAAGCCGTGCTGCCGAAGTAATTGCCGAATATTTTGGAACCAGCAAGGAATATGAGGGCGGTTATTACGATGCCTATTATGCCTGTGACAGCCAGCGGCGCAAATGGAAAGTCATGAGCGACGGCAGCATTGACTGCCAAAAGAGAGACGGACGCAGGAAAATCAGTGCCGACAGGAATTACAGTGTGGAGCTGGTAAGCCCAATTTGCCAGTACCGGGATATCGAAACCGTGCAGGAACTGATCCGCAAGCTCCGGGAAGCCGGGGCTTTTGTAAATCCCTCCTGCGGCATTCATATTCACATCAATGCCGCTCCTTTTAACGCTCCGAAGCTCCGCAATCTGGTCAACATCATGGCGGCGAAAGAGGATATGATTTATAGGGCGCTACAGGTTTCCCGCGGTAGAGAAACCAGCTACTGTCAAAAGATTGATCCCCTGTTCTTGGAACGAATCAACCGTCAGAAACCCTCTACCATGGAACAGCTGAAACGAATCTGGTACAATGGCGGTGATGGCAGCCGGGAGCATTACCACCACAGCCGCTACCACTGCCTCAATCTTCACAGCGTGTTCCAGAAAGGCACGGTGGAATTCCGCGCTTTCAATGGCAATCTTCACGCCGGAAAAATCAAGGCATATATCCAATTCTGCCTTGCCATTACCGCTCAGGCGCTCAACCAACGGTCGGCAAGTCCCGCCAAAACTCAATCTACCAATGAGAAATACACCTTCCGTGTGTGGCTTTTGCGTCTCGGCATGATCGGGGAAGAGTTTAAAACAGCCAGAAAGCATCTGCTGGATCATCTGGAGGGCTGCATTGCGTGGAAAGACCCGGCCCAGGCGGAAAAGCAAAAAGAACGGCTGCGACAAAAGCGTGAAGCAGAGAGAGCTCAGACGACGGCGCCGCCGGAACAAGCTGTACCGGAAACTATGATGGAAGCGGAGGATGAACAGTTCCCCGCTTTTACTATGTCAATGTAAAGGAGCTATTATGAAAAATAAACTGTATATTGCCTATGGCAGCAACCTCAATCTGACGCAAATGGCGAAACGATGCCCTACTGCCAAGGTGCTTGGGGCATCTGAGATAAAGGATTATGCCCTTGTGTTTCGAGGCGGAAGGCATGGAGCTGTGGCTACCATCGAGCCTTGCGAGGGCGCTTCTGTTCCTGTTTTGCTGTGGGAAATCACTTCGAAAGATGAAGCTGCCCTCGATGTTTACGAAGGCTTCCCCAGATTCTACGGTAAAGAAACCATGGAACTGACACTGGACGGCAAAACGGTTTCGGCAATGGTTTATGTGATGTCGCCGGGGCATCGTCTGGGGTATCCCTCCGACTATTACTACAATACCATCCGTGAAGGCTATAAAACCGCTGGGTTTGACACCGCTATTCTGGAGCAGGCCATCGATTACACCGAGCAGCTCATGGAAAGCGAACCGGAACAGCAGAACCTGTTCGGTTTCGGTGACCTGAAATGGTGGTGACGGCATGGCTGATCCCGCTACCATTACGGCTGCAGCCAAGGCCGCCGCTGCCGTACTCTCGGATGAACGCATAAGAAAAACCATCGGCTGGACTATCGCCGCCATCCTGTCACCGCTCATCTTAATGATTGTGCTGATCTGCTCTCTGCTCTCCGGAACGGCAAATCACAACAACATGGCCGTGGAGCTGTGTTTTCATGGCGGTGCAATTCCGGGAAGTATGCCTGCGGATTACAGGGAGTACATCGGAGATATGCGAAACAGTTTCACATTGATCGATAGCGCCATATCCACCGTGAATGCACAGATGGAGGACGGCGACAGCCTTGACGCTTACCGTGTCAAGGCCATTTTTTATTCCCTGTTCTTCGGCGCGGAGTCCCCCTCCCGGCTGGAATACCGGAAATATGTGGACTGCTTTGTAACCTATGAGGAACGCACCCGCACCGTGGAAAACGAGGATGGCACCACATCGGAAGAAACCTACACTGTCGCCGTTCCCATTACCTCTCTGCCTGCTATCTACAACAACATCAGGACACTCTTCGGAGAAGCCATCACCTATGAAGATCAAGCCAACGCTTCGGAAATCTATTACCGTGCCTTATACGGTACAGCGGCGCCCATCGAGAGTGACGATTCCGCTATGTGGGAGGACTGGATACCGGATCAGCTTGACGGCTTCTTTTCCGATTTGCCTGCCGGTGAAACGGGTGTTGAAGCAGTTCGCCTTGGACTTTCCCGCCTTGGCGATCCCTACTCTCAGGAGAAACGGGGGCAGGGAAGCTATACTGACTGCAGCTATCTGGTGCAGTGGGTGTACAAAAAGTTGGGGATAAACCTCCCCGGCACCGCTGCGGCACAGGGCAAATACTGCGTGGACAATGGGTTGACGATTTCCAAATCAAGCCTTGCTCCCGGCGATTTGGTGTTCTGGAGCCACAAGCCCAACGGCCGTTTCATGAACATTACGCATGTGGGAATCTATGCCGGAGACGGTAAGGTGGTGGACGCATCTTCCTCCAAAGGGCGGGTTGTTTACCGGGATTTGTTCGATTCCGACAAACAGGTTTTATATGCCAGACCTTATGCCGAAACGAAAAAAGCCTCTGCCGACGGCTTTATTTCACCTCTGGGCAAAGGATGGCGAGCGATGGTAACTTCTGAATTCGGAGGCAGAACAGACCCGCTCACCGGGAAGTGGGTGGGACATTCCGGTCTTGATCTTGGTGCTGCCAAAGGTACTTCCATCCGCTCTGCAAAAGCGGGAACGGTGAAAACCGTGGTTTATGGAAGCACCGGCTACGGCTATTATCTGACCATTGACCACGGAAATGGCATGGTCACTTTATACGGGCACTGCTCACAAATTCTCGTCCGGGAGGGGCAGACAGTCAAGGCCGGAGAAACCATTGCCAAGGTGGGTTCCACCGGGCGAAGCACCGGAAACCATCTGCATTTTGAAGTACGGATAAACGGCTCGGCGAAAAATCCGAGAAACTATCTGCCGTAAACGTGTTCTTCACAAGACCTGTCACCTTGACTGTGGCAGGTCTGCCAATCTTTCCATGAATGGAGGAAATCTGTATGAGCACAACCGAACTGAAATTATCCTTCCCTACGGAGAAGCTGGAGGCGCTCCGCTTCTTCATGGACAAAAAGGAGCTTACCATCGAACAGGAGCTTCAGAATTATCTGGACAAAACCTATGAAAAGGCGGTTCCGGCCCAAGTACGGGAATATGTGGAGAGTCGCATGGAGCAGGCTCCCGCATCGCAGGAAACACAGGCGACCCCCGCAGCCAGAGAACGCCCTGCGAGTCAGAACCGCCGCCAGAGGGAACAGGCTCCCGCAGAGCCGCAGACAGCCGCCCATCAGCCCGACGCACCTGCGGAGGACTCTCTGCAGGAAACGCATGGCATGAGCATGAGTATGTAACAGCAGAAAAAGAACAAGGAGGTGTCGGCTATGATCAAGCTTGGCATAGACAACGGAAACTACAATACCAAATCCTCGGAGGGGATGCTTTACGCCTCCGGCTTCGCGGTCAGCGACCGGGAATTCATTACGCCGGAGCTGCAGCTCTATTATGAAGGCAACTATTACGCCATCGGGGAACGCCGTCTGCGCTTTCAGCAGGATAAAACCAGAGAGCAGGATACCTTTATTCTCACCCTGCCGGCCATTGCCGAGGCCATGAAGCGTTCCGGAGTGGCCAACGCGGATATTATGCTGGGGGTGGGGCTTCCCATTGACAGCTATGGCACGCAGAAGGAAGCGTTTCGGCGATATTTTTTGCGGGAAAATGTATCCTTTGTGTTCGAAGGAGCAGCCTACCGCTGTCGCATTGCAGACTGTAAGGTGTTCGCTCAGGGACATGCGGCTCTGTGCCGGTACTATCCCCGTCTGCAGGAATATCGCAGCATTACCCTCGTTGACATCGGCGGATACACGGTGGATGTTCTCACCGTCCACAATTTCAGGCTGGACAGGGCAAGCTGCGCCAGTCTGCGGATGGGCACGATCATTCTTTACAGCCGCATTCAGGATGCCCTGCAGAAAAGCGGCATTCTTCTTTCGGATGTGCTGATCACCGATGCTATTCGGGGCAAAATCCAGCATACTGACCGCAGGAAAATCGAAGAAGCTGTGGAGCAGGAGGTGTCCGCCTACTGCAAGGAGCTGCTGAACGCACTGCGGGAACGGGGCTTGGATTTAAGGCTTCCTACCGTGTTCGTGGGTGGCGGTGCGGAGCTTTTGGAATCCCGGCTGTGCGGGGATGGACTCAATACCGTGGCTGTACTGAACCGGTTTGCCAATGCGGACGGGTACAAGCTCCTGCTGGGGTAAGCCTATGAGGAAGCGATACTATCTGTCCTTTGACATGGACGATCCCAGGCACCGGGAGGCCGAGCGTCTGTTTTCGCAACAGGCCAACCGCCAGCGCACCGACTTTGTGGTGTCCAGTATTCTTGCCGCCGCACAAACAGAACGGCTGGAGCAGCTGGTTCGGCAAGCTGTTCGGGAAGAACTTCAAAACCTCCGGCTGGCGGAAGTCCCGCAGACACTGACGCCGGATACGGCTGTTCAGCTGAAGGAACTGCCCGGCAGCCTGATTCACGCACTGGAGGAATTGTAACCATGTTGGCTCACTTTTCCTGAATGCTTCTATCAGAACACAGGCTGTCTGCACCAACATGGCTCACTTTCTGCTCGAAATCAACCAAAGGAGTGGAATTTTATGAAAAGGGAAAATATTTCTGTTCCGTTCAATACAGAGAAACTGGAGGCTCTCCGGCAGTACCGGACAGGCGAACAATTACAGGAGGAACTGGAGTCTGTGCTTCAGGCTCTCTATGAAAAGCATGTTCCCACTGATGTACGGGAACGCATTGAAGCAGCAGGCAGCGGCGGTGTGTAAAAAATGTGCACCGTCCTTTTTTCTCTCTGAGGTTCGCGCTGCGAGCCTTGGAAAATTCGGCAATGGAGGAATCTGAATGAAAGAAAATTCGATGGAACAGGCAACTGGTCCGTTTCTGATCGCAGGCAGCCGGAAACTGACGGACAGCGATATCACCTTTTCCGATGAAATCATGGAAACGGATGGTATTCGGAACCCATGTGGAAACGGTGGAGAACAATGACTGGATCAATGTCTATGCCAATTATGACATCGGCCAAGGGCAGGTATGCGATACGCTGGACATCGTCCTGAATCGCGGGGACGGCTCCTGCCAAGAACTGGTCTACCAGCTGGACGATCAGGAAAGAGAAATCCTGCTGAAAAAAATGCAGGACTACTGCATACATCAGGAAGGGCTGACGCTGTAGGATTACGGCCTCCGTCTGCAGGAGGAACCGGAGCCGCTGACGAGCCAGACAGCCCAACAGATGTGACGTGCCCGTGTTGCCGCCCGTGTGCCCCTGTGTGGGCTTATTCAGCGATAGGTGGCATATTTCCCCGCCAAGCCAAGTAAAACCGATTGTGGGGGCTTTGTGCGGAGATGCCCGACTATCGCCATTCGGTCACAATATGCGTTGCCCTTGCACCGTCCTTGGGTCTAAAAAAGAGCAGGATAAAGGCGGGTGGTCGCAAGCGCCCTCCCGCCGCTCACTTCGCCCAGCAGTGCTGGGCGTTTTTTGCCACTGCCCATGAGGTGGTCGGATTGCGGATTTGTCACGGTCAGAGTGGTCGAAATTGAAGAAAAAGCAGATAACAAAAGGGATTTGGACGGTCACCCCACAGGTGTACATCCATGAAACGGAGGCTTGTATATGAAAAACAATAAGGAACGGACAGCAGTCTGGCTGTATCCCGAAACCATGGAACGGCTGGACGGCTGGCTAAGCAAGGACAACTGCAAAAGCCGCAGCGAATTTATTGAAAAGGCACTTAGCTTTTACATGGGATACCTTGGAACAGAGGATATCTCCTCTTATCTTTCCAAGGCATTGCTTGCCTCGATACAAGGCACATTGCAAAAAACTGAAAACCGGGTGGCAAATAATCTATTCCGGCTTTCGGTGGAAATCAGCATGATGATGCATCTGCTTGCGGTTACGCTGGAGATTACCGATGAGGAATTGCACCGGCTTCGTGGCCGATGCGTTGCCGAAGTCAAACGAACCAAAGGTAAAATCCGGCTGGAGGATGCAGTGGATTTCCAGAACAGTCCGGATGATGAAGAATAATGGCCCGTATCATTCTCAAATGTCCCTATCTTAAGGGCGGGGAAAAGACCTCAGCCCATCTGAATAATCTCGTAAAATATATTGCCACCCGCGATGGTGTAGAAAAGATGGAAAGCGGTCATAAGCTTTGGCGGTCCACCAAGAAGCAAAAAGCTCTGATTGCACAGATCCTCCGGGAGTTTCCCGATACCAAGGATTTATTTGAATATGCAGACTACTGTGAAAATCCCAACCGGGGAAACGCTACAGAATTCATCACCATCGCGCTGGAACAGAACCTTGATAGAATCAGCGGCCGGGAAAAATACCTGGACTACATCGCAAACCGCCCCCGCGTCGAGAAGCTTGATCGCCACGGTCTGTTCACGGCCGGTGACGAGCCGCTGATCTTAATGCAGATTGCTGACGAGGTATCTTGTCATACCGGAAATGTGTGGACGCCCATTATTTCTCTGCGGCGGGAGGATGCGGCAAGGCTGGGATACGACAATGCTCTTGCATGGAAGGCTCTCCTTTCGGAAAAGGCAATGGAGCTTGCGGAGAATTTGAAAATCCATCCCGACCACCTCAGATGGTATGCCGCCTTTCACAACGAATCCCATCATCCCCATGTCCACATGATCTGCTATAGCACCGATCCAAGAGAGGGCTACCTTACGAAACAAGGAATCAAAAAAATGAAGTCCTCACTGGCAAAGGAGATTTTTCGCCAGGAGCTTATTCCGCTCTACAGAGAAAAGACCCAGCACCGGGATATCCTGAAGGAACAGGCTGCCGAATCCATGCGGGAACTGATCCCTCAAATGGAAAACGGTGTTTTGCAAAACGACCGCATGGAACATCTGTTCATATACCTGGCGGAGAAGCTTCAAACTGTCGGCGGCAAAAAGCAGTATGGCTATCTCAAGGCAGATCTTAAAAACGTGGTGGATGAAATTGTGGATGAGCTTGCCAAGGACAGTCGAGTTGCTGAAGCCTATCGCTTGTGGTGGGAAGCCAAAGGCAGGATCGAATCCATCTACGCAGAAACTCCATCGGAACCTCCGCCCCTTTCCCGCTGCAATGATTTCAAGCCTATCCGCAACATGGTCATTCAGGAAGCTCTGCTGATTGGCAGCATGACATTTGAGGAAAAGGAGGTTCCCATGAGTTACTTTAGAACTGGAAAAAGAGACAGGCATTAAACAGCAGACCATTAGCTATCGGGAACGTCAGATTCGGATGAAACTCAAAAAAATGATGAAGAAGTAAAAATTCTTTTTGTAGACCCCCTCACGAAACTGGATTAGTAGTGAGGGGTTTCTTTATTCCCTCAAGGGTACTTTGAAAATTTCATATCCGATGATCTGAATACGTTAGCTGACGGCTCCCAAAAGGAACAGCGACTCCGGAGGATGCGCCAAGACCACCTGTAGGATGGTGATGAGAACAAGATGAATCAGCTTTTTCTTTCTGTTCATTACGTTTCTCTTCCCAGACTATCAAAGACGGCCCAATAAGGTGCAGAGCGGTACCCATCCGACCGGGAAACAGGCTGTGGCGGCCTGTATCGCAATGACCCCGTCAGCCTATCATGATACTTCTGTCCAGTCACAGCCCCCACATATGGGGATCACGCAATGAGGGCAGCCGGCAGAGATCCTGGCGGGGGTGAAATTCCCATGATGCGGTAAAGCCAGCCGCAGTTCAGACCATTGCCTTTTGTGCTTGGGGAGTAGTGTCGAATTAAGCACCGTTATCACTAAAAACAACTTAATGTCAGAAGCAATGGGATCGCCCTGTTTTCAGCTGCTCTCACAGTGAAGCAACTACCCAAGGGCGATCCTATTTTTGTGCCATTAAGAATTTCAAAGGAGGATCGCAATTTTGAGAGATTATAAAATGAACATACAACGTGGGGATATTTTCTATGCCGATTTAAGTCCCGTTGTGGGCTCCGAACAGGGCGGAATCCGTCCGGTACTTATCCTGCAGAACAATGTAGGAAATCGCTACAGTCCTACGGTGATTGTTTGCGCAATTACCGGAAAAACAGAAAAAAACAATATTCCTACACATGTTCACATAGGTACAACCAGCGGCTGCTCCAAAGAGTCTTTTGCTCTTTTAGAGCAGATACGCACCATTGACCGCATACGCCTTAGAGAAAAGATTGGCACTCTTTCCGGTCATGAAATGAAAAAAATCAATCAGGCACTTTCCATCAGCGTTGGGCTTGACCCGGCGTTTTTTTAATGAAAGGGGATGTCATTATGAACGACAAAGTCACAATGTTTGAAAAGTACCCCGATGTAGTCGAGGTCAATCAATTAAGAGAAATGCTTGGCGGCATCAGCCGTAAGCTGGCCTATAAACTGCTGGCGGAAAAGGAGATACATAGTGTTCGCGTTGGACGAACCTATAAGATTCCGAAAGCATGTGTTATTGAATATCTGCTGGGTGAAGAAATGTGCCATATCAAGCTCGGCTGATCCGGATTTTTGTCTACCATTGACAATAAGGCGTAGAAAAATCATGTGGATGATTTCCGCATAAAGTAATAGCTATCTTAAGCTTTCTGTGGTATTGTGGTGCTGTCAATGGTAGGCAAATACGCTGTTATTTCGAAGGAGGATAGCAATGATAACAGGATGCCTACAGCAAAAAAATAATACTTATTACGCTGTCCTTTATACAAAAGTGGACGGCAAAAGAAAGACAAAGTGGATTCCCACCGGATTGCCGGTAGAGGGAACCAGCGAAAGAAAAGCCAAAAAAGCCTTTGACCAAATCCGTTTGGAATATGAACGGGAGCAGGAGGAAAAGGAGCGTCGGGCAGCGGAAGAACGAGCCCGAGAATTGATCGAGGAGAAAAGGAACCCGCAGGCGGATGTTCCCTTTATGGATTACCTTCAAAAATGGCTGATTCAAGCAAAACCCACCATATCCAAGACCACGTTTAAAGGCTACCGCACCATGCTGGACAGCCGAATCAGCCGGTACTTTAAAGAACTGAACATCACCTTAGCGGAAGTTACGCCGCAGCATATTCAGGATTTTCATCAATCCATTTTTGATGAAGGGTATACGGCAAATACGGTGATTCACTATCATGCGGTGCTTCGCAGGGCGCTGCAGAACGCTGTCAAAAAGGGAATTATCAGCAGCAATCCTGCCGACAGGGTGGACAGGCCGAAAAAGAATGTGTATCAGGCACAGTTTTATTCGGCGGAAGAAATGATGGCTTTGTTCGATGCGGTAGCGGATGATCCCTTGGAAGTCTGCGTAAAACTGGCCGCTTACTATGGCCTGCGGAGAAGTGAAGTCCTTGGTCTGAAATGGGATGCGATCAACCTTGAACAAAAGACCATCTCCATCAAGCACAAGGTCATTGAGGACACGGTCGATGGCAAAGCAGTGGCTGTCGGCGAGGATGTGCTCAAAACCAAATCCAGCTTCCGAACCCTTCCGCTGCTGCCATCCGTTGAAAAAATTCTGTGGGCGGAAAAAGAGAAGCAGGAAATGTACCGCAGAATGTTCAAGCGTTCTTACTGCCGGGACTATCTGGATTATATCTGCGTCGACCAAACCGGAAAGCTGATGCGTCCCAACTATGTAACGGAGCATTTTAGCTGGATACTCGAAAAAAACAACCTGAAGAAAATCAGGTTCCACGATTTAAGGCATTCATGCGCCAGCTTACTGCTCGCAAACGGGATATCCATGAAGCAAATCCAGATATGGCTTGGGCACAGCACGTTCTCGACCACGGCGGATATTTACTCGCATCTGGACTTTCATGCGCAGATCGAATCCGGACTGGTTATGGATGGCATGTTTGAAAAATCCAAGCGGGAAGAACCTATCGCACTTGAAATGGCTGAGTGATTTTCTACGGACTGCTGAGTCGAAACACGGCAAAGCCTTGTAAAATAAGGATTTTATAAGCATCCGTTTTCTACAAAAGCAGAAAAATGCCCTCGAAAGAGGGCGTAGAAAAGAACCAAAAAAGGAAGAGCCTGTTGCGGGCATTGACCGCAAACAGGCTCATGGCGGAGGCGGTGAGATTCGAACTCACGTGCCGATTGCTCGACAACCTGATTTCGAGTCAGGCTCGTTATGACCACTTCGATACGCCTCCATATTCTATTTTAATACACCGAGCCTTTCGAAAAAGTCAAGGCAAAGTGTAGAAAAACCGTAGAAATCGGTAAAAAGCTAAATTTTCAAAATCCCGCAAACCCGCGAAAACTCAAGGGTTTCCCGCATTTTCAAAGCAACTGACCGAGTGGATTTCGAGTCAAGCTCGTTATGGCCACTTCGATACGTCTCCATAATAAATGAGAGTGATGTTCCATTAGTAGTATAAAGCTTGTCCGGGATTCCGTCAATATTTACTTGCTGTTCTTTTGCCAAAGTTCCTCTGTCTTAAGCTGAATTTCTTGAGTTCTTGCAGATTCCGGGTATTTTTACTATAATATTCATAGTAGAAGTCTGCATTCATGCATGATATGGAAAAGGAGAACAATTATGGCAATCCACGGACTGAATAAAACCACTTTATTAGACTACCCCGGGAAGGTGGCAGCTACTATATTCCTGGGGAACTGCAATTTCCGGTGTCCTTTCTGCCACAACAGCGGTCTGGTGCTGTCAGCCGATGACCAGCCCGTTATTCCCACAGAACAGGTCCTATCCTTTTTGAAAAAACGAAAAGGGATTTTAGATGGTGTCTGCATTACCGGGGGAGAACCTACCATAGACAAGGAATTAATTTCCCTGATTTATGAGATCCACGATCTGGGATATCCCGTAAAACTGGATACTAATGGTTCCCATCCCTGGATCCTAAAGAAGCTGGTCCAGAATCACCTTATTGATATGGTTGCCATGGATATAAAAACAGCTCAGGAATCCTATGACAAAGTATCCGGGATTCCCGGGCTGAATCTGAAGCCTATTCTGGAGTCTGTAGATTTTCTTATGACAGGTGCAATCCCCTATGAATTTCGGACTACGGTAGTCCGGGAGCTTCATAGTGAAAATGATTTCCGCTCCATAGGACAGTGGATTGCCGGATGTGACGCCTATTATCTCCAGTCCTATAAAGACTCACCAGAGGTGATACGGCCAGGCTTTACAAGCTATTCGCTTCAGGAACTGGAGAACTTCCGCAGGATTCTGTCAGAAACCATCCCCCTGGTAGAGATCCGGGGTGTCGATTAAGCGATACCAATAGCCGAACTGCCCCATTTGGGAAGCAGCGTCTTCTTCCTCTGAAGGCCTTGCGGCCTTAAAATTAGGAAATCCAAACATCACGGCCATGAACTTTTCCTGATGATCATAGATTCCCGGCACTCCCAATATGTATTGTTTTGATTCCTTTTCCCTGGCAAACAGCAGATGGTGATAATTGTAATATCCATGCAGAAGGAAATTATTGTTAGCCAATGCCTGATCCCGTCTGCTGATACGTTCCAGATCCCTGGGGATTATTTTGTAACACTCCATCATATCCTGGTCGCAAAATGGATTGAATGCTTCTTTTTCCTCTTTTAATTGGCGGATATCTTCTATCTGCTGTATTTCTTCTATGGTTAATTCAGGGACGCTGTCTCCTGTCTCCTGGGGGCCGGCTTCCGATGCCGTTTCATTTACTTCTGCAACAGGGGGCTGCTCCGGCTCCTGAGATGCCGGAACACCTTCCGACTCCTTTATCTCTTCCTGAACCTCTTCCTTCCGTGGTTCCTGGGGACTTTCATTTACCGGAGGTACTTCTCCCTCTCCCCGGTTCTCCTGTGTAGGTTCCTCCTTATCCATCCACGAGAAGGAGAACTCCTGTATACGTATAGGCACATCATCCCATTCCGTTCCATACATTTTCTGGCCTTCTCCCAGAAGGATAATGCCTCCCAGATCCCCAAGCTTATATTTTGTGTTTCCTATCTGCTCCTCGCTGGTCTGGACTCTGCATTCCAGCTTATCCCCTCTGGGGGCGCAGCTCCCTAAAAATATGGCGCGGCACTCTTTACCCTCTCTTGCATAAGCATAAATGCTGCACTTATCCTGTCCCTGAATGCCTGTAAGATGAAAGTCCATTTTGCACACGCTGTTTCTGGCTTCAACTTTGATAAATCCTCTATTGCTTCCCTTTTGCTCCTGCATATACTCATACACATAAGCAATAAAACGTTTATATTCTGACACAGCTTCCCTCCATAATTTGTTTCTATTCCATAATATATATGCCGCAAAAGACAAAATAGAACTATCTATGCCAACTTTGCCACCTAATCCGGTGCCTCATCGTCATCCGGGAGAATAAGTCTGGAGGGATCCGCCCGTTTGCTGCCTGGTACTACAATGGTTCCATCTGAGAGAAATGTATTTCCCGCAGGTGTTGTTACACTATTTTCCTGTGCGTAAAAAGTGCCGTGGGGAGTCCTTATCCTGCCGCCTCTGGTAGCATAAGAGTATTGGTCGGGACTGATAGATATAGTCTCTTCATCCACCGATATGGCAATCTCCAGATAGCGGATATCCGCGGAAATCCTGAAGCTGTATTCTCCCTCCAGCAGTTCAAAAGACACATCCGGCACTCCATAAACACAGTATATACTAATATTTTGCCGGGCCCGGACGGTACCATCCTCCCTACAAAGGGCAATCTCATAGGTTCCCGACGATAGATCCGTGAATAAAAAGGCTCCCTCAGAATCTGTGACTGTGGTCAGTGACTCTCCCTGAAATGTCAGGATTTGACCTGCTGCCGGCACACCATCCGACTCCCATACCCTGCCTACCAGGTGAAAGTTCTTATCGGAAGGCCCGGTTTCTGCGGACTGCTCCCCGTGGCCTATATCCGGAATCCGCGCATCCGCTGCCCCCCGCCTTCCCTGTACATAGCCAACGGCACCAGAGACACTGACAGCCATACATAGAACTATAATCCATACGCGGGACTTGTTCAGAATGAATGGTCCTTTTCTCATTTGCTTTTCTCCCCCTTTAGATGGTTGATCCAGCTCAACATTGCTCCTCTTCCCCGTGCGGCAGTAAACGCTGGTATTTCAGGCCTGTGCTTCAATAGGTACACCTTTTACATCTGGGGGAAAAGCATTGAAAAACTAAACCCCCATGCCCGCACACTTGGCACCACCATAAATGAAACTATGCAGGCTATAGGGTATTGAACTTGTTAAT
>NZ_WKYV01000045.1 GCF_009677585.1 Lactonifactor sp. BIOML-A5 | reverse complement strand
ATACATCTATTATACCAAAAAAGAGCCTCAAAGTCTTGTAAGTGCTGACTTTTCTGGCTCAATGGCGAAGAAAATCCGAGGCACTTGTCCTCGGACTTTGTCTACAGTCTGAAAGAGCCATTTTTAATGGCTCTTTTTCTGAAAAAGACATGCGGAAAGAAGGTACAGTGAATGGGAATAATTGAAAAAAGCTTTGGCAGAACAGATGATGAGAAAGAAGTATATCTGTATGAGCTGACAAATAAGAGCGGCTCAGTAATGAAAGTTACAAACTTCGGAGCGATTTTGGTATCTCTGTTGGTTCCGGATAAAGACAAGCATCTGAAGGATGTAGTGCTGGGCTATGACAGTGTTACAGAATATTTACATAATCCCTGCTATTTCGGCTCTACCATAGGCAGGAGCGGAAACAGAATTGCAGGAGGCAGATTTGAGATAAATGGAACCGAATATCAGATTCCTCAGAACGAAAACGGGAATAATCTTCACAGCGGACCTGACGGATATGAGAAGAAGATCTGGGAAGTGAAGGCTCTGGATGACGAGAAAAGCAGTATTACCTTTTATCATCTCAGTCCGGATATGGAGCAGGGATACCCCGGCAACTTTTCTGTTACTGTAACCTATGAACTTACCGATGAGAATGAACTTAGAATTCACTATGAAGGCAGCTGTGACAAGGATACGGTGGCAAATCTCACCAACCACTCCTATTTTAATCTGGGAGGGCATGAGAGCGGTTACGCCATGGGTCAGCTTCTTCAGATTCATGCAACAAAGTATAATCCTGTGATTGACGCTGCATCAATACCAACCGGAGAGATTGCCGACGTCACCGGCACACCTATGGATTTTACAGAACTAAAACCAATGAAGCAGGAGATAGACGCTGACTTCGATCAGCTGAGATATACAGGTGGATATGACCACAATTATGTATTGGACTGGGAGCCTGGAAAATTAAAAGAGGCGGCAAAGGCTTACTGCAGAGAGACAGGAATATTGATGACAGTTTTCACAGATCTGCCGGGAGTACAGTTTTATGCGGGAAATGGAATCGATAATGTAGTGGGCAAGGAAGGCCTGATTTATCCCCGCCGGAGTGCGTTCTGCCTGGAAACACAGTATTACCCCAACGCAGTGAATACACCTGCATTTCCATCACCTGTCCTGAAGGCGGGTGAGACTTATCATACTACAACCGTCTATAAATTTACAGTTGAATAAAAATTAAGATAATAAAATCAGGGATATTGCAGAAAAAGCAGTGTCCCTGATTTCTTATTTTTGTATTTCTGCATATAATATTGGTATGAGGCTAAAAAATAAGATTATATGGAAACTGATTGTTATTATACTCTGCTTTTTGTGCATCCTGTTTCTGGCCCTCTTTTCCCGAAGAAAGGATGATAATACCCAGTACATGAACCTGAGGGAAGAGCGGCTCTTAAAGGAAAACGAGAGAGCCAGTATCCGGGATGCCAGGCAGAGTACGAAAACTGTGGAGAAGACCCAGGACCAGGAACCCCAGGAGGGACAGTCTGGGGCAGAGACAGAATCTGAGGATAAAGTAATACAAGTGTTGATAAAGACAGATGACTACAGCAGCTATGAACATTCCTCCCTTCAATTTACCATCCGGGGGGATTACAGGATAACTGGAGGGGAGGAAGCATCTCTCAAGTCAGGAGAGACTGTCACTGTAGAAAGGGATTCTCCTTATTTCAGGGACGGCTCCTTTCGGATAGAACCATTGGAGGAGAATAACCAGCTTACTCTTTTAAGTGTATCCAGAGGTCAGGGAAATCCTTCCTATCAGGGGGCCTTCACTATTTATCAGGAGGAGGCGGGGCTGCGCATAGTGAATGAACTTCCTGTGGAGACTTATCTGCGGGGGGTTGTTCCCAGTGAGATGCCTTCCTCCTATGAAATGGAGGCTTTAAAAGCCCAGGCTGTGTGCGCCAGAACCTATGCCTATGTCCAGCTGGGGGAGAACAAGTTAAAAGACCTGGGGGCTCAGGTGGACGACAGTGTCTCTTTCCAGGTCTATCAAAACAGCGGCACAAATGAGAGAACAGATGAGGCGGTAGCAGCCACCAGGGGGGAGATTCTCTGCCAGAATGGAAGTCCCATTGATGCCTATTATTTCTCTACTTCTCACGGAAAGACAAGTACAGATGAGGTTTGGGAGGCATCTGCCCCCGCAGCTTATCTGAAGAGTGTTGTGTGCGAGTACGACAAAGAAGAACCTTGGTACCGCTGGAGCGTAACCTTTTCAAAAGAGCAGCTTTTGAAGGGAATCCAAAGCAGCTATCCTGAGATTACTGATTTAAGTTCTCTGGAGATTCTGGAAGTGGGTGAGGGGGATGCAGTCCTGTCCATGGGGATCAACAGTCCAAAGGAGACAGTTACCGTACAGAATGAATATACAATCCGGCAGATCCTGGCGCCGAGAGGGCTCAAAATTACCAGGCAGGACGGCTCAGTAGTGGATGGAGGTTCTCTTCTTCCCAGCGCTTACTTTACGCTGGAGGAGCTCCGGGAGGGAGAGGAATTGAAGGGGTATACCATACACGGTGGCGGCTACGGACACGGCGTGGGATTAAGCCAGAATGGTGCCCAGCATATGGCACAGGAGGGAAATGGATATAAGGAAATTCTGGAGTATTTTTATAATGGTGTAACCTTAAACCGTGCAGGGGAAGATCAGTGATTTGACGGTAACTTGCCTGAAAGAATAATTCATGGTATTATGATAGTCATCAAATACTGAAATGGGATCTTATATTATGATAAAGCGTATCTACCGGACAGTGAGAGGATTTATGAATAAAATAAATGAAGATCATGTGACTGCCTATTCTGCTCAGGCGGCTTATTTTGTGTTATTGTCATTTATTCCATTTCTGCTGCTTCTGCTTACATCAGTGCAGTATACGCCAATCAGCAAGCAGCAAATGGCAGATGCTGTGATTAAGGTGTGTCCGGACAGCTTCAAATCCTTTGTGACAGGTATTATAGAGGAAGTGTATAACAAGTCCCTTGCTGTGGTTCCCATCACTGCCCTGACTGCTCTCTGGTCTGCGGGAAAGGGAATACAGGCCCTCACGAATGGTCTCAACTGTATCTATCAGATACGCGAGACAAGAAATTACCTGGTTACCAGGATACGCTCAATCTTTTATACCATGATTTTTCTGATTGCTATCATATGCACCCTGCTGCTTCTGGTGTTCGGAAACAGCATACAGAGGGAACTGACAAAGCACCTGCCTTTTCTCTCTAATCTGGTAGCTATGATTATCAGCCTGCGTACGGTAATCGCACTGGGACTGCTGGCTTTTGTCTTTCTGTTTCTGTATAAATTTGTGCCGAACCGCAAGGCAACGCTGCGAAGCCAGATTCCGGGAGCTGTTTTTACCTCCCTGGCCTGGTCTTTGTTTTCCTTCGGTTTTTCCCTTTACTTTGACTATTATGATGGAATGTCCAATATGTACGGGAGTATGACCAGTTTGATCCTGATCCTCTTGTGGATGTATATCTGTATGAACATTGTTATGATCGGAGCGGAGATCAACTGCTATTTTGAAGAGAAGTTCCGGCAGGTGCATTCGGCCGCTGTGGAGCGGATCAGAAAAGAGTACGTGCAGCTTCTTGAGGGAGGCCGAGAAGAAGAGGAAAAGGAAAAATAAATTTTTCTTGACAGAAATCTTTTATATGTTAGAATATAAAACAGACATATTTAATGTAAAAGCTGTGAAAGTGTAAGTAGATCTTTATTTTCTTTCAGAGAGAGGAAGTCACCGGCTGTAAGCTTCCTTAAGTTCAGATAATGATTGAATTTCCCACTGGAGCTGCATTTCTGAAAGCGCTGCTGCTATTAGGAAATGACGTGTGAGGCGCGTTAAGCCGTAATGAGTGCCCGGTTTTTCCGGGAATCAGGGTGGTACCACGGAACTGTCAGCTTCGTCCCTTTTAGGGAGGAAGCTTTTTTTGATCGAAAGGAGAAGAACATGAAAGAAAAATTACAACAGATTCAGGCAGAAGCTGTAAGACGTATTCAGGAATCAGACTCCCTGGATAAATTAAATGAGGCCAGGGTAGCGTTTCTGGGAAAAAAAGGCGAACTTACTTCTGTATTAAAAGGAATGAAGGACGTGGCAAAAGAGGAGCGACCTCTGGTGGGGCAGCTGGTAAATGAAACCAGGGAAGCTATCGAAAGCCTTTTAGACCAGACGAAGGAAAAGCTGGAAGCCAGACTTATGGAGCAGAAGCTCAAGGAAGAAGTCATTGATGTGACACTGCCCGCCAAAAAGACAGAGATTGGCCACCGCCATCCCAATACCATTGCTCTGGAGGAAGTAGAGAGAATCTTTATCGGTATGGGCTATGAGGTGGTGGAAGGGCCGGAAGTAGAATATGACCTTTATAATTTCGAAAAACTAAATATTCCGGCCAACCACCCGGCAAAGGATGAGCAGGATACCTTCTATATCAATAAGGACATCGTGCTCCGCACCCAGACATCTCCCGTACAGGCCAGGGTTATGGAACAGGGAAAGCTTCCCATCCGAATGATTGCACCGGGACGGGTATTCCGTTCTGACGAAGTGGATGCCACCCATTCTCCTTCCTTCCATCAGATAGAGGGACTTGTGGTGGATAAGCATATTACATTTGCAGATTTAAAAGGAACTTTGGAAGAATTCGCAAAAGAACTCTTCGGCCCGGATACAAAGACAAAATTCCGCCCTCATCATTTCCCATTTACGGAGCCAAGCGCCGAAGTGGATGTCACCTGTTTTAAGTGCGGCGGAAGCGGCTGCCGTTTCTGCAAAGGATCCGGCTGGATTGAGATTCTTGGATGCGGTATGGTGCACCCTCATGTGCTCGAGATGTGCGGCATTGATCCGGAGGAGTATTCAGGATTTGCTTTTGGTATGGGACTGGAGCGCATCGCCCTTCTGAAGTATGAAATCGATGATATGCGTCTTTTATATGAAAACGATACACGGTTCTTAAAACAGTTCTAAGGAGGAGAGAAAGAATGAATACATCATTGTCTTGGATTAAAATGTACGTGCCGGATCTGGATGTGACGGCACAGGAATACACGGACGCTATGACATTGTCCGGAACAAAGGTGGAAGGCTATGAAATACTGGATGCGGACCTGGAAAAGATTGTGGTAGGCCAGATTGAAAAAATCGAGAGACACCCGGATGCAGATAAGCTTATTGTGTGCCAGGTAAATGTAGGCACAGAGATAGTGCAGATTGTGACCGGCGCCCCCAATGTAAAAGAAGGGGACAAAGTCCCTGTGGTTCTGGACGGCGGCAGGGTTGCCGGGGGACATGACGGCAAAAAAACTCCCGGAGGGGTGAAAATCAAAAAGGGCAAGCTAAGGGGAGTGGAATCCTCTGGTATGATGTGCTCTATTGAAGAACTGGGAACAACCAGAGAATTTTACCCGGAAGCGCCGGAATACGGCATCTATATATTCCCACAGGATACAGAAGTAGGAGAGAATGCTGTGAAGGCTCTGGGGCTGGATGACGTAATATTTGAGTACGAGATTACCTCAAACCGCGTGGACTGCTACAGCGTCATCGGAATCGCAAGGGAAGCCGCCGCTACCTTTGGAAAGAAATTTGTTCCCCCTAATGTATTACAAACCGGAAACAGCGAAAACGCCGGTGATTATATAAAAGTTACCGTAGAGGACACAGACCTTTGTCCGCGCTACTGTGCAAGAGTAGTGAAAAATGTAAAAATAGGTCCTTCTCCCAAGTGGATGCAGCGCTGTCTGGCTGCCAATGGGATCCGCCCCATTAATAACCTTGTAGACATTACCAACTATGTTATGGAAGAATTCGGACAGCCAATGCATGCCTATGATCTGGATGCTATTGAAGGCAGAGAAATTGTAGTGCGCAGGGCAAAAAAGGGTGAAAAGTTTATTACCCTGGACGGTCAGGCGCGGGTTATGGATGATTCTGTTCTTATGATCTGCGACGGCAAAAAGCCTGTGGGCATCGCAGGGATTATGGGCGGAGAGAATTCTATGATTACAGACAATGTGCAGACCGTTCTCTTTGAAGCAGCTTGCTTTGACGGTACAAATATCCGGCTGTCCAGCAAAAAAGTGGGGCTTAGAACCGATGCATCCGGAAAGTTTGAAAAAGGCCTGGATCCCAATAATGCCCAGGCTGCCATTGACCGTGCCTGCCAGCTTATGGAGGAACTTGGTGCTGGGGAAGTGGTTGGAGGAATGGTAGATGTCTATACCACCCCAAAAGAGCCGGTTCGTGTGCCATTCGCACCTGAAAAAATCAATGATCTGCTGGGAACTGATTTGACCCCGGAAGAGATGCTGGGCTATCTGGAACGGGTCGGGCTGGCATATGATACAGATGCCAACGAGATCGTGGCGCCTACCTTCCGGCATGATATATTCCGTACCGCGGATTTGGCGGAGGAAGTGGCAAGATTCTACGGATATGACAATATACCTACTACGCTGCCAAAGGGAGAAGCAACCACAGGAAAACTTCCCTTTAAGCTGCGCATAGAGGAAGTGGCCAGGGATATGGCCGAATGCAACGGATTTTCTCAGGGGATGTGTTATTCCTTTGAAAGCCCTAAGGTATTTGACAAGCTGAGAATACCTGAGGACAGCCCTCTTCGCCAGGCCGTTACAATAATGAACCCACTGGGGGAGGATTTCAGTATTATGCGTACAATCTCATTAAACGGTATGCTGACTTCCCTGGGGACAAACTATAAACGCAGAAATAAGAATGTAAAACTGTATGAGTTAGGAAATATTTATCTGCCGAAACAGCTGCCTCTTACGGAACTTCCGGAAGAACGGATGATGTTTACCCTGGGTATGTATGGCGAGGGCGACTTCTTTACCATGAAAGGTATGGCAGAGGAGTTCTTTGATAAGATAGGTATGCATAAGAAGGAAGAATATTCTCCTGAGGACAAAAAGCCATATCTGCATCCTGGCCGCCAGGCAGATATCTACTATGATGGAGTAAAAGTAGGCTTTCTGGGAGAGGTGCACCCTGCCGTGGCAGCAGCTTACGGTATTGGAGAGAGAGCTTATGTAGCTGTGCTGGATATTCTGGATATTCTTCCAATGGCTACCTTTGACCGGAAATATACAGGAATTGCCAAATATCCCGCTGTCAGCCGTGACATCAGTATGGTCGTACCAAAGGCTATCACTGCGGGAGAGATTGAACATGTGATAATTCAGAGAGGCGGAAAGCATCTGGAAAGTTACCACCTGTTTGATATCTATGAGGGAAGCCAGATTAAAGAAGGCTTTAAGTCAATTGCCTATTCCGTAACATTCCGGGCAAAAGACAAGACATTGGAAGAGGCGGATGTTACCTCGGCAATGAAAAAGATTTTGAACGGATTGGAAGCTCTCGGCATTGAACTGCGTAAGTAGGTGAATCCCATGAAATTATATATTGTGCGCCATGGGGAAACTCCATGGAATGTAAAGTTTAAGCTGCAGGGAACCTCGGATATCCCCTTGAACGAAAAGGGGATTCTTGCCGCAGAGAAAACCGGGGAAGCTTTGCGGGAGGTTCCTTTTGACATCTGCTACACCAGCCCGCTTCAAAGGGCAAAGGAAACCGCCGGCCTGATTCTCAGAGGACGGAATATTCCTATGATTGAGGATGAGAGGATACAGGAAATTACCTTTGGGGTTTGGGAGGGCCGGTGCTGCCGCCCCGACGCAATGGAAATTCCAGGGGAGATGCTGGATAACTTTTTTCACCACACAGAAAGATATCAACCCCCTGAAAGGGGAGAGCGGATCTCAGATGTAGTAAAGCGGACCCGTGATTTTTTTCAGGAAATGATTCACAGATCCGATTATGAGGATAAAACGATTCTGATTGCATCCCACGGCTGTGCAGTGCGCGCTCTGCTTCAGAATGTCTATCCCCCGGGGGATGATTTCTGGCACGGAAAAGTACCTCCTAACTGTGGGGTTAATATTGTGGAGGCACATAAGGGTGTGGCAAAATTAATTGTGGAAGATGCGGTTTATTGTTAAGGATACAGAAGCAGCCGGGCAGAAGACCGGCTGCTTCTGTTTTCATGTCTTATGCAGGAAAAAAGACAAAATTGGAAAAAGAAAAATCAAATTTGGTCATATTATTTTTTCTTGATATATAGGATAATAGAATTGTCAAAAATGATCCTATTTCCCGGAGTATGTTTGACAGATTTCCCTGAATCGTATAAGGTAAGTATAAGAATAAAAAAGATATCATACGTATCGTGTATACAGGAGGAAAGTATGGGTACACAAAAGACAGATTGGGGAGATGTTCAATGGCTGCAGATGAACCAGGAAGGATCCTCCCGGTTTAAGATGAATGTGGGGATCGTAACTGTGGAGCCAGGAACCCACCAGCCGGCACATGTACATTATGAAGAGCAGGTAGTTCATTTTCTTCAGGGGGTTGGGCTGAATAAGATTGACGGACAGGAATGCCTCCTGAAGCCGGGAGACACCTTCCACTGGCCGGCAGGGGTGATTCATGAAATTATGAATACCGGAGATGAACCCATTCGGCATCTTCTTGTATCAAATCCGGAAAGCCTGGATGAGGAGATTATTATGAACCCATGGGGGAAAGAGGAAAAACTGCTGATGCCGGTAGAGGCAAAAGAAATGTTCTATACGGCTGTGGAGGCGATTCGGACACAGTTTCTGGAAAACATGTACTATGCCTATGCTATTTTCGACAGGGACAATACGCTTGTGCTTAAGAGCAAATATTTTCCTACGTACTGCCAGGAGTGCTGTAACCCCTCACTGTACTACGGAGCGGCTCCCTGTTTGGTTCCCAACAGCAAAGAGCGGCTGCGTATGGAACAGACGTATCACTGTACCCATGACATGGAAGTATACGCAATGCCTGTCTCCTATAAGGGATATTATCTGGGATATATTAAGGGAGGATTCGTGCGCCGATCACAGACACCCGACCATCAGGCTTACGGTGTGTATGATACGCCGGAAAGCACGGTACAGGGAATAAAAAATCTTCTCAGAAGAATTACAAAAGCGATCCGCAATTTCTGTGAATTCGATCAGTTCAGAAAACGGCTGGCAGAGCAGGAACTTCAGATTTATGACGGGCTGGCATCCCAGCAGCTGCTGGCTAAAAGTCTCAGGGAGGCTGAATATGCTATGACGAACCTGAAGATAAGCAATCACTTTTTGTTTAATACATTAAACAGCATGGCATCCATGGCACTTGACGGAGGGCTGCCAAAGCTTTATCAGTCCATCATTGACCTGTCCAAATTGTTCCACTATACGCTCAGAACAGAGGATACTGTTGTAAGCTGGAGGCAGGAATTCGAGTATTTGAATTCTTATCTAAAACTGCAGAAACTGAGATACGAAGATACCCTCTCTGTTGTGTATGACATTGAGCCAAAGGTTCAGACGTGCAGGGTACCTTTTAACTTCCTTCAGCCTATTGTAGAAAATGCATTTACCCACGGGTTCAAATCTACTTCCAATAAGAGTCTGTATCTGCAGGCTTACTGCAGTAAAGAGCGGGTAATCATAAAAATTATGAACAGCGGGAAGATTCCGGATAAAAGGATATGCCAGTCTGTGAATCTCGGAATGAAAAGCAACACCTCCCATGGACTTTCCATGGTTTACCAGAAACTGTCTGTCATATATGGGGAGGATTTCCGGATGGAAATGAGGTCCTGGGAAAACGGGGCAGAGTTTTATCTGGATATTCCGTTCCAGCCTGTATCAGAGGAGGACGAAGTATGATACGTGCTGTTATCTGTGACGACGAAAAGGCGGCATTAACGATTATCTCTTATTTTATCCAGCAGGAACATCTCCCTATTCGGCTGGTAGGTACTGCAGAGGACGGGAGACAGGCGCTGGAGCTGATACAGAGGGAAAAGCCGGATTTGATTTTTATGGACATTCAGATGCCTTATATGGATGGATTTGAAGTGCTTCAGAGGGTATCAAACAGCAAAGTGATTATTATCACAGCTTACGGATCTTTTGAGTATGCCCAGAGGGCTCTGCGCATGGATGTGTCTGATATCATTGCCAAGCCTATAGAGCTGGAGCAGCTTCGGGCAGCTGTCACAAGGGCGATTGGCTGGAATTTTACGGACAATTCTACGGTGAATCAAATACTGGCATATATCCACCAGCATTACAACGAAAAGATAGAGCTGGAAGACCTCTCACGGGAAACCTTCTGCGGAGAAAGCCATATAGCAAGGCTGTTTAAAAGATATATGGGGTACACCATACTTTCCTATATTCACAAGGTCAGGATAGAAAAGGCAAAGCTTCTGTTGGAGGAGGAAAGTCTGAACATTCAGGAGGCCGCAGAGCGATGCGGGTATCCCAATCTCAATAATTTTTATAAGTATTTTAAACAATATGCAGGGATGACGCCGGCAGCGTATGTACAGAAACATAAAATGATGAATAAGGAGGAGACAAGTGATGCTTAACAATGAAAAGATAAAGGAAGCAGCAGAAGCCGTACCGGTTCTGAGGCGTGCTGCAAGGGAAGAGGAACTCGTATGGATCAATCCGGATCTTACGGAATTTGCCACTGCAAAACCTGAATTAGAACTTACAATGGACGATATTGAGGATGCTGAGAGAAGACTGGAGCGTTTTGCACCTTTTATCATGAAGTGTTTTCCTGAGACAAAGCCCAGAAACGGCCTGATTGAATCTGTGTTAACTCCAATACCCGAAATGCAGAAGGCGCTGAACGAAGCGTATCACAGTCATCTGCCGGGAAGGCTCTTTTTAAAACAGGACAGCCATCTGGCTATTGCAGGTTCAGTGAAGGCCAGAGGCGGTATATATGAAGTGCTGAAGCATACAGAAGATTTGGCGGCAGAGCATGGCATTTTAAAAGAAGGAGACTCTTATGAGATCCTGGCTTCGGAAGAAAATAAAGCATTTTTCAGAGGATATACCATACAGGTTGGTTCCACAGGGAATCTGGGTATGAGTATAGGGATCATGAGTGCCGCAATCGGTTATGAAGTAATCGTACATATGTCTGCGGACGCAAAACAGTGGAAAAAGGACCTGCTGAGATCCAGGGGAGTCACGGTGATGGAATATGCGTCGGATTATAGTGAGGCAGTGAAAAACGGCAGAAAGCTTTCCGATGCTAATCCCAAGAGTTACTTTGTGGACGATGAGAATTCCAGGAATCTGTTTTTGGGATATGCAGTAGCGGCAAAACGTCTGGTGGGGCAGCTTGAGGAGCAGAAGGTAAGTGTGGACAAAGAACATCCCCTGTTTGTGTATATTCCCTGCGGAGTGGGAGGCGCACCGGGAGGGGTATCCTTTGGACTGAAGCATATGTTCGGGGACTTTGTGCACTGTTTTTTTGTAGAGCCAACACAGGCCCCCTGCATGCTGGCAGGCATGGCCTCTGGTCTGAACAGCGGGATCTCGGTACAGGATTTGGGTCTGACCGGTCTTACACACGCAGACGGTCTGGCTGTGGGGCGTCCTTCGGGATTTGTGGGAGGAGTGATGAAACCCCTCCTTTCGGGAATTTTTACTGTGAAGGACAGTCTGCTGTATGACTATATGCGTCTCCTCCTGGACTCTGAAGATATTTTTCTGGAACCCAGTGCCTGTGCTGCCTTCCAGGGACCGGCCAGAGTGCTGCAGTATCCTGAGACAAAGGAATACCTGACGGCGCATCAACTTACAGAGAAAATGGATCAGGCTTCCCATATAGCCTGGGCTACAGGCGGGAGTCTGGTGCCGGAAGATATACGGGAAGAGTATAAGAATACTTATCTTGCGTAAGACCTAAGATAGGAGGAAGTATGGAACGGATTGTTATAGGCAATGTCATATCTTTTGTGGGCGCGGTTTTTCTCGCAGTAAGCTGCTGTGTAAATACCAGAAAAAAGGCGTATTTTTTTCAGCTGATGGAGAGCGCAACTCTTTTCATCTCCTCATTCTTTTTCGGGGCATGGGCGGGAGTGTCCACTTTGTTTCTTTCCATTATAAGAAATATCTTGGTAATAAAGGGCAAATTTGATAAAAGAATGATGGTTGTTTGTACTGCTCTTGTCATAATTTGCGGCATTGCGGTTAACAACAGAGGGCTTTTAGGATTACTGCCTGTCATAGCAACCGTTCAGATTACATTTAGCAATTATTACGCACAGAGATTAAAAGCAATTAAGATAAGTTTCTTTGTGAATGTTGTGATATGGGCTGTGTATTCTCTGATCATCCACGACTTTTCTTCTGGGATTACACAGACGATTACTGCGGTTCTTAGTTTGATTTCTATCGTGAGAATGCAGCTTGAGGAGTGAAACCTTCCGCATCTGACTGTGCTCCCATAAGGCGGATTCAAAGAAATATTGAATCCGCCTTTTAATGGTGTTATACTGAATATGCTTTGCATAGAGAAAGGAAGTTGGTATGAAGACATCAGATTTTTATTATGATTTACCGCAGGAGCTAATCGCCCAGGATCCCCTGGAGGACCGTTCGGCCTCCAGACTGCTGCATCTGGATCCTGTCACAGGAGAGATTGAACATAGAACCTTTAAAGACGTGGTTCAGTACCTGAATCCGGGGGACTGCCTCGTAATCAATGACACAAGGGTGATTCCGGCCAGACTATACGGAACAAAAGAGGGAACGGAGGCAGGAATTGAGATTCTTCTGCTCAAGAGAAAGCCGGACGATGTGTGGGAGACCCTGGTAAAGCCCGGAAAGAAAGCAAAAATAGGCACCAGGATTTCGTTTGGAGACGGAATATTGATGGGTGAAGTAATTGACATTGTGGAGGAGGGAAACCGCCTGATTCGCTTCACATACGACGGAATCTTTGAGGAGATCCTGGATCGCCTGGGTGAGATGCCTCTGCCCCCTTATATTACGCATAAGCTTAAGGACAAAGAGCGTTACCAGACCGTGTATGCCAAACATGAGGGATCTGCAGCCGCACCTACGGCAGGGCTGCATTTTACGGAATCACTGCTGGAGGAGATTGAAAAAAAGGGAGTGCATATTGCTCATGTAACTCTTCATGTTGGGCTGGGGACCTTCCGTCCGGTGAAGGTGGAGGATGTGACCCAGCACCACATGCATTCTGAATTTTATGTAGTGGAGGAGGAGCAGGCAAAGCTCATCAACGATGCGAAAAAACGGGGAAATAAAGTAATATCTGTGGGAACGACCAGCTGCCGTACCCTGGAATCAGCGGCAGGGGAGGACGGAATACTGAGAGCGCAGAGCGGATGGACAGATATCTTTATTTATCCGGGATATCAGTTTAAGGTGATTGACGGTTTGATTACAAATTTTCATCTTCCGGAATCCACACTCCTTATGTTGGTTTCTGCTCTGGCAGGGAAAGAACATATTATGGCAGCTTATGAGGAAGCGGTGAAGGAAAAATACAGGTTTTTTTCATTTGGAGATGCAATGCTGATCATATAGAATCTGAATAGAACTCTGTAGAAAGATAACCGAAACTATTATATTAAGATATAATAGACCAGAAGACTGTTTGTGGAATCGACCTTAAAAAGAGTGTATTTTGCACTACTTCCCGTATATTCATACAAGTTTAATAGGTAATTATAGTAAGCGGCAGCAGCGTTGGGCGGGGGAGTTCCGCACCATCCAGATGTTCAAGCCGAAATACGTTTTGGGCGGCGATATGGTTGAGAGATTGCATGGCCTGACAGTAACAGATAATATATTCTTTTTATAGCTGCAAGAGTCATTCTATACTCCTCCAGGCCATTTTGTAATCATTTTATCGGAATATAAATTTTTACCTCATTGTCGGGGGCGTCGAATGTAGACACCTCTCGCTCATAAACCTCAAAGTCTTCACGGTCGTCTAGTTCTTCTTTTGCTGCCGGCAGCCATGTTCCAAAGATGTACTGATACGTTTTGAACAGGTTAGCAAAGGTGCCCCGGTGGGTGAAAACCGCAAACTTTCCTGCACGCAGGATCTTTGTATCCAATGGTAAGAATAGCGGCAGATCATCAAAAGTATTCACTGGGCTTCCCACCATGGCTGCAAACATTACGTCACCGTCTTTTGTATAGACGGTCTGTTGTGTTTCACAAATGCCGTACCCTGCGCCGGCGGTCACAAACAGGTCTTTATGGAGACGCATGAACTCCTCCCACAATCCCGGAAGCCGGTTATCAAAAAGAGAGGTCGTTCCCCGGAGGCCAGCCACCCTGGTTTCTTTCAGCATCACCAATTCAGGCGAGCGTGATATGTTGTCCGCAATATGGCCCACATCCACAGGAGCTAATTTCCTCTTCGCGTTCACCACCAGGTCAAGTCCCGCTTTTCGGTAAGCCGTCGGGCTGCTGCCAAAGGCTAACTTGAATGCCCGGCTGAAAGCCTCTGAGGATTCGAAACCACAATCAAGGGCGATATCAATGACCCGCTGGTCAGAGTGAATGAGTTTTTCCGCGGCGTTATACAGTCTGCGCCGATTGATGTAGCGGCCGACAGATTCCCCCAATACGGAAGAAAACAGCCGGGTCATATGGTAGTAAGAGTAGCCCGTCTCTCTTGACACATCGCTTAAACCGATATTTTCATTCAGATGGTTTTCTATATATTCGATTGCCCTTTCCAAAGGGGATATTTGTTTCAAAACATCACCTCTCTTTGCTATTTCTATAATAGCATACCCCATGAATTATCTCCAGAGTCAAAAACTCCACTTTGCAAAAGGTTGATTGCATTGCTGGTTGTTCTTGTGAAGGAACAGTGGGATATCATACTAGACCCAAAGCGTGGGGCCATGGTATACTAACAGATAGAGTAAAACGAGGTATAAACAGATGGCCGACTGCCGCTGAAAGCTCGGAACTGCGCTCCTGTCTGGGCGTCTTATATGGAGGTAATTCATGGAACCAAAACCCACCCTGTTCAATTTTCTTCACGATACGTTGGTACAGCAAATTGTAAGCGGAAGGATAGCCTATGGCGAGAAGCTGCCGCCTCTGCGCGCACTGTGCGACATATACCATGTAGGCATCAGAACCGTCCGTGATGTTATGGACGCACTGGTGAAAGAAGGATATGTAGAGGCTGTTCAGCGTTCTCACATA
Organism: Lactonifactor sp. BIOML-A5; assembly: GCF_009677585.1. Classification (GTDB taxonomy): domain Bacteria; phylum Bacillota; class Clostridia; order Lachnospirales; family Lachnospiraceae; genus Lactonifactor. The sequence goes on along the minus strand of NZ_WKYV01000045.1, from coordinate 13,714 downwards.
AAGGCAGCTTATCGAATGACAGCCGATGACGAACAGCAGGCTGAGATGATGTTGACGAGGAGAGACAAGGTATGTGCCATCCTAAAGATTCTTGCGTATATCATGCCGCCAATCTACGCGGAAGCCAGCAGACACTGTGACCCCCAAGTGCTTCGGGCCTGCAGGGATGATATTGAGGGGATGAATGAGCTGAATACCAAAGAGCAGTGGCGCAAATCGGTAGTACCTCTCCAGAGGATTAAATCCGTATTTCACAACGACCTGCTGCAGGATTTATGTGCTGATTTCGACTTGAGTGCGCAGATTATGCTTATCCCAGGTTTTGAGAATCCTTACAAAGAGTTATCAGCTAATGGGGAACAGGCTTTTCACTGTTTTTTTGACTGCATCTCATCTCAAGATTACGATGGTATCTATGCATTTATCAGCAATATGTATCACAAATCAGCGAAGCTATCCGACCAATATTTTGACGAAATAGCATCTGCGTTTTTATTAGAAAAGCCTCAGCAGGAGGCTTATTTCTGGAATGCGGAAAAGGGGAGGCTGAAAACCCATACGCAGGTAACAAGAAGCATTATCCAAAAGATAAGTATGGGCGTTTATGGGGAGGGCACCTACTTGCCAACCTGCTCCCAGCTATGCAAAGAATATAATATTTCTGCCTATACAGTAGGCAAGGTGATGGAGTCAATGGAGAAGATTGGACTTGTGAGGAAAATGAATCTTCGGGGCGGTTATCTGGTTACCCGAGAGAATGCGCATACCCGCCAATTTGTAATCAAAGGCAGTACATCCACTTCGGAAGCCATGACATTTTTGAGTGCGGTACACCTCCTTGCCCTTATTAGCAAAGGTACAGCAATGATCGCTGTGGAATATATGGAGCAGGAGACGGTGGCATAGTACTTGTGGATGACCTGAATCTTTCGTTGGTGCAGATCCGCGACAGAGCTAATATCGCCAGAAAAAACGCAAAGCGATCTTACGGAGAACTCTTCTCCTTTGTGTTTTATAGTGATATGGAACGCCAGCAGATGATAAAAGAAAAGGATATAGAGAACCGGATGGAGGACGCACTGCGTGAGGGGGAATTCACGGTATTCCTTCAGCCTAAAATTGAGCCGGAACACAATACGGTCAAAGGCGCCGAAGCGTTGGTTCGCTGGCAGACCAGGGAGGGCGGTTTCATGATGCCGGGGGACTTCATCCCTTTTTTGAGAAAAATGGTTTTATTGTCAAGCTGGACTTGTATGTATTTGAAAGGACCTGCGCTCTGCTCCGCAGCTGGATGGACAGCGGTGTGGAACCAATTCCTATATCAGTGAATATGTCCCGGGCCCATCTCGGAGATCCGGATTTTCTAAAACAGTACAAGGCGATTGCACAGAAATATCATGTCCCCGGAGCTCTTCTGGAAATCGAGCTGACGGAGTCTATGTTCTTTGAGAATGTCGATGGACTGATCGAGGTAATCAGCAAAATCCATGAGGCCGGATTTCTGTGTGCCATGGATGATTTTGGAAGCGGTTATTCCTCTCTTAGTATGCTCACGGACATCCACGTTGATTCTCTTAAGCTGGACAAGGCGTTCTGGAAGCCCGGCCGTGAGGGGGACAGGGCTCATGATGTAATAGCAATGGCGGTAGAACTGGGCAGGCGGCTGAATATGCTCACTGTGTCTGAGGGGGTGGAGACTGTTTCACAGCTGGAATTTTTGCGCAAAATCCGCTACGATTTAGTGCAGGGCTATGTATTCTCCAAGCCCGTGCCGGCCCCAGAGTTTGAAATGCTCGCGTTTGGAAGAAGTCTGTCGGGTCACGTTAGTTTTGAAGAACCTTCGCAAATATAGCGGTGTGGGGATAACTTCCCTGCACCGTTTATTTTAAGTATAATGAATAATCAAAACATCTCAATTTGCCGCACATCCGGCCCGGTTCCTACGTTATACATAGTGAAAGGAGGTTTCCCGGCCGTGTCCATGGACTTAGAAGAACAGTATGACAAGATATACCGCTACTGCTACTATAGGCTGCATCAGCGGGAAGCAGCGGAGGATGTCACCCAGGAAACGTTTCTTCGGTTTTTAGAAAATGAAGGATACCGGGACAGGGGACGTGCCTTACAGTATCTGTATACCATTGCCCGCAACTTATGTATTGATGAATACCGGAAGCGAAAAATAACAGAAGAACTGCATGATGATTGGGCAGATGTTGATCTTGAGGAGAAGCTTCTCACTGCTATTTCTCTTAAAAAAGCGTTATCCCTGCTAACGGAGGAGGAACGTGAGCTTCTGCTTCTTCGCTATGTCAATGAAGTACCTGTGATGAGCATCTGCAAAATTTTTAAGATGTCAAGATTTGCAGTATATAGAAAAACAACAAAGGCGCTGAAACAATTACAGGAGCTACTGGAAAAGGAGGAGTTTTTGTGAAACAAGATAGGAGAAAGGCTTTGCAGGATGCCTTTGAGGCTCCCGCGCCTCAGCACAAAGAAGAGTTTTTCAGAACCATACCCCAGCCTGCAATAAGTACTATTTCTTTTATGATCTCACAGGCAGGATATATTCAAAAATGGACCTGGGCGGTATCCATAGGTTTATTTGCCGTATCTTTGCTGGGCGCATGTTTTATGGATCGGGATATTCTATGGCTGATTTCGTCTCTCCTTCCATTTTTGGCATTATCTATTGCAACAGAAAGCGGCAGATCAAAGATTTATGATATGGCTGAGCTGGAGATGGCGTCCAGGTTTTCCCTGAGGAGCGTTGTGCTTGCCCGCATGGGGATTTTGGAGATGGTTCATCTTGTCCTGCTGTGTTTGCTGATCCCACTTGGAAATAGGAATAACACAGCCACTATTTTACAGGCAGGCGTATATCTTCTAGTGCCTTATTTACTGACAACGGTATCCGGGCTTTGGATAGTAAGGAAATTTCAGGGAAGAGAAGCTGTCTACAGCTGCATGGGGGCGGCCGGTGCTGTCAGCGGAACGAATCTGTTCATTCAAACCATGCTGCCGGAACTCTTCCATGTGAGATGCTTTCATTGGTGGATAGCAGCTTTCCTGCTGTTAGCCGCACTCACAATAAAGGGGATAACAAAGATGATTCAACAGACGGAGGAACTGACATGGAGCTTATCATAGACAGAGTATCAAAACAATATCAGAATAAAATTGCAGTTGACCGTATTTCGTTAAAGCTTTACAAAGGCGTCTACGGCCTGCTGGGAGCTAACGGGGCAGGGAAAACAACATTAATGCGAATGATCTGCGGAGTTTTAAAACCCACCAGCGGAACCATAACTTTTCATGGAGTTGATGTGTCGACCGAGGAATACCGTTCGAATCTGGGATATCTGCCACAGGATTTTGGCTACTATCCTGACTTTACGGGAATGGACTTTTTGCTCTATCTGGCCGCTCTGAAAGGTTTGCCAAAACTCCAGGCTAAGCGCAGGGCTCAGGAATTAGTAAAAGTAGTATCTTTGCAGGAGGCTGCAGGCAAAAAAATCAAAACATATTCCGGCGGTATGAAGCAGCGGCTGGGAATAGCCCAGGCATTGATAAATGTACCCCGGATTCTTATACTGGATGAACCTACTGCGGGACTTGACCCAAAAGAGCGGGTCCGGTTTCGGAACTTGATTCGTGAACTGGGCAAAGAGAGTATTGTTCTGCTCTCTACGCATATTGTCTCAGATATTGAACATATAGCAGATACCGTACTGATCATGAATGACGGACAGCTGATTTTTCAGGGCAGCTGGGACGGAAGCCGGAAAGACTTAGAGGAATTCTATTTACAACAGTTTGAGGAAGTGGAAGATGAATAAGACAGGTGCTTTATATTTTTTTGAACTTAAAAAGATCCTGCATCGGAGGATGGTATGGATTGCATGTGCAGTTACATTAGTTCTTTGCGCGGGCATTAGTTTGAGTAATCTGCTGAGAGTTTCCTATATTACCGATGATGGGGAAGAAATCAGCGGATATGAGATGATGAAAATGAACAGAGAATATGCGAGAGACTTGTCCGGAAGAGCTATAGACAATATCCTGCTTTCGGAAATGCAGGAAGCAGAAGGGAGTGCAGACAAATATGTCGCTGTCTATTCTTATGTGCAGAAAACAACAGGTGACAGCAAAGAAGCATTGACTGCAGACGAGGCTGCTTTGTACAGCGCCCGAAGGAATAACCTTACCCGGATTTGGAGGGAGCAAATGCTGACAGAGGAGGAAATCACATATTGGCTTGGAAAGGAAAAAGAGATAGAAACTCCATTTATCTTTGCATATGCAGATGGATGGGCAGATGTGTTTGACAATATTTATGCGCTGAATTTTATGCTGTTACTGTTAATTGCAGTTTGCCTCTCAAATGTTTTTTCTATGGAACATATACGCAGGACAGATCAGCTTATTCTGTGCACCCGGTGTGGCAGAAAGAACCTATATTATGCTAAGATTCTTGCAGGCATAACTTTTGGCATGATTTTTGCAGTCCTGCTTTTTTCAGTGAGTGCTATTACAAGCATTCTCATCTATGGATCCGATGGATTTCATGCAGCTCTTCAAGTAGTGCTGCCGTTATCTTCACGGCCTGTGAGTGTTGGCAAAGCAGTTATGACTCTGTTTGTATTATTTATCATCGTATCTATACTTTATAGCATAGTAACGATGTTTCTATCTGAATGGTTAAAAAACAGTGCCGCAGTTATGGGTGTGTTAGCGGGAGGCATGGTATTCACAATGCTAGTCGACATTCCGTATTGGCTGAAGATTCCGTCACAGCTCTACGATCTTCTGCCCACAACACTGCTGATAAAAGGGCAGTTGTGGGACGGAAGACTCCTTTCTGTTCTGGGGAAGCAGTTGACAAATTATCAGTCTGCAGCCATAGCATACACCGTAATGTCAGTTCTTTTGGCTGCCGCAGGAGGGAAACTATACCAAAAATACCAGGTGAATGCAAGATGATTCCTGCAGAATTCTGGAAAGGGGGGACGGTCGGGTTGGGGTTTGACGACGGGATAAGGTCGCGAAAACCAGATTTGTATGTTATACTATCCATATAGGCGTATGGAAAGGATAAGACTGGATTCGTTATTCGAAAGACAGCAGGTGGAGAATTTGGAGTGGAATATTGCGCCGGAGGCTATTTCCCTGGTCATTCTGGTAATTATATGGGTTTATTCCAGAAGTGGAAGCTTACTTCCGACTTTAAAAAACAGGATTTTTCAGTGGTGCTTACTGGTTACCTTCGGGGCTATGCTGACGAATATCCTGTCAACAATTATGATTTATCGCAGCGATGCGGTCCCTATATGGCTTACCTGGACAGTGACCACGGTTTACTTTATTATGACACCGCTTATGGGAATGGCATATTTTTTCTATGCCGTTTCCATTCTGTACCCAGAGGGACGGGTCCTGAATCGTATTCTTGGAATGAGCCTTATACCCGGAGCGGTATACTCGGTAATTGTCTTTATGAACCCTCTCACAAAGAACATATTTAATATCACGGTTGAAGGCGGTTATGTCAGGGGCCGTTATATTGTGGCAACCTATATTATTTTTTATGCTTACTGTGTGGCAAGCATAATAATAACAGTTGTTAATTATAGAAGAACAGACCGAAAGATACGCAGAATACTTGCCGCCTTTCCGGTGCTGGCGGTTTTGGTAATCATAGTTCAGCAGATGTATCCGAATATAATACTGTCCGGGTCGGCGGCAACCTGCGCGCTGCTTATTATTTATCTGCATATTCAGAACAAACAGATTTCCCTGGATTATCTGACAAATTTGCCAAACCGGCGGGAGCTTCTGGACATGCTTGAACTGATATTAAAGAGATCTGCAGGGGAGCCGTTCACGCTGATCGTCGTATCTCTCAGGGAATTCCGGCATATTAATAATACCTGCGGGCAGCAGCGGGGGGATAGGTTCCTTCAGGAATTTGGGAGATTTCTCTGCAGATTTGGTCCGGCCGGCAGGGTATATCGGTTCAGCGGAGATGAGTTCGCAATTCTGTTTACTCATGAAAGTGATGAAATGGTTATTCGCTGTGTAAAAGCTGTAGAGGAACGTATGACTAAGCCCTGGCAGCTGGATGACTACCGGCTTGATCCGGAGGTGGTCATAGGGATCATTCGTCGATCTGATGTGGACTCCACGCTGGAGAATGTAATTAACGCTATAGAATATGCCGTCTCCCAGGCTAAATCCGGGAAGTATGGTACGGTCTGTCATTGCGATAAAGCAATGCTGGGGGAGCTGAGAAGAAGGGGAGAAATTGTCCGGATACTGAAGGATAAGCTGGCAGACCAGAGCTTTGAGATGTACTATCAGCCTATTTATTCTGTGAAAGAAGGGGATTTCAAATTTGCAGAATCCCTTATGCGTATTAATGAATCGCCTATAGGGCCTATATACCCCTCAGAGTTTATCCCCATCGCTGAGGAGACAGGACTTATCATAGATATTACCTATGTGATCTTGGATAAAGTATGTAAGTTTATTAACCGTCTTCTGGATAAAGAGATTCCGGTGGGTTCTATTCATGTGAATTTTTCCGGCGTACAGTTTTCACAGCCGGATCTTCAGGAAAGGGTTCTGGGGATCATAAAACGGAATAAAACCCCTGCCTCAGCCATAAAGATAGAATTCACAGAGAGCACGCTTGCCGACAGCCCGCAGATTGTTACAGAATTTGCCTCTGAAATGGATAAGTACGGGATTAAGATGGGATTGGATGATTTTGGAACCGGCTATTCAAACTTTGCCACGGTTATCAGTATTCCCTTTGGTACGATCAAGATTGACAAGAGCATCATGTGGGCATCTACCGGCAATATAACGTCAGCTGCTGCAATCAAACATATTGTAAATACATTTAAGGCCCTGAATATGAAGGTTGTGGCAGAGGGGGTAGAGACAGAAGAGCAGGTAAAGTCTGCGATCCATGCGGGGATTGATCAGATCCAGGGCTATTATTATTCCAGACCCCTGTCTGAGGACGATATGGAGCGTTTTTTAGCAGAAAATAACAGAAGGGCATCACAGTAAACCACCATCCCACATAGAGAGGGGACGGTGGTTTTCCAGTGGAATTGCTACGGAAACTTTCTGTCATAGAGCAGTGCGGCATTGAGGACTACTAAAACAGAACCTGCATTGTGCACCAGGGCCCCTGTAACTGGATTCAGTACTCCAAAAGCAGAAAGTGTGACGGCAGCAGCATTAATGCACATGGATGCGGCAATATTTCCCTTAATGGTACGGAGTGTGGAACGGGCGAGGCGCTTCAGATAAGGAATCTTAGAGATATCATCACTCATGAGGGCAATATCGGCAGCCTCTACGGCAATATCGCTGCCCATACTGCCCATGGCCACCCCTACATCGGCTGTTTTAAGGGCGGGAGCATCGTTTATCCCGTCTCCAATCATGCAGACCGTCCGCCCTTTTTGCTTAAGCTGTGAAATGTAACCCACCTTCTCTTCCGGAAGCAATTCTCCCAGGACGGATTTGATGCCTGCCTGCTGCCCAAAGTAAAGAGCCGCTTTCCGGTTGTCTCCGCTTAGCAGGATGGTCTCTGTATCCATTTTGGTGAGCCGGCACACCATGCTCCGGACAGATGGACGCATCACATCAAAGAGAGCAAGAACGCCCAGACAGGAATCCCTATCAGCCACAAGTACGGCAGCTTTTCCCTGTGCGCCAAGCTGCTCCAATATCTTTTTTTCTTTAGAAGAGAGCTGAATTCTGTGTTCTGACAAATAGTTTGGGCTGCCGCAGTATATGGTTTTTCCCGAGACTTCAGAGGAAATTCCTTTTCCGGGTTCCATATGAAAGTTCTCAGAGCTCCAGAGAGATATTCCCCTTTCCTCTGCATATGCGGCGATGGCTTTTCCCAGCGGATGCTCACTTCTTGCCTCTGCTGAGGCTGCAATGGCCAGAAGGGTTTGCTTATCCAGGGCATCCGAAAATGGAATAACGTCGCTGACTTCCAATTTTCCCAGGGTGAGGGTTCCTGTTTTGTCAAAGGCAATGGTATCCACCTTCCCCATTGCTTCCAGAGCTTCTCCGGACTTAATAATTACTCCCTGTTTCGTGGCCTGGCCGATAGCTGCCACAACGGAGGTGGGGGCTGCCAGGGCAAGGGCGCAGGGACAGAAGACGACGAGAACGGTTACCCCCCGGTTCAGGGCAGCCATCACAGGAAGGCCAAGGGAGAGATTTACAGCAAAGGTACCCGCTGCGATGAGAAGGGCGATGGGTACCAGCCATACAGACCACTGGTCGGCAATCCGCTGCATAGGTGCTTTGCTGTCTTCTGCGTCCCTTACCATCCGGATAAGCCTCTGGAGAGAAGAGTCTTTGCCCACACAGGTTGCTTCCATGTCAATGGAGCCAAAGCAGTTCAGGGTACCGCAGAAAACATCATCACCTGTACCTTTGTCGGCGGGGATAGATTCCCCTGTTATAACAGACTGGTCTACGGAGGTATCGCCGGAGACGATGACACCGTCCACCGGTATGGTTTCACCTGGAAGGACGCGGAGAAGATCACCGATCCGAATCTGAGCAGCAGGAATAAGCTCTTGTTTCCAGGAACCCTGTTCCTTTTTCAGTCTCCGGCCTTCTGCAGGTGCCAGTGCCATGAGGCTTGAGAGCCCTTTTTTCGCGCGGTTTACGGTCATATCTTCCAGGATTGCACCGATTGCCATAATAAAGGCAACTTCTCCGGCCGCAAACAGCTCTCCGATGCACAGAGAAGCAACCATGGCGATGGAAATTAAGAGCGCAGATGAAATCCATTTTTTATAAAACAGTCTGGTCAGAGCAAGATACAGAAGAGGATATCCTGAAAGGAATACGGTTAACCAGGCAGGATCCAGGGAAGGTTTAGTTCCTGTTAGTATGAGAAACAGACTGAAAAGCAGAAAAATGCCGGATACAACAGTTATTTTCCATCCGGAACATAGAATACACAGCTTTTTTAACATAGGCGGCCTCCTTTATAACCCTTGTTTTTTAAGAAATTATAGAGTACACTTTATATGATATGGTACAATGTGTTTGATATTATTATAGGTCAGGACAGACGAGTCAATCAAGAAACAATGTTGTCTGCCTGTATGATACCGAACAATTTGATATTTTTGTACAGGAAAGGATGACTATGGATCGAAGACAGCAAAAATCCAGAGATGCCATTTTTACAGCATTCGGCACGCTGCTTTCCCAGAAAAGCTATACTAAGATCACCGTACAGGAGATTATCGATGAGGCGAATGTAGGGCGGAGCACGTTCTACGCACATTTTCAGACGAAGGACGAACTGTTGGGGGAGATGTGTACGGATTTGTTCGGACATGTATTCTCAGAGCATCTGGGAATGGAGAGCACCCATGACTTTTCTTTGACACAGGGAAGTCCGGATGTGGTGATTACTCATATTCTTTACCATCTCAGGGACAATAAGAGGAACATTACGGGGATTTTAAACAGTGAAAGCGGGGAGATTTTTTTATCCTATTTCAAGCAATATCTGAATCAGCTTGTTGAAAAATGTCTGCTTACCCATATGGAGAGAAAGAATACAAAGGTTCCGGAGGAATTTTTGATGAATCATATCTCGGGAAGCTTTGTCACCATGGTGCAGTGGTGGATTCGAAATGGGCTGAAACAGTCCCCGGAGGAACTGGCCAAATGCTATCTGGCAGTGATTCAACCCATACTGTAACAGGCTGTGGGAAATGAACAGCTAAAGCAGCTTTAGCTGGGGAGGAAAGAACATGCATTACGGTATTACTGACATAGCGAAGATGCTGGGGATTACCACCAGCGCCATCCGCTATTTCGAAAAGGAGCAGCTAATCAGCGCCGGTAAAGAGAAAAACGGTCACCGGTATTATGATGAGGAGGATGTATTCCGCCTGCTGTCCTATATGAAGTATCGCTCTATGGAGATTCCCATGAAACAGATTATCACGCAGTTCAGCGGCAGGGAAAATGACTGGAGAGTAATAAAAGGGAGAGTAGAGAAGGCAAAAGAGAAGGCATTGGAGAAGGCAGAATTCTACCGGAATCTGGCATCCGATATAGAACAGCATCTAAGCAGTATGGAGCTCATTGAGAGTCTTGCGGGTAAGTATGAATTTGATAAATCACCGGCTGTTATTTTTGTACAGGACAAAGCAGGAGGATGGCTTCCAAAAGACAGAAAAAAACAGATGGAAGCCCAGAAATGGGTCAAGGATATGCCGAATGTCTGTCTGGCGCTTCAAAAGGCAGAGGGAGATGAAGCAGGTTTTGGATATCTGGTATCTGTAAAGAGCTGCAGTGAGGAGCTTCTTTGTGTGGATCTGTACAAAAAAGAAATCCCGTCAGCATCCTGCGTGCATACCATTGTGAAGGCAGAAGAGGATTTTGTATACTCTCCTCAGAAATGCTTTGAAAAGCCCTTAGCATATATCGGGGAGAGAGGATTTCATTTAAAAGGAAACCCCTGGGGAAAGATTCTCCTGGTAGAAGTTGAGGAGGGACAGCATCTTCATACCTATGTAGAGCTATGGCTTCCTATTTGTTAAAGAATTCTCAATTAAGACTTGCAGGTAAAGGAACTTTATGTGCTATAGTAAATGATAAAGATGGATCCAGTCTTTTTGCAACCAATTACTCTGCATATATAGTGAGGGATGATTCTAAATGGAAGAAAAGCATAAGATTCTTTTTGAGCCTGTGAGCATAGGAAAAGTAAAGATAAAAAACCGGTATGTTATGGCTCCTATGGGACCGGGAGGTCTCTGTGACGAGCAGGGATGTTATAACCAAAAAGGGGTAGAATATTACGTTAGGAGGGCACAGGGCGGTACCGGACTGATTATGACAGGTGTCACGTATGTGGAAAATGATATAGAAAAATGCGTTATGCCGTCAATGCCATGTCCTACCATCAATCCTCTTAATTTCATAAAGACTGCAAAACCAATGACAGAGAGAGTACACGCGTATGGAGCAAAGATTTTCTCCCAGCTTTCCGGAGGATTCGGACGCGTCAGTATACCCAGCATTGTAGGAAAAGTGGCTGTTGCTCCGTCCCCGATTCCCCATCGGTTTCTGGATGACGTCATCTGCAGGGAACTAACTGTGGAGGAAATTCATACATATGTGAAAAAGTTTGCTGAAGCTGCGGCAATCTGTAAAAGAGCAGGATTTGACGGGGTAGAGATCCATGCCGTCCATGAGGGATATCTGATCGATCAGTTTGCTATTTCCTTTTATAACCACAGAACAGACGAATATGGCGGCTCCCTGGTTAACAGACTTCGTTTCGCTACAGAGATTGTCCAGGCGATAAAGGAAGCCTGCGGAGAGGACTATCCGGTCTCTCTCAGATACAGCCTGAAAAGCTTTGTGAAAGACTGGAGAAAGGGCGGACTGCCCGGGGAAGAATTCACAGAGGCCGGACGTGATATTGAGGAGGGAAAGGAAGCCGCAAGAATTCTGGCAGACGCGGGGTATGATGCCCTGAATGCGGATGTGGGAACTTATGACTCCTGGTACTGGAATCATCCCCCTATGTATCATGAGAAGGGGATGTACCTGCCCTATAATGAGATACTCAAACAAGCAGTGGACATTCCGGTAATCACAGCAGGACGTATGGAGAATCCGGATCTGGCCAGCGATGCGGTGAGAAATAAACAGACAGACATGGTTGCCCTCGGCAGACCTCTCCTGGCAGATCCGGATATCCCCAACAAAATTATGCGGGGAGAATTCCGGCAGGTGCGCCCATGCCTGTCCTGCCAGGAAGGATGTATGGGGAGACTGGCTGCTTATGCACAGATTTCCTGTGCAGTGAATCCTGCCTGCGGCAGGGAAAATGAGTACGGCATACCGCCTGCTCTTCATAAAAAACAAATATGGATTGTAGGGGGCGGTGTCGCCGGTATGGAAGCTGCAAGAGTCAGTGCACTCCGGGGCCATGAAGTTACTTTATATGAGAAATCTCCAAACCTGGGCGGCAATCTGATTCCCGGAGGGGCACCCTCCTTTAAGGAGGATGACCATGCACTGATCCGCTGGTACGAACTGCAGCTAAAAATGCTGGGCGTGCACATACAAGTAAATACTGCTGTTTCCCCAGAGGAACTGAAGCAGTCGCCTGCGGATGAAATTATCCTTGCTACCGGTTCAAAGCCAAAGATGCTGTCGGTTCCCGGGGCGGAACTGCTGGCAGCAGAGGAGGTTCTGACCGGTAAAAGAGAAGCCGGAGCTTCCACGGTTGTAATCGGAGGGGGGCTGGTTGGCTGTGAGACAGCTCTTTGGCTGAAAAAGGAGAAGGGAACGGAGGTTACCATTGTAGAACTGCAGCCTGACATCTTAAGTGTAGGCGGCCCTCTTTGCTCCGCTAACAGTGATATGCTCAGAGATCTTCTTGTTTACCACGGCGTGGAAGTCCTGACCGGAAGCTGTGTCACCGGCAAATCGGCAGAGGGATGTGCCGTCAGAACGCCTCAGGGCGATAAGGTAGTAGCAGCGGATACTGTAATCTGTGCGGTAGGGTATGCATCTGAAAAGAACCTTTACGAACAGGTGAGGGAGGAGATGCCCTATGTACATCTTCTGGGAGACGCGGAACATGTCAGCAATATTATGTATGCGGTCTGGAATGCCTATGAGCTTGCGAGAAATCTTTAGGAGAAACTGCTGCCGGGCAGTCATGTGAGCTTGACTGATTCCCGGAATTTGTATCCCTAAGATTTCTATAAATGGGAGTACGGCGAATTCTTTGTGCCCTCGGTGTCTCCTGTGATAACATAAAACAAAAAGGAGTTTTATCTTATGCAAAACGGAAACATATTTTCATCACTCAAGGACAAGGTAGTAATTGTGACAGGCGGTACCCGCGGCATTGGCTTTGAAACCGTTCAGGCTTTCTTAGCGCAGGGAGCTAAGGTCGCCCTTTTCGGTTCCAGAGAGGAAACCGTAACACAGGCTCTGGAGAAACTGGCAGCCATCAACCCTTCTTATACGGTAAAGGGGTATCACCCCAATCTGTCTAATCCGGAAGAAATTGAAAAAACAGTTTCCGAAATCAAGAGAGAGTTCGGCGGCATTGATGTGTTGATCAACAATGCGGGAGTCAGCGATAACTGCTCTATTTACGATTATGAACGGGACCATTTTAACGATGTTATGACCATTAATTTACGCTCTGTTTTTGAAATGTCTAAGGCGGTGGCCCCCATTATGCGGGATAAGAAGAAAGGTGTAATATTAAACACCAGTTCCATGGTCAGTCTGTATGCCCAGCGTATCGGAAGTGCCTATCCTACCAGCAAGTTTGCTGTGAACGGACTGACCAAATCTCTTGCAAGGGAATTGGGGAAAGACGGTATCCGGGTCAATGCAGTGGCTCCCGGAATCATTGAAACGGATATGGTTGCGGCGCTGGATCAAAATGTCGTAAAGTCTCTGGCAGCAGGTATTCCGCTTCAGATGCTTGGAAAGCCTCAGGACATTGCCAATGCATTCTTATTTCTGGCCAGTGATATGAGTTCTTATATTACAGGTGCTGTTATCTCCGTGGACGGAGGTTTTGTCGGCTAAAAGGGGCTGTCGGGAAATAGATAGCCCTACACAGGGGCAGGCGTGATTCATACGAATCACGCCTGCCCCTGAAAATTAT
>NZ_WKYV01000044.1 GCF_009677585.1 Lactonifactor sp. BIOML-A5 | reverse complement strand
CTATAAAAGAAATCGTACCAGGCATCTTTATCAAATAGGTTTTTGGTTCTTTTCCCTACCCCCTGTATATCCTGGGGATATTCTGGACTGGGGGATGATGTAGCGCCTGTGTATGGTTCCCACGGGAGGGCGGTTTCTCCGGCGTTAATCATACAGGTATCAAGCGCATTATCCGCTATAGTTAATCGCATGTAATGCGCATTTTCAGGTACGGCAAGTGTTCCATAGCCAGCGATACCCTGCAAAAGACTTTTGTCTGCATTGTAAAATGCGCCCCAACGTTTTGCAGTCATGTTAGTGGTTACTGTAACGTAATCATATCCAGCAATAGGTATATAATCACTTGCGTTCTGCCCTTTTGCAACATTTACGCCGCTTATCACTTGTCCGCTCGTATCACTCAAATATGATTCCTCGGTAATTTTCGACGCATCAAACAACTGCGCCCCCGTCGTCTCTACCTGGTGTGTTTTTCCATAAAGCACAAAATCCTCAGCGCAACTATTCACTGTCCCTTCAAGCTCAATAGTTGACCCTTCAGTTACAGCAATCTCTGAAATACTTACCGGGCACAGCACCGCTTTTTCTAATTCATATAAAACAGTAACAGAACTGCCAGCCCCAGATTTGGATAACAAAAAATCCTTAAGTGCACCAACAGACACAAAATCTGTCTTCAGATACAGACTCTTCTCAGAACCATAATAACCAACCGTATCATCATCAGCTGCAATACGTGAAAAATGACTGCAAACTGAAGTATCAGTCCAGCCATTAAATCCATCCAGCCGATATCTTTTGGTTGTGTCAGAAGCGATAGTATCAGCAACCCATACCTCAGTACCCACAAGATTTTTTACATTTACATGTTTCTCAACCCATGCTTTACCAGTACGAGGTTCAATCCAAAGCCTATCTGCAATTCCATCCACACTTCGTAAGTCATCAGATAAGGCGAGCTTGTACCAGGCACCGTTGACTTCGAATTTATAGTTGCCAGAAGGATATATGTTTTCACAGGCCATAGGATATTCTGGATTTGGGGCTGGGATTCCTCCGACATATGGCTGCCAATCTACTAATGGAACCCTGCACAACATGGGCCTGACTACTCCTGGTTTGATTGGAGAAGCTATATTGCCAGCAAACCCTATACATATTTGAAATGTTGGATCAGATGCCCACTCTTCCGTAACTGTTAGTGTCGGTGATGTTGCGGTGCTGAACATAGATATAACAGGAGTATTGTTAATCTTAACCTGCATATAGTGATAGGGATATACGTTGTAATACTGAAATGTATATGCACCTATGGGAAATAGTTTTACGGATTCTTCATGAGTAAAAGTATAGGAGGAGGAAAGCGATTCTGTTATATTCCCTTGCCCAACTATTGTAAAGCTCCCATCACCGTTATTTTTGATGCTTGTACTACCAGCAGCAACACTGTTTATTCTACTAGCGTCAAATAACTGCTCCCCACCGATTCTCTTCTGAGTCGTCCCACCATCCACATAATACCTGCAACTAGCAGAATCATACAGCAGCGGAAGCTCCGGAAGGGCGTCTATTGTACTCTGCAACAGATGTGACTGGTCATATGTCGGAACAATAGTCATAGTACTCAACAGCGCATTATTCATATTCCTCGCCTCCTACGGGTACTGCACTCACAATCCATTTCGTACCGCACCGGTTTAATACATACATCATGTGTTCATTATCAACGGGTTCCAAAAAACCAAAGTTGGCACTGAGCTGGTACTGAGCGGTATCACTAAAATCCAAGGTACTTCCATAGCAGTGTATAGAGCAGACGCATCCATTGTAAAAGTTGGTAATCGTGAGCGGCTTTGGCTGCGTGAGAGTCACGACTGCATTGTAAGAATCATTCAGATTCCAGGTTATGGTATCAGTAGTGTTATCCAGGACAACTGGAGCGTCAAATTTGGCCGGAGCATCCACCAAATCATAGAAGGAGCCTGTAGTAGCAACAGCAGCAAAGCTGGGTTTCCCTGTAATGATTTCCCATGCGACTGTCTTAAGTGCGTCCCACTCTGAGGTCTTGATCCATTCCGGGTTCACATCATTTCCATCTAAATCGTGCGTATCATATATATAATCCGCCCGTGTCTCAAGCACAGAACAGCGGTCACAGTCCCGGATTCCATCAGCAGCGTCCCTCTCCGTGATAGTTGCAAAGAAATAGCTTTTTGTATCTGTGGACATCAGCTGAATGACTCTCTGTTCTGCCTGGATTGTTTGGTTCATGGCTTCCTGGGCGGTTTGGGCATTTTGTGTTGTGAGTTCCCGGTTTGTTTCCGTTATCTGCTTGTCGCTGGCTGTTTGTTCCGCTTTGTTTACAGCAATTGTGGCTTTCTCGATGGCAGTATTCTTTGCGTTTTGCGCGTCAAAGGCATAAGTCTTAATCTCGTCCGCATTAGCAATTGCCTGGTTAAGACTGGAAATCAATCCCTGAGACGCAGTGTTTTTTGTATCTAGCTCAGTGCTTAAATTTCTGGCCTCCGCAAGTGCAGTATCCATGTCGTGCTTCGTGGAACCTGGAACATTTGGATAAAGCACCTGGTTCATCACACGATCCACGATCCGGACGCGGAAAGCAGAAGAGGAGAGAACAGCATCCCCGTCTTTTATAGCTACTTGTCCATACATCATGCCGGGAATCAGCAAAACCTCTTCAGTCAGGATACAGGTAAGTACGTCATCAGTAAGGGTGCACTCCAGGGGCAGTCCAAGTTTGTTTTCTATTCCTACTTCAACGGCCATTGTTAGTCCGGAAGGCAGTGAGAAGGGGAGCCCGTCAGATTTAAGCTTGATTCTCAGCTGGTGGGAATTTGCGTCTCCGCGATAAATATCGATAACCTGGACACAAGCTGTATTTATCCGCTTAAAATCGAGTGTTAATTCATGCGTTATTAGCTGCATACTATTATCTACCTCCTTTAAAAAAAGAAGAGACCCATAAACAGAGCCTCTTCCTTATTATCATCTTATTTTACTAATTTATATTTCTTGAGATCCGGTGTTTCGGTATCCCATGTATCATCGTAGACACCGTTTTTATCTACCCAGTAATACAGCGATTTTGGTTTGGATTTGATGTAGGCGTTTACAGCCATGGCACCGGAGGCAGTGAGGTAGTACCAATTACTGTCCGTATGCATAATCCAATCACTTTCAACCATGGAACCATCCGTATTGGAGAAGTACCATGTGTTTCCAACCATGTACCAGCCAGTCTTCATAGAGCCGTCATCTGCGCCGCCCAAGTAATACCATTTGTTGTTCCACTTGAGCCAGCCGGATTTCATCCATCCTTCGGCATCAAAATAGTACCATTTGCCGTTTATAAATTCCCATCCGTTTTTGGTATAGGTTCCGTCAGCATGGCGATACCACCATTTTCCACTCTGCTTAATCCACCGGGATTTTGAAATTTCCGCAAGAAGCTTGTCCTTTGTTTTCTGTCCGTAAAGCCCATCGGCGGATAAACCATGGGCACTCTGGAAGTCAATAAGGGCTTCTTTTGTTTTTGTACCGAAAATGCCATCAATGGACAAACTATATCCGGCCTGGTTAAGAGCGCTTTGCATCTCTTTAACTGCGTCACCTGTATCTCCTAGTTCCAGCCAATCATGGGCAACGGTTTCAGAGATATTAGTATTAGTGATTCCTTCGGCAATTAAACGCCCAATATGTTCCATTCCAACAGATTTGGCTTTAACATAGTCAGAGGCAGAATCACAGAAAAATACTTCAATGAGAATGGCAGGGGCTTTCGTCTGGTTTAGCATGTACAGACTCTGGGATTTAACCCCTCCCCGATCCTTAAATACAGTGTCAAGCTTGGCGTCTACACGGCTTGCAAAAACTCTTCCTCTGGCTGTGTTGGCATATACCTCTCCCCCGGCTGCCCTTCCGTTTGCGGCATTAAGGTGCAGCTCACAGGATACATCATAGTCCCCATTGTTTTCTATATTTAATTTATATGGCCGTTCCTCGTTCTTAGAAGAAAACTTCCTTTCCGGGCAGATAACTAAGTCAACCTGACATCCCGCAAGCTCCAGGTATTTTTTTACATAAGGCGCCAGAGTCTTGCAGTACTGGTATTCGTTCACCCCTCCCTGGGCTGTTCCATCCGCGCTGGTACACGCCCCGGATTTTAATATACTGTGTCCTACACTTAAAAATACTTTCATGGATTTACTTCCCCCTTTGTCAAATCTTGTAAGGTTATACTGTTCGATTAAGCTGCATACTTTATTGATGTATTTACTGTCAGTCGCATAGCCTCCGTTTTTAATGATTGTAATTGCAGTTCTATAGTTAGTTTCATCCTTTAATCCGCTATACCGTAGGCTGTTACCATCTTTGGCACCCAGCAGATAAGCCGAATGATCCGCGATGGAATCATCTACACTTGGATATTTCCGGAAATCTGCTGTAACAGTGACTTTCTGCCCATCGTATTCCTCACCGGTTCTTTTCGTAAATTTGCTTTTCCCGTCCCAGGTACTCCCTGGCCACGAATTTCCAGACAGGCTGCATTTCATACCAAACAGGTTATTCGCGGATACTGCAAGGCTGGAAGTTCCGTAATTAGATTCAAGGATAGCCTGAGCCACAGTAACTGAGGCCAGCATACCTGTATTCTGCATATCCAAAGCAGCCTTTTGCCCAATCCATTCTATAAATTCTTGATTCGTCATATATACCCTCCATTAAAAAGAGGGCAGCGAAAGCCACCCTCATACAACTGTACCTATTCCTTTTTGTCCAACGCTTTGTCTACTGCCTTATCCAGCTGAGTTTTGGCGTAATCCTCCATAGAATTGAAGGTATTCTGCACAATCATCTCCACGATATTTCTAGGTATAATCAACCGGAGCGGTTTCGGTAGCAGACTATATAATGTGTCTACGCACCAGACAAATTTTTTGCCACCCGATTTCACTGTATCTGCATACATAGACTCGGCGTCAGTAATAATCTCATTTACTGTTTGGTTCAACTTCGAAGTGGTTTTAAAATATATTGCTAATCCACCTAAGAGTATATAAAGTACTATTTTTACAATTTCAATTATGGTATTTGCATCCATATGGTTTCCTCCTAATCATTCAATAGTTTCCATGTGTACGATTCCGGCTCGCAAATCTCATGGACAAAACTGTTTTCACCGCCATGGTTTTCATAATCAGCAATTAATCCCCGGAATGCCTCCTGATCCATCCTTGTCCATTCCTGGTGTTCATGGTGATAGCGGTAAGACTGCGCAATCCGGTCTTTCAGCTTTGCCCTTTCCGATTCATCATTTTTCTCAGACATGGCGTTGAAACGTTCGTCGTTGTTCTGCTGAAGTTCTACCATCATAGTAGACAGGACCTGAACCTCCCACGACTAAAGTCGCGGGGTTCCTGGTCAATAACACTAATGTGTTAAGTATCACCAGGCTATCCCCGTAGTTCCTACGGTTCTTATATGTATTATTTAAACATTTAATAATCACTTTCAAATTAAGCAATTTGCCATTTATACCCATTACAAGTTTTTTGTTTACACTGACAACATCTTCTAATTCCAGAATAATCAGAATCTGTTTGTTTGCTTGCAATAATTGCATTTTCATATATGGCAATTACTTCATTCGTATTTTTATCTATTTGTTTTATTTTATCAATAGATGCTCTATATCCTTCTCTCCATTTTCTAAAATGTTCTTCGGATATTTCATAGTGAAGTCCTTTATGAGCTTCTGAGATTTTCTTTCTTGTTTCTTCTGTATGATGTTTACCATAGAAAGGATTTAATTCTCCAATTCTTTTAGAAGCCCTTTTACTCATAGCATCCCGTTCTGTTTTTGACTTTTTAACGCCTCTTGTATTACCAGCTACTGGCGCAATATTATATCCATTTTCTGGTAAATAACTCTGATAAAAGTCAATCCATTTTTGCTCATATGCATTAAGATTAGCTTCATCAATATCTTTTTCTAAAATTTCTATTGAGAAATTGTCTATACCATATTTATTTATTGCACTTTTCATATGTGGATTAAATCTACCTTTTTTATAATCCAAAAATCTATTATAAATATTTATAGATTGGCCTATGTATACTTTACCATTTATTTCATTTTCCCATTTGTATATTCCAGAAAATGAAAAATCTGAATTTATTTCAGTTATAGAATATTTCATAATATTTATTCACTTCCTTTCTATTATATATTCTCTAAAGTGATTTAATTTGTTTAAATAATATAAAAGAATCATAGGATTCTTTGTCGTTTTTGAGGTGTCGTTCATATAAAGTCGCTACACTTTATACAGTTCTCCTATGAACTTCTTACACTTTCATGTAAGCACAGACTATATCTTATCCCTCGCCATTACACGTTAGGGTCTACCCACTTCCACACGCTTGTGTGTACTTCCCTCAAGAGGAATAGTCGTTGAGCTTTACCTTTCGGTCTTAGTTGCTGATTGCCCATTGTTTCAGTGTTTAGGATTTAACCTTGCACCATCTATTTGATTTTTTCTACTTTCGTAACATTCACGCTGATACCATTTCAGGTATTACGTTGTAGTTCAAATAGCTTTATGGGTTCCCAGCAGTTCAAGTAGTATTGGGTGTCATAAACACCTCTACATACACGTTTCTGTATATGCTAACTATTTGTAAACGCTCACTTACTCATGACTGAAGTCACGAGTGTGCGTTCGCAATTTAATCAATTTTTTGTGAGATAGCTTGTATGCTTTCCTTTAATTCCTGATCCCGTTCCGAAGCTTTGGATATATCTTCATTGTGTTTGTCAACGAGTTCCTGATGCTTCTGCTCATATGTATCCAGAATCTTGTCGTTTCTCCGTTTCTTCTCGTATGCGGCTTCCATTTTGGGTTTGTATTTTATGTATATGCCGCCAATAAACCCGATGGCAACCAGCAGGGTAACTAGTTGGCTTACCGTTACCCCTCCAAATATTTCAATAAACTCTTTCACACAAACGCACCATTCCTTTCTGTTACATTCTGTAAATCACTCTGCCAAATACCTTGTAGTATGGTTTCTTTTCTTTATGCTTCAATATGTAATAATAGATCCAGTCATCTAATAGGACACAGAACGCAGACAGGACCAGCCAGATAACAGCAAATGCAGCATTGATTTGATCAGCTACGGCGCTAAGATAAGAAAGCGGCGGGTTAGAGTAATTCCAAAGGCAGAGTCCCATTTCTACATTCCATTTATAGCCAAAGATACATTCGCATAGTAAAGCAATTAGCATACCTACAATAGACTGTAGTAAAAAATCAGTTTCAAAGGAAAATAGATTATTGATTAATCCTATACATAAACCAATAAAACCTGCTAACAAAAACATGTGCCAATCAGTGAGGTGGTTTTTCCATAGGCTTTCAAGAATAAAATATATAAATCCAAAAGTAAGGAATAATAGAATATGTTCAAAAATGAATTCTAATATCTTTTTCAATAGAATCTCCTCCCCTATACATTTACATAATCAATAACAACCGCAGAAACCTCCTCTTTTGTTTTGCAGTCCATAATCTCTTCTTCTAACGCCTGTTGCTTAGATACTCTGGGTTTTACTTTCTGTTCTACCTGACAGATTAATTCTAGAAATTCGGCTTCTGTCCATAATTCACAAGACTTACCGGTTTCATTCCAGGTTAGTTCAGTATTAGGTTCCGTCTGTTTTTTGATTTGATAGGTGATATAATTAGAAATCATCAAATCTTGTTTCTCTTTTGTTATCGAATAAGTTCCCATAGTTTGATTATGACAGTCAGAGTTTAGAGGATTATTGCTCAGATATTCAGCAAGAAGTTGCTTAGATTCGTTGATTCGGTATTGCTTTAGCTCTTTTAAGGTCATGGATTCCGTATCAACTACCGGATTAATTGCGGCGTCCAGTTCGATGACCTTTGTTTCTATTGTGGACGTCTTAGTGTTCAGCGCACTTGTCTCTTGTACCAGAGTTGACTCTAAAGTATTAATACGATCTTTAATAAGGGGCTGATATAAAACTACAGTACAGTAGTCTACCGGCTCTAAGTCCGCATTTAACCGATTATCTAAGGTTATATTTCGTACATTCAGATATCCGCTATATGTTCCTGCAAATTTATCATCTATATAAAACTCAAGAGTACCTAGATTATTGGCGTTATAGAATAACTCCTTTACGGTTTCAATAGGTGAATATAGACAAATCTGTAAATAAGCATTTGCATATTTAAACTCGGAGATCTCAACCCTGGAACCATCTTTAAATTGAAGTTGGTTCATACAAATCCTCCTTATTCAAACATAAAGGATAATCCCAAAAGTTCCTCTGGAGTTAGAGCGTTAAATTTTTCCAAATCACAAAGATCCAAAACACTTTCAGATACCTTGTGGATAGTAACATCTGAGTTATCAATAGATACTAACGCTTCCATTTCCGTCTCCAGTAATTTTTTATTGTTGGCATCAATTGGTATTTCTACTCCCGTTTTATCAGTTTCTAGTTCCCCTTTTTCGTTTAGTTTACAGTATTGCTTATGTATCTTTTGCCTTTCCTCAAAGTAAGTGTTATACAAAGGCTCCAAAATACTGATGTTTCGCCCGATGGCATAACTTAATTTGGCCGGGAGTACCTTCTTTTTTACATTGTAAAGTGCCTGTAAATTTTTAACTACTTCTAAATTTGTCATATATTATTTTCTCCTTTTTATATAAAGTAAAGAGAGGAACAAGTCCTCTTTGAATAATTATTTCCAAGTACCTATACAAACTGCACGTAAATCTCTAGCGGAATATGCTGTTGTCTTTACGGGGCTATAGGGGTATATTGTTCCGCTCCATTTTGTATAATCTCCTGGATACCACGCAAGCCATTCTGTACCTCCACTATCATAAGTAAAATTTCGATAAAAAATATTTTTAAAGGTTATTGGCATATTACCTAATGGAGTTCCGATATTTCCATAATACATATTTCCATAACTAGTAGGAGAGGCAGTCTGTACACTTACCGCTTTAACCGCGATAGCCAAACCGTTACTGAACTTCCAGCATCTTCCTCCATTTGCTGAGACCATTTCACAATTCACTGCACCGCCTAAATCATTAGTAACTAAATTAATGATATCTGCCATAATCTCAACTTTACTTGTTCCGCCTTCAAAATCATAAGTAGCCATGTATGCTTTACCAGAATAAGTCGTTGTAGGCGAGGACTTTTCTTCATTAAATCCAAATACGGCAATTTTAGCAATTAAATCATCTGTTGCAAAATCCGCAGTTATAATAGTAGATTCATGTACGCTATCATGAATTCTATATGAATTAAGGGCGGAGAGATTAGTAGCTACTATGTCTCCTTTTATGATTCCTGAGTTTAAATCTACTCTGACTCCCTGTGTATTTTCAATATAATTGCTAGATTCTAATACGCCACTAATTATTTTACTGGAACTGGATAAACCTTTAATAGTATTCCCTGATATCTGCCATCCGGAGGATGTAGATCCAATTGTTCCACTAGTTGCATTTATATTTCCACGAAAATAGGCTGTACCAGTTGATGTAATAGCAAAATTTTGTGACTTTATATATCCACTGCCTTCAAGATTAAACATTGTGCCTTGAGTAGAATATGTCCCGCTGCCAGCTGTATAATTCCGGGAACGAATAGAATCAACTGCTAGACATTCAGCGGTAATTCCTCCGTCTACGATTATTGATCCATCTATCTTTCGATTAAATTTAATATACATAATATAAATGGGTAAGCGTTGAGATGACATGTTTTTAATAGCGAGAATAAAATATTTTGCATTGTTAATTATGGAGTCAGAAATTTCAATAACACCACTACAAACTTTGGGGTAGTCGTTTAGGTAACCGCTATATCCTCCCCCTGGAGTTGATGTATATTCTTTAATAAGTGTTCCGGATGTTGTTACTCCGGTGTTTGGATCTTTTGTAATACTGCTATAGCATAACAGAGAAACCGATATAGGCACCTGCCCGCCATCAGTTTTGGCTGTAAAACTATAACTTATTTTTTCTCCTTGGCTAAAAGCATTTGGCGTTGCCTCACATAAAGGAAAATAATCACGCCCGGAAGCTTCTATAAAACTACCGCTTATGCTTGTCCTACCATGAATAAAGGTATTAGGTAACATTGTTTCAGGAAAATTTGGGTTAATAGTCGCGTAATTTGTAAAGTCACCAATAATTATTTTATCGCTTGTTATAGCTCCAGCAGCAATTTTATCTGCAGTTATAGAGTTAGCAGCAATCTTATCAGCTGTGATAGTACCCGTATAAATCTTTCCTCCATCAATTGACGTACTGTCATAACTCCAGTCATCCACTTTATTTACAGCTGTTTGTATCTGTATCTTAGTAGTAGTATCAAACGAATTAAAAGTAACCTTCCCAGTAATATCAATATCCCTCGCCAGGATACTTAGAAAACTATCTGTCAGCGTCATGCTGGAAGAACTATTCCCGGATTTAACAAGCCAGGTAAACTTATCCGCTGTCTGTTGTGCTTTCGTGATTTTGGAATAAATACTTGTTCCAGATGCCGGGTCATTTGGGTTTCCTAAATCAGTTTTGATATCCTGAACGGTATTTGTTATCCCGTTAGAGTCAATCATATTCTGTACAAGATGGTCTACTAAAGTCTTTTCTCTTATATTTCCTTCGGAATCCTGGATGGTAATTACATCACTTCGCCAGACCTTGTTTGTTATTTTCCCTTCCACTGCATCAATCTTGCTTTGGGCGGTTTTAACAGTATCTGTAACTGCAGTGAACTGTTCCTGGATATCCTCCGGCGCGGGAGTCCAATCCAAGGGAGGTAGTATATCCCCCTCATACATGGCTGTCCAATCTATTGTGGATTTAGAAGCAGTAGCAGACGGATAATTATATACGTTGACAGTTGTTGCAGTTAAGTCTGCGGGCGTAGTAATGGTAATATATTCTGCTGTATCTGTCTGATTATAAGGAAAGTATCCGCCATGAGAACTTCCGCCATTAAACCAAACGCCGAAACGGTTTGGCGAGGCAACACTACCTTTCAGCACCATAGTGTACTTCGTATTAGGCTTCAGCTCAGAAGCAGAGTAGGATTTCATCAAATAAGTAGAACTGGTAATCTTTTCCCCACTATGTAACAATAAATTCCTGCCGCCTATCTGGATATCCGTTACATCATACAATTTCAACACTGTCATCACGTCAAAATAAGATGCATTATTACTGATGCACTTAAAGGAGAGAGAAGTAACGCTGTCTGTAAATAAACTGCATGTCTTTGCGATAGTAAGAACACCAGAAGAAATCGTCAGGCCGTTGGAACCGCTTGTTACATCTGTCCATGATGTCCCGCCGTTCGAGCTGTACTGCCATTTACTAAATGAAATTCCTCCTTGGAAGACGGGCGTAAGTTTGATGGTCTCAGGTGAAAATGTTGCTCCGCCGTCTGTGCTTTTAAAAATCTGTGAAGTCGCTGTGATATCCACGGATTTGGCGGCGGCACCTGTGCTTCCTGTGGCACCTGCCTTTGATAAAGTGAAGCTAAAGGTTTTGATGAAAGAAATGCCGTCCGCTGCAATGGGAATATTTACTGTCCCGCTTAAGGCAGTCAGAGATGCTGTTACAGTCACTGAAATAGAGGTGTTGGCTGAATTATTATTATTTACTGTCATGGTCATTCCTGCAGGGAGCCCTGTAATACTCCCCACAGTTGTTGCTATTTTGCTGGTTCCTTTGTATGCCTGAACCCCGGTTGTTATAGAGGCTGCTGCCGCCTGCCCGGAACTATTGGCAGAGAATGTATGGTTTTCATCTGTTAGAATGATAGAAACAGAATCTACGCCGTCTATAACATTGGTTATAGTAAGTTGGTTTGATGCTTTCATTTATGTTCTCCTTTCCGCACCCCGTTACAGAAAAGCAAGGCACAGAAAAACCTCGCTTATATGACCTCCACAACAAACGTACATTTACCGTCTATTAAACTACCGTCGACATACACAGCTTTGCCAGTTTTCCAGATTTCGCCTCCATCCATAGGCAGGGAATTCTTATCAATCCGGTAGGTATTGTATGTTTCCTTTGGGAGATCCGCATCGGAGGCATTCACCCATGCGGTGCCTGAGTACTTTTTTAGGGTTACGGTTTTTGCAGTTTTATCTATGTGATAGTAAAAATCCCCTGTGGTTGGGCTGGAAGGTGCAGTGGTCAGAAAATCAGCTGTCTTTAAAGGATCTACTTCCTTTCCGTTTTGGTACAGCCGGTAATAGATAACGCCAGAGCCGACGCCATTTTTGATCTGGTTTCCAAGTGTGGAGATACAGTCTACGCTGTAATTGTCCTGTTTGTCTGTCACTGTCGCATAGGCGGTGTAGGTTTTCCCTCCATAGGTAGCTGTGCAGCTAAAGGATGCGGAACTGTCTACCATAGCCGGTGTCACAGTAAGCTTTGATGCTGTCTGGCCGGATATGGACGTCCATGAACCGCCCGCATATTTTTTCCAGACATAAGCAGTGGGCGTTACGGTAGATGTCCCTGAGTACATAATAGTTTCCAAAACGACATTATTTCCCGAATTAATTATTACATTTCCAGACGGGGAGATAATTTCAAACAGGACTGCATTTACGCCGTTTGTACCGTTAACTGCCGCTTTCGATTTCGTCCAAGTAAACTTCTTTATAACAGTTGTCCCATTACAAGTGAAGGTCAGATCAATAGTTCCAGTCATTGCAGCAGAAGCCCCTAATGTGGCGCTGGCGGCAAAGGTAAGAACAAGAGAACCATCAGTGCTTGCCGTACCTGCGGTATTAGACTTTACTGTTACACCTGACGGTAATGCTCCGGTGGCTACGGAGCAGGCAGCCTTTGTAATACCCTTATACCCGGCAAAGGGAATAGTTACATCCATAGCCGAAAGAACGTTTCCTGAGCTGTTGCAAGGTATTACCTGGGATTCATTACCCACAATCACAGAGGTGCCCCCAGGACCCGTCGCACCTGTCGCACCATCTTTTGTAATCATTACTGTCTGTGTATCAAGAGCAGTAGTGGTAGCTCCAGCCGCGTAAAGCGTACATTTGATAGCCGCTATATTTGTGGCCGACGGAGTGTATTCTTTCGTTGGTTCATTGGCGGAGGATGTATATTTCGTGGTAAATGCAGTACCGTCTGTAGATTCAGCAATGATAAACCTTCCGGAATATGCGGTACGCGTTGCAGATGTGCCATCCCGGTAAAAAGAACTGAAGGTAACTTTGGCAGGTGTTAAGACATTACTTATATTTTTATTTAGTACTAATGCACTGGCGTCGAGGAAGTATGTCCGTGCAGTCGCACCGTTTGCTCCGCCCTTTACCCTTGTAAGAGCAAATCTTTTGGTAATGGCGGCGTATCCGCTGCGTGTAGCGGTAAAATCAACATATCCTGTATCTACGGTCATACCAGTTACCGTATATGACTTCTTATCAGAGCTTTGAGTGCCGGTTACACCTGTACTTGGGGCAGTTGTAATTGTGAAGGTACTGGTAATGTCCGCGCCGTTTTCATAAATGGCAAGCGTTGTCTCCGCTCCTGCATAAGAGCTTATCGTACCGGAAGAATTGGCTGGCAGGGCGTGGCTTTCATTTGTAAGTACTCCCACAACAGAATGTGAACCATCTCTTAGCTTTGCGATAGTAACGGTGTCATATACGTCCGGATCATTAGTAATAACTTTGATAACGGCAGTATCGTTGAAGAACACGGCATGTCCAGGTTTAACTACCAGGGTTGAGCCTGTAACGGTTGCGTTATCAGAGGTTGTGGGATAAGCGGCGAAGGTGCCACCAGATTTGCGGTACTGCCAGGTGGAAATGGTTACATTGGTGGCATTTGCTGTTAGTGAAATTTGGGAGTTGCCAACCAGCGTTCCTGCGGCATTATATAAGAATACATTGGGGCCATCAATGCTGATATAGTGAAGCTCTACTGCATTTTGAAGCAGGGAATAGGACATGACGCTTTGTGTGTTTACAGTGACTCCAGATTCAGGCTCTGTGTACGTAACATAGCAGATATAGCTTAATAAGCCGCTTGAAGCTGAACTCAGTTTGTTCTGGTTCACAGTTAATATCCCTCCGGATGCTGTTTCCCCGGCAGTAAGATTTCCCTCAGAACCCGATCCCTCCCGTCGCTTCCAGGTAACTGTCAGTCCCGTAGAATTTAATGCAAGAGCTTTGTCATTTAAATAGACCACTGGAGTTAATTTTAGATTAGTTGCAGCCCAGGATGGGGCATAAGTATTTGTATTCGGATCGTGGATGACAGACAGTGGTAGGTTGCTGTTAAGGTATACCCCCAATCTGCCTACATCATCCACATCAATAATTGTAATTTGATTGCTAGCTTTAATTGCCATAGTTAATATCCCCCTTATATTGCGGTTGCCAATACTTCGCTGTTCAGCCAGAAGGAACAATGGAATTGGGCTTTTTTATATAAATCCTCTTTTGTGATATGAAGGGATTTTGTTCCAGAAGTGTGCTGGGAGTTCCAATAGGCGTCCAGATCAGAATCTGAACTCTGGCGGGTCCATAAGAAACAGGAATCAGGATACTCGCCTGTTACATCTGTATTACCCCGATATAGAGTTGCTGTGATATAAGTGTCAACTTGCCCATTAGTAAATATAATCCCCTTGGATGAGTCAAGTTCAAGTTTGAACTGGATACTGTCTTCTACTTTTTGATCTAAAGCTTCTACAGTCTGAGTAATAGAGCTGGTGATTCTGTCAATTCCCTTGCCGTCAACAATGACCTGTGTCCCAGAAATATTGCCGTTCTCATCAGTTTCCATAACATTGAAGCCAAACTTGTCTTTGGTAATCCCGCCAGCCAGCATGTCATTTTTAATAAAACCTTCGCCGATGGCAGACTCCTTTATTCCGGTAGAATCCATCAATACACCTGTACCAGTTTCGTCATAGAGAACAAAGGTGAAGTTATCGGTTTTATCCCGGCCTATCTGGATGCGGACATTCCCATCCTTATCTGTAAACTGCATGGTATTCCCGGCCAGAACAAAGCCACCGTCATCGCTGATAATCCGCATGGAGTCTGTTGAGATATCCCCAGCAGCAAGATCACCGACTGCAATCTTAGCCGCAATCAGAGATTTGATCACAGCGTCATCTATAGACACATTTTCTGCTGTCAGATGGATGATATGGCCCAGTTCTGCGGAGATGGTTCCAGCAAGCAGACTGTCAATAGCTGCTACATTAGCTACCAGCTCTTTAATTTCCGCCTTATCAATCCCAACAATTGTAGCCTGGAGATACTTGATAAACGCTGAGTCAGCATCCAGATGGCCTATCTTGGCAACGGCTGCTTCCAACTCCCCGGTTTTCAGATATTCAGTTAGTATAGTTTTGAATTCACCGGAGACTGCAGTTAAATCCTTGATCGTAGCGTTATTGATTTCCGCGCTCTCAAGCTTGGCATTGATAATCTGGATATATGGCCGGATAAGAGAGGCGACAACCTGGCTTACAGTTGAAGAAGCAGTGGATGATGCTGCTTTAGAAATGGTATTTTTAGCGGATGAGAGCTGCTTTTCCAGAAGGGTTTCAAAGTCATTTCTTGTGCCATTGGCTACGGTCATATCAGAAAAGGTAACATCAAAGCTTTTCTTCCAGTCCAGGATGTCCAGATCATCCAGTTCAATAGCCCGGAATTTGAGGTTTTCATTCCCATAGTTGACGATCATGAAGTCACCAACCTGGAGCTGGTTCCGGAGAGATTTATATTCCGGAATGGCAAAAAGATTGTCTGAGGATATCCTGCGGCTCAGCTGCGGCCGGGATTCGATTTCCAGCTGTTTCTTTGCCGATGCAAGAAGATCCTTTTGGCTTTTAATTGTCCTCTCAAGCCCCATGTCCTCCTCAATGATGCTCTCATCTTTAAAGTCTGAGGTTCGGTTTCCGTATGCTTCTATGTCCGCGATTTCGTCGTAAGTAAACCCGTATTCCGGGTTTTTCAGGCTGGCTTTCTGGCTTATCTCTGAAAGCTCGGATGAGAGAGCTGTAAGTTTTGTCTCCAGTTCCGTTATTTTAGCCTGCAGCACAGCCAGGTACTCATCAATTTCTTTTAAATAGCGGACAACATCCAGATACATTTGATGCTTTTCTTCGTAGGCCTGTACCGGCATATCGTCAGGGGCCGCATTTCCAGAGTAATCCTTTAACGTGGACTTTATATCCTGGTATGAAGTTTTCTTAAGCTCCAGGGCATTCACACCGAAGAGCTTCCACATGGTATCGTACTCAACCTTCTTGGCTGGCTCTTCAGCTCCCGATTCCCGTTTGGCTATCTCGGCTGTGATATCCGGGATAATGACATCCTTCAGCGAATAGTAGAGAGGGTAGTCGGGAGACTCAATAGGAATATCCACTGAGCCGGATTCCGTCGTATAGCTTTGTTCCAAAAGCTCTACTTTCTCCTGCTTTTCGTTCAGTATTTCTTTCAATTTATCCAGATCGTAACGGGCAGAATCCCAGTTGTTCTCAGCGGCATCATCCGCATTTCTGTCTTTGAGAGAAGTGATCTGCCCTAAGATAATGCTGTGCTGCATCTGGGCGTCAATGTAGGTGTCACGCAATGCCTCCCGCGCTTCTTTGTATGCATTGTATTTATTCTGGGTCTCCTGCGGGAAGCGGGGCAGATAGAAGTCTATATTTGTGATCAGGGAGCTTCCGAAGTTGACCATCTCAATACCTAAGTCTTCGCCGCCAGCAACGCGGAAGCGGGTATAAATATCATTGGATATCGGTGTAATTTCCAGGGAATTTAAGAGATTTTTATAAGAAAGGTATAGATTCGTGTCACGCCCTGCCGTCTCAATATCATAAACATTAATGGTCATATCAAAACTATTGAAGATAAAGACACACCTTGCCGCCCGCCCGACATCTGCCCGGAGGAAGGAATAGACATCCTGGCTGCCGATTTCAAACGAGTGTTCCTTATGTGCAATCGTAGCATCAACATGACCAATGGTCCATCCAAGAGGGACGTCAGATAATGCGAGATCAAGAAGGCTGTATTCCGGGTTGTCCGGGTTGTGGATTATGATTTTATTTATTATCTCCCCGTCTTTATTGATGTTATCTTCTCTCATTTCCAAGGATTCGTTAGTCCCCATGTTAACAGAGAAATTCACCAGATCGTAATCCTGAAGCTTGGATTCATAGCTGTAGGCGGTGAAGGATTTTGTCTCTTTGCTTTCCCCCTCGCTTTGTATGTCAGGGTCTTGCTCCAGCCGAAACCAGCCGAATTCGGGAACAAAGAGTTCCATCAGCGCACCAATCTCATCGTATCCGGCAGATTTGCGTACCTTTAAAAAGGCTTCATTGCAGATATATTTGTCTACTTCAACCTTCAGTTCGGATATGTCGTTAAATTTCAGAGTAAGCTTAGCCGACTTGACACCGTTGAGGCAGCACAAGATTTTTTTGTTTACATGGGAAAGGAAGATATGGCAGGGGCGGGTACGTCCGTAGATATCATATTTTAATTCCATAGCATTACCTTACTTTCCGATATGTTAAATGTTAAGTCATTTGGGATACACATCTCGTTCCTCCTTTCGCGCATAGTAAAAAGAGACTATTTCGGTTTGGTATAATCTCTTCTATGTTTTCATTGATATATAAATGTAACAGAATTACTTTGTGAGAAGACCTTTTTCTTATAAGATGGGGATCAGTTAGTCCAATTACTTAACATTGTGGTATAATCACAACATAAGCTTTTGTTTTTTGCATCTGTAACTTTAGAAAATAAATATAGAAAGCGGATATGGGATGATAGATTATAGTCCCTTATGGGAAACAATGAAGCAAAAAAAATTAGCCAGTATAAGCTGCTCAAGGTCATAGACAACAAAACATTAGATGCTATTAAAAAGAATAAAAATATAACGCTTTGCACATTAGAAAAAATATGCACAGCTTTAGAATGTACGCCAAATGGTGTCATTAAGTTTGCTGATTTTATTAAAGAAAATCATTAGAGGATGTGAGGTTCTTTCATAAATAATGATTTGTCTATCTCCCAATACATTTTGTAGTCCTGTACATAAACGTTACATCGCAGTTCCCTTGAATCTCAAAGATATTCTCGCCGTCGATAAGGCAGGGAAATTCCAGGTTGCACTTCGTCAAAGGATAAAAATCCCCCAGTTCATCATAAAGATTAAAATCTACTACTTTGACTTTGATATTCTTCAGGGCTTCCAGTGTAAAAGGTGCAGAAGAGGGATCAGATTTGTTTGTTATTGTAATTGTCTCTGTGACGTGTGGAGTGATTTCTAGAACGGGATAGATCATATTACGCTTAATTGTGTTGTTACATAGTATAACAAGCTCCCCTGGATTTGTAATGGGAGAGTAGTTGGCCACTATTTCATCCGAAAACCCGTAGGGAGAATTGCATTCAAAAGAAAGCTTTATTCCATTTTTATAATTCCCATGCTCAATGAAGACTCCTTTATTAAAAAGACCAACATAATTAATACCTGTATAGTTATCATCGCCGTCATGACTGATAAATTTTAAAGGCACTGGTGTATCGGGACTGGCAAGCCATGAGATAATTTCTTCAGATTCCGGTGTGGTGAACGGAGTGCCATCTTCTTTACAGATTGCCAGTTCTAATTCATAAGAATCAGAAGGCGTAGTACCATATTGATTTCGGATAACACGGCCTGATACAAAATTACCGGATTCAATGTCTCTTTCAAATATAGTGGATTCTTCATCATCCGAGTCAAATGACACTAGCATATAATCACCGAAAGATTTTAAATTTCTTCCGTCGTAAAACATATCGTCAGCATATACAGCCATTCTCAGCCTCCTTTCTTTAAAATGAGACTGCCCGAAATGAGCAGCCTCTATTGAAAATAATTATCGTATACCTATTTTACCAAGTTCTCTCTTAAGCTTTTTCGTCGTATAGTCGCAGGATTGTTCTAAGATCCTTTCCAAAGAAGGAAGGGCATTTTTATCTATATGCTCAATGTTGCCTACCATGTTGTCTATATGAATATCGACACCTAGCCCACTATCAACATTACCAGCAAATCCAACAGAGGATAAATCCGGAGATGATAACATTTTGGATAGATTCCATAAAGCCTCCTTCTGTCCTTTGTTGAACACCATAGTTCCAAATGGCAAATCCCTGACAACGCCTTTTGGTGATATGAACATTTCACTTCCTATACCTTCCTCATCTGTGAGTGCTAACCCTTCAGAAGAAGACTTGGTTCCCGATTTATAAGCGAGCTTATACTTTTTGAGGTCAGGAGTCTTTGTATTCCATTTTGGCTCCCATTCTCCCTTGGCGTTCACCCAGTAATACATACCGTCGTAACCCTTTACGTAGGCGTTAGTCGCCATGGCCCCGGTATGGTCAACGAAATATTTATTGTCAATCCATTTAGAGGTACTCATGGCTCCGCTTTTATCCAGGTAATACCAGTCGTTTCCTGATTTCAACCATTTACTAGACTGCATAATTCCATCGTTACCTAAATAGTACCAGGTATTTCCTACTTTCTGCCAACCTTTTGACATAGCTCCTGACTGATTCATGTAGTACCAGTTGTTCTTATCTTTGAGCCATTGATTCTCATACATCTTTCCGCTTGAGCCAATATAATACCAATCCTGTCCGGACTTCAGCCACTTATTAACTTCCATAGCACCGGATTTATCTGTATGATACCAACCCTTACCGTCATTAAACCAGCCCGATTTCATGGCGCCGGAGGAATCCATGTAATACCATTTATTATCCAGTTTCTGCCATCCGGTTTTCATAGAGCCATCGTTGGCACCGCCGAGATAGTACCATTTTCCGCCCACCATCTGCCAACCACTGTCCATAGAGCCTGAGCCATTCATATGATACCACTTGTCTTTTATCTTCTTCCAGCCTGTTTCCATGTAGCCTTCATCATCAAAGTGATACCATTTATTATCCTGTCCGAGCATCCAGTCGTTTTTGGGCCATGAGCCATCAGCGTTCTGATACCACCAGCCCTTATTGTTCTTTTTCCAACTTCCGCCAGCTGATTTTGCTAGTGCATTGTCAATCCAATTTTGAGTGGAGCTTTGTACGTCATCCTTAGAGCCAGGAAGATTTCCAATATTTATATCAGTATTAGCGGATAAGTCGCCCATTGCCTTTTTGAATTCTTCTAGAGCAGAGAGGGCATCTTTAAATGGATTTGTTAAATCAGAGGAAAGCTTAAAGCCGTACTCTTTGCTTAACTGTTCTAGGGCGTCGTAGGCGGAACCGTGATTATTTACAACAGATTCGAGAACCGTGCCAATAACCTCTTTTTGAGCTTCCAGACTTGATTCGATCAAATTCAGCTGTTTTTCCTGCAGCTCCTTAAATTTATCCATCTGCTCGTCGTAAGCATCTTCAATCGTATCGAATTCATGATCCTTCCGTTCTTCGGCAAAATCCTCATCCAGTTCCCGGAGTTCCTGTTCCAGCTTTTTGCGTTTTGCTATAGTCTCTTTGGTGTTGTCCCCAGACATGGCCGAAATCTGCGCAGCCAGCTTTGCCCGGTCTTTGTTGTAATCAGTAACCTTTTTGTTCCAGTCGTAAGCCTCCTTCTGCTTGCGGAGTGCTTCCTTCCGCTTGTCGATGAGCTTCTCCATGGCGTCTGTTTCCCGCTCGATACCATCCTTTACCAAATCCAGGATAGCATCCTTGGCCTTTTTAATATCTCCCACATAGTCCAGCTGGGATTTACGCAGATCGGCCAGTTTTTCTTCATACTGCTCCTGGGAATAGAAGCCCTTCTGGTATTCTTCCTGAAGCTTATCAATTGCCATGCCGTAGTTCGCAACGGCCTGCTTGGCCTGTATAAGCTCTGATTGAAGCAGAGCCAGCTTACCGTAACCCATTCCGCTGATCTTGCTGGTATCCTCCACGTAAACCATGGTGTCTTCAATAAGGTCAGAGAGAGAGGAAAGTGAATCCTTCATGTTGTCGATCTTAGTGATGGATTTGTTGAAATTATCCCAGCGTACTTCCAGGATGTCCTGTCTAAGCTCGATGATGGTTTTATCTATGTCTATGATATCTCCCCGGATTTCTTCCAGGGTTGACTGCCATTCATACCAGTCATTTGTGTATTTTTTTATGGTTCCATTTTTAATTAGTTCATTCAGCTGCTGAGTGAGAGAGTTGTACTCCCCTTTGAGCATGGCGCGCGCCTGATTGTTCTGATTGATCATATTGACATAATCAGATTCTTTACCAAGCTTACCCTGTGCTTCGGCCAGATCTATGCTGTTTTGGAACACATCCGAGACAGCATCGTAATAATCCACAGCGGCGCTGAAGGAATCCTTGATATTGTCAAGCTTCTGCATGTTGAGCTCTTTGATTTTGACTTTAAGCTCTTCCATTTCGTCCTTCATTTTCAGGCCGAGTTCATACCACTTCTGGAAATCCTCCATCTTTTCCGCCAGGTTTTCATCCTTGATGTCTTCAATGGATATCTGTCCGTTCCTAAGCTTGTTTTTATAGGATTCGCTGATGCCTACGGAATTGGCTTTATTAAAATAGTAATCGGCACTCTTCTGCAGAGTGGACATGTTGCTCTGTGCCTGGGAGATGGCTTTTACCAACAATGGATTCTGTGTGGCGTAGGTGTTTTGTAAATCTTTGGCCTGCCGCTCCAGACTATCTAACGCTGAAGTAATGCGGTCAACCAATGTTTCAATGTGGTCAAAGGTCTTCGTGTTGTCATCGGTTGCTTTGGTGTTTTTATTGACAGCGGCTGTGTTCTTCTTTGTGGCAGAAGAGGAGGAGGATGACTTGGAGGAGGACTTTTTATTTGACGATTTACCTCCGGATTTTGTACTGCTTCCTCCAGACTTGAAAGTTCCGGCAGAGTGGGCAGGCAGTGACAAATAATTCAGCATGTTATATGCTGTACCATTGGCATAAGCAAGCTTACCATGTCCACCATTAGAAGTTACAAACCCGTTCCTTAGTAATTCCGCAGTCTGCTTATGATTAAAAATGATATCACCTTGTTTGAAGTTTTCAAGGTGTGCGCCTCCTGGAATTAGTTGGAATCTACCATTTCGAACTATAGATTCTGTCCCTAACTCATTAACTAAGGCAAGCTCATTGCTTTTAAGCCCCCAATCTCCGGAGGCGTAAGCATTATAACCTTTGGACATTAAATAATTAGTTTTTAAATCTCGTACACTACCAGCGGCATGAGCCGTACCGTTAGCTGGGCCAATAAGAGATTTAGTATAAACAGCAGTCCCGTATATAGTAGGGGCCGAAATTCCTGAGAAATTACCTGAATAATTAACAGTGCCAGATAATTCTGGAGGGGTGGCAGGCAAAAAATTTGCTTTATAATCTACATTGCCTTCTTTAGTCTCAGCATCTCCTTGAACATTACCACTTTTTTGATATTCAACCGGTATTGTGACTCCACCGGCAGCAAGCTGACTTTTTATTTCCGATGGGGTGATTCCATCACCTGCAACCGTAAAACCTAATGATATTAGAGTCTCTTTTGGTAAAGCTGCGATTTGTGAAGCAATGGTATCTAATACGTCATCACCTGCTGTGTTAACGTTTACTGTTACATTTGGATCATTGTTTTGTAATTCACTCAATCTCTGCTGAAATTGTGAAATAAGAGAATATCCGTCCTGTACATTTGTTTCTACATTAGCAGTGGCAGAGGTATTATTTAGCTCATCTAATCCTTTGTGTATTTCTCGTATTTTAGCATTGGTTTCGTCATACCTAGAAGAATCGGCATTTAACGTAAGTCTATAGTTTTCTAATTCCTCTAACTTATTCTGTAGATCCTCTGGATTTTGGCCTTCAACTTCGAAATCTAATATTGCACTTGTACCATTAATTGCGTCTATTTTAGCTTGGCAAGTATCTATGACATCTTGAGCTTGTTGATATTGACTTGAATTTACATCTAAATCCGCACGAGCATTGTTAATTTCACTTATTTTAGATTCAAGTTCATCAACCGTATTCATATTATCTATGTCAAAATCAACGGCAGACTTCAGGCTTGAATTTTCACTCATGGATTTTAAAGCTTCTTGAGATTCCTTTGCTTTATCGGTTAATTGCTGTAATTTTTCAGAATAGTTTTCTACCCCTGATGTATCACCAATTTGTATGCCATCCGTATATTCGGACATCATGCGATATATTGATTGTACTGCTTCTTTGCTAATTCCTAACCGCTTTGCTATCTCCTCATCATTTCCAGTATTGAACTTAAGATTACCATCTCCAAGATCTTCTACCCATCCCAAGCCCTCTTTGTCCGACAATTCCTTCATAGAAGAAACGAAGGAATCTACTCCTTCGCGCCCTTCGGTGAAGAACTTCTTGACTTGAGGAGCGGCTGCTTGATATGCTTCTGCAACTTGCTCCGCAGATGCTGTGCTCAAATCTTCATAAGAGAAGAAGTCGGCTATTGCCCTAAACTCGTTGTTATTAAAGAGTTCCTTTTTATATAGCTCGTCCCCGCGCTCTATCATTGTGCCAGTAACGCTACGATACATATCACCTTCTTCGCCACCAGATTGAGCGTTTAACCATTTCTGGTAGGATGAGGTTGCACCATCATATGCGGCTGCCAAACTATTTACAGTTTCTAACTGGTTAGATAGGGAGTCTATATTGGATTGAGCAGCACTATAGTCAGCACTTTCTGGATTCAGCTGAGACTGTTTTTCTATTGCATTGTTTAATTCATCTTGAAGCTTTTTCCTGGTTTCTAAAAAATCGGACTTTTTATTTGCTTCCTCTTGAGCCTGGAGATTCCGCAACGCGTCTATATTCAAATGGATTCCATTTGCCGTTTTTTCGAACAATACCGAAGGATCGTATCCTTCTAAACCATCATACGCAGCCATAATATTAACAAGATCACCTGATAGCGTACCGGTTTCTTCATCGATTTCGAATCCCAGCCCTTTTCCAGAAACACTATTAACCATCGCAGCATTTAGGTTATCTATCTGGGAAATCGCACTAGAAACTGAAGAGGCCATTTTCCCAACCCAGTCTACTGGCCCATTAGTGGAGGAACTGTTTTCCAGCATGTTAAAATGGTCAACTACATCTTGTAATGAAACGCTTGTTCCCTTAATGGCGTTTTGCAGCTCAGGGAATTTGCCCGTTATACTATCAACTGAAAGAGTGCCGGCCTTTGCCATATCAGACAGACTAGTTTGTACTTCAGACAGATTATTTTTCGAGAGGATATTATTTAGCTCGTAATCTTTATACTCATCAGAATCAAAGATAGCTTTTGCATAGGCGTCGTTTATCTTTTCAACACGTTTAGCAACTTCCTCTTTACCTGTGTATAGCTGTTTATCCCCTTTTGCATCTGTATAATAAAGACTTTCGGACATTTCTTTAATGCCGGTCATATCCTTACTAAGGGTTTGCCCAAGAACAGCCAGCTCCTTTTCTGCGGATTCAGCATCAGCTGTAAGAGCTTTGAACCTGTTTTCTTCAGAAGAACTTAGTTTATCCTTTTTAGAAAGGGATTGTAATTCATTTTGGATTTTAAGAAGTTCACTGCTTTTATTGTTGTATTCATCTATCTGATCGGATACTGTCGTCAGATAGTCTGGGTTTGTCTGCGCATACTGAGAATTGTCTAATCCGGGATTTCCAAAGGAGCCTACGTGAGGATTATTCGGAGAATGGTCAAAACTTTTCCCGATAGTGGGTTTGCTGTATGTCAGGGCATTTTCTGCGGCATCAGCAGCAACTTTGCCTTCAATTTCAGCTAATTTCGACTTGTATTGAATTTGATTCTGGAGTTCTGCATTGATTTTTTGTAGATTTGACAGCTCAGATGACTGGGCAGAAGTAATAGTCCCAGCGCTGCGGAGCTTCTGTAGCTCAGTTATGCTATTTTTGTTTGCCTCATACTGTGATTTCAGGTCATTCAGTTCCGTCTTTGTCTGCTCATATTTGGTTTTCGACTCAATAGCTTTTTCATTTGCCTTTTGCTGTGCGTTGATGTAATGATCCAAAGCGGTGACTACGCCTTGAATAGCATATCCGACAGCAGCATAGATTGCCATATTTCCAGCAATGCCAACTGCGGTACGCCCAACGTTCTTTAATCCGTCTGCAAATTTTTGCCCAGCAGTCCTACTATTCATATAGGCATTTTGAATGCCTTCTAATGAAGCCTCTCCTTTCTTCCCTGCTTTTTCTAAGTCGTCAAAGTATTGAATAACGCCCTTATTTTGCATAATGCTATCATTACCAAATCTTTTAGAAAAATCGTTTTTAAAAGTTGTGGATGAAGCGCCTTCTGCAAATTGTTTCGCGGCATCTTCTCCTTGCTTTATAAAATCATCTGTAAAAGCCTTACTGGCGAAAATTTTGTTTAATTTTCCCCCTAATAAAAGGTTTGTTATCTACGAGAGTGTTTACATCAACCGGTTTGGACGGTATAATATTTTATAGAAAAGAAAGGGGGAATAATTAAAATATGGCATTCTTAATTATAGTGGGTGTTATTGTTGGGGTAATAGTTCTTGTTGGTATACTTCTAGGTGTAAGCGATTATCAAAGAAATAAGGAAATCAAACAAAAGCAGATTACGGAAGATGAGGAAATAAAAGATAAAATTGTTAAAGGTTTTTCGGAGATTATGAAAGCTTATAACATAACAGAGATGCCAGAAAATGCAGATATTGTGTATAGTTGTGGACTTAAAGGTGC
Source organism: Lactonifactor sp. BIOML-A5 (assembly GCF_009677585.1). GTDB lineage: Bacteria > Bacillota > Clostridia > Lachnospirales > Lachnospiraceae > Lactonifactor. The sequence goes on along the minus strand of NZ_WKYV01000044.1, from coordinate 5,091 downwards.
AGATGCATGTGTTTGGAAACAAAATAATCATATTTATATTTGTACAGAAATAGATAGTCTTTGCCAAAAAATTATAGACAATCATATATTTAGAAGAAATGTTAGAAATTGCGAAACAGACTCTCTGCTAGAAAAAAGATATAATGAAATAATGTATGGGCTAAAACCCATCATCATAAACATCAATGAGGTTAAATTTTATAAGGTTGACGGTGAAATATTAACTAGAACAGAAATGTCTGGAGGTGAAGTAATTGGAGGAGGGACATCAATTGGAGGAGCTGTAGTTGGTGGGCTTCTTGCTGGAGATGTAGGAGCAATAATTGGTAGTCGGAAAAAAATTGTATCAGAACCAATTAGAACTAACACTATTAATGATGATAAAAGAGTAGTGAATGTCTATATTGAAACTGACGATATGGTAAAAGTTTTTCAGTATGAATATCCCTTTTTTGAGGTGTTTCAAAAATATATGCCTGAAAAATCATTTGATTATATTAGTATAAATAAGAGCCTATGCTAAACAACTATAATGGAATGAAACAGACATTTCCATATGAGATATAATAAAGCAGAAGGATGTTTGGAATGTATAATATAGACAATAACTATTTGAGGGAGGATTCTTATGAGTAAAATAGAAATAATGAAAATATGCCCGAAATGCGGCAAAGTTATGTATGGGTATAAAGGGGAAGAAAGAGCTTGTAAAGTCTGTGATACTATAATGGCAGAAACAAATTTTACAGATGATGAATATGAAGAGATAAGAGATTCCGATAAAGATTTTAGTGAGTTAGCTGAACTTATAGATAAAGGAGATAATCGGGAAGTATATAATAATTTAAAAGAAATACAATGGAAAGAGATGCTTCGAGAGCAGTATGTCATAAACAGCCCGGAATACGATGAAGCCTTATACCGAAAACGTGAACAAGATGATTTTGAATGGTGGATAAATGAAATTAGATACTTATTTCTTAACGATAAAGATACGGAAGCTGTCGAAACTCCTAAAGCTCCTAAAACAAAGCGTTGTCCAAAGTGCGGCGGAACCCAGTTCACCCCAGTCCGCAGAAAGTTTAGTCTACTAACAGGATTTGCCACAAATAAAATAGATTTAATTTGTAATAGTTGCGGGTCTAAGGTTAAATAAATATTCGTTGTTTGGGCGATATTTACTTGTCAGATAGAAGAGTAAAGGAATCTATGGAATTAATTACACTAGTACAGAAAAGAGGAAATTGTGGGGAAAGCAGTATTAATCTTAGATGAAATAAATTTATTATTAAACAGTGAGGAACCAAAAAATACAAAACTATATGGAAACTTATATGAAGTTTTACTGCAAATGAGGGAATTGAAGGCAATAACACTTGATGAACTTAAAAAATATAATTTAGATAAGGTAGCCCAGGCAGCTTTAACATATAATAAAACAACACTAATGGATAATGTTAAAGATGAATGGTTTGTAGAATCTAATAGCTCTGAAGACATTTCTAAGAAGGTTAAATGTGGACTTTGTAATACTCCAAATAAATATCTTTTTTTTATTAGAAATAGAAAAAATCATATTCGTCTAAATGTGGGTTCTTATTGCATGACGAAATTCCCTGGAATAGAAGGATACACAGAATATAAATATCATCTAAATAAAGTTATAAAGAATCAACAAGCAGTTGAACGACGTACTGAGTTTCATAATAAGCATCCCAATGTAATAGAAATAATAGATTCTGCAAATTATTATTTTGATAATTTACCTATACTATTACCATATGACTTATACCATAATTTAAAAGACGCTGTGACAAATTTACGCTTAATTTATTCACAATATGTTTCATATGGGAAAAAACCATTTAAAAGTAATAAAAACTCATTTGATTTATTCTCAGAAATGATTGAGCTTTACAATGGACTCAAAAAACTATCTGATTCGTTAGTTTTACATAACAATGATATTCCATTTATATGCAAAAGAGATGAAATAGATTGGATGATTGAAAATAAGCAATGGAAACTTCTTGATGAGATAGCGCAAAATAATGGGTTATATACAGAAATAACAATTGCAAAAATAACTTCTTTAAAATTTATCAAACAATATTTTCCCGAATTTGTAAAACATAATAAATCGCAAATAGCGCAATATATAGAAAATGAAAACGATAATTCACAACTAAAATTTTCTTTATCTAAATTTGGGTATCAATTTCAATTTATAATTAGCGTAAAAAAATTTATGAGAGACATTGGAGCAAAATGTATTTTTGATAGTTCATTTAGTTATAATGAATATGACATGTTCAAAGTTTCTGAAATAGCATTTACTAATAGGAACTTACAAAATGCGTTAGATTCCATTAGTGACATAATGGATAAATTTGGATATGCCTTTTTACTTGATGATGATACTAATGATATTTATGTTTATAAAAAATCAGACAAGGCGGTAAAATTATATTCTGATAAGGACTTTTTGAAAACTTTTAGTGTATATTTTATAATAAATTCATATGATGTATATAGGGCAATTGCTTTATTGACTTCGAAAAACTGGATTTTACGTGAAGAACAAGCTAAAAAGGGTATAGACGATAAAGTCTCAAATTTATACTATCGTCAACACATCGAACCGTACGAATAACTTATGTATTGGAAACTTAAGACTAAAATAAATTAAAAGGAGTTGGATGAACGGGTAATGATTGTTCCACAGTATATTTTATTATCTGAGCACTCTTGCGTATGGGAGGCGTCGTCATTATCTGGATGAATCCATCTGTATACTAATTCTTCTATTTTAGTAGATTGTGGTTGATTTAAATTAAGTTCTTTTGCCATAGTTTTAATTCCTTTCGTTTGTAATGGTAACTTTCAATTATGCCATAATTATATTTAATTTTTCATCAGGTGTTAGATTTATACATTCTGGCATCTGATGAATTCTATTTCAAAAGCCATTACATCTTTGAAATTTGCTATTGATACTTTTACTACTGTGTTTCGGTTACATTTTTAGTCTTTTTCTGATTACTTGGATTTTTTATATTATGTATTTTTACATACAAAATAGGAGTAAATTCTTTATCTGTGAGTTTCATGCTTGCCAGCATACTTTCGTTAGTCCAAATCATAATCTATCCTCCTAACCTATTAGATTTTTATAATAATCAAAGGTAAATCTTTGATTTATTGATTGCATAATATCATAAACTTGATGCTTGACTTTTATCTCATCACAAACATTTAAAGCTAGTAGATGTACTATCTACTAGCTTTAAAAATGCTTTTATGCTATTTGGTTTAATAAATAATTTATACCATCTTGGATTTGGAATACAGATGCGTTTATTTTGAGAATATTTATTATAATGTTTAGATGATTAATATCCTCAGTAAGGCTATCATATAAAAATACAACTTGTATATTTTTCTCTTTTAACTCATAAGCAGTAAAAGACCAATGTTTAGCCGTAGGAATGATTTTTTTTAAATTCTTACCTTTAAATGAAAATAATTTAATTGCTATATTACCAATGACATAATCGAAAACTACATCCTCTTCAAAACCACCTTTTACTTGAGATGAGGAGAATTCAATATTTTTGGTTGAGAGAATTCTTTTTATATATTGCTTTTCCTCGGAATTAGATAATCTTTTTTTCTTGCTAAAATCAAATTTCAAATAAAGTTTTGTCAGGTTCTCTATATAATCTTCTTTTTCACCAACTTCTATCTGCATTACATTAGTAAATCGAAACTCATTCACATATATTCTAGTATATTCAGCTATACTAAAATTGTTGTAATTAAAAATATTAGTTTCTATTTGAGTTTTTATTCCTTTAAGATACATTTTTACAAAGCCAACATCAGCTTCGTCATCAAAGGCTTGAAATCGACTAAAATTGGAGATATATCTAAAATCTCTTTGACCTGTTGTTAAATTATGAAACAACATACCGATATACATACACTCTTCGGAAATAACTGAGTTGTAGTATTTTAATGCAGCATATTCAATTTGATACATAGTATACCTCCTTTCATTTATTTAAGTAATTGCGTATTGTTATGCATATATCTTCTAAATGACTTACTCTATATTGTAAATATTCAATAAGTGTTTTTAGACTGATATCCATAGGCTTCCAAATATCTGGAATATCGTTTATAATCTGTTCCATATTTTTTATAGTTATACATTTCTCGAATAAAGGTATATAATTTATTGCTATATCTAATTTGAATGGTACTACTTGCATGATCATTCTATACAAATAATCGTTATATTCCATAATCTTTGTACTATGATAATCTTTATCTTCCATACCTCTAATCAGACAATTTGCGTCCCAAAACGTCTGGTTTATAAATACATGTGTATGATCAATAACCTGCAATGTGATATTTGATTTATAATACTGTACCAATAAGTTACCTGCATTTCTATCTGTATTATAAATCAGATGATCGAATAATAATATTTTATAGAAATCTTCTTTATTTTGTATTAAAGGAACAATCGTTTGTATCAATGGGGCTACTTTGTTTAAATATGTAGAGTAAAATCCAAATCCTTCGTTATGATTCCCCATATCATCATTATAAATTTTTGTAGAACCATCTATATAACATATGCCCGAAATAGGCATTTTTATGTCTAATAATATTGCCAACCGATAACAAAAGTATTCGTTAAAAAGTACTAAATTTCCCTGTGGTCCATTGAATGTCTTGATAATTACCTGCGTATCATCATCAGTCACTGCAAATTTTGGTTCAGTGGTACCATTCCCTATATTGTGCTGGACAGTTCGTATATGCTTATATTTAATGGCAATCACCTGCCTTTATAAATATATCGTTTTTCAATATAATTACTATGCAAAATTAGATAAATACATAGATATATTTATTATATAGGAATAAGTAAAAAAATACAGTAGCAAAACAGACAAAAAAATATCATTATAATTGTGAGATGTGTATGTTTTGTCCATACTGCAGTCGGCGGACTCCAACGGACGGTTTTGCGGAGCAAAACGGACGCGATGCGGAGCGAGCGGACTAACCTATTAT
>NZ_WKYV01000043.1 GCF_009677585.1 Lactonifactor sp. BIOML-A5 | reverse complement strand
GTTTTGGGGCGTCCGTTATGATCCGCATAGCGTCCGCTCTGAAACGCATCAGAGTCCGCTGGGCTCCGCAGAATGCACATACATCCAAAAGTGTAGCAATCTTGCTATATTTGCTCTTAAACCTATTGATTATTTTGTAGAATAATGTATAATAAGAGCAATAAAAGGCATATGCCATTAACCAAAGAGGTGATTTCAGTGGCAAGACCATGTAAACAGCGACGCATTTGCGCAATGCCCGGCTGCGAACGCTTTGGACCTCAAGATGATATAGCTGCCGACCGTCCAAGCATTAAAATGACAATAGATGAGTTTGAAAGCATTCGCTTGATTGATTTGGAGGGAATGACGCAGGAGCAGTGTGCCGAGCAAATGAATATTGCCAGAACGACTGCACAGACAGTCTATAACAGTGCCCGATTGAAGCTGGCACAGTGCCTTGTCAACACAAAGCAGCTTCATATTCAAGGGGGAAATTTTGTTCTCTGTGATGGAAATGCAGATAAATGCAGGTGCAGCTGCCCTCGCAAACAGGGCTGTAAGCACAAAAATAACTTAAAATAGCTTTACAAGTAAATTAAATCAGTAATTGTTATCAGTTGAGTGACAGTGTCACAGAACAAATTGTTGCAAGCTGATACCATATAAATAAAAAAACAGGAGGTTGAGGCAATGAAAAAATATGTGTGCATGATTTGCGGCTATGTCTATGATGAAGCAGCTGGCATTCCCATCGCCGGAATTGCACCCGGAACCAAGTGGGAAGATTTACCCGAGGACTGGGTCTGTCCCCTTTGCGGTGCGGCAAAATCAGACTTTAAGGAGCAGACAGCAACTTCGGCAGCTGTGTCAAAAGCCGCAGAGGTCGAGGAAAGCGATGAGTTGCGAAAGCTCTCTGTCGGTGAATTGTCCTCACTGTGCTCCAATTTAGCAAGGGGCTGTGAAAAACAGTATCTTGCAGAGGAGTCTGCACTTTTTACACAGCTGTCCGATTATTTTAAATCAAAAACACCTGCTACAGAGCATGATAGCCACCAAGCACTGTATGAACTTGTACAAAAGGACTTGAATGAGGGCTTTATCAAGGCAAATGCAGCTGCCGGTGCAAATGCCGACAGAGGCGCTCTTCGTGCCTTGGCTTGGAGCGAAAAGGTATCTCGCATTTTAAACTCTATTCTAAGCCGCTATGAAAAAGATGGTGACGAATTCCTTGTTAATACCAATGTTTATGTATGTGAAACCTGTGGTTTTATTTATGTAGGTGACGTGGCTCCGGCACTTTGCCCGGTGTGCAAGGTTCCCAGCTGGAAAATTGTGAAAGTGGAAAGGAGGTAACCCATTATGAAAAAGATTGCAGTAAGAAATATTCGCCTTTGCACAAAGGACTGTCTTTGCCTTTATGTATGTCCCACAGGAGCTACTGATACAGAAAACAGTATTATTGACGTGAATAAATGCATTGGCTGTGGCGTATGTGCCAATGCCTGCCCTTCAGGGGCAATTTCTATGGTGCCTGTGGAGTATCCTCCTCAGCAACCCAAGAAAAACAGCGTGGCAAATACACTAACCGAGCTTGCTGAAAGCAAAGCCATTCAAGAAAAGGCTGCCTTGCAAATTGCAGAGAATACAGATAATACCGTGCTTCGTCAGTTGGCGGAAGCTATTGCAAAAGCTAACCGCTTAATGAGCGAAGATTTGCTCCGTGAATCAGGCTTTATGCTGCCTCAAAGCGAAAACACACATACATTGTTGCAGTCCTTGCTGGACAACCCTCCTTTCGATGACTTTCCAAGTGAGGCTGTCCGTAAGTTGCTTGACAAAATACCGAACAATGAAAAAAAGACAAATAATATGGAGGATAAAGAAATGGAAAAATGGCGTTGTAACGTATGCGGATATATTCATGAGGGTCCGTTGCCAGAATATTTCAAGTGCCCACGCTGTAAGCAGCCCGCTTCTGTATTTGTAAAGGTTGAGGAAGAAACTGTCGCAGCAGAAAACCCATATGCAGGCACAAAAACAGAGAAAAACCTTGCTGAAGCCTTTGCAGGTGAAAGTCAGGCTCGTAATAAGTATACTTATTTTGCAAGTATTGCACAGCGTGAGGGTTACGATCAGCTTTCTGAGCTTTTCTTAAAAACTGCACGCAATGAGCAGGAGCACGCACGCATTTGGTTTGAGGAGCTTGGACATCTGGGCAAGACCGCACAGAATCTTCTTGCTGCTGCCGAGGGCGAAAACTATGAGTGGACAGATATGTACGACCGTATGGCAAAGGATGCCGATGCGGAAGGCTTCCACGATTTAGCAGAGCGTTTTCGCAAGGTTGGCGCAATTGAGAAAGCCCACGAGGAGCGTTACCGTGCTCTGCTTAAAAATGTGGAGATGCAGCAGGTATTTGAAAAGGGTGAGCAGACCATGTGGGAATGCCGTATCTGCGGACACTTGGTTATGGGTACAAAGGCACCTGAGGTTTGCCCTGTCTGCAAATATGCACAAAGCTATTTTGAAGTTAGAAAAGAGAACTATTAAAAGTTCTACTCAAAACAAAATTAAAGTGACAAAAGCCGTCTGAAATTTTCAGGCGGCTTTTACCGTCTTTACTTGAGGATTGACTGGACTATATTGGGTCTATAAAGTTCAAGAGCTACAACACTGTTGGTGTAGTGACACCACGCATAATCTTTATTATTAGAACCTTCAAAATAGCTAAGGATTTAGCTTGTATTTTTGCCACCAACTCGCAAAAATATTAATCAAAACTATAGATTGGCAGCTTTTTAATTATTTCAAAAAGTTATTGACATATGCCACAAACGATGTATAATAAGAATAGATGGCATATGTCAGAAACTATAAGGAGGTGAATAACATGCCAAGAAGGGATGGAACCGGTCCGATGGGTGCTGGATCAATGACTGGAAGAGGTTTAGGACTTTGCACAGGTGCTAATGCAGTAAAGTATGGAGCTGGTCTTGGAATGGGATTGGGTCTTGGACTTGCTTGTAGACGCGGTTTCGGTAGAGGTTTTGCGGTTAATCAGACATCCTCAAAAACACAAAAAGAGCTACTCCAAGAACAGAAAACCATGTTGCAATATCGACTGACAGTTATTGATAAGCAATTAGAGAACCTATAACGGGAATCAGAGGTAACCGGAGGACGCTCTGGTTATTTCTGATTAGGATGGAGGTGATAAGTTATGGCAAGACCTATGAAGTGGAGAAAAGTTTGCTGTTTACCCGAGAGCAATAGATTTGGGCCTCTTGATTCACCTGCGGATGTAGAAAACTATGTAATTATGACCGTTGACGAGTATGAAACCATAAGGCTTATTGATCTGGAAGGCTTTACACAGGAAGAATGCGCCAAGCAAATGAATGTGGCTCGCAGTACTGTTCAAGGTATTTATATTGAGGCCAGAAAAAAGGTGGCTGAATCGTTAGTTAATGGAAAGGTACTCTCAATTGAGGGTGGTGAATACCAGCTTTGTGATGGATTGGGTAACGGTTGTGGTCGCGGATGCCATAGGCATAGGCGTGGTCGATGTTTTACAGATGATGAGGATTAAGGTGATTGATTATATATTCGGAAAAAGTAATGGAACATTTTATGTGCCCCCAAAATGTTCATAGTATGCCCGATGCAGATGCCGAAGGAAGCTACGGAGATCCTGCCTGTGGGGATTATCTGACCTTTTATTTAAAGGTGAAAGATAGCCGCATAGAGAAAATCAGCTATCTTGTATTTGGGTGTTGTGCTTCAATTGCAACGTCCAGCATGACATCGGTATTAGCAAAGGGTAAAACTTTAGAGGAAGCGTTGAACATCACAGAAGAGGATATTGTTAGGGCATTAGACGGTCTTCCTGAAAAAAAGCTCCACTGTTCAAATTTAGGTGTGAGCGCACTACGTAATTCAATTAATAATTATCTAATCAAAAATAGAATGGAGAATTTTTATGAAAATAGCAATTCCAGTAGATGAAAAAAGTTTAAAATCTAATGTATGTATATCTTTTGGGCGTGCCCCATATTTCCTTTTCTATGACACAGTGAAAAAGGAAAGCTATTACCTTGATAATACCGCTGTTGCCAGCCAGGGTGGAGCCGGAATTAGAGCAGCACAGGTAATTGCAGATCATGGAGTTAAAGCATTGCTGACTCCACGTTGCGGTGAAAACGCTGAAAAAGTTCTACGCAATGCAGAGGTATTGGTATATAAATCAATACTCGGAACAGCACAGGAAAACATTGACGCATATACAAGCGAACAAGTTAATTTACTAAGCGATTTTCATGCCGGATTTCATGGACACGGAGGTAATTAATATGAAAATCGCTGTCCTAAGTGGCAAGGGCGGCACAGGAAAAACGCTGGTATCGGTGAACTTAGCTGCAGTAGCGAAAACATCAACATATATTGATTGTGATGTTGAAGAGCCAAATGGGCATTTGTTTCTTAAGCCTAAAGGAGTTCAAGAGGAAGAAATATCAGTGAAAGTTCCAAATGTGAATCATGAACTGTGTAATGGCTGCCGCAAATGTGTTGATTTCTGCAAATTCAATGCCCTTGCCTATATTAAAAATAATTTAATCGTCTTTGACGATGTATGCCACTCTTGCGGCGGCTGCATCTTGGTTTGCCCTGAAAAGGCACTATCAGAGAAAGAAAAAGTAATCGGAAAAGTTCAAAAAGGAATTTCCGGTGAGATGACGGTATGGACAGGAATATTGAACACCGGTGAGGCTTCTGGCATTCCTATCATACAAAAGTTGCTTGCTGAAGAGAATTCTCAGGCAGATCAGCTGACTTTTATTGACTGCCCTCCCGGAAGCGCCTGTATCGTAATGGAAAGCATTAAAGATGCAGATTATTGTGTATTAGTAGCTGAACCCACATTGTTTGGTGTTCACAACCTCAACATGGTATATGAGCTGGTCAAGTTATTTAATAGGCCTTTCGGGGTTGTCCTTAACAAATGTTTGGAAGAAGAAAACCCGGCGGAGAGGTTCTGCTCAGAAAAGAATATTAAGATTTTAGGTAGGATTCCATTTGATAACGAATTGGGAACATTGAATTCGAATGCAGAGATCGCTATAAATAAAAATCAAAAATATCGCGAACTGTTTTCTACCCTGCTTGATACGGTGACAAAGGAGGTGCAGCATGAAACAACTACTAATCCTTAGTGGAAAAGGCGGCACCGGAAAGACAACCATAGCAAGTGCGTTTATAAAGCTTGCTGATGCCAAGTCATATGCCGATTGTGATGTAGATGCACCTAACTTGCACCTCATTACCGGATGGAATGTTGAACCGAAAAAGACAGACTATTACGGGTTGCCAAAAGCAGAAATAAATTCAGAGTTATGTACCCAATGCGATCAGTGCAGGCAAAACTGCCGATTTGACGCGATCAAAGCAGAGTCGCACTATAAGGTAGATCCTTTTGCATGTGAAGGCTGCGGCGTTTGCGCATATGTTTGTCCTGCGGAAGCGATAACTTTGGTACCGGCAGTGGCCGGAGAGCTGATGCTGTATTCTGATAGGGAAAAAGTGTTTTCAACGGCACAGCTTAAAATGGGCAGTGGTACCTCTGGAATGCTTGTCACTGAGGTAAAAAAACAAATGAAGTCGGCAGCAGTTGATACTGGGCTGGCCATTATTGATGGATCTCCCGGAATAGGCTGTCCTGTCATTGCATCACTTAGTGGCGTGGATATGGTTTTAATAGTCGCAGAACCTTCCATATCAGGTATCAGCGATATGGAGCGCATTATAACAACAGCGGCGAAATTCGGAACCAAGACAGCAGTATGTATAAACAAATATGATGCCAATATTGTAAACACAGAGAAGATTGAAGAGTTTTGTAATAAACAAGGTCTTCCTTATATCGGCAGTATACCCTTTGACTCAAACGCAGTTAAAGCCATTAATAATAGCCAAACCATAGTAGACATAGACTGCACATCGGGGACGGCGGTTAAAGAGGTTTATCGCAAGACAATGAATCTACTTTTTGAAAAAAGTGGTGGCTAAAAGGCATGCTTATTAAAACTTTAGTGGAAAACACATCAATATCAAAAGACTTCTGCAATGAGCATGGCCTTAGCCTTTATATAGAAACAAAGAAACACAAAATCTTGTTTGATGTGGGCTCAAGTGAGTTGTTTCTTCAAAATGCTAAAAAGCTTGATGTAAATATTGCTGATGTTGATTTTCTGGTAATTTCGCATGGACATTACGACCATGGTGGTGGACTGAATACATTTTTGACAGAAAACTCGAAAGCTGAGGTGTTTCTACACCGCTTGGCATTTGAGAAATACTATGCTATTCGTCCAAATAATAAATTTGATTATATCGGTCTTAATGAAAATCTGAAAGAAAACAAACAAATTGTACTCACGTCAGACCGATTCTTTATCACCGATGGAATCCAGGTATTCTCAAATATTGTTCAAAGAGAGTCACGCCCAAAATCGAATAATGGATTGCTCACGGAGTATAAAGGACAAACGGTAGACGACACCTTTGCCCATGAACAGAATCTCGTGATAGAGGAAGACGGAAAGACCCTGTTAATAACAGGGTGCGCTCATAATGGTATTGTTAATATACTCGAGCATTTTTACTCGTTTAAAGGACGAATGCCTAACTATGTGATAGGTGGATTTCATCTTTCCAGCCGTTCTGGCGGAAATGAGGACGCAGACACTATAGATAGAATTGGCAAATACCTAATGGGCACAAAAGCAAAGTTCTACACCTGTCATTGCACGGGCATCGAGCCTTATAAAAGGCTGAAGGCTACTATGGGTGATAGAATTGATTATCTGTCAGCAGGTAGTGAAATAACAATCTAAAATAAAGGAGCAATATTATGAGCGAAAATTGCAATCAAAGCTGCAGCAGCTGCTCGGAGGACTGTGCAGAAAGAAAAGAAGAAAAAACGGATTTCTCTGAGAAGCTGCATGAGATGAGCAGCGTGAAAAAGGTAATCGGTGTTGTCAGCGGCAAAGGTGGTGTTGGCAAGTCGCTTGTTACCTCTATGCTTGCGGTTACTATGAACAGAATGGGTTATCATACCGCTATTCTGGATGCAGACATTACTGGGCCTTCTATCCCTAAAGCCTTTGGTATCAAAGAAAAAGCCAAAGGCAGTGATCTTGGCCTATTTCCTGTTAAAACCAAGACCGGTATTGATATAATGTCTGTCAATTTATTATTAGAAAATGATACTGATCCAGTTGTCTGGAGAGGGCCGATTATTGCTGGTACAGTAAAGCAGTTCTGGACAGATGTTATCTGGAACGATGTGGATTTTATGTTCATCGACATGCCTCCAGGTACTGGTGATGTTCCCCTTACGGTATTTCAATCCATTGCTGTTGATGGAATTATCGTTGTGACATCTCCGCAGGAGCTGGTATCCATGATTGTGTCAAAGGCTGTCAAGATGGCTGAGATGATGAATATCCCTATTATCGGTCTGGTGGAAAACATGTCCTATTTTAAATGTCCTGACAATGGCAAGAATTATCAGATATTTGGCGAAAGCCACATTGAAGAAATTGCTGATAAGCATAATTTAAAGGTTCTTGCTAAACTACCTATTGACCCGAAAATTTCAGCTGCATGTGACAGAGGTATGATAGAGCTTTTCGATGGCAATTGGCTTGAGCCGGTTGCAAAAATATTAGAAAAAATGGAGGAAAACTAAAATGATGAAAATTGCTGTAGCAAGTGAAAATGGAATGGTGACTGAGCACTTTGGACATTGCGAAGGGTTTATGATTTTTGATGCCGAAAAAAGTCAAATTGTCAAAAGCGAAACCATTGCCAACCCCGGACACAAGCCTGGCTTTTTACCCAATTTCCTTGCCGATCGTGGTGTAAATGTCATCATCAGCGGAGGCATGGGCGGAGGTGCGGTTGAGATTTTTAATGAAAGAAACGTTGAAGTTGTTGTAGGAACTTCAGGAGATGCGAAAACTGCCGTAGAAGCGTACCTGCAAGGAACTCTTAAATCTACTGGCTCCATTTGCCATGAACATCAGCATCATGATGAGTGTGTGGAATAGATAGCATTGAACACAAGGAAATAATTGCATTATTAAAGAGACTACCCTGTTGAAAGTAAATCAGCAGGGTTTGTTTTTAAAGTATAGAAAATATCACCGTCCTTTTGCAAGGATACTCTGGACTATTTTGGGTATGTAGTCAAAGCAACCGATGTTACAAATTAACTTCCTTTCTTGTTGGTATTGGGTATAGCTATTCCTTGTGCTTTAGGGTATGCTTTGCTTGCAAAATCATGATGAACAGGAGGAACAGAAAATGGCACAAACAAAAAATCTATGCGCACAAATCCCTATTGCACTGCACCAAAAGGTATGCACAAATAAGGAGCAAGGCTTCCCTTATGCTGATTTTGAAGTGGCAAAAATGTTCCGTGATGGCGTTGGTACAGAGAAAGATGTGGAGCAAAGCACCCTATATTTTGAAAAAGCCTATATCGGTTTTGTAGGTTTGGAAAAGCAAAGTCACGATGATAAAATCCAATACCGTCTTGGCTGGATGCTGAAAAATGGCATCGGCACCAAGCAGGATATTCCCAAAGCAAAAGAATACTTTCAGAAATCGGCAAAGCTGGGCAACACCTTTGCCTGCTACGCCTTGGCAAAAATCATACTGTCCGAGGAAGCTCCTGCTGCAGAAGAAGTAAAACAAGCCGTAAAATATTTGCAGACAGCCTCCGACAGCGGAAATCCCTTTGCAGAGTATGCGTTGGCAAAGCTGTATTACGAGGGGAAATATATCGGGCAGGACATTTCACAGGCAGTGGAGCTGTTCACGCTATCGGCAGAGCAGGATAACGAATGGGCGGCTTACTCCCTCGGCAAAATTTATCTTACAGAGGAAAGCTGTATGGATATTCGCAGAGCAGTGGCTTGGCTTACCAAAGCTTCAGAAAGGAATAATCAATTTGCTCAGTACCAGCTCGGCAAGTTATATCTTGCAGGTGAGCAGCTACCCAAGAACGCCGAAAAAGCAGTTGCCTATTTTACATTATCCGCAGAGCAAGACAATCAGTATTCCCAATACATTCTCGGCAAGCTATACCTCATAGGAAACGCAGTGCCAAGGGATAAAGAAATCGCCATCAGGTGGTTTATGCTGTCGGCAGCACAAGGCAACGAATACGCACAGTTTTTCCTCGACAATATGGACAAATGGAAAGAACCATCTGTTTCCTTTGCGGTATCAAGGCTGATGCACCACATGAGCCGAATTTTTGAAAATAACCATCCACCGCAAAAATCCATGACAGGCTTACAGATTGACAGCAAGCGAATGAAAAAACTGCGCGAAAAGAAAATGGCACAGGGTCATAAACGAGATGACCTTGAACAGAAGATGAATTATTAGAAAAGGAGCTACTCCCTATGAAGAAAAAGCAAAATAACACCCACAAGAAATCTTGTGTCGGCAAATTAAATATTCCGCAGAACGCCAAAGGCTACCCAATCAAACGGGTAGCCTTTCATCGTAAAGTAGGCAAAAACAGTTAAGGAGGCACCTATGGCAAAGTACATTCATTTTACAGAGGAAGAAAAAAGACAGGCAAATGAGGTTGACCTCGTACATTTCCTATTGCAGCAGGGTGAAAATCTGCTTCCCTCCGGCAGAGAAAAACGGCTTGCCTCAGATCGCAGTATCACCATCCGAGGCAACGAGTGGTACGACCATGCCACCGACCAGGGTGGTTATGCCATTGATTTTGTAAAAAAATTCTATGGTCTGGCATTTCCCGATGCGGTGACTATGCTTTTGGGCGGCAGCTACGGTGTAGCATATCACAAGGCCGAGCCAAAAGAAATTGTGCAAAAGCCCTTTGAGTTGCCACCGCAGAATCAGGATATGCGCCGAACATTTGCCTACTTATTGAAGCACCGCAGCTTAGACAGCGAGGTGCTTCGTTTTTTTGCAAAGGAAAAGCTCATCTATGAAAGTTTGGAAAAATCTCAGGACGGCAAGCAGGAATATCACAATGCAATTTTTGTTGGATATGATGAAAACGGCATAGCCAAGCACGCCCACAAGCGTGGAATTTATTCCGAGGGAAAAAGCTACAAGGGTAATATTGAGGGCAGTAACCCCTGCTACAGTTTTCACCGTGGCAGTGTCAGTGATAGGATCTATGTTTTTGAGGCACCCATTGATCTGATGTCTTTTATCAGCATTTATAAAAACAGCGATTGGCAGCAACACAGCTATGTGGCACTATGCGGTCTGTCGGAGCAGGCGATGATGAAACAGCTTGATTTGAATGAGAATCTAAAAACCGTTGTCCTCTGCCTCGACAATGATGATGCCGGACAAAAGGCTTGTGATAAATTTCAAAAGCTACTATCTGAAAGAGGTATAACAGTCACAAGACTTGTGCCTACACTAAAGGATTTCAATGAGGATTTGGTAGAAAAAAGCAAGGAGCAAGTACTGTGCTGTGAAATGAAAATGGCATAGCAAAATATACCCAAGGGCAGAAATGTTCTTGGGTATATTCAAAATCCAGAAAAGAAAGGATAAGTCTTATGACATATTTAAATGAATTAAAATCATTGTTTAATGCACCTGTTGTAACATTGTTGGGTGTGGGACTGATAATGTTTCTTGTCATTGGTGGTCTTTCCATGCTTGCCCACTTCTATACCCTCAATGGAATTAAATCCAAAACTGTTGGTGACGGACAGCATGGTGTGGCAAGATTTCTCACCAAAAAAGAAATTAAGAAAACTTACCTCCAAGTTCCGTATGATGTGAAGCATTGGCGAGAGGGCAGAAATCTTCCTACCGAGCAAGGCTTGGTGGTTGGTTCGCTGAGTGGTAACGAAGCTGTTACAGGTTTAGTTGATACCGGAGACGTTCATTGCCTTATGATCGGCGCCGCCGGTGTTGGTAAAACGGCATTCTTCTTGTACCCAAACTTAGAATATGCCTGTGCCAGTGGTATGAGCTTCATTACAACCGACACCAAAGGAGATTTAGCAAGAAACTACGGAGCAATTGCAAAAGATAATTATGGCTACAACATAGCCGTCATTGACTTGCGTAACCCCACCAAGAGTGACGGTAACAACCTTCTGCATCTCGTTAATAAATATATGGACATGTATCGTGCAGACAAAGAAAATCTGATGGCAAAAGCAAAGGCAGAAAAGTACGCTAAAATTATTGCAAAGACAATTATTTGTAGCGATGGAGATAACTCCTCCATGGGGCAAAATGCATTTTTCTATGACTCAGCTGAGGGTTTACTCTCAGCTGTGATTTTGCTACTTGCAGAATTTTTGCCGACTACTGAAATTGACGGACAAATGGTGGACAAACGACATATCGTATCGGTATTTAAGATGGTGCAGGATTTAACAGAACCATCAAAAGTGAAAGGTAAAAGCCAATTCCAAGTGCTGATGGAGATGCTACCCTCTACACACAAAGCCAAATGGTTCGCCGGTGCAGCGTTAAACTCAAGTGAGGCAGCTATGGCATCGGTGCTGTCCACAGTGCTATCAAGGCTCAATGCGTTCCTCGACACCGAGATGGAGCAGATTTTGTGTTTCCACACTGCCATTGATGCCGAAACATTCTGTAAAGAGAAGTCTGCAATCTTCCTCATACTCCCCGAGGAGGACAATACGAAATATTTTATGGTGTCGTTATTCCTCCAGCAATTCTATCGTGAAATGCTTGCCGTAGCTGATGAAAACAGCGGTAAGCTCCCCAACCGAGTGGTCATCTATGCCGATGAGATTGGCACAATTCCGAAAATAGACAGCTTTGAGATGATGCTCTCCGCAGGTCGTTCCCGAAGAATATCCGTAGTGCCGATTATCCAATCCTTTGCACAACTTGATAAAAATTATGGCAAGGAAGGCAGTGAAATCATAACCGATAACTGTCAGTTAACCATCTTTGGTGGCTTTGCTCCCAACTCCGAAACCGCTGAAACCCTATCAAAAGCACTCGGAGCACGCACCGTTTTGAGTGGCAGCATCAGCCGCGGAAAGAACGATCCGTCACAGTCTTTACAGATGATGGAGCGACCATTGCTTACAGCTGACGAATTGAAATCACTGAAGAAAGGCAATTTTGTGGTAATGAAAACAGGAACCCATCCCATGCAGACTAGGTTGAAGCTGTTCCTTGACTGGGGCATCACCTTTGACAAAATCTATGAAACAGAGGAACGCTCTCATCGAAAGGTGTATTATGCCGATAAGGACGAGCTGGCGGAAAATATTCTGAATGGATATGGCAATAAAAAATCTGCCGACAAGACACCGCCCCAAGAGGAACTAGAGTCCTACGGTGGTATGAAGCACGCTCCTGGTCCGTCACAGGAGCTGACAGAGCAGCAGCCAAAAACAAAGCTTCGCCCATAGGAGATGATGCAATATGAGTTTGTTTGGAAATCTATATCAGCAGGATTTGCCGCCAAGGGCAAAGATTGTCTATATGTACCTAAAAGACCGCAGAAATGCAGACGGTGAATGTTGGCCAGCCGTCAAAACCATTGCAAAGGACACCTCTCTGTCAGTCAGCACAGTGAAAAGAGCCATAGCGGATTTAATTCGCTGCGGCTCTTTGACCAAGGAGAGCAGATACCGTGAGAACGGCAGTCACAGCTCTAACAGATATTTTATCAGGTGATAATTTTGCAAAACATATCCTTTCCGCCCAGGGGATACTTTTGCTTATCCGTGGACGGAGGGTGCAGTCATAATGAACCACCCAGAAGGTATCAATTTAAAAATACTTATCACAGAAAAAGAGCATATAATAGAACACAATAATACTCAAAACGACATAAAACATTGTTTGGAGGTAAAAAGTATGATATAATCAAGAAAAAGAGTGAGGTGTGATTATGTCAGAAGAAATAAATCAAGATAGATGGATTTCCTTGCAGGAGGTTTGCGATTACCTCGGTGTAAAACGACACACAATTATGCGCTGGATTGAACAGCGTGGTATGCCTGCATCAAAGGTTGGCAAGCTGTGGCGATTCAAAACTGCCGAGGTTGATGAGTGGGTCAGAAGTGGCGGATCCTCCGATGAACAGGGGGTGCCAAAGTGAAAAATATCAGAAATCATAGAGTGATGTCCGTGGCTGCGTTTTCATTCCTCTTTGCCTACCTTCTCTCTTTCGTGTTTGAGGGACAGGTGCTTTACAGTACGATAGATGCCTTTGGTACACAGACAAGTACATTCATACTTGCAGCCATTGTTGCTCATTTTGTTGGACTATTTTCCTGCGGTTTCTTTATCAAAATGCCGAACAAAGCAAAATCAACCATGGTAATCGGAATGGTAATCTGCCTAATTGCGACAGTTCCGTTTTTCTTTGCCCCTTCCACTCTCTGGCTTGTGGGTCTAGTGGTGGCAGGCTATGCCGGTGGTTGTGCCGTGGCAGCGTGGGGATTTTTCCTCAAAAAGTTCACGCCCAAGGACGAACGGATAAAATCCTGTGCTGATGTACTGATTTTCTCCAACATCATTATGATTGCAATTAACGTGATTGCCGTCAACCTATCACACGTTATTGGACTGCTTCTTTCTATGCTGTGCCTGATCCTCGGCGGGGTATTTACCACAATGCTCCCTGTTGGTGATGTTACAATCACAACAGCAGCACCGACAGCAGATCAAAAATCTCTCGGTGATATTAAAAAGCCCATGCTGGTGCTGTTTCTGTTCGTTGCTGTTATTACTGTAACTTCGGGACTGATGTATCAGGTCATCAATCCGGCGTTTGAACATTTGACCGGTCTTGTGAGCTGGTATTGGGCTGCGCCGTACATTGTTGCTCTTGCTTTTATGCGAAACCTCTCGCCCAAGAATAAAGCACAGCGTTCGCAGTTCCTCTATATAGGCATGGGTATGATTGTCGCTGCCTTTATCACCTTTATGCTTCTTTCAAGAGGCGCAGTGGACTATCTGATTGTTGACACGCTGATGCTGGGCGCCTGCGGTATTTTCGATTTATTCTGGTGGAGCATCATAGGAGAAACACTGGATTATTCCGAGAACCCCTCCAAAATGTTTGGCATCGGTCTTTCTGCCAACGTGTTAGGCGTACTCTGCGGCGATGTGCTGGGAGTCATGATAACCTCCATACAACTTCCCGAAGCGGAGGTAGCCGTGATTGCACTAACGGTAGTATGCATTACACTCGTTATTCTGCCGCCGTTGAACAGGCAGCTCACCCTGCTGCTGAAAAGCCACGTCTACCTCTCTGCCTATGCAAACATGACTGAGAACCAGCAGTCGGCGGTCGTTTGTCAGCTAAAACTGATTGACCCTTTGACAGAACGAGAAAACGAAGTGCTTACACTGATCCTTGATGGAAAAACGAACAAGGAAATTGCTGCCACCATGTGTGTTGGTGAGAGTACAGTCAAGTATCATGTAGGAAATATTCTCTCCAAGTACGGTGTGAGCAGCCGGGCAGAACTCATCAGCACCTTACTCAAGGCTCAAATTAAGGAATAGTCCAAAAGCCTGTAAATAAGCGGTTTTCAAGGCCACCTATACTAAAGTATAGGTGGTTTTTTGCGTTAAATTATACTTTTGGCGGGGGACTTTTTCCCCCACTATCTCTATGATTATGGTATCACAAGGAGGTGAATCCAAGGGTGAAAGCGATAAAAGACAGGCGAAACATCTATGTAGTGATTTCTGTGACTGCCATACTTTTGACCGTGCAGTTCATCGTGATACAAAAGCCTGCAATGGTCATTGTCTGCGGTAGCGTGACCGCTGTGGTACTGCTCCTGCTGTATCGGCAAAGTCGGTTGCTTAATGCAGCGATGGTTATCTACGACAGTCGGATTCTGACCGTGCCTTCGTGCGTTGTCACTTCCGAAACACGACCGAAGCAAACACAGGCAGAGGAAACCATCGTGTCCACCTTCGGACTGCTACTTGGGAATCGTGTCTACCAGTGGGGCTGCGAGGGCGTGTACGGTGTCCGGCTGCGAGAGGTACAAATCGACAAAGAGCATATCTGCCTGTCCTTTGGGGACGATGGCAAAATGTTGCGTGTTGAGTTACTGCACGGTCTGACCGACAGGCAAAGCGTCATGGAAATCACACAGAAGATATGGCATGAAACAAGAGTACGGGCGAAAGTTGATAGTTGGGACAGCGGACAAAATGCCCAATGACACTGATGTTTTTACCTACACAAAGGAATGATAGATAGTCAGAAATAAAATGATAAATACGGAGGTTTTCTTATGAAAAAAGCATTGATTATTATGTTGTCACTGACATTAGTATTGTCGCTCACCGCCTGCGGTGGAGGTGGAGGCGGTGAGACTTCTTCAGTAAGTCCCGCCCCTGCTGAATCGGGAAGTGCCCCTTCCAGTGAAGCGGAAGCGGATGAAATCAAGTATTACGGTATCGGCGATGCGGCAGCGGTCGACGGCATTGAGATTACAATCGACAAGATTGAAATTATTGACGATTTGAGCATTCTCCAGAAATATGCGGAGGAGTCCGTCTATGTCAAAGTTTATGCCACTGTAAAAAATATCTCTGATGAAATACAGTTTGCAAAGGATCCGCTGCTCTGCATCGTTCGAGACGGAGAGTACGACGCCGAGCTATCGGACGAGTCGCGCAACAGAGATGTATGGAATTTTGAAACCGAAGGAATGTATTTTGAGGAGGCGATCGACCCCGGTGAAACGAATAGCGGCTGGATGGTGTTCCAATTAAAACCGGACGAAAAAGAAATCATCATGAAATATAACGTCATGTACGATACCGTTAAATTTAAGCTTCCAATAGCCTAAGCGCGCAAAAGGAGATATCGTTATGAAACGAAAAATACTATCCTTCCTACTGGTAATCACCATGCTGCTGTCTTTGACGGCGGGGCTGTCAGGCTGCGGCTCTGGTAATCAGGCTAAGACTCCCGGCACACAGAAATCCGAAACCTTTACGGTGGAGGAAAACCAGACAGCCGTCACCTCGGCGGACGGCGCAGTAATGGACTTCGGCTGCCTGTTGGAGGCAGGTGAAGAGCTAATCATACAAAAGGTAACGCCCACTCCCGGCGACAGCGATGTTGACATCTATGCCTACGATTTCAAGCTTTCCTCTGGTCAACTCGAGGGAGTTGTCGAGCTTACGATACCCTATGACGACTGGGGGCTTAGTGCCGACGAGGAAATTCTGTCGGTCTGCGGCAAGTATCTAAACGAAGAAACAAAGCAATGGGAGGATGTCCTTTATACCGTGGACACAGAAACCAACAAGGTGCATATCCTCACCGACCATCTCTCCACCTACAGCGTGTTTACGATTAAAGACGAAGGAAAGCGCAGCGAATATATTTCCGATCTCAAGGCCTACGCCGCTTATATCTCTACAGCGAAGGCGGAGCGGCTACTGAAAAAATACGCCGAGCAGGGCGCATCGTGGCAGGAGGATATTGCGGCGGAATTTCTCAATGCAAACAACTCGCTGCCCATGTTCGCCGCAACAAATGTCCCCACGCTCCTATCCCTTGGCGGTGCCTATAACGAGCTGATCACCGATTCCTTTGGCGATGCGTTGACGGCTTTAGGCGTAACAACCTCCTGCGCACAGTTCGCATTCGATGCATACCAGAACGGCATGACCAGCAAGGAAACTGCCGTCGGCGGAATGAAAACCATGCTCAATCTCTGTTTGAATTTGGCAGGCTCCGGAGATTATCTGCTCAAGTCCTTTCAGGTGGCGTATGTGAGTGTGGGCGTAATCGACGTTGCGCTGACCGATGTGATGACCTTTGCCATCGCCACAAAGTACGAAAGCACCAAGGATATGTACGAAGCCTATTACAAAAGGGCAGAAAATAAGCGCAAAGCTACAGATTGGTATACGATCTTTGAAAAAATATACACAGATAACAAATCCAATCCCCAGGCAGCTATTGATAAAATGAAATCCGAGATCGACAGCTATGTAAACGAGTACTGGAATGTCGCCGCAAGCGACTGGGAGTCGTGGGTAGATGCTTATGATAAAAATGCCAAGATGTCCAAATACCCGTGGCCGTCCAAGGCAGATCAAGAAAAAATATCAAGTAACTATAAGGCGGAGCTTTATGATTACCTTGAAGTTGTGTTCCGCTCGCTGAGCCGTAAGATGTACTTTGATGTGCTTACGCAGCGGGAAGAGAACTATAAGTCCCTCATGGATCGTCTGAACACCGTCTATACCATTACAATTGCTGAGGAGGCGGTCAAGGACAAGGAGCCGAAATGGGCAAACTGCTATGTCAAGCTGGCGCCCCTGTCCGACAAAACCACCGCAGAGGCGTGGACAATCCAATTAGACGATAAGGCAAGCGGACAGATAAAATTCACATTGCTTGCGCACGAAACAGCAGGCTTCCCCATGAAACTGGAGTTCTTTGAAACCAAAGACGATTGGGAGAAGGGCAATGTGGCTGCCAGCACGAAATTAAAGCCCTTCAAGAATACCGAAAAAAACTTCACCATAAAAGCAGTCGCAGAAAAGGTGGACTATTCTGGAACCTATACAGGTGTCTTGTACGTTGCGGAAACAGGAAAAGAAATTGATGTGACCACCGTGGTCACCTTTGAAAAGGATTTTGGTGACGGCTCTTACTATAAAATTGTCTGCTCAAATGATGAAACCGGCAGCACCTATATCAACAACAGCTACTTTGTCAGGTGGTCCACAGGCGAGGCAAATATTGCGGGAGCAAAATTTGTATTCTCCGCAGACGGAATGTCGTTCAGCGCTTCCATGCGCGACCACAACGATAAAGAGTGGGGTTCCATGACCTGCCAGCGGTAAAAATGGGACACAGTAATTGGAGCAGACAGACTGGAGGTGTATCCATGAGAAGCAACATATCATCTACGGGCAGAGGTAAGAAAATCTTACCCGCAATACTTATTGCGGCCAATGTGATTATGCTGGTCGTCGGCATTTTCACTATACCGCCCAATCTGCGGGCAGAAGCAGAAAAGGAATCTTCTGTGCCGAGGGCGGAGCAAACTTCGCCCGTCACACCATCGCCGGAGGATGAAGCGCCGCCCGCGTCCGCAGAAAGCGGAGGTGTTCCATCGTCGGAGGAAACAGGTGTGAGCTTATCCACGGAGGAACGCCCCGATTTGGAGGACTTTCTCTGGTACACGGAGGACGTGGCTTACGACGGAGTTCCCTCCGACGCAAATATCATTGATAGCATCGGCTCGCTGACCGGGGGCTGGAAAGCGCTCATTATCTATGACACCGATAACGAATATGACGCGGGCGCTATGGAGTTTCTCAATATCGCCCTTGCGGGTACGCCGGAAAGCCTGAGCCTTACCCTCGACTGGTACAGCATTTTTTGGTCAAACGAGGGAGAGAGCTTCGATGAAACGGATATGGAGGACGGCGTATTTTTCGGCAAGTGGGAAAACGGGGGTCTGTGGGCGTCCGGTGCGGGAACAATACGCCTGAAGCAGTTTTATGAGCAAAATGGAAAGCAATACGCCGTCGGCACAATGGATACGCCAGACGGGATACCGGCGCTTGTAGCGCTGGTACGGCCATAAGGAGGTGCAGAGATGGGAAAATACTGTGTTAATTGCGGCAAGGAACTGCATACCGGCGCTCGCTTCTGCGCCAAATGCGGCGCGGCGGTGCTTGATGCGCCTGTGAATCCTGCTCCCGTGGCACCGCCGAAACCTACGCCGCCTATGCAGCCGATAGTCGAGGCACAGCCTCAAAAAAGCACCCTGCCCGCTGTGCCGCCAAAACGAAAAAACGCCGCAGCACCGAAGAAAAACGGCGGACGCAATACGCTGTGCATTGTGTTGTCCGTCCTGCTCTTAATACAGATCGCGGCGGTGGCGCTCTACGGCTGGCCGGGATTTATGGTGGGCGGTGGGTCGGGAAAAAGTCGAGACAGCGTCAGCGTGTTCCTACCCGCAGTAGCTGATGAGCGAGAAGCTTTGGAGCAGGCGGGTGCGATGGCAACACGGCTTTATATTATTGCTCGCCTTAAGACTGACGCTCTGACTGAATATGACCACGAAAGGGGCAGCATCGACGAGCTGAAGGTCATGACCGCCAAAGCGCTGGAGGCATGGAGACTGTGCGACTTGGCCAATACGAAGGCGGCAGAGCTGACAGATTATGCCGAAGGCTTTCACAATACGGAACAGACGCCCAAGGCAACGATGAGCAATACTGCCGCGAGGTCGGTGTCGGGAGGCTTGCTCATCACAACAGCCTACGCCGCCGAGGAAAATGCCGCTGTAAAATGGGCAAAAGACTTGACGGAGAAATACGACTCCTACCCCGCTGGGCAAAAGGTCAGACAACTGGCTGAAAATCTCGGCACAGATGCGAAAAAGGCCTATGCCCAGCTGCAAATGGCTCAGAACATCTTGACGGGAGAGGCATATTCAGCCGAGGGCGACACCATGCAAAACTTTGAAAACGCTGCTATGGCTACAAAAACAGTTTGCAAAACAGGCCTTTACATAGGAGGCGTGGTGGCGGGCGGCGGGGTTGCCAACGGTATTCTGGAGGCTGGCGGCATGGTCATAAGCGGAGTGGACACTATTGTTGATATAGCCTCCACCGGCAGCACAATCATCTGCGGCGAGAACAGCAGAGTAACAATGGCAGCAAATGATTTTAAGGATGTTATGGGCCCCATATCCGCCGTATCCGGCGGGGTCAATATCCTAACCGGCGGAATTAAATTTTCGGGTGAAGTGGCGGACAAAGTAGGAAACATCGATAAACTCTCCTACATCGGCGAGAGCCTGCACGATTTTGTGCGCGACGGCAAAATAATGGGCGGGCTTATCACCGTCGGTGAGAACGGAAAGACCAAGACTTCGATGACCGAGATAAGCACCGAGGGCAAGACTCCAGCGGAAATAGAAAAAGAGCTGGAGCAAACCGGTCTGTCCCTGCCGGATGGAGAGGATAAAACCTCTGCGGAGCTGGCGGAGGAGATGGAAGAGAAATACTACTATACTGAGGATGAGATAAACGAAATAGTTGAGTATCTGCGAGAACTGCTTTATGAAATGTTCCTAAAGCCTGAGCAGGAATCGCCCGAAGCCATGCCGGAATCCCCGGAGCAGGTGGATGTACAGTGGTTCAACGGTCATTGGAACAGGCTCTATTCTGACGGCACGGACAGCGGCAACGAAAATTTTGATCTAAGCATCGAGATCATCGACAGCTTGAATTGTAATTATCGATTCAATTACGGCGGCAGTGCGACTACGACTTATCGTTCAACGTCCTATGTTTTTGACGCGAAGTCGGGACAATTGACCTTATTAGATACATTCGACGCGGGAGATGTAGTCCTGACCAGGTACGGAAAAGACGATGGCGACTATGGAAGAGAATATCTGCGCGCACTCTGGTCTGATTTTGTACGGGTAGATTGAAAAAGGGGAAAATACTATGGCAAAGAAGAAAACAAGCAAAAACATCCCACTGCCCATCCTTATCCTGATTTGCGCCGTGCTGCTGTTTGCCATGTATACCAGCGTCAGCACCATTGCGTTGGCAATTTGGGGCGATTCTGTCATGGGTACGGTGGACAGCTATCAGGCACGGCTGAACCATACCAACGCGGGGCCAAACCGCTCCCGCACAGTTTCCAAGGGCTATTGGTTTATGGCAAACGGCAAGGAATACCGGGGCTATGTGATATATGGCAGCGACGAGGCGTGGCCGAGCTTGGATGAAGGCGAAACACGCGACCAGCGCATCCGTTACCTTGGCTTTTTACCTTATGTGAATAAGCCCGCCATGCTGTGCGAATTTAGCGAGATGGGCGAAGTGGCAATTATTTACCACATTCTCGCCCCTATCGGTTATCTGCTTTTGCTGCTGCTCGTCATTCGCACAGCCAGACGCGGGAAAAAGAAGAAATTAGCGGCGAGGAAGCCCGCCGCTCCTCAAATTATTGAGCAAAGGAGTGATACGGATATGTTTTGTCCTAACTGTGGAAACAAGCTGTCGGAGGGCGCGGCTTTCTGTTCGAGCTGCGGCGCAAAAATACAAGCAAACGCCCCCGGTGTGTGTACGGTCTGCGGCGCAGAGTTGCCGGAGGGAGCCGAATTTTGCATTGGCTGCGGAGCGGCGATAAATCTGGCAACGCCGAAGCCGGTGGAGCCGCGTCAAACGGCAACACCTACGCCATCACTTGGCGGCGCGGGACTGGTCGGCTTTTCCGACAGGTGTAATTCACCCGAGATACTGGCCGCCGCGCAGAAAAACAAGAAATCCTCTATTGGCTGTATGTGGATACTGGTGTTCGTGCCGCTCATCGGCTTTCCCATCGCCGGTCTGTTGATTGACGAGATGCCCTTTGGGGAATCTCTTGTCATCGGCGTGGGCATCGCCATTGTCATGCTCATCGTCAACCTGCTGGCGCTATGGAGAACAAAGCAGCCAATGTGGGAGGGCGTGGTCGTAAATCAGTACAGCAAGGAGAAAAGCGAGCATAGAGGCGGCGAGGATGATAACTACAGAACCTATACGGAATATACCACGATCA
The DNA here is from genome assembly GCF_009677585.1 of Lactonifactor sp. BIOML-A5. Taxonomy (GTDB): domain Bacteria; phylum Bacillota; class Clostridia; order Lachnospirales; family Lachnospiraceae; genus Lactonifactor. Next base: position 9,800 of record NZ_WKYV01000043.1, on the reverse strand, counting down.
TTAACACCGATGCGGGCAAGAAAAAAACCATCGTGGAAAAGGACAGCGGTCGGCATATGTACGACTATCTCTCCGTTGGTGACAGGGTGCGGTATCACCCAAGATTCGGTACATACGAGAAATACGATAAATCCAAAGACCGCATCGTCTACTGTAACGTCTGCACTATGATGAACCCCATACAAAACGACCGCTGTAAGCGGTGCAATAACCTGTTATTCAAATAAGGAGGATCGCTGTAATGGAGAGATTTAACACCATGCAGGAGGCGGCGGAGCTTGCCGTCACACGCTGCACACACTGGAGTTTTGTAACTTCCAAAGACAGATACAATCTAAACGGCTTGCTGGCGCTGGCCGAAATGAGCGATAGTGAAGACCCCATAGACGAGGACAGTTTTTATGTGGTATCGCCCACCGGAGCCATCGGCTTATGCAACGATGGCGAGGACATTGACTGGCTGTTTCTGTCCGACGCTGCACCGGATGAGGATTTACCGCTGACATATACGGCTGCTCCGCAAATAAAGTTCTGTCCTCACTGCGGAGCTCCCGCCGTTTCAGGTGCGCGGTTTTGCGAAAAGTGCGGAAATCATTTAAGGTAAAGTTTTCATGCTAGTAAGGTTGTTGTTATATTTGAAAGGCTCCTTATTTATGGAGTAACAATAATAAAAATCACAAAAAGCAGTGCCGGTGCTTGAAAATCAAGTTGCTGGCACTGCTTTTTTATACGGTGCAATTTCTCAATAAAATGAGGGATTATGACAGCCATCTTCGGATGAGTGCAAAGGGCAGGAATAGCTCCTCTAAGGAGGTGTTTGCATGCCCTGTCCAAATTGTCCCCCAAGGATAGAAACAGAACAATTTCATAGAGATATAAAAAGCGTCATAACTTCTATCAGCGAAGTTGTGACGCTTTTTCGCATATACATAGTAACTATGCAGAGCGACATATATTGCTGTCGTTCTCCTCCGCTTCTGACATTTTGACAAGAAATCAAAATTCAGAAAACGGAGGAAAATTATGTTTGATAACACAAATCCATATAAACTACGCATAGAGATAATACTGGATCAAAAGCACTACTATGCATCCTTTCAGAATGCGGAAAATCAGATGGTGGAAATTGAGATTGCCCCAACGGTGGCAGATTGGCTGTTTTAGAAATTTGTCCGCAAGGAACGCAATCTCAGACGATCCGATGAGCGAAACTTGGAGTATTCGGAAGTAACTGAGCAGACTTTGCACGCGAGAGTACTCAATAGACCAAAATCCTTGGAGGAAATTGCTCTGGAACGGCTGCAGAATGAAATGCTGTGGAAAGCCATCAATGTGTTGCCAAAGGTTCAGAGAAGAAGGTTGATTTTATACTACTTTGAGAACTTTACTTACGAGCAAATCGCCAAGATAGAGGGGTGTTCAGCAAGGGCAGTTAAATATAGCGTAGATAGTGCAAAAGCCAATTTGAAAAATTTTATTGAAAAAAATTAAAAAACACACTTCAAAAATCGCTTAGAAGTGTGGAAACAGGTGAAGGGATATATTCTCTTCCCTGTTTTCTTTTGAAAGCAGGATTGTTCTTTGAAAATTTTATATCCGATTTCATAAATACATTAGTTGATGAGCCAGAAACGGACAAGCAACATAGGTAGGAGCGCCAAGACCACCTGTAGGAAAAAAGATGAAATGCGAAGTCACTTACAATATTTAAAGTTCGTTCAGACTTCTTTCTTTCCTATCAAAGCGGCCAACAGGGATTTCCAAATCTCAAAGGTGCATAGCGGTACCCTCCTGACCTTAAAACAATTCACGGCGGATTGTTTGCCAAAACCACATCAGCCTACAATGATACTTCTGCCCAGCCACAGACACAAGCAATGGGGGCAGCCGGTGGAGATCCCAGCGGAGGTGAAAGTCCTATGACGAAAGCCAGCCACTTTCGGTTTATGAAATCGCCATTAGCACTTGGGAAGTTGTGTCGAATTAAGTGCAGAAGAAAAATCTTAATGTTAGAAGCAATGGGGATTGCTCTAAACTATTTCCCTTCACAGTTATTATGGGTGCAGGGCAAAAACGAAAAGAGCAGTCCCTATTTTTGTGATATTAAGAAAATAAAGTGTATTGGATTGGAGGGGTTATTATGAGTTTAGATATTATGAAAATAGGTGCAGATATTGCCGAGGAACACCGAATGGATATGGTGCAGTCAGCAAAAGAAGTGGAATATAAAATGTCGCTAAAATTGCTTGAGATACTGAAACGCAGAGGGATTGTATCTGATGTTGAATATGCACAAATTGATGCACTAAATCGCCAATCCTTCTCTCCGGCACTTCAAAAAGTATATGTGTAAAAACACTAGCTATATAGAAAAGCTTGTGGTATTGTGTGTTACTAACAGAGGGGTATCCTCTGGGAAAGGAGGACATCCGATGATAAAAAAAGTGAAAACCATTGAACCAATCAGGCAAAAGGTTCTTGGAGAACTACGGCCGAAGAAAAAGGTATGTGCCTATTGCCGAGTCAGTACCGATTCAGCAAAGCAGCATACATCCTATGTGGCACAGACAGAATATTATCAGCAGTATATTCAAGGTCGAGAAGATTGGGAGTATGTCGGCATTTTTGCGGACGAAGCGAAAACGGCAACCAAGGTGAAAAATCGTGATGAATTTTTACGGATGATAAAGGAATGCGAAAAAGGTAATATCGATATGATTATCACCAAATCCGTCACAAGGTTTGCCAGAAATACGGTAGACAGTATAGAAACCATCCGAAAGCTGAAAGCACTTGGCATAGCGGTATTTTTTGAAAAGGAAAATATCAATACCATGTCAGAGCAGAGTGAGCAAATGCTGACCATTTTAAGCTCCATCGCACAGGGCGAATCGGAAAGTATTTCTACCAATAACCGCTGGGGCATCCAAAAACGCTTCCAAGATGGCAGCTTTAATATCGGATGTGTGGCATATGGATACACCAAGGATGAAGATGGCGAGCTTATCATAAAAGAGGATGAAGCAGAAATCATACGCAGGATTTTCAATGAATATCTCGCAGGAAAAGGTAGTTACACCATTGCAAAAGAATTAAACCGTGATAACATTCCCACCATCCGCAATGCACAAAAATGGAATGACAGCGTGGTAAAGGAGCTTTTGCAAAATCCCATCTATGAGGGTGAGCTGCTTATGCAGAAAACCTATACGACAGAGGTACTTCCCTTTACCAAAAAGCGAAATAATGGCGAACTGCCAATGTATTCTATCAAAGAAAACCACCCAGCAATTATCACACAGCAGCAGGCAGAAAGAGTGCGAGAAATCTATGCCTACCGCAGAATACAGATGGGCGTGGATGATAGCGGAAAATATCAAAATCGCTATGAATTCAGCAGCAAAATTATCTGCAAAGAATGCGGCGGAATATTTCGCAGGCAAAAAATTTATATCGGCAAACCCTACGAGAAAATACAATGGTCTTGTATTACTCACATTGAGAACATCAAAAAGTGCAAAATGAAAGCAGTGAGAGAGGACATTATCAAGAATGCCTATCTTACCATGTGGAATAAGCTGGTCAGCAACTACAGCGAAATCCTCTATCCCCTCTTGGAATCACTAAAAAGTCTCAGAACCAGCCAAGAGCAGGAAGTGCAGATTTTTGAGCTGAATAATAAAATAACGGAATTAACAGAGCAGAGTCGTATCCTAAGCAGAGTTGTGCAAAAGGGATATATAGACTCTGCTATTTTTATGGAACAGCAAAATACTCTGAATGTCCAAATCGAAGAATACAAGAAACGGCGAAATGCCTTGCTTGATGATAACGGATATGAAAAAGAAATTGATGGCACAAACAGGCTGCTGCAAATTATTAAATATAACCCTGTCATTATGGAGGAATATCAAGAGGAATTATTTATCCATACCGTAGACAAGGTGTTAATCGGAAATAACGGAGATATCACCTTCCGACTGATTAATAGCCTTGAACTGACAGAAATAATTACAAGGGGGTAAAACAAAATGCAAACACACTTACCGATTGGATATAAAATGGTAGATGGCAAAATTCAGATTGAACAGGAAAAATCAGCTACTGTAAAGAAAATTTACAGCGAATATGTAAATGGAAAATCTATACTTTCCATCTCAAAAGAGCTGAAAGAAAATAATGTACCCAATGCCAACAATAAAACCAACTGGACGCATGGTGCAGTGGGGAAAATCCTGCAAAACATCAAGTACGTGGGTGATGACCTTTATCCCCCACTTATCACCAAGGAACTGTTCCATCATGCACAGGAAAAACGACAGCAAAAAACGGCACAGTTAGGGAGAACGGCACAGCTTAACAGTATGAATAACCACCATGCTTTTACAAACAGGATATTTTGCGGAGAGTGCGGAGAACCATACCGCAAATATGTGGAACACTGCGGTAAGCCGCAGGAAAAGGTACGCTGGAAATGCAAAAAGTATATTTATAATAACAGAGTCGTATGCAGAAATCTTTTCTATACTGAGGATGAAATAAAGGCTGTTGTTACATCGGCAATCAATAAACTGCTTCATAAAAGAAATCTGCTGGATAAGCCCTATCGTAAAGAACCTATGAAAAAGGATATGGAGCTAAGAGAGGTAGAGGTGCAAATTGAGGAATTGGAGGAACAAGAGCAGTTTTCCTCGCCAGACCTTGCATCGCTTATCTTCAAACGAGCAGAGCTTACCTACAAAGCTTCAAAAATTGATGATTACCAATATGCTACCCAAAGGATTAGGGAGAGCATAGAGGAAATCCATGAACTGGCAGATTTTAATGAAGAACTGATGGTGCAGATTATCAAGAAAATCACCATCTACAAAGATGGAAAAATAGAAACAGAATTTATCAATGGACTGAAATTCAGCGAAATTTTAGAATACAAACGAAAGGATGAGCCTAATGGCAGTACAGAAAAAGAATGTGGCGATTATACCGCCACAGATGAAATATGATAAACAGCTTCGAGTAGAGCAGAAAACCTTGCGTGTAGCCGCCTACTGCCGAGTAAGCACCTTGCTGGAACAGCAGGAGGGTAGCTACGAAGCTCAGGTAGATTACTATACCAATAAAATAAACAGCAACCCCAACTGGAAGTGCGCCGGTATATTCGCTGACGACGGAAAAAGTGCCACGCAGACCAATAAGCGAGATGACTTCAATGCCATGATAGATGCCTGCCTTGCAGGAAAAATAGACTTAGTGCTTACCAAATCGGTCAGCAGATTCGCAAGAAATACAGTAGATGCCCTGCAGAATATCCGAAAGCTGAAAGAGAAAAGTATCCCCGTCATCTTCGAAAAAGAGGGCGTGAATACAATGGAAAGCGGTGGCGAGCTGCTCATCACCATTCTAAGCAGCCAAGCACAGGAGGAAAGCCGTAACATCAGCGAGAATACCAGATGGGGATTAACAAGAAGATTTGAAAATGGTCAGATATCTGTCAACCACAAGAAATTTTTAGGCTACACCAAAGACGAGGACGGAAACCTTGTGATAGTGCCGGAAGAAGCAGTCATCGTCAAGCGGATTTTCCGAGAATATCTGGAGGGCAGCAGTATCATCAACATCGCCCGAGGATTGCAGCGAGATGGCATTAAAACAGTGACAGGTCTTGACCACTGGCACCCAGGAACCATAGACAAAATGCTCTCAAACGAGAAGCTGTGTGGGGATGCCTGTATGCAGAAAACCTATACCGTAGATTTTCTCACCAAGAAAAAGGTCAAAAATGACGGCTATGTCAGACAGTACTATATCGAAGATAATCATGAAGCTATCATACCCAAGGAGCTGTTCCATCAGGTGCAGGAGGAAAAACTCCGTAGAGCATCCCTGAATAAAGCGGCGGTAACCCGAAAGAAAAGCAAAGAGGAAAAAGAAAAAAGCAAATACAGCTCCAAATACATACTGACCGACCTCATGGTCTGTGCGGAATGTGGACACGCCTACCGCAGGCAGATATGGAGCAAATACGGTGAAAAATCAGCAGTGTGGCGATGTGAAGATAGGCTTAAACAAGGCAAAAAATCAAGATGTCAGAACTCACCGACCTTAAAAGAGGAACAGCTCCACGATGCCATCATGACAGCGATAAACAGTGTGGTGGAAAATACAGGTGAATTTATAGGCACCTTCCGAGAAAATGTCATCAGAGTCATCGGCAGCTACAGTACTCAAGGAGTTACAACGGAATATGACGAGCAGATAGAAAAGCTGCAACAGCAAATGCTGGTACTCATAGAAAATAACGCAAAGCAAGGAGCTGTCAGCGAGGATTTTGATGCGGAATATAAGCAGCTATTCGAGCAGATAAATGAACTGAAAACAGCAAAAATCCAAATGGTGCAGGCACAGAAACAGGCGGAAAACTATAAGGAGCGTGTGGATCAGCTGGACAAAGCGATTACTACAGTAAACCCACAGGTGCGAGAGTTCGACCAAGACCTTGTAAAACGGCTCATATCCTCCATCAAAGTGCATAAGGGCATGAGGCTGGAGATACAATTCCACTCGGGGATTGTGGTGAAACAGGAAGTAGACTACTATGAATAGGCAGTAAAATAGGAGTGGGGGTGTTCCCCACTCCTATGCTGTGATTGCTAAGACTAAAGCCTTTGGTGCGTGTCGAGGGCTTTAGTCTTTGCAATTATTAGAACAAGAAGGTTGATGTTGTAATAAGGCAAAAAAAGATATAAAATAAAGTGTGTAGATTAGCGAATAAACATGAGAGGAAAATCACTATGAAAAAGCCTGTAAAAGAAACTATTCATGCTAAAGGTGTAGATATAACCATATATACACATAATTTTCAAGATGAATTTTTATCATTGACGGATATTGCACGCTATAAAAATGCAGATTATCCAAGTGATGTGATTAATAATTGGATGCGTAATCGTAACACAGTTGAATATTTGGGGATTTGGGAGCGAATACATAACCCTGATTTCAATTCCCTCGAATTCGAGGGAATTGACCGAGAAGCAGGTCGTAATGCTTTTGTGCTTACACCGAAGCGTTGGATTGAAACGACAGCTGCAATTGGAATGACCTCAAAGCAAGGAAGATATGCTGCAACTTTTGCACATAAAGATATTGCATTAAAATTTGCAGCATGGCTTTCCCCTGAGTTTGAATTGTATATCATTAAAGACTATCAACGATTGAAAAGTGATGATAGTAGCCGCCTTTCATTAAATTGGAATTTAAACCGTGAAATTGCAAAACTGAATTACAGAATTCACACAGATGCAATTAAGGGGAATCTTATTCCGCCGCAGCTGACGCCGTATCAGATATCCGTTACTTACGCCAGTGAAGCAGATGTGCTGAATGTTGCATTATTTGGTATTACCGCAAAAGAATGGCGAGAGCAAAACCCCGGTAAAGCTGGCAATATGCGAGATGATGCTACACTAAACCAGCTACTTGTCTTGTCTAATATGGAAAGCTATAATGCTATTCTAATTGAGCAAGGAAAGCCGCAGGGGGAGCGATTAAAATTGCTAAATGAATTGGCAATCAGACAATTGAAAACCATAGAACAAATCAATACAGATACCATTAAAAAGCTTGAAGAAAAATAGATGAATAGGTCTCATTTATGACGGAAGATGTGTTGCCGCCAAGGAACTGTTAGGTCTTGGCAGCATACTTATTGTCTCCTCAAGGCATGTCGAGTCGGTAATAATGATGCGGAATTGTGGTTTGAAAGGAAAATAGAGGGGTTAAATCACAAGATATAGTGATTTTTAGCGAAAAATCGAGGGAAAAATCGAGGGAAAAATCGGGCAAAAAAGGCAGGGGTTTTATAGCGAACTGACTGAAAAAAGGCGGTGCCGGCGTGAGTGCTGATGTGGCTAATTTCATAAGAAAATATAAAAGAGAACTCCGCATGGAGTTCTCAGAATAATTGGAGGTCTAGGGTAGTGCTTATTAACTACGTGCTACCTTTACACTATATCGCCGCAACCACCTAGACCTAAAAATAAGATTTCTTTCATAGTATCTGTTCCCTCCATCAACACAAATTTAAATGTATCATAGATTAGACCTGAAACGATAGAATTAAACAGTAATCCTATTATGGTAGCGATACTTGGAATCGAACCAAGACCTGTTGCTAACTTAATGTACATTTACAGTTTACAAAAAAGTATAAGATGAGTCAAGTGAAATAAATTCGTTTTTGACATCACTTTATTAAATTGGAGAGATAGAAAGAATTTCTAACGTGTGATAAAATTGCAATAGAAAATATATGGGAAGATTTTTGGAATGAAGTGAAATAAATAGAACGGAGATATTATCATGAAATGTATTTATTGTAATTCAGAAACAGAACTTACCTCATCTGATATAATCACATATGCAATTACAGGTGCAAAGTTAACTAAATCTTTTGTATGTAAAACGCATAATGCGTTAACTAACGATAATTACGAAAAAAAATTTGTTGGTGACTTAGACTTTTTTAGGAATCACTTGGGTTTTTCTACACGTGACGGAAAACCTATTCAGTATATGGCAGATATATCAGTAGATGGAACAGAGATGCATAATGTAAAAATTAGTACAAGGGAAGCACTATATGCTCCTAAAAATGTTGTGTCTGGATTTGATGATGACGGAAAAAAAGTTATAATGGCACCTATGCCAAAGATAGAGAAAATTAGTAAGGGACAAGACATTTCTACCGTTAATATAAGTGATGTTACGATTCATAAAACGGTTTCTTCTGATAATTTTCTTGGATTTTATGCAGTTCATAGCGTAGCTAAAATGGCTTATGAATGGTACTGTTATGTGAACCATATAGAAGAACTCATAAAGGAAAATAGTGAAATAGTGAATTATATATTGGGTAAAAGTGAAGTTTGTCCAGTTGATATTATAATTGATGGAAACTACTATACTGCGATTGACCAGCTTTCAGAAGTAGGAACAAATGCTTTTTTTCAATATGATGATATTGATGGGTATAGATATGTGGTTTTTGACTTATGGAAAACAATTTCATATAGAGTGAAAATTTGCAAATCTCCGGATGTTAGTTCTTTAACTCAAAATATATTGTTTTTTGAACTTTACTTATATCATGTTGATGGAAGTAAGTCGGAAACTTCTTTTGGTGTATACTCTCTTGATGATAATAAAAAAGCTGCTTTTGTTACTATTCAACCACAAGATATGACTGTTGAATTGTGGAAAGTTTTTGTAAGTAGGATTGAAATGATAATGTCAACAATGGTTTTATCTATCAATATCTTGAAACGTGAAGTTGATTCACTTCACGCCAAATTGAAGAAATATGATGAAGAAAAAATAGATATTGTACAGTTACTTGGATTTGAGGAAAACAATGTAGTAACTGTAATTGATATCATTACCCAATTATTTGCGAATAAAAATAGATATGATCCAACAAAAACATTTAATCAGAATTTGTCGTTAATGCTAAACTTAAGTAGTGATACCATAGGAAAATCATTGGAGGAGAAAAAGACCTTCGTAAAATATTTAGTTGGTTTGGATAAAAAGAAAGAGCTATCTGATTATATACGGAATGGAATTAGTATATTTTATGAAATGTACGAAAATGAAGAAAGATTAACAAAACAATAATTTTTACATAGCTGAGAGGTTTACTTAACTGAAAATCCCTTGGCTTATTTACTATGAAACAAAAACCATCGGATAGCCAAAAAAGCGCATACTATCCCTATTAAACTTTTAATCGTCCATTTTGA
>NZ_WKYV01000042.1:20291-52342 GCF_009677585.1 Lactonifactor sp. BIOML-A5 | reverse complement strand
GTTTTGGGGCGTCCGTTATGATCCGCATAGCGTCCGCTCTGAAACGCATCAGAGTCCGCTGGGCTCCGCAGAATGCACATAGACAAGAATGCGAAACATATCATAAATAAAATCTTCGTTTTTCTATTATTGTTAATCAAAAATCATTCAAATCAGAGATGTCCTTTGTCATATTGGAATGATTTGTAATAATTATTGCAATAATAGACATAACAATGTAAAAATATAATTCATAAATCATAACAACTGCTATGCCAGTCAAAATAATAGAAAACAAAAAAACAATTGAAAGCGATATCACCGACTCAAATTTATTATTGTCTTCTAAAACGTACCACTTTTTTTGTTTTAACATATCAAGCAAATACTTAATAATTCCATATCCCAAGAAAACGCCCGAAAAAACACCAGTACAAGCAAGAGTCTCATAGTATAACGAATGAGAGTATGCACCCATATTATATTCAACCCCACCTAATCCTATGCCAAATATCGGGTGTTCAATAAAAGCACTAATTGCAAAATTCTGATACCGTTCACGCAAACTATCACCAGCATTATTAATACCCATCAATCTAATACCTAGTGATGTATTATTCATAATATAGTCGAATGCAAAATATGAAATTAATCCTATTATTACAATAAATACAAAGGACCAAACAAATCGCTTATATGATTTTTTCTTTGATATCGCTGGAATTAATGCAAAAAAGATTGAAAAAAGAATAAAAATAACTCCAACAACAAATCCTCTTCTTGAAGCACCCGCAACTAATGCTACCATGCAAATACAGTTCATAAAAATAAGTAAAACTGACTGTAACTTACCAAGTTTTTGCAGCAATAAGTAAAAAGCGGAGAAGAACGCCAACAAGATATAGCTGGACATGGTATTTATATTTAATGTACCTAAGCCAATACCGCCTGCAGATGTACTTACAACGCCTCTTGTAACAACAAAAAATGATGTTAATGAAATGGAGATCGTAAATGACCACATTATTCCATTAATAAACTGTGGATATCTCGATAATAATAAATACAATGAATATCCAACCAGCACATATTCGATCATACGGATACTTTGCGAAGATCCGTAAAGGCCTTTCGCTGTAAAAATCGTACTAATAACAGCTGTGAATACAAAACCAAGAATTGGTCGTAGATTACTCTTAAACAACACGCCTCTATCAATAACTAATATATGCGCGACAGCACAAGCAATAAGGAGCGCACATAAAACCATCATTAATCCACTAACTGATTTCACACCATATTGAAAAAAGAAAGAATAGAAAATGGTACATACAGTTAACAAAAACCAGGCTTTATGCAAAACATTTGGCGTTTCTGTTTTCATCATTGTTAACTGCTCCTATCTTTGATGCTCGTTCATAAATTCCAATATTTTGATTGCCCTGTTTTCAATATTTAAGTTTTTAGCTTTTTCTAGCGATGACGCACACATTTTTTTTCTTAATAAATTATCCTCTTTCAATAAAAGTATTGCTTTTTCAATATCGTTTACGCTAGTTGGATCAATTAATACCGCATTCTCACAATCCAAAATATCCCTATTAAATGGTAAATTTGATGAAATTATTGGGAGGCCACATGCCATTGCTTCAATTATTGCATTACAACATCCTTCTGCCAATGTTGGTAATACAAAAGCATCGGCACAAGATAAATATTCTGGAATTATATCATGTGGTAAAGGGCCACAGTGGAGTATGTTTTCACATGTTGGATTTTCACTTCCCTCTCCAATAAACAGAGAATAAACTGTATTGTTTTTATTAATTTCATTTAAGGCGTGTGATAGTCGCAGAGGTCCTTTTACATCCAAGAACCTACCCACAAAAGCAATTATAAATGCGTCTGAAGGCATATTATACTTCTCACGCATTTCTTTTTTATTCCTCATCCAAAAAACTCTTTGGTCTATTGAATTTGGAAATACACCAATAATGTCCTCGCTAACGATTGAATTTTCAATTAATATTTCTTTATTTACAGATGAGACAGATATTACTCCATTTAAACTCTTAACGAGTTCACTCGTTTTCTGAGCTCCAAAATAATCAATAGTATATGTACCATTTTCACCATAAGCAAAAAAAGAAGACACATTGTATTTTGATCCTAAATATGAAGCCACCATTCCTGCTGGATTTAAGAAATGTCCGTATACTGCATCAAAAGGTTTTGTATCATTTAATTTTTTGAACACTTTTTCAACAGCATTTTGAAAAGAGGCCTTTGTTAAAAAAGCTGTATTTATCCCCATTATTTTCGTTGATGAATACGAAATATACTTAGGACAATACACTGTAACGCTATTTCCACCAGGCGTTTTTCTTTCATACACATCTGGTAATATTTTAGTTTTAAGCTTTATCGCTTTATTTACTGACTGCGGGAAAATAACACAACAGTCCTTACCCAAATCAACCATTTGATTAACCAAGGCTTCTACAAAAGCGTTAACAACTCTATATTCTGAGGGATATCCATCAACGATAAAACATATTCTGTTAATCATTCCATACCTCCTAGATATTTATCTTTTAATTTTTTTTGCATAAATCGAACCATTCCACATAAATCTTACTAAGTCACGTATTTTATATGATTTATCTGTATTTTTATAGTGGTTGTAAGAACCTCTTAGTATTGCTAAAATGCTCAAATGACCATACAAGTATCTATAAAGCAATCCACATGTAAAGAAATAATGTTCATCATAACCTGTAAACCAGCTACTCTCCTGCTGATTAATTGTGGCAAGCTGAACAGGCGATACATAAACATTGACTTTTGAATCCATGAGTTGCTTAATGAATATATTGTCCTCACCATGGCTCCATTGTCTCCCCGGACCCAGATACTCATTGAATCGAAAATTGCCTCTGATTAATACATCACGCTTAATTGCAAAAACATGAATTCCTGATGACATGATATGTCGTAAACTAGCTTTTGCAAGCTTCTCAGGCTTTTTAAATGATAGTGGTCTTTCAGGTGCAGAAGAAACCGCAAAAAATTTGATAGCCTCTATCTCCTCATTCTTTTTAAACTCTTCAATAATCTTTTCTTCATATCCGTCGACTAATACGGTATCATCATCAGTAAAAAGGACTATATCGCAGGTTGAATGAGCGATTGCGATATTTCTATTTAATGAAGCCCCTCTGGTATTTGTTGTAATTAACCTACATGTGTTATGATTTAATATTTTCTCCGTATAGCTATATGAATCTGCTTGATTTGCAATAACTGCGTTAGTTTGAATATTCATCTTTTCTATCAAACTAAAATCTGACGCTCCCATAGTAGTGGTGAGTACTTCGACTTTAATATCATCTTTCATTGTATTGCTCATACTAAACATTTACTCCTTATTGACAACAGTACTAGCCAATCCTACACATGTCCCAATTCCGTAAGAAACATGCAATACCAGAAACATAAATGGCATAAGTATGCTTGCCATATAAAATCTATGCTGAATTCCCGAAATGACTGTATTACCAACAGCAAACAGTGCATATATTGCCCACATCAGGATTGCTAATTGTCCCATTCCAAATAAGCTCATAATACTTGTGATAACAATTGCCAATACAAATGCAACTGGTACTAAATGGTATATACTGATACACCCTGGACATATCTTTAGTGTCAATCCAATCCAATATCCATTTCCATATTTTTGTTTAACCATTCGCTTAAAATCACTTCGAGCGTATTGATAAGAAACTATTGTTGGATCGTAACATAGCTTGTATCCAGCTTCTCGAATTCGATAATGAAATTCATTATCTTCAGTTCTAAGAAGTTTTTCATTAAACAAACCAACCTTTTCCAGTACTTCTCTTCTATATGCAGCATGAAACATCGTTTTTACATATGTTTTCTCTGTACTTCTTCTACTCGAATTAATACTACTACCAAACAAAGAGTTTTCAACTTGCAATAGTACATTTGCCCATGAAGTGTCTTTTTCAATCACACAAGGACGAATTCCACCTACTACCATTTCTCCATCTTGAATAGTCTTCATTACCCTCTCAGAGTATTCAGGCATTACTTTCGTGTGGGCATCTATCCTTGCTAGAACATCTCCAGTATAATTTTGGATTGCTACATTCCAACCAGCCGCTTGAATCTTTTTAGGATTATCCAGAACCTGGATAGAATAAAAATCAAGGTTATCATCTCTAAACTGTTGCATTATCTCTTTGGTTTTATCTGTTGAACAGCTATCGATAAGCAGAATTTCCATTTGTTCATGAGGATACTTTTGAGCCTTCATATCGTTCAACAGATTAGGAAGGAACTCTTCTTCATTATACGCAATTATTCCTATTGAAAGCTTTTGGCACATATGCACCACTCCTTACTCATACTCTTTTCCTAGCACTGCAAATACAGTTCTAAACATTGTAGCGATTTCTCCAAAGAAGGAAAATTTTTTGATTGCCTCAAGGTTATATTTCATCTTTCCTGGAAGAACATCTTCCACATATACTCTATCTACATCATATGCTGCATCTAATAACTCAGCTTCATCTTTATAACGAATAGATGCTTCAGAGGTGATGCCAGCTGGGAGAAGTAATGTAGCCATATATTCTGGTTTATATTTCTCAACATATTTCACAGCTTCCGGTCTGGTGCCTACAAAGCTCATGTCGCCAGAAATAAGATCCAGAACCTGTGGAAGCTCATCAAGACGACAGCCCCTTAATTTTGCCCCAACCTTTGTGATACGACTGTCATTTCCAACAGTTACAGCAGAGCCAATCTTATCAGCATTGTTAACCATAGTTCTAAACTTATGAATTTTAAAATGCTTACCATAAATAGTAACCCGTTCTTGTCTATAAAATACAGGTCCTTTTGAATCCATCTTTATCCAAGCAGCAATAATTGCCATAGGAATGGCTAAAATAATAAGTAGAATTATTCCTCCAACAAAATCCATAACTCTTTTCAGAGCAAGACTTATTCGTTTCTTATTCAAGCTGTCATAATATGGTCTGACTTCGTCTGTTTGCATGAAGTCAGGTAATTCTTCCCATTTTCTAAGCACTTTTAATCTCCCATTCTATAAATCACCGGTCTTGCAGTTACATCACATTCACATCCCGGATAAACTCCAACATACGCTCTTATCTTTGTCATTTTCCTTAAGGTGAACTCTGTAGAATCAATTGGTCCAATATCTGGTGTTAACCTGATATAGTCATGTTCATCTTTATCGAAATACTCTAACTCGATAGCAACCGTATTCTCATCAACTCCTGACAATCCCTTAAAAATATACTCTCCAGGTTCCAGTTTCAATTCAGCAATCATAAACCAAGAACGGCGATCGGATTCTCCTGAAATCTTGATGCTTCCATCATCAATGTACTTCACATATACGGCCGTATTCCAACAGTAACCATCTTCTCCAAACGGTATAAGCAAATTTCTCCTACCATCGCTATCATTCAATGCTGCGTAAGGAACCATTCTCTGTTGATTTATGTACTCTTTATATTCAGCCAGGCCAAACCAAAAACTTAACGTCAAAGCAGCTGAAACAGCCATCGGTATTACAACTCGCTTACATTTAATATGGATTGCCATGGGCTTTATCTTATACACCAAATAACCTAGCAACGCTCCAATGGTGTTATGAATGACATCATCAACCTCAAAAATCCCAAGAGTTGTTATATACTGCATTAACTCAATTCCAAGTGAAACCAACACCGCTGCTACAGCTATTTCTTTCCAACGCTTTTTTTGAAGCATCTGAAGAAAATATCCCATAGGGATGAACATTATCACATTTTCAAAGTTTTCTATCAGTAAAGATTTATCTCCAGCAAATATTCTTTGATATGACCAAAACAGTGTAATGAATCTATGTGTGTACACTAAATCTCTGCACAATAAAGTAATCCAGAGCACTGAACCAAAATAAATTCCTATGACACACGCTAAAATAAAATCTTTTTTAGATGTATTCCTTAACCACTTCTCTAAAGTTCTCAACCACATACTCCACATCTTCATCACTCAATTTTGTATGCAGAGGCAAAGTGATGAGATTTTCATAATATGCATAGGCATTAGGGAATTCACTGATGTCCCATCCTAATTCCTTATATGCTGTCATCATTGGCAATGGCTTGTAATGAACATTTGTAGCCACACCACGTTCTGCCAACTTTATAATAATTTCTCTTCTCTGTTCATCTGTAGCACCTGGAATACGAGTCAAATACAAATGACCGCTACTGATACTCTCATCAGTGAAATGAACTAAATGTTTTACACCAAGCTCATCACAAACCGCATCATATTTAGCGACAATTTCTTTTCTTCTATTAAGAATGCCAGGGTAACGATCAAGCTGTCTTAAACCGATACCCGCCATGATGTCAGTCATATTGCACTTATACCAAGGACCAACAATGTCATACTCCCACGCTCCAATCTGTGTTTTAGCAAGAGCATCTTTGCTCTGACCATGAAGAGAATACAGCTGATACTGTTTGTACATCTCGTCATTATCAATTCCAGGAATATCTTTCCACGTAGCTGCTCCGCCTTCTGCAGTCGTAAAATTCTTAACAGCATGGAATGAGAAGTCAGTAAAATCTGCAATCTCGCCAGCCATTTTACCGTTCTTTGATGCACCTAAACTGTGCGCACCATCAGCAAATACAATCACACGACCAATAGCCTGCTGAATTCTTGCTCCAAGAGAATCTCCTGCCTTTGCCTTGAATATGCTCTTCTTGCTTTCCACAATTTCAAAAAGGCGATCATAATCTGCGATGATTCCCCCGAGATCTACTGCCACAATAGCTTTTGTCTTTTCAGTAATGGCTTCTGCAACCTTGTCATAATCCATCTCACAGTTGTCTACCTGAGAATCAACGAATACTACTTTCGCTCCGCAATGGATTGCAGCGCTAGCACTTGCTGTGTATGTATATGCTGGAACGATGACTTCATCACCTTCTCCAATACCACAAATGCGGAAATTCAATTCCTCCGCAGCTGTTGCTGAATTGAGACATACAACCTTAGATGTATGACAAAAAGCTGCAAGTCTTTTTTCCAATTCCTTTGTTCTAGGACCAGTGGTAATCCAACCAGAGCGAAGAGCTTCTGCTACTTCTTCAATTTCCAGTTCAGATATGTCGGGTGGGCTAAACGGGATATTTCTCTTAATGATTTCATTTCCACCGCAAACAACTTTTTCTACATCTGCCATTTTTCATATCTCCTTACAAGCAATTGGTTATTTTTATTCTTGCTTATTGTTTTCCCTTAATTTATACTATATGCAGGGAAAATCTAGTTTTTTGTATCACAAATAGCCGGAGTGATTTCAGATCACTTCGGCTATTAAGTTCAACCTCCTTTATTCAGTTTTGGGCTTTATCTATGGGTTAAACAAAGCAAACACAAGAAACATTTTCTTCTCCTGACTCTACTTTTCTACTAACCTGCACCCAAAACTGTGCACCGAAAGGGGATTCAACTTAATAGCCGCAAGCCACCGAAAATACTGGATTTTTCTTGGTTTGCTTAATTATCTCACCTTTGCCAATAACAGACATATTACCAATAAAAATATCCCAGATCTGTGGTAATTCATCTAAGCTATGTGCTCTAAGAAACTTTCCTACTCTCGTTATGTATTGATCTGGATTATCTAGCATATGAGTTGGTACATCGTGAGGAGTGCACATTTTCATACTTCTAAACTTATGTAATTTAAAATACCTTTTGTTCTTACCCAATCTTTTCTGTGTAAATAATACTGGGCCTGGATCATCAATTTTTATAGCCACACAAATGCCTAATAATAAGGGACTCAACGCCACTAAACCGCCGAAGCTTAATACTATGTCAATCCCTCTTTTAATATATTTTTCGTATATACCTTCTATATGCTCACTCTCACCAATAGCCTGAAGGTGTCCCTTCACTCCATCAGCATTTGGATTGTCATTTTCATCTTCGACAAAAACAACCTTCTTTCCTTCTAAAGGATTCTGCTCATCTGTATCATTTTGATATTGACTATTTGCCTTTTTCTTTGCTGCAATAATGGACGTAATAACAAATGCTGCGCCTACCGTAGTTGCTGTTATTCCAATTATTTTTTTCAATGTATTCTTTTTCATCAGCATCGCAACTCCCTTTTTTATTTCGTATGATTACATGTTTGATAAATCTAGCCTAATATCCCATCTTAACTTTCCCAGCATCTAGTACTACATAATCTTCAACAAAACCGCCCGCTTTTACTATTGCTCCTGCATTAACATGAGAACATTTTCCTATGACAACATCATGATCAACAATAGCACCTACAGAAACAATTGCCCCATCTTTGACAGTACTTCGTGCATTAACGATTGCCATTGGCTCGATCACGGATCCATCTCTGATTTCAGCAGAAGGACTAATATATGCTGTTGGATGAATTAAACAAGGCACTCTATATCCTGCTCTCAGTAATCGTTCTATTATTTGTCCTCTAAAGTGGTTATTTCCAATTCCACAAAACGCATTCTCATATTCCAAAAACTTCTCGATGTCATCTATCTTTCCAATAGCTCCATCATAGTTGTCATCTAGAAAATCTATTCTTTCATATCCCAAACTCTGAGCTATTTCAAACACGACCTGCCCGTGTCCACCGGCTCCAATTATTAATAATGATTTCATACCTTTATATTTCTATCTATATATTGACATTTATTTTGTATTGCATTATATTTATTTTATGCAATACATTTGTATCGCATTTATCAATAAAAATAAACCACTTATAACGACCAAAAGCCCATAAGGATTAAACCTCATGAGCTTTGGTGTACCTCCATTCCGTTGTATTTACTCTTCTTAATGTGGGTCAAAAATAAGAGTACCCAAGAAGCCATCACTCCTTCGGGACACTCGTTATCGTTGACCATTTTAGAGTTTTTTACTAAAATGGAAACAAACCAAAACTCGTGAAACCCGCATAAAATAAGGACTTTTTCCTGGTTGTCCCTATTATGCCACCATCACAACTAATCCACCAAAAAAATAATGATGTCAATGTCACGCTTCACATACTTTTCATAAAAACTATCTTTAATAATCAGAATCATCTACTACGTCCAAATGTCCTCTGACACCATCTGAATTTTCCTGTTCATCTTCATTATCTTCAAAGATTACTTTTTTACCCACCATCGGATTTTTCTGTTCTTTATAATTCTTATATGTACTATCACCTTTTTCTTCTCCAGTTTGTTCCTCATACGCTTTCACAAATATCGCAGTCGCATCACAATGGTTTGCTACTGATGCGGATGCCGTGTAAGTATATGCCGGTACAATCACTTCATCTCTTGGTTTAACTCTAAGAATTTTCAAGTCCAATTTTTCTGCTACAGTAACTGAATTTAAGCATACCTGCTTTTTCGTACGACAAAATTCTGCTATACATCTTTCCAGTTCTTTTGTTTTGGTCCTGCAGTAATCCATCATGAACGAAGTGTTTCTGCCACTTCTGCAATCTCCAATTTGGATATATCCGGCGTGCTGTATGCTATGGTGCTTTTTATATTGTCTGCCATAATTTATGTTACTCCCTCTTGTTTGTTCTTATATCTATATTCTTAGTCCTAAACATAATCTTACTCCTTCGTTTATGCGATTTAGAAATCTTATGCTACAGTTTACAAATATTTGTCAGAATATTGCTGCTTGCGATATATGCAGATTCTACATTCATCAGTAATTTCTCTGCAATTTCAGAAAGGATACTGAGCATTGTTTCCAGCAATTTTACAACTGGTGTATACTGATTGAGCGCCTATATGCATAGCAATAAACTTTACAGATTGCCAAAGCTTTTAAAACAAATTAACACCCACCAGAGACAGCATTCTTACAAATATGATTTTCCCTGCAGAAAGATATACCTCTGCACACAGATAAACAAAAAGGCCATGTAAACTGTGAACAATAACCGGATACATCATTAAATGCCCACATACTTCCAAAACTATCCATATACTCATTTACATACCCGGGCAGCCTTGACGCAAATATACATACTACTGATACAGCCACCTGCTGGAGTATTTTCGTTACTGGCAGCTTATCCGATCCTCCACATAACACCACCAAAACAGCCGCCACAAACCCATAAATAA
Source organism: Lactonifactor sp. BIOML-A5 (assembly GCF_009677585.1). Lineage (GTDB taxonomy): Bacteria > Bacillota > Clostridia > Lachnospirales > Lachnospiraceae > Lactonifactor. The sequence goes on along the minus strand of NZ_WKYV01000042.1, from coordinate 42,110 downwards.
TCTCATCCTTCATAACAAGCATCCGATGCACATTGTGGTCTTTTTCTGACATACTGAAATATTGTCTGCCATTATTGTTCACTTATTTTCCATAGCTTTTCATTACTTTTATTGTTACCATTGTCCTACCCCATGTAAAAATCGGAGAGTCTGTTTTTTATATTTATTTCAGTCATAGTAAAAGGTTACAGCTTATCAATCCTTCCTGATATAATTGCCTCCTTTTTATTCCTTAGACTTCATGGAATCATCTCTTCTGCCTGCAGCATATGCACTATTTCGTCATAGCACTAACTTTATGCACTGCAAAGTTATTCTTAACCCTAGCTAAAGGCTTATCCCTTAATTATTCCCCTCAGGATGATACGTCGGCACTATCTCCGCCACGATCTCCTTCATCTCCCCGCTCTCCCTAAAACTAGCCTCATCCAACTGCCGCAGCTTCTTCTTAAACCATTCGTCATCCATCTCAATAGGCTTCCCGATATGTATCAGCTCGTTTTCTGTCTCCTGCAGCCCTTCTTCTTCCATCAGAAGCTCTTCGTACAGCTTCTCTCCAGGCCTCAGTCCTGTATAAACCACAGGGATATCCACATCCGGCACATACCCGGACAGTCGGATCAGGTTCCTTGCCATATCATCAATCTTCACCGGTTCTCCCATATCCAGGATAAAAATCTCGCCACCCTTGGCGTAGTAGCTGGCCTGCAGCACCAGGGACACCGCCTCCGGAATGGTCATGAAATACCGGATCACTCTCTTATCCGTCACCGTCACCGGCCCTCCGGCCGCAATCTGCTTTTTAAACAGCGGGATCACACTTCCGTTGCTCCCCAGCACATTGCCAAACCGGACTGCCACAAAGTCTGTATTGGCATGCTGCCGGTTCATCATCTGCACCACCATCTCACACAACCGCTTGGAAGCCCCCATGATGTTGGTAGGATTCACCGCTTTATCCGTAGAGATAAGCACAAACTTCTTTACCCCGGCCCGGCAGGCTGCCACTGCTGTTTTGTAGGTGCCCAGTACATTGTTTTTTATCGCCTCATTCGGGCTGTCCTCCATGAGGGGCACATGCTTGTGGGCCGCTGCATGGAATACGATATCCGGCCGATAGGTATTCATAACCCAGTTCAGTCGGTTCGTGTTTCTAACGGATCCAATCAGGGCAACCAGATTCAATTCCTCCTTGGGGTAAGTCCTTAAAAGTTCCTGCTGAATATCATACGCATTATTCTCATAGATGTCAAATAAAATGAGCTGCTTCGGCTCTGCCTTGGCGATCTGCCTGCAGAGCTCACTGCCGATGGAACCTCCGCCTCCGGTAACCAAGACCACTTTCCCGCCGATGGCATGGAAAATTTCTTCATTATTTACCTTTACCTGTTCTCTTCCAAGAAGGTCTTCCACTTCCACGTTTCTTAGCTGACTGACCTTCACCTCCCCCTTCACCAACTGGTAGATGCCCGGGAGGGTCTGGAGCTTACACCCTGTATGCTTGCATATATCAAGGATCTCTTTTCTGTCCTTCGCGGTCGCTGCCGGTATTGCCAGGATAATGCTGGTAATGTGATGCTCCTTCACCATGTCCGGAATATCATTTCTGCCCCCAACAATGGGGATCCCCTCTAGCAAACGTCCTTTCTTGGAAGGATTGTCATCAATCAGACAGCATACCTTTGAATTCAGACGCCTGCTGTTGAATAATTCCTTTAACAGCATCTGTCCGGCGGAACCTGCCCCGATAATCATAATCCGATCCCTTATGCCAGGACCATCCTGCCGGCTCCGGCTGGTATACAGCCGTAAGAGTCTGTAGGAAAACCTGATTCCTGTTGTCAGGCACAGGCAGATAATATATCCCATGAAATAGTAGGATCTGGGCATGCGCAGATGCATAAACAGCATGCCAAAAATTTGAATGGGCACTAGAATTATGTATGCAGCGATGATTCTTCTCACCTCTGCAACACTAGCCAGACGCCAGATGCTGTGATACAGACGGCAGGCATAGAATACCACCACCGTAGATATCACCCAAAAGGGCATAGACCAGAGATACCCCTCAAGGTAAACTCTTGGTATTTTAGAAAACACAAAGTCAAACCGCATAAACAGCGCCAGCATATACGATGCCAGAACTGCCAGTATATCCATGAATACAATCACTAGAGCTCTCTGTATCCATACATTATCTTTCTTATTTTTAACACTCATAAATTATCCCGCCTCTTGCTTTATCCCACGAAAAACGGCGATGCTTTGACACACCGCCACCTTTCCTATCCTTTCTCTTTGGTTCTGTTCCTTTTTGCATATACAATGATGCCCGCAAGCGCTGCAATCCCGGCCGCTATAATAGCCAGATTGGGATCTACAGCCGAACTGAGGGATGTAACTGCCTGTTTGCTCACTTCACTGTTTCTGGCAAAGATAACCAGAACAGACCCCCAGGTTAAGCAGGCGATGCTGCCCAACACTGCCGCTGTCTTTAAAAACCATTTCATACTTTCACCTTCTCCTCCGTAAAAACTCCTTATGATTCCTCTTACTTTTTTTGTTTTTTGCGCACAAAAAAAGAGCTTATGATTCGCATTTTTCTATAAGCTCTCTCACGATATCTTTTGTAAGACAATTTTTTAAGTGATGCCATGATATTGTGCAACTGGCTGCCATACTCTTTGTAAGCTTAGGCCCTCTAGCTTTGCGCCACCAGCTTTCACTGATTTTGCCGGAGCTGTATCTTTTGCATTTCTGCTATTCTATTAACAGCAGTTTTTCCTAGTGTACTTTGAAATACTTGCATTTTTATTAAATCTAGTATAATATATTAATAGTTATTTAGCAAGAAGTCATATGAAATTCTTTGTTCTTGCAGAGTACATTAGTGTACACATTAAAACACTTGATTTATTTCGTTTATTTGTTATAATATACCTAGCTATTTTAGCATAAATTGTCGCATTTTGCAGAGTACAGAGAAGTGTACATATATAATCTTATATGTACTCTTTTTTTATTTTCTGCTTTTTTCGCCTGTTTATAGTTGAAGTTGCTTAACTTTTTTGAAGAAATAGCTTCTGCTTATGTCTAATTTTTCCAATGCCTCCTCGCAGGTTATTTCTTTTTTTCTCCATTTTTTTACAATGTCTGCAAATCCTTCCGGTATTGGTTTTTCGGCCCTGCCGAACCGGACGCCCCGCCGTTTGGCTTCCGCGATGCCTTCAGCCTGGCGCTGGCGGATGTTTTCCCGCTCTGTCTGGGCCACATATGACAGGATCTGGAGGACCAAGTCTGCGATGAATACTCCGGTAAGGTCATTTCCTCTTGTCCGGGTGTCCAGAAGGGGCATATCCAGCACCAGTACATTTGCCCTCTTTTCTTTTGTGAGAATCCGCCACTGCTCCAGGATTTCATCGTAATTTCTTCCCAGGCGGTCAATGCTTTTTACCAGCAGCAGGTCTCCCGGCTTTATGCGGCGCATGAGTCTTCGGTAAGCCGGCCGGTTAAAGTCTTTGCCGCTTTGTTTGTCAATAAAGAGCTGATTCGGCGGGATGTGATACTCCTTCAGGGACGCCAGCTGCCGCGCCTCGTTCTGATCCTTTGATGATACCCTGATATAGCCAAATACTGTTTCTGACATAAAAAAACCTCCTTATTACCATGCAATTTATTCCTTATTATATTTCTTTCATAAATTCCTGAAAAATATGCGGATAAACAGAGAAGGCCATATAAGATTCTTTCGCAAATAGTTTACCATGTACAGATAACAATTTTTTTGTATTTATCAAAATATTTTTGCTAATTCTATTTGGAACTCTCTCTACAGTATGTTATAATACCTCTAAGCAATGATTTATTTATAAGAAAGGAAGGGATGTATATGACCATCGGAACGAGTATCCCCCGTGTGGACGCCTATGAAAAAGTCACCGGCAGAGCACAGTTTACGGACGATATGATTTTGGATAAATGTCTGGTCGCCAAAGTGTACCACGCTTCTATTGCAAATGGCCGTGTAGTATCCATTGACACCAGTAAAGCGGAGGCCCTCGAAGGGGTAGTGAAGGTAGTTACCTTCCGGGACGTGCCTGACACGAAGTTCCCCACTCCCGGCCATCCCTGGTCTGTGGAGCCGGCCCATCAGGATGTGGCTGACCGGAGTCTTCTCACCGACCGGATCCGCTATTACGGAGACGATATTGCCGCTGTTATTGCGGAGGATGAGGTAGCTGCTTCCAGGGCCTTAAAGCTCATTGAAGTAGAATATGAAGAGTATCCGCCTGTCACGGATCCGCTCACTGCCATGAAGGGCACCACGCCTCCGGTGCACGAGGAAAAGCCGGATAATATTCTGGCACAGAGCAATTATGAGCTGGGAAAGGTGGATGAGGCACTGGAAGCATCCGATGTCATTGTACGCGGAACCTACGACACTCCCATCATACAGCACTGCCATATAGAGAATCCTGTCTCCTACGCGTATATGGACAAGGGACGGATTGTGGTAGTGACCTCCACCCAGATCCCTCATATTGTAAAGCGGGTCATCGGCCAGGCCCTGGGGATTCCCTGGGGGAAGGTGCGGGTGATCAAGCCTTACATCGGCGGGGGCTTTGGGAATAAGCAGGATGTGCTCTACGAACCCCTGAATGCCTTTCTCACCACCCAGGTGGGAGGACGGACCGTGAAGCTGGAACTTACCCGGGAGGAAACCTTCTGCAACACCAGAACCCGCCATTCCATCCACTATGACCTTGTTATGGGAGTTCGTAAGGACGGACGGATACTGGCCAAGGATATGACTGCAGTCTCCAACCAGGGAGCGTACGCCTCCCATGGCCATGCCATTGTGGCAAACGGAGCTACCGCCTGGAGGCATATGTATGAGGTATCGAATGTGCGGGCCTCTGCCTATACAGTGTACACCAACTGCCCGGTGGGCGGCGCCATGCGTGCGTACGGAATTCCCCAGTTTGCCTTTGCAGGGGAATGCTTTATGGACGACGCGGCATACAAGCTGCAGATGGATCCGCTGGAATTCCGCAAAATGAATGTATACAAAGGGTTCTTTGCCGATCCCTTCCTCACTCCTATTGCAGCTAATACGAATCATGTGGTGGACTGTATGGACAAAGGTGCAAACTATATTCACTGGAAAGAAAAGAGAGCGGCCTATGCCCGCCAGACCGGTCCCATCCGCCGGGGTGTGGGGATGGCAATCTTCAGCTATAAAACCGGCGTATGGCCGATTTCCCTGGAGATCTCCGGCGCCCGGCTGGTGCTCAACCAGGACGGCAGCGTGCAGCTGATGGTGGGCGCCACAGAGATCGGCCAGGGCGCGGATACTGTATTTACCCAGATGGCCGCGGAGACCCTGGGCCTTGACCCTGCCGATGTACATATCCAGACCAACCAGGATACAGACGTGACGCCCTTTGACACAGGAGCCTATGCTTCCCGTCAGTCCTATGTCACCGGGAATGCAGTGAAGCAGTGCGCCCTCCAGCTGAAGGAAAAGATTCTGGCCTATGCCAGAACACTCCTTAACGATACCGACAGGGAACTGACACTGGACCGGAAGATGATTTATATGGATGGGGAAGAGGCTATTTCTCTGGAGGAAGTGGCTATGGAGAGCTATTACAGTCTTACGAACTCTTCCGCTATCACCGCAGAGGTATCTCTGCAGACAAAAGACAACGCCCTCTCCTTCGGCGCCTGCTTTGTGGAGGTGGAGGTGGATATGAAGCTGGGCAAGGTGAAGGTTCTGGATATTATCCAGGTTCACGACAGCGGCACGCTTTTAAATCCCCGGCTTGCCACAATGCAGGTCCACGGCGGAATGTCCATGGGGCTGGGCTACGGACTGTCGGAGCAGATGCTTATAGATCCCAAGACCGGCCGGGTGTTAAACGGTACCCTTCTGGACTACAAGCTTCAGACCGCTCTGGACGCACCGGATCTGGCCGTGGAGTTTGTGGAGGAGCCGGATCCCACCGGACCTTACGGGAATAAAGCCCTAGGTGAGCCTCCGGCGATTCCCACAGCTCCAGCCATCCGCAATGCGGTGCTCCACGCCACAGGGGTTGCTGTTAACTCGAATCCTCTGACACCCCAGAAACTCATTGATGCCTTTGACCAGGCAGGATTACTATAGAAGGAGGGAAAGGCCATGTATGATATTACAGGCTATTATGAAGCAAATACCATCGATGAAGCCGCTGCCCTTCTGGCAGAACACCCCGGCGCCAGGATTATCTGCGGGGGAAGCGATGTGCTCATCAAGACCCGGGAGGGGAAGATGTCCGGCTGTGAGCTGGTATCCATACGGAAGATACCCGAGCTGTACGGTGTAGTTCTCACAGAGGACGGAGATATCCGCATCGGCGCAGCCACTACCTTCAGCCATATTACCGGGGATCCCGTGATACAGAAATATATTCCCGTATTGGGGGAAGCCGTGGACCAGGTAGGCGGTCCTCAGGTGCGCAACATCGGAACCATCGGAGGGAATCTCTGCAACGGAGCGGTGAGCGCGGACAGTGCTCCCACGGCCTGTTCCCTTGAGGTGCTTCTGGAGATTGCCAGTCCCAGGGGGATGCGGACCGCTTCCATTCAGGACTTTTACTTAGGTCCCGGCCGTGTGGATCTGAAGCAGGATGAGATTCTGACCCACATTGTGGTTCCCAGATCCCATTATGAGGGATACAGCGGATACTATATTAAGTATTCCATGCGAAATGCCATGGATATTGCCACCTTAAGCTGCTCCGTCCTCTGCAGGGTAGAGCCTATGACCCGGGTACTGGAAGATGTGAAGATTACCTTCGGTGTCGCCGCTCCAGTTCCCCTCCGGTGCAGAGCGGCTGAGGAAAAGCTGAAAGGGCGTGTTGTGGGAGAAAGCCTGTACCAGCTGGCAGAGGATGCGGTGCGTGAGGAAATCAATCCCAGGGATTCCTGGAGGGCTTCGAAGAAGTTCCGCCTTCAGATCGGCGGGGAGATTGCCCGCCGGGCCCTGGAAAAAGCAGTCAAGAGACAGGAGGGCTAGATCATGGATAAACAGATGCAGCTGGTACGATGTACCGTGAACGGAAAAGAAATCGCTGAGTATGTAGATGTGAGGGAATCTCTGCTGGATATGCTGAGGAACCGGCTGGGGCTTACTTCTGTGAAGAAGGGCTGTGAAGTGGGGGAATGCGGCGCCTGTACCGTTATCATCGACGGGGAAACCATTGATTCCTGTATTTACCTGGCCGTGTGGGCGGACGGCAAAAACATACGCACCCTGGAGGGGCTTGTGGGACCAGACGGAGAGCTCACACGGATCCAGGAGGCGTTTATCGAGGAAGGAGCTATTCAGTGCGGTTTCTGCACCCCCGGCTTTGTGATGTCTGCCACGGTTCTCCTGGAACGTGGGGAAAAGCTCACCCGGGAAGCCATCAAAAAGCACATGGCAGGGAATCTCTGCCGATGCACCGGGTACCAGAATATTGTGAATGCGGTAGAGAAGGTGATAGGAGAGAATCTGGGATAAAGCCTCAAAAAAAGAGCCGGACGTCATGCGCGCGTCCGGCTCTTTTTCTGAGGGCAGTTTCTACTTTAACATAGCCTTTAACTCTATAATCTTTTCCTCAATTTTTTTTATGACAGCAATAAAGCTTTCCTCCCCCATTCCCGTAGGATCTGGTAACTGCCAGTTATCATCAAAGTCTCTTCCGATATATGGACATTCCACCTCACAACCCATGGACACTGCAATATCCGGGCTGGGGATCTCTGATATAAGCTTTGAATACTGGGTCTGTTCCATATCGATTCCATAGAGTTCTTTCATAATCCTTACTGCGTCCTGATTAATCTGCGGCTTTGTTACGGTTCCCGCGGAATAGCTTTCAAAAGCATCTTTGGCCAGATGTTTTCCCAATGCTTCCGCAATCTGGCTCCTGCAGGAATTGTGGACACAGAGAAACGCAACCTTTTTCTTCATTAACCCCATATTCTCATCCTCCTTATAACACTAAGAATTGAAATGCGTTAAACAAGTATCCCATAAGAACGATCCCTGCCGTACAGATTCCGATGAAAAGCCCCAAAAGTTTTGGCTTGACGGCTTTGCGGAGCATGATCATGGACGGCAGGCTAAGTGTGGTAACTGCCATCATAAATGCCAGAATAGTACCCAGCTGCGCGCCTTTATACAGCAGAGCTTCTGCTACCGGAATGGTTCCGAAAATATCGGCATACATAGGAATCCCAATCAGTGAAGCAAGAACGACTCCAAAGGGATTGTTACTGCCCAGAACCGTCTCTACCCAGCTTTCCGGTATCCAGTTATGAATGATCGCGCCGATTCCCACGCCTGCCAGGATGTAGGGGAACACTTTTTTAAAGGTGGAGATCAACTGCTCCCTTGCGTAGGACAGCCGTTCTTTCTGTGTCAGAGACGGAGCTTCGATATCCACTCCCCCTGCTTCGCGGATAAATTCTTCTACATAGGGTTCCATGTGAAGCTTTTCAATTAAAGTACCGCCCGCCACGGCAATCACCAGCCCTACAGCAACGTATATAACCGCTACCCTGCTGCCGAAAATACTCATTAACAAGATCAGACTCCCGAGATCCACCATGGGAGAGGAAATCAAAAAGGAAAACGTGACCCCCAGGGGAAGTCCCGCGCTTGTAAACCCTATAAACAGAGGGATGGATGAGCAGGAGCAAAAGGGTGTCACAGTACCCAGCAAGGCAGCCATTGCGTTGGCCCAGATTCCATGGAAACGTCCCATAATCTTTTTGCTGCGCTCCGGCGGAAAATAACTTTGTATATAAGAAATGAAAAAAATCAGGATGCACAACAGAACTGTGATTTTCAGAACGTCATAAAGAAAGAACTGAACACTGCCTCCCATCCGTGACGCTGTATCCAGCCCCGCGCCGTTCAGCAGCCTGCCAATCCATTCATTCAGCCACTTCATCCCAAGTATCTGTTCCTGGATAAACTCCCATATCACTTGCCGTCACCCCCGCCTTTACAACAGGACAGGCCTTCTATAAATGTTTTAAATCCCGTCAGTGTGTCGCAGTTCAGAGAATAATGGCTCCACTTCCCTTCTTTCCGCGCTTCCACCAACCCGCATTCCCACAGGATCTTCATATGGTGAGACAGCGTTGGCTGCGTTATTGCAAACTTCTCCAGCAGCTGGCAGCCGCATTTTTCCCCATCAGACAGCATCTGCACAATCTGCAGACGGTTTGAATCCCCAAGGGCTTTGCATATCAATGCAATATCCATCGTATTCATATATTCACCTCACATAGATATTTGTCTATGTGTCCATTGTAGATGACATATAGATGTTTGTCAATATATTTCTACATAAAAGCAGTTCACTCTCTTTCATCCCATGCTCTCAATATCGTTCCGTAACCTGATTGGCAGAGCGCCGCCCCTGCTCATACCTATTATTTGCCGGGATATACGTACTGTCCATGTTTCTTTGATTTTTCTCCATACTGAATGGAGAACCGGGGACACCGGTGCAGGCACCCCAGACACATAACACACTTCTCCCTGGTCCACACAGGGATCCCTTCTCTCAGGGTAATGGCATCCGCCGGACATTTCTTTTCACACAGGCCGCAGCCGATGCAGCTGTCCTCCACCCGGAAGTGGGCTGTCCTGCGCTTTGTATCATAAGTCTTATAGTAGATTTTGGACGCAAAATCGGGAATTCTGTGACGCATATAATTCCCCGGGAACCTCAGGCTTATCTTATCTGCGGTCTGCTGTATCTCTTCTTCGGCTTTTTCATTGATTCTTCTTACCTTTTCAGGATCTGACAAATCAAAGATCGGCGTCCAGGAATCCGGCATTTTTACGGAATAGTATGCAGCAAAGGAATAGCCTTTTACTTTCAGGTATTCATTTGCCCGCTTTCCCGACTGGCCTGTGGTGGTTCCGTAGGTAGTCACAAAGTAAAAATAGGTATTGTCCTGCGCCTCCACCTCCCATTTTTTCAGGAATTCCATTACGATGGCCGGCAGTCCCCAGCAATAGGTAGGGGATATGATGCCGATCCGTTCTTCCCCGGAGACCTGATAAGCAAATTGGTTTTCTTTCACACACTCTGTGATATCTTTCAGCTCTTCACCTGTTTTCTTTCCAATGACTTCTGCCGCATGCTTTGAGTTTCCAGTTGCGGAAAAATAAAAAATCACTTCTCACACCTCCCTTTACCGGGGACACTGGTAGCGCACTTTGTTCACACTCTTCGTCCCGTATTCAATGGCTTCTGCCGGACATTTGCAGATACAGGCCATGCAGTGGGTGCAGGTATTCCCCCACACAGGCTTTTTATCCTTCAGGGAGATATTGTTGAGAGGGCACTCTTTGACACACCGTCCGCAGCCTGTGCAGGTATCCTCTGCCCTGAACTGTTTTGCCTTCACGATCAGAGGATAAAATACATCATTCACAAGGGAACTGTCTATTTTGTCCTTTAATGTGACCGTCTTCCCGGGAAACGGCGCTTCTTTTCGAATGATATCTGCCGCCGCCTGGATGGAGGGCTCCGCCTGTTCTATGATCCGTATTGCTTCCTCTTCCTTTGGAGCCTCATACAGGGCAATATAGTTTTCCGGCATGACAATCTCCGCTGCACCCATATACCTCCATTTTTTCTGCTCACAAAGCCGCCGCAGATATTTGCCGGCATTCCCGATGCTGCCCCCGCAGCTCATAACGAAATAGGCACGGGGATTCCCGGTGAAAGATGTACGGCGGATCCACTCCTCTGCCACCCTGGGGATCCTCCAGGCATACGTGGGCACCACAAACACCAGGCTGTTCTCAGAGTGAATTTCAGAAATATCTTTCTTCCGGATGCGTTCGTTCATGGAAAGAATGCTGTCTCCTGTGATCCCGGCAATCTTTTTGGCAATGTAAGCGCTGTTTCCTGTTCCTGAAAAATAAAATATCATACGGTACACTCCTCCTCTTATTCTTCCCCGCTTCTGTCGGGCACTGACTTCATAATTGCCCTGATATGGGCGCATAATTCCATGATCTTTCCGATTTCATTGTCACAGGGATCCAGATAATAATAGATGCAGGTCCCTTCTTTTCTGGATTTTACCACGCCGGCGCCTTTTAGTATCTGCATATGATGGGAAACTGCAGGTCTGGACAGGTTTGTCTTTTCCGCAATGTCAATCACCCTGCTTCCGCTGCAGTCGCATTCCAGCATAATACAGAGCAGGTGCTGCCTGTTGCTGTCTCCCAGAGCTGTCAGAAGCTTTTGGCAGCTGATAAATTCCTCCTGTAGTTTCTTTATGTCGTCTGCCTTATGTTCCATACCCGGCTCCTTTCTGTTTAAGTGTTTAAACAGTTGTATTATATCACAATTTTTTTCTTCTGGATCATCGGTAAAGAATTTCGAGACGGAGGTGAAAAAGCAGAGGCCGGCCTGTATTATTCCTTCAGCTTTCCGTCCCGTACGGTAATGATTCTGCTGCTGCTTTTGGCCGCTTCCGGGGAATGGGTGACCATGATAATCGTCTGTCCCCTCTCCCGGTTAATCTCTTCCAGCAGGGACATGATCTCTGCCCCGGTCCGGCTGTCCAGGTTTCCCGTGGGTTCGTCCGCAAAGAGGATCTCCGGCCGGCTCATAAGTGCCCGGGCAATGGCCACCCGCTGCTGCTGTCCTCCGGAAAGTTCCCTGGGGGTATGCTTTCGCCGCTGGGTAAGCCCCACCAGCTCCAGCATCTGGGCAAGCCGGCCGCTGTAATCCACAGCCCGCTTTCCGTCCAGAAGCAGAGGCAGCATAATATTTTCCTCCGCGTTCAGATTGGGAATCAGGTTGTAGAACTGGAATACAAATCCAATCTTTTGCCGGCGCATCCTGCTCATATTTTCATCGGACAGACCGGAGATGTCCGTGCCGTTTATGCAGACATCTCCCTCTGTAGGTCTGTCCAGTCCCCCCAGGATATAGAGGAGCGTACTCTTTCCGGAACCGGATTCCCCCATAATGGAGACAAATTCTCCGCTGCAGACCTTCAGGGAGATCCCGTCCAGTACTCTGACTCCCTCCCCGCCCACGCTGTATTCTTTTACAATATTTCTGCACGCTACGGCTGTCTTTTCTTTGAATACTCTCATCTTCTATTCCTCCTGACTGCTTATTCATATTTAATTTCTTCCACGATTTTCATTTTTCTATTTTTAATCAGGGGCACCAGGCACCCTGCCATGTTCACTGCAATTCCCATAGCTCCTGCCGCCAGAAAAACAGACCCATGCAGCCTTGGCTGCATAGCAATTTTAGGTCCTGCCACAAGGAAAATGGTCTGTATTTCCACATAAGAGACTGCAACCGCAGCTGCAGCACCCATAAGTCCGGCCGAAAATCCTTCGAGCAGCGTCATCCTTACGTACTGGCGGCGGCTCTGGCCCACGGATTTGTACATGGCCGCGGTGCGCCGGTTTTGGATATATTGAATCAGCAGATTGTTGATCACCCCTGCGGCTGCCAGAAACAGTATAAAGTAAGTCATACTGTGCATAGGCTGAAGGAATGCCTCCACAGTAGACAGCGCGTCCTGGTTGAATTCTTCTGTGGTCCGGCTCCAGTTGGAGGTTTCTCCGAAGAGATCCCGGATCTGTACCATAATCCCATCCGGATCCCGGGCGGTATAGGCCAGCAGTCCATACCTTTCTTTGCCGAAATCAGATACAGCCATAGAAGCGGGAATGATTGCCTCCACATCTGTGGCGCGTGACTTGAAGCTGCCGGTCACCGTATAGGGATAGGAGACGTCTCCATCGGACAGGGTAAGTGTATCCCCCAATGAGAGGTCCCTTTGTTTCAGGCACTCTTCGCTGAGAAGAACTGCCCGCTTATCCCGGAAGGCGGCCGCAGCCTGCGTCTCCATCCCTTCCTCTGTATAAGTCAGCCCGAACATGGAGCTGTAGGCTTCCAGATCCTCTGTAGCCTCTGCCCGGGGCAGGGGTGTCTGATCTGCTGCAATTTCATTATTATATACATAGACTGGAACCACACGGTGAATGCCCTCCATATGTTCCACCTTTTGCACAAATTCCCGGTCCATGGGCCCGTCTGCAAATCCCTCCAGCTCTGCGTCCCGGAATACATCTGTGATATAGGCTGTTACAAAATCTCCCACCACTTGAATGGCTATCACTGCGGATATGCTGATAAACAGCAGAGTGATGTTCTGGACAATGCTCTTATTTCCCTTAAGATCTCGTGCGGCGAGCCTGCCCTCATTCCCAAACAGAAGGCCGTACAGGCGTTCCAGGCCCATGGAGCAGAGATCTGCAAAGAGAGGAATCACCAGGATGGCTGCAGCAATCAGGCCCAGAAGAGAAAACACTCCCGCAGCGTACCTCATGGTACCTGAGACCAGCCGGGGAAGGGCAGCGGATGCAAGAAAGAGAGTTGCACCGATTCCCATGGTAAGACGGACGGGCCGGGTCTTCTCTTCTGTTTTCCCCAGCACTACCTCTTTCACAGGCAGGCGGCCGGCCCGGGATGCAGGGATCCAGGCGCTCAGGAGAGAAACCGTGACCGCCGCAGACAATGACAGGATAATGCCTAAAGGCGGGCAGACTGCGGGAATCTCAATTCCTCCTGACAGGGAGCTTCCCATCCCACGGAGGATTAACTTCAGCACAAGGATACCGGCGGGTATCCCCAGCAGCCCCCCGATGCTTCCGTACAAAAGGCTCTCCAGCAGCAGTATGCCTGTTACTGTCTTCCTGGGCGCCCCGATGCTCCGGAAGGTTCCGATAATGGGCAGACGCTCCAGGGTGATCACCTTATAGCTGCTGTAAATGATAAAAACGCTCATGGTCAGAGAGAAAAAGCTGATGAGAAAAAAGGGCATGGATTTCTGCCTGGCGCCGGCTTCGATGAGTGATTCATCTGCCGCTTCTGACACCTCACAGATATCCCCCGGGAGAGCCTCTTTCAGATCTGCGATCAGCGCTTCCCGGCTTACCCCTTCTGCAGGCTTTACAAGAATCTCGCTGTACCCTGTTGTCTTCCCCAGGATCCCGGCCAGATCCGGGAGGGATAAAAGTGCGGTGGCCCCTCTTGTCTGCCGCATGAACAGGGTATCATAAGCGGCAATTTCTGCCACCGTAAAGCTTTCAGGGTTCCCATTTACCCTGAGGGTAACAGTATCCCCTCTCTGAATTCCGAACTTTGAGGTAAAACGGTCCGGAAGAACAATCTGCCCGGGAGAGAGCTCGCTCAGTTCCCCGCCGTCCGTCAGGCGGGGTTTGTTGATATTCTCCAGCTGTCTCAGTTCTGCGGCAATAAGATCCACGGTCTCATAATACCCGCTCTCGTAATACACGGAACTTCCTTTTAAAATCCCTGCTTTTGCGCCCACAGAGGGCAGATCTGGAATCAGGGCACCGTCTATGCTCCCGCTTTCCCCTGCGGGACGAACCACAGCGGCGGCACTCCCCGATATTCCCCGGGCCATTTTTCTCTGTGCGCTTTCATAGGATGCACTGATGGAACACGAGACAAACAGCAGGGCAGATGACAATATAACGGACAACAGCATGACCGCAGTTCTTGTCCTGCGTTCTTTCACATTCGTTAGAATGTATTTCATAATGATTTTCAAATGAACACCTCCTGTACGCTGCTCCTGTTTTTTGTTTCTCCGTAGAGGATCAAAAAAGGCCGGCAGCTATCATACCATAATGATAAACTGTCAGCCTTAAGCTGAGTTTCAGACAACCTTAATTAACCTTAAGGGAAGGGAAAACGGATGAGGAAGGTGGTTCCTGTACCCGGAATGGCGGACGCCTCAATGGTTCCCCCGTGAAGCTCTACAACTTCTTTTGCGATAGCAAGACCCAGGCCTGTGCCCTCTTGCCCCTGTTCTGTGATCCTCCCCCGTACGTACCGGTCAAATGCTCTGGCAGCCTCCCCCTCTGTCATTCCCCTGCCGTTGTCGGACACTGCTATCTCAAGATTCCCATCCCCGGCAGATACCTTGAGTGTCAGTTCTGTTTCCGAGTCTCCGTGTACGAAAGCATTTACCATAAGATTCAGAACGGCCCGTTCCAGCAGCTTCCGGTCAAAGGAAACCGGCAGTTCTTCTTCTGTGCATACAAAATGAATCGTCCGGTCCTGGTATTTTGGATCGTTAAGCAGGCAGATAACCAGTTCCCTCAGAAACCGCACCAGGTTCTGTTCTCTAAAATCCATAGGCAGACTCCCGCTTTCCAGCTGATAAATAACTTTCAGATCATCCATCAGGCTTTCCATACGGTCCACATTTTGAAGCATTACTTTAGCATAACGCCTGCAGTCTTTCCCCGCCTTTTCTCCCTCGTCTGCTAAGATCTCCGCATAGCCACGGATGGGAGACAGAGGAGTCTTCAAATCGTGGGTGATGCCGGCGATCCATGCTCTCTGCATATCCGCAGTCTCCTCCCGGAGACGGTCGCTTTCCTGAAGTTCCCCGTACATGGCATTCAGGCTGTCATATAGCTCCCGGTATGTTCCCCTCCCCTGAATGGGAAGGTAACGGCGTTGTGAGATATCTCTGATGCATTCGGCCAGATGTCTCATGTTCCCGGCAGTCTTAAGCCCGTACAGAAGGCCGGCCAGAAGGACTGCGGCGAAAAGAATTCCCGCGGAGGCCAGGACCATAGCCTTTCCCCCTGTAAATCTGTCTTTATTTACATACATGGTAATTTTCTCTACTTTTATGGGGAAATGCAGGAGATACATGCAGGTCTTCTCCCCCTTTCCTGCGGTTCCCACATAGACAGCTGTGTCAGACTGCTTCAGGGATCCGGCTCTGTCAATCTGCAAGAGCTCTGCCTGGGTGTAAGCTTCCTTTGCCTTTGCGGGCTTACGATAGCTTGTTATCTCCTTTCCTTGAGAGTCCAGGATCTGCAGCCCAATCTGATTCTTTTGGAGAAGCTCCAGTCCGGATGACTTCACACGGGAAATCTCCCCTTCGGGGACTACCTGTTCCTTAAATGCTTCCCCAAAGGCTGCGGGCCAGTCACTTCTAACAGTCCCTCCCCCCGGTTTCTCCAGGGTAATAAGGGAATAGGAAAGACCGATCGCCGCCGCGGCTGTAACCAGCAGAGCAGTGAGGAATATCAGATAAATATGGAGCATGGTGCGGTAGCCGGATTTTCTCATTTACTCAGTCCTTTTCTTTAATTTGTAGCCGAGGCCTTTTACTGTGACAATCTGCCGGGGATCGGAGGGGTTGTCTTCCAGCTTTTCCCGCAAATGTCGGATGTGAACCATAATCGTATTGTCACAGATGCTGCTGTATTCTCCCCAGACCTGTTCATAGAGGCGCTCTTTGCTGATAATACGATCTGTATTTTCCATAAGGCACAGGAGAAGAAGATACTCCCGCCCGGTCAGGCTCAGCTCTTCCCCATTTTTATAGGCGCGGCAGCTCTCCGTGTCCAGGGTAAGAGGGCCTGCTTTTAAAAGGACAGAACTCTGAACTGTGTTCTGGTACTGCTGGCGGCGCAGCTGCGCTTTGATCCGGAAGACCAGCTCTCTGGGGCTGAAGGGTTTGGTAATATAATCGTCTCCACCGGCGGAGAGCCCCAGAATCTTGTCTATATCTTCATTTCTGGAGGACAGAAACAGGATGGAGCAGATAGAAAATTCACGTATTTTCCTGCATAATTCGATGCCGTCAGTGTCCGGGAGCATCACGTCCAGCACTGCAGCATCCGGATGGAATTCCCGGCAGATACGCAGAGCTTCCTCCCCGGTATACGCTTTTTGTATCTCCTGAAAGCCGTCCTTTCGAAGTACTTCCTCTATCAGGTCCAGCACATCTTTTTCATCGTCTATCAAAAGGATCCTGCTGTTATTCATGTCCATCACCCTTCCTTTTTTGGGGATTTTCTCTGCTACTCGTCCATGCTGCCGGATCGGAAGCCTTCCAGATCCAGGGTCACGTAGGAAAATCCCAGCTGTTTGATATGTTCTGCCGTCCCCCGGACTTCCCCCATAAACCGGGGGAAGTCTTCCCTGTCAATCTCTATTCTGGCTATGCTCCCGTGGACACGGATCCGCACATTGGCATAGCCTTTTGCCCGGAGATATGCCTCTCCCTCTTCAATCTGCCTCAGAACCCCTGGCTCGATCCTTGTGCCGTAGGGAAGGCGGGTGGCCAGGCAGGGAGTGGAAGGACGCCTTGCCACAGAGATTCCCATCTCCTCCGCCCACTGACGGATCTCTTCCTTTGTGAGCCCTGCCCGGGCCAGGGGGCTTTCGATGCCCAGCTCCCGGATGGCCTGAAGGCCGGGACGGTACGAAGACAGGTCATCGTGGTTGGTTCCTTCCAGTACGTGGGATATGCCGTTTTCCCGGGCATAATCCAGGATGTGCCCAAACAGTGTTTTTTTGCACAGATAACACCTATTTTGGGGATTTTCCAGAATCTCTGGGTTATCCAGCTCGTTGACCTCAATGATGTGGTGGACAGCCCCTGCCTCCTCTGCCACACGTTTTGCAATCTCCACGTCGCATCGCGGGTGAAGGACCGTGTCAAAGGTGACTGCGTGGACTTTTGTCCCGTGCCTTGCCGCACTTTCTGCGGCCAGACAGAGGAGCAGGCTGCTGTCTATGCCCCCGGAGAAAGCAATGCAGATATCTTCCTTCGCAAAAGTGTCTGTAATCTCTGTGAGCCGTTGTCTCTTATCTTTCATTCTTCTGTCCTTTCCCCGGGTTCTGCCGCCTTTTGTATCTCATCATAGGCTGCTTTCAAGGAAATCCCCGCTTTTTTGCTAATCTCTTTTACGCTGGAGTATTCCGGATAATAGTAGCGCTCTCCGTGATGGCTGCATACCTTTACCTTTGCGGTTCCCCAGGGGGTGTCTGCGTCCACGAATTCTCTCTCTAGGACTCTGCGGCTTTCCTGATACCTCCGAAGTCCGATGCTGGTGGTCTCCTTGAAAATGAGATTTTCCAGGGATTCTCTCATGTCCTCCCTGCAGATTACCTGCAGCATATAGCCGGGGCGGTTCTTTTTCATTCCCACGGGAAAGCAGCCGGCATCCAGGGCGCCTGCGTTCATCAGCTGTTCTATGGTATAGCCCAGCTGTTCTCCGGTGCAGTCGTCTACATTGGTCTCCAGTACCCAGACGCTCTCCTTGGGTGTGTCTTCTTTCCTGCCTTCTTTTGTGCCTTCCTGACCGGAGGACTCTTTGGTTTCCAGAATCATAGCCCGTAATATATTAGCCTGGGCAAATTCCTTCTTTCCCGCCCCCATACCGATTTTTTTCACCACAAACTGCTCCGGCAGTGCAACCTCCGTGCGCAGAGCCGCCGCAATAGCAGCGCCGGTAGGGGTAATCATCTCGCCTTCATTCTCGGTTATCTTTACCGGCAATTCGTACCTTGCCATCATTTCCAGAACCGCAGGAGCCGGAACCGGAATTCTTCCGTGCTGGCACCAGGTGGTTCCCGTACCTTCATGGAGCACAGACACCGCCACCCGGGAGATTCCCAGATCGTGAAGGCATACTGCGGCAGCCACAATATCAACAATGGAGTCCACAGCCCCCACCTCATGGAAGTGAACCTCCTCCAAAGGCATGCGGTGAACCTTGGCCTCCGCCTCTGCTACCACACGAAAAATTCTTTTAGCCATCTCAAGAACCGGTTCCTCCAGACAGCTTTCCTGAAGCATCCTGCTGATATCGCCGTAGGTGCGGTGTTCATGGTGGTGTGTATGGAAGTCTCCGTGAGTATGTTCCCCGTGATGGTGATGACCGTGGGTGTGCTCCCCATGGGACGATTCATCCTGGAGAATCACGTCGAAATCACAGGCGTCAATGCCGCATTTTTTAGCTCTTCCCACTTTGAGCTCGTATCCTGCCACAGGGAGTTTAGCCAGTTCCCGCCGGAGGATCTCCTCTCTGGCCCCCAGATCAAGGAGTGCGCCTACCGTCATATCCCCGCTGATGCCGGAATAGCATTCCAGGTATAGTAACTTGTCAGATTTGCTCATAGAATATTCTCTCCTTTGTATGTTGGGGACAGGGCAGGTGCAAAAGGGGACGTGTTCTTTCTGGAAAGAACACGTCCCCTTTTGCACCTGCCCTGTCCCTTTTTATTCTTGTACTATCTTATCATTAATGATACAATTTATACAATAGCATTTGCGAAATATCGCAATCTAATATATTAGGAGGTTTTTATGGAAATGTCAAAAGTGTATTATACCAATCTCCGGACTCGTATCGGAGATAACCTTCTTCAGAAGCTGGAGCGGCTGATTAAGACAGCGGGAATTGGGGATATTGATTTCGAAGACAAGTATACCGCTATTAAGATGCACTTCGGAGAGCCGGGGAATCTGGCCTTTCTCCGCCCGAATTATGCGAAGACGGTGGCTGATGTAATCAAAGAGCTTGGCGGAAAGCCCTTTCTTACTGACTGCAACACCCTCTATGTAGGCGGGCGCAAGAATGCGCTGGATCATATTTCCAGCGCTTATCTGAATGGATTTTCTCCTTTTTCTACAGGATGTCATGTGATAATTGCTGACGGCCTGAAGGGGACAGACGATGTTCTGGTTCCTGTGGAAGGAGGGGAATATGTAAAAGAGGCCAAGATTGGACGGGCCATTATGGATGCGGACGTATTTATTTCCCTGACGCACTTTAAGGGGCACGAGGCCACAGGTTTTGGGGGTGCCCTCAAGAATATGGGAATGGGCTGCGGTTCCCGGGCCGGTAAGATGGAAATGCACAGTGCGGGCAAACCCCATGTAGCCCGGGAACTCTGTGTAGGCTGTAAGATGTGCACCAAAATGTGCGCTCACGACGCCATCACGGTATCTGAAAAAAAGGCTTCCATCGATCACAACAAATGTGTGGGCTGCGGACGCTGTATCGGTGCCTGCCCAAAAGATGCGGTAAAGGCGGCAACGGACGAGTCCTACGATATTCTCAACCGAAAAATCGCAGAATACACCAAGGCTGCCATTAACGGACGCCCGAACTTTCACATCAGCCTTGTGATGAACGTTTCTCCCTACTGTGATTGTCACGGGGAAAATGATGCGGCCATCGTGCCGGATGTAGGAATGTTTGCCTCCTTTGATCCGGTGGCTCTGGATGTAGCCTGTGCCGATGCCGTAAACGCACAGCCGGTGCTGGCAAATACATATCTGGCGGAATGTGACCATGAAGGACATGATCACTTTGGCGCTATCTTCCCTGAGACGGACTGGAAAGCGGCCATTGACCATGCGGTGAAGCTGGGCATTGGACAGAAGGAATATGAGTTGGTAGAAGTAAAATAGGGATAAACATTTGGAGGGGAGAAGAGCTGTTTCAATGCACTTCTCCCTTCCTTTCAGGTCTGCTGTTTCACTACATCTGTTCCCTCATCATTTGGATCATCTTGTCCATTGTACCCAGGGAAGATTTTGTCAGTTTAGTGCCAAAGTATTGGCAGGTTTCCTTTAACGCCGCAGCTATCCATGGATTTCTGTACCTTACGGCCTTTGCCCGTCCGTTCTGCTCTGTGAATGTGCAGAAAAACTGCAGTGCTTTTTCCGCCAGATTCTCCTCAGGTTTTATCGGCTCCATATGAATTATATAGTCTGAAATCTCATCCATAATCACAAGCAGCAGGGGATTCACCGGTCTGTCATATGCTTCGTCATGTATAGCGCCATTCATATATACAAAATCCATAGAAAGCTCACAGTTGATTTTGGGCTTTTTCCTGAGCCGTCCTTTCTGAATCTCATCTGAAAGCTTATATTCCGGATATGTCCGCTTCGTTATTGGACGGGGAACCGCAAATGTATTCCATTCTTCCCTCTCCTTGTTATAGCGTCTGTACATCATCTCTCCGTTGTCCCAGTTAATATGTATCCGATCTTCCCTCACCGCACGGACCGACATGAACAAATTTTTAAACGTCTCCAGCAAAACCATTACTTCTCTTTCATCCGGGAGGTACGGCGAATACCGTTTTTTGAAAGACTCAAAGTAAATCCAGTTGCCTCTGCCTCTGAATTTCAGTCCCAGGTTTTTAATAATCTCCTTCTGTTCCCTGGACACTTCCTCGCGGTCCCCAAAGTAACAAGTGAGACAGTTCTGATCACTCATAGCATATTCCGGGGAGAATCCATCTTTGTCAGAAGTTGCCAGCATATCAAAATCCTCTAACCCTCTAAATCCTTCATAGACACTGATTCCGCAGCAGACACCCCCTCTACCCATAATACTGCAGAAAACAGGTTCCTCCCCCTCCGCAAGCTCAATCGCAACTATATCTGAGTCCCAAAAATAATTCCATGGTTCCAGGGCTCTCAGATTCAGGGTAACATCATATAACTCGTGCCATAAATCAAGGGATGCTTCTTTTCTCATATAAATCTCCATTCCGCGCGCCTTCGGGCGCGGCACAAATAGTAATGAAAGTGTTTCCACCTTCTAGTTTACGTGTTACAATAGACTTAATTATAAGGCATCCCGGCATCAATGTCAGATGCATCCACCCGTTTGCTATTGATGTGCAGGTGCGCCTCGTTTTACCAAGGTGGGAATACTCTTAATTCGGTTCACTATGTGAGCCTTTTTTTGTGTCTATCTCACGTTTTTGGCTTAATTTACTTTCTTTCACACTAACTCTCCTGCTTATTTAAAATTTGACTTTTTTCTATTGTAACGGGAATTCTCAGGAATAGCAACATAAATTCAAAAGGGACAGGGCAGGGGGGAAAGTGGGACGTGTTCTTTCTAGAAAGAACACGTCCCAC
>NZ_WKYV01000042.1:0-20183 GCF_009677585.1 Lactonifactor sp. BIOML-A5 | reverse complement strand
TCCCCCCCTGCCCTGTCCCTTTTTCACTGTCTGCGGATCTCTATTGTCACTCTCCCGCCCTTATCTCCGTTCGCCAACACCATCTCCCCTCCATGCGCCCTGGCTATCTGCTGGACGATTTTCAGTCCCAGCCCGTGGCTGTTTCCTACCTCCATCTGCTGGTCTCCCTGGCGGCGCAATACTTCTTCCGGGAACCCTGGTCCGTTGTCTGTGATCACAATCTGGCACTGCTGCTCCATGTCTTTTAATTGCACCTCTATCCTGCACTTTCCATTCTTTCCACTGTGCCTGATGCTGTTCTGAATCACATTTCCCACGGCCCGCTCCAATAGTTTTCTGTCTCCCTGCACCTTTAGATTCCGGGCTTCCTCGGGGATCTGCACAAGAATCTCCAGGTCCCCGCCCTTGCTCTGATTCATAAATTCTGTGGCTATTTTCCTCAAAAGTCCTGCCATACGTATGTCTTCCACTGACAGAGGCTGCATTTCGTACTCCAACTTTGATGCTAGGTTCAGATCGCTGACCAGCTGCCTGATCTTCAGGCTCTGCATACGGATGACCTCAGCCTGCCGGTGTTCCTCTTCTGTCAGATGCGGACTTTCCTCCAGCTGGCTGGCATATCCCAGGACCAGAGACAGGGGAGTGCGGATATCATGGGATACTCCTGCAATCCATGTGGTTCTGGCCGTGTCTTTTTTCTGCAGTACAGCATGCTGGCTGGCAAGCTCCCGGGAGGTTCTGTTGATTCTGGCTGCCAGCTCCTTTAACGGTCCTGTCTCCTCCAGATCTGTGGGTTCTTTTTCCTCCATCTGTTCAATTCCCTCCGCCAGAGGACGCAGGGACCGGAACAAACGGTATCCCAGCAATGCGGCCAGCCCCAGAGCCAGAATGAGATTTACCAGAAACAGCCCCCAAACCCCCTGTGGGAAATAGGCGATTACCTGTTCCGGAAGCTCAAGCCTGGTCTTCCAGGTGCTGCCCTTCGCCTCCCCATAGACAGCAATCCCGTCCGGATGAACATATGTTTTTACCGGATAGTCCTCCAGATACCATTTGGCAAATGCCGCTACGTCCTGAATGGAATACTTTTTCTTCAGCTTTTCTGGCAGTTCCCAGCTCCAGACTACATTTCCCTCCCCATCCAGCAGCATTGCCCAGACAAACTCTTTTTCAACAGTTGCCATAGATTCCCCCGGCATGTGATACCCATCGGCTTCCTTTACAAGGCTGTCCGTAATCTCTGCCATTCTAAAATAGGTGTGTGTAATCCCACGCTCTCCGTACCGCAGCATATACCCCAGAAAAAAGGTGATATTTAACACTACCAGCAGCAAGGCAATCCCGGCTGCCATTAGTCCGTAGCGCATCTGAATCTTTAAAAAACTTTTCATACCAGTTTATACCCCAGTCCCCGTACCGTGAGAAGATGTGCAGGCGCAGAGGGATTCTCCTCTATTTTTTCCCGCAGCCTTCTCATATGCACCATCAGTGTATTCTCATACCCATAGCTGTCCTCTCCCCAGACCGCCTGACAGAGGCTGTCTATGGTAACAATATTTCCTTTATTCTCATAAAGCTTCTTAAGCAGCGCGTACTCCTTGGCAGTCAAAGTCAGGCTGACATCCCCAAAATCCACAGTGCCTTTGTTCAAATCCACGCTGCGTTCCCCCACCGGGAATACCGGAAGCTTTCCATCCCGTTCCACCGCTGGAAAATAAACCCTTTTCAGGACAGCCCCCAGTCTCAGCAAAAGCTCCCTGGGCAAAAACGGTTTAGTAATATAATCATCTGCTCCCAGTCCTAACCCCAGCAACCGATTCTCATCCTCGTCCCTGGCCGACAAAAAAAGCACCGGCGCCTGGGACTCCATGCGAAAATCACGCATCACCTGAAACCCATCTCCATCCGGCAGCATTACGTCCAGAATGATCCCTTCCGGTTTTACCTGCCAGAATGCCTCCCTGGCCTCCCGACAGCAGCCGGCTTTATATATTTTATAATATCCTTCCTGCCGGAGTATCTTCTCTGTCATCTCCAGAATCCCCCGCTCATCATCCACGATCAAAATTTTGCACTCGTAAATTGATTCCATATACTTATGTCACCTCTCAGCATTTACAGTATTTTTCCTTCATTATACCCCAGAAAAGCAGAAAAAACTGCCTCCCCGGCAAAATGTAAGGTAAATGTAAGGCAGCCTTTAGTTTCCTGTAAGCGGAATCTGGTATCCTTTGAGACAGAGAGAAAAGAAAGGAGCAAGCAATATGCCATATATGATTAAAACCAACGGACTGTGCAAGAAGTACGGAACGGTTATGACTGTAAAGGATCTGGATCTGGCAGTGCCGGAGGGGTCCATCTACGGCTTTCTGGGCCCCAACGGTGCAGGCAAATCCACCACCCTGAAGCTGATTCTGGGACTTGCCGCACCCACCCGGGGCACCATCACAGTCTTCGGAAAAGAAGTCAATTCCCGCAGCCGTCTGTCCATACTAAAAAATGTGGGAAGTCTTATCGAATCCCCCAGTTACTACGGACACCTCACAGGGGAAGAGAATCTGCGTCTGATCCAGACCATCCGTCAGTTGCCGGATGCTAATGTGAAGGAAGTGCTGAAGACGGTACGCCTGACCCAGCAAAAGGACAAAAAGGTGAGCCAGTACTCCCTGGGCATGAAGCAGCGCCTGGGGCTGGCCTGTGCCCTTCTGTCCCATCCCCGGCTTCTGATTCTGGATGAGCCCACCAATGGCCTGGACCCCGCGGGCATCCAGGAAATGCGGGAGCTCATTCTCTCCCTTCCCTCCCGTGAGCAGATGACGGTAGTAGTATCCAGCCATCTGCTCACGGAGATTGACCAGCTGGCCAGTACAGTAGGCATCATTCATAAGGGAGAACTCGTTTTTCAAAACAGTCTGGAAAGTCTTCACGCCAGGAGCAGCCGCCGTCTTCTTCTGGGCACACTGGACAACAGCCGCGCCGCCAATATCCTGCGGACCAACGGGATTGCCTTTCAGGAAACAGAAGACAGGATCGCCCTTCCTTATGCAGAAGACGAGGAAGTAGCTTCCTATGTGCAGCTTTTAACCGCGGAACATGTGGGGATCGCCCGCATTGAAGAAGACTGCAAAAGTCTGGAAGATATCTTCCTGGAATTAACCGGAAAGGCGGTGAGCCTCTGATGAACGCATTCGCACTGGAGGCCCGCAAATGCCGCCACAGGAAGATCTGGGTGATGCCGCTTCTTATTCTGGGATTCCAGCTTTTATGGATCTTGTGGACCACAGGCCGGATGGACGGGGAAGATCTGAGAGACGGCTGGGCCTTTGTTATCATCGGCACGCAGATGCTGAACTGTCTGACCATGCCTGTTCTGGCCTCTGTAACTGCTTCCAGGGTCTGGGACATGGAGCATAAAGGCCAGACACTGAAACTGTTAAAAACCCTAACCCCCTCTTCCGGAATCTTTCACGGCAAGCTTCTGTACGGCTATCTCTGGATGTTCCTCTGCGGGTTTCTCCAGACTCTGGTGATTGCAGCCGCAGGAAAACTCCAGGGCTTTTACGGGCCTGTGCCAGGGGGGCAGCTGGCTTACGCCTTTTGGGTTTGTTCCGGGGTGAATCTGGTCATTTATCTCATTTACCAGATTCTCTCCATGGTGTATGCCAACCAGTTAATTCCCCTGACCGCAGGACTCCTCGGGGCATTTATTGGGTTTTTAAGCAACCTTTTTCCGAAGAGTCTGGGACTTTTGATTCCCTGGGGCTATTATTCCCGCCTTTCCTCTGTGGCTGTCTCTTATGATTTGGAGGCGGTAACTGCTCACTATACTTTTATCCCTATCCCCTGGGCGGACTGGATCCCGGCAGTGATTCTCCTTGTGATTCTTTATCCAGCAGGGCGGATTCTGCTAAGAAAAAAGGAGGTCTGACATGAACCGTATCTTGAAAACCGAACGCTGCAAATTGAAACATTCCTGTATCTGGCTGGCAGTTCTTGGTATCCCGCTGATCCCCGCATTTCTGGGGAGTGCCAATTATGCCGGGAACACCGGTATTCTTACCAGTCAGTGGTACAGTCTCTGGACCCAGGTCACCTTGTTTTACTGCTACTTTTTCTTTCCGGCTCTTATTGGGCTCTACTGCTCCTACCTCTTCCGTCTGGAGCATCTGAACCACAACTGGAATCTGCTTATGACGCTTCCGGTGAGAAGCTCCTCCCTTTTTCTGGGGAAATGGCTCACTGCAGGAGGCCTGATTTTTATTACACAGCTGTTTCTGGTGCTGCTCTATTTTCTGGCAGGGATCTTCCTGGGCCTCACAGCGCCGTTTCCCTGGAGAGAGATTTTTCTGTGGACACTTCTGGGGATTCTGTCCGGAATGGCAATCGCCGCCTTCCAGCTGCTCTGTGCTCTGATTTTCAGAAGCTTTGCGGTTCCGGTGGCCATTGCTTTTGCCGGGGGGCTTGCAGGAATGGGCCTGTATCTGCAAGGATTTGGCCTTTTATCCCCCTTCTCTCTCATGGCCCTGGGGATGAATGCCAACAATCCAAAGGGTGACCTGCCCTATCCCGTTCCTGTGCTCATTGCCGCATGTCTGGGATTCTCTGCACTCTTCTGCTTCCTTGGAATCCTTTGGATGAGAATTCGGGATGTAAAGTCAGAATAGAGTGACTAGGCCGACTATTCTTTTTGGTACTTTGTCCGATTTACTTTGACGTTCTTCTGTGTTACTCTTTACGTAGGGGGAAATTCAGAAAGGAGAAGATAAATGGAAGATCAAACTATCTTACAGGAAATGCTGCAGATCATGAAGTCCTTAGAACGACGCATGGATTCCTTTGAAAAGCGCATGGATTCTTTTGAAAAGCGCATGGATTCTTTTGAAAAGCGCTTAGATTCCATGGAGCATTCACTTGAAACTGTGCAGAAGGATATTCGTTCTATCAAACAGGACATAGAAACACTGGATACCAGGCAGCGGGCCGTCAGCTCTACACTGGAGACCGTGACAAACCGCAATATTTCCATTATAGCCGAGAATCACATAGAGCTGAACAAAAAACTTTACCAAATTCTGGAGACAGAAAATGATGTGGTGCTTTACAAAATCACAACCAACAGACATACCGATCTTCTGGACAACCTGGAACAGAGGGTAGCTGCTCTGGAGACTGCAAGAGAGGGCCGTTTTCCTGCTTAACAGGCCCAAAAAAAGATGCGCATAGGGTTTTAAATAGAAAAAGAGAAGGCAAAGCAGCCGTTAGTTGCTTTGCCTTCTCCTTTTCATTCCCATCCCATAAATCACATGCTACAGATTCGCCCGGATAAGCTTCGGCCGGTAGCCTTCCTTTTCCAGAGCGGTTACAATCTGCTTTTTATGCTCCGTTCCAAATGCTTCCAGGGTAATCTTCAGCTCCACTGCCGCACTTCTGTTAGTGCTTACAAACTGGTTATGATCCAGCTTGATGACATTTCCCCGCTCCCCGGCAATGACACTTGCCACCCGGACCAGTTCCCCTGGCTTATCCGGAAGAAGAACGGATACGGTAAAGATACGGTCTCTTTGGATCAATCCGTGCTGTACCACAGATGACATAGTAATCACATCCATATTGCCCCCGCTTAAGATAGATACTATCTTTTTCTTTTTCACAGGAAGATGCTTTAAAGCTGCTACGGTCAGCAGGCCTGAATTTTCAACGATCATTTTGTGGTTTTCCACCATGTCCAGGAAGGCAACGATGAGCTCATCGTCCTCTACGGTAATGATATCGTCCAGATTCTGCTGGATATAGGGGAAAATCACCTCTCCCGGGGTTTTTACCGCGGTGCCGTCTGCGATGGTATTCACATTGGGAAGAGTTACCACTTCCCCTTTTTCCAGAGATGCCTGCATACAGTTAGCTCCTGCAGGCTCCACGCCGATCACCTTTATATTTGGATTCAGAAGCTTTGCCAGAGTGGACACTCCGGTAGCCAGGCCCCCTCCCCCGATGGGCACCAGTATATAGTCTACCAGCGGAAGCTCCTTTACAATTTCCATGGCAATGGTTCCCTGTCCGGTGGCAACCGCCGGATCGTCAAAGGGATGAATAAAGGTATACCCATGTTCCTCTGCCAGCTCATACGCTTTGGCACAGGCCTCATCATACACATCTCCGGAAAGCACAACCTCGGCCCCGTAGCTTTTGGTGCGCTCCACTTTAATGAGAGGCGTGGTGGTGGGCATAACAATGACTGCCTTGGCGCCAAAGGCCTTGGCGGCATAAGCTACCCCCTGGGCGTGATTCCCCGCGGACGCGGTGATCAATCCCTTTTCTCTCTCCTCCTCAGACAGGGTGCTGATTTTGTAATAGGCTCCCCTGAGCTTGTAGGCCCCTGTAAGCTGCATATTCTCCGGCTTCAGGTATACCTTGTTTCCTGTCTGTCTGCTGAAGTAATCGCTGTAGACTAATTTTGTCTCCTGGGTTACCTGTTTTACAACTTCCGATGCTTCTTCGAACCTGTCTAATGTTAACATATCCTTATCCTTCTTCCTGTTTAATATCAAATAATGCATTTACAAATTCATCTGCATTAAATTTCTGCAGATCGTCGATGCTCTCTCCCACACCTATATACTTCACCGGGATATCAAGCTCAGCCTGAATTGCCACAGCAATTCCGCCCTTTGCGGTGCCGTCCAGCTTAGTAAGAATAATTCCTGTAATATCCGCCACTTCCTTAAACTGTCTGGCCTGCACCAGGGCGTTCTGCCCTGTGGTTCCGTCTAACACAACCAGCGTCTCCAGATGGGCGTCCGCATACTCTCTTTCGATGATACGGTAAATCTTTTTCAGCTCAGCCATAAGGTTTTTCTTGTTATGGAGTCTTCCTGCCGTATCACACAGAAGAACATCTGCATTTCTTGCCTTTGCAGCCGCAATTGCATCATAGACAACAGCTGCCGGGTCCGCCCCGTTCTGGCCGGTGATAATCTCAACCCCCGCACGGTTCGCCCACTGGCTCAGCTGCTCCGTAGCCGCCGCACGGAAGGTATCTGCGGCTGCCAGGATTACTTTTTTTCCCTGATCCTTCAGCTTCCCGGCCAACTTTCCCACAGAAGTGGTTTTCCCCACCCCGTTGACGCCGATCACCAGTACGACAGACTTCTGGTTTTCGAATTCGTAGGCAGTCTCCCCCACATCCATCTGCGCTTTAATGCTGTCTATCAGGAGCTGTTTGCACTCTGAGGGCTCCTTGATCTTTTTCTCTGCCACCTGTTCCTTCAGGTTCTGTATAATCGCATTCGTGGTATTAATTCCAATATCGCCCATAACCAGTATCTCTTCGATCTCCTCATAGAAATCATCATCAATGCTGGAAAAACCACTGAAAATGGAGTCTATGCCGGATACAATATTGTCTCTGGTCTTGGATAAGCCTTCCACCAGTCTGCGAAAAAAGCCGCGCTTTTCCTTTTCCTCTGACATTCTTTCTCCTCCTACTTGTCTAAATCATTTTCTATTAAGTTGACAGACACCAGCGTGGAGATTCCTTTCTCCTGCATGGTGATACCATAGAGACGGTCCGCAGCCGTCATGGTACCTCTTCTATGTGTTATAATAATAAATTGTGTATTCTTTGTCAACTTATGTAAATATTGTGCATATCTCGTTACGTTGGAGTCATCCAGAGCAGCCTCGATCTCGTCCAGAAGACAGAAGGGAGATGGCTTTAGATTCTGGATGGCAAAAAGCAGTGCAATGGCGGTGAGAGCCTTTTCCCCTCCGGAAAGCTGCATCATATTCTGAAGCTTCTTTCCAGGCGGCTGCGAGATAATCCGTATCCCTGCTTCCAGAACATCCCCCTCCTCCTCTTCCATCAGTTCCAGAGTTCCCTTGCCGCCCCCGAAAAGTTCCTTGAATGCTTTGTCGAATTCCACCTGGATCTGGGCGAATTTCTCGGTAAATTGTTTCCGCATCCCGCTGTCCAGCTCCTCAATAATTCCCAGGAGCGTTTCTTCTGCCTTAACCAGGTCCTCATGCTGGGCAGCAAGGAAGGTATGGCGCTCCAGAAGATTTTTATAGTCTTCAATTGCGTTCACATTCACATCTCCCAGCTTGCGGATCTCATCCTTGATTCCGGCGATGCTCTTCTTGATTGCCCCCCGCTCTCCCAGTTCTTCGGGCCGGTTTTCCAGGGCCTGCCCCAGTGTAATTTCATACTCTTCCCACATGTAGTTGATTTGATTTTCCTGGAACTCTTCCAGCTTTTCTTTCTGGCCGTTCAGTCGGAAGCACTCTTTGTCCAGAAGATTCATGCGTCCTGAGAGCTCATCCCGCTTCTGAAAGAAAGACTTGTGGGAAAGATTTATCTCTTCCTTTTTGGCCAGGTATTCCTTCATCTGCCTCTCATCGTCCTCTTCCGTCTGCCGAGCAGCCTCTATGGTTTTCTGAATCTCAGAGATATCCCTCTCCTTTTTGGCAATATCCTTGGCTCCCTCCTCCAGATTTACATCCATATCCGCCAGCTGCTGCTCCAGATTGTCTATTTCCTCTGTGATACGGTTCAAGTTCTGCACCAGGAATCCCTTTTTTGAGGACAGATTGGCAGCTTCCAGGTGAATCTCCTCCAGCTCCCTGGAAAGAAGGGCTTCTGCCTCCCGCTTTTCCTCCAGAAGCTTCTGCGTTTCCTCAATGATCCGGTTCTGTTCTGCCTCTCTCAGGTCAAATGCATCTATCTCTCCCTGAATGGAACCGCTGCTGTCCGCAATCTCAGACATCTGCGTCTCAATCTCTTTGGCCTCCTGGCCCAGTCTGGTATATCGTTCCCGGATCCCCGCGTACCGTTCCTCTGCGGAGGTCATATTCATCCGGGCAGTATTCTCTGCCAGATACAGCTCCTGAAGCTTCTCTCCCAGGCTGCCCAGATGCTCCCGGAGGGCATTTCTGCTGTTTCTGTAACCCTCCAGCGTTTTCTGCATCTGATCCATATCGGCTTTTAAAGCCTTCACACTGGACTCCAGTTCTTCAATCTCTCTTCTTCTCCCCAGAAGATTGCTGCTGTTCTTAAACGCGCCTCCGGTGAGGGAACCGCCCGGACTCAGGAGATCTCCTTCCACGGTTACCATCCGGATGGAGTAATGATACTTTTTGGAAATGGCGATTCCGTGATCCATATGGTCAACCACCAGTGTCCGCCCCAGCAGATGATGAATCATCCCCTGGTATTCCGGCTCTGCCTGCACAAGCTCACTGGCCACGCCGATCACACCCGGCTCCTTTCGGGCCTCCTGGTTCACCATAGCCTTTTTATTCTGGGCCATACTGGTCAGAGGAAGAAAGGTCGCCCTTCCGTACCGGTTCTTTTTCAGGAAGGAAATCATTGTCTTGGCCGTATTTTCATTATCCGCTACAATATTCTGAATGCTTCCTCCCAGAGCAGTTTCTATGGCAGTTTCATATCTCTTGTCTACCTTAATGAGATCCGCCACCACACCTTTGATCCCCGGCTGATTCTTTTTCTGCTCCATCACCCTGCGGATACTATTGCCGTAGCCGTCATACCGCTCCGTGAGGTTTTTTAAGGATTCCAGCCTGGAAGCCTCTCTGTGATAGGCAGTCTGCCCGATCTCCATCTCCCTGCCGCCTTTGGCTATCAGAGTCTGGAGCTTCTGAATCTCTGCTTCCGTATTTTGGCTCTCCCCTGTATACTTCTGAATCTCTTTTCCCAGCCGGGCAAGTTCTTCTTCCTGTTCCTTCTGAATCTGTTCCTGCTCGTTTTCCTGGCTCTTTAAAATCAGGATCTGCTTGTTCAGCTCTGCCTTGCGAATGGAAATCTGTTCCCGCATGGCCTCAAATCGCTGCAGTTTCCCCTTTATAGAAGATTTCTGATTCAGCAGCTCAATGATTTCACTTTTTGCCTCCTCCATCTTCTCCAGAAGCTCTGTGATATCACCGGCCAGGCTGTCGTACGACTTCTGCTTCTCTGTCTGTCCGGCGCTTACCGCTGCTATCTCCCGTTTAAGATCTGCCTTCTGCCCTTCAAGCTCTGTGATATCCTCTTTTTTCTTTTCAATCTCACTTTTAATCTCCAGGGCGCGGTTCTGGAAATGCTCGTCATTCATCCGGGCCGTATTAATCTGCTCCCGGAGAACATTAATCTCTCCTTCCAGCTGCTGCTTCATAAGAGCTTTCTGGCCGGCCTCTTCCCTGGCCTTCTCAATTCTGAGATCCAGCTGCTCCAGCTCAGCTTCTGCCTTCTCGTACTCAGTTTTTGTGATAGCGAACGCCTCCTGCGTCTCCGAAAGGTCATCTCTGGCTATCCTATATTTCTGCTCTATCTCCTGCAGCTGGCTCTTGCTGTGCTCCATCTCCAGCAGAAACATATTGATATCCAGCTGCTTTAATTCATCCTTTTTCTTCAGATAAATCTTCGCAGTCTCTGACTGCCGTTCCAGGGGTCCCAGCTGCCTGGACAGCTCAGATAAAATATCATTGACACGGGTCAGGTTCTGCTGCTCCTCCTCCAGTTTTTTCAGGGCAGTGGCCTTACGTCTCTTGAACTTGACGATTCCCGCGGCTTCATCAAAGAGTTCTCTTCTCTCCTCCGGCTTTCCGCTTAAGATCTTGTCAATCTGTCCCTGGCCAATGATGGAATATCCTTCCTTTCCGATACCGGTATCGTAAAAAAGTTCATTCACATCCTTCAGCCTGCAGGAGGTCCCGTTTAAAAGATATTCGCTCTCACCGGAACGGTACAGACGCCTGGCCACCGTTACCTCCTCATAATCAATGGGAAGCTGGTGGTCAGAGTTGTCCAGGGTAATGGCCACATAGGCGAAACCCAGGGGTTTCCTGGTCTCTGTTCCGGAAAAGATAACATCCTGCATGTTCCCCCCGCGAAGCTGCTTGGCGCTCTGCTCCCCCAGAACCCAGCGCACCGCATCGGCCACATTGCTTTTTCCGCTGCCGTTTGGACCCACGATACCGGTGATTCCGTTGTGGAATTCAAAGGTTATTTTGTTGGCAAAGGACTTGAATCCCTGCACGTCAATACTTTTAAGATACATACTTCACCTGCCTATTTTTTTAGTAAGCGGATGGCATTATAGGCAGCCTGTTGTTCTGCGGCCTTTTTCGTCCTTCCCTGTCCGTGCCCGATGACTTTTCCTTCCAGCTGCGCCTCCACGGTAAAGGTCTTATTGTGATCCGGGCCTTCTTCCTTTGTCAGTACATATACTACTTCTGATGTGTATTCCCCCTGGACAATTTCCTGCAGGGTAGTCTTGCTATCATAAAAGAGCTGTTTGTGCTCCACGTCATTGAGCACGTGGGCCAGAATAAACTCTTTTGCATTAGCAAAACCACCATCCAAATAGATAGCTCCAATGACAGCCTCCACAGCGTCTGAGATAATGGAGTCCCGCGTTCTTCCACCTGTGGCATCCTCACCCTTTCCCAATCTCAGGTACCTGCCCAGAGACAGCTCCCGGCCGCAGAATGCAAGGGTAGGCTCACATACCAGACTTGCGCGCTTTTTTGTCAGTTCTCCCTCCGGCTGGTTCGGGTAATTCAGATATAAAAATTCGCTGGTAACCACCTCCAGCACCGCGTCGCCTAAAAATTCCAGACGTTCATTGTTATAAAGCTTATCCATTCTGTGTTCATTGGTAAAGGAGCTGTGTATCAGCGCCTGGTTCAGAAGCTCCATGTCCTGAAAAGTGTATCCGATGATACGCTCCAGCTCCAGCAGTCCGTCGTAACGTCCCATAGTTCTCTCCTTTTTCTGTTCTTCAGATATCCTTTATCAGAAAAGCTGCTGCACCAAGATAGTGCAACAGCCCTGTTTCTCTAAGCATTATCCGATTGCTTTTTTAATCTGCTCAACGGCATCGCCCA
Organism: Lactonifactor sp. BIOML-A5; assembly: GCF_009677585.1. GTDB lineage: Bacteria > Bacillota > Clostridia > Lachnospirales > Lachnospiraceae > Lactonifactor. The sequence goes on along the minus strand of NZ_WKYV01000042.1, from coordinate 8,303 downwards.
CTGAGACAATCTGTTCAGCTTCCTCCGTTGGGATCTCAATATCGAATTCCTCTTCAATCCCCATAATGATCTGGAAAATGTCAAGGGAATCTGCCCCTAAATCATCTACAAATGTAGTGTCCGGTGTAATCTCCTCCGTATCAACATTTAATACCTCTGCAATAATCTTTTGTAACTTTTCCAATTCCATGTCATGTAATCCTCCCTTAATTTTCTTCTACATTACCAGAAATATGGTCTTTGATTTTGCCGTTGATATCCTGGTTTTTAAATTGAATACATTGGATAATAGAATTCTTGAATTCTGACGCCTTGGAACTTCCGTGGCACTTTACCACCAGTCCTTTCAGTCCCAGAAGCGGCGCACCGCCGTACTGGCTGGCATCAAAGCTTTTCAGCACCTTTTTCAGTGAGGGCTTCACCAGAAGTGCCCCCAGTTTGCCCCGGAAGCTGGATACCATCGCTCCTTTTATCTTGGATATGAGGGTATTGCCCACACCTTCGTACAATTTCAGTATAACATTTCCCACAAATGCCTCACAGACAATGACGTCGGCATCTCCGTTTGGAATGTCCCTGGCCTCAATATTTCCCACAAAGTTAATATCGCTGCACTCTTTCAGCAGAGGAAAGGTTTCCTTCACCAGAGCATTGCCCTTCTCCTCCTCCGCACCGATATTGACAATCGCCACACGGGGGTTCCTGATTCCTACGACGTGTTCCATATAGACGGATCCCATGCGGGCAAACTGCACCAGATGGGAGGGCCGCGCGTCCACATTAGCCCCGCAGTCGATCAGAAGCGAGACACCGTCCCTGGTGGGAATCAGCGGTGCCAAAGGGGGGCGTTCCACACCTTTGATTCTTCCTACCAAAACCTGCCCGCCAACCAGCACAGCTCCTGTACTTCCCGCGGACACAAAGGCGTCAGCTTCCTGGTTCTTGACCATCTTCATCCCCACTACAATGGAAGAATCTTTCTTTCCTCTGATGGCTGTTACCGGAGGTTCTCCGGTCTCAATTACCTCTGCAGCCGGTATGATAGTTACTCTTTCCTTGGGGTAGGTACAGCCCGCCAGCTCTTTCTCAATCAGCGGTGCCTGTCCTACCAGGAGTACCTGCAGATTTTCTTTTTCATTCACTGCTTCTATGGCACCTTTTACAGCCTCCGCCGGGGCATTGTCTCCGCCCATGGCATCCACTGCCACTTTTACTAACTCGTCCATGTGTTTCCTCCTAATAATACCTACCCACAATATTACTAAACATCGAAAGAAAATGCAACATTTCCGTTATTTTTCTTTATTCCATCTTTCCGTCACTGCCCAGATGATAGCCTTCCACGTCTTTATCTGCTGCCATAGAGCCGTCTTCGTTCAGATAATACCAGCTGTCGCCGTCCTGGAACCAGCCCGTTCTGATATAGCCGTTCTCATCAAATACGTACCATTTGCCCTGAATCTCTTTCCACTGGCTCTTTATAAAGCTTCCGTCAGCATTTTCAAACCACCAGCCTTTGTCATCCTGCTTCCACTGACCGGATTCCGCGTTCACTACATTGCCCTCTTCATCATTTACAATGACTTCCGCAGTCTCACTGGTAGTCCCCTCCGTAGAATTCTGAACCGTGTTGGTGGCTACTACATAATAATAGTAGATCCCCGGCTGATCCGTTGGCGGGGTATACGTATCGTCCGTGGCACCCTCGATTATGGTTCCGCCCCCGTTGGTATTCGTCATATTCCGGTACCACTGGTAGGTCAGCGTTCCCGAGTCGCTCACAGAGGCTTCCACCTTCAGGGGCGTTGCTCCCTGGTGCAGGCCGTAGGTCATGCTTCCGCTTAAATTGGCTGTGAATTCAGGTTTTGCCACAGGGACCTCCGGTTCTTCCTGAATGACTTCTTCCTGAACGGATTCCTCCTCGTCTGCCTTCTCTGTGCCCAGTATTTTGTCAATATATTTCTGCGGACTACAGGCTGTCAGAGACAGTACACAGCATCCAAAGAGAATGCCCAGTAACCCCTTTTTTAATTGGTACATTATAATTCCTCCTTTTCTCATAGTGAGGGGAGAATCTCCCGTGATAAATTTATTTCTCCACAAGTGTACTCATTCTCGAACAATTTGTCAACTGTACAGGAAAAAAAGAGGTAAGCAGTCTTACAGCAAACGCCAGATATGCTCGCTGATCTCATAGAGCAGCTTCACCTGCTGCTGCCTGTCCCCCACGGTCACCAGGCACTGAAACACAATGGCATCCGTCCACTCAGACTGACAGGAAAGCACACGGTCAATGCGGACATCAAATTTCTCTTCCTCTGTCTCGAACCGAAGTGCTACCGGCTCCACTCTTCCCAGCTTGTTAAAGGTAGCAATCACACAGATAGAGCGGTACATATGAGCTTTGGGATTCCTGACCTGGTGGAGGGTCATAGCATCCATATTAAAATTCTTGGACATTGCAAGTCATCTCCTTCCCATTTTCGAACATTTGTTCTTTTCTCAGCTTTATTATACGGAATCTCCCCCCATACTGCAAGAGGGAAAAATATCCACACATTCGCTGAGATACAAACGCATGCCTAAGCCCCGGAATCCGATAAATACTGAGCCAGCAGCTGATTCAGCATCCCTGTGTCAATAGGCTTTGAGACATGGGCATTCATCCCCATACGGAGTGCTGTCCGCACATCCTCCTCAAAGGCATTGGCTGTCATAGCCACAATAGGGATAGTTTTCACATCCCGGCGGTTCATGCTTCGTATCACTCTGGTAGCCTCGTAACCGTCCATAATGGGCATTTTTATATCCATGATGATCATGTCATAATAGCCTTCCTCTGAGACCTCCACCTTTTTTACCGCTTCCTCTCCGTCACAGGCTTCTTCTATCTGCACGCCTGTACTGCCAATAAGCTCCACAGCAATCTCTCTGTTGAGTTCGTTGTCCTCCACCAGCAGCAGACGCTTCCGGGAATAGTCCGGGGCTGTCTCTTCTGACTGCTGGGGCAGTCTGCTGCCGCTGTCCAGTTCTTTCAGGAGATGGTAAACCTTAGACCGGTAGAAGGGCAGGGATAAAAACGCAGCGGCATCTGTCTCTTTTCCCTCATATTCTATCTCCGCCCATTCTCCTGCGGTAAGTACCAGCGCAGGACTCTTGGCACCACAGTGTTCCCGGATAAGCCGGACAGCTTCTGCGCCCCCGCCTTCCCCGGGAGAACAATTAATAAATACCAGACCGCATGGATTTCCGGAATCCCGGGCCTCCATAATATAGGAGACTGCCTCTTCTCCGCTTCCCACAGCCTCTGCGGGAAGTCCCATATCCGCCAGAAGCCGGACAGTATTTTCCCGGGATTGGACATTCCCATCTACAATCAGGGTACGGACCCCCCTCCAATGATAGGGGACTTTTTCCTCCGGGGCATCCTGCACCTTCAGAGGAATCCTCACGGTAAATACAGAACCTATGCCGGTCTTGCTTTCAACCTGAATCTCTCCATTCATCAGATCCACAAGGTTCTTGGTGATTGCCATACCCAGTCCGGTCCCTGCAATCTTGCTGCTTGTGGAATCCTGGGCACGCTCAAACGGCTGAAAAATCATCTTTAAAAACTCTTCCTTCATGCCGATTCCTGTATCCGCACAGCGAAACACATAGCATTGATAGCCAAACCCTGTACTGTCCTCCTGGCTGACCTCGATGCGAATCCTTCCCCCTGAGGGCGTATACTTAACTGCGTTGCTCAGAATATTCAGGCACACCTGCTGGAGACGCAGAGGATCCCCTGTTACATTCTCGTTTTTCAGGGCTGCCAGACAGACATCGGTCTGTAACTGCTTTCCATATGCCTGCGTCCGGATTAATTCTACGGTCTCTGTAATTAATTCAGCAAAATTAAAAGGCTCCTCCCGAAGCGTCAGCTTTCCGCTCTCAATTTTTGACATATCCAGGACATCGTTGATCAGTCCGAGAAGGTGTCGGCTGGAAAGTGCAATCTTTTTCAGGCATTCATCCACCCGCCTGGTATCGTCCAGATGAGCGGCGGCAATGGAGGTCATGCCTACTATGGCGTTAATCGGCGTTCGGATATCATGGCTCATATTAGACAGAAACTGGCTTTTCCCCCTGTTCGCGGCATTTGCATTGTCCAAAGCGCTCTGAAGCGCCTGGCGCCGCTGTTCCTCCTCGTAACGCTGTTCATCGCTCCTCCTGGATATGAGGATCGCCAGCTCATCCCCGGAATAAGGATTATCCACATAAATAATCTGCGTAGAGATCCAGTGATACCGGCCGTCTGCAAGCATTTGCTTTGCCTCTATAAAAACTTCGTTTTTCGTGTGCCCAAGAGTACCATAAAGATTTTCAGGGGCAAAGTGAAGCCGGAACTTACTCACGTGATCCGGATGGATGGTAGCAGCCATATCTTCATAGAGCTCACTGTATGATTTTTGTCTGCCAAGATCCAGCATAAGACCGGGCTGGACATATATGAAGCCCAGCTTTTCATTGGTGAGATTCACCTGGATAATAACCGGATAGGCATTGGCAAGCGCTCCCACCAGCGTGATGCGCTCCTGAAGCTGTTCCTTCTCTTTGGCCTCTTCCGCCGTTTTTTCATCCGTGATATCATGAAAAGCCGCAATCAGGACAGGTTCCCCGTTTTCGTCCTGTGTCTTTTCCACAATGCCTCCGGCCCAAAAATAACTGCCCTCCGCTCTTTTTAATCTGGCTGTAAATACATGTTTCCCACTGGCTTCGGAGGTTTCCCGAAAAAGCTGTGCAGCCTCCCCGTAATCTTCCGGATGAATCATATCTCTGAGGGAAACGTCCTCCGGCACATCATCTTGAGAGCCCTCCTGGTATTGCAGCAGACGCAGGCCTTCTTCATTAATCTGAAGAAAACGGTGAGGCGGGTCTGTTGTAATCAGCGCAATGCCCTCAGGAATAACATTGTACAGATGTACAATATACTCCGCCTGGTGATCCAGTTTTCTTTTCGTCTTGGCGGCAGACCGGATGTAAAATAGTACCAGAAAAATAATTCCCAGAATAATGCTGGCGATAAGAACCATAGAGCGGGTTAGAATATCCCGGCTCTGCTCACTCACCACTTTTTCCGGAATAATGGAAATCAGATACCAGTCCGACTCCAGCTTCAGCGGTGTGTAGCAGAAAACAGTATCTTCCCCCTGATAGCGGAACACTGCCCAGCCCGTGTGGAACTCTTGAAGAGAGTTGGCAAATGCCTCAAGACTCTCCGGCTGATTCTGGGATTCCGGCAGCATATCAAACAGGTTTTTAACCGTTTTATTACTGTTCGGATGGGGAGAGCGGATGAGAACATCCCCCTGTGTATTGATGATATAGGAGAATCCCGAGTCCTTGTAGAAAGACAGACTGAAGCTTTCTGCTATGCTGACTACCTCATACTCTTTCACAAGACAGCCCTCTGTGCCGTCAGTCATGGTTACTTTTACGTATAGATCAAATACATTCATTCCTGTTGCGCTGCTGATATGGGGATTCAGAATACCTTCCTGGCTCTCCCCCTCCCACAGATCAGCCTCTGCCCGGCTGTCCTTCTGCAGGCCCTCCGGATAGCAGCTTCCATCTCTCAGGTAGAGACTGATATTGCTCTCCATGCGGCTGTACTGTTCCATCAGCCCGGCCGCCTGCTCCATCTGTTCCCCTGAAAATTCACTTATTTTTTCAGCGGCAGCTTTCATAGACGCAAAGTCGTGCTGCAGCTGCATTTGCAGCGCATTGCAGCCCTGACTGGTGCTCTCCACGATAGCACTGACCGATTGTTCCCAGAGCTGCTTTTTGACATACTGAATAAAAGAAAAGGTCAAGAGCATAAGAACAGCTCCAATGAGGACAGCGGCCAGAGCAATTTTCTTCTTTGAACTTCTGCTTTCTTCCCTGATCACGGCACACTCCTTTCTTCCTCAGCCCTTTGATCCATCCAGTCCATAACTGATTCCAGCGCTTCACCCGCAAGCAGCTTCTCCGATGCCTGGGCCGTCAGATCCCAAATGGGCAGATTCAGCATTCCGTCTGCCCCAATCACAGTCCTGCCTGACTGGTAACAGGCAATCAGAGGCTGAATTTCTTCCCTGGAGGAAGGGCTTCCCTCTTTCAGGGGACTGAAGGAAGATTGCTGATCTGCAAATTGCTGAATATTCTCTCTCTGTGTAAAATACTCCACAAACTGTTTGGCCGCTGCCTCATTCTTGCTGTTTGCATTTACGCTCAGACGTGTATCTGCGTTGATTACCATAAGCGCACCGTCCTCCAGAGCCGGGAGGGGAACCACCTGAAATTCAAACCCTGGTTCCATATCTCTGACCCGTCCGGCAGCCCAGGCCCCCGTCAGCATAAACGGAGAGCCCCCCTTTGCAAACTCTTCCAGATCATCAGAGGTTTTCTTTGTATGCGCTGCCTTCTCCCCGTCAATATACCCCTTGCGGACAAAGCGATCCGCCAGTGAAAACCCGGGGGTCAGGTACTCACTTAATCTATCTTCGCCCCGGTTCAGCCGGGAAAACACCTCTGACTGCCGTCCCTCCTGATACACAGAATAAAACCCGGCGCCTATTGCTAATGTTTTTAAGGAGATATCATTATTGGCGATAATGGGTGTGATTCCCTGTCCCTTAAAATACCCGCAAACCTCTTCCCATTGGGAAAGATTTTCCGGGATCTTTTGCTTATGCTCTTCCAGCAGATCCAGATTACAGTAAAGGCCAAACGCCGACACTGTAGTGGGAACCCAGAAAATCTTTCCCTCACGCTCCATCTGACTGAGCATCTGATCCGTATACTCATTTGTAGAGGCAATCCCCGAGAGATCCGCCAACTGTCCCTCTTCCCCCAGCCTAAGCACAATATCATGATTCACCATAAAGACATCGTCGCCCTTTCCGGCAGACAGCCTTTTCTCCAGAGCCTCATAATATTCTGTCCCCTTCAGACTCTCATAGGAAACCCTTATTTCAGGATTTTCACTCATAAAGTCCGATATAATCTCTTCAATCACCGTAACATTCTCCGGTTCATATTTATTCCCGAAAAATGTAATGGATGTAACCTCTTCATTTGCGTCCCAATAGTTTACCACCTGATTTTTACTTCCGCATCCCGGAAGCATCAGGGAAAACATGAATAGTGCAGAACATAAACCTGCTATCTTTTTCCTTTTCATCTGCAGCCTCTCTTTTAATTTAAAATGCCGGACTCCATTTCAGGATTATATGCCCTTCAAGGGGATATACGGCACCCTTACACTAAAGTATAACATAATGAATTGTAGTAATCCATTATTTTAGCATGGTATAACATGTTCTGCCAAAAAGAAGACCGGGAAAAAGCCATTGGCCTTTTCCCGGTCTTCTTTTACATTCCCAGGATTAATCCATGGAAATGATTTCTTTTTTGTTGTAAGAGCCACATGCCTTGCATACTCTGTGAGGCATCATTAATTCTCCGCATTTGCTGCATTTTACTAAATTCGGAGCGCTCATTTTCCAGTTTGCTCTTCTTTTATCTCTTCTAGCTTTAGAAGTTTTATTCTTTGGACAGATGGACATTGTTTACACCTCCTTAAACTTGCTGAATATATCACTGATTACCGCCATCCTGGGATCCAGGTTCTCGACCTTGCAGTCACAGGGACCCTGGTTCAAATTCTTTCCACAATGGCTACAGATTCCTTTGCAGTCATCTTTACACAGTACCCGTAAGGGCCAATTGATTAAAATCTCATTATAAACTAACTGCTCTACATCCAGGTTGCCTCCTGTGATATAATTGCTTTCATCCAAATCTTTTATCCGTTCTTCTTCTGACTGCTTCATGTCTACTTCCCGTTCAAAGGCAAACACAATCTCCTCAGGCACGTCCGAAAGACAGCGTCCGCAGGGGATCAACAGAGTCACACTTCCTTCTCCGTTAATCTGCAGTACTTTTTTTCCTTTGTTCTGAATGGTAAAATGTACCGGTGTTTTCTTTTGTACAGGGAAAGTTCCCAGCCTGGAGGTGAAGTTTTCCATGTCCACCATGGCTTCCACACGTTGTGTTTCTCCCTCTTTGGATAAAATATCTGATAAATTAATTAGCATAACAGTCTCCTAATCACACCTTATTGATTATACCTGGGGCATGGCCATTTGTCAACTATTTTTTCCAGAATAGAACAATTTTTGAACCGGATAACACAGCCGGTGTCAATAACTTTAGAAAATGTCACTTTTTATAGGCTATATTAACTTTAGAAAATGTCACTTTTTAAACAGGCTCTT
>NZ_WKYV01000041.1 GCF_009677585.1 Lactonifactor sp. BIOML-A5 | reverse complement strand
GCAGCAACTCTTAAATATTACCACAGGCTGTTGTGTCTGTCAATAACTTTTTTTATTTCTTTTTATCAGTTATTTCCGTGTGACTCACAGCAACTTTTATATAATATCATAAGCAGTCTGCCTTGTCAACAACTTTTTTTGCTTTTCTTATTGCCTAACAGCAACTTTGATATATTACCATATCTTACCATTTACTGTCAAGGTTTTTTTTATCACTATTTTAGTAAAAACCGGAGAAGGAGGGATTTGAACCCTCGCGCCGCGTAAACGACCTATACCCTTAGCAGGGGCACCTCTTCAGCCACTTGAGTACTTCTCCAAATGCCTAACTAAAATAATTATATGCGCTCCCAATTCGGTGACGCACATGTTATTATACTTGCTAAAAACTCTTTTGTCAATAATTTTCAACAAGATTTTTCATAATATTTTCCATAACTCTTTTGCAGCTGTATTTGGAATTAATCCCCAACTTCATTATGCCCAGTTTTAAGTCATTTCTTACATTATTTCACCATAAATCTGTACTAATGTGCCTATAAATTTTACTCATTTTCCCTTATTACAGTCTCAATACGACGTTTTACTTCCGCGGCAATCTCTGTAGATTTCATATCCTTATATTCTTCATAATAAAGGGGCCTCAAAAAATGAACCTGTACCGTAAGTCTTTTTATTGAATTTGTATCAAACGCCTGGTAGGAGTTAATAAGGGCTACAGGGACAATGGGGCATTGAGACTTTGTAGCACTTTTAAAGCTTCCGCCCTTCATCTCTAATAGCTCATTTTTATTTCGGCTTCTGGTGCCCTCTGCAAAAATCAGATAATTTCTTCCGTTTTTCACTTCTACAGCCACCTGTTGAATCACTTTCATAGACTGCCTCACATCATCTCTGTCCAGAGCATATGCCTTCATGCACTGAAACACTTGTTTCAGAAAGGGTGTATTTTGAATTTCCTTTTTCATAACAACAGAAAAGGGGCGGGGACAGGCCTGGAGAATAGCCAGCACATCAAATAGCCCCTGATGATTAGGGAAAAACATAAATCCATCCTTGGCTGGCAGATTTTCCACCCCATGGGCATCTATGGTAATTCTTCCCCCTTTCATGGCGCGGCGGTCTATTAGTTTGAGAACCTCATATCTCTCTGCCTCTGGATATTTGTCCGCATGGGAAGCATAGTAACACAATTTAAAATAGAGATAGGGCACAAGTATAATATTATATAAGACCATCAATATAATTCTTTTCATGATTCCATCCCTTTTGTCTTAATTTTCTGTACAATATTCTTTGATCGCGGTTTCATAGAGATTATTCCCCTTACAATCGGCTACTACAATGACAGGGAAATCCTTTACCTCAAGCTTTCTTACCGCCTCCGTACCCAGATCCTCGTAGGCAATAATTTCAGAGGATATAATACATTTTGAGAGTAAGGCTCCCGCTCCCCCCACAGCAGCAAAATATACCGCACCATTGCGCACCACAGCGTCTAACACCTGAGGAGTCCTTTTTCCTTTACCTATCATTCCCTTTAATCCCATATCTAATAAGCGGGGGGCATATTTATCCATACGGCTGGCTGTTGTGGGTCCTGCGGAACCGATGGGCCGTCCCTCTCTGGCAGGGGAAGGTCCCATATAATAGATAATATTATTTTTCACATCCAAGGGCAGTTCCTCTCCTCTGTCCAGTGCCTCGTCCATTCTTTTATGGGCAGCATCCCTGGCTGTAAAAATGGTTCCGGTAATATATACATAATCTCCCGCTCTCAGATCACCGGCGGTTTCATGGTCAAGCGGCGCTGTTATATGCTTATTCATCTGATATCCTCCCTGAATTAAGTACTGCAACTATGATTCCTCTTATATTATCCTGACAGCATGGCGGTTTACATGGCAGCAAATATTCACCGCCACCGGCAGACCTGCAATGTGTGTGGGATAGGTATTAATATTGACTGCCAATGCAGTAATTCTGCCTCCCAATCCACCTGGGCCGATCCCGGATCCATTAATCTTTTCCAGCATCTCCTCTTCTAATTCCCTGACATAAGGGATTTGAGATCTTCTGTCAGTATCTCTGGTCAGTGCCTCTTTTGCCATTAGGGCACATTTTTCAAAAGTACCACCTATTCCAACACCTACAACCATAGGCGGACATGCGTTAGGCCCTGCATCCCGCACAGCTGTAAGGATAGCACTTTTTACCCCCTCTATACCGTCCGCAGGTTTAAGCATAAAAGTCCTGCTCATATTTTCACTGCCAAATCCCTTAGGGGCAACCGTGATTTTCACCTGTTCCCCCGGGACAATAGAATAGTGGATGACTGCAGGTGTATTGTCTTTAGTATTCTCTCTGTAAATGGGATCCCTGACCACTGATTTTCTCAGATAACCTTCCCGATATCCCTGCCGCACGCCTTCGTGTACCGCATCCTCAACACTTCCCCCAGTAAAATGAACCTCCTGCCCCACTTCCAGAAATATAACAGCCATACCGGTGTCCTGGCAGATAGGTATCCCGTCTTTATCTGCAATCTCAAGATTCTCCTGCAATTGTTCCAGGATCTGCTTTCCCAGGGCAGACTCTTCTTTGCCGACTGCCTCTTCCATACGCCGCACCATGTCGGGTGATAAATTATGATTTGCCTCGATACACATTTCCTTAATGTTTGCAGTAAGCTGCCCTACGCCGAGTTCTCTCATGCTTACGTTCCTCCTGACGTCTACTTTAACTATCTATAAACCTTAGAAAGGAACTTATAAATCAAAAGATTGATTCAAAGTCCCTTCCCCTCATCATTTTTTTTCTTTACTGCCGCCATTTAACAATTTATCCAGTTCCTCTGAAATATCATTCTCATAATCCGGATTATCTTTTATAAATTTGTTATAGCGCTTTTCATAACCTTCATAGTCCTCTGTCTTTACAAACTTTGCATACTGTTCTTTGGAAATATCACTCATCTCTGTAGTAATATCCTTACCCGGAACCACATAATATTCTTTATCCTTTTTCTTTACAAAGTATGTACTGATAGCCGGAGCCTGAAGCTTCACCGTTTTTTTCTCGTTTTTGCCTTTTTTATTCTTTGTTGTCGTTGTCTTTTTCATCTCATAGTCATAGATTACATAAACAAAATCATAACCATTGAAGGTCCCCAGTGACTCACACTTTTCAAAATTAATATCCTTTGCCCCGTGTGCCTTAAAATACTTTAAATTGTAATCTATTTCTTTTTTAACATCTGCATCTACCTTATCTTTTTTTCCAATGCCGAAACACTTTTTAACTGCGTCCTCATCTTCAAACTGATACGCATTGACCAGAGATTTTACGACGCTCTCCGGTGAATTATTGCTTACTTTCACCCCGCAGCCGCTGAGTAAGACAGCAGCTGCGAGAAGTATGACTCCTACCCCTTTTAATTTCTTCATTCTTCCGTGCTCCCTAGGTTCTATCCCTTTATCTGATTATTCCTTATCTTCTTTTGCCTCTGGTTCCTCTTCAGCTCCTGACTCCTCATTTTTAGGATCTGATTCCTCTGACTTTTCCCTTACCTTGGCAATACTGGCCACGGACACTCCATCCTTCAAATCCATAAGCTTGACCCCTGAAGTTATTCTTCCCAGCACAGAGATGTCTTTGCAGGACAGACGGATAATGATTCCCTCAGTGGTAATCAACATTACCTCATTATCCATATTCACTGCCTTTGCCCCGATCACATTTCCTGTCTTTTCCATGATCTTATAGCATTTTACCCCTTTGCCGCCTCGGTTCTGACTGGTGAACTCACCCATGGAAGTCATCTTACCCATACCGTACTCCGATACAATCAGAAGATAATCTCCCTGAGAATTCAGCTGCATGCCTATCACTTCATCATTGTCAGCAAGATTCATTCCTCTGACCCCTATAGATGTTCTTCCTGTACTTCTTACATCCGTCTCCCTGAAACGAATACACTGACCGAACTTTGTCACCAGAATAATATCCTTGCGGTTGTCTGTAGACTTGACTTCTATCAACTCGTCCTCATCCCTCAGAGTAATAGCGGCAAGACCGGTCTTACGAACATGTTCGTAATCTGTAATAGGTGTCTTTTTAATAAGTCCTTTCTTGGTCGCCATCATAAGATAGTGCCCCTTCTCATATTTATGAATCGGGATCACTGCTGTTATCTTCTCCCCCGGAGATAACTGAAGCAGATTAATAATGGCAGTTCCCCTTGCCGTGCGGCTGGCCTCCGGAATCTCATACGCTTTGATTCTGTAAACCTTGCCGGTATTGGTAAAGAACATGAGATAGTGATGAGTGGTTGTCATCAGTAGTTCTTCAATATAGTCGTCTTCAATTGTCTGCATCCCTTTAATGCCTTTGCCGCCTCTGTTCTGGTTGCGGAAATTGTCTACTGTCATTCTTTTGATATATCCGAGTTTTGTCATGGCAATGACTGTATTATCCTTTGGAATTAAGTCTTCCATAGAAATATCATACTCGTCAAATCCGATGGATGTTCTTCTCTCATCCCCAAATTTCTCTGAGATCGCCAGAATTTCTTCCCTTATAATTCTAAGGAGAAGATTACGATCCGCCAGGATTGCTTTATACTGACGAATCTTTTCCATCAATTCCTGATATTCATTTTCCAGTTTTTCTCTTTCCAGACCTGTAAGTGCCCGCAGACGCATATCTACGATCGCCTGTGCCTGAACCTCGGAAAGTTCAAAGGCTTCTATCAATCCCTCTTTGGCTATTTGTGTGTTTCTGGAACTCCGGATAATACGGATCACCTCATCAATGTGATCTAGTGCCTTCAAAAGTCCCTCTAATATATGGGCACGCTCTTCCGCTTTATTCAGATCATACTGCGTTCTCCTGGTAACAACCTCTTCCTGATGTTTCAGATAGAACCTTAGCATATCCAGAAGATTAAGTACCTTAGGCTCATTGTTTACAAGCGCCAGCATAATAACCCCGAAAGTATCCTGAAGCTGTGTATGTTTATAGAGCTGATTTAACACCACATTGGCATTGGCATCCCTTCTCAGGTCAATGCAGATTCTCATACCTTCACGGTTGGAATGGTCGTTCAGATCTACGATGCCGTCAATCTTCTTATCTCTTACCAGTTCCGCTATCTTCTCTATAAGCCTTGCCTTATTTACCATATAGGGCAGTTCTGTGACTATAATCTGACTTTTACCGTTGGGAAGAGTCTCAATATTTGTCACTGCCCGTACACGGATCTTTCCTCTTCCTGTGCGGTAAGCCTCCTCGATTCCCCGGGTTCCCAATATGGTTGCGCCCGTAGGAAAATCCGGTCCTTTTACTACCTCTAAAATCTCCTCTATCTCTGTGTCTCTGTCTTCCTCTATAATGTTATCAATAATTCTGACAACAGCATTTATCACCTCCCGAAGATTATGGGGGGGAATATTGGTAGCCATACCTACGGCTATACCAGAAGTACCATTTACCAGAAGGTTCGGATATCTGGAGGGAAGAACTACAGGTTCTCTCTCCGTCTCATCGAAGTTCGGCGCAAAATCCACTGTGTTTTTATTAATATCTGCCAGCATCTCCATTGAGATCTTGCTTAATCTGGCTTCTGTATAACGCATAGCTGCTGCGCCGTCGCCGTCCACAGAACCAAAATTCCCGTGTCCGTCTACCAGCGGATAGCGGGTAGACCATTCCTGGGCCATATTCACCAGTGCTCCGTAGATAGAGCTGTCCCCATGGGGGTGATACTTACCCATGGTATCACCTACAATACGGGCGCATTTCCTATGGGGTTTATCCGGTCCGTTATTCAGCTCTATCATTGAATAGAGCACACGCCTCTGCACTGGCTTCAGTCCATCTCTCACATCCGGAAGAGCACGGGCGGCGATAACGCTCATAGCATAGTCAATATAAGAGGTTTCCATTGTTTTCTGCAAATCCACCTCATGGACTTTATCAAAAATATTGTCTTCCATTGTTTTCTCCTTTTACGGGGGCTGTCATCCCCTGTTTTGCCTGTTGAAAATTAAGAGTCAAAGGGGTGATATTTATTAAATATCCAGATTCTTTACATATTTGGCGTTTGCCTCTATAAATTCTCTTCTTGGCTCTACCTTATCCCCCATCAGTGTGGTAAAGGTCAAATCGATTTCTGAAGAGGCCTCCTCGTCCATGGTCACCCTCAGCAGGATTCTTCTTTCCGGGTCCATAGTTGTTTCCCAGAGCTGCTCTGCGTCCATCTCCCCAAGCCCTTTATAGCGCTGGATCTTGTTGTTGGTATCCCGTCCAATCTCTGCAAGAATATTGTTCAGCTCCTCATCACTGTAGGCATACCACACCTTTTTATTTTTTTCAAGCTTATAAAGAGGAGGCTGAGCCAGATATACATATCCCTGTTTGATAAGTTCAGGCATAAAACGATATAAAAAGGTTAATAATAAGGTTGCAATGTGAGCACCGTCTACATCGGCATCCGTCATAATAATGATTTTATGGTATCTGAGCTTTGTAATATCAAAATCCTCATGAATCCCTGTACCAAAGGCAGTGATCATAGCTTTGATCTCAGCATTGGCATATATTTTGTCCAGCCTTGCTTTTTCTACATTCAGAATCTTTCCTCTAAGCGGAAGGATCGCCTGGGTCGCCCTGCTTCTGGCAGTTTTAGCGGAACCGCCGGCGGAATCACCCTCCACGATGTAGATCTCACAATTTTTCGGATCTTTGTCAGAACAATCCGCCAGTTTTCCAGGAAGAGACATGCCTTCCAGAGCAGTCTTACGCCTGGTCAGTTCTCTGGCCTTTCTTGCAGCATCCCGTGCACGCTGGGCCAGCACAGACTTTTCAATTATAATTTTGGCTGTGGAAGGGTTCTGCTCTAAGAAAATCTCCAACTGATTGCTTACAATATTATCCACAGCACCTCTGGCTTCACTGTTCCCAAGTTTCTGCTTCGTCTGTCCCTCAAACTGAGGATCCTCTATCTTTACACTGATAATAGCCGTCAGACCTTCTCTGATATCATCACCGGTAAGATTACTCTCTGTATCTCTTAAAAGCTTATTTTTCCTGGCATATTCATTAAATGTCTTGGTCAGAGCATTCCGGAATCCAACAATATGGGTTCCACCCTCCGGAGTAGTAATATTGTTAACAAATCCATAAGTGTTCTCTGTATAGGAATCATTGTGCTGCATAGCCACCTCAACGGCTACACCATCCTTTTCTCCCTCACAGTAAATAATATCCGGATAAAGAGCTGTCTTACTTTTGTTTAGATAAGTGACAAACTCTTTAATTCCTCCCTCGTAATGGAAGGATTTCTCTACAGGATCCTCAGGACGTTCATCACGGATGGTAATCCTAAGATTTCTCGTAAGGAATGCCATCTCACGAAATCTCTGTTTCAGCACATCATAATCAAAGACCGTCTCTTCAAAAATTTCTTTGTCCGGAAGGAAAGATACCATGGTACCGCTTTTATCCGGATCACATTCTCCGATAACTTTTAATTTGTATACTACATGTCCCCGTTCATAGCGCTGCCGGTATACTTTTCCCTCACTGTAAATAGTAACCTCCAGCCACTCGGAAAGTGCATTGACAACAGAAGCGCCAACCCCATGGAGACCGCCAGATACCTTGTATCCCCCGCCGCCAAATTTGCCCCCGGCATGGAGAATTGTAAATACTACTTCTACTGCAGGAATCCCCGCTTTATGATTAATTCCAACAGGTATCCCACGTCCATTATCAGTGACAGTAATAGAATTGTCCTTGTTAACAGACACGTGAATGGTATCACAAAAGCCTGCCAAAGCTTCGTCTACAGCGTTATCCACAATTTCATAAACCAAATGATGGAGCCCCCTTGCGGATGTACTGCCAATATACATACCCGGCCTTTTACGAACTGCTTCTAACCCCTCTAATATTTGAATTTGATCTGCTCCGTACTCTGTACTCATGCGATTCCTCCTGTTATAAGCTCTTTGCCTAGTTTGAATGGTAGACACTTCCCTCTACCACTTTGAACACTTTATTTATTTTAAATCTATTATTTACGAACTCGTCCAGCCCGGTACAGGTGATCAGGGTTTGTATGTCCCGGATACTGTTCAATAAATAGTTTTGCCGGTTACTGTCCAATTCAGACAGAACATCATCTAATAATAAAATTGGAGTATCTTTAATGATTTTTTTTACAAGATAAATTTCCGATAATTTTAAAGACAATGCAGCGGTTCGTTGCTGCCCTTGAGAGCCGTATTTGCGAATGTCAATATCATTAATATTAACACATAAATCATCTCTGTGGGGGCCAATAGAAGTTGTTTTAAATTTATAGTCTTTCTCTCTGTTATGTTCCAGGTGTATTTTAAACTGTTCCGCCGGGGTATTGGGCTCATAGAGAAGACGAATCTCTTCTCTGTGCCCCGTGAGATTTCTGTGAATCTCACCGATAATATCATTTAATTCCCTGACAAACTTTTCTCTGGCCTTTATGATCTTGCTGCCGTAGTGGACCATCTGCTCATCCCACACCTCTATGGTATCCTTCAGTTCCGGGCGGACCCAAAGATCCTTCAGCAGTTTATTTCTCTGATTGACTACATGATTGTAAGAAGAGAGATCCGCCAGATATAATTTATCCAGCTGACAAAGTTCCAGATCCAAAAAACGGCGCCTTTCTCCCGGTCCATTCTTTATAATATTCAAATCCTCAGGAGAAAAAAATACAATATTTACAATTCCAAAAAGCTCCCTAGCTTTTCTAATTGGAAGTCCATCAATTGCAATCCCCTTTGATTTGCTTTTTTTTAAATGCATATCTATTTTGTGGGATACGCCATCTCTGTTTACAAGCATCCGAATATGTGATTCGTCCTGCAGGAACCGGATCATTTCTCTGTCCTTACTTCCGCGGTGGGACTTTGTGGTTCCGCAGAGATATATAGCCTCCAGTACATTTGTCTTACCCTGGGCATTATCTCCGTACAGTATATTAGTCCCTTTGTCAAACTTCATATAAAGAGAATCATAATTTCTATAATTTTTCAGTTCAATAGATTCAATATACATGGGCCACCTGATTTACTTTATGACTTTGATTTCTTTGCCCTGAAAGGATACAATATCCCCGTCATAGAGCTTTCTTCCCCTTCTTGTATCTATCTCCCCGTTAACTTTTACAAGTCCGTCCTGTATGACATATTTTGCCTCTACTCCGTCCTCTACAAAGCCCGCGGCTTTTATCGCCTGACCTAATTTGATGTATTCTTCTCTTAATTTTATGTTATCCATATTTTTTCCTATCTGTTCACCGCATTAAAATTAACCGGCAAAATTAAATAAATATATTGTTCTTCTTCATCTTTGATAAAGCAGGGCGCTTTTGGATTCATCAGATAGATACTTACCTCTTCATCGTCTATGACCTTCAGAGCATCTATAAGGAACTTGGGATTAAATCCAATCAGGATATCTTTCCCTTCTTTCTCAATGTCGATCTCTTCATCCATGGATCCAATTTGAGAATCGATCTGAAGCTCCATAGATCCGTCTGAAATCTGGATAATAATCGGTTTTTTATCACTTTCTTTTACCAACAGCGTAGCTCTGTCAATACAGTTTAAAAATTCTCTCTTATTAATCTTAACTTTAGTCTCATAGTCACTGGACAGCATCTGATCAATCTTGAAATACTCACCCTCGATCAGCCTGGACACCACCACAGTTTCATCAAATTCAAATACTATATGGCTGTCTGTAAAAAAAATATGAACCATATCCTCCGCTTCCCCGGATAAGATCTTACTGATCTCGTTGAGTGTTTTTCCGGGTACCACTACTTTCCGATCCTTCGCTGCTTCCTTTAGCTGAACCTTACGGATTGAGATTCTGTGTCCGTCCAGAGAAACAATACGAAGCGTATCCTCCTGAATCTGGATCAATTCTCCCGTCATCAGCTTATTATTTTCATTGGCAGCAATGGAGAAGATGGTCTGCCGAATGATTTCTTTTAAAGTAAACTGGGAAAGTGTTATACACTCATCCCTTTCTATAAATGGAAGATAGGAAAAATCCTCTCCCGATTTTCCAGGGATATTAAACTTTGCCTTCTCGCAAGTGATTAAAGTATTCAGTTTTTCATCGGTGGTAATGACAACTTCATTTTCAGGAAGTCTTCGCACTATCTCCGAAAAGATCTTTGCATCCAGAGCAATGATACCCTTTTCAATAATCGTGCCTTCTACCTTTGTCTCGATCCCAAGCTCCATATCATTGGATGTAAATTTGATATCCCCAGCAGAAGCATCAATCAGAATACATTCCAGTATAGGCATTGTAGTTTTCGAGGGTACTGCCTTCATAACTATATTAACACTTTTTAGTAGATTCCCTTTGGAACAAGATATTTTCATAATGTGTATAACTCCCTTCATGTGAAAAAGTGGCTTAAACAAATAAATATAATAAATAATCCGTAGTATCCGTAGTAGAGGGTGTGAATATGTGAAAAACTACTTTAACCCCAGATAACCAGAGGGTTTAGCTTAAGGATAAGGATGTGGGAAATATCCGGATTCCCGGTGTATGAATTGTTGATAATTCACATTACAAAAAGAGAGATCAACTTGTACACACATTTCCACCTCTTATTAACATGAGATCAACCGGCATTTGTGGATAATTGATCTCTACCACCCTACTTACCTGGATTAATCTTCTTTTTAAGGATATCAAGGGTGCTGCTGATGGTTTCATTATTCTTACTTAATTCCGACTCAATTTTGCTGCAGCCATTCATAATTGTGGTGTGATCTCTGTTGCCGAGACATTTCCCTATATTTTTAAGTGTTACATTTGTCATTTCCCGGCAGAGGTACATGGCAATCTGCCGGGGAAGAACAACTTTGGAATTCCTTTTAGTACCGCTTAAATCTGAGGCTGAAATATCAAAATGTTCAGCTACAATATCTATGATCAGCTCTGGGGTAATTACTCTTTTTTCATTGGGAGAAATAATATCCTTTAATACTTTCTCCGCCAGCTCAATGTTTACTTCTCTCTTCTCAAGATTCGCGTATGCCATAATTTTATTCAGAGCGCCTTCCAGTTCACGAATATTAGACTTTATGTTCCTTGCGATATATTCAATAACCTCTTTGTCTATGTCATACCCGTCCAATTCTTCCTTCTTTCGGAGAATTGCCATCCTGGTTTCATAGTCAGGGGAGGAAATATCTGCAATCAGCCCCCATTCAAAACGGGAACGAAGGCGATCCTCCAGAATTTCCATATCTTTCGGCGGCTTATCTGAAGATATAATAATCTGCTTCTTTGCTCCGTGCAGAGCATTAAAGGTGTGGAAGAATTCCTCCTGTGTAGATTCCTTACCTATAATAAACTGAACGTCATCAATGAGAAGTACATCAATATTTCTGTATTTCTCACGAAATTTTGTCATAGTAGTATTATTGCCGTTCCGGATAGCCTCAATCAGTTCATTGGTAAAGACCTCACTAGTCACATATAATACCTTTGACCGGGGATCCCTCTCTAAAATAAAATGGGCTATGGAATGCATCAAGTGTGTTTTCCCCAAACCAACACCTCCGTACAGAAACAGGGGGTTATAAATCTCACCGGGGGACTCCGCCACCGCGAGGGAAGCTGCATGGGCAAATTTATTGTTACTTCCCACCACAAAGGTATCAAAGGTATACTTGGGATTCAGGTTTGCCTTTTCCGCAGTATTCCCTAAATTAGAAGAAGCTGCGGGTGCAGCTGTCTTATCCTGTTTTACATCTTCCGGCAAAATAAATGCGATCTCATAATCATGCCCAGTGATTTCACTAATGGCAACTTTTAAAGGAAGAGTAAATTTTTTACTAATATAAGTAATAAACTGTTCTGATGGAACCAGGATGGTTACGGTATCATTCTCCACAGTATGCACAGTCAATGGCAACAGCCAGGTTTTAAAAGAAACATCGGTGAGTTCGTGTTCCTCTTTCACTGTATTAAGTATCTCCGTCCATTTTTCTTCTATTATATTCATTACCATATCTCCTACTCTAAGCTACTTAATTTATCCATGGATAAACACAACAATAAATGATTGTCTGAAAATCTTCATTCAATCATTTCCTGGAATCCACCTATTTTAATTCATCATTTCTTATATATTATAATAAATCGTGAATTTTCGCAATGAAAAAATGTGTATAGAATGTTGATAAAGTTTCCATAAGAATGAAGATCTTTGATATGATGTGAAAAGTGTGTATAACTTATACCCATAACACACACGTCGAATTATGGAGAAAATAAGGGTTTTTGAGAATATTGGGGGATCTTTACACATGAAACCACAAAGTTATCCACATGTTATCCACAATTTGTGGATAAAGTTACGTAAACTATAAAAAATGTCAGGGGATAACTTTTTATTGTGGAATTTGTTATTTTGGGGTGTCGTAAGGAGACAGCTGGTTTAAATAATTTTTCCAAACTTATTACAAATATAATATTTCCTCTTGACGAATTAGTGTTTTGTGCATATAATTGAAATGATGTTTTCAATCATGCATAATAGAATAATCAGCCATATATGATAGATATTTGGTAAGATAAAGGAGGTGCCAGACTTATGAAAATGACATTTCAACCGAAAAAGAGATCCAGAGCTAAGGTTCATGGTTTCAGAGCGAGAATGAGCAGCAAAGGTGGAAGAAAAGTTTTAGCTGCAAGAAGATTAAAAGGAAGAAAGCAATTATCAGCATAAGACCGCAGATATGTGGTCTTTTCTTCTCTTAAAGATCAGAAACTTCTTAATTAAAGGAATGTACTATGGAATATTCGGAGTCGTTAAAAAAGAATAGAGATTTTCAGGTGGTTTACAGGAAGGGAACATCTTTTGCAAATCGATATCTTGTTATGTATGTAATGGAAAACCAGCTGGAAAGAAATCGAGTTGGAATTTCGGTAAGTAAAAAAGTCGGAAACAGTGTTGTGAGGCATCATCTGACCAGGTTGATTCGGGAAAGTTATCGATTGCATGAACAAGTATTTCGTAGTGGATATGATATGGTGATTATTGTGAGAGTAAATGCCAAGGACAGGAAATTCAGGGATATTGAAAGTGCACTTTTGCATTTGGCAAAGCTTCACCGTATTACAAAAAGGCAGGAAAATGAAAACGATATTAATCAAAATGATTAGGTTATATCAAAAATATTTATCCCCATTAAAGAGAACTCGTTGTCCTTATATACCTACCTGTTCTCAGTATGGATTAGAAGCAATTCAAAAATATGGTGCTGTTAAGGGATCTATGTTAGCTTGTTGGCGGATCCTCAGGTGCAACCCCTTTTCTCATGGGGGTTATGACCCGGTGCCGTAAAGGTAAGGATGAGTTATCCTAAGAAGCGATAACGGCGAGTAGTCGGTTAAGGAGGAAATTGTTTTGAGTATTTTATTGACAAAGAGTACAATGCCCATTATCAAATGGTTTGCAGATATCCTGGGACTTTTGATGAATGCTATTTATAGCCTGGGTGTTACAAATATCGGTCTTTGTATTATCTTATTCACATTAGTAATTTATACCTTAATGACGCCCCTGCAGATCAAACAGCAGAAGTTTTCCAGGCTGAATGCAGTTATGGCGCCAGAGTTACAGAAGATTCAGAAGAAATATCAGAATAAAAAAGATCAGGTGTCCATGCAGAAGATGCAGGAAGAGACCAGTATGGTTTACCAGAAATACGGCGTATCCCCTACCGGAAGCTGTCTGCAGTTAGTGATTCAGATGCCCATACTGTTTGCATTATATCAGGTTATCTATAAGATTCCGGGTTATGTTACAGGAATTAAAGCTACTTTTGACGGAGTAATCACTCAGATTATGGGTGTTGGCGGGTATACGGATATACTTCAGACATTTCTGGATGACGAGAAGATTAAGACTGTACGTCTGATCCTGGATAATGGAAAAGCAACCAAGGATTCGATTATAGATTTATTATATAATCTTTCCCCAACCCAGTGGGACAAACTGTCAGAGATTGGAAAATTTTCCGGTTTTTCAGATACCATTGCCAGTACAGCTGATAAGCTGTCTCCCATGCAGAATTTCCTGGGTCTGAATATCGCAGATAATCCATTGTCTGTTATAAAGTCAAGTTTTGTTTCACATCAATATATATTACTTGTTGGAGCTATATTAATCCCTGTTTTGGCATGGCTGACACAGGTTCTGAATATTAAGCTTTCTATGGCATTTAACAATAGCAACAAGGGCGATGATAAGAATAAGCAGTCTACACAGATGGAAGCTACCATGAAGAGTATGAATACTTTTATGCCTCTGTTTTCTGCTGTTATGTGTTTTACATTCCCTGTTGGTATCGGTATCTACTGGATCGCCGGTGCGGTAATCCGTAGTGTACAGCAGTTTGTAATCAATAAGCTGCTGGAGAAGGAAGACATGGACGAGCTTGTTAAGAAGAATCTGGAGAAGATGAATAAGAAGAGAGAGAAAGCAGGACTGCCTCCTCAGAAAATCTCTCAGCAGGCCAGAATGAATGTAAGGAATATTGACGAGCCTAAGACAAAAGGAAAAACTCCGGAGGACCGGGAGCAGGCTGTGAAGAATTCCACGGATTATTATAAGAGAGCTGCGAATGCCAAGCCCGGCAGTATCGCGGCAAAAGCAAATATGGTAGCTCAGTTTGATGAAAAGAATAAGTCGAAGAACAAAAAACAGTAAACAAGTAAGGGGGATTTGTCATGGATTTCAAGGAATTCTCAGCAAAAACGGTAGATCAGGCGATTACCAATGCATGTCTTGAATTAGAAACTTCAAGTGAAAATCTTGAGATAGAAGTATTGGAACATGGAAGCTCAGGTTTTTTAGGATTTGGCAGTAAGCCGGCTAGAATTCGAGTGAGAAGGAAACCGGAGCAGGATCCTTTTATGGAGGAAGCGGCAGAGAAAAAGCCGGAAGTGAAAAAAGAAAAACCTACAGAGAAGCCTGTGAAAGAAGTAAAAAAAGAAGCCAAAACGGAACCAAAACCGGAGAAGAAGTCTGAGCCTAAAGTGGAAAAGGCTGAGGTTAAGGCGGCAGAGGAACCCAAAGCAGTGCAAAGATCTCAGGAAGAAGTAGAAGACATTAAAGATGAGGCTAAAAAGTTCCTGGATGGTGTATTTCATGCCATGAATCTGGAAGTTGTCATTAAGATGGAATATCATCAGGAAGAGGGGAATCTGGATATTGATTTTTCCGGCGATGATATGGGTATTCTTATCGGAAAAAGAGGACAGACGCTGGATTCCCTGCAATATCTCACCAGTCTTGTAGTCAATAAGGGCAAACAGGGTTACATTCGTGTAAAACTGGATACAGAGAATTATAGAAGCCGCAGAAAAGAGACACTTGAAAATCTTGCAAAGAGCATTGCTTATAAGGTGAGAAAGACAAGAAAGGCTGTTTCGCTGGAACCTATGAATCCTTATGAAAGACGTATTATTCATTCCGCGCTTCAGGGAAACCGTTATGTGGAGACCTATAGTGAGGGAAATGAACCTTACCGTCATGTTGTAGTTAAGCTTAAAAAATAATAAATTATATAAAAGTTATTCTAGGTGAAAGCATGAATAACGCGTGCAGACGTGTGCTTTCTCCCGGGGTAACTTTTTTTATATTGGAGTACAGGAGGAATTAATATGGCCGATACCATTGCTGCAATTGCTACCGCTATGAGTACATCGGGAATAGGTATTGTTAGGATCAGCGGTGAGGATGCAAGAGAAATTGTCAGCAGAATATACCGATCCAGGAGCGGGAAAAAAGATATCAGGAAGGTAAAATCACATACGATACATTATGGATTTGTCTGTGACGGAGAGGAAACCATTGATGAGGTTCTGGTTATGGTAATGGACGGACCGTCCAGCTATACGGCTGAGAATACTGTGGAAATAGACTGTCATGGGGGAGTTCTGGCTATGAAACGGGTATTGGAGACAGTGATCAAGTATGGAGCCAGACCTGCAGAACCCGGAGAGTTTACAAAAAGAGCCTTCTTGAACGGAAGAATTGATCTTTCCCAGGCGGAGGCAGTTATAGATGTGATCTCGGCCAAGAGTGAATATGCTCTGAAGAGCTCAGTAAGTCAGCTCAAGGGAGCTGTTCTTAAGGTTATAAGACAAATCAGAGAAAAGATTATCTATCACATTGCTTATATTGAATCTGCTCTGGATGATCCGGAGCATATTGTAATAGACGGATATGGGGAAGAATTGATGACAGAGCTGCATCCCTTAAAGAAACAAGTGGAAAAACTTCTGCAGTCCTCAGATGAAGGAAAAATGATGAAGGAAGGGATTAAAACAGTTATTGTCGGAAAGCCTAATGCCGGCAAATCCTCTCTGCTGAATCTTCTTGTGGGGGAAGAGAGAGCGATCGTTACAGATATTGCGGGGACTACCAGAGATATTCTGGAAGAGACAATTATACTCCACGGCATTTCCCTTTGTATGATTGATACCGCGGGGATTAGGGATACAAAGGATGTGGTTGAGCAGATCGGGGTAGGCAGGGCGAAAGAGTACGCAAAAGATGCGGATCTGATTCTTTATGTAGTGGATTCTTCGATACCATTAGACGAAAATGATGATGAGATTATAGGAATGCTTCAGGATAAAAAAGCAATTGTTCTTCTGAATAAGACAGATTTGTCTATAAAGGTATCCAAGGAGGAGTTAAAGAAGAGGCTGAATCATCCTGTGGTTGCAATATCCGCTAAGGAAGAGAAGGGGATCGGTGAGCTGGAACAGGTCATCAGGGACATGTTCTTTCAGGGAAAGATTTCCTTTAACGATGAAGTGTATATTACCAATGTACGTCACAAAACTGCTCTTTTTGAGACTATGGAAAGTCTGACTATGGTAGAACAGAGTATATCAACGGGCATGCCTGAGGATTTTTATTCTATTGATTTAATGAATGCGTATGAAGCCCTGGGAAGAATCATAGGAGAGTCTGTGGGCGAAGATCTGGTAAATGAAATTTTCAGCAAATTCTGTACAGGAAAGTAGAAACAGGAGCGATAAGGAATGAATACTTTAATAGAAAATTATGATGTGGTGGTAGTGGGAGCGGGGCATGCAGGATGTGAGGCTGCTTTGGCCAGTGCCAGGCTTGGGATGGAGACCATTATGTTTACTGTGAGCGTGGACAGCATTGCCCTTATGCCCTGCAATCCCAATATTGGGGGGAGCTCTAAAGGACATCTGGTAAGAGAAATTGATGCCCTGGGAGGAGAGATGGGGAAGATTATAGACAAGACGTTTATTCAGTCTAAGATGCTGAATGTATCAAAAGGCCCCGCAGTGCATTCTCTCCGGGCTCAGGCAGACAAGCAGAATTACAGCAAGACTATGCGAGAGGTTCTGGAACATACGGAGCATCTGACTGTCAGGCAGGCGGAAGTTACAGAGCTGCTCGCCGAAGACGGAGCCATCAGAGGAGTCAAGACGTTTTCGGGGGCGTCCTATATGGCAAAAGCAGTGATTCTCTGTACAGGCACATATCTAAAGGCCAGATGTATCTATGGGGATGTGAGCACCTATACAGGACCTAATGGACTGCAGGCTGCTAATTATCTTACGGATTCTCTGAAAAAGCTTGGTGTGGAAATGTTCCGGTTTAAAACAGGGACTCCTGCCAGAATTGATGGCAGAAGTATAGACTATTCTCAAATGGAAGAACAGTTGGGGGATGAAAAGGTTGTGCCGTTTTCCTTTTCCACGAATCCGGAGGATGTCCAGATAGAGCAGGTTTCCTGCTGGCTGACATATACCAACGAGAAAACCCATGAAATTATAAAGGAAAACCTGGATCGATCCCCTTTGTTCTCCGGGATGATAGAGGGTACCGGCCCCAGATACTGCCCGTCTATAGAAGATAAGGTGGTAAAGTTTGCTGATAAAAACAGGCATCAGGTATTTATAGAACCTGAGGGGCTGTACACTACTGAAATGTATGTGGGAGGAATGTCCAGTTCCCTGCCGGAGGATGTCCAGCAGGCAATGTACCGGTCTGTAAAAGGACTGGAAAATGCGAAAATAGTTAGGAATGCCTATGCGATTGAATATGATTGTATTAATCCAAGGCAGCTGAATCCTACTCTGGAGTTCAAGAACATAAGAGGTCTGTTCAGCGGGGGACAGTTTAACGGCAGTTCCGGGTATGAGGAAGCTGCGGCACAGGGATTGGTGGCAGGAATAAATGCTGCGTTAAAGATAAAAGGCAGAGAGATGATGGTTCTGGACAGATCAGAGTCCTACATCGGTGTGCTGATTGATGATCTGGTCACAAAGGAGAATCATGAGCCCTATCGTATGATGACAAGCAGGGCAGAATACAGACTTCTTCTCAGGCAGGATAATGCGGATCTGAGGCTCCGTAAAAGAGGATTTGAGGCGGGTCTTATAGAACAGGCAGAGTATGACAGGCTGGTGTTAAAGGAAGAGCAGATAGAGGCGGAAATCAAGCGTGTAGAGCACAGAAATATAGGTGCATCCAGACAAGTGCAGGAATTATTGGAATCCTATGGAAGCACCCCTCTTAAAACAGGGACAACCCTGGCAGAATTAATACGAAGGCCTGAACTTTCTTATGAGCTTTTGGCTCCTGTTGATCCTGAAAGGCCCCGGCTTCCCTGGGATGTGGCAGAGCAGGTGAATATTAATATTAAATATGACGGATACATCCGCAGGCAGTTAAAACAGGTAGAGCAGTTTAAAAAGCTGGAATCAAAAAAAATACCGGAAGAAATAGATTATGATGCTGTGGGAGGACTTCGAATAGAAGCAAAACAGAAATTAAAATTGTACCGTCCTGTCTCTATAGGCCAGGCATCCAGAATATCAGGAGTCTCACCGGCAGATATATCTGTCCTCCTAGTGTATTTGGAACAGTATAAATATAACCAGAGATGATCCACCTGGCAAGATAAATCTGGGTGAGATGTCCACATCTGTGTGTATAAAAAAATAATTATGTGGATAACTCTTGTCTATGGAAATAAATTTTGTGTAAAACAGTAAAGATCAGGAGAATAAAATGGATTATAATTTATCAATATTAGAACAGTGCTGCAAAGAGTTCCGTCTGGAATTGTCTGAGAGGCAGAGGCAGCAGTTCATCCGATATTATGAACTGTTAGTTGAGTGGAATAAGGTAATGAATCTAACTGGCATCACCCAGTGGGAAGATGTATTGTTAAAGCATTTTGCAGATAGTCTGGCTGTTACAAGAGTGATCGATCTGTCTCAGGTAAGTTCTCTCATTGATGTGGGTACTGGTGCTGGATTTCCGGGGCTCCCCATAAAGATAGCATTCCCTCACATTAAGGTAACCCTCCTGGATTCCTTAAATAAAAGGATTAATTTTCTGAATGAGGTCATCGGACAGTTAGGCTTGGAGGGGATAACGGCAGTACATGGCCGTGCAGAGGATATAGCCAGAAAACCGGAGCACAGAGACTCCTATGATGTAAGCGTATCCCGGGCTGTAGCAAATCTTGCATCCCTCACCGAATACTGTATGCCTTATGTTAAACCTGGGGGATGCTTCATTTCCTACAAGTCAGGAACCATTGAGGAAGAACTGACACAGGCCCAAAAAGCCATAAAAACCCTGGGCGGCTGTCAGGCTCCCCCGGCGACCTTTCCTCTAATGAACAGCGGCATCACCCGCTCTCTCATAAAAATTATAAAACAAACGCCAACCCCCAAGAAATATCCCCGAAAAGCCGGCCTCCCAACCAGGGAGCCTATCATGTGATTCTATGAATACCATGAATGTACAAGATCTGTAAAATTTAATACTTTACCGCTATTTCTATACGTGAATTTTGTATCAGCCAGGAAAAGAACTGGTTCCCCTGGGATATTGAAGGCCATAGGAGGGGGTGAGGGCAGGTATAGATGACCATGAGGTTAAGCGGAGCGAGCAGAAGATCCACTGCCGGCGATCATTTAGAAGCGAAGGCTATCCTGAGCTTCTTAGTGAGCGGCCAGGCAGTTAGCTGAGGCAAGCGCAGCCTCGAATGGTCATCTATACCTGCCCTCACCCCCTCCTATGGCCTTCAATATCCCAGGGGAACCAGTTCTTTTCCGTCTCCTCTGCTTCAAACATACATTTCTCTGCACACAAACTTTTCACATAATTATCACAATTTTTCCTAATTTCCATCACACAATGTAAATAAAATTATAAATGGCTAACAAATTAAAGGAGGGAAAATTTTGATAGAAGTAAGAAACCTGGTAAAAAAATATGGCCAGCAGACAGCGGTAGATCACCTTAACTTTACGGTTGAACAGGGCAAGATCTACGGCTTCCTTGGTCCAAATGGGGCCGGAAAGTCCACAACCATGAATATGATAACCGGCTATATTGCATCTACAGAGGGTGAAGTCTACATTAATGGCTATAATATTTTTGAGGAACCTGAAAAGGCAAAAAAGTGTATAGGATATCTGCCGGAGATCCCCCCCATATATCCTGAGATGACGGTGTGGGAATACCTGTCCTTTGCGGCTGAACTGAAAAAAATACCAAAAGGGGAGCGGGAGAAGGAAATTTGCAATGTAATCTCACAGACAAAGATGGAGGATATGAATCACAGGCTGATAAGAAATCTTTCAAAAGGTTATAAGCAGCGTGTAGGACTGGCCCAGGCTCTTCTTGGATATCCGGAGATAATTATACTGGATGAGCCTACGGTTGGACTGGATCCCAAACAGATTATAGAGATTCGTGATTTGATTAAAGGTTTGAGTAAGAGACATACGGTTATATTAAGTTCACATATTTTATCAGAAGTAAGCGCCGTGTGCGATTATGTACTTATTATAGATCATGGAAAATTAGTGGCCAGTGATACGCCGGATAATCTAAGTAAACTGATGCTGGGATCCAATTCTCTGGAGCTTACTGTAAAAGGGCAGGAAGAAGATATAAGGAAGGCGTTGGATCTCGTAGAGCACATCGAGGATGCAGTCTTTCACAATTCGCCTATAGAAAATGCACATGAAATAACCATAAAGACCAACGGACAGGAGGATATACGGGAAAATATTTTCTTTGCCCTTGCCGACGGAAAGTGTCCGATTCTAAAGATGCAGTCCACAAATATGTCACTGGAGGATGTATTCTTAAAATTGACAGACGACAAGGAGGAAGAAAATGTTAGCAGTTTATAAAAAGGAATTAAGGGGATACCTGACCTCTATGATTGGGTATGTATTTATAGCATTTGTTCTGGCTATAGTAGGAGTATATTTTACAGCTTATAATCTGACGTCGGCTTACCCTGAATTTGGAGTGACTTTAAGTGCAGTAAGCTTTGTATTTCTGATTATTACGCCTGTACTTACCATGCGTATACTTGCTGAAGAGAAAAAACAAAAAACAGATCAGCTATTGTTTACTGCCCCAGTGTCTGTATGGAAAATTGTATGCGGCAAATACCTGGGAATGGTAACCATTTTATTCATACCTATGGCTATTATATGTACCTATCCTCTGATTATGGGGAAATATGGGACAATATCTTATCCTATGGCATATACGGCAATTTTTGGATTTTTTTTAATGGGATGTGGGAATATTGCAGTTGGATTATTCATCTCCTCCATAACAGAGAGTCAAATTATAGCAGCAGTCCTGACATTTGCAGTATTATTTGTCTGTAATGTGATACAGGGGATAGAGTCTTTTATAGCCCAGACAGCGTCCGCCTCTCTGGTATCTATTCTTATTGCGGCGGTAATTATCTGTCTGATTATTTATAGAATGACAAAAGACACTTTGGTAACTTCTATCGCCGGTATAATAATGGCAGGTGCCACCTTTGGGCTGTTTCTGTGGAAATCATCCCTTTTTGAAGGAGCGATTCAGAAGTTTATGGAAATATTTAATATAACAGGACATTTTGATGGCTTTGTTGGAGGTATACTTGATTTATCCGGCATTGTTTATATGTTATCCATCATACTGATTTTTGTGTTCCTCACTGTTCAGTCAATACAGAAGAGACGCTGGAGCTAGGGGGTGAAGGAATGAAGAAAATCAATTGTAAAGAGTATTTTAATAACAGAAAGAAAAATAGGAAAAACATTAAAAATGGATCTTACAGCATTGGAATTACAGCAGTGATTATCGCTGTTATTGTTGTTTTGAATCTGGTGGTACAGGAGATTCCGGCACAATACAGAGAGTTAGATTTAAGTGAGCAAAAATTGTATACCATTGGAGATCAGACGAAAAAAGTTCTCAGAGAGTTAAAGGAGGACGTAACCTTATATTATATTGTACAGGATGGTAGAGAGAGCAGTGATATCGAGAGACTGCTGGAGAGATATAAGGATGAAAGCAGTCACATCAAGGTGGAAAAGAAGGATCCGGCGCTATACCCTAACTTCACGTCACAATATACTCAGGATGAGGTGAGCGATAACAGCATTATAGTTGTATGCGGAGATAGAAATAAGGTTGTCAGCTACAATACCATGTATGAGAGTGATATTGATTATACTACCTATTCTTCACAGGTGACCGGGTTTGACGGGGAAGGCCAGATCACAAGTGCCATAGACTATGTGACATCTGAAGATCTTCCTACTATGTATGTACTTCAGGGGCATGAGGAGGCAGCCATAAGTACAAACCTGAAGGATGCCATTGCAAAGCAGAATATTACTATTGCTGATCTTAATCTGTTAACCGAAGATGCAGTGCCGGAAGATGCAGATGCAATCTGTATCCTTGCACCTGCAAAAGATATTTCAGAGGAGGAAGCAGATAAGATTATCAGTTATCTGGAAGGGGGAGGCAAGGCTCTCATTGTATCTAGTTATTCGTCGGAGAAAATGCCTAATTTTGCATCAGTTCTTGAGAATTACGGAGTAAAAACCTGTGATGGGATTGTACTTGAAGGAGATCAGAATCATTATATTTCCAATAATCCTACTTATATTCTTCCTAACATTGAAAGTACAGACATAACCTCAGAATTGTCGTCCGGAAACAATTATATATTAATGCCGGTTGCTCAGGGAATTCAGACCCTGGATAATTACAGAGACAGTCTAAAAATTGAAAATCTTCTTACTACTTCAGATAACGCATACTCTAAGGTAAATGTAGAAAGTTCTACCCTGGAAAAGGAAGAGGGAGATATCAGCGGCCCCTTTAATCTGGGAGTATCAATTACAGAGTCTGTAGGGGAAGGGAAAGAAACACAGATTGTATATTTTTCATCGGAAAGTCTTTTTAGTGATCAGACAAACCAGATGGTATCCGGAAGCAATTTTCAGCTAATCACTGACTCTTTGGGATGGATGTGTGAGCATACAGAAGGAGTTTCTGTCCCTGTGAAATCTATGGAATTAAGTAACTTAACTATTTCCGCGGCTGACAGCAGCTTTTGGAGTATTTTCTGCATCGGCGTACTGCCTGTTGCTGTATTACTTCTGGGAGGCGGTATCTGGTTAAAAAGGAGAAAACAGTGATGAGAGGAAAAAAAGGGATAACGTTAATTGCAGGAATTGTACTATTAGTTCTACTTGTCCTTTTGTATCTAATGCTGCATTCCGGAAATAAGGATGGGGAGGACACTGAGGAGGAGGTAAAAACCTCCTCTGTGGCGGCGCTGGAAGAAGCCGATATGGCCTCTGTATCTTTTGGTGCAAAGGATAACATGCTGACTTTTATCCAAGAAGACAATATATGGTATTTAGAAGCAGATAAGAATTTTCCTGTAGATCAGCCGTCCTTATCTGACTTACTGTCAAAGTTAAGTGATGTGCAGGCCTTGCGGACGATTGAAGAGCCGGAAAATCTGGGGGAATATGGGCTGGAGGATCCCCAGACAAGTATTATTGTTACTGGTACGGATGGCGAGAAGACTTCCTTCTATATTGGAGATGATAATACAGTGGTATCAGGCTGCTATATGTATCTTAATGATGCAAGTGACAGGGTATATCTTATAGATTCAGAGCTGAAAACGTCTTTTCTCTGCGGACTGTATGATCTTGCCGAGAAGGCTTCATTTCCTGCTATCACAAGCTCTAGTATAACCAAGTATAGGATAGATAAAGAGGACGGCCAATTTGTGCTTAATGAAGACAGTAATTCGAAGACAGGGTGGACGGTAACCGGCTGGGACGGAACCACAAAACCAGCTGCAAGTGATGCAGTTTCTAATACATTTACAAAGCTTTCCAGTCTTTCTTTTACTAGTTATGTTAACTACAAGGAAGATAGTCTGGAACAATACGGACTTACAAATCCCACTGCGGTAATTACAGCAGATTATACAGAGACAGTACAAGATGAGAGCAGCGAAGAATCCTCTGAAGATAGTGGTACATCCGGAGATAGTCAGGAGACAACTGTAGACAGACAGTTGGTAATATCCGTGGGAAAAAAAGATGAGAGCGGTAACTACTATGTAAAAACTGAGGGAGTACAGGGGATTTATACTATAAGTGCAGAGGAACTGAATACCCTGTTAGATGATGATATTACTCCTTACTTAGATACTTATGTTAACAAAGTATCCTTTGCCGATTTATCGAAACTTGAGGTTGTAAAAGATCAAACGGTCTATACAGTGGTGAGTAAATCAGTGGAAGTAGAGTCCTCTGAAGAAGACAATACTGAGGACGAGGAAGAGCAGAAAACAGAGCTGAAATACTATATGAATGATCAGGAAATAGACTCTGCAGAGTTTCTGGCTTTTTATGAAAAAGTATCCGGTATGGAATCAAACAGCAGACTTGACAGTATGCCGGAAGTAGCTTCAAAACCCGAACTGACGATAAAGTTTTATGACAAAGATAGTGGTGAAGAGACAGACGTAGCCTATTATGCTTATGACAGTAATTTTTATTTAACTATTGATAATCATAATAATTATTTGTTAGTGAATAAAATGGACGTCAGAGAAATGTTGGAAAAGCTGGATAATCTGTTAACAGATACACAAAAGTAAGCAGTTCTAATAATGCACAGTCTAGTATCGCTTAAAATGTGGAGATCTCTCCTACAGGAGGGATCTCCACATTTTATTATGAAAAAAATATAGATATTTGTTCCAGCAGTTTGCCTGGAGTTTCCAACTGAGGAAGATGCCTTGCCTTTGACAGGACTGCAGTTTCGATAGCAGGGTTTAGCTGTACGTAAGCAGAACAGATTTCTTTTGCATTCTTTTCTTCGGCTCCGTACACAATAAAAATACTATGATCAATAGCCTCCAGTGCATGATTGATATTATTATTGGTATATCTGCCGATTATACTGGAGTGAAGATATTTTGCGTTGTGCTCCCCCTTGTGTGCGCTTTCGTAATAAATATCCACCAGTCTGCTATTTGCAAGAAATGGATTATAAAAATACTTTTCTGTAAATAACAGTTCAATATTTTCCCTTGCAGTAATCATATTGTAGACCAGTGTACCAAAAATAGGCAGTTCCAATAAAAATTTTAATATTTTTGTTTTTTTCGTTGGAGCCTGATTCAATTCGTTTAAAGAAGGAGGATTAATCAGCATAATCTTGCCAAACAGCTCTTCGTCATTATGACAGGCCATCACAGCAAAGGAACCGGAAAATCCACTGGCTATAATATCAGTTTTCTCACCAATAATATTTTTTATAAAGTCAGACAGCATTTGTACGTAAATGAAATTGGTGTAGGTAATATTTTGTTTATCAGAACGTCCGCAGCCCAGGAGATCAATGGTATAGACAGTATAGTTTTTCGTAAGTTCATCCACAATAATATTCCATTCATAATCAGAACTATAAACTGTCAAATCATGAACCAATAAAAGCGGCGAGCCCTGTCCCTGTTTGGTATAATAAATGCGTCCAAATCTCCATTCATAAAACTTTCTTGATGTTCCTCTCAGCAATTCTTTCATTGTTGCGGATGCAAACAATAGCTTATTGATAATATGAATCACACCTGTTGCCAGTGTAAACAAAATTGCCGTTGTGATAAGTTTATGTTTGTGTTTGTTCATCAGATGGGTACCTCCTTCGGAGTCTTAGTACTTATATTATAAAACATTGAGGGGGATTATACAAGGAGAAATGTTCAAGCAAGTTTTAAGCTCATATGAAAACAGGGAATGTTTCACGTGAAACATTCCTAGATATACTTTCATCTATTATGTTTAAAATGATAAATTTAGTAAAGACTATAAATATGTGCAGTAATAACAATAAATATAACCAAAACAAAGAACAAAACTATTCCTATTTATATAATTCCTATAAAAAAGTTTCACGTGAAACATTTTTATAGAAATCATAGTATAAAAGTGATATAATGAAACAGTCATATAAATATGCAAGATTACAAGTGGAAAGAAGGGGTATTAATTGGGAAGAATCATAGCCGTTGCTAATCAAAAAGGCGGCGTTGGGAAATCAACTACTGCAATTAACCTTTCTGCGTGTCTGGCCGAGATGGGTCAGAAAGTTTTGACTGTTGACATTGATCCGCAGGGGAATACTACCAGTGGGTTAGGAATTGATAAAATGGGAGTAGAAGCCACTCTTTATGAGTTACTGTTGGATGAATGTGAGTTATCTGATTGTATAATAGAGAATGTTATAGAAAATCTCTCTTTGATTCCATCTAATGTGAATCTGTCTGGGGCAGAAATTGAATTAATTGGAATAGAAAACAAAGAGTTTTTACTAAAAAATCAAATTGACAGGGTAAGAGATCAGTTTGATTTTATTATTATGGATTGTCCTCCATCATTAAGTATATTGACTATTAATGCAATGACTACAGCTGACTCGATTTTAGTACCTATACAATGTGAGTATTATGCATTAGAAGGATTGACTCAGCTGATACATACAATAGAATTGGTGCAGGAGCGTCTAAATCCTGAGTTGGAAATAGAAGGCGTGGTGTTTACCATGTATGATGCAAGGACAAATTTATCACTGCAGGTTGTTGAAAACGTCAAAAATAATTTACAGCAATCCATATATAAGACAATTATACCCAGAAATGTGCGCTTGGCTGAGGCTCCCAGTCATGGATTACCTATTAATCTCTATGATTCCAGGTCCGCCGGCGCTGAAAGCTACAGACTTCTGGCTGAAGAAGTATTACATAGGGAGGACGAAGAATGGCAGTAAGGAAAAGCGGTCTTGGCAAGGGATTGGATTCTTTGATACCTACAGCAGCAGCTGTAAAGCCTAAGAAAGTAAGTTCTTCAGAAGAGCAACAGTCGTCAGCAGCTGCTTCAGAGGACAAGTTATCTCCAAGAGATATAATGAAAGTTAAAATTACAAAGGTTGAACCTAACAGGGAGCAGCCCAGAAAGCAGTTTGATGAGGATGCGCTTCTGGAACTTGCGGATTCCATCAAACAGTTTGGCATTTTACAGCCGTTATTAGTTCAGCAAAAAGATGACTATTATGAAATTATTGCAGGTGAGAGACGTTGGAGGGCAGCTAAGTTAGCTGGTATCAGGGAAGTGCCTGTGATTGTTAAACAGTTTTCTGAGCAAGAGACAGTGGAGATCTCTCTGATAGAAAATATTCAGAGGGAGAATCTAAATCCTATTGAAGAGGCGATTGCCTATAAACGATTAATGGAAGAATTTCATTTAAAACAGGATCAGATAGCTGACAGAGTATCAAAGAGCCGTACTGCGGTTACCAATTCCATGCGCCTGTTAAAATTAAATGAAAAGGTGAGACAAATGGTAATTGATGAGATGCTCAGTACGGGTCATGCAAGGGCACTCCTTGCGATTGAGGAGCCGGAGCTGCAATATGTCACGGCTACCAGAGTGTTTGATGAAAAATTAAGTGTAAGAGAGACTGAAAAACTGGTAAAAGAGCTGTTACACCCAAAAAAGCTGAAGGAAGTTACCAAGGACACCACGCAGGATATTATATACCAGCACTTGGAGGAGAGAATTAAATCAATTATTGGCACTAAGGTCGCTATCAACAGGAAAAATGATAATAAGGGGAAAATAGAGATAGAATACTATTCAAAGGATGAACTGGAAAGGATCATTGAATTATTGGAGTCTATCGGATAAGATGAGGGAGTATAACACATATGAGCGAAATAATAAGTACACTCCAGGAAAATTCGGGTATTCTTTTAGTATTAATGATATTATTGGTGATAATATTACTGATTGTTGTCTTTAATTTATCCCTGGGTCTTAACCGGCTGAGCCGGAAGTATAACCTGTTTATGAAGGGGAAGGATGCCCAGTCACTGGAAAAAACATTTGTACGCAAATTTGCAGAAGTAGATCGTTTAATAGAAGCAAATGATATTAATAATCTTGAAATTAAGAAACTAAAGAAATGTATGGAGAAAACCCTCAATAAATATGGAATTGTTAAGTATGATGCCTTTGAGGATATGGGCGGAAAGCTGAGTTTTGTTTTGGCTATGCTTGACAACGATAATTCAGGATTTATCCTGAATGCAATTCACAGCAGAGAAAATTGCTTTTTATATATCAAGGAAATTGTGAAAGGGGAATCCTACATTATGCTGAGCCAGGAAGAGATGGAAGCGCTGAAAAGAGCTGTTAATTTTGGATTGGTAGAAGATATTGAAATTTAATTATGTAAATCATAAGTAAATATTATGTAAACTAGATAAAGGCTATCAGGAGGAACATGTCATGTTAGATATTAGATTTGTGCGTGAAAACCCGGAAGTGGTAAAACAAAATATAAAGAATAAATTTCAGGACAATAAATTAGAGCTTGTGGATCAGGTTTTGGAATTGGATCAGAGAAACAGGGATATTAAAAAAGAGGTAGAGGCGTTAAGGGCAGAGAAGAATAAGATATCCAAACAGATTGGTGCCTTTATGGCCCAGGGGAAAAAGGAAGAGGCTGAAGAGATAAAAAAACAGGTAGCAGACAATGGGGATAGAATTGATTCTCTTTCACAGGAAGAAAAAGAAGTAGAAGAAAAAATTAAAAAGATCATGATGGTGATACCAAACATTATTGATCCCTCAGTGCCTCTTGGAAAGGACGACTCCGAAAATGTGGAGGTTCAGAAGTATGGGGAGCCTGTAGTGCCTGATTTCGATATTCCATACCATACGGAGATAATGGAGAAGTTTAACGGCATAGATTTAGACAGTGCCAGAAGGGTTGCGGGTAATGGATTTTATTACCTTATGGGGGATATCGCCAGGCTTCATTCCGCAGTGATTTCTTATGCCCGTGATTTTATGATTGACAGAGGATTCACTTATTGTGTGCCTCCTTTTATGATCAGAAGTGATGTGGTAACAGGAGTTATGAGCTTTGCTGAAATGGATGCCATGATGTATAAGATTGAGGGCGAAGATCTGTACCTTATAGGAACCAGTGAACATTCTATGATTGGAAAATTTATAGACACTATTTTGCCGGAGGATACATTACCCCAGACACTTACCAGCTATTCTCCCTGTTTCAGAAAAGAAAAAGGTGCCCATGGATTAGAGGAAAGGGGCGTATACCGTATTCATCAGTTTGAGAAACAGGAAATGATTGTGGTTTGTAAGCCGGAAGACAGTATGATGTGGTTTGAGAAGTTATGGCAGAACACCGTTGATTTATTCAGAACACTGGATATTCCGGTGAGAACACTGGAATGCTGTTCCGGCGACCTGGCGGATCTTAAGGTGAAATCTATAGATGTTGAGGCATGGTCTCCAAGACAGAAGAAATACTTTGAAGTAGGAAGCTGTTCCAACTTGGGAGACGCTCAGGCACGCCGTCTGAAAATTAGGGTGAACGGAGAGAAGGGCAAATATTTCGCCCATACACTGAACAACACAGTGGTTGCACCCCCGAGAATGCTGATTGCATTTCTGGAAAATAATCTTCAGGAGGATGGTACCGTTAAGATTCCTCTGGCACTTCAGCCTTATATGGGCGGAAAAACAGAGATAAAATAGTTATGTTAACACATTTATGTAAATGTTATTAGTAAAATATGCACAAGTTTATTTGTATATAGTATATATAAGAGAATGTAAGGCGAGAGAGGAGGTGTTCTTTTGCATAGTTATATGAAATCCATTGGTTTTTCGAATATCAAAAATAAGAAAGAACTGGATGAGATTTTAAAAGAAGTGATAGATAATTATGATGAAAAAACGGTCGTAGAGGACAGAAACGGACACTTATTTGCAGAGATATCGAAAATATATGGATGTGATTATGGAATTACGGTGTGCGGTGAATATGACGAGAATAATGAATTTCAGATGGAATATTATTTTCCCCATTTCAGAGGAACAGGAATCACTACCCGGGAAGACATAATTATAGAAAAGCATGCCGGAAAGGAATCCTTTGCCGGGGCATGTGATGATGTGAGAATTGGAGTAACAATGATATTTTATCTGCAGAATGCAGGAGAATACCTGAGTGAGCGGGGAAAGGGAAATATTCCCGGTTCCAATTATTCAGTAACC
The DNA here is from genome assembly GCF_009677585.1 of Lactonifactor sp. BIOML-A5. Taxonomy (GTDB): domain Bacteria; phylum Bacillota; class Clostridia; order Lachnospirales; family Lachnospiraceae; genus Lactonifactor. Next base: position 1,536 of record NZ_WKYV01000041.1, on the reverse strand, counting down.
ATATCGGGTTTGGCAAAGGAAGGAAAAATACTTCTTCCTGTAAAGAAGGAGTCCGGTCAGGTAAAAGAGAATCAGGAAACAGCTACTAACAGAAACCGTCTTCTGGCTGCTGCCCGCAACGGGGATGAAGATGCAATGGAAAGTTTGACGATGGAAGATATAGACATGTATGCTATGATTTCCAGGCGCATTGTAAAAGAAGACGTATATTCAATAGTAGATTCTTATTTTATGCCCTATGGCATTGAATGTGACCAGTACAATGTTATGGGAGATATTGTAGACTGTTCTGAAGTTAAAAATGTTAAAACCGGTGATACAGTCTATGAGATGAGTATATTGTGCAACGATATACAATTTGATGTTTGTATTAACAAAAACGACCTGTTAGGAGAGCCTCAGCCTGGGAGGCGGTTTAAAGGGGTTATCTGGCTGCAGGGGTACATTAACTTTAATGAATAAGACATAAAAAGGGAACATCTTTGGATGAATGCCTATAAGGAAACATTGAAAACAAAGTAATATTAAGGGCTGGCGAACAAGTGCAACAAAACAGAGAGTTCATCACTTTACAGTGGTATACTCTCTGTTTTTTTTGCCTGTGATTTCTTACACAGCAGAAAAAAGTTCTTGCTTCATTGTTCTACCTCAATATTACCGTTTTTTGTTTCCACCTTCACGGATACTGTGGGATTGCTGCCTACAACGCCCGCTTCATCAGAGGGGAAATGTTAGTACTAATCTTCCTGTCTTAATGTGCAAAATCGTTCATTATACTTTTTATAATCCGATACAAATGCGGTTTGTATTCGTCAATGGGTACGGGATCTTTATAGAGAATGCAGCTATAGCAGGTTCCTCCAATCAGTTCTACAATAGTAAACAGCATTAACTCGGGATTCTTGTAGTGCTTTGGGCTGTCTTCCACCATTTTGTAATATACTTCATATACGTTATATTCCTCATCGGATACTTTAACGTCAATGGCCTTGCGGAATACCCCCCAGGAAAGGTTCTTAGCGATAAAACGGAGCAGAGACTGGTTTTCTATCAGCTGGTTAATGATATAGTCCACAATAAACAGAAGCTGTTCTTCAAAATCAGTGATACCTGTTCCAGACAAGGCTTCGTGTGCATCATAGAACAATTTTCCTGCCTTATGGGAGATCAGCTTATTCCGGACATCGTATTTGTCTGTAAAATAGAGATAAAAGGTTCCTTTTGCCACCCCCGCCTGCTGTACAATATCAGATATGGTGGTTTTCTGAAGGCCTTTGGTGATAAACAGTTCAAAAGCAGTATTCAGCAGTGCATCTTTCTTTTTCTTTTTGTTTTCTTCTAATTTATTCATAGGTTTCCCCCATTTCTATCTTATATTATTAGGTCAAAATGACCAAAAGTCAATATATTAAAATTATATAAAATAATTTTAATATATTGACTCAGACTGTAGACAAATTGGTTTTGGGCTTTGTATCCCAGAGCCAGTTTTCTTTTATTAACCAAATTGCGTTCCAAATAAAGTTTGTGTAATGG
>NZ_WKYV01000040.1 GCF_009677585.1 Lactonifactor sp. BIOML-A5 | reverse complement strand
ATTAACAAGTTCAATACCCTATAGCCTGCATAGTTTCATTTATGGTGGTGCCAAGTGTGCGGGCATGGGGGTTTAGTCGCAAACTCCATGGATGTCGCAAACTTTGCTGTTCAACAGGATGGTACGCTGGAGCGTTACGCACTTGAGGATATTGACAACACAGACATTCAAAATGCGTACGAACAATACAAAGCAAACAGCGCTACGGAAATGATCTATAAAGGTGAAAATGACAGCTTTTTTGTCAACACCAGTGAAATCCAGATGAATGGAATAGATTGGATAGTCATATCGGTACTCCCCCAATCAATTTTCATGACAGATGTAATGAACAGTATACGTTGGGCAGCACTCATCGCCACGTTATCCATGCTGCTCTCCGCTTTGATCTGTAATTTGTTCATGAGTAAATATCTTAAGCCAATAAAAAGCCTGTTGCAGGTATCCGATGAATTATCTTCCGGAGACCTGTCTAAAAGAGTTGACATTATCCGAAATGATGAGATTGGCCGGATATCAAACAGCTTTAATAAAGTAGCCGATAAAATGCAATCGCTTATAGAAAACCTAGAGCTTAACGTACAAGAACGCACCCGGGAATTGCATAAAGTAAATTTTCAATTGGAGGCGAGTAAAGACGACCTCCAGTTGATATTAAACACAGCGGCAGAAGGCATTTATGGCATCGATCTAAAGGGCAACTGCACATTCTGTAATAAAAGCTGTATTGAAATACTTGGATATAACGACCAGACAGAATTGCTAGAAAAAAATATGCACCAGCTTATTCACCATACTCACAGAGATGGAACCCCTTACTCAACTGAAGAATGTAAGATTTATAATGCTATTATCAAAGGGCAAGGTTCCCACGTGGAGGATGAAGTATTCTGGCGCGCTGACGGGACTTCTTTTGACGTGGAATATTACTCATATCCCCAGATTAAAAACGGTGAAATAACCGGCGCAGTTGTAACTTTTATGGATATAAGCGAGCGGAAGCAGAAGGAAGCTGAAATACAATACCTGAACTGTTACGATACCTTGACCGGGCTGCACAACAGAAAATGCTTTGAGGACAACCGTGCGAAAATCGACAATCCAGATAATCTTCCGCTATCTGTCATCTTTGCGGATATCAATGGTTTGAAGATGACAAATGATATATTTGGACATACCGCAGGCGACGAGCTAATTAAGAAATCGTCTGAAATACTGCAGCAGGTCTGCAGGCAGAATGATGTAGTCGCGCGTGTCGGCGGAGATGAGTTCATCATACTTCTACCCAACACAACCAGAGAAAATGCGGAAAATATTCTTGACAGGATTAAATCCGTCTTTGTCGACGCCCGCGTTGAGGCCATTAAGTGCAGTATTGCTCTAGGCCTTGATACAAAGCGAAGCCCAGACCAATCGCTGGACGAGATCATGGCAAACGCAGAAAATGCAATGTATAAGGATAAAACCATGAATCGCAAGGCAATCAATAAAGACATTATTGATACGATTATTGAGACGCTGCATGCGAAAAATACCGGAGAGAAACAACACTCGATTAATGTTAGTGATTTGTGCTCTGATGTGGGAGCTGCATTACATCTACCTGAAACCGAAATCAGCAAACTTAAGCGAGCAGCTTATCTCCATGACATTGGGAAAATCGTACTTGATGATGGCATGCTTACAAAGGATACTTTATCGGATGAAGAAATGGAAAAAATGCAGCAACATTCTGCAGTGGGATATCGAATCTTAAGCCTTTTCGATGATACTTTGGATTTGGCGGAATACGTTTATGGCCATCACGAAAGATGGGATGGCACCGGATATCCGCGAGGATTGAAAGGCGAACAAATCCCTCTGTTGTCTAGAATCATTACAGTCGTAGAAACTTACGACCGAGTGATTAACAGAGGTGAACTTTCCTCGGATGAATGTAGAATAGCGGCTCTTGATGTTATTAGAAATGGTTCAGGCACGCAATTTGACCCGCAAATCACCAAAGTGTTTGTTCAAATAATAGAAAAAAGTGAGGAGGTTTAAAAGTGGATTACACAGAGTTTTCAAGAGAACAGCTACTGGACAGAATAAAAAGCCTCGAGATGCTAACACAGGAGTTGCTGAATGAGAAAGAACAGGAAACTAGGCTTGAATACGCATGGACAGGTAATCTTGGTCATTGGTATTGGAACATCAAAACTAATGAGGTTACCTTCAATCCGCTCAAAGTGACCACGCTCGGTTATGATAAAAGCGAGATTCCGGAACATGTTACTTATCAGTTCTTTACAGATAAGTTGCATCCGGAGGATTTTCAAAAGGCCATGGACGCAATGCGCGACCACTTATACGGCAAAGCAGATGTGTACGAAATCGAATACCGCATAAAAGCGAAAGACGGAACTTTCAAATGGTATTATGACCGTGGAAGAATAACTCAATATGATAATGGCAAGCCTGCATTCCTAGCGGGTATCGTGTTTGATATCACCGAAAAGAAAGAGACACAGCTGGAACTGGAGTATAAAAACAGAATTCTTTCCGAGATATCGTCGATTGATGGGCTTACAAAGATCGGCAACCACAGAACATTAATAGAGCACCTAAAGGCCGAAATAGCAGAAACAAGCCGGACAAGCAGCCCATTATCAATTGCTCTCTTTGACATTGATGATTTCAAGAAAGTCAATGACAGCAAGGGGCATGTCTATGGTGACCAAGTGCTCGTTGATCTAGCGTCCATTATAACAAAAAGCATCAGAGGCACTGACTTTGCTGGAAGATACGGCGGCGAAGAATTCATGGTGATTTTTCCAAATACAACCCTGTCTGTAGCCAGTAAAATATCTGAGCGGATCAGACAAGCTGTTGAGGACTATAACTTTGTTGACGGTTTAAGGGTAACCATCAGCGGAGGAACCAGTCAGTATAATAACGAAACTATTACTGAGCTAGTTCATTCCGCAGACACGAAATTGTACACTGCGAAAAGAAACGGGAAAAATCAAATAGTGTCTGATGCAAAATTTTGAAGTCTGCTCGATCAAGAGTTGGGTGATAGTGTTTAATGCTGCTCGCAGGCGAAATGCCGACTGAAAATATAAAAAATGCACACCATCACCTGTTGTCGCGACAGGAGTGTGCATTGTATTAAAACAATGGGCGCAACACATAAACAAATTTAGGATTTGGGTATAAACCCAGGGGGTGTGCAGAAGCGGTGCAAATTTTAACGATTTGATTTGAGCGGTGCATTTTATCAATAGGTAGTACCTTTGCCAACTATGTCGCAGAGAATACCGTGTTGACTGCTTGCGACGGTGTGGAAGCTTTGCGCGTGCTTTCGGAGCATGATGAAATTAACTTGCTCATACTCGATCTCAATATGCCCAATATGAACGGGTTTCAGGTTCTTGAATCACTCAATCAAGATGAGCGGTTTCGGAATCTTCGTACCATAATATTGACTAATTATGATGAATTGGACAACGAAATCAAGGGCTTAAAACTTGGTGCCGTAGACTATATTCGTAAACCAATTCATATGGATTCATTGAAAGCCAGTATCGATGTTCACGTAGCACTATTGCAAGCGCAGCAAGCACTGGAGCAAAAAATTGACGAACAGGCTCTTACCTTTGACATGGTTTTCGATCAAGCACCTATTGGCATAGCGATTTCTCACAGCCGTGATCCCAAACGCTCTGATAAGAATAATATAAAAATTAACTCAGCGTTTGAACAAATTACAGGCAGAACAAAAGAAGAGCTCATTGATTCTGGCTGGGCAAAGATTAGTTATAGAAGATATGAAAAGTTATATTGCCAACAAGGAGGAATAAACCGTGAAAATTAAAATGGAATCTTTAGAAAAAGAACCGGTAGATATTGCCGAGGGTGTTTACTGGGTCGGTTACTCTGATGAAAACAGAGGTCTTCACTGCAATCCCTATCTAATTATTGAGGGAGATGAAGCTGCTTTAATTGACGGTGGGAACCGTGATGATTTCAGCACTGTCATGCTGAAAATTTTAAGAACGGGAATAGAACCTTCCCAGATTACGAGATTGATTTACCAACACTATGACCCAGATCTTTGTGGGAGCTTACCTCAGCTAGAGGCAATCATAAATAATGATGCGCTAAGAATCATCTCCCATTCAGAGAACAACGTCTTCATTCATTATTATTCAGCTAAAACCGAGAAACTCGATTTTCGCGAATTGGGCAATCATTATGAATTCTCTACAGGCAGGCGGCTGGAATTTTATGCAACCCCCTATTGCCATCACCCGGGTAGCTTTGTTACATATGATACGCAAACAAAAACACTGTTCTCAAGTGATTTGTTCGGCAGCTTTGATGCCCGATGGACATTGATGCTTGAATTGGGCGAGGCTTGCAGTGAATGCCGGGATCTGAAAAAGTGTTCCTCGAATTTAACTAAATGCCCTGTCAAAGGAATCGTGAAGTTCCATCAGATTATCATGACATCAAACAGTGCGCTGTCAAACGCCCTAAATACTATCGAAAAACTGGATATTGAAAGAATAGCCTCTCAGCATGGCAGCGTTATCTCAACAAAAGAGGATGTAAAAACAATTATTCGGCACTTACGCTCAATCGAAAACGTCGGTATCGATTGTCTGTTGTCGGGAGAAGTCATATGAACAATCGATATTTAATGCTTCAGGACATATTATCAAATAGCTTGTGTTTAAATGCCGACCTCAAAGCCTATGCGTTAGAAAGCTTCGCAAAGGAGATTGACTACCATAATCAAACGGAACTTCTGACGAAATTAATTCTGGATCATTCCTCAATAGCAAAGCGCCTTGAGCAGATCAACAAAGAATTAGCGCACAGCCGCGAAGTGCTTGCTGAAGCGCAGGAAATTGCATTGTTGGGTCGTTGGGATATAAATCCTACTTCGGGTAGCATGACTTGGTCAAAGTCGATGTATGACATTCTTGAAATTGACAGCTCAACTCCCGCAACTTCTGATTTGTTTTTTTCGATTGTCCATCCAGACGATCTGGAGCAAGCGACCGCGATATTTCAGGAGATGTTTGTTGCGCAAAAGCCTTGGACAACCAGGTATCGTTTGCTGATGAAAAGCGGGAAAATAAAATGGGTGCATTTAAGATTCTATTCCAAGACAGACGCTAAAGGTATTCCTATTCTTTTTTATGGGACGATTCAAGATATTACCGAGATGAAAAAGGTCGAAGACGAACTTGAAAAATACAGTCAACGTCTTGAGCAGCTGGTGGAAGAAAAAGTTCGAGAAATCTCATCTTCTCAAATGGCGACTATCTATGCACTGATTAAACTATCAGAATCAAGGGATGACGATACAGGTGCACATATCGAACGGACAGCCAGCTTTTGCCGATTGCTTGCCGAAAAAGCACGATCTGTCACCGAATATGCAAATGCTATTACTGACATATTTATTGAAACAATATATAAAGCCAGTCCGCTTCATGATATCGGGAAAGTTGGCATACCCGACGGTATTTTGCTGAAACCCGGCAAGCTCACTGAAGATGAGTTTACAATTATGAAGTCCCATGTGCAGATAGGGTATGACACGCTTTCTAAAGTCGGACAGCAATACGATAAGAACGATTTTCTCAAAATGGGTATGGATATCGCTCTGTACCATCATGAGAAGTGGAATGGCAGCGGTTATAATAAAGGTCTTAAGGGGGGTAATATACCCCTGTGCGCACGCATCATGGCGCTTGCTGATGTCTACGACGCACTCCGCTCCAAGCGAGTGTATAAAGAGGCCTTTTCGCACGAAAAGAGCATCGAAATTATCAGTTCAAGTAAAGGAAGTCACTTTGATCCAGTGCTTGTTGATGTTTTCATCCGGCATCAGGAGGAGTTTAAGTCACTATTTGAATCAATAAAATAATCTGTCTAGTAGCAAATTACGTTTCAGTATTAATCTAAAGAAAGGAATGTGTAAGACTATGTCAAAGATGCCGGTTTTATTTGTAGGACATGGGTCACCGATGAATGCCATTGAAGATAATAATTATACAAGAACCTGGAGAAGTATAGCTGAAAGGATACCAAAACCTGAGGTGATATTGTCTGTTTCGGCTCACTGGTATACTAAAGGGACCAAAATTATGAACGAGGAAACCCCCAAAACTATATATGACATGTACGGTTTTCCTAAGGAATTATATGAAGTTAAATACAACACAGCGGGTTCACCCGGTATGGCTAAAATCTCTAAGGAGCTGATTTCAAGGAAAACGGAATATGATAACTCTTGGGGAATTGACCACGGGACATGGTCAGTACTGGTTCACATGCATCCGGATAGAGAAATTCCTGTATTTCAAATCAGCATAGATGCTGATGCTCCTCCCGCAGCACATTACAAAATTGGTAAGGAATTAAGAGCCTTAAGGGAACAGGGAGTTCTTCTGTTTGGCACCGGGAATATTGTCCATAATTTAAGACTGGTTGACTGGAACAAAGAAAACGAGGGCTTTGATTGGGCATATGAATTTGATGAATATATTTATGAAAACATTTTAAATAAGAATAATGATAATATCCTGAAATTCAATGAAATTGGTAATAGTGCAAAGTTGGCAGTTCCGACTCCGGACCATTTTTATCCTCTTTTATATGTACTCGGAGCGTCGAATGAAGATGATAAGATCAGTGTTTATAATAAATCCTGTGAACTGGGGTCATTAACAATGACAAGTTATCTTTGGGAATAATACAAGCGTTGCAAGCGGGAATGCTTCAAATATATTAAAGCAAGGAGACACGGTATATGGAAAGAAAAATTAGTCAACAGGTTAGAGGTTATAGAACGAAGGACGGAGCCGGAGTTAGTTTGGTCAGGGTTTTGGGAAACGGAACTGTACAGGAATATGATCCGATTTTAATGCTCGATTCCTTTGATAGCACAAATCCGGATGATTACACAGCGGGATTTCCCATGCATCCACACAGAGGTATCGAGACAATCAGTTATGTGTATCGTGGATTTATGACTCATAAGGACAGCTTAGGGAATGAGGATACGATTGGTGATGGAGAAGTTCAATGGATGACAGCCGGTTCCGGTATTATGCATGAAGAAAAATTGCCAGCTGCCGAGCGGATGCTTGGGGTACAGCTTTGGCTGAATCTTCCCGCAAAGGATAAAATGGCTCCGCCAGCTTATCACAGCATCAAAAACTCAGAAATTGAGGAAATAGAGTTTAATTGGGGTAAACTAAGACTGTTGGCGGGCGAATTTGAGGGAAGAAAAGGATATATGAGCAATTATCTTCCCCTTAATTATTACGATTTACACATCAACCCAAATGCATCAATTGTTTTGAGTACAGAAAATGTGCGCTCTGTAATGGTGTTTACCCTTTTAGGGGACGCATATATCGGAGGTGATCTGGTAAGGGAAAAGACGGCGGTAAAACTTACCTCCGGTGACCAAGTAGAAATAAAGGCTACAGATGAAAAAGCCCAAGTTTTATTCATAAGTTCAAAACGGCTGGACGAACCGGTAGTTTGGGGTGGTCCTATTGTCATGAACACTAAAGAAGAATTGAATAAGGCTTTTGATGATTTGAAGAAAGGTACTTTTATACAAGATAAAATTTCTTATTGAGGATACGATACAGAGAGGAGCACATCATATTGAAAAAAATAAAGATAGTAGCCATTGTTGGTTCTATGCGAAAAGAATCATATAACCGACAATTGGCATTAGCAGCAAAAGCACTCATTGGGGATCGGGCTGATTTTGAACTGCTTGAATATCAGGACGTACCATTAATGAATCAGGACATTGAATACCCCGCACCTGAAGCTGTAAAACGCGTTCGTGATGCAGTGAAGTCCGCAGATGGGATATGGTTTTTCACGCCGGAATATAATCACTTTTTCCCGGGCGTTTTGAAGAACCTCATCGACTGGCTATCCCGCCCGATCAGCGATCAAGAGCCGCAGGTTCTTGCAGGAAAACCTACCGCCATAAGCGGGATTTCTCCTGCAATGACCGGGACAAGCATGGCCCAGGACCATCTTGTTACACTCATCAGTTTTTTGAACATGGATGTTATGAACGTACCTCGTCTCACTATTCCTAACGCTATGCAACAACTTGACAGCGATGGCAAGCTGACACTTAAAGCAAGCTATCCATACTTTGAAAAACAAGCGAATGCTTTTCTGAGCTTTATAACTAAGCGAATTCAATAACACAAAAAAAGCGATCACAGGCAATTCGGCAAGCTTAACTATAGGCGCATACGGGAGCAAAACCACCCGTAAATATAAATATGAGGAGAATAATTATGAGAAGTTTTACTACATTAGACCTGCAGTATGCACACAGGTTCTATGGGTTCAAGGGCGAAGCTCAGTATTTGCATGGGCATACGGGAGTACTGACGATTGAAGTTGAAGATACTGTCAACACGGGAGTCAATATGGTATTCCCATGTAATGAAATTCAGAAAACCGCTTGGGATGTTTTACAAAACTTTGACCATGCGCTGGTTTTGAGGGAAGACGATCCATTGTCTTTAATCCAGAGGAATGGATTGAAGGCGATTGACTCTAAAGAAACTCATCAACAAATTGTTGACATTATGGAAGGTGGCTATGAAGCCTTTAAACGTCGTAATGTGATTTACTCAACATGGGAAAAAAACTAAAATTTTCGGACAGACATGGAGTGCTCTGATACGACAGCTCTTTCATCCTACGTGCTCGTTAACGATACCCTGCTCGTTAACGAAAGCTCGCCGACAGAAGAAAATGGTGCATTGTATCAAAGTAGTGCAGGAAACACAGTCCTTTTTAAAAATGCAAGATAAAAGGTCGGAGGTGAGATCTTGAATGTATGGACGTTTCAGCCGGAGAATTTCGGAGAACTTTTGCCCTATGTGAGAGATGACCTGGTGACAGACATCAATTTCAATGGGATAGATGTCTGGATCGATCATCTGTACAGAGGAAGATACCGGGCAGACATAAAACTTTCCGAAGATTTTGTCAGTCAGTTTGCCACAAGAATCAGCAACGTAGTCAGCAAAAGCTTTAACAAATTTAATAATTTGCTGGAGGCGGAGACAGAAACTCTGCGTGTCAGTATTATCCACGAGAGTGTGGCCTGCACAGGAACTTCTATCTCTATCCGAAAGACATCTCCGGCCAGACGTCTGACCGAAGACAGCATGCTGAAGGATGGCTATTGTGTACCAGAGATGCTTGTATTTCTGGAAAATTGTATTCGGGCGCATATGAATCTAATCATGACAGGACTTCCTGGTTCCGGGAAAACGGAATTATTAAAGTTTTTGACAAAGTATATTCCTGAAAATGAGAGAGTCATTACCATAGAAGACAATCTGGAAATCCATTATCGTTCCATTAATCCACAGAAGGACTGCGTGGAATTAAAAGTAAACGAAGAGTTTTTTGACTATACAAAAGCCATCAAAAGCTGCCTGCGGCAGAATCCCAAGTGGATTATGCTGTCTGAAGCCAGAAGCACAGAAGTGAAATATCTGCTGGAGGCTATGAGCACAGGGACCCATTGCCTCACAACCCTGCACACAGATGATGTAAATAAGGTACCGGACCGGATTCAAAATATGATGAAGGATACCGTATCTCCTCAAAGGATTGAAAATGATGTTTTTTCCTTTGTAGACGCAGGTATTCTCATAAGAAAGGGAGCTGATTTGGGAGAGGGAATCCGCAGGTATATGGATCAGATCTGTTTTTACAGCAGGGAGAATGGAAAAAATAAGATAGTTATGATGGCAGAGGGGGGAAGTATTATAAACAGGTCGCTTCCGCCGGACATTAAAAGGAAGTTTTCCTTTGCGGGCATTGATGACCCTTTTCTTTCAAAAGAGAGGATGAATGAATTATAAATAAAAAGAATCTAAGATTTTGGCATTTTTTAAACCCCAGCCATCTGGCTGCAGAGGTCTCCAGATATGGGTATACATTTTCTTTGCAAAATAATTGGAAAAAATATTTGCTGTCTTTCGCCGGTATTGTCCTGCTGGGTGTTTGGTATGGGCTGAAGATTGGTTATATTGCTGCTGTCACCCTCTACGCTTTGCTGCTGTCACCCTTTATTATATTGAACTCCTGTAAAAATGCCTGTGAAGAGAAAGACTTTGAGGATACTGCAAATTATCTGGAGCAGATGCTGTATTCATTTAAAAGGATTCCGAAAATACTAACCTCACTGGAAGATGCTGCTTTGGTGTTTCCGGAAGGGAAAATGCATAAAGTCATCCAGTCTGCGGTACACAAAATACAAAATGAGACAGAGGAAGGAAATCTTTATCATGCAGCCTTTCAGGATATAGAGGATTCATATTCCTGCAGGAGGCTGATACAAACCCATGAATTTCTCGTGAAGGCAGAGGAGATAGGGGGAGATTTTTCCAATGCCCTCCATATACTTTTACTGGATCGGCAGCTGTGGGTGGAGCGTGTATATGAGCTGGCCCAGCAGCGCAGAAATATAAGACGGAACATTTTCATCTCTCTCCTTCTTTCTGCCGGAATCTGCAAAATATCTATGATCATGCTCCCAAAGGAGTTTATGGCATTGGATCACCCTCTTTCCCAGAGCATGACAGCTGCCTACATGATATCGGGAATTACTATATGGTTCTGGGGGCAAAAAAAGCTTCAGGCAGCCTGGCTGAAGGAGGATGCTGCACAGGAGGCGGAGATTCGCAAAGAGTATGAGTATCTGAAAACCAATGACAGAAAGGGAGCATCACGTTATGTGCCCGTTAAACTTCTGCTTTTGACACTCCTCGCGGCTCTTGCTGTGTGGCTGAAATCACGGACTGGGCTGCTGCTGCTTGGAACCATATCCGTACTGCTGTGGTGTTGGCCGGGAATCAGGCATCGTTTGGCAAAAAAACGAATCATAAAAGAGGTGGATAAGTCGTTTCCGATCTGGCTGATGGATCTCTCGCTCCTGATGCAGACAGAAAATGTTCATAATGCGCTGGAAAAATCCCTTGGGAAAGCTCCCTTTGTATTGAGAGAAGAACTGTCCAGGATGCTCGTTTCTATTGAAAAAAATCCAAACAGTATCGAACCCTTCCTGGATTTTATGCCATGGCTTGATTTGCCTGACGTGCAGTCGGCTTTGAGATTGATTTACTCTATGTGGGCAGCGGGAGACAGGGAAGATATGGAAAAGCAGATATCGGTTCTGGTAGAGAGGAACCATCATCTGATGGACAAGGCGGAGCGTCTTTCCAATGAAGATTCTCTTGCAGGCGTGGGGATGCTGGTACTTATCCCTATGGTTACAGGCTCAATAAAAATGATAACAGACATGGGGCTCCTTTTGGTGGGCCTGATGAATATTACTAAGGGAATGATTTAGGAGGTGCATATGAAAGAAATATTGGAAGAATATGGAGGAACAATAGCCGGATGTCTTGTCGCAATCGTACTTTTGACAGCCGGCAGATGGTGCATGGAACCGGAGGGCCCATTAGGAGTTCTGACTGCTGTGTTCGGAAGACTTACACTGGGAGGCTGAAATGATATGAGACAGTTGTTTGGGGAACACGGAAGAATGGCTGCGGCCGCAGTGATTGCAGGACTTTTTGCTGTTATTCTGCTGTATCCGGAAGGAATTCTCAAGCTGTTGGGAGGTTTTTCGGTGACTTCAGGTGTGACGGACACCAGCGAGACACGAGAGATCCTGCAGAAGCTCAGTAAAAAAGGAAGTCCGAAGCTTGCGGTGGAAAATAAGGTGCTGGAAATTGGGGATTCTATATTACTGCAGGATATGGTTACAGAGGCAAGTCATGGTACAAGCCCTGATTTGCAGGAACAGGTGAGGTATTACCTGGAAGACGGTACAGAAGTCAATGGCAGTTATGAGATTTCGGGGGATAAACCAGGAGTAATCAGAATTCGTTTTGTCCTTATAGGAGAAGACTACATGGAGACCTGGAAATCCGGATACATACAGGTACAAAGCCGCAAAGCGGACCCTCAGATCACGGCTCTTATAGAAGAATGGGAGATGGGAGAGGAGGGGGAAGATGTGAGGGCACGGCTCTATAAAAAAGAGGATGAGACTCTTTTTCTGTCTTTGGAGGGAAAGGGGAGAGTGAAGTCTTTGAATCAGGATACGGTTCCCTGGAAAGAGATGAGAGAAACCATTGAGGCCTGCAGGATTGAGAAGGGAATCGAGATAAAGCGTATGGACGGGTGGTTTTACCAGTGCAGAAGTCTGAAAGAAATCCCCTGGATGCCTGAGACTGCTGAAAGCTTCCGGTATACGTTTAAAGGATGCGGGCAGCTCAGGGCGGCCGGGATCCCTGGCGGGGCCAAAGACATTGAGGGCATGTATGAAGACTGCGGGAATCTGGAACTGACAGGTCCCATCCCTTCCGGTGTCAGGAACTGCAGAAACACGTTTAAAAACTGCGGGAAGCTAAAGGGCAGTGTTGAGCTATTGGGGTGTCCTGCGCAGTACGAGGGATGTTTCCTGCAGGCTGCAACCAATGTGGGGGATTTCTGCCTGCAGCTTGTGGCGGATCGGGAGGATAAGGCAGCAGCAGCTGAAGCCATGTACAAAGAAGCAGTAAATGATAACAGCAGCTGCCGTATCTTTGTGAGAAAAATATAAGGAAAGTTGGTGGAACTACGAGAGAAATTATCGAAGAATATTGTCAGTCGGCAGCTATCGCAATTTTAGGCGGATGCCTTGTAGCTGTATTTTTGTGGATAGCGGAGAGCTTATCCTATTAAACACAGGAGGGAGATATGAAAGGACTTCCAGGATATTTTATAGGAATCATACTTTTGCTTCTCTTATCCCTTATGGGCACTTCGCTGGTCACCGGCAGCATTGCAGCTGAGAATGCCAGAAATTTTCATGCTTCCGCAGTCAGCCAGATCGAGAACAGTAATTATAATCCGGAGGTAATAAGCAGCCTGTACAGAGAAGCCGACAGACTGGGTTATGAGCTGGAACCGGTTGAGGTAAGGGAAATTATTCCTAACCGCAGGATGTGCGAGGTGGTTGTAAAATATACGTATTCAGTGGGGATTCTCCACAGCAAATCAGAGGTACATGAGATCAGAGGATATGCCAGATAAGGAGAAAGTATGAAAACAGCTGTTATATCATTTTTATCACTGTTCCTTCTTGTTTTAACCGGCGCTGCAGTGCTTACAGTCCATGGAAGGAGTATTCGAAAAAGTGAGATGGAAGAAAGTGCGGCCATTGCTATCGAATAGTCCATGGAAATATTATATGCGGATCAAACCTATGAGATTAGGAATGAGACAGAGCTGGTGGCTGATTTCCTGCTTAATCTCTGCTGCCAGATAGAAAGCTTTGGAGATATAGAGGTGTCCGTTATGAATGTAGATTATGAGAAAGGAATGCTTGAACTTTTACTGAAAGAAAAATACAGGCATTTTACAGGAAAGGAGGGGGTGATTACCTGCAGAAGAGCGGTTATCTTAGAAAAAAGAGGCTGAGAAAGGAAGGAAAGGGTATCAGGATGCTTAGTCTTGTTCTGGCAGGCGTTTTCTTGACAGCGGCATCTCCGGTCAGCGCACAAAGGCAGGAAACCACAGAAAGGATGGAGGCTGAGAGTGAGAGCAATAAAGAAGACGAGGCAGAGGAAAGCATAGTGAAAGAGAAAACATTTATTCAGACAGCCGATTATCTGGAGAAAAATATAAGATCCTTTCATTTGCTGCCGGAAGGAGACAAAAGAACCGCCTTTTTGTCACGGTCCGGAGCTGAGAGATACTTCTTTTTAAGGGCTTATACGTTTTACTTTGCAATCTGTGCCGAAAGAGAAAATATTCTCAGACTTTCAGAGGAAGGCTTAGAGGAAAATAGCACCCGGCAGGGAGCAGGAGAAGAACTGCAGGAAAAGCTTTATACCTGCCTGTATGTGGCACAGATGTATCATGAAAGCATCCAGACTGAGGAGGCGGAAACAGAATTTGCTGAGGCTGAGGCAGCCCTGGCAGAAATGACAGAGGCTTATCAGTCGGGGGAAGAGATGTATTCCCAGCTGAAATCCCTGACAGATACCTACATGTGCTGGAGGACATATTTTGCTGAAGAGCCGGAGGAGGAAGGAATGTCTGCCCTGGAGCGTGAGGTTCTGATTCCTTTGACAAAGGTTTTGATTCGGCTTCCGGACGAGGCAAAAAAAAGACGGATCCTGGCAGGATTTACTTCTTTTATGAAGGGGGAGACAAAACTGCCCTGGAAGCAAGAAGAGCAGCCGCCCGGGGATATAGCTCCCAGGGAAGAAGCAGACAAAGAAGAAGCAGACAAAGAAGAAGCGCCCAAGGAAGAGTTGAAAACAGAATTCCAGAAGGCGAAAAAGCTCCTGGCATCGGCACGTGCATCCTACAAGATAGGATGGAACAGTGACAGTACCGGATGGTGGTATGCCTACAGTACTACAGCGTACTACAAAAACTGCTGGCAGTATCTGGCTTACAATGGTGTGTATGACTGGTATTACTTCAAAGACAATGGGTATATTGCCACAAACACATGGGTGGACAGCAATAACTATGTGAATGGAAGCGGTTACTGTACTACGGCAGGAATAGGAAGCTTTAAGACTCTGCAGCAGGCAGCAGGATCAGGCCACTGTACAACTGTCCGGCTGACGGTATCAAGTATTGCAAATGAAGCGGAACTTAGAATCGGTAAGACTATGACGGTAACGACCGCCCCCAATAGCTCAGGATGTACCATATATGGCACTGGCTTAAAGCGATGGGTCATTACCGGAAATGTATCCCTGGAAGGCAGCCTGGTATTTGATGGACAAAAAGATAAGGTGGCGGACGATGTTACCAGCAACCTTTTTGTAAAAACGGGAGGTACACTGTGCGTAAAGGGAAGCGGTGTCTGCATTCAGAATTCTATCGGCCATGGAATCTATGGGGAGGTCCGGAGTCTGATTATTGTAGAGTCGGGCAGTCTGAGAGGGAATTATCATGATGGGGTAGGAAGCTATGGAACCGTTCAGGTGTCGGGAGGGAAGTTTTATGAAAACGATACCGGATTATACATAGCCGGAACCTATGAGGGGAAAAGAACAGGAGCCAGGGGCATTCTGACAGGAGGAGAATTCTACAGAAATCAATATGGGGTTGCGTCTTCCGAATATGCCGAATTCAGCGTTACGAATGTCTCAATACATGAGAATTACAGATATGGCTTCTTGCTGTATCCCAACGGATATGCGAAGCTGGAGGGGACACCGGAGATATACGGCAATCATTGCGGAATATATAATTTTGGAGAATTGCTGTTTTGTTCAGGCAATGTCCGCAGCAACAAAAACACGGGGATTTTGAACGAAGGAAAGTATACCATGAAGAATGGCACCGTATCCTCCAACCGTGGAAGTGATGGAGGTGGAATCACAAATAAGAAAGAATTCCTCATGGAAAGCGGATGCATAAAAGATAATACGGCCTCCAGAGGCGGAGGCATCTTTAACCAGGGTGCCTTTACCATGACAGGAGGAGAAGTCACAGGAAACCAGGCGTCACAGGGAGGAGGAATCTGCAGTACATCCTCCGCCTCCCGAACTGCTGTTTCTGGAGGTGCTCTACAACATAATTCCGGGACAAAGGACGGCGGCGGAATCTGTATCCTGAATGGTGCCGCCTGTGAGCTGTCCAAAAGCACGTTGGAGAATAATTCCGCAGTAAGAGGAGGGTCTGTTTATCTGGACGGAACGCTGAAGGCATATGGGAATCCCAGGGTAAAAGAGGAAGTTTTTCTGGCTCCCTCACGATTTATTACAGTGACAGGAAGCATAGAGCGCTTTGTATGTCAGATGGCGTCAGAAGATACCTTTCAAGGCAGGGTGCTGGCCCACTATACCCTTATGCCGGGAGACAGCGAATTAGACAAATACTCTCTTGAGCAAAAAACGCAGGATACTGTGTCCGGGAAACTCCTTGTCTTGGAAAGCGGAAGCCTGGAACTGACACCCTATGCCTATAGTGTATACCTGAATTCCTCTGGCTGCAGAATACGTTATGATGCAAACGGAGGAACCGGGGTGATGAGTTCTGAGGTTGTCTCTGTAAACAAAAAATACAGGATTCGGGACAATGAGTTTGAGAGAGAACAGGCTGCTTTTGTGGGCTGGTCACTTGTGAGAACCAATAGCGAGACCGGAAAACTATTGTATCCTATGGAGGAAGTTTTTCCTGAAAGGCTGTTATCCATGTATCCATTTACTGAGGCAGAAGGAATCAGAGAGATTACTCTCTATGCAATATGGGATTATGCTCCCTCTCTGGAAGTATGCGGAAATGAGTTTTATGAAGGGGAAGAGGTGAGGGCGTCTCAGCTTAAGAAGGGGATACTGCGGGGGATGGATACTGAGGATGGGGACATTACAGATAAAATCGAGATCACACAAATCTCCTATGGCAGAACCAAAAGTGGATATCAGGGAGAAAATCAAGAGTTTGTGCAGGGACTCCCGGACAGCTATATTCTTGATACTTATCAGGACCGGGGAATGGAGAAGGGGGAGAGGATTACAGATTTTCTGCTGTGCAAAGCCGAAGATTCAGCTGGAAATGTATCATTCTGTGAAATGCCGGTTTCTGTGGTTTACAATGAGCCTCCCGTAATTACAGTTCCAAAACGGGTGATTTTAACAACTGATGAAGCCGGAGAAGGCAGAGTATCAGAGGAGGTGCTGCTAAATTATGTGTCAGTAAAAGACAAAGAGGATGATATGGCAAAAGCTGCCGGTGTTCTTGACAGGGACGGGCAGGTTGTGGATATACGCAGATACCTTATGCTGACAGAAATAAAGGATACTGACGGTGAGACGGTATCCCTGGAACAGGGGCTCCTGCCTGGAGAATACACAGGAGAAGTGACAGCTACCGACAGATTCGGGAAGACCTGCGTTGCTGAGCTGCATATAGCGGTCGCAGACACAAAGCAAGAGCCTGGAGAGGAAGCAGATGTTCGATTTATTTCTTTGGAATATCTGGATACACTGGCAGAAGATTCTCACTGGAGCAGAAGCGAACTGGAAGAGAGACTGAAGAAGGAAGAACCTGAGTATACGTTTTCTCTTACTTATCAGGAGATACAGGAAATCAAGAAAATAGCCGGCGATTACGGCAAGGATAAGGAGGGATCAGAAAAGGCCATCCGTGAAGTGATGAAGAAATGGAAGGTATTCAGATAATAGGAGCGCGCTTCTGTCTTCCCGTCTGGTATGCACGGCGATTCTGAGTAAATACGTGCAGGGAAAATAGTATAGGACAGCCTGGTACAGTCAGCCAGGCTGACTGTACGTATGTCTCATGGAAAATTCTTCAAAAAAAGTGTGAAATAATCTTGACTAAAAAGGTTAAGATTGATATAATATTATCAATCCAGTAATTCTCAGGAATTGCTGTTTTTTCGGAAATAAAATTGATAAAAATAATCAAGTATTCAGGAGGAAAAAATGATGAATCAATGTTTTGGATGTAACACATGTGCGAGTGCAGATAAGCCTTTGGAAGGGTACATAAAAAATCTTTCAGTGGAGACGTCTCACCACAGAGTGGAAGGGCAGAGCACTAAGTGTGGGTTTGGACTCCAGGGGGTCTGTTGCCGCCTTTGCTCTAATGGTCCCTGCCGCATCACACCAAAGGCACCCAGAGGAATCTGCGGCGCCACTGCGGACACCATTGTTGCCAGAAACTTTCTGAGGGCAGTGGCAGCAGGTTCCGGATGTTATATTCATGTAGTAGAAAATACAGCCCTGAATGTAAAGAAGACAGCCCTGGCAAAAGGGGAAATCAAAGGGGAAAAAGCGCTGGAGCGTCTTTCCCAACTCTTCGGCCTGAAAGGAAAAGACAAATATGAGACAGCCTTAAAGGTAGCGGACGCTGTACTTGCGGATCTCTACAAACCTGAATATGAAAAAATGGAGCTGGTAAAGAAGATGGCCTATGCTCCCCGCTATGAAAAATGGGAAGAGCTTGGGATCCTTCCCGGAGGCGCCAAGGGAGAAGTCTTCCACGGAGTGGTAAAATGTTCTACTAACCTGAATTCTGACCCGGTAGATATGCTTACTGACTGTCTGAAACTAGGTATTTCTACTGGAATCTATGGTCTGACGCTGACAAATCTTTTGAATGATGTGCTCCTGGGAGAGCCTGAACTTCGTATGGCCCCGGTTGGACTGCGCGTAATCGATCCGGATTATATTAACATTATGATAACCGGGCATCAGCATACAATTTTTGTAGATCTGCAGGAGCGCCTGACTTCCCCGGAGGCGGTGGCAAAAGCGAAGGCGGCAGGAGCCAAAGGATTTAAACTGGTTGGATGTACCTGTGTTGGTCAGGACCTTCAGCTTCGGGGGGCTCATTACCAGGAAGTCTTCGACGGCCATGCAGGAAATAACTATACCAGTGAAGCAGTGCTTGCTACCGGCGGAATTGATGCCGTACTCTCTGAGTTTAATTGTACATTGCCGGGTATAGAGCCTATCTGTGACAAAATGATGATTAAACAGATTTGCCTTGACAGTGTAGCAAAGAAGGCAAATGCAGAGATGAAACCCTTTATTTTTGAAGAGAGAGAACAGCAGAGCGAAGAAATCATCGATGAAATCGTTGCCGCATATAAGGAGAGACGAGGCAAAGTAGAAATGAATCTGTTCCCTGAGCACGGAAATGATAAAACGCTTACAGGAGTAAGTGAAGTATCCTTAAAAGAGTTCTTGGGCGGGAACTGGAAACCTCTTATTGACTTGATTGTATCCGGAGACATCAAAGGCATTGTGGGAGTAGTAGGATGTTCCAACCTTACCGCGGGGGGCCATGATGTATTGACCGTGGAGCTCACAAAGGAGTTAATTTCCAGAGATATTCTCGTCCTTACCGCAGGATGTTCTTCAGGAGGTATTGAAAACTGCGGACTTATGGAACCGGAGGCAGCCAAACTGGCAGGTCCGAAGCTGCGTGCTGTCTGTGAAAAGCTGGGAATCCCTCCGGTGCTGAATTTTGGGCCATGTCTGGCGATCGGAAGACTGGAGATTGTTGCAACAGAACTGGCTGAGGCCATCGGTATTGATATTCCCCAGCTTCCACTTGCCCTCTCCGCAGCACAGTGGCTGGAGGAACAGGCCCTGGCAGACGGATGCTTTGGTCTGGCCCTTGGACTTCCTCTGCATCTGGGACTTCCGCCCTTTGTCACAGGAAGCCAGCTGGTAACCAAAGTGTTAACAGAGGATATGAAAAATCTTACCGGCGGTCAGGTGATCATCAACGGCGACGGAAAAGAAAGTGCAGATATTCTGGAGAAAATCATTGAGGAGAAACGTGCCGGACTGCATATATAGAAAGGGGCTGAGGGTATGAGAAGAATAATAATTGACGCGGAAAAATGCGACGGCTGTAAGAACTGCTCTCTGGCCTGTATGCAGGCCCATAGAAAAGATACGGGTACTTTATATGATCTGAATCTCCTGGATCCGGATAACGAATCCAGAAACTTTATCTATAAAAACAGAACTGGAGGCTACACCCCCATATTCTGCCGCCACTGTGATCAGCCGGAATGTGTCATGTCCTGTATGAGCGGAGCTTTGACAAAGGATCCGGAATCCGGACATGTCTGCTATGATGAAAAGAAATGTGGTTCCTGCTTTATGTGTGTTATGAACTGCCCTTACGGAGTTCTGAAACCAGATGACAGGACGGGCATGCATATCATCAAATGCGATTTTTGCAAAGACGCGGGAGGGGAACCCAGCTGCGTGAAAGCTTGTCCCAAAGACGCTATATATGTAGAGGAGGTGTAAGGTATGAAATATGTAATTCTAGGTGCAGGAGCTGCAGGCATCACTGCAGCCAGGACCCTCCGAAAGGGGAGAAAGGAAGACTCCATACGTATTATCTCCACGGACGACAGGGTACATTCCCGCTGCATGCTTCACAAATATCTGAGTCATGAAAGGGATGAAAAGGAGCTGAACTTTGTCCCGGAAGACTTTTTTTGCGAAAACAACATAGAATGGATGCCGGGATGTACGGCAGTGGAGCTGGATACCTCGTCCCAAAAGTTGGTTCTGGATAATGGGCAGCAGATCTCTTATGACAAGCTTTTGATTGCGACAGGGGCGGAAAGCTTTATCCCTCCGGTAGGAAAACTCCGGGAGGCATCCAATGTGTTCGGCCTTCGCCATCTGAGGGATGCCAGGGCAATTGACAAAAAGGCAGAAGTCTCTTCAGAGATTGCCATCATCGGTTCCGGTCTGGTAGGCCTGGATGCGGCCTGCGGGCTGATGGAACAGGGAAAACAGGTAACGGTCATTGAGATGGCTGATCAAATCCTTCCCATTCAGCTGGATGAAAAGGGTGCCAAAGAGTACCAGAAGCGCTTTGAGAATGCAGGATGCCGCTTCTTTCTGGGCAGAAAAGCGCAGGATACCCTGTGCAATGAAAAAGGAGAAGTAACCCGGCTGCTTCTGGACAATGGGGAAGAAATTCCCTGTGATATGGTGATAGTGGCAGCCGGAGTGCGTCCGGGAACCGCCGGCATGGACGGGGAAGGAATTAGGATTGACAGGGGAATTCAGGTAAATGAGTATCTGCAGACTGATGTTCCGGATATATATGCAGCCGGAGATGTTACGGGGCTCTCCGGCATATGGCCCAATGCCATGAAGCAGGGCGAGACAGCAGCCCTTAATATGATGGGATCTGCGGTGGCTTACACAGATACCTTTGCCATTAAAAATACGATCAACTTCTTTGGTCTGGCCTCTCTGTGTGTAGGAGTCATAAAGCCGGAGGAAAATGATGTCGTGATTGCCAGAGAGGATGCCCGCAATTATAAGCGGATAATCCTTCGGAATGGAAAAGTGGCAGGGGTTCTCCTCCAGGGGGATATCGCACATGCCGGTATCTGGCAGTATCTGATAAAGAATCAGATACCGGTTGCTTCTATTAAAAAGGATATTTTTGAGCTGAACTTCAGTGATTTTTATGGAATACAGGAAAATGGAGAATTCGTCTGGAAGGTTAGCTGAGTTCTCAGAAAGGCAGCTTTTTACAGGTGCGGAAAATTCTGTTGCAGGAATTTCCGCACCTGAATGTTTATTCCTATAGGTTATAACTTTCATACGAATTAGTTATAACTCGACAAATCCATTGACAAAAAATTGAATAATTGATAGAATTAACTGCAATATAGAAGTTATTAATACAGGGAGAAGGTAGGGTATGAAGAAAAGAGTATTATCCATTTTGGTAGAAAATACCGCCGGTGTACTGAGCCGTGTTGCAGGGCTTTTCAGCAGACGGGGATACAACATCGACAGCCTGACCGTAGGCGTGACAGCGGATCCCAGGTATTCCAGAATGACAGTGGTCTGCAGAGGCGATGAGCTGATTTTAGAGCAGATTACCAAGCAGCTGGAAAAGCTTGAGGATGTGAGAGATATTAAAGTATTAAAGGATAATGAAAGCGTTAACAGGGAACTGATTCTTGTTAAAGTTCGTACCAGTCCGGAGCAGAGGCAGAATGTAATCGCTGTGGCCAATATTTTCAGGGCTAATATTGTTGATATCGGAAAAGAGTCACTGATAGTGGAACTGACAGGTACACAGACAAAGCTGGAGGCGTTCCTGAACCTTCTGGATGGATATGAGATTCTGGAGCTTGCGCGGACCGGAATCACTGGTTTGTCAAGAGGGGCGGAAGATGTCCGATACTTATAATACATAGTTTCGCTCTGTAAAAACAGTTAGCTAGAGGATTTCACATTCCCTAACAAATATATTAAAAAGTAAACATAGTAGGAGGAAAAGTAATATGGCAGCAAAAATTTATTATCAGGAAGATTGTAATCTTTCCTTATTGGAAGGCAAAACAATTGCCGTTATCGGATACGGCAGCCAGGGACATGCTCATGCGCTCAATGCCAAGGAATCCGGTTGCAATGTTATCATCGGCCTTTACGAAGGAAGCAGATCCTGGGCAAAAGCAGAAGCACAAGGGTTTGAAGTATATACTGCAGCAGAAGCTGCAAAGAAAGCTGATATCATCATGGTCCTCATCAATGATGAGAAGCAGGCAGCTATGTACAAAGAGTCTATTGAACCAAATCTGGAAGAGGGCAACATGCTGATGTTTGCGCATGGATTTGCCATCCATTTCGGACAGATTCGTCCTCCAAAGAATGTAGATGTTACTATGATTGCTCCAAAAGGACCTGGTCACACGGTTCGGAGTCAGTACCAGGAGGGCAAAGGCGTTCCCTGCCTGATCGCTGTACATCAGGATTATACAGGCAAGGCCCATGACAAAGCACTGGCATATGCGCTGGCTATCGGCGGTGCAAGAGCAGGTGTTCTTCAGACTACCTTCCGTGAGGAGACAGAGACTGACCTCTTTGGAGAGCAGGCTGTACTCTGCGGCGGTGTAACTGCCCTGATGAAGGCTGGATTTGAAACCTTAGTGGAAGCCGGATATGAACCGGAAAGTGCATACTTTGAGTGTATCCATGAGATGAAGCTTATCGTGGATCTGATCTTCGAGAGCGGATTCAAGGGAATGCGGTACTCTATCTCCAATACAGCAGAATACGGCGATTACATCACAGGACCTAAGATTGTTACAGATGAGACAAAGAAAGCGATGAAGCAGATCTTAAAGGATATCCAGGATGGTGTGTTCGCACGCAACTGGTTAGTGGAAAACCAGGTTGGCTGCCCAAGCTTCAACGCCATGAGAAGAAAAGAAGGAAATCACCAGTTAGAAAATGTTGGAGAAGAGCTCCGCAAATTATACAGCTGGAATGATGGCAATAAATTAATTGATAACTAAAACAGACAATAAAAAACCGGTTCCTGGGAACCGGTTTTTTATTGGGGCTTCTGGGCGGTGTAGAAGGCTACAAAGTCTTTCACAGCGTTGGAGTGCTGCTGATTTTCCAGATAGGCAAAACCTATTTCTCTTTTATGAATGGGAAAGGGCAGTGGAATCTGCACAAAGGTTCCGTTCTCCAGCTCTTTTGAGACAAACTGCTTGATGACACATGCAACCCCCAGACCGATCTTGGCAAATTCGATCAGAAGATCCATGGTTGAAATTTCCAGGAGATTATTTGTCTCAATATGGTGAAGGGACAGATAGTCGTCAATATACTGGCGGGTCATATTTTCTTTATCCAGCAGCATCAGCGTGGCCGAGCGGAAGATATCCATTTCATTGCTTCTGGTTCTGAGGGAAAGGTTATCCAGATAAGTTTTCGTTGCAACAAAAATATCTTCGATCTCTCCAAGGGAATCAAAGCAGATGTGATGCAGACTGTCCGGCCGTCCGATCAGGCCGATATCAATTTTGTTTTCTTTCAGCAGCTGAAGGGTATGGTTGGTGGACTGGCAGTCAATGGTGATTTTTACATGGGGATGAGCTTTGATAAAGGCCTTCAGATAGGGGAGGAGCATATATTTGCACAGAGTGGTGCTTACGCCGATATGAAGATGGCCGATGCCCAGCTCATTGACCTTTTTCAGCTGCGCCTCTCCTAACTGCAGAGAGTCGAAGGCCCGCTCCACATATTCGTAGAGAATCTCCCCCTCCTCAGTCAGCTGGACACCTCTGGAATTCCTGGAAAACAAGGTGACACCAAGGCTCTGCTCCAGTTTTCGGATGGATTTGCTGATTGCGGGCTGGCTGATGAAAAGCTCTGCGGCGGCTTTAGAAATGTTTCTGGAATTGGCTACAGTATAAAAGACTTTGTATAACGAAAGATTTTGATCCATACTTCCTCCCTGTAATATAATTGCTGCTGTTTCTGTCATATCAGCAGTAACATATAATCAATAGTTATAGTAAATATGCATTATATGTATTTCTATTATACCAGGAAGTGTGTTAGAATTACAACTAAAGAAATGCAAGAATAGAAATGCAAGAAAAGAAATGGAACATAAAGGAGGATTTACGAATGGGTATGACAATGACACAGAAGATTCTGGCTGCACATGCCGGACTTGATTCTGTAGAAGCCGGACAATTAATAGAGGCAGATTTAGACTTAGTATTGGGCAATGACATAACATCCCCTGTGGCGATTCACGAAATGGATAAGATAAAAGGGGATACTGTATTTGACAAAGATAAAATTGCCCTGGTAATGGATCATTTTATTCCGAATAAGGACATTAAATCAGCAGAACACTGCAAATGTGTAAGAGAGTTTGCCTGTAAGCATGATATTACCAATTACTTTGATGTGGGAGACATGGGGATTGAGCATGCTCTGCTTCCGGAAAAAGGCCTTACAGTGGCAGGAGATGTGATTATCGGAGCTGACTCCCATACCTGTACATACGGTGCGCTGGGGGCATTCTCCACCGGTGTGGGAAGCACAGATATGGCGGCCGGTATGGCAACCGGTAAAGCATGGTTTAAAGTTCCTTCCGCTATTAAATTCCGCATAATTGGCAAGCCATCTAAATGGGTGAGCGGGAAAGACGTTATTCTTCATATTATTGGTATGATAGGGGTAGACGGTGCGCTCTACAAATCCATGGAATTTACCGGGGAGGGAATTGAAAATCTCTCTATGGATGACCGTTTTACCATTGCCAACATGGCAATTGAGGCCGGCGGCAAGAATGGTATCTTCCCTGTAGATGCCTTAGCAGAAGCCTACATGAAGGAACACTCCAACAGGCCGTATACGGTATACGAGGCGGATGAAGATGCAGTGTATGATGAGGAATATACCATTGACCTCAGTTCCTTAAAGCCAACGGTAGCCTTCCCCCACCTGCCGGAAAATACAAAGACTACGGATGAGATTGCAGAAGATGTGGTGATTGATCAGGTAGTGATTGGCTCCTGCACCAATGGACGTATTGAGGACCTTCGCTGTGCAGCGGAGATTCTGAAAGACAAAAAGGTGAAAAAAGGCGTGCGCTGTATCGTAATCCCGGCCACACAGGCCATTTATCTGCAGGCCATCGAGGAAGGGCTGGTACAGACCTTTATAAAAGCCGGTGCTGTGGTAAGCACTCCTACCTGCGGTCCCTGCCTGGGAGGATATATGGGGATTCTGGCAGCCAATGAGCGCTGTGTGTCCACCACCAACAGAAACTTTGTGGGCCGTATGGGGCATGTGGATTCTGAGGTGTACCTGGCAAGCCCTGCAGTGGCAGCGGCAAGCGCTGTGACAGGAAAGATATCAGATCCTGCTGAATTAGGATTATAGGAGGAGATAAAGATGAAAGCAAACGGAACAGTTTTTAAATACGGTGACAATGTAGACACAGATGTAATCATTCCCGCCAGATATCTGAATTCTTCTGACCCTGCAGAACTGGCTACACACTGTATGGAGGATATTGACCAGGAGTTTGTGAACAAAGTCAATAAGGGTGATATTATTGTGGCAAATAAAAACTTTGGATGCGGTTCTTCCAGGGAACATGCGCCCATCGCCATAAAAGCAGCAGGCGTAAGCTGCGTGATCGCCGAAACCTTTGCCCGCATTTTTTACAGAAATTCCATTAATATCGGACTGCCTATTATTGAATGCCCTGAGGCAGCTAAAGCAATAGAAAACGGCGATGAGGTTGAGGTAGATTTCGACAGTGGAATGATTTATGATAAGACAAAGGGGACGGAATATAAAGGGCAGGCGTTTCCGCCTTTTATGCAGAAGATTATAAAGGCAGAGGGGCTGATTAATTATATTAATCAATAATGATTAAGGCGGCTCTCTGCGTTATGGGCCGGTTGCTTCGGGCGGGAAACAGGAATCCCTCCCGAAGCGCTGTCCGCATACGCAGAGAAAGTTTTACTTACTAAATGGTGCGTATGACTTACAAGTAAATTCCTTTTCCTTCCCGTTCCTTTTATCTTCCACCTGAATTTGGCAGTTTATAGCACTGGCTATGCGTACAGCTTGCTGAAATGTCAGGCTGGAATCGGAAAGCAGACGCAGGAGGACCTGGGGTTCTATACCCATCCGGGCTGCTGCATTCTCAGGGGACAGACCCTGAAGCTTCATAGTATAATTGAAGAAATTCAGCAATTCTTCAGCAGATGGATTTATCATAGTACATTCTCCTTTTTGCTTTTTATTATAGTAGAAAAATAAGAAGAGGAAAAGATAAAAAAATTTAGAAAAACTATTGACAAAATAAGGCAAATAATGATAATATATGGAAGTTCGCTCTGGTAGTCCAGAAGCGGTGTGGCGAGATAGCTCAGTTGGCTAGAGCATGCGGTTCATACCCGCAGTGTCGGGGGTTCAAATCCCTTTCTCGCTATTGACAAGCACAACAAAATAGTGTATAGTAGTCAGGGTCAGATAAGAGACACTGACACATATCGGGGTATGGCGTAGCTTGGTAGCGCGCACGGCTGGGGGCCGTGAGGTCGCAGGTTCAAATCCTGTTGCCCCGATTTTTTTGTACCCATTTTTAGAAAAAAGATTGACAATGGATGGGAGAAATGTTATCTTATATTCTATAGATTGATATAAGAAAAAGCGATGAAGAGGAATAGTAAGTTTATTTTCGATGACAGAGAGCTGCTGGCAGGTGGAAAGCAGCAGAGAGAATGATCTGAACTCGCCTCCGAGCGGCTGCCCGAAATTCTAAGGAAAAGTAGACGCAGACGGAGCCCGACCGTTATTCAGGGAGAGATATAAGGTCATTGCAGTGACCCGTATCTTGCAGAGCGTATGAAGATACTTCATAAAATAGAGTGGTACCGCGTAGGACAGTTAGCAGTCTTTCGTCTCTATCAGGCAATGAATGCCGGGATAGAACGGAGGGCTTTTTCTTTTATCAAAAAATAAAAATCAGGGAGGATATTACTATGACAAATTGCAGCAAGTATACCAGACAATATTTTATGCCGCCGGTGAAATGTATGAAGTGGGCAGAGAAGGAGTACATTGACAAGGCACCTGTTTGGTGCAGTGTGGATCTTAGAGACGGAAATCAGGCGCTTGTGATTCCCATGAGCCTGGAACAGAAAATAGATTTTTTTAAACTGCTTGTTAGAATTGGGTTTAAAGAGATTGAGGTTGGATTCCCGGCAGCTTCAGAGACGGAATACCAGTTTTTGAGAGCATTGATTGAGCAGGATTTAATACCTGATGATGTTACTATTCAGGTTTTGACACAGGCAAGGGAACATATTATCAAAAAAACCTTTGAGGCTTTAAAAGGGGCCAAAAAAGCCGTTGTACACGTATATAATTCTACTTCCGTAGCGCAGAGGGAGCAGGTATTTAAAAAATCAAAAGAAGAGATCCTGAAAATTGCAGTGGACGGCGCAGCTCTCCTGAAGGAACTGGCAGAGGAGACAGAGGGAAATTTCCTGTTTGAATACAGTCCTGAGAGCTTTACCGGAACAGAGCCCGAATATGCCCTGGAAGTGTGCAATGCGGTTCTTGACATCTGGCAGCCAACCCCGGATAAAAAGGCGATAATAAATCTTCCTGTTACGGTACAGCACTCTATGCCCCATGTGTACGCCAGCCAGATTGAGTACCTGAGTGAGAATATGAAATACAGGGAGAATGTAATCCTGTCCATACATCCTCACAATGACCGGGGCTGCGGCGTAGCGGATGCGGAGATGGGCGTTTTAGCCGGAGCGGACAGGGTGGAAGGGACATTATTCGGAAACGGTGAGAGAACCGGCAACGTGGATATTGTGACCCTGGCTCTGAATATGTATTCTCAGGGCGTGGATCCGGAGCTTGATTTCTCCAACATGGTTGAGATCTGTGAGCAGTACGAGGAATATACAGGAATGCATATTGACGAGCGCAGGCCCTACAGCGGCGCGCTGGTATTTGCGGCATTCTCCGGTTCCCACCAGGATGCGATTGCAAAGGGAATGAAATGGCTGGAGGAGAAAGATCCCAAACACTGGACCGTACCCTATCTTCCAATCGATCCCAAAGATTTGGGCAGAAATTACGATGCCGATGTTATCCGCATCAACAGCCAGTCCGGAAAGGGCGGCGTAGGCTATATTCTTGAGACAAAGTTTGGTTTGAATCTGCCCGCCAAGATGAGAGAGGCGATGGGATACGCGGCAAAAGCAGTGTCCGATCATACGCACAAGGAGCTTATGCCGGAGGAGATATTCGAATTATTCAAGAAAACTTTCGAGAACGTTGTAGAGCCGCTGAATATTCACGAAGTTCATTTCCAGCAGACAGACGGGGGGATTACAACCACAGTGACTTCAACCTTTGCTGGAAGCCAGAAGTCAGTGACAGAAGCGGCCGGAAACGGACGTCTCAATGCGGTAAGCAATGCGCTTAAGAAGGCGTATGGGCTGAAATACGATCTGGTAACGTATCAGGAACATGCCTTAGAGCAAAGCTCCAGCTCCAAAGCCATCGCCTATGTGGGAATCAGAAAACCAGACGGTTCTCTGGCCTGGGGAGCAGGGGTGGATCCGGATATTATCCGGGCTTCCATCGATGCCCTGGTAACAGCAATCAACAATCGGTAAATGTCTAAATTTGCTGAAAACTTTGTGAAATACCTCTAAAAATACCTGGAAATAATCTATTGAATTTTGTGCAATATGGCTGAAAAATTTCCTTAGATATTGACGAATACCAAGTTATTATTTTATAATTTTAAAACAATCACTTATTTTGGAACTTGTTGATATCTTACTGAGGAAGAGGTTAAGGAACCAGCTTATGGAACTAATCAGAAATCTGCTGTACGGTTTTCAGTTTCTGGCAGAAAAAATTACAAAAAAGAAGCGCAGGTCCTGTGCAGTCATATTGGTTGGCTCAGTAGCGGTTGCCGCAATTGCCTTTACGTCCAATGCACTAGGCAGCGGAGGAAAGAATGCAGTGTATGCGGCGGCTGAAAAGGATAATCCTTCCCAGGAGGAGAAAGAACCGGAGGAAGAGGAAGCTTTATCCGGACTGGGGGGAATTATCTCAGGAGTTCTGGTTACACAGAATACGAATAATACTGTCGGCCGAATAGGAACCTCCTATGAGGCGGTTCTGGTAGGTCAGCGGACGGCAACACAGACCAGGGAATCCAGGATTGAAGTGGGAGAAGAAGTGGCTACCAGTGTGGAATATCTGGGAGATCATTCCGTGGATGTGGTGGAAGACAGGATGCGTATGACGGATCATGACTATGAGACACTTCTGTCTATTGTGGAAGCGGAGGCAGGCGGTGAAGATATGAGAGGTCGTATCCTGGTTGCCAATGTAATCTTTAACCGCGTAAAGGATTCCAGATTTCCGGATACGGTGACAAAGGTTGTATGGGAAAAGGTTGCAGGAAAACCTCAGTTTTCCCCTACCTCTGACGGAAGAATACATACGGTTACAGTCTCTGATACTACGAGAGAGGCAGTAAACAGAGCTATAGACGGAGAAGATTATTCCAAAGGTGCTTTATTCTTTGTAGCAAAGGAACAGGCTGAAAAGAAAAATGTTGAATGGTTTGACAAGGATTTGAAGAAACTCTTTAAGTATGGAGTTCATGATTTTTATACTTATCCTGACGATGAGACAGAATAAGAGGGAAAGGGCGTACCTGAAGGCAGGCGTCCTTTCCTTTCCTACTTGTAAGGAAGAAATTCCTATGGTATACTTTAACATGCAATGAACACCTTATGCCCTGGGAATCATTCCGGTAGATATTTTCAGGGATGCGCAACAATAATGAATACATAGAAAAGGAATGGAAAACATGGAGATTTTATACAAAAGCACAAGGGGTAACAATGAGACAGTGCCGGCATCTGCCGCAATCTTAAAAGGACTTTCTGAGGACGGAGGACTGTTTGTCCCCACGCAGATACCTGCCCTTGACACGGATATCGAAACTTTATCAGGGATGACCTACCAGGAGGTAGCGTATACGGTTATGAGCAAATTCCTGACGGATTTCACAGAGGATGAACTGAAGGACTGTATTGCCCGGGCATACGATAAAAAGTTTGATACAGAAGTAATAGCACCTTTGGCGAAGTCCGACGGGGCATATTATCTGGAACTGTTCCATGGATCTACAATTGCTTTTAAAGATATGGCGCTCTCCATCTTACCATACCTTTTAACTACTTCAGCCAAAAAGAATCATGTAGAGAATGAGATTGTGATTCTTACGGCAACTTCAGGGGATACAGGAAAAGCGGCGATGGCCGGATTTGCTGATGTCCCGGGTACAAAAATAATAGTATTTTATCCCAAAGACGGAGTGAGCCCTATTCAGGAGAAGCAGATGGTTACCCAGAAAGGTAATAACACTTATGTTGTAAGTATCCACGGTAACTTCGACGATGCTCAGACAGGGGTTAAGAATATTTTTAATGACAAGAATATGACAGAAGAACTGGCCGCAGCAGGGTTCCAGTTTTCATCTGCCAACTCAATAAATATCGGACGCCTTGTGCCCCAGATTGTGTATTATGTTTATGCTTATGCGACATTGTACGGCAACGGTGAAATTGAAAAAGATGAGAAAATTAATGTGGTAGTGCCCACGGGTAATTTTGGAAATATTCTGGCTGCTTTTTATGCCAAGAATATGGGGCTTCCAATTGATAAACTGATCTGTGCTTCCAATGACAATAAGGTTTTGTTTGACTTTTTCCGCACAGGAACTTATGACAAGAACAGGGCGTTTATTCTGACATCCTCTCCTTCCATGGATATTCTTATCTCCAGTAATCTGGAACGCCTCATTTTCCGCCTAACCGGGAATGATGCAAAAAAGAATCAGGAGTTTATGGACAGCTTAAAAACGGAAGGGAAATATACCATAACCGGTGAGATGCTGGAAGAACTGAAAGATTTTTATGGGAATTATGCATCTGAGAAAGAGACAGCAGAGACAATTAAAAGAATCTATGAGGATACTGGTTATGTGATTGATACACATACAGCGGTAGCGGCAGCTGTCTATGAAAAATACAAAGAAGAGACAAAAGACGGGAAAAAGACGGTAATCGCTTCTACCGCCAGTCCGTACAAATTCACGAGAAGCGTAATGGAAGCCATTGATGAGAAGTATGCTTCCATGGGGGATTTTGAATTGGTGGATGAACTGTCAAAGATTTCCAATACACCGGTGCCCAATGCCATCGAAGAAATCCGTACCGCTCCGGTGCTCCACAATACTACAGTGGAAGTAGAAGAGATGCCAAAGATTGTTAAAAAAATTCTGGGAATATAAGAAAACAGGAGATGTCCGGGGGTAATGATCCGGACATCTCTTTGTGTTTACCGTTAAAATGCAGGACAGACACAAAAATAATTCATTTCACTCATTTACATCAATTGTCTGACGATTGGTTTGAAAAAATAGATACAGCCAGGGAAGTATGTAAATATTTACTTTAAAATAGCCGATTGGCCGTTTCAAACCCTGATAAGACATTCATATACGAGACGCCCGGATAAAGTGGACTAATTTAGGTAATATGCATATAAAAATAATTCATCTTGCGAAAATAATTCGAAATCGTTTGTTAAAGTATTGACACCGTAAGAGGAAAATGAGATAATAGGTTTGATTTTGGAGAAAAAGGAGGACATAACATGTCAACAAAAGCATACTATCCAATTAATGAAATTGGTGCTGGCAAGGCAGGATTCAGCAAAACACGTTCCATCATTGAAGCTGCATTTTACGGTAACAATGTGGTTAAAGTTAACACATTAAAAGAGGCATATGAGTTAGCCAAAAACTCTCCTGGAACAGTTGTTACAGATATGCCGGTTTATAGAGGCGAAGAATTTGGACTGGAACCAGATGCAAAGGTATTATTATTTAATGACGGTGCCATCACCGGACGTTATGCAGCAGCACGCCGTATTGCCGGAGAACCCGGAGTAGATTGTGCGGCTCTGGACAAAGTGGCTATGGATGCTATCTATGAAGCCCGCTGGAAAACTATGTACCATGCAGAAGTATATGTAGGTCTGGATCCTGAATTTATGGTTAAAGCTCACCTTCTGATTCCGGAAGGAGAAGAAAATGTTATGTATTCCTGGATGCTGAACTTCCAGTATATGTCAGATGAATACGTAAAAATGTATAAAAACTCCAAAGCTGTGGGAGACGGCAAAGAGGCAGATATCTTTATTTTCTCTGATCCCCAGTGGTCACCGGTAGATCATCCGGGTGTGAATTTTGACTGCTTAAGTGATCCGCAGACATTATGCTACTTCAATACCGATCAGAACTGTGCCTGCATCCTTGGTATGAGATATTTCGGTGAACATAAAAAAGGTACACTGACCATGGCATGGGCTATCGCCAACCGCAACGGATATGCAGCCTGCCACGGCGGACAGAAAGAGTACACACTGGCTGACGGTTCCAAATATGTAGCATCTGTATACGGGCTGTCAGGTTCCGGTAAATCCACTTTGACCCACGCAAAACATAACGGAAAATACGAAATTAAAGTACTTCACGACGATGCGTTTATTATTAACACAGATACCTGTGCATCCATCGCCCTGGAGCCTACTTACTTCGATAAAACACAGGATTATCCTGCTGGATGCCCTGACAATAAATTCCTGTTAACTGCACAGAACTGCTCTGCAACCTTAGATGATGAGGGCAAAGTACAGTTAGTAACAGAAGATATCAGAAACGGAAACGGACGTGCCATCAAATCTAAACTGTGGGCGCCAAACCGTGTGGATAAAATTGACGAGCCGGTTAACGCTATCTTCTGGATTATGAAAGACCCGACCATTCCTCCGGTAGTTAAGTTAAAAGGCGCTTCCCTGGCTTCTGTAATGGGTGCAACTCTTGCCACTAAACGTTCCACAGCAGAGCGTCTGGCACCAGGGGTAGATCCGAACAAGCTGGTAGTTGTTCCTTACGCTAACCCATTCAGAACCTATCCGTTAGCTGATGACTATTCTAAGTTCAAAAAGCTGGTGGAAGAGAAGAATGTAGACTGCTATATCATCAACACAGGTGATTTCATGGGCAAAAAGGTACAGCCAAAAGATACCTTAGGAATCCTGGAAGCAATTGTTGAGAAAAAAGCAGAATTCAAACAGTGGGGTCCGTTCTCAGACATCGAAATCTTTGAATGGGAAGGCTTTGTTCCGGACATGAAAGACACAGAATATGTGACACAGCTGAAAGCACGTATGAATGACCGTGTAAATGAAATCAAAGCATTCGCTGAAAAGAACGAAGGCTACAATAAACTTCCTGACGATGCGCTGGCAGCTATTCAGAAAGTAGTAGATGAATTAAACTAATGCGTACAGCAGAGCCTCCGGTGAATACCGGGGGCTTTCATAATGCCCTCAAGTAGAAAATTCTCAATATTCACAAAAATTGGTACATCAATTCAAGTATTAATATTGAAAAATGCGGGAGACTAGAGTATAATAAAATCAAAGAAAAGAAAGTAATTCCTGGGATGTTCGATGACTCCTGTCATTTTGAACCTACATTTACTTTAAACGGGATTCCTACATTGCTCCTCAGATGTCAGGCCGTCATTGCGCAGCGGAAGACAGAAGAGGTGTTGCGGAAACCCACCTAGCAGTAGCTAGGAGTCAGAAGATAGGGAACGGCATCCTGGGTTTACAAATGATAGCTGTTACAAAAGATAAAAAAGAGCCATTTTTAATGGCTCTTTCAGACTGTAGACAAACTGGTTTTGGGCTTTGTATCCCAGAGCCAGTTTTCTTTTATTAACCAAATTGCGTTCCAAATAAAGTTTGTGTAATGG
>NZ_WKYV01000003.1 GCF_009677585.1 Lactonifactor sp. BIOML-A5 | reverse complement strand
AAAATCTCCTGCGGGAATCCCGGTTTTGCCTAAGACTCTCTACTCACTCCTGCGGAATCGTCCCCGGAACTTAAGCCTTCCTCCCGCCCAACCCAGCCAGCCCGCTGCCGCGGGATTCCTCTCACCTGGGTATGGGGAAGTTCCAGGGGGTTCGCTATCTATCAAAAACATCAAGCGGACAATAGTACGAAATAAGAGGGAAATGTACAACTCTCAACCTTTCCCCCGTTTTCCGTGAATGTGAAGTGAGTCTCTGCCAGGTCAAGGGAGGAGGTCTTGGGGCCAGGGGTACTGGGTGGATCTGTGCAGACTACGGAGTGCGTCCGAAGATCCACTGCCGGCGGTCACTTAGGAGCGAAGGCTTTCCTGAGCTTCTTAGTGAACGGCCAGGCAGTTAGCTAAGGAGAAACGCAGTAGCAAGCAGATCCACCCAGTACCCCTGGCCCCAAGACCTCCTCCCTTGACCGTCCGTCTGCGACACTCCGCTCGCCGACTATTTTATCTCGAACTTTACATACACAAAACTATTATTTATCAGCCGTCCTCCTATAGATATTCGCCAGCACAGCCCCGGATGTATTATGCCATATACTAAAGACAGCCCCAGGTATGGTCGCCAGGGGATACTGCGCAAAGTGTGTGGATGCCAGAGACGTTGCCAGGCCAGCGTTCTGCATGCCTACTTCAATAGAGACAGCTCTGCATTTTCGGGTATCCAGTTTCAGGGCCTTGCCTACGGCATAGCCGGAGGCATATCCCAGAAGATTGTGCAGGACAACGACGAAGCCAATGACAAGACCCGACGTCATGATTTTGGAGGCATTATCGGACACTACTGCGGCAACAATAGCAACAATAGCGGTTGTGGAGATGAGCGGCAGGATCTCCACAATTTTCTCTGTCACGGCTTTAAAAAAGTGATGGATGATAAAGCCGCCTGCGATGGGTATGACAACAACTTTAAGGATAGATAAAAACATGCTTAGAACATTAACCTCTACTCTGGTGCCCGCAAAGAGATAGGTCAGGGGAGGGGTTAGAAAGGGTGCGAGTAAGGTGGAAACACTGGTCATGCCCACGGAGAGCGCTACATCTCCTTTGGAGAGATACGTCATTACGTTGGATGAGGTCCCTCCCGGACATGTCCCCACGAGGATTACGCCTATGGCCAGATCTGTGGGAAGAGAAAAAAGCCTGGTCAGCAAAAATGCCAGAAGAGGCATGATAGTAAATTGGGCCAGGCACCCGATGATAACGTCCTTGGGACGGCTGAAAACCACTTTAAAATCATTTGGCTGTAAGGTTAATCCCATGCCGAACATGACAACACCCAACAGCGTATTGACATAAGCAGTTTTTATAAAACCAAAGGTATCCGGAGTGAAGAGAGCCAGAGCTGAGACGGCTATTACAATAACCGCCATATAACGGCTGACAAAGCTGGTGATTTTTCTTAAGGTATTCATAAGGGGGTCTCCTTTGACAAAAGTATCTTGTGTGGTTTGCCGGTTAAGTAAGGAACAGAAAGGCCCCTGTCTCTACAAAGAGACAAAGGGCCTAACCTTTGCGATACTGTTTTTATCATAGCAATCTGTGATACGAATGTCAACATGAGGCGTACCAAAAATAAGGCGAAATCTTTATAAAAACCCGTAGCCCAGTTCTTCCAGTTTTTTATCCAGCCAGGGCGTGGAATGCCCTTCTTCGGTTTTTATCATGAGGGGAGTCAGCCGATAATGGCGCTTACCCATAAAACATTTCCGAATAATGCACAAGTAAGACACATGTATCAAAAGATGTACGGGCTTACCAGAGGACCTGCCAGACAGTGCCATACAAGCTGTCTGAAAGGGGTACAAATTAAAACAAAATCTATGTAATAAAACAAAATATGTGTTGATTTAAGAGCAGGATTATGTTATATTGATGGTGAATCCGGATAAATTGCCAAGAATATTAGGTGAAGTGCACAAAAACTCTGGACAAAAAAAGAATATTAGAAAGGGAGGAAAAGGATGAGAAATAAGTTTTGGAGAAAATCAAAACGGGGACTCGCCTTGTTTATGGGTATTACCGTGAGTCTGACTTCCATGAATATGCCGGTTTTGGCGGCTGAGGCGGATGATCTTCCGTCAGCAAATGAGGCTGTTCTGGATGAGGAACCCGGAACCTATGAAGGTGATGTTCCGGATCTCTCACAGAATGAAACGGATGGAGAAAACCGGGAGGACGAAGCCGGGGATAATATACCATCAGAGGAGGACACAGACAGTGGAGAGGCTGCCCCTGTCATGCTCAATCAGGAGGCAGGCACAAATTATACTAATGAAAGCCCGTCCCTTCCGGGCATGGGAGAACAGCTTTACATTAACGATTTCACAAATATGGATGAACTGGATACCTATCCGGGGAACAATGCCGGTGATTTTAACTGTGTGGATAATGCACTTACTATAACCGGAGGTTCAGGTAATAAGGCAATCGTAAAGGAGCAAAGTTTTACAGATTTTGTAATAGAAGCAGATGTTACCGTGGATGCTCAGGCAGATATGGGTGACAAGTCCAGCTCTCAGGCCGGTATCCTGTTTCGTGCTTCTGAGGCCTCAGGCAATGTAGCTGATGGATATAATGGATATTACTTCTGTGTAGATGCTAAGAACAGCAAGGTCACTCTTGGAAAAACCAGGGGAAATCAGTGGACAGAGCTTGCCTCCAAGAAAACAACGGTTAATTTCGGGGAGACCTATCATCTGACCGTAGCTGTCTCAGGAGATAAGATCTCTTGTTATGTAGATTATAATGGAAATAATTTTGCCAAGATTGAAGCAAAGGACAGCGATCACGCGGCAGGAAGCGTAGGTGTCAGAAACTGGCTTTCCAATGCATCCTACAGGAACATCAGAGTCTCTGCCTATACAGAACCGGAAATCGAAGGGGATACTTATACAAACCCGCTCCTTTCCATGTGCGCAGATCCTGATGTACTGTACTACAATGGCACCTATTATCTGTATCCTACCAATGCAGGGGATGCCAATGACGATCAGGGAATTAAAGTCTATACATCAACAGATTTGATTCACTGGGCCGACAAGGGCTGGGCGCTCTCCAAGGATGATGTCTGGGGGAATGCAAACTTCTGGGCACCGGATATTATTGAGCGTGACGGTACCTTTTATATGTATTATGTATCCGAGGAACACCTCTGTGTGGCAACCAGCAAGTCTCCTCTGGGTCCCTTTGTGCAGGAAGAAAAGAAACCCATGCATGATGATATCAAGGAGATCGATGCTCATGTATTCCAGGACGACGACGGACAGTATTATATTTATTTTGTAAGATTCGATAACGGAAATGTGATCGAAGGCGCAAAATTAAATGATGATATGATGACCATGGATGACAGCACTATTACCCGTGTTCTGACACCTGACACAGGCTGGGAGACGGATATGGCCAGAGTGAATGAAGGGCCCTTTATGCTTAAGAAAGATGGTGTGTACTATCTTACATATTCAGGATCTCACTTTGAGAGCAATAATTACGGATCCGGGTATGCAACCAGCGACTCTCCTCTCGGCCCGTATACTAAATACGAGAACAATCCTATTATGCAGTCGAACTCCATGGTACACGGCGCGGGCCACCACGGAATCGCGGAATCCCCCGACGGCCAGGAGCTGTTCATGATCTATCACTGCCATAATAATCTGAAAGATACAGAACCCAGGCGTCTGTGCATTGACCGTCTTCAGTTTACAGAGGACGCAGACGGCAATACGGTACTGGAAGTAAAAGGACCTACAGTGACACCCCAGGCGGCTCCCTCAGGATCCGTGAATGTGGATAACCTCATTGAGGTAAAGAGTCCGGAAGGGGAGAATGTAGTAGAAAACGGAACTGCACCGGAAGACTGGAATATTCAGGCGAGCCTTATCACTTCTGCTCAGGAAAAAGGGGTGGAAAAGAAGGCTGCTGTAGAATGGAATGCTGAAGGCTACGACCCGGCAGACAAAGAAGAACAGAAACTTCAGGTAACGGGTACCGTGATTCTGCCGGAAGGCGTAGAGAACCTTGGAAATATTCCTCTGACAGTTACAGCCAATGTTACGGTTAAGAGAGATATGTCCACAGAAGATTCCCTGGACGAGATTCTGGGCAAGGTTGAGATCCGAAATAAGGATAACATTATGGAAAACATCACGCTTCCCACAGAGCAGGATGGCCTGGCGCTTACCTGGAAGTCTGATAAAGAATCCGTAATCTCAACAAAAGAAAAAGAGAATGACAATTATTACACCACACCTGCCGGTGTTGTTACCCGTCAGGACAAGGATACATCGGTGACCCTTACGGTTTCGGCGGAGAAGGACGGGGTAACCAGATCCC
This sequence comes from Lactonifactor sp. BIOML-A5, assembly GCF_009677585.1. Taxonomy (GTDB): domain Bacteria; phylum Bacillota; class Clostridia; order Lachnospirales; family Lachnospiraceae; genus Lactonifactor. The sequence continues at coordinate 233,757 of NZ_WKYV01000003.1, read as the reverse complement.
GGGAGATCAAAACAACCGTAAAGGCTAAGCCGGAGAAAAAAGAGTATGTCGCCTATCTGTATGCCCATTTTAAAGAGCATCCTGGAGAGGTGGGAGAACAGGATGTTTTCTTTGGCATCAGCAAGAACGGCCTGGACTGGACGGCCCTGAATAATAATGAAGCAGTATTAAAGTCTGAGGTTGGCGATAAAAAGGTCAGAGATCCTTATATTATCCGTTCCGCAGACGGGGATAAATTCTATCTGATAGCTACCGATCAGAATATCTACCAGTACGGCGGCGTTGACTGGGACAAGCTTTCCACCCAGGGAAGTCAGGCACTCACCATCTGGGAATCTACGGACCTGGTAAACTGGACAGATCACAGAAGAGTTGTTGTGGCAGATTCTGTCAATGCCGGCTGTGCCTGGGCGCCGGAGGCTATCTATGACGAGGGTACCGGAGAATATCTGGTATACTGGTCAAGCAAGGTGGCTGACGACAATTATGCAAGGCAGTATAATTTTGTATCCAAGACCAGAGATTTCTATACCTTTACAGAGCCTGAGGTATACAATGATCTGGGAAGTAATATTGATACGTCCATTCACAAAGAAGGCAATAAGTATTACAAGCTGATTAAGCTGGAGGAGGGTGATAACACCCATGTGATTCTTCAGTCTGCGGAGGAGCATCCTCTGGCATACGGGGAAGAAGTAAATGAAGTAGTCATCGGCGACAAATCTTACAAGAATCTGGGGGCAAATTATACCCAGATCGATAACTCTGCAGACGGCTGCCTGGAATCCTTCAGGGGTCCTTACGAAGGCGCCACCATGTTTAAGTTTAACGACAGAGACGAATGGTGCGTCATGGTAGATGAATACGGCGGACAGACCAGAGGTTATATCCCCTTTATCAGTGATGACCTGGATAAACCTAATAACGTAAAAGCCCTGTCTAACAATGATTATATTATGCAGGACGGCGGTAAACACGGTGTCATTCTTCCGATTACTCAGGAGGAGTATGATGCTTTAACCGCTAAGTGGGGTGTTGCAAAAGAAGAGATCAATGAGACAGAACAGAAAGAGCCCGTAATTTCCTATGATTTTGAGGAAGAACTTGCAGACGGCACAATAAAAGATAAATCAGGGAATAATTTGAATGCCGCACTGTTCGGCAATGCTGCATACAAGTATGACGAAGAGAAAAAGAGTAATGTATTATACCTGGATGGTTCTAAGGGTACTTATGCACAGCTGCCAACCGGATTCTTCGACGGTATGGATAATCTGACTATAAGTATGGATGTAAAGCCTGAGACAACAGACACAAATCATGTGGACTTTAGTATAGGCCAGGATAATAACCGGTATATGTTTATCAGGTTCCGTGACTATGATATTACTTCTGGTATCACAACCAGGAGCTGGCAGAACGAATATAAACTGGTAGACGGTGAGACCGGAAGACTTAATAAATGGGTGAATGTAAAGGTTGTGGTAGAGGGGCACAAGATGTCTATGTATGTAGACGATCAGCTCATCGCTGTCAATCCCCATGTGAGAAGTATCCAGGAGCTGGGAGCTGATCTGATCTCTTATCTTGGAAAGTCCTTCTATGATGACCCTTACTTTAAGGGATGCTACGACAATATCCAGATTTACAACAGAGCCATGAGCTCTGATGAAATCGTAACTGCGAGAAAAATGAAGGTAAAAATGGAGGCGGAAAACGCAAGACTTACTTTGCCTGCCAAGGCGGTGGACAGAGGAGACGCTTCCGGCGGCAGAAAAGTTGGAACGATTGATAATTCCAGCGCCACAGTAACCTTTACCCTGGATGCGCCAAAGGCTGGAACCTACAGAGTTGATATTGTATCAGGAAGCGGTACGGATCAGCCAAATGCATCCGCCAAATACTATGTAAACGGAGATATCTCCAACGCAAAAATTGTAGATTATATCCCTAAGGGATGGGATGTATGGACGGCCTATCCGGTGGAAGTGGAACTGAACAAAGGACTGAATACCTTTACCGTTACACATTCCGGAAGAGCAAACAGCTTCTCTGAACTGGACTATATTACATTCTACAATTATAATCCCAAGCTGGATTCCATCACATTGGACGGTGAACCTCTGGAAGGCTTTGACACTAACACTCATGAGTATTCCGTGGAAGTCAAAGACTTGAGCAAGATTCCGGAGATCAAAGCGCAGATGGCAGAAGAGTCCAAAGATTACTTTGATGTAAAGGTAACTCAGGCAGACAACGAGCTGCTTACCGGAAAGGTTGAGGTAACCTCCCCGTTGGATGAGAGCTTCCATGAGGAGTACACCATCCGCCTCTACGACAGCAGTGCATTTTCCAATCCTCTGGTGAATTATGGGGCAGATCCCTATGTGACTTACCAGGATGGATATTACTATTATGTAAGGGTGCATAAGGATAAAGAAATCTATGTATCCCGCTCAAAAGAATTGAACAGAATCGCTGCAACGCAGCCGTATATGGTCTATACACCTGCGGAGGGTGAACCGGACAGAGAGCTCTGGGCGCCGGAAATCCACTATCTGAACGGCAAATGGTATATCTATTACACCGCGGGAGCCGGTAATGACCACAGAATGTATGTGCTGGAAAGCAAGACAGACAATGCTCTGGGCGAGTATGAATTTAAAGGAAAATTAGCACCGACCACAGACAAGTGGGCCATTGACCAGACAGTTCTGGAATACAACGGAAAATTATATGCCGTGTGGTCCGGCTGGGAAGGGGATGTAAATGTAGAACAGAGAATCTACATTGCCCAGATGTCAGATCCGTGTACCATTTCCAGTGAGAGAGTGGAACTCTCCCGCCCGGAATACGCATGGGAATTGAATGGAACACCAAGAATCAACGAAGGCGCACAGATTGCAGTATCACCGGACGGAATAACCAACATTATTTACTCTGCCAGTGGAAGCTGGACCGACGACTACTGTCTGGGCAGACTGACGCTGAAGAAAGACGGAGATCCAATGAATCCGGATGACTGGGAGAAGGGAACAGAGGCTGTATTTATGAAGAATGCACCTTCTACCTATTCCACAGGCCATGCCTGCTTTACAACTTCACCAGACGGCACAGAATCCTATATTGTGTACCATGCAACAAGAGGAGCCGGACAGGGATGGAACGGTAGAGGCGTGCGGACCCAGAAATTTACATGGAATGAAGATGGAACTCCTAATTTTGGCAAGGCAATTGCATATGATGCAAAAGTAAACAAACCTTCAGGAACACCGGATACAGAGCGGACCCGCATAGAAGCGGAAAGCGGAGAGCTTGCCAACGGTGCGGCTGTGGAAGAAACCTATAACTCCTCTGCAGGAAAGAAGGTAACAGGTCTGGACAATGAAGGCGCGAGTGTAACCTTCAAAGCAGATGTAAAAGATAAAGGTACCTATAAACTGTATCTCGGCGCAGCTACCAGCGCGGACAATGCGGGGCTGGCGGTATCTGTAAACGGTGGAGAAGCGGTTGCTAAAGAAGTGGTTTCCTTCAACGCTTCCCCAGGAAACGGATTATGCGTAGACAACTGGATGGGCTATGAACTGGAGGTTGAGCTGAACAGAGGTGAAAATACTATCTCTGTGGGCAAGAGTGCGGAACTGACAGCAGCGGATCTGGACTATATTGAATTAGAGCTTCTGGAGAAAGCGCCTTCAGCAGCGTGGGTTCAGGATGGAGATCGCTGGATGTATCAAAATGAGGATGGGTCTTTTGTTAAGGAAGACTGGAAACTCATTGAAGGCAAATGGTATCATTTTGACCAGGCAGGCTACCGGCAGTCCGGCTGGATTCAGGATGGAAAAACCTGGTACTATCTGGCGGATGACGGAGTGATGGTAACGGGCTGGCTGTCATATGGAAATGCCTGGTATTATCTGAAGAGCAGCGGAGCGATGGCTACTGGCTGGATTCAGGACGGACAACATTGGTATTACCTGAAGGGCGATGGAAAGATGGCCACCGGCTGGCTGCAGGATGGTAAAACCTGGTATTATCTGAAAGGCAATGGAATGATGGCTACCGGCTGGCTGCAGGATGGCAAGACTTGGTATTACCTGAAGAGCAATGGGGCTATGGCTACCGGCTGGCTGTTGGATGGTAAAAACTGGTATTACCTGAGAAGCAACGGAGCGATGGTAACGGGCTGGCTGCTGGACGGAAAGACCTGGTATTATCTGAAGAGCAATGGAATGATGGCCACAGGCTGGCTGAAGGACGGAAAGACCTGGTATTACCTGAAGAGTAGCGGAGCCATGGCTACCGGCTGGCTGTTAGACGGAAAAACCTGGTATTATCTGAGAAGCAGCGGAGCCATGGCCACGGGCTGGCTGAAGGATGGAAAGACCTGGTATTACCTGAAGAACAGCGGAGCCATGGCCACAGGCTGGCTGAAACTTGGCAGCACTTGGTATTATCTGAAGGATAATGGAGCAATGGCCACAGGCTGGATTAAGGTGCAGGGCAAATGGTACTATTGCCAGTCAAGCGGCAAAATGGTTGCGGATGCATGGGTTGGTAAGTATTATGTAAATGAGTCAGGCGTATGGACAAGAACAAGGTAGTATGAAATAAGGAAAAGAAAAGGAGAAGGACTGTTCCCCAAAAAGGGAGCAGTCCTTCTCCTTTTGTCAGCTTCTGTGCATAGCCCGGAATGCTTTAGGGGTAATCCCCGTTAATTTTTTAAAACATTTGTTAAAATAACTGATGTTAGAAAAGCCTGACATAAGGGCGATTTCCAATACTGGCTTCTGTGTGGAAAGCAGCATGCCGCATGCCTTTTCAATCCGCAGATAATTCATATATTCCATGAGTGTTTTCCCAAAATGCTTTTTAAAGTATCTGCAGAAGTATTTGGGGGACATATGAAAGAAACCGGCAATCTCATTCAGATATAGTTTCTCAGAATAATGATCCTCCAGATAGGAAAGAATAGACTTATCAAAGCCGGAGGACTGCACGGTCTTCTGCTGGGGAACCAGCATATGTTCTTCGTACAGACAGCTGATAATCTGATAAAGCATGGCTTTTGTATAGAGCTGGTATCCGGGGCACTGCTGTTTGTTTTTTTCAATCAGCGTGAGGATGCAGCTGCTGATACTGTTTCGGCATGCAGACTGGCGGGGAATACTTGTGGGAAACAAAAGGGTTCCCTGTATAAGGGGCTTCAGATAAAAAGCCTGGCTATAATCTTCCCGGGCGAATCCCAGGGAGTCCAGAGGGAATACATAAGCGTAATAAAGGGATTGGGAATCCTCGGATTTAAACTGGTGAATCAGTCCGCTGTTAATAAAGCAGATATCCCCCGGCAATAGATTGTAATCCGTACCTTCCACTGTGAGCATAGTGGTTCCCTGAATCTGGCAGATTACCTCTATCTCCCTGTGCCAATGGGCGCTGACAAACAAATGCCCTGTCTCGTTATTCATTTCATAGTGCTGAAAAGGGAAGAGAAAAGTCCCCCTCTGCTGTATTTCCTGAAAGACTGAATCCATAGGCTCCCTCCCTTTTATGTGGTGAAAATAATGTTATTCCAAAGGCGAAAAAACAGAAGAATCCTGCAGTTATGTGAGATATAATTCCAGTATAATAAAAATCTGATAAAAATCAAGGAGAAAACAGATGGAGAAAAAATGGTGGCACGATAAAGTAGCATATCAGATCTATCCAAAGAGCTTTTGTGATACTAATGGAGATGGAATTGGGGATCTGCGGGGAATCATAGAAAAACTGGATTACTTGAAGGAGCTGGGGGCAGATATTATCTGGATATCTCCGGTATATTGTTCTCCTATGAAGGATCAGGGATATGATATTTCTGATTATTATAACATAGACCCTGTCTTTGGAACCATTGAGGACATGGAGGAGCTCCTGAGTGAAGCCAGGAAAAGGGAACTCTATATTCTGATGGACTTGGTTATCAATCATTGTTCCTCCGAGCATGAATGGTTTCAAAAGGCACTGCAGGATCCGGAAGGAGAGTACGGGCGGTATTTTTATATTCGAAGAGGAAAGGACGGGATGCCTCCCAACAACTGGAGAGGGAACTTCGGGGGCAGCGCGTGGTCCCGGATTGAGGGGACGGATCTGTATTATCTGCACACATTTCATGAGACCCAGCCGGATTTGAACTGGGAAAACCCGGCTGTGAGGAGAAAGCTGTATGAGATGATTAACTGGTGGCTGGAGAAAGGCCTGGCAGGATTCCGTATTGACGCAATTATTAATATAAAAAAAGAACTGCACTTTAGAAATTATCCTGCGGATCGGGAGGATGGTACCTGCAGTATCCGATGCATGCTGCAGGAGGCCCAGGGAATCGGGGAATTCCTCACAGAATTGAGAGAGAACACATTTGACCGTTACAATGCATTTACAGTGGCTGAAGTCTTTGACAATAAACCGGAGGAACTGGAAAAGTTTATCGGAGAAGACGGGTACTTTTCTACCATGTTTGATTTCAGCATTGAGTCTGCACGTACAGGAGACAACTGGTACGAGATGAATCAGCTGCGTCCGGAGGAGATAAAAAAAATTATCTTTGACAGCCAGGAGAGGACCCGGGAGATAGGCCTTCTGGCAAATATCATCGAAAATCATGACGAACCCAGAGGTGCCAGCGCCTTCTTTGCGGAGGAACCGGACCGTGAGGAAAGCAAAACCATGCTTGCCGTTTTACAGCTTCTCCAGCGAGGCATTCCTTTTCTGTATCAGGGCCAGGAGATAGGAATGACAAATGTTGTTTTCCAGGATATTGCTCAGGTAGACGATGTGGCTTCCAGGGATCAGTATCAGGCAGCGCTGGAGGCGGGATACAGCGAAGAAGAGGCCCTTAGAATTGTAAATCTGCGCAGCAGGGATAACTGCCGGACTCCCTTTCAGTGGAGCAGTGAAAAAAATGCGGGATTCACTGACGGCACTCCCTGGCTTATGGTAAACAGTAATTACAGAAAAATTAATCTTAAGAGCCAGCAACGGGATGAGAGATCCGTTTATTCTTTTTATAAAAAGCTAATCCGGCTGCGAAAAGAGGAGGAGTATAAAGATACCTTCGTATACGGAACATTCCGTCCGGCATACGAGGAACACAACAATATTTTTGCTTATTACCGGGAGAGTGAGAGGCAGAGAATTGCTGTGATAGCAAACTATCAGAAAGAATCACAGGAGCTTATGCTGACAGACCAGTGCGAAAAGATTCTCCTCAATAATTACAGAGACCTCAGTCTGAAGGGTGGGAGACTGTATCTGGAAGGATATCAGGCGGTTGTTCTACTGCTGAAAAAAATTAGCTGTTAAGTATTGTATAAAACAGACAAAAAGTACCATGCTAAATTGTAGAAATAATGGAATTTATTTTTAAAACTTGCGGCACACTGTAAAGTGTGCTACTATAAAATCGTCAATTGGAAACGTTACCGGTAAAGATACCGACAACGTTTCCGAACGAGCGAAAGGATAACCGATAATTTAAAAGAATAAAGGAGGATTTATCATGAAGAAGAAGCTGGTAGCAGCAGCACTCTGTATGGCAATGACTGCTGTCACATTGGCAGGGTGCGGAGAGGACAAGGGAGCGTCATCTGCTGAGGGGAGCGTATATTACCTGAACTTTAAACCGGAGGTAACGGATATCTGGGAAGAGATTGCTCAGAAATACACGGAAGAAACGGGTGTAAAGGTAAAAGTTGTCACTGCAGCGGGAGGAAATTACGAGTCAACCCTGAAATCTGAGATCGCCAAGTCAGATGCACCTACCCTCTTTCAGATTAACGGACCTATCGGATACCAGTCCTGGAAGGATTACTGTGCGGATCTGAGCGATACAGAATTCTATAAGGCTCTGACCGATCCGTCTCTGGCTATTACAGGAGATGACGGCGGGGTATACGGAGTGCCCTATACAATTGAAGGCTACGGCATTATTTACAACGATGAGATTATGCAGAAATATTTTGCTATGGAAGGAGCAGCAGCTTCTTCTGTGGATGAAATTACAAGCTTTGATAAGCTGAAAGCGGTTGTTGAGGACATGCAGAGTAAAAAAGATGCCCTGGGAATAAAAGGCGTGTTCGCCTCCACCTCCCTGCTGCCCGGAGAAGAGTGGAGATGGCAGACACATCTTGCCAATATTCCCGTGTACGCGGAATATAAGGATAAGGATGTGGATGACTTAAAGGAAATTGATTTTACCTACGCGGATAATTTTAAAAATACCTTTGACCTGTATCTGAACAATTCCAGCACAGAGCCTACCATGCTGGGCAGCAAGGGTGTGAATGATTCTATGGCAGAATTTGCCCTTGGCCAGGTGGCTATGGTACAGAACGGAAACTGGGCATGGAGCCAGATTGGAGAGGTTCAGGGGAATGTAGTCAAAGAAGAAAACATTAAGTTTATGCCTATCTATACCGGCCTGGATGGAGAAGAAAATCAGGGCCTCTGCATCGGTACAGAGAACTACTTCAGCATTAACAGCCAGACCTCAGAGGCAAACCAGAAGGCATCTGTTGATTTTGTGAATTGGCTGATTAATTCTGACACAGGGAAAGACTATATGACCAATAAGCTGGGCAACGTGGCGCCGTTTACTACCTTTAACGATGAAGAAAAACCACAGGATCCTCTTGCAAAATCTATGCTGGATTCCATGGAAAGCGGCAAAGAATCCATTCCGTGGGTATTTACTACCTTCCCCAGCCAGACCTTTAAAGATAACTTTGGAGCGGCCCTTTTAGAGTATGCACAGGGCAGCATGGAGTGGAGCGATGTTGTAAACACAGTAAAAGAACAGTGGAAGGCTGAGAAAGCAGCCGTTCAGGAGTAGATATCAGGGCGGGCAGCTTTGGCTGTCCGCCGGTACTACCGGATAAGGAGAAGGAAATGGATAAAAATCTGAAAAAATATTTTCCTATATTTGTACTTCCTACTCTGCTTGCATTTTTTATTGCTTTTGTGATTCCCTTTATTATGGGTGTATACCTGTCATTTTGCGACTTCACTACAGTAACGAATGCAAAATGGGTTGGAATCGATAATTACATCAAGGCGTTTACCAACAAAGAATTCCTCAATGCCCTTTGGTTTACCGTCCGGTTTGCAGTGGTAGCGGTTATCTCCATAAATGTGTTTGGATTTCTTCTGGCCTTGCTCCTGACCAGAGGAATCAGGGGAACGAATTTATTCCGCACCGTATTCTTTATGCCAAACCTTATCGGCGGTATTGTGCTGGGCTATATCTGGCAGTCTATGATAAACGGTGTGCTGGCCAAATATCAAGTTACTATGCTGATGGATGCCAAGTATGGTTTCTGGGGGCTGGTAATTCTTATGAACTGGCAGCTCATTGGCTATATTATGATTATTTACATTGCGGGACTGCAGAACATATCGCCTGATTTGATGGAAGCCGCGAAAATAGACGGCGCCACCAGCTGGCAGGCGTTAATTAAAATTAAGATCCCCATGGTAATGCCGTCCATTACCATCTGCCTGTTCCTTACAATTGCCAATTCCTTTAAGATGTTTGACCAGAACCTGGCGCTCACTGCCGGAGGGCCGTCTAATAAGACAACTATGATGGCGCTGGATATCTATAATACGTTCTACGGGAAGGTGGGATTTGAGGGAGTTGGCCAGGCAAAAGCGGTAGTATTCTTTGTTATCGTGGCTATCATTGGAATCTCACAGGTAGTATTATCCAGAAAGAAGGAGGTGGAAAGCTGATGAAAAAACAAAAAGCGGCGGATACAGGCATTCTTTGCCTTTTGATTGTGCTGGTAGTTGCCTTTATCACACCTATCTTCTTTGTGCTCATGAACTCTTTTAAAGGAAAGCTTTACATCAGTGAGAATCCATTTAGCTTTCCAAGAGGAGAATTGTTCGCGGGCATCACCAATTACACAGAGGGAATCCGTAAGACCGGTTTTTTCCAGGCCTTTGGGTATTCGGCGTTTATCACAGTGTTCTCTGTGTTTGCAATTGTTTTATTTACCTCTATGACGGCATGGTACATCACCAGGGTAAAAAATAAGCTCTCCTCAGTTTTATACTATACTTTTGTATTTTCCATGATCGTACCCTTCCAGATGATTATGTTTACGATGTCAAAGCTTGCAGATACCTTAAAGCTTAATAATCCTCTGGGGATGGTGGTACTTTATCTGGGATTCGGAGCAGGGCTGTCGGTATTTATGTTTTGCGGTTTTGTGAAGAGCATACCACTGGATATTGAGGAGGCGGCTATGATCGACGGCTGTACGCCGCTGCAGACCTACTTTCAGATTGTATTTCCCATCTTGAAGCCAACAGCCATTACGGTGGCAATATTAAATGCAATGTGGGTGTGGAATGACTACCTGCTACCATATCTGGTGATAGGAGTATCCACAAAATATAAAACCATTCCCGTAGTGGTACAGTATCTGATGGGGTCTTACGGAGCGAAAGACTATGGATCCTTGATGGCACTGCTTGTGCTGTCTATTATACCGATTATTATATTTTATTTATTCTGCCAGAAGTATATCATTGAAGGTGTAGTTGCTGGCGCAGTAAAAGGTTAGGAGAATTGTAAATGCGATCAAGTGGAATATTACTGCCTGTTTCCAGCCTGCCATCGGAATATGGCATTGGATGTTTTTCAAAAAGTGCATATGAGTTTGTTGACAATTTAAGAGAGGCGGGGCAGAGATACTGGCAGATTCTGCCTTTGGGACCTACCAGCTACGGAGATTCACCGTATCAGTCTTTTTCCACTTTTGCAGGAAATCCTTATTTTATTGATTTAGAGGCACTGATACAGCAGGGACTATTGACAGAAGAAGAATGCAGAACCGCGGACTTTGGAGAAGATGCCCAATACGTGGATTACGAGAAACTTTACAGAAGCAGAGATGCATTGCTGGGGACGGCATGCCGAAGAAGCGGGCTGAGAGAAAGCCAAGAGTTTCGGGACTTTTTGGCCGAGCAGAGAGAGTGGCTGGAAGACTATGCTCTGTATATGGCAATTAAGAAGAAAATGAATCATGTCAGCTGGTTGGAATGGCCCTGCGAACTGCGGGACAGAGATCCGGATACGATGGAGACCTGTCGGAGGGAACTGGGGGAGGAGATTTATTTCTATCAGTTTGTACAATATGAATTTTACAGACAGTGGAATCAGCTCAGACGCTATGCCAACCGTCAGGGAGTTCGGATCATTGGGGATATTCCCATCTATGTGGCGCTGGACAGCTCAGATGTTTGGGCAGACCGGGAGTTGTTCCAATTCGGGGCGGACGGACTGCCATCAGCCATAGCGGGCTGTCCCCCGGACGGTTTTTCGGCCACCGGACAGCTGTGGGGGAATCCCCTTTATGACTGGGACCGCCACCGGGCGACCGGATATGAGTGGTGGATCCGGAGGATGAGATGCTGCAGTGAGTGGTATGATGTGGTGCGGATCGATCACTTCCGGGGATTTGACCAATATTATGCCATTCCTTTTGGGGATAAGACTGCAGAGCATGGCCAGTGGCAGGATGGCCCCGGCCTGGAACTCTTTCAGGCCATACAAAGGGAATTGGGAGAGATACAGGTCATTGCAGAAGATCTGGGATTTATTACGGAGGGAGTGGAGAATCTGGTCCGGGATACGGGATATCCAGGGATGAAGGTACTGGAATTTGCCTTTGACTCCAGAGAGGCCAGCAATTATCTTCCCCATACGTATACCTCTAATTGTGTAGTGTATACAGGCACCCATGACAATGAGACCATTACCGGCTGGTATCAGAATCTCTGTCCGGAGGATCTGGAGTACTGCCGGGAATACATGGGGAACTGCCGGACACCCCTGGAAGAGATTCACTGGGATTTTATCCGGCTGGCTATGATGAGTGTGGCTAAAATATGCATCATTCCCATGCAGGACTATCTGGGGTTAGACAACAGAGCCCGTATGAACCAGCCTTCCACAGTGGGAGGAAACTGGAGATGGAGACTGCAGAAAGGCCAAACCGATCCAAAATTGCTTGAAAAAATACGGAAATTAACTATAATTAGTGGTAGGTGTAACTACTGATGATAGAGCAGGAGGAAAGGAAGCAGGCATGGAGGAAGTCACAATCAAGGATATTGCAAGGCTCTGCGGAGTTGGCGTAAGTACGGTATCCCGTGCTATTAACAACCACCCGGATATTAATCCTGAGACAAGGGACCATATATTAAATATCATAAAGGAGTACAATTACATTCCGAATAACAGTGCCCGAAACCTGAAGCGAACGGAATCCAAAACCATAGCAATCTTAGTGAAAGCTATAGACAATCCTTTTTTCTCAAGTATGATACGAGTCTTTGAAAAAGAGATAAAATATGAACGATTTGATTTTTTCCTCCAGCATATTGACAACAACCAGGATGAGATAGAGGTTGCCATAGGGCTGGCTAAGGAAAAAAAACTTATGGGGATTGTATTCCTGGGAGGGTTCTCAGAACACAGCGACGAGGCACTCAGGCAGCTTAAGGTACCCTTTGTGGTAAGTACCGTGGAGCTGGATAATTCTGTGGAAGACGGTCTGTATTCATTTGTATCTGTGGATGACAAGAAAGAGAGCAGAAGGCTTGCGGATTACCTGATCGGCCTTGGGCACAGGCGAATCGCCCTTTTGTCCGCCCAAAAGGATGATGAAAGCATCGGCAAGCTGCGTATGGAGGGCTATAAAAGCGCCCTCGCCCAACACGGAATCCCCTTAGATGAAGACCTGATTGTCTATACCCCCAAGGACTGCGAAGTGTATTCCAGGAAAAGCGGTTATGTGATGATGCAGCAGCTTATGGAGCGTGAGAAAGACTTTACTGCGGTTATCGCTATTTCTGATATGGTAGCAGTGGGAGCCTGTAAGGCAGCATTTCAAAAGGGGAAAAAAATACCTGAGGATTATTCTGTTGCAGGGTTTGACGGTCTGCCGGAGACTTTCTATTATGAACCGTCTATCACGACTATAAGGCAGCCACTGGAAGAGATCGCGGAAAGTTCTATTAAAAATCTTTTCTATATGATCCGGCATGAGGAAAAAGCCCCCAACAAGAAGTTCGAGGGAGAACTTCTGAAACGGGAGTCTACAAGGAAAATTGGATAAGTGAGACAAGAGACAGAGACGTGAGGGATGTCCCCCGCGTCTCTGCTGCTATCTGGCACTGCGGTATTCTCTGGGAGTCATGTTAAATTTTCTCTTGAAGAGGCGGTTAAAATAAGATAAATTGGAGAATCCGCATTGCTCCGCAACCCACAGGATAGATTCCTCTGTCTCCGAAAGATATTTGGCAGAGATGGACAGACGGTAGTCATTCAGGTATTCGGTAAAGGTCATATCCATATTTTGTTTGAAAAATCGCATAAAATGAGACGGACTGAAATTCAGAAACCCGGCAGCATCTGAGAGGGACACAGAATGCATATAATTTTCCTCCACAAAGGTAAGGACCTTCTTCATCCGCTGAATATTCTGCTCTCCTGCGTAGCTGACTTCCTGCCGGGGCTGGGCGGAAAAAAGAAGAAAAAAGAAGCGGTACAGGATACTCTTTATAAACAGCTCATAATAGGGTTCCTGCCTGGAACATATATCGTCCAGCTCTTTGATACATCCATAAAGGCCAGGGTAATAAGGATATCCGCTGTGAATGTGGGAGGGGACGAAGTACCTTCTTTCAAAAAAAGGCCGCAGATATTCTGTGGTGCAGATATCAGGGTGCTGAGAGTAGAGGAGCCGGGTGTCGAAAAGAATGTTTTCATATTCCATATGTTGATCACAAAGCTGAGATATAGAGTGAAGCTGTCCGGGAAGCACCAGTATGATATCACCTGCCTGTACTTCATGGGAAATCAGATCCACGTCTGTCCTGCCCTGTCCCTTTTTTATAATTATGAGCTCTAGTTCATCGTGCCAGTGAGTAGAAATATTAGTAAAGTCCAGAGGAATGGTACACAGATAGGTATTATAAGGAAAGCGGGGATTCACATGAGGTTTGGTTTCGTGATAATATTCGTAATCGAAGGCTTTCATGTTCGGCTCCTTTTTCTATGACATGATAGTATTGTATCACTTTTTTCTGGAATAATGCAAGAAATCAGGGGATAATAAACGTATAATATATAAAAGTGCTATTGAGAACTGGGTGAACGGCAACATAAAAGTGCTACTATGAAAATGAGGTGAAGAGATGGAGTTTTTAGAGAGATTTCAGGGATTACTGAAAAAGGATATCAGAGAGGCAGCGAAGGAGGAGGTGTATTGTGCCCTTCTTGAGTCGGTAAAGGCTTGTGCTGCAGAAAAGGTGCAGCAGGGAAAAAAAGGAGAGAAAAAGGTATATTATATATCTGCAGAATTTCTGATTGGGAAGCTTCTCAGCAATAACCTGATTAATCTGGGGGTATATGATGAGGTTAAGAGGTATCTTGAGGATGCCGGAATGAGCCTCGGAGAAATTGAGGAGTTTGAACCGGAACCTTCTCTGGGAAATGGAGGACTTGGGAGACTGGCTGCCTGCTTTTTAGATTCTATTGCCACACTGGGGCTGGGTGGGGACGGCATCGGTCTGAATTACCATCTGGGCCTGTTTCGTCAGGTGTTCCGGGAGAACCAGCAGAAGGAGATGCCCAATCCCTGGATAGAAAAAAAGAGCTGGCTGACAGACACCGGAATTGGGTTCCAGGTACCGTTTAAAGATTTTACCTTAAAGTCCAGGCTTTATGACATTGATGTCATTGGGTATGAAAACGGTGTAAACAAACTGCATCTTTTTGATGTAGATACCGTGGATGACAGTATTGTAGGGGAAGGAATCTCTTTTAATAAGAAAGACATCCCCAGGAATCTGACCTTGTTCCTGTACCCGGATGACAGTGACGAAGACGGGGAACTGCTCCGCATCTATCAGCAGTATTTTATGGTAAGCAACGGCGCTCAGTATATTTTGAAGGACTGTGAGGAGAAGGGCTATGATCTTCATAGACTGTACGAGCACGCGGTGATTCAGATTAACGATACCCATCCCTCTATGGTGATTCCGGAATTGATTCGGCTTCTCATGGACAGAGGAATCCCTGGGGAGGAAGCCATTGAGATTGTATCCCGCACCTGCGCCTATACCAATCATACCATTCTTGCGGAAGCGCTGGAGAAGTGGCCGGTTTCCTATCTGGAGGAGGTTGTCCCCCATCTGATGCCTATTATCCGTATGCTGGCCGAGAAGGTGGAGCATACCTACAAGGCTCCCCAGGTACAGATCATTGACGGGGAAAACAGGGTGCACATGGCCAGAATGGATATGCATTATGGATTCAGCGTAAATGGAGTGGCTGCCCTCCACACGGAGATACTTAAAAACGTAGAGCTGAAGGCATTCTATAAGATATATCCGGAGAAATTTAACAATAAGACAAACGGAATTACGTTCCGGAGATGGCTGCTTCACTGTAATCCAAGACTGACGGAGTTTCTGGATACCCTAATAGGGACAGGATATAAAAAAGACGCCGCCGTGCTGGAGAAGCTGTTGTCCCTGAAAGACGACCGTGAGGTGCAAAAACGGCTTCTGGAGATTAAAGCTGAGAATAAAAAGGAGCTGAAATCCTATCTGGCAAAGACGTTAGGCGTACAGCTGGATGAAAACAGTATCTATGATATACAGATCAAGCGCCTTCACGAGTATAAGCGCCAGCAGATGAATGTGCTGTATGTAATCTACAAATATCTGGAGATTAAAAAAGGAAACCTTCCTCAAACGCCTATTTCCGTGATCTTCGGGGCAAAGGCAGCGCCTGCCTATACCATTGCCAAGGATATTATCCATGTGATTTTATGCCTTCAGGAGATCATTGACCGGGATCCCCAGGTAAGTCCATATCTGAAGGTGGTAATGGTAGAAAACTATAATGTATCTATGGCAGAAAAACTGATCCCGGCCTGTGACATCTCGGAACAGATTTCCCTTGCCTCTAAGGAAGCCTCAGGTACCGGCAACATGAAGTTTATGCTTAACGGGGCAGTGACCGTTGGGACGGAGGACGGCGCAAATGTAGAGATCCACGAACTGGTGGGGGATGAAAATATCTACATTTTCGGGGAATCCAGCCGGCAGGTTATCGGACACTACGAGAAATCCGACTATAGGGCAGCGGAGTACTACATCAATGACCCGCTGATCCGTGAGCTTTTGAACTTTATTATCAGCCCCGAGATGATGCGGACTGGGGATCCATACCATCTTCTCCGCATTCACGCAGAGCTGATTCAAAAGGACTGGTTTATGACGCTTTTGGATCTGAGAGACTATATTGAAACAAAAGAGCGGATATACAGGGATTATGAGGACAGAGAAGCATGGGCAGAGAAGATGCTTGTGAATATTGCAAAGGCCGGATACTTTTCCTCTGACAGAACTATCAGTGAGTACAACAGGGATATCTGGAAGCTTTAATCGGGCTTCGCCCCTCAAACCGGGGGGCGGAGCTTTTTGGGCCGTAAGTCTGGCGCAGCCTCAGGCTGAATGAAACTGCGGGGATTGCGGATTGACGGAAAATTGACATTTCTGTGGTATAGTAGGGAGAGGAAGGAGGGAGCAGGCGTGTATCAGAGACAATACTGTATCCTAATCGTAGACGACGAGGAGATGATAAGGGAACTTCTGTCTGATTTTTTTTCTGAGGAGGGCTACCGGGTACTGACGGCCCAAAATGCGGAGGAGGCAATGCATGCTCTTGGCAGGAAGCCTGACTTGGTATTGCTGGATATCAACATGCCGGGAACCGATGGGTTGACGTTCTGCAGACAGATCCGCAGATTTTACCAGAGCCCGATTCTTTTTCTCACTGCCAGGGGGACGGATCAGGATCAGATACAAGGGCTTCGCATGGGCGGGGATGACTATATTATGAAGCCGTTTCATTTGGACGTGCTTGCCCAGAAGGTAAAGACACATCTCATCCGGGAAGAGCGCAGCCGGGATACCTGTGCATTGGGGGCCGGCTGCCGCATTCAGGAGAACCTTGTGATTGACTATGATAAGCACCTCATTTATGGGGCTGATTATGAGATAGAGTTCTCAAAAACAGAGTTTGAGATCATAGAACTGCTTTCCCTTCACCCGGGCCAGATTTTTGATAAAGAGCGTATTTATGAGAGCGTGCGGGGATTTGACGGAAAGGGCGACAGTCAGGTAATCAAAGAGCATATCCGAAAGATACGCCAGAAGCTGTCGGCAGGGAAAATAGAGGACCCGATTAAAACTGTATGGGGAGTGGGATATACATGGGAAAAGTGAAAGAAGCATTTAAGAACATGCCGATTCGGAAAAGCCTTATGCTCCTTATGGGAACTATGATACTTCTGGTTGTCCTGCTGACGGTCCTGACCCTGTCAGGTCTGCGGGCGCTGCAGGGCCGTCTGGAGAAGGGGAGAGGACTCTTGATTCAGGGGTACACCCTGGAAATAGGGGAGACGCACGGGGAGGTGAAAGTAAATCCCAGTGAGTATGAATTCGAAGACTTACAGGGAGGAAAGAAGCTTTTATATGAGGCGGCAGGCGCAGGAAATATTATATTCCCGGTTATTTACAGCATCGGTGGGGTCGCCGCAGCCGCCTGTCTGTTTTACCGCAGGAAATTGAAAGAACCAATGACTCTTCTGTCCGGCGGCACACAGAAAATCGCAGAGAATAACCTGGATTTTACGGTTTCTTATTCTTCCGGGGATGAGCTGGGACAACTCTGTCAGGCTTTTGAAGGGATGAGAAGCGCTCTGGAGGAAAACGAAAAGAAGATGTGGAGGATCCTGGAAGAGAGGAAAGAAGTAAATGCCTCTATTGCCCATGATCTGCGCACTCCCATTACGATCATTCAGGGAGCGGCGGAGTATCTGGAAAAAAGCGCAGGGAAAGGGGAGCTGTCTTTCCCTAAGGCAGAGAAATATGCGGTTATGATCCGGACGGCATCCGAGCGTATGGAATCCTATGTGAATTCTATGCGGGATCTGATGTGTCTGGAGGAGGTGCGCCTAAGTCCCGGGAAACTACAGGTTCAGGACTGGGTTAAGGGGATGGAAAAGGATTTGGAGCTTCTGGCTGAACGGGCGGGAAAAAGCCTGAAGCTTATACCTCCGGAAAGGGACTTTTGCCTGTTTGGGGATCCCACTCTGATGAGGCGTGTGATTGAAAATCTTACGGCAAACGGTCTGCGGTTTGCCTCCCGGGAAGTGACGGTTACCGTTACCGGGGCGGAGGAAGGGCAGGCGTGCGCCGTAAAGGTGGAGGACGACGGTCCCGGCTTCAGGGAACAGGAGGCTGCCGACGCCTGCCTTCCTTTCTATTCCAGGGAGAAAGAGGGAGAACAGGGACATGTGGGGATGGGACTGTATGTCAGTAAGGTTCTGTGCCAGGCTCATCAAGGCTCTTTGACACTGGAGAACAGATCCGAGGGCGGAGCGGCTGTGACAGCTGTATTTTGTGCAGTTTCCCATAAACTGCCTGCTATGTAATATTTAGAAAATTGACAGACTTTTGACCAGGGTTCGTTATACTCTCCTTAAGCTGCTGCAGACGGCGGAAAGGAGAGTATTTTTTATGCGTATTGAGATGCAGGAGATAGAAAAATGGTACGGGAAAAAGCAGGTGCTAAAGGGGCTGGAGTGGAGGCTGGAGCCCGGAATGTACGGGCTCCTGGGGAAGAACGGGGCAGGAAAGACGACGCTGATGCGGATCCTAGCCTCTATATTGAAACCAGATGCCGGGGAGATTCGGGTGGACGGAAGCCCCATAAGGGATGTTAAGGAATTCCGCAGACGAATCGGTTATCTTCCCCAGGAATTCTCTGTATACCCAGAGATGCGTGTGACAGAGGTTCTGGAATATCTGGCAGTTCTTTCGGAACTCCCCCGGTCTGCTTACAGACCACGGATAAAATCTTTGCTGGAACAGGTAAATCTGGAGGAACAGGCGGCTAAGAAAGTAAGACAGCTTTCCGGAGGGATGAAGAGACGTCTGGGCATCGCCCAGGCTTTGCTGACAGATCCGGGATTTTTGATCGTAGATGAGCCAACGGCAGGTCTGGACCCCGAAGAGCGCATCCGCTTCCGCAGCCTTTTGGCAGAGTCTGCCAGAGACAGAATTGTACTACTGTCCACGCATATTCCCGGGGATGTAGAGGCCGCCTGCGGACAGGCGGCTGTGCTTGACCAGGGCAGGTTCTTATTCCAGGGCAGCTGCCGGGAACTATCCGAAAAGGCAGACGGGAAGGTATGGCAGCTGGAGGTGCCTGTGGAGAAAGAAGAGACGTGGAGACAAAACTGTGAAGTGCTGGAGACACAGATGCTGGGGAAAAGTCTCCGCCTGAAGATACTTGCCGGGAAAGCACCTGACCCGAAAGCAGAATGCTGCCGGGGGAGTGTGGAGAACGGCTACATGGTTTTGATACGCAGCCAGGGAAAGGAGGGCCTGGAATGAGGCTATTGCTCAAGGAATGCAGAAAACTCAGCAAAAGCATCCTTTTTTGGGGATTTGTTCTTATATTAATAATAAACTGGAAGACGCAGTTTCAGGGAGTTACCAGGCAAGAGATAGGCAGCAGCTCCAGGGAGGGAAGCTTTCTGCATCAGCCCCGGGAAGGCGAGTCCTATTATGGGGAGAAACCGGCGGATTTGGAGACGGATAAGAAAGCCCAGGAGAAGGTAATGGCCGGGGCCGTACAAACCATGGTACGGGAGTATGAGAGCAACCTCTATGCCTGCTATCCCCTGGGGTATTATAAAGAAAAATCCTTAGGCAGCGGGGAACAGGAGAAGGTTGCGGGATACATCAGAGAAATTACAGGCTGCACGCCGGAGGAAGTAGAGAACATGCCCCCGGGCTATTTTCCTGCAAACCCAGTCTATGCGGAAATACCTGCTTCCGGAGGGGATGGGGACAGTTCCTATACTATCAGGGAAGATGGCGGAAGATTTATAATAGAAACAGAGCAAAACCAAGGGAATGGTGCCGCTGAGACCTTTGTGTCCCGGGTTAGCTTTGCCCGCTTTCTGGAGATCGCCGGAGATATGGAACATATGATAGGAAAGGATTCCAACTATAGCCTGAATCTTTTAAAAGCATATTACGGGCGTGCGGAGGTTTATTATGAAGAGGCTGCAAAGCGGTATGGGAACCTGACAGAGAAGGATGGGATTACCGGTGCATTCGGCCGCCTTTACTGTGACTATATGGGGATTATGCTGGGGATACTTCCTGCGTTTGTGGTGTCAGGACTGTTCCTCAAGGATAAAAAAAATCAGATGGCAGAGCTGATAGCTGTGAGAAGCGCGGGCAGCTGGAAACTTATAGGAGCCCGTTACGGAGCGTGTATCATTATGATGCTGATCCCGGTACTTGTTCTGACTCTGGAGAGTCTTCTTCCCCTGGCGGATTATGGGAGAAAAATGCAGATTGCTGTGGACTATCTGGGCTTCTGCAAGTATATTGGCGCATGGCTCCTTCCCACCCTGCTGGCAGTCTCAGCGGTGAGTATGTTTCTGACCGTGCTTACCGGTACGCCTGCAGCAGTCTTTGTGCAGAGCGCTGTATTTTTTCTGGCCCTGCAGAATACAGCCAGCTTAAGCGGTGAGTATTCCCTCTTCACTTTGAATATACGTCATAATATGCTGGGGGGATATGAACTGATTGAGGAAAATCTCAAAATCATTTGTTACAACCGTCTTTTTCTGGTGGGAATAGCTGCATTATTCGTTGGATTGACTGCAGCAGTTTATTGCAGAAAAAGAAGAAATGGAGAGAGAAACTATGTATTGGAGAATAAATTTCAGACTTTGCATCGCAAATAAATTACTTCTGACAGCCGGTCTGTTTGTATTAATCCCGTTTCTGCACGGGGTCACGTATCTGGATGCTCAATACAGTGCTGACTGTCTGGAGAAATATGTGGCCCTGACGGGTCTGCTTCTGTTTCCTGCACTGGCGGCACCGGAGCAGGAAAGGGAGATTTTTGAAATGGTAGCGGCCCGGCCCAAAGCACACTGGAAGACTTTGGGGCAGCGGATTTGCATGGCAGGCGCAGCCGTTTACCTCTGTATTCTGGCCTTTGGGGCATTACTCAGGGCCGGTCACTGTGAGTTTCCATACTGGGCCTATACTGCCGGGACTTTTTGCACCGCGGCGGCCCTGGGAAGCTTCGGTCTGCTGGGCGCTGTCATATCCCGAAATTACATAGCTGGATATCTGGCCTCCCTGGGATATTACCTGGCCAATCTGTTCGGGGGCCCTGATAAGATGGGCCCTTTTTTTCTCAATAGTATGACCGCCCAGGTTGTGGGTCAAAAGCCTGTGCTGCTCTGTATCTCAGGGGTGTGCCTGATTTTAAGCATAATTAGAATCAGATATCAAAAGTAAATCAATTTTTGCTGTTGTCTGCGCACTGTTCTGCAAGATACTTTCGCGGTAAAAGTTGCCGCCGCTGCTTGACGCAGGAGAAAATATGTGATATAGTAGACAAGCGACATGGAAGTAGGTCTTTTTTTTATGCCTAAAATTGCGGGTATGGTAACCGCAGCAGGCGGAAAAAAAGTCCGTTGTAACTTGGTAGAACGTGAACTACCAGCGATATTGAACACATGGAGGTGGAAGTCGTGCGCGTAAAGATCACATTGGCATGTACGGAATGTAAACAACGTAATTACAACATGACAAAAGAAAAGAAAAATCATCCGGAGAGAATGGAGACCAAAAAGTACTGCAAATTCTGTAAGACCCACACAATGCACAAAGAGACCAAATAATCCGGTCCGCGAGAGGTGAAACCATGGCAGAAGAAGTAAAGAAAGAGAAAGCTCAGAAAAAGAGCTGGTTTGCGGGACTCCAAACCGAATTCAAGAAAATTATCTGGCCTGACAAAAAGACATTGGGAAAGCAGACGGTTGCCGTTGTGGTGATTACTGTGCTCCTGGGCGCTATCATTGCAGTTCTTGACAGCGCGGTCTTAGAGGGAATCAATTTCTTAATCAGGTAAGGACAAGGGTGATTATATGTCAGAAGCAAATTGGTACGTTGTCCATACCTATTCAGGGTATGAGAACAAAGTAAAAGCCAACATTGAAAAGACAATTGAAAACAGACATCTGGAAGATCAGATCCTGGAAGTCCGTGTTCCCATGCAGGACGTTGTAGAACTTAAAAACGGCGTAAAAAAACAGGTCCAGAAAAAGATGTTTCCCGGATATGTGCTGCTGAACATGGTTATGAACGATGACACCTGGTACGTTGTAAGAAACACCAGAGGTGTGACCGGATTTGTAGGACCGGGTTCCAAGCCAGTGCCGCTTACAGAAGAAGAGATGAAGCCTCTTGGTATTCATGAAGCAGATCTCCAGGTAGACTTTGCAGAAGGGGACAGCGTGGTTGTCACCGGAGGCGTATGGAAGGATACTACCGGAGTGATTCAGAGTATCAATGAAGGAAAGCAGATTGTTACCATCAATGTTGAGCTCTTCGGCCGCGAGACGCCGGTAGAAATTAGTTTCGCAGAAGTTAAAAAAATGTAACAAAAGGAAGGGCTGTCCTGACGGATAGCTCGTGGGAGGGAAATCCCCGACATTACCACATTAGGAGGTGCCAAAATGGCAAAGAAAGTTCAAGGCTATATTAAATTACAGATTCCTGCTGGAAAGGCAACACCAGCACCACCGGTTGGTCCTGCACTGGGTCAGCATGGTGTAAACATTGTACAGTTTACAAAAGAATTCAATGCTAGGACTGCTGACAAGGGCGATGTAGTAATCCCTGTAGTCATCACTGTTTATGCAGACAGAAGCTTCAGCTTTATCACAAAGACTCCGCCGGCTGCAGTTTTATTGAAGAAAGCCTGCAATATTAAATCTGGTTCCGGTGTTCCTAACAAGACAAAGGTTGCTACAATTTCTAAAGCTAAGCTTCAGGAAATTGCAGAGACAAAGATGCCGGACTTAAATGCAGGATCTCTGGAAGCAGCGATGAGCATGGTTGCAGGTACTGCCCGCAGCATGGGAATCACTGTAGAAGATTAAGATACCCATCTCCGGCCTCATTGATTCATGCTTCGTGCATGAGAGGAATAACTGAGAGATGATACCGTATAATTACGACACGTGGGAGGGAAATTCCCGCAATTACCACTAGGAGGTTATTTAAGATGAAACATGGTAAGAAATATGTAGAAGCTGCCAAAGCAGTGGAACGCTTCAAATTATATGATCCAGCTGAAGCTGTTGCAGTAGTAAAGAAAACAGCGGTAGCTAAGTTTGACGAGACAATCGAAGCTCATATCAGAACAGGCTGTGACGGACGTCACGCAGATCAGCAGATCCGTGGTGCTGTAGTTCTTCCTCACGGAACCGGCAAAAAGGTTCGCGTATTAGTATTTGCTAAAGATGCAAAGGCAGAGGAAGCAAAGGCGGCAGGGGCTGAATTCGTTGGAGGGGATGAGTTGATTCCCAAGATTCAGAACGAAGGATGGCTGGACTTTGACGTTGTAGTAGCTACTCCTGACATGATGGGTGTTGTAGGACGTCTGGGACGTGTCCTGGGTCCGAAAGGCCTGATGCCAAACCCCAAAGCAGGAACAGTTACAATGGACGTTACCAAAGCTGTTAATGATATCAAAGCTGGTAAGATTGAGTATCGTCTTGATAAAACAAACATCATTCACGTGCCAATCGGAAAAGCTTCTTTCACAGAGGAGCAGTTAGCGGACAACTTCCAGACGCTTATGGATGCTATTAACAAGGCGAAACCTAGCGCATTAAAAGGAACCTTCTTAAAGAGTGTTACCATCGCTCCGACTATGGGACCTGGCGTTAAGATCAACCCTGTTAAGTTAGTATAATAGATTTGCAACAAAAATGTATTGACAGCCTGTCCGGCTTTTGATACAATACCAAAGGATTATATGAAATCTCATATATCACTGCCGAAGACAGCAGGTGCCGTATGGCATAAGGATGAAACCGCCTGCCGAGGAATGATTTTTTCTTTTAGATAAGAATCAATGTGCCCTCTTTGTCCTCGGATAAAGAGGGCTTTTTCATTGCTATAATGGAAAATCCGACGGCGGTACACTAAAATTTATAAGGAGGTGCACCAATTCATGGCAAAAGTAGAACTGAAAAAACCAGTCGTAGAAGAGATTGCTGCCACTATTGCCGATGCCCAGGGTATCGTATTAGTAAACTACAGCGGACTGACAGTTGAACAGGACACAAAACTGCGTAGGGAATTAAGAGAAGCTGGTGTTGTATACAAAGTATACAAAAACACAATGATGAACTTTGCATTCCAGGGAACATCTTGTGAAGCATTATGCAAACATCTGGAAGGAACTAACGCTCTTGCAGTGAGCAAGGACGATGCAACAGCTCCCGCCAGAATCCTCGCAAAGTTCGCTAAGACAGCTCCCAAGCTGGAATTAGTAGCAGGTGTCGTAGAAGACGCATATTACGACAAAGCCGGTGTGGAAGCACTTGCAGCTATCCCGTCAAGAGAAGAACTTCTCGGAAAACTGCTTGGAAGCATCCAGTCACCTATCGCAAACTTTGCTCGTGTTATCAGCCAGATTGCAGAATCTAAAGAAGCAGCAAACTAAACTATAAAATTAAATTATTGGAGGTAAATAAAATGGCAAAATTAACAACAGCTGAATTTATTGAAGCTATCAAAGAGTTATCCGTATTAGAATTAAATGATTTAGTAAAAGCATGTGAAGAAGAATTTGGTGTATCTGCAGCAGCAGGTGTTGTTGTAGCAGCAGCAGGTGCAGGCGCAGCTGAAGCAGCAGAAGAAAAAGATGAGTTCGACGTAGAATTAACAGAAGTTGGACCAAACAAAGTTAAGGTTATCAAAGTTGTTCGTGAAGCTACTGGCTTAGGCTTAAAAGAAGCAAAAGAATTAGTAGACGGAGCTCCTAAGGTAATCAAAGAAGCTGCATCTAAGGCAGAAGCAGAAGATCTGAAAGCTAAGCTGGAAGGCGAAGGCGCTAAGATTACTCTGAAATAATTTTTAAATATAGTTACTCCCCCAGATGTCCATTTGCGGATGTGTGGGGGAGTTTTTTTGTGCCTGCTTACAGGTCTTCCAGACGATAAGAAATCATAAGGTGAAGACAGGTATCGTAATCATCCAGGTTAAAATTAATAATCTTTTTAATTCGCCCCATACGTTCGATAAACGTGGTTCTGTGGATATATAGAGAGGCGGCCGCATGGGTAGTGTTGAAATGGTGGTACAGATACGCCTTTAAGGTTTCGTTGTATGATGTATGATTATCTCTGTCATATTCCCGTAGTTTCAATAGACCGTCGGCGTATAAGGTGCCGGGGGATGCTAGATTTTTGCATTCGATTAAAAGATACAGGAAAGCATATTCTTCAAACGTATGATGCCAGATAGTGGGTTGAAACCGATGCCCAAGACGCAGTGCTGCAACTGCCTGGCGGTAATATTCGGATATGCTGAAAAGACCGGAAAATCTGCGGCTTTTTCCGGTCTTTAATATGCTCTCCCGAAAAATATAGATCAGGCGGCTTTCAACAAATTCTATATCCTGACCTGCCCTCGTCTGGTTTATGAGTAATACAATATTATCCTTGTATTCAAAAGCGGTGCAAAATGAAAACTCTGTCATCAAGTTTTTACATATAAAGGCAGAGGTTTTGCTTCTTCTGTCATCTTCACTTAATTGAACATAATAGAGAACAAAAGTATCCTCCATTTCCCATCTGTGATTTTTTAAGGTCTGTTCCAAAATATAAGAGGATACTTGGTGTCCGTCCAGTATTTGCATTAAGGTATGTCTTAGAGATAAGGGCTGAGATACATTGCTGAAGATAAATTGCTCATAATATAAATGTACATAAGGGCGAAGCGCATTCATGAGATAATAGTGTCCTTCTAAAAAAGGAGTGTTGACTTCAAAAATCAACACTCTCGCCACCTGACTTTCCCGGTGCCAGATGTTGAGGCAAAGATTGTGCGAGGTTGTAATATCATTTACATATAAAAAAGCTTCTTTGTATTCTGATACAGCATTAAATATAGGGTCGAACTTCACGGAATTGACAACATCCAATGGCATATTTCCGTCTTTATCTGCCATTAATTCGGCTGTCTCGGGGGTGTTTCCCAATTCAGGACTTTTGGCCAGGTAATGAAAGTTCATATCTACTATTGCCACAGGATTCCTAAATATATTTTCGAACACGGTAATTACTGTCTGGAAGCCTAATTGCTCCAGAAGCCCCTGATTTAAACTGCTTTCATAGTTGTCATAAATATTATACACTTCCTGCAGTTCATTAAAAACAGAAGAGATATGTTGGACAGTTTCTATCCATATAATGTTTAGAGACAACTTCGTATATTCGGCGGGAGGTTTACCAATTGCCACAATACAGATGTTTGATGGACTCTGGTTTTCTGACAGAGGAGGAAGATCACTGCTTCTGGCAACATATATCTCATTTTCCACAAGACTAGCTCCGGGCGTATACAGGCGCGGTCTGCTGTATGCAAAGTTTGTGTCGACACAGGTGACAAAACAGAGCGTATAGTTGCGGGAAAGTGCCTCATAAATAACCATTATGTTTAGCTTCATATACATCTCCTATCAAAAGTTATAAACTACACACTACTAATTGTAGGGAAAAAGAGCAAAACTGTCAATAGTGTGCGGGGTGTACAAATAGCAATTGTGGTGATAATATTGAATTCATAAGAAAGAGAAGTGCTATAAGCCATATTGGCAACACTACATGTTGTACCGCCTGCAGGGGTATTCTGTGTCTATAAGCGTAGAAAAGGGAGGAACTATGTCAATGAATATTAAGAAAAATTACATGGCGCTGTTGAACGGAGAAAAACCAGAACGCTTGGTAAATCAATATGAACCATTTGCATTCGTATTGAATGAACCTCTCCTTGCACAGACGATGGAAGGGCGTATTGAAGGGCAGGATGCCAAAGATGCATGGGGGGTAACTATGCGGTGGAAAAAGGGGGACCACGCCGGTATGCCCTATGTGACTGACAATAATAAAGTATGCCCAGATGTATGTGACTGGAGAAATACAGTGAAAGCTCCTTCTCTGGATTTTCCGGAGGAGACGTGGCAGGATGCTATTAGAGTTGCTGCTGCCGTTGACCGGAACGAATATCTGGTGACAGGGCTAATGGCTACGGGACTGTTTGAACGCTGCCATTTTTTAATGGGATTCGAAGACACATTAATGAATTTTCTCATGGAACCAGAGGCAATGCATGAACTTTTGGATTACCTGCTGGATTGGAGGATGGAGTATGCAAAACAGCTGATAGATCATCTTCAGCCCGATGCGATCCTATCCCACGATGACTGGGGTGCCAAGGACCGTCTTTTTATGAGCGCAGAGACCTGGAGAGAGTTTTTTAAACCTAGGTATGAAAAATTATATTCCTATATCAGAAACCGAGGCGTTCAGGTGATTCATCATGCCGACAGCTACTGTGCAAATATTATAGAGGATATGGTGGATATTCATATTCAGGTATGGCAGGGAGTGCTGCCGGATAATGATATTCCCAAACTGCAGAGGCAGCTCAATGGCCGTATGGTACTGATGGGGGGGATTAACGGAGGAGTATTTGACTTCCCGGAGTGGAAGGAAGAGGAGGTTCGCAGAGAAGTGCGTCGAGCCTGCAATGCAAGCAAGGAGCTGGGGGGATTTATCCCGTGCATTACTTATGGTTTGCCGGAGACCATATATCCGGGCGTGTTTGAAATTATTGAAGATGAGATCAATATAATTAATACGGAAGTATAAAATAGATGGGACCGGGGTGATGATTAGGCATCATTCCGGTCTTACTTTTGCTCTTTTTGGTCACAGAAATGCTTTACGTGTGACTTGCGTGTGACAATTTCCGGCTATAATACAATCAGATAGTGAATCATTCTAAACATGTTTTTAGATTTTAATATAAAGGAGCTGGAATATGAAGAAGAAAATAGCGCTCATAATTACGGCAGCAATCATGATGGTTGCGACTATTATAGGGGGGACGATGGCGGCATCAAAGCCTGAAGCATCTGTGGAACATAAAGTTGGGACGTCTAATGTAGATATCACAGTTTCTCCTAAAGATGGAATAAATATTTCTGGTGCTGTTCCTGGAAAACCTGAAGATGCTGTGTCTACGGTAAAAAATACAGGCGGCCAATCGGCATATCTGCGTGTGGCAATTAATAAATACTGGTGCAATGCTGATGGGGAGAGAAACTTTGATGCAGATGCAAAACAGATAGAGGTTCATGTAAATCAAGAGAAATGGATCGTGCAGGACGCAGATAAGGAATATGGTGAGTTGGTTTATTGTTACTATCGTGAGCCCTTAGAGGTGGGCAGCGAGGCAGAGGTTATGAACCAAGTTACGGTATTAAAGAACGTTGTTGAAAATAGTAACAAGTATGCAGGATTGAAATGCCATATAGACTTTGAAACGGATGCGGTACAGGTAACACCAGGTGCGGTAGATACTACAAAACCTAATGATGCATTGATGGCTGAATGGGGGATAGAGGTATGGCTGAATGCGGATCAATCTATTAACCAGGTAGAAGAGCAGTAAGGAGGGCAAAGATGATTAAAAAGAAAATAGCAGCAGCTGTTTTAATTGCCACATTAGTTATTGGAACAGCCGTAACCGCTTTTGCATCAGAAAAAGTCCTTACTTATCCGGATGACTTCAGTACAACAGCCGGTACAGAGACGCTGTCCGAGGCATTTTCTAATATGCTTCCCGGAGAAACCAGGGCGCAGACCGTAGAACTGAAAAATGTGGATTCGGATCAGATGAAATTTTATATGTATACGGAAATAACTGAGAACCTAGCTGATAAGGGGGATCAGAATGCAATTTACACTCTGGAACTTCAAAAGGCGGGAGAAACAGAACCCTTCTTCTCTGGCATAATAGGGAAGGATAAGGTTGATTTGGGTAAGGACAGATTAACTGAAGACAATCAAGTATTGCTGGATAGCCTTAAAAAAGGACAAAAATCGGAAATAATCATTACAATTAATCTGGATGGGGATTCTGCGGAAAATACATATGAAAACGAAAGTGGTACTATAAAAATGGTTTTCAGTGCCTCAGAGGACAATGGGATTCCAACTATTCAGAAGATACGAAAGACAGAAAAGAAGGTTTATGGTGCCGCAAAGACGATCACGAAGGTAGTGAAAACAGGAGATGAATTCCC
This sequence comes from Lactonifactor sp. BIOML-A5, assembly GCF_009677585.1. GTDB lineage: Bacteria > Bacillota > Clostridia > Lachnospirales > Lachnospiraceae > Lactonifactor. Next base: position 204,425 of record NZ_WKYV01000003.1, on the reverse strand, counting down.
AGTAGAAGCCTTATTGGCTTTGGCGGGGATAAGTTTAGCGGCCATTACAATGGTGATTTTAAAACGGAAAAAGAAAGTAGAGGATGAAATATGAAAAAAGCAAAGAGCGGACTGAAAAATAGAATAATAACATTTCTCTCAGTTTGTACTCTTGCAGCAGCACTTTTTCCGGCCGTTCCGGTACACGCTGAGGGAGCAAGAAGCTATCAGGTAGTTTTTCGCGCAGGGGCACATGGGACCATTTCTCAAGTAGGCAACGTGCCAAATATTGAGGAAGAGGATCCGGAGAAGTTAGTCCTTAGGGTTGATTATGGCTCAAAGATGCCGGTTACGTCTGGCAACATTGTAGTTACTGAAAGCAGCGGATATGAGTTTACCGGCTGGAGCCCTGATTTTGACTCAAACTCTACGGTCACGAAAAAAACAGTTTATGTAGCTCAATATAAGAAGTTAATTGATGAAGTGAACTATACAGTAAATTATATAGATCAGGATGGTAATTCACTGTTAACTCAGAAGGTAGTAGTTTGCAACAAGAATGAGAAAAAGACAGAGGAAGCACCGGTTATAGCAAATTACACCTCTCCGGGAACTAGTTCTGTGGATGTAGATACTTCTAAAGATGGAACAGTCATTACTTTTCAGTATACTGTGCAGCCACAAGAGGAAATTGTAAATCAGACAGAAGAGGTGTTTGTTCCAGGGACTACCACAACAAATGTGGTAACCCAAACCGGCACACCTGGCACCACAACGACTCCAGGAACCGCAACAACACCTGGCACGACCACAACCCCGGAGGCCACAACCCCAGAAACAACACCAACCGAGGAACCGGGTACAACGACGATTCCGGAGGAGGAAGTTCCTCTGGCAGAGAATCCTGCAGGCGGAGAGGATAATGAAGAACAGGATACCACAACCATCGAAGACGAAGAAGTGCCTTTGGCGGATAAAGAATTAAAGAAAGATAATTCCAAATGGATCTATTCTGCAATCGCGGGCGGAGGTGTCCTCGTATTAGGTGCAGCTGCATTGATTCTTGCGCGGCGCAGAAAGATGTAAAAGTAAAGTTAACTTTATGAAAAAAGCTCGTCGACAAGGCCTGGTATCTGATACCGGACCTTGTTTTTTCGCAAATTTATACACTTAGTATATCCAAAACTGCATAAAATGTACCGAAAACTGCCTGAGCAGACTGGAAAACCTCTAAGGTTTTTGTTATACTGTAGTACAGAACAATGACGAAAAGAATTAGAGCACAGAGATGCAGGGTCAGGTGGGGAATAAAAAGATGGATGATAATTACATTTTAAAAGTTCAAATGTTTGGTGAATTTCTTGTCAGCGGAAGGGATGGAAGTCTGGATGACGATAAAATTCGATCCGAGATGATGACTAAGCTGCTGGCTTATATTTTCTGCCACCGGCGTAAGAAGGTGACTGTCATGGAATTGGCAGAAGCTCTTTGGCACGATGACAAAAGTGACAATCCTGCGGGTGCATTAAAGAACTTGATGTACCGTGTACGAAATATAATGAAAAAGGAATGGGGAGAGCTGGATTTTATATTGACAGGAAGAGGGACTTACAGCTGGAACCCAGAGGTGCCTGTATGGATAGACGCAGAGGAATTTGAATGCCTCTGCAGACAGGCGAAAGCCGGGGGCAGCTGCGAGGAAAAGATTGAAGGTCTGCTTCAGGCGGTTAAGCTTTACCGAGGGCCGTTTCTTCCTAAACTCAGCGGAGAGTACTGGGCAGCATCTCTTTCTACCTATTATCATTCTTTGTATCTTACATCTGTAAAAGACCTGGCTGCTCTTTTGGAAGAAAACAGCCGTTTTGAAGAGATGGGGGCGGTCTGCCAGAAGGCGATACAGCTTGATGCTTTGGATGAAGAGCTGCACTGCTGTTTTATAAAAGCCTTAATCGGCCAGAACAAGCAGAATCTTGCCCTGGAACATTATCAGAAGACGGTAGACTTGCTGTATGATAATCTTGGGGTCAGGCCTTCCAGAGAACTCCGGGAGGTCTATGAGGAACTATTAAAGCAGAAACATTCACAGGAACTTGATTTGGGCAATATCCAGGATGAATTAAAGTCTGAGGATGACGGCAGCGGAGCGTTTCTGTGTGAGTATGGTGTATTTAAGAAGTCATACCATCTGGAACAGCGCAGAGCCAGCAGGCTGGGGCTTCCTGTGTACATTTCTCTGATTACCGTATATCCGTCTATTGATGTACAGGAAGACAGTGAGGCATATCTGAAACTGATTAATACGGGGATGAGTGTGATGGAAACGGTACTTATATCTTCTCTCAGGAATGGGGATGTTATATCGAGATACAGCGGTAATCAGTTTATTGTAATGCTTCCCAACTGCCAGTATGATTCATCCCAAATGATCATGAAGCGAATACAGGACAATTTTTATACCAGAGATAAAAAACTTAAAGTTAAGATTCAGTACAGTGTGGATGAAATTGATTTAAACAGAGATCGGGTTGAACGATAAAGCAGGGAGGCGGATGTGTGGAAAAGTATCTAGGCGGATTTCCGGTGAATAGTATCCGCGTATGTGTGGATGAACAGGAAAAAGATGAGATTCAGGGAACGATATGTGGTGTTGGACTGGAACAAGAACTTCCGTTTTATAATATGACAAATCTTATACTGGTAATTGAGGAGGCCCTGAACAGGATAGGGACTCCTCAGGCGTACCAAAAAGTGAGAACTTTTCACGAGGAGAAGGCGGGCAAAAGCAGTTCGGGCTTCTGTGGAAATCCCAGGCGCTACAAAGAAGCCTCTGAAATACATGCCAGGGAAGGCAGTATTAAAACGTTAGATATAGTAGTGGCTTCCAGACAGCATACCAGTATGCAGGGGATTGTAAAGAATATAGAGGGAAAAGTTGTCGGTGAATTTAACAGCGATTTGGATTTGATAAAGCTTATAGCTGATGCATAGATTGTTTCAGGCGGCACTTCCTGAGGCAGATGATTGCAGAAACTTAAATTAGGACAGAAAAGAGATGATGATGATGGAAACAGAAAAGCAGAACAATGAAATATGGAAAGTTCGTCTTTTCGGACGATTTGAAGTTTCCAGTCAGAATGGCATTCTGGATGATGAGAAGATTCGATCTGAGATGGTAACTAAACTGCTGTCTTATATTTTCTGTCATAGAAAAAGGAATATTACGATTCAGGAACTTGGGGATGCTCTGTGGCATGATGACGGAAGCGATAACCCTGCGGGAGCGTTAAAAAATCTAATGTACCGCCTGCGCACTATTATGAAAAAGGAGTGGGGCAGGTCCGATTTTATAGTTACCGGGAGAGGTACCTATACCTGGAATCCGGAGTTACATATAGAAATTGATGCGGAGAAATTTGAAAAACTATGCAAAAATGCTCCCAGGGAAGAGAACGCAGACGATGAGATTGCAGATCTGGAAGAGGCAGTCCGTCTGTACAGAGGGACCTTTCTTCCTAAGCTGACCGGTGAATATTGGGTGGCATCTCTGGCTACCTATTATCACTCTATGTTTTTGACTGCGGTGAAGCGTCTGGCGGGGCTGCTGGAGGAACACAGCAGATATGATGAGATGTCCCAGATCTGCAGCAGATCCATTGAACTAGATGCCCTGGATGAAGAACTGCACTGCTGGCTGATTAAGGCATTGATCGGACAGAATAAGCAGAACCTCGCCATCGAACACTATCAGAAAACGGTGGATCTTCTCTACGATAACCTGGGAGTAAGACCTTCGGAGGATCTCAGAGGCGTATATGAAACCCTTTTAAAACAGAAGCATGAACAGGAGCTGGATTTGAGCAAGATACAAAAAGAATTGAAATCAGATGATGACGGCAGAGGGGCTTTTTTGTGTGAGTATGGAGTTTTTAAAAAGTCATATCATCTGGAGATAAGGCGGGCGGGGCGCTTGGGGATGTCTATCTACCTGTCCCTGATTACCCTTTATCCCTCCATAGATGTAAAGAAGGACAGTGCTGCCTATACTAATATTATTAATAAGGGAATGGATATCATGCAGCAGGTGCTCCTGGGCTCACTGCGGACGGGGGATGTAATTTCCAGATACAGCAGTACACAGTTTATTATTATGCTGCCCACCTGCCAGTATGAGACGGCTATGATGGTAATGGAGCGGATTCAGAACCGGTTTTATTCCTCTGATGAAAAGACAAAGATTAAGCTGCAGTACAGTGTGGACGAAATAGACTTGAGCAAGCTGTAAACGGTATAGAAACAGGGGCTATGGGAAGAGAATGTTATCAGTCACATAACGTTCTCTTTTTTGCTTAAAAAAAATCTGAAAACCTGGCGTTTGTGACCAATGTGTGACTTGAAATTGGTATAGTACAGTTGTAAAACTTAAAAAATAGCTTTATACCTGCAACATGAAGGTAACGAAATAGAATGCTTAAGGTACATATTTCGATTTTAAATAAAGGAATAGGAAAGGGGAACGTTATGAGAGCAGATAAGAAGATAATGAGATATATCGCGGGGCTTTTGTGTATGGTGCTGCTGGTTACCACGGTATTTCCTCAAATGACAGTGAATGCGTCTGCAGAACGGACGGATACGGAAAATATTGCGGAAGGAGAAACAACGGATCCTAAGCCTGAAGATGACGGGTTAGAGGAACAAAGTTCGTTAACAGATATCCCTGAGCCTTTGTCTGATGTTACTATGGAAGATACGGCGGAGGACGAGGAGATATCTTCACAGACAGAATATAGCTATGAAGATGGAGAGATTAAGGCAGTAGTCAATTTGCATAGCCCTGAAGCAGTTCCGGCCGGTTCTGAACTGAAGGTTCGTCTTATTAGTAAAGGTGATGAGGAACAGAAGGACAGATATGCAAGTATCTCGGCATATATGGCAGAAAAATCTGTACAGGATCAGTTTGCAATAGATGATTTTCTTGCTTATGATATCTATTTTGTGTATAACGGACAGGAAATTATACCATCTGAAGGCGGTATTGATGTAACACTCTCCTTTAAGAATGAAAATGTACCTGATTCCTATAAGGATTCCTTGCAGGACAGTAAAGAACTAAAATTATATCAGCTTCAGGAAACTGCCGACAGTACAGGGAATCTTTCGGTCAATGACATGCAGGACAGAATCAGGGGTCTTGTGCAGAACAATAACGGCAGTGTAGATGAAATAGGCTTTACTATGGACAGTTATCTGCCTCTTATTATTACCTGGAAACAGGCGCCTGTATTAACATATGAATACAGTGATGAAGAGGTTCGGGTTCAGGCATCTGTGTCCGAAATGGGGGTATTGCCTCAGGGGGCGGAGCTTAAGGTAGAAAAGATAACTGATATAGAAAATTATAACCAAATAGAAACCAGCATACAGGAAATGCTGGGTGATGCACAAAAGGCAATTTTAAAACTTGTTCCATACGATATTTCTTTTTATAAAGATGGAGAAAAAATAGAACCAAACGGTACAGTTAATATCAGCCTGCAGGTTACAGAAGGTGTTGAGCTGCCGCATGATGGCGCATTAGCTCTTATTCATCAAAAAGATGATGGAACGGCAGAAGAAAAAGAAGCGTTTGCTGCCGCAGAAGACGGCACGGTTACAAACATAGAATTTGAGTCAAATGATTTTTCTGTGTATACATTGACGGTTCTCCAGAGTGTGGAAGACGGGGAGGAAATCAAAGGGATAACATGTGTTTCTTTTACAGATGCAGGACCTCTTTTGGGTCCGGTATATCTGACGCAGCAGAACAGACTTAGAACTGCTAGTGCATCGGCAAGAGATGTACAGCCGGATAATGGTTTGGAGTTAAGCAAGAAAGCTGTTAAGGATGGCGATGACTATAATATTCAATTAGAGGCATATGCCACAGGAACTGTCAGCAGTAGTGATAAGGTAATTCCTACGGATATTGTATTAGTATTAGATGAATCTGGCAGTATGACAACAAAGGATATGTATTCATATACCGAAGTAAAAGGAACACGATACTATTCAAATAGAAATTACAATTATGGTTTCTCGTCAGGGAACTACTCCATAAAATTAGCTGATGGCGCCTACCAGTCGGTTACGTGGTATGGACGGGATGCTAATAACATTGATTACTACAGGTATAGAACAGGCGGAAGATATGTGTATGTATATCCGGTACTGGAAGGCTCATACAATTCCATTGGCAGGGCGCAGAATTACGATGTGGTCCAGTTCTATGAGTACGAGGTAATTTCCAGACAACAGGCCTTAAAGAATTCTGTGGAAAAATTTGCAAATTTGGTAGCTGAGAATGCATTGGAAAACGAAGTTGATCACAGGATTGCGGTAGTCGGATATTCGGATGAAGGAGTGCTTTTTGACGGAAGTACAAGGCGGAGTAATCCTTCCACTTCTCAATACCGGAATGCTTTCAAGGATATGTCTACGACGAGCGGTTTAAATAGCATTCTGTCATCTAAGAATAATATTGCTGCCAGCGGTTCTACATATGTTCAGTATGGAATGTCAATGGCACAGAATTTATTCTTAAACGATACAAAAACAGGGGAAAGAAATAGAGTTGTTGTCATGTTTACCGATGGCAGACCTGGATACTCTACTAATGGTTTTTATAATTCTACAGCAAATAGCGCTATTGATTATGCAAGACAGATAAAGAGTCCTATTACTTCATCAGGAGGATGCGGTGCCACAGTTTATACGATAGGTGTATTGGATAATGGCGATCCTGATGATATGAGCTATAATTTTACCGGTAACAGTGACAGTGTATCTAACCCTCCCACTAACCGGTATATGAACCTGGTTTCCAGTAATTATCCGAATGCGAGAAGTATGAGCAACACTGGCGCCGGCAGTAATCAGGGATACTATCTTGTGGCTGGTAATGAAGAGGAACTGACAGAGATATTTGAAAAAATACAGGGCAGCATAGAAACGCCCAAAATAGAGTTGGATTCTTCTACTGTTATAAAGGACTATGTGACACAGTACTTTGACGATATTTCCAATGTGAAAGCGTATATTGTAGATTATAAAGGCAATGACAAGTGGGCAGATAGAAATAATTGGACAGAGATACCGCAGAGAAATATTTCTGTTAATGGAAAACAGGTGTCTGTTACAGGCTTTAATTACAGCGAGAATTTCGTGACGGATGATGATGGCAACGGGAAACCCAGAGGGAAAAAGGTTGTTATCGAATTCAATGTAAAGAGGGCCGATGGATTTATCGGAGGAAATAATGTACCTACCAATGAGAATACATCTGCGGTGTACAGAGGCAATGGAACAAAAGTAGAAGCGTTCGAGGAACCGCTGGTTGATGTAGAACTACTTTATGATTATGAAACGCAGGATCGCAGTATCTATATCACAAATGACTGGCAGTCAGTAGAAGAGTTCCTGAAAGGTACTTCAGGCAGTATCCCTTATCTGATTGGAGGGGAGTCCTACAATGTTAATGGAACTAACAATCATTTTGCTGACATTGTCTACACGGTTAAGGACAAAGACGGCAAAATAGTTGGAAAATACACAGTAAAGGCTGGAGATACTTCAGGCACATGGAGCAGCAAATCCATTGACACTACAGGCCTTACCAAAGATACGGTATTTACAATTACTGCTAAAGTTACAGCGTCCGTTGATAAGACTAATGGAGTGGATGACCTGAATGTGGATGGAAAAGATGCAACATTATACGTATGGACACCTACAGTGAACAGCACCGACACAGAAATCTACTTAGGAGAGACAACAGACCTTGCAGAAAGGGTTGACGGTTCTGTGGCATGGGGTCACAGCAGCGGCAATGCTCCCGAACCTTCCACCGGTAAGCCAGAGTTGACTTTCGATTATACTGCAGTGAACGGCGGAACAGAGATAGGCAATGACACATCTCAGTATGCACCGAAAAAAGATTCCGATATTAAGCTCACTGTAACAGCAGGCGGCAAAAATATTACGGCCCACACTGAATTTACTAATTTAAGTCCTACTCACCAGGGCGCGGCGGATCATCAGTTTACAGTTTATGTTCGTCAGGTGGTTCTGACTTTTGGTAAGGTAAATACAAAGAATGAAAAACTAGAAGGCGCAGTTTTCCAGGTATATAACCAGGACGGTGAAATCGTCGGCGAGGGTACCTCTGATGAAAAAGGCGAGGTGAGAATTGAGGGACTTCCAAAAGGCGAGCTGACCATGAAAGAAGTGGCAGCGCCCGACGGTTATGTTACGGGGAATATTATCTGGAAAGTGATCGTTGATGAAGACGGGAATGTAACACTGAAAAATACAACTGATGAAGAAGTTCATGAAATTATAAACTATACGCCGGATGAATTCCTGGATAACAGTTTGAAGTACAGTAAGACTGCAGAATTGGCAAAAGAGCAGGGCAGCTGGGACAAGAGAATTTACAATATTAACATTAATGCTCATTCAGAACTGCTGGAAAGTTCATCCTCCACTATAGGGGGAGTTGCTGATACCGTTATGGTATTAGACCGATCTGGCTCCATGAGATATGGGAATAGTGCTTCGTCAAACAGCTATATTACTTCCTATACGCAGGTAGACAGAGATGACATGGTGACGAGTAAAGTATATTATTATAATAAATCGTATCAGAATCCTATCAAATATATTGATGGACAGTGGAAACGTTATTCGAATAGTTCATGGAGCAGCATGAGAGACAGTGATTATTCTTATGTATATACATGGATTGCCCGTATGACATCATTGAAGGATGCGGCCAGTGCTTTTATAGAGAATACAGGAGCACGCTCACCAGAGAGTAAGATTGGTGTAGTATCATTTGCGGCAAGTGAGTCCAGAGATGCAGATCTAATTACAGCAAGCAGTAATACAGGAGTACTGCTGGAGTCCGTTAACCAGCTGAGACCAAACGGGGGAACCCGGCCGGATCTTGGGCTTAAAGAGGCATTAGACCTTTTTGACAGCACTAGCAAAGTTCCGAAATATGCAATTTTATTTACAGATGGTAAACCTGAAAGTGGAGGTGCGTCGGAAAGCACGTTAAGGTCTTATGCAGAGAATGCTGCTAATGCCTTAAAAGAGGCGGGCGTGAAGGTGTTTGTTGTTGGATTAGGCCTCAAGGATAATGACGGAGATCAATCTAATGAATGGCTGTCTACCAAGGAATGGATTACCACTAAAATAGCATTCAGTCCGGAATACTGCTTCACAACGGATGAGGCTTCTGACTTGGAACAGATTTTTGAAAAAATCTCATCTACGATTACAAAGGCAACGGACATTGCAAATGCAACTATTAAAGACGTTGTCTCACCCGGATTTGAGATAGTAACAGCTGACAATCAGACAGTAACTAAAGCTATGATCGATGCAGCTAAAAAACAGGGCAAGGATGGTTATGAGCTTGAGGGCGGCTATGTAAATATTGAGACAATTAATGGAAAAGAGTGCTACACAATTACCTGGAAGGGTGAAACAATAAAGACAGCAGAGGGCGGAGGATGGTCCGGAAGCTTTAAGGTGAAAGCGAAAGACACCTTTATCGGAGGCAATGATGTAGCAACGAATGTATCACCGGATTCAGTTATTGAAGCACCAGGGCTTGGAACGGCAGTTCTTCCGGAGCCTACCGTTAATGTTAAAGCTGCTTTTCAGGTTAAGAACGCTGAGAACACAATTTTCTGGGGTGACAGCATTCCGGTTGACGCGGCTTCGGTTGCCAGGATTTTTGATGAGAACGCAGTTACAAACACTGTAAACGGCAGCAAGGTTACCTTTGAGAGTGCCACAGCTACAGGAAGCTTTAAAATGACCTGGTATTCTGACAAGGAGTGTACGAAGGAAGTCATCGCTCAGCAATGGGAAAATATGAAACCTGAATTTGACCAGGAATTTTACTTGAAAGTAGAATTCCAGCCTAAGAGTGACGGTTCAGCTTCGGCAGAGGCATCCGGAGGCAACGTGGTTGGTACTGTTGTAGGAGTCAATGAAAAAGATGCAGGTAAGGAATATGGAGTTTATACGATTCATATTGTAAAGGGACAGCTGGATATTACAAAAGAGATTAATAAGCAGTATACAGATGTTCAGGCAATTAATTCTCAGCAGAGCTTTGTGTTCAGAGTGGACAGAAGAGAAACCCCTGGGACAGAGATTACAGATACTTACTATGCAGTGCTGGGATTTGATGCCAACAGCGGCAAGCTTACAGATACGGATACTCTTTCAGGACTCAAAAAGGGATATTATACAATAACAGAGCAGACGGAATGGTCCAGTAAATATACCCAGACAGAGGTAACTGATAATTATGACGGCAAGATTGCTGACCATGAAAACGCAGTAAACTTATTTATCGGTGAAAAGCTGGAGGATAAGAACAATAAATGTGATTTTTATGGAACAGAAGACGGAACATATGACGCGTATGCAAACAGTCATAAAGCTGCAGTTGCATTTGAAAATGAGTTGAAGTCTGATTGGAAGTGGCTCAGTGATGTGGCCTCTGTGGTAAACGAGTTCACGAAATAATGAAGATATGTTATAATGGATTCGAATGGAAATCATGTAAGTGCAGGGAGGAAATATAAATTTATGAAAACAGCATATAAGTGGGTCACAACAATATTACTCGTTGTACTTATGGCATTTGTAGCGGCATTGTTTTTGCCAAGAGTATTTGGTTTAAAGCCTTTGGCAGTATTGAGCGGCAGTATGGAGCCCGCGTACCATGTGGGGAGCCTCGTTTATATCGATGAGGTATCCCCGGAGAAGGTACAGGTGGGAGATCCTATTACATTTAACATTGGTGAGGATACTGTGGTAACTCACCGGGTAATAGAAATTGATGAAGAGAATCAGTCTTTTAAGACAAAAGGGGATGCCAACAATACGGAAGACGGAGGAGCTGTTGCTTTCTCCTCTGTGATTGGGAAACCGGTATTCTCTATCCCATATATGGGATATGTTGCAGTCTACGCAAACACCAGAACCGGAATGATTCTTCTTGTCACACTGATACTTGTAGTCCTGATTTTAACATTTTTGCCGGATTGGTTGAACAAAAACGACAAGGGTGAAGATGGAGGTGAATCATGAAAAAGCTAAGTAAAAAAGCCAGAGTATTTATGGCAGCAGCTGGTTCAGTTCTGGTGCTTACCTGTGCGATAGGCGTGACATTGGCACTTTTGAAGACACAATCCGAACCGGCAACAAATGATTTTAAGGGAACTGCTGTAAACATTGCAGTAGTAGAAAATGGAAATAATTATGAGAATGAGTCTAAGGAAGGTTTACAGAATGTAAATACTTTTGAAAAGATTCAGACAGGGAACAAAGTTGCTAAAGATGTTAAGATTAAAAATCTTACATCAGATGAGTTTCCCACCGGCGATACTTATGTGAGGGTACGCCTGGTCCCCATTCTCAGATACCTGGGGGGGGACAGAGACGGAGAGATTGTTCCGTTTACCATTGAAGACAATAAACTGGAGTATACAATGGCAGGAGATTTTGGTGATAAGTGGGTAACTACCGGAGAAGGTGCAGATACTTATTATTATTACAAAAAAGCCCTGACTCCAGGCGAATCTACTGATTCGTTGATTTCGGAGGTTGCATACAACGGTGAACTTCCAAGGGGAATTGACTGTTATCTTGAGCTACAGGTTTTGGCTGAAGGAATTTCTGCAAAACAGAACGGCTCGGTAGATGATAGTTGGGAGGGTGTGCATGTAGATGGAGCCGGGCTCATTGCAACAAAGTAGCAGGCCCTGATAGGCGAATATTGTTATAGAAAGGCTGTAGTGAAAACGCAGAGATGCGTTTTTGCTGCAGTTTTTTTTGAGGCTTATAGCGAAAAAAGTGCAATAAATTGTTTTTGTAAATACGGTATTATGTGACCGCAGTGTGACTGACAAAGGTCATAATATAAACATAAAAGAAATTTTCGAACAGGTCTCTACGGTAACATGGAAACTTAAAATAAAATAAAGGTATGTGACCGAAATGTGACTTCCAAAGTTCATAATAAACGTATAAAGTGAAAACACTCCGGAAGAGAGGAATGTGGAATGATAAAGAAGAATAAGAAGAGGTTAAAGTTTCTGATAGTATTTACTTTAGCAGCAGTCTTGGGAATAGGAGTCACACTTGCATTGCTGCGGGATGTCACGGAAACAAAGAAGAATACTTTTGCATCTAATAAGAAGATATCATTGTTGCTGCGGGAGCCCAGCTGGGACGGATATGAGTTTGCGGATGAGTCAACATCAAATGGTCAGAGCGCTAAGCCGGGAATTACGGGGGATGCATTAAAGGCCCTGGGGGTTGAAAAGGCTGCACAGTATGTACCCGGAGAAATAATCCCTAAGAATCCCCAGGTAAAGAACAGCGGGAATAAAGAAACAGGAGTTCCGATATATGCAGCTGTTAAAGTACAATTTATAGATGATACAGATACACAGGTTACATACGAGGAATTCAAAAACAGGTATTTAACGTCTGCGGGGATTACTTTTAATACAGAACACTGGAAGGAACTTGCTACGGATACTACAGATAAGCTTTATATGTATAAAGAAATTTTAGCTCCTGGAGAGGATACTTCATCTGCACCGTTGTTTTCAGAGGTACCTATCAGTTTAGAGCTTATGCCAGATTCGGCATCAGGGTTGTTCCCTCAGTTCCGCATCAAAGTAACGGCATACGCAATTCAGTCGGAATATGTCAAAGAACCTGAAAATGAGATGTTAAAGTTTGTGAAAGGCATCACCAAATAAGTATTAAAAAGAGAATATCTTTTTATTATAGAGGAATTTAAATTATTTAAAATCAGAAAATGGAGGATAAGATTATGGCAAACAAGAAAAGATTAGCAACAACGGTTGGAGCAATGGCTCTTACAGCAGTATTGGCAATTGGCGGGACATTGGCTTATTTATCACAGGTAACAGAGACTAAGAAGAATATGTTTACCGGAAGTGACAACCTGAAAACAACCATTACAGAGACCGAGTGGAAGGGCGGAGAAGACTATACACCAGGTAAGGCTATCGCAAAGAACCCGGTAATCACAAACCTGGCTGATTCAAGCACTTCAATCTATGCAGGCGTGAAGATTCAGTTCTATGACCACAATAAAAATGCTATCAGTTATAATACGTTCGCAGAGAAATATGCTACGGTACAGTACAAAGATGCAACAGGCGCATTTAAAGATGGATTTAATCCGGCTTGGGTAGTAGATTCTACAACGGCAGACAGTACAAATGGACTTTTCCTGAACTACAATACAGAGATAGCACCGGGCAATCCTACCGCGGCAGTATTTGATCAGGTAACAGTTAACTATGGAATTAAAAAAGAGTGGAATCAGGAAAGCAAAGTTACAACTGTATATCCTGTACAGAAGGATGGCAATGATAACTATGTAACAGATGAAAATGGAAACTATGTACCTGATACATCAAAACCGATTAAGTCTACCACTGAAGTAGGCGATACATCTGTAACATTTGTTGACAGCAATGGTGAAGTAGTTGATGCATTTGTATTACCTCAGTTCCAGATTGATGTAACTGGTTATGCTGTACAGTCCGCAGATTTAACACTTGAGAAGGGCGTTATTGAACTGAAGGCATTAGCAGGACTAAACAAATAATAGTTAATGAATAGAAGATGAAGGAGAGCCGATATGAATAATAAAAAATTAAGAAAATCATTAATTGCACTGGGATTAGTTGCAATTGTAGGAATTGGTGGTACATTAGCATACTTCAGCCAGAAGACAGAGGAAAAACAGAACGTATTTACCATGGGCGCAGGCCTTACCGGAGAACTGAAGGAGCCTGCATGGGATAACGTAGACTTCGGCGGCGGTTCAGCAGGGATTGAAGAAGGTAAATTAGGAGAGAAATTAGCGGAAAACTTTACTCCTGGCTTAGAGATTCCTAAGGATCCTGCAATTAAAAATACTACAGTTACAGATGAAGGCAAAGCTGCAGACGCATGGGTAGCTATCAAGATTAAATATGTAGGCGCTGACAGAGAAACAGCAACTACATACGCAGCATTAGATAAGTTTATCAATGTTACTTTTGGGGATAAGTGGACACTGAATGATGACAAGACAATTGCTTACTACAATGTTAAACTGCCGGCAGGAGAAACCACACAGGATCTGTTCTCTAAAGTGGTGATTGACAACAAAGCAATTACTCAGTCACAGTTTGACAATAAAGAGTTTAACGCAAGCCTTTACTCCGATGTGGATCCGGCATCCAACTACATTATGAGTAACTTCAATATTGAGCTTCAGGGTTATCTGGTACAGACAGATGGTTTCAACAATGCTCAGGCAGCAATGGCAGCAGCTTATCCGGATGAATTTTAATTGAAACTGAAGGAAAGTAAATTTAAAAGATAAGGAAAGGTGAATGATAATATGATGAACAGAAAAAAACTCACAGCAGTTGTTGCATCAGTTGCCCTGGTTGCTGTACTGGGAATCGGCGGAACCTTGATGTACTTTACGGATAGAGATACAAAAAGCAATGTAATTACCATGGGCAATGTTAATGGTAGTCTGATTGAGACAACTGATACAGAAAATGCAGTGAATACAGAAGATGGTATTACCTATAATGACAGAGTGACACCTGGTGACACTTTAAGTAAGGTACCTACCGTTAAACTTGGGGATGATTCAGAAGATGCTTATATAAGGGTTAAAATGACTATTACCGGTTTAGACATGGTTGATGCACAAGGAAATAAGTATGCTGATATTTTAGAAAATCAGCTGGACATTGGTAATAAGTGGACAAAAAATGTTGACGGATACTACTATTATGCTGATAAAATGTCTAAAAAAGGTGAGACACAGGCGTTATTTACAGAAGTAAAAGTTCCTGAAGGATGGGGGAATGAAGTCGCTAATGCAGAGGTTACAATTGATTTGATAGCAGAATTAATTCAGGCGGATAATTTTGACTCCCATTTACAAAAGAATGGTAATAATGTAATTGGATGGACAGGAATTACGGAAGATGACATTGAGGATTACACAGTACCACAGCCGTAATCCATTAAATGCAAAAGCTACATACCCCCAGCCGATTAATACCGGCTGGGGGCATAATCAAGAATAAGCAGAAAGGGAATGTATTATGGGTGAAGAACACAAAACTCAAGTAATTGAGGCGGCGGGGCAGAGCTTTATCGTCGAAATTAAATGCGTTCAGAATCACACCTGGCAGGGTGTTGTAACCTGGGTTGAACAAAAAAAGAAAGTTCCTTTTCGAAGTGCTTTAGAATTAATCAAGTTATTAGACTCTGCAGTGGGATCTGAACATTTAGAAACTATGGAGGAATGGAAATGATGGGAAGAGTACTTAATATTCTCGGCACTGTCATTATATTAGGAATTATCCTGATTTCCATTCCTTTTTTGGTGCCTAAAATTATGGGCTATCACGTGTATGATGTGATTAGCGGCAGCATGGAACCAGAATATCCCAAAGGGTGTCTGGTTCTGGTAAAACCCCTGGAACCTGCTCAGGTGCAGGAGGGTGATGTCATTACCTTCCAGGTGAGCAGTGCCTCTGATGCGGTGACCACGCACCGGGTGGTGGGAATAGATGAGAACAAACAGATTTTCCGCACCAAGGGTGATGCCAACAGCGGACAGGACGCAGAGCCGGTGGCCTTTCAGCGGTTGGTGGGAAAGGTTATGTTTAAGATTCCTCTTTTGGGAAATTATGCCAGATTTATCCGTTCCACACCGGGAACTGTGACGGGAATCTTCCTATTTATAATAGCCATTTTGCTTTGGTATCTGGGATCTATCCTTACACCCGGGAAGCCAAAAAGGGAATGAGTGTATACGCAGGTAAAGGAATGGAACTCCTTTGGCAGAGAATGCAGGGGTTATAGTTTAACATAAGGGACGTTGTTGCTTAAGCAAAGACAACGTCCCCGATTGTTTTTCTTGCAAAACAATGAATAAAAAAGGAAAATTAGATGTTGACAGGCTGAAAAGTTTGTGATACAGTAAAAAATGCACTATTATGGCAAGATATGCCTACTCGTAATAATGCCGTGGGCTGATGTTATAATAAATTTAAAATATACAAGGGGTGACACGTCAATGGAGAAAAACAGAATCCGTCCAATAGCAACCGGAAAGAGCATGCGTATGAGCTACCAGCGACAAAAAGAAGTGCTGGAAATGCCCAACCTAATCGAAGTGCAGAAGGATTCCTACCAGTGGTTTCTGGACGAAGGTTTAAAAGAAGTCTTTGAAGATATATCTCCAATCGCAGATTACAGCGGAAAATTGAGCCTGGAATTTGTTGACTTTACTTTGTGCGAAGATGAAATAAAGTACACGATCGAAGAATGCAAGGAACGCGATGCCACTTATGCGGCTCCTTTAAAAGTCAGAGTCAGATTGTACAACAAAGAAAATGATGAGATTAACGAGCACGAGATCTTCATGGGCGATCTGCCCTTAATGACTGCTACCGGCACTTTCGTTATCAATGGTGCTGAGCGAGTTATCGTAAGCCAGCTGGTGCGTTCTCCCGGTATTTATTATGCTATCGCACATGATAAAGTGGGTAAGAAGCTGTATTCCTCTACCGTTATTCCGAACCGTGGTGCGTGGCTTGAATATGAAACAGACTCCAATGACGTGTTTTATGTACGTGTAGACAGAACCAGAAAAGTTCCCATTACTGTTCTTATCAGAGCCTTGGGATATGGTACCAACGCAGAGATTGTAGAGCTTTTCGGGGAAGAGCCTAAGATTCTGGCCAGTTTTACAAAGGATACCTCTGAGAGCTACCAGGAAGGTCTGCTGGAATTATATAAGAAAATCCGTCCGGGCGAGCCTCTGGCTGTAGAGAGCGCAGAGAGCCTGATCATGAGTATGTTCTTTGATCCGAGAAGATACGATCTGGCAAAGGTTGGACGCTATAAATTTAATAAAAAGCTGATGCTGAAGAATAGAATCACAGGCCAGGTGCTGGCTGAGGATGTGGTTGATGCAAGTACTGGGGAGATTCTTGCGGAGGCCGGCATGGAGGTTACCAAGTCCATGGCAGACGACATCCAGAATGCTGCTGTGCCTTATGTATGGATTCAGGGAGAGGAACGCAATATTAAGGTCCTGTCCAACATGATGGTAGACATTACTAACTTTGTGGATGTGAAGCCCAGAGAGGTGGGTGTCACAGAATTAGTATATTACCCATGCCTGAAAAAAATTCTGGAAGAAAATGAGAATATCGAGGATATTAAGGAAGCTGTAAGGAGAAATATCCACGAACTCATTCCAAAGCATATTACAAAGGAAGACATTCTGGCTTCCATTAACTATAACATGCATCTGGAGTACGGTCTTGGAAATGACGATGATATCGACCATCTGGGCAACCGCCGAATTCGAGCGGTTGGAGAGCTTCTCCAGAATCAGTACCGCATCGGTCTTTCCAGACTGGAAAGAGTGGTAAGGGAAAGAATGACGACACAGGATATTGAGGGGATCTCTCCTCAGTCCCTGATTAATATTAAGCCGGTAACTGCGGCAGTGAAGGAATTCTTCGGTTCCTCCCAGCTGTCCCAGTTTATGGATCAGAACAACCCTCTGGGTGAGCTGACTCACAAGAGACGTCTCTCCGCGCTGGGCCCCGGGGGTCTGTCCAGAGACAGGGCCGGATTCGAGGTGCGTGACGTACATTACTCCCATTACGGAAGAATGTGCCCCATTGAGACGCCTGAAGGTCCTAACATCGGTTTGATCAACTCTCTGGCTTCCTATGCCCGTATCAATGAATATGGATTTGTAGAGGCACCATACAGAAAGGTGGATAAATCGGATCCGAAGAATCCCCGGGTTACAGACGAAGTAATCTATATGACGGCGGATGAAGAAGATAATTACCATGTAGCACAGGCCAATGAGCTTTTGGATGAGAATGGATACTTTGTGCATAAGAACGTATCCGGCCGCTACATGGATGAGACACAGGAGTATGAGCGTCAGATGTTTGACTACATGGACGTATCTCCTAAGATGGTGTTCTCCGTGGCTACTGCCCTCATTCCATTCCTTCAGAATGACGATGCCAACCGTGCGCTGATGGGCTCTAACATGCAGCGTCAGGCTGTGCCCCTTTTGATAACAGAATCCCCTGTAGTGGGAACAGGTATGGAGTCGAAGGCTGCCGTAGACTCCGGTGTCTGTGTAGTTGCAAGAAAGTCCGGTGTTGTGGAGAGATCCACATCCAAGGAAATTACAATAAAAAATGACGACGGAACCAAGGACGTATACCGTCTGACCAAATTCCTGAGAAGTAATCAGAGTAACTGCTACAACCAGAAACCTATCGTCTTTAAAGGAGACAGGGTAGAAGAGGGCGAGGTAATCGCAGACGGACCCTCCACCTCAGAAGGAGAACTGGCATTGGGCAAGAATCCGCTGATCGGATTTATGACCTGGGAGGGCTACAATTACGAGGATGCGGTTCTGTTAAGCGAGCGTCTGGTGCAGGACGATGTCTATACATCTGTGCACATTGAAGAATATGAAGCAGAATCCAGAGATACTAAGCTGGGACCGGAAGAGATTACAAGAGATGTTCCCGGCGTGGGTGACGATGCCTTAAAGGATCTGGACGAAAGAGGTATTATCCGTATCGGAGCAGAGGTGCGTGCAGGGGATATCCTGGTAGGTAAGGTTACTCCTAAGGGAGAGACTGAACTAACAGCTGAAGAAAGACTGCTCCGGGCGATTTTCGGTGAGAAAGCCCGTGAAGTCCGTGATACTTCCTTAAAAGTACCTCACGGTGAATATGGTATTGTTGTAGATGCCAAGGTATTTACCAGGGAGAACGGAGATGAATTGTCTCCCGGCGTAAACCAGGCAGTCCGTATCTATATTGCCCAGAAGAGAAAGATTTCTGTTGGTGATAAGATGGCCGGACGTCACGGCAACAAGGGTGTTGTCTCCCGTGTGCTGCCTGTGGAAGATATGCCGTTTCTGCCAAACGGCCGTCCTCTGGATATCGTATTGAATCCTTTGGGTGTGCCTTCCCGTATGAATATCGGACAGGTGCTGGAGATTCACTTAAGCCTTGCGGCCAAAGTCCTTGGATTTAATATTGCCACTCCTGTATTCGACGGCGCCAACGAGAACGACATTATGGACACACTGGATCTGGCGAATGATTATGTCAATATGGAATGGGAAGACTTTGAGAAGAAGCATAAAGAAGAACTGCTTCCTGAAGTTTTGGATTACCTGTATGAGAACAGGGATCACAGAGAGCTTTGGAAGGGAGTTCCCATCTCCAGAGACGGTAAAGTAAGGCTTCGTGACGGCAGGACGGGAGAGTATTTTGACAGCCCGGTTACTATTGGACACATGCATTATCTGAAACTGCATCACCTGGTAGACGATAAGATTCATGCCCGCTCTACCGGCCCGTACTCTCTGGTAACACAGCAGCCTCTGGGCGGTAAGGCGCAGTTCGGCGGACAGCGTTTCGGAGAGATGGAGGTTTGGGCTTTGGAAGCCTATGGTGCTTCTTATACCCTTCAGGAAATCCTGACGGTGAAATCGGATGATGTTATTGGCCGTGTGAAGACTTACGAAGCGATTATCAAAGGTGACAATATTCCTGAACCTGGAATTCCTGAATCTTTCAAGGTTCTCTTAAAAGAACTCCAGTCCTTAGGCCTGGATGTGAAGGTGCTGAGAGAAGACCAGACAGAAGTAGAGATTATGGAAACAATTGATTATGGTGAAACAGATTTGCATTCTATCATCGAGGGCGACAAAAGAGAAAAGCCGAAGGAGGACTTCGGTGACTTTGGCTTCAGCCAGCAAGAATTCGAAGGAGAAGAGCTCGTAGACGTGGAAGAAACGGACGACGAAGAAGATGATGCATTCTTAGACCTGGAAGAAACTCTTGACGATGAGGAGTAGGAGGAAAACCATAAATGCCAGAAACAACAAATAAAGAAGTTTACCAGCCAATGACCTTCGATGCCATAAAAATTGGATTGGCATCTCCTGAAAAAATCAGAGATTGGTCAAGAGGCGAAGTTAAAAAACCAGAAACCATTAATTATAGAACCCTGAAACCGGAAAAAGACGGCCTTTTCTGTGAAAGAATCTTCGGACCAAGCAAGGACTGGGAATGTCACTGCGGAAAATATAAGAAGATACGTTACAAAGGCGTAGTCTGTGACCGATGCGGTGTTGAGGTGACAAAAGCCAGCGTTCGTAGAGAGCGCATGGGCCATATTGAACTGGCTGCTCCGGTATCACACATCTGGTATTTTAAAGGGATTCCGTCCAGAATGGGATTGATTCTGGACTTGTCTCCAAGAACACTGGAAAAGGTTCTGTACTTTGCCAACTATATTGTCCTGGATCCGGCCAATTCGGATCTGCAGTACAAACAGGTTCTCACAGAAAAGGAATATCAGGATGCCAGAGAAAAATGGGGCTATGATTTCCGTGTGGGGATGGGGGCAGAATCTATTAAGGAACTGCTGGAAGCCATTGATCTGGAGAAAGAGTCTGCAGAACTAAAACGCGGTCTGAAAGAGTCTACGGGGCAGAAGCGTGCACGTATCGTAAAACGCCTGGAGGTAGTGGAGGCTTTCCGCGAATCCGGAAACCGTCCCGAGTGGATGATTATGACTGTAATCCCTGTCATTCCTCCGGATCTGCGTCCTATGGTACAGCTGGACGGCGGACGTTTTGCGACATCTGACTTGAATGATTTGTACAGACGTATCATTAACAGAAATAATCGTCTGAAGAGACTGTTGGAGCTGGGCGCTCCGGATATTATTGTCCGGAATGAAAAGAGAATGCTTCAGGAGGCTGTGGATGCACTGATAGACAACGGCCGCCGGGGCCGTCCTGTGACAGGACCTGGAAACCGTGCCTTGAAATCTCTGTCTGACATGCTGAAGGGTAAATCCGGACGTTTCCGTCAGAACTTGCTGGGCAAGCGTGTAGACTACTCGGGACGTTCCGTTATTGTAGTAGGACCGGAGCTGAAGATTTACCAGTGCGGCCTGCCGAAAGAAATGGCCATTGAGCTGTTTAAACCTTTCGTTATGAAGGAACTGGTAGCAAACGGTACCTCCCATAACATTAAGAATGCGAAAAAAATGGTTGAGAAACTCCAGCCTGAGGTATGGGATGTGCTGGAAGAGGTGATTAAAGAGCATCCGGTTATGCTGAACCGTGCGCCTACCCTTCATAGACTGGGAATTCAGGCATTCGAGCCCATTCTGGTAGAAGGTAAAGCTATTAAGCTGCATCCTCTGGTATGTACTGCTTTTAATGCTGACTTTGACGGAGACCAGATGGCTGTGCATCTTCCCTTATCTGTGGAAGCCCAGGCAGAGTGCCGTTTCCTCCTTCTCTCACCCAATAACCTGCTGAAGCCTTCTGACGGCGGTCCTGTGGCTGTGCCTTCACAGGATATGGTGCTTGGTATCTACTATCTGACCCAGGAGAGACCGGGCTACAAAGGCGAGGGAATGCATTTTAAAAATGTAAATGAGGCAATTCTGGCATACGAAAACCAGGTAATCACCCTCCAGTCCAGGATAGTTGTGCGCTGTACAAAAACCATGCCGGACGGAAGTATATTGAGCGGCAATGTAGAATCCACACTGGGCCGTTTTCTGTTCAATGAAATTCTGCCCCAGGATCTGGGCTTTGTAGACAGAAGCGTAGAGGGCAATGAGCTTCTATTGGAGGTTGACTTCCATGTGGGCAAAAAGGGCCTGAAGCAGATTCTGGAGAAAGTTATTAATACCCATGGAGCTACGAAGACAGCGGAAGTACTGGATGATATCAAGGCTATGGGTTACAAATATTCAACAAGGGCTGCCATGACGGTATCGATTTCCGATATGACCGTGCCGCCGGAAAAACCAGAGCTCATTCAAAATGCTCAGGATACTGTGGATATGATTACCAAGAACTATAAGCGTGGTCTGATCACAGAGGAGGAGCGATACAAGGAAGTTGTTGAGACCTGGAAGAATACCGATGATAAGCTTACAAGAGCACTGCTGGATGGTCTGGATAAGTATAACAACATCTATATGATGGCTGACTCCGGCGCCCGTGGTTCTGATAAACAGATCAAGCAGCTGGCAGGTATGCGTGGATTGATGGCGGATACAACCGGTCATACCATTGAGCTTCCTATTAAGTCGAATTTCCGTGAAGGTCTGGACGTACTGGAATACTTTATGTCCGCCCACGGAGCCCGTAAAGGTCTGTCCGACACTGCCCTTCGTACCGCTGACTCGGGATACCTTACCAGACGTCTGGTTGATGTATCTCAGGATTTGATTATCCGTGAGGTTGACTGCTGCGCGGATAAGAACGAGATCCCCGGCATGTGGGTAAAAGCGTTTATGGACGGCAAAGAAGAGATTGAAAGCCTTCAGGAACGTATTACCGGAAGATTCTCCTGCGAGACCATTAAGAATGCCAAGGGAGAGGTTATTGTTAAGGCAAACCACATGATTACTCCCAAGCGTGCGGCCAGAGTTATGAAAGAAGGCATAAACGCCCAGGGCAAACCATTTGACTCCGTTAAGATCCGTACGATTCTTACCTGTAAGTCACACATTGGAGTGTGCGCTAAGTGCTACGGTGCCAATATGGCAACCGGTGAGGCAGTTCAGGTAGGTGAGTCTGTAGGTATCATCGCGGCACAGTCCATCGGTGAGCCAGGTACACAGCTGACCATGCGTACCTTCCATACCGGCGGTGTGGCCGGCGGAGATATCACACAGGGTCTTCCCCGTGTGGAGGAGCTTTTTGAGGCAAGAAAGCCCAAGGGTCTCGCTATTATTACAGAGATCAAGGGTGTTGCCAATATTAAAGACACCAAGAAAAAACGAGAAATTACTGTAACAGATAATGAAGAAGGTAATTCCAAAACCTATCTGATTCCTTATGGTTCCAGAATCAAGATCCAGGACGGCCAGTATCTGGAGGCCGGCGATGAGCTGACAGAAGGTAGCGTTAACCCTCACGATATTCTGAAAATCAAGGGGGTACGTGCCGTACAGGATTATATGATTCAGGAAGTTCAGAGAGTATATCGTCTGCAGGGTGTAGAGATTAACGATAAGCACATTGAAGTTATTGTTCGCCAGATGCTGAAAAAGATTCGCATTGAAAATAATGGAGATACAGATTTCTTGCCCGGAACTCTGGTAGATGTATTAGACTACGAAGAAAAAAATGAGGAACTGGCAGCTGAAGGCAAAGAGCCGGCAACCGGCCTGCAGGTGATGCTGGGTATCACAAAGGCATCACTGGCAACGAATTCCTTCTTGTCTGCAGCGTCCTTCCAGGAGACAACAAAGGTTCTGACAGAGGCCGCCATTAAGGGTAAGGTAGACCCATTGATTGGTTTGAAGGAAAACGTAATCATAGGTAAGCTGATTCCTGCCGGCACCGGTATGAAGCGTTATAAAGACGTGAAGCTGGATACGGATATGGAAGAGAATGATGAGTTGTCTTTCGAAGAAGACTTTGAACTGGATATGGATGAAATTGACGATGAGACCGCCGCTGATATGTTTATGGACGAAGCGGAAGAAGATATGACTGAAGATGAAGAAATGTTAGTTTCTGAAGACACAGAAGAGTAATGATCAAAGTGTAAAGGGCGGGAATTCCTGGGGAATTCCCGCTTTTTTTGTCGCAGATGCAAAAGTGCGGGGGCACAGATGCATAAAAAGGAAATAGATGAGTGGATATCAATTATTAGCAGGCGGGGCCGTGGCTCTCATTAATGTCTTAACTTCCCTGTATCTTTTTGCCTATATAGAAAATTACAGGGGGAACCGCAGGTGGGGCAGATGGGTGACTGGAGGCTATATCGCTTTGTTTCAGATTTTCTGCAATCAGGGAACAGTGACGCATGTAAGCTTGGCCGCAGCTTTGATTATCGCAGATACTGTTATTATGTTTTTGCTCCTCACGGCATTTACCTGGGATGGATTCCGGAATTTTTTGTTATATAAATTCTACGATGGGATCTCAAGCATCGTGTACTGGGTTCTCTGTATGCTTTTTTTGACAGTGACCGGCAGAAATGTCTTGATTTTTACAGATTCAGGAGACGTATCTCCCCTGTGGGGCGCGGGTGCGGTGTTTTTGCTGCTTTCCTTGGGGACAGTGGTTATCTGCTGTAAGAACAGAGTGTTTTATAAAATAAAAATTAAGGTGATCGAGGTATTATTCCTGCTCCAGGTTTTTATGATTGCCATAGTGATAGCACTGGATATGAAGAGTATGCAGCGCAACCTGATTATGGATGTGATTTTTTTTGGTATGTGTACGCAGATCCTTTATACCTATCTGGGGTTCCTCTGGAGCAGGAGGGCAGGGAAGAGGCGAGAGAATGAAATCCTTCAGGCCAGCCTTAGGGAGCAGTCCCGCTACTATCAGGAATACTATCAGTCCCAGGAATCTATAAAAAGAATGCGCCATGACCTGGCCAATCATGCTGCGGTGATTGACCGCATGGAAAAAGCTGGGGAGTATGACAAGGCATCTGCATACCGGGAACAGCTGGTGCAGGCCCTTGACAGGGCAGTAGAGTCTGTGAAGCAGGTGTCCCTGGCCCAGAAAAAAGAGAAGCCTGCAGTCAGCAGATGGGAACGACCGGTCAGGGATATATCCCTGATTGCCTGTCTTCTCAGTTTTGGCATTCTGGTCGCCTTAATTGTGAGCGGGCGCTACCTGATATGGATCTGTATTTTTACGCTTGTGATGCTTTTTTTAGCCAGTGTTTATGCCATGCTTTTTTACCATGAGAAGCAGATAGAAAGGGAAAATGCCTGGCTCAGACAGCAGCTTATGCACTGGGAAGAAGGTCATCAGGAATTTGAAGAGCTGGCAGAGCAGGTGCGCAGTGTCAGGAGGTGGCTGCAGCAGAGGAGAGAGGGATATGAAAGGGAATTGCTGGAACAGTGCGACGCGGCCATAGATGAGGGAATCACGGGCAGCTTTCCGGTGGATGCCATGCTTTATTCCAAATTGGAGCTGTGCAGAAAGTATCGTATTCTGACAGATATACAGGTCCTTCTTCCGGAGAAATCTCAGATGGAGGATATACATACAGTGGGGCTTCTGGGCAATCTTCTGGACAATGCCATAGAGGCCTGCAGGAAAGGGCCTGCAGGTTCCGGGTACATTTATCTGAGAACCGCAGTGCAGGCTAATTTCTGGGAAATAAGAATTGACAATTATACAGAGAATGAGGGATATTCCTCTATAGAGAATCATTTTGCCACTACAAAGGAAGACAAAGAAAATCATGGGCTTGGAATGAAGATTGTGCGCAGTATGGTGGAGAGGTACGATGGCGTACTTCAGGTTGAGGAGAAGGACCATATGTTTTCTGTAACAGTAATGGTTAAGATATATTAGAGGGGATGAAAGTGTGAAGAAATTTGCGATTTGTGATGATGATGCTGAGGTGACCGAAGGATTAAAAGAGAAGGTCATGGAGATATATGAGGGTGAGGCCCAGATTGCTGCATTTCAGCGTGCAGAAGACCTTATTCAATGGCTGAGGGAAGAGAGTGGGGATGTCATCGCTGTTTTTTTAGATATAGAGCTGAACAACGAAAATGGGATAGACACCGCAAAGAAAATAGAAGATTTTTGTGCGGAGATTCCTATTATTTTTATAACAGGATACATTAAATATGTACAGGATATTTTCCGGGTCCGCCCCGTGGCGCTGCTTTTGAAGCCTGTGGAAGAGCATCGGCTGAGAGATGCTCTCAGGAGGTGTGAGGAAGTCAGGGAAAAGGAAAAGAAGAATATGGTGACGCTTCATATTAAAGGGGTTCTCCATCAGCTGGACAGCAGAGACATTGTCTATGTGGAAAGTGATAAGAGAATCCTGTACATATACGAGAGAAATCAGATCTATAAAGTATATATGAAGCTGGACGAGCTGGAAGCTATGGAACTTCCGGGCTTTCTTAGATGCCATAAGAGTTATATGGTTAATATGAATTATATTAAATATCTCTCTGCAGAGGGCATTATCTTAAAATCAGGCAAAAAGGTACCCGTGAGCAGATCGAAGTATCAGGAGTCGAAGGAAGCCTTTATGAAGTACTTTAAACTATAAGAAATTTTGTCTAAAGTGACGGAGAAAAACATGATATAATTACAGCACAGACAGAAGGTAGGTAAACGTTACAGGCAGAAAGGAGTTGTCTACTATGAGATGTCCCAAGAAGTGGAATAAAAAGCTAATTCTTCCGGTAGGGATCGGGGGTACCTGTATGGTGCTGGTAATTGTACTGGGAGTGATTTGGGGGGTGAATCAGACAAAGGCCGGCCACCTTCAGGAAAAGCTGGATCTGGGAAATAAATATCTGGATGAGATGGATTACGATCAGGCCAAAGCCGCATTCGACGATGCTGCAGATATTGATCCTTCCAATGCAGATGCTTATGTGGGTCTGACCAAGGCCTGCCGGGGGCTGAAGGATGAGGAAGGTGCTAAAAAGATGATTACCATAGCGATGGAAAAGATTGGTGATCTGCCCGAGGAGGAAAGAGCGGCAGCCGGAGAGATACTCTATGCGGAGGCGGAAACTATATACGCGGAGACAGAGGATCCCAGAGGGGCAGATGCTTTAAAGCAGTGGGCGGATGACAATAAGATTCCTGTTAAACCGTCAAAGCCGTCAGACACCCGGGATGAGGAGACAGATAAGGATAAGCCTGCACAAGAGGCCGGAACAGAGACCAAACCATCAAAGCCTCAGGCAGAGGACCCCCATCAGGTTTACATGGACTATGTAAAAAATACCCTAAGCACTCAATTCTCATTCAGTGAGATGAAGGGAGCCACTGCTGAATACCCTAATCTTGAGGCCCTGGGAACACAGGAAGAAGTAAATAACTTTACCACATATACAGAGGAGTACCAGAAGACCCTGAAGGTTCAGGGGGGAATCCTGGGAATTGCCTATGCAGATATGGATAACGACGGGGCAGATGAGATGGCAGTGCTCTATACCCGTCAGATTCCGGAAGAATACCAGTATAACTGGCTGCAGGCTGATATCTACAAGGCAGTGGATGGTCAGGTGAGAAAGCTGGAGGGAGAGGAACTGAGGGTTCCCTGCAGGAATACCTTCCCCAGTGAGGGGAACAAGGAAAAGGTGCAGGCGTTCTTAAAGGTGAACAGCGGAATAACCTACCTTGGATTTATCAGCCATACATATGGCGTGTACGGAACAAGCGGAGAGCGTACGGCCTTCACCCAATTCCTTCTGGGGACGGTAGAGAATGGAAAAGTGGTCTGCAGACTGCACCTGGAGGAGGATACGGGAGTGTACCTGAGGGATATACTGGCAGAGAAAAGGGAGAAGGCAGCCGCTGCTTCTGATGACCAGGGAGCCTATGTACAGGGGAAACTTCTTGTGGATATGATGAGTGACGGCAGCGCAAATGTAAAAGACAGACTTTACCAGGAACTCTCCCCTTACGGATTTTCCTCTTCTTGGATGGACAGTTATTTCGAAGAGATGCAGAGGAAAAAGCTGGCTGCGGAAAATGGGATACTGGCATCTCTGGAAGAGGTAAAATCACCCAATCCCTTTGAGGAGAAGCTCTCAGGAAAGGAGAAGGATACCACGGACCTTGGGTCTGTAACAACAGAGGTTACCGGATACAGTCAGGCGCGGCCGGCATTTGCGGTAGTTCAGTTTGACAGCACGGATGAGACAAAACTGGCAGAGAACAAAGAGAAGTATGGCTTTGATAAATCAGTTACAGCGGGCGCACCGGCTGCAGGAACACTGAAGAAGCAGTATCAGGAGGAGATTGCGCAGATTGAGAGCAAATGCAGTGAAATATACACGGATCTTCAGACGAACAGTTACTCCAATGCAGAGATGGGGCAGAAGTGCACAGAGATCTATAATTTATGGGACGGCGAACTGAACAAAGTTTATCAGGAGCTTATGAACCATATAAGCCCTCAGGAACAGGAGGCCTTGAAGTCTGAAGAGAAGGCCTGGATTGAGAGTAAAGAAGATGCCGTGGAGGCGCTTCGGGAGGAATATCAGGGAGGCACCATACTGGTAACTGAGGTACCGGGCAAGATGGCCCAGATGACAAAAGAGAGAGTATATGAACTGGCAGACAGGCTGCCGGAAACATAAGGGAAGAAGAAATTATGCTGGAACGTATTTCAGACACATATGACATAATTGGAAAGATCGGCGCCGGGAAGGGCGGCACGATCTATAAAGCCTATCACAAGCGCCTGCAAAAGGAGGTTGTGCTTAAAAAGATCAACAGCAGTATTCTGGGGTTCAGAGACAGCAGAATCGAGGCGGATATTCTGAAAAACCTGCGTCACTCCTGTATTCCCCAGGTGTTAGATTTTCTGGAGATAGACGGGGATGTGTACACTGTGATGGATTTTATTCCCGGTCATTCCTTTCAGGAATATCTGGATAAAGGACGGACATTTTCCCAGAAGCAGGTAGCAGAGTGGGCTGTGCAGATATGCTCTACCTTAAGCTATCTTCACAGCAGGAAGCCCCCCATAGTGCACAGCGACATTAAGCCGGCCAATATTATGCTCACCCCTGAGGGAAATATCTGTCTGATTGACTTTAACGTATCAGCAGTGCTGAACGGACAGGGCACCAGAGTGTATGGCTACAGTCCAGGCTATGCAGCCCCGGAGCTCATTGCCGCTGCAAAGCACAACCGCTCTGTGAACGAAAAAAGTCAATACCGCACCGTAGACGCCCGTGCGGACATCTACAGCCTGGGAGCAACGCTCTATCACCTTATGACAGGAAGGATCCCTGCCAGACGGCCGGGCGATATCAGAGACATCAGGGAGTACAGAGCACCTCGGGGAGAAGCCCAGGGGCCGGGAGAGCGGCGCGGACAAGACAATGTCTCAGGTACGTCTGTGACAATCAGCGAGGTATTTGCCGGCATAATAATGAAATGCCTGGAGGCAAGGCCGGACCGGCGGTTTCAGAGCGCTTCAGAGCTTCTTTTGGCCATTCAGGGTATGGGAAGGCAGGATAAAAGGTATCAGAGGCTGGTCTTCCGCCAAAGAGTAATCTACGGAGGCCTGGGGGCGGCCTTTTTGCTGTGCGGAGGCCTTACGGTCAGAGGAAATATCCAGATGGAGCAGGATAAAGCGCGCCAGTATGAAGGCTATATAAAAGAGGCATCCCACAGCATTGAGGAAGCAGACTTTGAGAATTTTGAAACGCTCTATCAAAAAGCACTTAAGGTATTTCCCCACCAGATTGACGCTTATTATCAGAAAGCAGTGGCCCTGAATGCCCAGGGAGAGTATGAGGAAAATATTTTGTATATTACAGGCACAATTCTTACAGACAGCAGGCTTCTGGAACAGGATGAGATGCTGGGCAATGTGTACTATCTGCTGGGGAACGCCTATGAACACACAGAGAAATATCCCGATGCGGCAAGAAGCTACGAAAAGGCCATCCGTGCGGATAGCCGCAACAGTGACTATTATCGGGATTATGCCATCGCACTAGCCAAAGAGGGAGATCTGGATGCTGCAGGGAAGGCGTTGGATGAGGCAGAGGAGAACGGGGCAGACAGCGGGGATCTGATTTATGTGAAGGGCGAGATTGCGTTTCAGAAAGAGGATTATACAGCGGCGAAAGAGTATTTTGTGCAGTGTCTGGAAGCAGCGTCGGATGACTATACCCGTATGCGCGCCGGCGTGATGGCCTGCCGGGCCATTGACAGCGCAGGAAAAGACGAGGAAGGGTGCCGGGAGAAAATTGCTTTGCTGGAAGAGACAAAGGCAAGTTTGCCTGCCGGGGAGCAGGTGGCGGTGCTGGAAGGGCTGGCTCAGGCATATATGGACATGGCAGAGTACAGCCAGGATAACACATATTTAGAAAAGGCGGCAGATACGCTGCTGAGTATCAGAGACAATGGCTGGGGGACATACACTACAGATGAGAACCTGGCAGCCTTATACCGTCAGCAGAAGGAATTTGACCTGGCGGAGGAGGAACTGGAACGCATGCTGGAAACATACGGGGAAGACTACCGCATCTATAAAAACCTTGCGTTTTTGGAGGCCGATCGGCAGGGAGAAAAAGAAAACAGCCAGAGAAGCTACCAGAAGTTTGGCCAGTACTATGAGAAGGCGGAGGAATTATACCGAAAGCAGCTGGATAATAATGAGACGGATCCTCAGATGAAGCGCCTGGAGGAACTCCACCAGCAGGCGGTGAAGGGCGGATGGATAACCTGAGAGGGATCGGGAAAGCGGGGTATATATGGCAATTACCACAGGAACGATTATGTTTTACGGCGGGATAGCGGGAATGGCGCTATGCCTTCTGGGTACGGTTGTACTGCAGAAGATATTTAAAAGACAGAGAAAAAGACTGCTGGAGGATATCCGGCAGGAAGAGTGAATAAAAACACCGGAGCAGTGGGGCGTGTTATCCCCGGCTCCGGTGTTTTTATTATAGGTATAATGAATTACTCCGTAAAATACTGATCCACGCCGTCGGCTATACCTTCTGCCATCTGATACTGCATAGCTTCGTCCGCCATCCTGGCGTCATCCTCCGGATTAGACATAAATCCCATTTCGACGATGGTAACAGGGATTGTACACCAGTTGATGCCGCTCATATTATCCACTTCCATGACCGAACGCTTTTTGAATCCCGTGGCGGCACAATAGCAGTCCAGTACATCTCCGGAGAGCTTCTGAGAGGCAGCGGCGATATTACTGACATAGGGATTTCCGGAGGTGGGCGCCATGGTGAGCGCGCCGTTCACGGAACTGTCGTCAGAACCGTTGGCATGAATCCGCAGAAAAATCTCCGCGCCGGACTCATTGGCAATCTGGGCTCTCTCTGCGTTGCTGATATTCACGTCGTTGGTTTCCCGTATCATGATTACTTCATACCCTCTTGCCTGAAGCTCGTCTCTGAGTTTCAGGGAAACCTGAAGATTCAGCTCATACTCTTGCAGGCCAGATACACTTCCGCTTGTTCCGGACGCGACCTTTGCCTTGGTTTCGCCGGCTCCCGGTCCGATGGGCTCCTGCTCGCTGTTCCCCTGGGCCTGATGCCCGGCATCAATCGCCACGATATGACCGTTTCCCTCAGGCTGAGGGGGACTCGCCGGCTGTTCCTGGGGATCCGGTGTCTGGGGCTCGGGTGTCTCCTGGGTCTGGGAAGGTGTTTCTTCGGATACTTCAGGAGGGGTGGCTGTTATGGTTTCGGGTTCTTCTTCCTTCTTTGGGGTTTCCGGTATATCGGCATTCTCCTGGGCGTCTGACAGGGCATCGGCGTCCTCGTTCTCCGAGAGAAGTGTATTCCCGGCATCGGCATTTTTGCTGCGGGAATCTCTGCTGCTTCCGGTAAGCTTTGGAATAAGAAGAAAGAGAACAACTGCCAGCACTGCAATTCCCAGCACTGCACAGAGAATAACTACATTTTTAGGCCTTTTCTGTGGCGATTGATCCATAGGTACCTCCAATTAAACGTTTTGTATTTGTGCTTCTTATTTTATAGTATTCAGGCGCAAGCGTCAACAATCTTGGGAAAATCAGGCCTTCTAAAGAAAATTTTACAAGAAATTCCTTGACACGACTTGCCGCAAAAGCTATAATACATAAGTGCGCACGGAATTACACGCTAGTCGTGCGCCCAAAAAAGGTTTTTATTCACAGGAATAACAACCAGCAGCCACAATATTCCAAAGAATTTAGGAAGAAAATAATACAGGAGGTGAATTGGAATGCCAACATTTAATCAGTTAGTAAGAAAAGGAAGACAGACATCTGTAAAGAAGTCTACTGCACCGGCACTTCAGAAGAGCTTCAACTCTTTAAAGAAGAAATCCACAAACATGTCATCACCACAAAAAAGAGGTGTATGTACAGCAGTTAAGACAGCTACCCCTAAGAAGCCTAACTCAGCGCTTAGAAAAATCGCCAGAGTACGTCTTTCCAACGGTATTGAAGTAACAAGCTATATCCCAGGAGAAGGTCATAACTTACAGGAGCATAGCGTTGTTCTGATCCGTGGCGGCAGGGTAAAGGATTTACCAGGTACCAGATATCATATCGTACGTGGAACCCTTGACACTGCAGGCGTTGCTAATAGAAGACAGGCACGTTCTAAATACGGTGCTAAGAGACCAAAACAGAAATAATAAACCGAAGGCCAGAAAAGCACTGGTAATACGGACTAACTAATTAAACAAATCAATAGAATCACAAAATGCTATCATTTGTACCGGGATTCCAGAAGAACCTAGCGGTGGCTGCGGGTTTATCGATAGAGAATTTACCGAGTGCGAACACATAGTAGGTGTGCATACGCCATGTGAGTACCTATGATTTAATCAAAAGCAGATGAATTCTGCTATATCAATGGAATGATTAAGGAGGGAAGTAACGTGCCACGTAAAGGACATACTCAAAAAAGAGACGTTTTGGCAGATCCTCTGTACAACAACAAGGTAGTTACCAAACTTATCAACAACATTATGTTAGACGGTAAGAAGGGTGTAGCTCAGAAGATTGTATACGGAGCATTCGCTAAGATTGAAGCAAAAGCTGAAAAACCAGCATTAGAAGTATTTGAAGAAGCTATGAACAATATCATGCCTGTACTTGAGGTAAAGGCAAGACGTATCGGTGGAGCTACCTACCAGGTACCTATCGAAGTAAGACCTGAGAGACGTCAGGCGTTAGCACTTCGTTGGATTACATTGTACTCCCGCAAAAGAGGAGAAAAGACAATGGAAGATAGACTGGCTAATGAGCTTTTAGATGCTATGAACAATACAGGAGCATCTGTAAAGAAGAAAGAAGACATGCATAAGATGGCAGAAGCTAATAAGGCATTTGCTCATTATAGATTCTAAAGGAGGAAAATCCATTGGCTGGAAGAGAATATCCATTAGAGAGAACCAGAAACATTGGTATTATGGCCCACATTGATGCGGGTAAGACCACTCTGACAGAGCGTATCTTATATTATACCGGTGTTAACTATAAAATTGGAGATACACACGAAGGTACTGCTACCATGGACTGGATGGAACAGGAGCAGGAAAGGGGTATCACAATCACTTCAGCCGCTACAACTTGCCACTGGACTTTACAGGAAAACTGTAAGACTAAGCCGGGTGCTCTGGAACACCGTATCAATATTATTGATACTCCGGGACACGTTGACTTTACAGTAGAAGTTGAGCGTTCACTCCGTGTATTAGACGGCGCTGTCGGTGTCTTCTGTGCAAAGGGTGGTGTTGAACCTCAGTCTGAAAACGTTTGGCGTCAGGCTGATACCTATAACGTACCCAGAATGGCATTCATCAATAAGATGGATATTCTGGGAGCTGATTTCTACAATGCAGTAGATCAGATTAAGACAAGATTAGGTAAAAACGCAATCTGTCTTCAGCTGCCAATCGGCAAAGAGGACGATTTCCAGGGAATCATTGACCTGTTTGAGATGAAAGCTTATATCTATAACGATGAGAAGGGCGAAGATATCTCAATCACAGACATTCCCGAAGATATGAAGGATGATGCAGAACTGTATCATACAGAATTAGTTGAAAAAATCTGTGAGCTGGACGACGACCTGATGATGGAATACCTGGAAGGGGAAGAGCCATCGGTAGAAAGCCTGAAAGCGGTTCTGAGAAAAGGAACCTGCGAATGTGCCTGTATTCCGGTTTGCTGCGGTACTGCTTACAGAAACAAGGGTGT
Source organism: Lactonifactor sp. BIOML-A5 (assembly GCF_009677585.1). Classification (GTDB taxonomy): domain Bacteria; phylum Bacillota; class Clostridia; order Lachnospirales; family Lachnospiraceae; genus Lactonifactor. The sequence goes on along the minus strand of NZ_WKYV01000003.1, from coordinate 170,532 downwards.
TCAGAAACTGCTGGACGCAATCCTTGAGTTTATGCCGGCTCCTACAGACATACCTGCAATCAAGGGTATAGACCTGGATGGAAACGAGATCGAGAGACATTCTTCCGATGACGAACCATTCTCCGCGCTGGCATTCAAGATTATGACAGACCCATTCGTTGGTAAGCTGGCATACTTCAGAGTATATTCCGGTTCTATGAATTCCGGTTCTTACGTATTAAATGCTACTAAGAATAAGAAAGAACGTGTTGGCCGTATCCTTCAGATGCATGCCAATAAGAGAGCTGAGTTAGATAAAGTATTTGCAGGAGATATTGCAGCCGCTATCGGTTTCAAATTCACAACTACTGGCGATACTATATGTGATGACCAGCATCCCGTAATTCTTGAGTCTATGGAATTCCCCGAACCAGTTATCGAGCTGGCAATCGAGCCTAAGACAAAAGCAGGACAGGGTAAATTGGGAGAGGCTCTTGCAAAACTTGCTGAGGAAGATCCAACCTTCCGTGCACACACAGATCAGGAGACAGGACAGACAATCATCGCCGGTATGGGTGAGCTTCACCTGGAAATCATCGTGGACAGACTTCTGCGTGAGTTCAAAGTGGAAGCAAACGTAGGTGCTCCTCAGGTTGCTTACAAAGAAACCTTCACTAAATCTGCGGATGTTGACAGCAAATACGCAAAACAGTCCGGTGGACGCGGACAGTACGGACACTGTAAAGTTAGATTCGAGCCTATGGATGCCAACGGTGAAGAACTGTACAAGTTTGATACTGCGGTTGTGGGCGGTGCCATTCCGAAGGAATACATCCCTGCAGTAGGCGAGGGTATCGAGGAAGCTATGAAGGCCGGATCTCTGGGAGGTTTCCCTGTTGTCGGTATTCATGCTACCGTGTACGACGGTTCTTACCATGAAGTTGACTCCAGTGAAATGGCATTCCACATTGCCGGTTCTCTGGCATTTAAGGAAGCGATGCAGAAAGCCGCTCCCGTACTGCTGGAGCCTATTATGAGAGTCGAGGTTACTACTCCGGAAGACTACATGGGTGATGTTATCGGTGATATCAACTCCCGTCGTGGCCGCATCGAGGGTATGGACGACATCGGCGGCGGCAAGATGATTCGTGGATTCGTTCCGCTGGCTGAGATGTTCGGCTATTCTACAGACTTGCGTTCCAGAACACAGGGACGAGGCAACTACTCCATGTTCTTTGACAGATATGAGCCAGTACCGAAGTCTGTACAGGAAAAGGTTATTTCTGCAATAGGGAAATAATCCCGTTTTATCCTATAACTTGTTAAATTTTCCTTGCAAATATCCCTGTTTTGCAATATAATCAAGGATAGCAGGTTCAGTAGTAAAATAGCGAAAAAAAACAATTTGCCCAGAGGGGCGCATATGTATTAAGGAGGACATTCAAAATGGCTAAAGCTAAATTTGAAAGAAACAAACCGCATTGTAACATTGGTACCATCGGACACGTTGACCATGGTAAAACAACCTTAACAGCTGCTATTACAAAAACTCTTCACGAAAGATTAGGTACAGGTCAGGCTGTTGCTTTCGAAAATATCGATAAAGCTCCCGAAGAAAGAGAACGTGGAATCACTATCTCTACAGCTCACGTTGAGTATGAGACAGAAAACAGACATTACGCACACGTTGACTGCCCAGGACATGCTGACTACGTTAAGAACATGATCACTGGTGCTGCTCAGATGGACGGTGCTATCTTAGTTGTTGCTGCTACAGACGGTGTTATGGCTCAGACAAAAGAGCACATCCTGTTATCCCGTCAGGTAGGTGTACCATATATCGTTGTATTCATGAACAAATGTGATATGGTAGACGACGAAGAATTACTTGAGTTAGTAGACATGGAGATCCGTGAGTTACTGAACGAGTACGAATTCCCAGGTGATGATACTCCTATCATCCAGGGTTCCGCTTTAAAAGCTCTGGAAGATCCTCAGAGCGAATGGGGAGATAAGATCCTTGAGTTAATGAAAGCTGTTGACGAATGGGTTCCAGATCCTCAGAGAGATACAGACAAGCCATTTATCATGCCTGTAGAGGACGTATTCTCTATCACAGGACGTGGTACAGTTGCTACAGGTAGAGTAGAAGCTGGTACTCTGCATGTATCTGAAGAAGTTGAAATCGTTGGTATCAAAGAAGAGACACGTAAAGTAGTTGTAACAGGAATCGAAATGTTCCGTAAATTACTTGACGAGGCTCAGGCTGGTGATAACATCGGTGCGCTGCTTCGTGGTGTTCAGAGAACTGAAATCGAAAGAGGACAGGTTCTCGCAAAACCAGGTTCCATCAAATGCCATACAAAATTTACCGCTCAGGTTTACGTTCTGACAAAAGATGAAGGTGGACGTCATACTCCTTTCTTCAACAACTACAGACCTCAGTTCTACTTCAGAACAACTGACGTTACAGGTGTTATTGAATTACCAGCTGGTACAGAAATGTGCATGCCTGGCGATAACGTAGAGATGACAATCGAACTGATCCACCCAATCGCTATGGATCAGGGTCTTACATTTGCTATCCGTGAAGGCGGACGTACTGTAGGATCAGGACGTGTTGCTCAGATTATTGAGTAATTATTAATTATTCGTAAAATCAAGGCTTCCGAGGATTTCCTCGGGAGCCTTTTTGTAAATCTGAAAACCAAGGGATTCCTTTGTACCCATGCAGGGAGCACCTTTTATATAGTCTGCAAAATTGTATTTCAGCTCTCCCATAGAGACGCACCTCAGATGGACTTGCTTCTTTTAGCAAAGAGGTGTATACTATATCTAATTGTTTGTTCGTGAAGAAAGAGAAAAGATATTGTGGTGCAGCTATGAGAGATCATTGCACAGGCTTTTAAAAAGTGGTCATATCTATTTTTCCCAATCGGATAGGGCTGTTTTATGAAAAGAAATGCAGACAGTATATTAAATAAAAGAAACTATAATTGCAGTCTGTCAAAATGGCTGACAGAGCAAGGAAAACAAAAAAGAAAAGAGGTATTATTTGAATCAAAAAGAAAAACAATTGAAAATGAGCAAAGAGGTAAAGATCATTCCCCTGGGTGGCCTGGATAAGATAGGCATGAACATTACGGCTATTGAATATGGGGAAACCATTGTTGTGGTAGACTGCGGGATTTCTTTTCCGGATGATGACATGCTGGGGATTGACAAGGTGATTCCGGATGTGACATATCTGGTTCAGAACCGGGAGAAAGTGAAGGGTTTTGTTATTACTCACGGACACGAGGACCATATAGGGGCTCTGCCTTATATTTTGCCGCAGATTAACGTACCTGTCTATGCCACCAGGCTTACTATGGGATTGATTGAGCATAAGCTGGAGGAAGCGAAGCTTCTGAAGAAGACGAAGCGCAAGGTGGTGAAGCAGGGCGGCTGTGTGAATCTTGGGGAAATGCGCATAGAATTTGTCAAGACAAATCACAGTATAGCAGGCGCAGCAGCACTGGCTATCTATACGCCCGCGGGTATGATATTCCACACCGGGGACTTTAAGGTGGATTATACCCCCCTGTTTGGGGAAGCTATTGATCTGCAGCGTATGGGTATCCTCGGCAAAAAAGGAGTATTGGCAGTGATGTGTGACAGCACAAATGCCATGCGTCCCGGGTTTACCCCATCTGAAACGAAGGTGGCAAAAACGTTTGATATGCTGTTCTCAGAGAATAAGGGAAACCGAATTATTGTGGCAACCTTTGCTTCTAATGTTGACCGGGTGCAGCAGATTATGAATACGGCATATAAATTTGGAAGAAAAGTTATCCTGCAGGGCCGGAGCATGGAGACAGTGATTAAGATTGCTGAGGAGCTTGGATATGTAACGGTTCCTGAAAACACCCTGATAGAAGTGGAGCAGATGAACCGGTATCCGGATGAGAAACTGGTGTTTATCACCACCGGAAGCCAGGGAGAGGCAATGGCGGCACTTTCCCGCATGGCAGATTCCACACACAAAAAGGTAGTGATAAAGCCAAACGATGTCATTATTTTCAGCTCTACGCCTATACCCGGCAATGAAAAAGCGGTATCCAGAGTAGTAAATGAACTGGCTCGTAAAGGCGCAAATGTTATATTCCAGGACACCCATGTCTCAGGACATGCCTGCCAGGAAGAGATAAAGCTTATCTATTCACTCTTAAAACCACAGTATGCAATTCCTGTCCACGGTGAGTACAGGCATCTGCTTGCAGGGGCCAATGTGGCGCAGGACCTGGGAATCGAAAAGGATCATGTGTTTGTACTAGATGCCGGAGATGTTCTGGAACTGTCCCAGGAGAGGGGAAGAGTTACCTCAAAAGTACAGGCAGGGGGCATCTATGTAGACGGCCTTGGAGTGGGCGATGTGGGCAATATTGTTCTCCGTGACCGGCAGAGTCTGTCCGAGGATGGGATCATTATCGTAACCATGAGCTTTGAAAAAGGAACCAACAGACTCCTGGCAGGCCCGGATATCATATCCAGAGGCTTTGTGTATATCAGGGAATCAGAAGAATTAATTCGGGAGATGAGAAAAGTCGCCCTGAAGGCCATCGAGAAATGCGAGGGCAGGAAGAGCAGAGACTGGGGATATATAAAGTCAGAGATCAGGGACGGGATGGATCACTATCTTTGGAAGAAGATTAAGAGGAGTCCCATGGTGCTGCCGGTTATTATGGAAGTTTAACATGGAGGCCAATTATGGCATATAATGAAGATGTGGTGAAAGAACAGGCAAAACGATATGACAGTTTTTATTTGTATGATGAGAGTCAAATTGTCGCGCGAGCTCAAGACTTAAAAGAGCATTTCCCTAATATCCTGTTCCTTTACTCCATTAAATGTAATTCTAATGCAAATGTCCTTCGAAGTGTTTTTTCGCAGGGATTTGGCGCAGATGCTGCAAGCGCAGGAGAAGTCCGCAAAGCTCTTGCCGCTGGTGTGATAAAAGAAAATATCTATTACTCTGCTCCGGGAAAATCAATGGAAGATATTGAGACCGCAATCAAATCTTCGGTCCTTATTGCAGACAGTATTGACGAAATCAAAAGAATTCAGATGGTAGCAGAACGAATAAATTTCATAGCCGAAATTGGTTTGCGAATCAACCCGAGTTTTTCTTTTTATGGGGGAAATGGGATATCTTCTAAATTTGGAATTGATGAAGAACAGGCAATCGCTTTTATAAAAGAATATGATTTTTCTAATATTAAGATTGCGGGTATTCATGTACATCTGCGCGGTCAGGAATTGAACGCTGATATTCTTGCGGCATATTATGAAAGTGTCCTCCAAGTAGCAAAGCGTATACAAGATGTTAACTCCACTCAACTTTCGTTTGTTAATATGGGGTCGGGTATGGGCATTCCTTACGCTGCTGAAGATGTCCCTTTGGATATAGACAAACTAAGTAAGTCGGTTAATACTGCGTTAGACACATTTCGCAATTCGTTTCCCGATACAAAGATTATTATTGAAACAGGCCGCTATATTGTTGGAAAAGCGGGCGTATATGTAACGAAAGTAGCAGACCGAAAAGTGTCCTATGGGAAAACATACATTCTTTTGAAAAATACCCTGAACGGCTTTAGTCGTCCCTCGTTAGCCCGTTTGGTTGCACACTATTCATTGGATCAATCTCCGAAAGGAAGCGAGCCGCTATTCACCAGCACAGCCGCTTTTCAATTTAATGCATTGAGCCAAAAGAAACCATCTGAACAAGTTGATTTGGTTGGAAATCTTTGTACGGCGACAGATGTAATTGCAGAGGATATTACAATGCCGTACTTAGAATGTGGTGATATTGTAGTTATAACAAATGCTGGTGCGTATGCAGCCGTGTTGTCACCCATGCAATTTTCCACTCAGTCTCAGCCAGTAGAATTGTTCTTGGATCTTAATGGGAAAGTTGAAGGATGACAGGATTTCCTATTTCGAAGAAGCAGCAAAGCCAGGCGGGGTTTCAACGGTCAGGATGAACGGCGCTTTAAGCGCCGTTCATCCTGACCGTTGAAGCCTCGCCCATTAATTTATATGGAACTTCTCATATGCAAACCTACAATTTCTTTCCAATAACCTCCTCATACATAGCAATCAGATTCTCCGGCGGAACATTTGCTACGATATTATGTATGGTATTAAACACATACCCCCCATTTTTGCCGAGGATATCAATTCGCTCCCTCACTTCTCTGCGTACTTCTTCCGGTGTTCCGAAGGGCAGTGTCTTCTGTGTATCAACGCCCCCTCCCCAGAAGGTAAACTTATCTCCATATTTCTCTTTGATGGTCCTAGCGTCCATTCCCTTTGCTGAGAGCTGCAGGGGATTCAGGCAGTCGAGGCCCATATCTGCGAAATCATCCAGGAAACTGGAGACGGCGCCGCAGGTGTGGTAGAAGGTCTTCCAGCTTGTGTGCTGGTGTACCCAGTCATTGATTTCTTTATAAAAAGGTTTGTATAACTCGCGGAAGGTTTCCAGGCTCATCATACCGGCCATTTGGTTACCGAAATCTGTTCCGGAGATCCAGACTACCTGGATCCGGTCGCCCACAGCCTGACGGTATATTTCAAGGTTTTTGAGCATAATATCTGTCTGGTAGCGGAATACGGCCTTGATGTAATCCGGGTACATGGAATGGGCCATAAGCCAGTCATCCACCCGCCGGATGCCCTTTGGATGCTTGATCCCCGGTCCCGGAACGACGGCCGCATCCCCCAGGGCGCCGCCTCCTATCATACCTACGATCCCGTAGTCTGTATTCTCGTATAATTCAATGGATTTCTCTTCCCAGTAACGGGCTTCTTCATCGGATACCACAGAGAAGTCATCTTTAAAATCTTCCAGTGGAGTCAAATCCTCTTCTTCCAGATCCCAGTCAAATTTTTCTCTTGGAACACAGTCAAAAAAGGTCCCCCCTTTGGGAAGAATGGCGCTGTACTCGGCACTGGTGTCCCCCTGAGGATAGACAAAGAGCTTTCCGGTCTCATCCTGATCGTAGGTAAAACCGCCCCCCATCCATACGGGTGTGCCGTCATCCATCTCCCATTTCTTCCAGTTATCATTTTTATACCCGAAATAATTGGTGGTGTTAAACAGACCAACTACATCCACACCCAAAAGATCCAACAGATCCTGTTCCACCTCACCCAGAAGCTGTCCGGGCTCGATGATTTTCAGCCGGTGTTCGTCCAGGTGAAGGGCTTTCCGCAGCTGATACAGGGAGCTGGCATTTATGCCTGTCTGGCTGGTAGCCCCCAGATCCAGGGGAAGCCTGTCTGGTGTCTGATGATTTAAAGTTGCAATTAATCGTTCTCTGGAAGTCATATGCATTTCTCCTTTTTTTATGTTGTTGTATGGAATATTTACTGCAATTAACTGGTGTTGTTGAGTCTTATTATAAAGGGGAGGGAAAAAAAGTCATTATAGAAATTTGCCTATTAATTGCAAAAAATTGCTCTTAATAATAATAGATTCAAATTGACCGCATCCGTGGTGTCAAATATAATAATAAGTAGAGAGTACAGAAAGAATGAAAGGCGGTGAAGACAATGCTGGCCCGGGAAGAAAAAGTGAAAAGAAAGTCGGAATACTTTGTTTATACACCCAGCACGCAGGCAAGGGAAATGTTTTTTTATCCTCTGGTGACCGGTCACTTCTTTTATGAAAAGGATTATTTTCTGCACAGGGAAAGCTTTGACAGTTTTTTGATTATGTATATCAGAAAAGGGAGCTGCACGGTATGTTCTGACTCGGGGATATACAGGGCGGAGGAGGGGCAGGTGGTTTTGCTGGACTGCTACCAGTCCCATGCCTATTATTCCGAGGAGGAGTGGGAGGTGCTGTGGCTCCACTTTGACGGCCCTATGAGCAGAAAATATTTTGAGATGATTGCGGAGAAGGAATGCAGTGTGATAACCCTTCCCAATCCGGTAAAGTTCGAGGCGGAACTAAACCGCCTGTACCAGCAGTTCCAGAAAGGGGAGAACATTAAGGAGATTGTAATGTCCGGCTATATTATGAAGCTTCTCACGGAGCTGGTTCTGGCTCAGGAAGCCGCTTTCGGGAATTCCCAGTATTCAGGTGTGATTGAGGAGAGCATGGCTTATATCAGAGAGCATCTGTGTGAGGAGGGCTTATCTCTGGAACGGCTCTCCTCTAATGTGAATCTCAGTCTGTATTATTTCACCAGGCTTTTTAAAAGAGAGACAGGATTTACCCCCCATGAATATATCATTTTATCCAGAATCAATAATGCAAAGTTCCTTCTGTGGAGCACTCAGATTCCGGTGAAAGAGATCTGCTTTCAGTGCGGGTTTTACAGTGAAAGTGCGTTCTGTAATACCTTTAAGAAATGGGAAGGCATGACTCCGAGACAATTTCGGATGAAAAATAAAACCAGCAAAGGGTGAGAGGGAAGGGACCATATGATACATATAAAGGAATGGATGAAAAGAGTCAAAAAAGAGTTCTACCGGAAGAATATTGCGGAGAGAATTGTTATGGTTATCGCCGCGCTCATGATTGTTACCACCATCTGCTTTGTCAGCAGTGTGTTTATTATTCTGCAGAAACAGCTGGTAGCTACTACTTCTACCTCGGCAAAGAAGGATCTGGAGATGGTACTGGAGAAGATGGATATGTTTTTTCAGGGAGTGGAAAATGATGCGGTTTCCGTATTGGTGGGGGAGAGCTGCCAGACCCTGCTGGAGAATTCCGGTCAGTTTTTACAGGGAGATATTGTAAAACAGCATGAAAAATATGTACTCATTCAGCAGGTGATTAACAGCTATATCGGGCAGAAGTCCAGTTACAGTGCCATTACATTTTATGATTTAAAGGGAAACTACTATGCCAATGAGGATTTGGTGGAAGAAGAGGAGTACCTTCAAAATCAGATGACCCGGGTAGAAAAGTTCATCGAGTCAGACAAGAAGTCAGAGCTCTTAGAACTGCATAAAAGTCCCTGGAAACAGTCGAAGGCAAAGTCATATGCGGATTGTATCAGCTATGTGAGAAAGGTTTACAGTATGGGAAGCGGCAGGCTGATTGGAGTAGTGGAGATAGAGATTCCCAACAGAGAACTGAGCCGGCTCTATGAGACGGTGATGAGCGATGGGATAAAGATGTATTTTGAGAGGGATAATCATATTATTCTGGCGGGAGATGAAGCGCTGCTGTACCAGTCTCTGGAGGACCGGAGGTGGTATAAGGCTGCCGGTGCCCAAAGCCCGGATGAGGACGGATTTACAATGGCCCAGGATAAAGGCGCCTGGTATTTTATGAAGGAATACAAGGGGCAGAACTGGACCGCGGTCAGTGAGGTTTCAAAATCTATTTATCTCACAAGTGTGACAGTGTATGCAGTGACCATGGTGCTGCTTGGAGTTGCCGTGTTTCTGGGCAGTCTGGTATTGGTAAAATTCCTTGTAAAATCCATTACCTGGCCGCTCAGCCAGATTACCCAGACCATTGTAGAAATTGGAAAGGGTGATTACCATAAGCGGGTGGCAGTAAAGGACGGGGGAGAGTTGGGGACACTGGCCTTCGAGTTTAACCGGATGGTGGATAAGACAGAGATTCTGCTGCTGGAAATTGTTGAGAAGGAAGAGGACAAAAGAGAATCCGAGCTCTCTCTGATCCAGATGCAGATGACGCCCCACTTTTTCTACAATATTCTGGAAAGTATCTGCGGGCTGATTGTGATGGACGAAAAGAAGCTTGCCATTCATACCATTCAGCTTCTGTCAGGATTTTACCGGGGGGTATTGAACAAGGGAAAGGAGATTATCACGGTAAAACAGGAGCTGGATATTGCCTCAAATTATCTGGAGATCATGAAGGTCTGTTATCCCGGAAAGTTTACCTATGAGGTTACCTGTCAGCCTGAGCTGGAGAATCATTTTATCTGTAAGCTTACCCTTCAGCCTATTCTGGAAAATGCCATTCACCACGGGTTTCAGGAGATGAGCGGGGGCGGACTGCTGAGCATACGCGTCTTTGCCGGTGAGCGGGGGATGGTTATCGAGGTAGAGGATAATGGGATGGGAATGGATGATAAGACAAGAAAAAGTATTCTTTCCGGGGAGAGCAGAGGGTTCAGAATGGAGAGCTTCGGGCTTCGCAATACCGATGAAAGAATAAAGCTGTATTTTGGAAGCCGGTACGGGCTCAAGATACTGCCTCTGGCGCAGGGAACAAAAATCAGAATTTTCCTGCCCACAAGGGAGGATTATACAAGTTAACGCTATGGCCGAAGAAGGGATGAAAAAGAAGATGTTTAAAGTGATTATTGTGGACGATGAGATGCTGATACGAAAGAGAATACGGCTGGGATTTGACTGGAATGCACTGGGCTATGAGGTAGAGGAGGACGTGGGGAGCGGAGGGGAGGCCCTCAGACTTATCACAGAGCGTACATATGACCTGGCAATTGTTGATATTGCCATGCCCGGAATGAACGGGATTGAGCTGGTGAAGAGACTGCGGGAAGAAAACCTGCCGATTCATATTATCTTCCTTACAGGGCACAGTGATTTTGCCTATGCGCAGCAGGCAATTAAATACGGGGTATATGACTATATTCTGAAGCCGGTGAATGAAGAAGAATTCACCAGAATGCTGGAAAAATTAAGGGACAAGCTGGAGGAGGAAAAGAGGGAGCAGCAGTTTTTGGAAAATCTTTCACTGGGACAGAGCGATGCCAGGCTTATTATGGAGGCAAAGTTTTTCAGCGATATTTTTCAGTATGGAATACAGGAAGAGATCGCAGATGAGATTGCCGTCCAGGCAGGTGAGGCGGGAGTGGATACGGAGGCAGAGTATTCTCTCTCTGTTTTCCGCATTCAGCTCTATACACAGGAGAACCTGCCGCTGCTGGCACAGAGCCAGAAGCTCTATGAGGCCGGCCGGCGTGTGATGGATAAGGGGGAGGACTTTACCGTACTTTTTGATCTCTTTAATAATTACTGTATTCTGTTCAAAGAATGGTCTGTCAGGGACAGCAGGGAAGGGGTTAAGGAGGCAATGGAACAGGTGCGGGAATTACTGGAGCAGGATCTGGAGACGGTCATCCGGTGCGGAATCAGCAGCCGTAAAAAAGGGATCCGGCAGCTGGTAAACGGATACAAGGAAGCTGTCTGTGCGCTGAACAATACCAAAGCATTCCGGGAAAAGACCATGAGCTATGAAGAAGTGGGCAAAAGAGGAGACAGCCATTACCGGGTTTCCGCGGCAAAGATTAAAGAGGTACAGAACTGTGTGGGGAAGAATGATCCCATGGGCTGCGAACGGATGATTCGGAATATCTTTGACGAGATGATCGGGAGACAATGCAACTACGAGTGTATCTCCATGAATGCCAACAGACTGCTTCTTGGGATCTCCGAGGCGTGCATTGCCTCGGGACTTGAGATACGCAGGTTTATGGGAGAATACAAAAGCCTGGAGGCTGCGTTTGAATATCTGATGACTTTGGGAGAAGTAAAAGAGTGGTTCTGCAGCATGGTTAAAGCATTGATTGAAAGCAAAAGCACTCAGGCAGCAGCCGGAAAAAATATGCCCATCGTGGGAAAAGCATGCGAATATATGCAGCATCACTGCAGTGATGTAGAACTGACTCAGGCAGAGGTGGCTGAACGGGTAGGAGTCACTCCTGCCTATTTAAGCGGTATCTTTAAAAAAGCCATGGGAGTGTCCATGATGCAGTATTTATCTATGGTCCGTCTGGAAAAAGCCAGGGAATTGCTGCTGGGAAAAGAAATTGAAGTGAGAGAGGCGGCAGCCCTGGTGGGATACAGCGATGAATATTATTTCAGCCGCTGTTTTAAAAAATATTATGGGGTATCACCTTCACAGGTGAAACATTTAAAGTCAAGGGGCAGTGAGAATAGTACCACCTAAAAAATTTACAAAAACAGAAAAAAGCAGCACATGGAGTTTTAGGGGAAATCCCTGTATGATAAACCTATCCTAAGTACTGCAGTACAAAAAAGTTAATGTTTCAAAAAAGAACAGGGAGGGTATTATGCAAAAGAAAATTATCAGCGTTTTATTGGCATCCGTTTTAGCAGTATCTGTTCTCAGCGGCTGTGGGAATTCCGGCGGGGAGTCCAAGGACAGCAGTAAGAAATCGGAGGAAACTGCAAAAGCAGAAGATGGAAAGGTAAAAGTCAGGATTCTTACCAGATTCAGTAACCCGGACAGTGTGCGTGAAAGATATTTCATGGATATGGTAGCAAAGTTCCAGGAGGAGAATCAGGACATTGAGCTGGAGGATGTTTCTATATCCGACGAGGAATCCCATGATACTTTATTCAAGACCTCTGTGGCTTCCGGGGATCCCATTGAAGTATTTAATTTTCTCGGTTATGCGGCAAATATAGACTATGTAAAAAATGGTGTGGTGACAGATATCTCTTCACTTCTGGAAGAGGATCCTGCATGGACAGAGAACTATATTGACGCACTCTTTGCACCGGTAGACTATTCTGCCTATGGAATCGAAGGTACCTACGGGCTTCCTACGTCTCCCTACGGTGTCTGCTGCTTCTACAACAAGGCCATTTTTGATGAGCTGGGAATGGAAATGCCGGAAACCTGGGAAGGAATTGAGGCGGCGGCTCCAAAACTGATTGAGGCAGGCTATATCCCCATGGCCTTCGGAGCAAAGGATAATTATCGTGCAGGTCATTTCCTCACGGCACTCTCTATGAAATACTATGGGGATCAGTTGAAGAATGATTTGATTGACAATGAAAAAGCATGGAACGATCCGGAGATGCTTGGACTGATTGAAAAAATGCAAAAATGGCAGGCGGACGGGCTTTTCGGAGACAACAACCTTGCCTATGATGCCAACGGTGAGCTGGCAAAACTGGAGAATAAGGAGGCTGCTATTATCTTCAGCGGTTCCTGGAATATTGCAACTATTAATGAATTTTCCAATAAAGATGACATTGTCTGCAAGGGATTCCCGTATTTTGAGGAAAAACCGGAATACAAGGATGAATGGATGGGCGGACCGGATGATTTTATGGCCATGACCTCCCAGCCGGGGGATCCGGACTACGACGCAACGGTTCGTGTGCTGAAATTCTTTACCTCCCAGGAGTATTACCAGGGACTGTATGAGGCACAGGCAGGAGCAGGAACCTATCCGGTTACGTTCGGGGAGACGATTCAGGCAGATGCTCTGACCACAGAATTTAATGAGTACTATGGAAAGGCTACTAATATGATAGGGGAGATCGAACAATTCTCACCTATGACCTCTCTGCTGGATGTAGTGAGAACAGAAGTGACAACCATTTTCTCAGGGGATAAGGCAAAGGATATCGCCGACAGGATCCAGGGAGAAGTAGATACCTATAACGCAAGTAATTAGCAGATCTTGTACAGCATGGCGGGAGAATTTCTCCCGCCATATTAAAAGGAGGTGTTTCCTATGTTTGGCGTAATGAGCAGGAGAAAGAAAATAGAGGCCATACTGTTAAGTCTGCCGGCATTTCTGCTGTATTCTTTCATTTTTATTTATCCCATGATCTCAGTATTCCGGCTTTCGCTCTTTAAGTGGAACGGAATCCCCAATTCTCCTCTACAGTTTGTGGGCATCCAAAATTATCTTGCGCTATTCGCAGACAGAAAGTTTTTTACCGCATTAACCAATGTTGGAATTTTTATCTTATCAGGATGTATCCTGATCCTGCCGGTGGCAGTATTTCTGGCAACTGTTGTGCAGTCTAAATTAAGAGGAAAAAGATTGCTGAAGACCAGCTATTTCATGCCCCAGGTTATCAGCCGGACGGCCATCGCCCTTATGTGGTACTTCCTGCTGTATCCGGAAGGCGGCCCCTTAGCTACCCTGATACACGGACTTGGCTTTGACAGCGTGAATGTAAACTTCCTGGGCAGTCAAACATATGCTATCTATGCCATTACGGTGATTAATGCCTGGACCTATGCGGGATTCAATATGCTGATATTCTCCGCGGGTCTTACGGCGATTCCGGAGGATGTTTATGAAGCGGCAAGGGTGGACGGAGCCAAAGGCTGGCAGAAGCTTCGCTATATAACGATACCCATGTTAAAGAGCAGTTTTCAGATCTTTTTGCTGAACTGTGTGGTGGGTTCAATCACTACGTTCGAGATGGTATATGTTACAACAGGGGGAGGACCCGGAAGTGCATCGGAGGTGTTCGGTACATTGCTTTATAAGAATGCTTTTACTTATAACAATTATGGCTACTCTAATGCCATGGGCTCATTCCTGATTATTGCCTCTTTCCTGGCAAGCGTACTGCTCACAGGATTGTTCGCAAGAGGACAGAAAGAGTAGGTGACAGCATGAAAAGATTAAAAGCAGGAGATATTATTTACCGTTTAATTGCCATAGTATTTTTTCTTATCTTTATTTATCCTATCTATTTTACTGTGGTATCATCTTTTAAAACAAATACAGAGATATGGAATACCATGTTTGCTCTGCCCTCGAAGATTGAGTGGAGCAACTATACATCCGCTATTTTTGATGTGGGGATCCTGCGGGCAGTTCTGAATTCCTTTATTTTCTCGTTCGGGGCGTGCATGGTGGTGGTGGTTTTTGTAACCATGGCAGCCTATGTGGCGGCAAGAAAGCTGATTCGCTTTTCCGGCGCCCTGCGTCTGTACTACCTGCTGGGACTTATGATTCCTCCGTATGCCATGCTGATTCCCATTGTTACCATGTTTACAAACTTTGGGTTCCGGGACAAATACTGGCCTATGATTCTGCTTTATGCGGCCATTAACTTCCCCATGAGCTTTTACCTCATTACCGGATACATAGAGGGGATCAGCAAAGAGCTGGATGAGGCGGCCATTGTGGACGGGTGCAGTACCACAGGGATTGTATTTCGGATCATCTTTCCCATAGCCAGCCCGGGGATTTTTACGGGAGCGATTATTTCGTTCCTTGCGGTATATAATGAGCTCATATTTGCCAATACTCTTTTGACAAATCAGGCTATGAAAACCATATCAGTAAGGCTTTTGGGCCTGCAGGGAGAAAGATTTACCAGTTACGGACCAATGTTTGCCTCCATTGTGCTTTCCATTGTACCGATCCTGATTATCTATCTGATATTCCAGGAGAAGGTAGAGAGCGGTATGGCGGCAGGAGCAGTGAAAGGCTAGAAAGGTTAGGTGAAAGTATGGTGAAGAGTAAAGGACTGCAGCATATCGGCATTCTTGTTCCGGACGCGGAAGCTGCAGCAAAATGGTACATTGAGAAGTCAGATTTTGAAAAGAAAGGAGAATTCACCGCCCAGGGAAGCCGGGTTATCTTTGTATATTCCAGGGATACAAAAGTAATGTGCGAGCTGATACAGCGCCCGGCGGGGAGTGAAGAGGCCGCCGATGTTGAGAAATATGGCGGAAGGATCGATCATATTGCCTATGAGGCAGAGGATCTGGAAAAAGAGTTTGCCCATGCCAAAGAGGCAGGGATGGATATCATTGAAGGCATAGTGGAAGTGCCGGAATTCTGGGAAAACGGATTCCAGTATTTTCTGGTGTACGGGGCCGGAGGTGAAAAGGTGGAGTATTGCAAAGTGCTGTAAAATAAAAGTTTCTGAAGGATGGGAGGTTTATTGATATGAAGACAAGAGTTGTACCGCTGCAGTTTGCCAGCGCGGAGGACAAGGAGTTTCACCGGATATTAGATGCCCTGAAGGAGATTTACCGGGAGGAAGTGGAATTTTTGGACCCGGTCAGTGTGGGGGACCCGGTTCCTGAGGCGGATGCTGTTTTATTTCCGGTCTTATGGGTGGAGGTGTATAAGGAGATAGACACCCTTCTGGATACGATCCATCTTCCGGTGATTGTTTTGACCACCACGGTTGGCGTATCTTTGATGTTTGACTGGGAAGCAGCTTCCTACATGAAATCAAAGGGGCTGCAGGTATTCAACCCCCACAGTGTAGAACTGGCAAAAACAGTGTTCCGGGCGCTGGCTCTGAAACGGGAAATGAAACACCAGAAATTTCTGATCTTCCAGGATACGCCGGGGGACGGGCTGATTCCGGAGCAGTTTAAGATCTTTTACTGGTGGAATGAGGAATGTACCCGCAGCATGCAGGAGAAATTCGGGATTACCATAGTAAGAAAGTCCTACAAGGCCCTGGGAGAGAAGGCAAAATCCATATCTGATGAGGATGCGCGCCGGGAACTGAAGCGGTGGGATTTTCCTGAAGAGATCCCCTATGAGCGGCCGGTGCTGGGGGCGATTAAGATGTTTCTGGCTCTGAGAGAGGAGACCGATGCAGAGGGGGACGTTGTGGGCTGCGGTGCAAACTGCCTCAACGAAGCATATTTCAGCGATACTACTCCTTGCCTTGCATGGAACCTTCTGTATCAGGACCGGGGTATTATGTGGGTGTGTGAGGGAGATACCTCTTCCCTGATGACACAGTATCTGATGGGAAAGACCATAGACAGCGCGATCTTTACCACCAATATCTATCCCTTCCTTTCCGGAATGCCTGCGCTGTCCCACGAAAAAATTCAGGAATTCCCCGATGTCCCGGATCCGGACGATCACGCACTGCTGGTACACTGCGGTTATCTGGGCTGCGTACCACAGTGCATGTCCAGAAAGTGGACCCTGCGCCCGCCGGTACTTGGCTGGCATTCCTGGGATTTGGTAGGGGAAAATGGCGTGGCAGTGGACGCAGAGGTTGAGACCGGGGACCTTACATTGTGCAAGCTGCACGGAGACTTTGAGAAAATCTTTGTGGAGAAGGCTGTTTTAGAGGAATACGTCCAGTATCCGGGATCGGACTGCCGGAACGGGGGCCTTATCAAGGTGGCTGACGGATATGATATGATGGAACGGATCTGCTCTCACCATGTGATTGTGCTGACCGGGAAGAGAAGCAATCAGATGAAGGCAGTGGGGGAGGTCTTTGGGATAGAAGTGGATTTGGGGTAGAGTGACAGGGGGGACGAAGAGAGAGCCCGCGCTGGGGCACTGCCTGTGCCTCCGGGAGGGATGCCTGTTTCCCGGGGACACCTCCGTCGTGAAGAGAGTCTAAGGCAAAACCGGAATCCCCTCCGGAGCACCGTTCGCATGCCCAGAGAATGCTTTATGTGCATTCTCTGGGCATTCTCTCTTTTTTTCGGCCTGGACTGCCGAAAAAATCTCCTGCGGAAATCCCGGTTTTGTCTAAGACTCTCTAACACTTCTGCGGAATCGTCCCCGGGAAACAGGCATCCCTCCCGGAGGTACAGGCAGCGCCCCAACGCGGACTCTCTCTCCTGGTTATCAGAAGCATTGAGTTAACCTGCCCGGACCTGTATCCGCCGCCCCCTTCTATATCTGTCCCCACGCAATTAATCTAAACATTATATGGCTTTTCCACCCCAAAATCCTCCCACGGCGCCCAGGGATCCTGGACAATGAATTTGCCTCCGGAGATATCCAGGATTTCACCAGTAATAAAAGAGGCGGCGTCGGACGCCAGAAATACTACCGGTTTGGCAACTTCCTCAGGTTCCCCCAGTCTCTGCAAGACAGAGGTATGACAGAGATAATGCAGTCCTTTACTTTTTAAAATACTGTTTTTTACCATATCGGAGGCAATGACTCCGGGAGCAACTGCATTTACCCGGATGTTGTACGGGGCAAGTTCAGAGGCCAGCATTCTGGTCATAGCATTGATGCCGCTCTTTGTTACTCCGTAGGCACCGATCGAAGTGGTAGGGACTCTGGAAGCCAGTGAGCTGGTGGATATAATACTTCCGCCGTGCTCTTTCATGTAGGGAAGAGCATATTTAACTGCTTTCCACACGGAAGACAGGTTGGAAGCCACAACGGAATCCCACGCGTTGTCCTCAAGCTGTGTCAGATAGCACATATGACTCTGGGCCGCGTTGTTAAATAATACGTCGATTCTCCCATAGGTACTGCCTGCCTCATCAATAAAGCTTTTCAGCTGCCTGGGGTCTGTGATATCTGCGGCAGAAGCAGATACAGACAAGTGCTTTTTTCGGGCCTCCTCCAGAAAATTTCTGATTTTTTCAGGGGAGCGGGAGCAAACGGCAACAGAAGCTCCTTCTTCAGCAAACTGGAAGGCAGCAGCCTTTCCGATACCGGCAGTTCCTCCTGTTATAACAACAATTTTATTTTTTAAGTGTAGGTCCATAGAGTGATGCTCCTTTCTGTTCTTCAGAACATAATGTGAATAGTTATTTAGATAAATGGAAGCGTTTCCATATAAAAGGCTAAGGTACATGTTTAAATTATCATATAATAGTTGAAAAAACAATAAAACAACTGCGAATATTTTTGAAATATGCGATTTAGACAAAAAAATATATGGGAGATTGTACAAAAATACTATTGAAAAATGTGAAATGCTGTGATAATGTACATATATAGCAAATGGAAGCGATTCCACAAAGGAGTAGATACGTGCAGAGTAAAATGACAATTGAAGACATAGCTGAAAAAGCCGGTGTGGGCAAGGCAACGGTGTCTAGAGTATTGAACCATACCGGGTATGTCAGTGAAAAAACAAGGAAAAAGATAGAGAGAGTAATAGAAAATTGTGATTACGTGCCCTCCGCAACTGCCAGGAATTTTGCCAGGCAGGACAGCAACATGGTGGGAGTAATTGTTCCTGAGGCACACAATCCATATTTTGCTGCTGCTGTGGAGGGAATTACAGGAGTGTTGGAGGAAAGTGAGCTGCTCTTGATCCTGTGCAATTCCAATAAGAATTTTAAAAAAGAAGAGAGAAAGCTTCATTTACTAAAACAGCAGAAGCTGAAGGGGCTGATTATCACTCCCTCTATCAATGACATGGATCTGAAGGAAATCAAGGAGTACAAGGAGCTGATCCATTCGTTACATATCCCGGTAGTCTTTATGGATTCCGGTCTGGATTTTTATGAATGGGATCTGGTATATTTTGACAACGTTGCGGGAGCTTATAATGCAACAAAAGCTATGATCCAGGAGGGCTGCAGAGATATTGGAATCATAACCGGGGATCTTAACACAAAGACAGCCCGGGATCGATACCAAGGCTATTTGAGGGCATTGGAGGAGAACAGTATTCCCGTGGAACAGAAAAAGGTATATCAGGGAGATTTCACCACGCAGACCGCATACGAGATAGCGAAAAAGATTCTTCAGTCAGGGGATTACCCAAAAACATTTTTTACCACAAACAATCTGACTACCATAGGTTTTATCAAAGCGGTTTACGACTCAAAGCTGGAGCTGGGGAAGGATATCAACTGCATTTCCTTTGACAAGCTTGATACCTTTGAAGAGCTGAAGTACAGCTATATTGAACGGGATCCCATGAAGATGGGTAACCTGGCGGCCACCATGCTGATGGAGCGGGTCAAAGATCCGGAGCTGCCTGCCAGAAAATATTATATGCCGTCCACGATTAAGATTGACATACCCTGATGGACGGACAAAAGTAATTTTATAATCCAGATAATTATCTGGATTATAAAAAGGGAAAACATGGAAGCGCTTCCACAAAAGGAGGAGAAAGAAGCAAATGGTAAAGAAAATCATGAATGAACCACAGAACATTGTAGATGAGATGCTGGAAGGGTTTGTATTTGCCAACCAGGAGATACAGTGGTTCAGGGAGTACCGGGTGGTGTCCCTGAAGGAAAAGAAAAAGGGAAAAGTAGGGGTTATGTCTGTGGGGGGAAGCGGGCATGAGCCGGCCCATGCAGGATACATAGGGAAGGGGATGCTGGACGCTGCGGTGGCAGGGAATCTGTTTGCCTCTCCCTCTCCGGATCAGATGCTGAAAGCAATGGAGGATATTGATACGGGGGCTGGTGTGCTGGTAGTCCTGAAAAATTATTCTGGGGATCTGATGAATTTTTCCATAGCAAAAGAATTGGCAGAAGCCCAGGGAATTTCTGTAGAAAGTGTAGTGGTAAAGGATGATGTTGCCGTACCGGACAGCACATATTCTACAGGCAGAAGGGGAATCGCAGGTACGGTATTTGTACATAAAATTGCCGGGGCACGGGCGGCAGAAGGAGCTAACCTGGAGCAGGTAAAGCTGTCTGCCCAGAAGGCTGCGGACAATGTAAGAAGTATGGGAATGTCTATGAGTGCGTGTATCCTGCCGGGACTGGACAAACCCGGGTTTGCACTGGGAGAGGACGAGATTGAGATAGGAATGGGGATTCACGGAGAACCCGGAATACAGAAGTCAGGAGTAAAAACAGCAGATGAACTGGCAGAGGTTCTTCTGGAGAAAATCATGGAGGACTTGGATTACCGTTCCCGTGAAACAGCACTTATGATTAATGGATTGGGCGGGACGCCTTTGATGGAACTCTATGTACTGGCTGCCAGTATTAAAAAACTGCTGGAGCAGAAGGCGATAAGTACCTGCCGGGTTTTTGTGGGAAATTATATGACATCCCTGGAGATGGCGGGCTGTTCCGTCTCTATGCTGAGGCTGGACGATGAGCTGAAGAGGCTGCTGCAGGCCCCGTGCGCTTCACCGGCGCTGACACTGCAGTAAAGGAAGGAGGAGCACATGTTTCAGATATACAAAGAGGACTACCTCCGGTATCTTACAAAGGCGGCCGGAGTGATACGAGAGAATAAGGAGTATATTACAGAATTGGATTCCGCAACGGGTGACGGGGATCACTGGCTGAATCTTACCATTGGGTTTGAAAAATTGTTAGAAAAGTCAAAAGAGTGGGAGGGCGCAACCTACCAGGAACTTTTCCGGAATATAGCCATGACTATGATGTCCGCTATGGGAGGTTCCTCAGGGGTTCTGTACGGCAGTGCATATCTGAAGACGGCGGGCCTTCTGGCGAATAGGGAAAGTATAGATCAGGAACTTCTGGGGGAAATCCTTCAGGGATGGGCAGAGGCGATCCGTTCCCGTGGGAATGCAGAATTAGGATATAAGACCATGCTGGATGCGGTATATCCTGCAGCCTCTGCTTATGCTAAGGGACTGGAGGAAGGAAAGAGCAGCGGAGAATGTCTGAGACAAATGGCCCGGGCGGCCCGGGAAGGAGCAGAAAGCACGAGAGATATGGAGGCAGTGAAGGGCAGGGCCAGCTACAGAGAGGATAAATCTGTAGGCTTCCTGGATCCGGGAGCAGTTACTATGGCGATGCAGTTAGAATGCCTGGCGGACTTTATACTGAAAGAGGATAAAGCTCCCGCTGCTAAAGACTGAAGGCAGATATAAGATTACCTGGTTAGTATGCCTTATTGTATCATGACACTGATCCGGAGCAGTGCAGATATGGGGCAGAAAATAAATAGTAAAAAAAGAGAGGTTAAACGTATGAAGAGAAATTTGAAAAAAGTAATGGCCGCAGTATTGACAATGGCGCTGGTATCCTGTCCCCTTACCGCTTGCTCATCCTCTGAAGATTCAGGGAAGGACACAGAGGCTAAAAAAGAGGAATAGAAAACCGAGGCAGGCAGTAAGGATTCTGATGCAGAGAAGAAAACAGAAGTTACAGTGGGAATCGCCTGGCCGTCTCTGGGAACTCAGGCATGGTCGGCTATGGCAGATTATCTGAGATGGTATGTGGACGAATACAACGAGAAAAATGATGTGAAGGTAAAACTCATTGAAACTACTGCCGGTGACGATGCGGCTGCCCAGGAGACTCAGATCCGGGATCTGCTGAACCAGGATGTGGACGTGGTGGTATCCGGCGCCATTGACACAACCGCAATATGGTCATCCATCACCGAGACACATGACGCAGGGAAAAAGTTTATTTCTTTCTGCCGCAGACTGACCCCGGGCGGGCCTGAGGCGGACTCAACCGTTGCACCGGACACTTACGACACCGCATATGTATCTGTGGATGCTGCCATTAAGAAAATGATTGAGAGCGGAATTCCCGCGAATGAAATTAAAGTGATTCGGGTACAGGGGGATTTAAAAGATCAGAATGCCATGAGATACGGAGAAGGGTGCGAGGCTGCAGTTAAGGATAATGGGGCCACAATCGCTGCGGATATTGAGAGTAACTGGTCCGTGGAGACGGTAATGAATAAACTGGCGCCTACGCTTCAGTCCAACCCGGATGCTAATCTTATCTTTACCCCAAATGAAGACCTGATGCTTGGAGTGCAGAGTGTTCTGGAAGGCCTTGACAAATGGATAAAATCAGGGGAGGAAGGACATATGTATCTGGCGGCAGCAGGCGGCTGCGAGATTGGGCTGAAAATGATTCAGGATGGATATCTGGATGCTACCGGCTATGAAAACCTGCCTGAGGTATCTACCAATACCATAGACAATGCAGTAAAACTGGCGCTTGGAGAAGAGCCAGGGGATTTCTTTGTGAAATCAGAAGCCATTACACCGGATAATATTCAGCCTCTGCTGGATAAAGACTATTTCTGGGTATATGACTATGTGAAAAAGACTGAAAAATAGAGCAAAAGAATGCCCCCGGTGCAGCCCTGGGCTGCCCGGGAACCTGAAGGAGGTTTTTAATGAGTATACAGAGGTACTGTGCTAAAAAGAAAAATGCCTTTATGAACAGAAAGGATAAAACATTTATTTTAGCCAGCCTGGCAGCTGGGGCAGTTCTTTTGCTGGCTATTGCGTTTGCTAAACCAGGTTTTTATTCGGGGAAAAACATATCCAGTATTTTAATCCAGTGCAGTGCGGTGGCAATTATGGCTGCGGGCCAGATCTATGTAATGGTCAGCGGAGGGATAGACCTTTCCATACCCTCTGTAATGATGCTGTCCGGCTGTATAGGCGCGCTGGTTATGCGTCAGACAAACAATATACTGCTGGGGATCTTGTCTATTATGGCAGTGGCAGTTCTGGCAGGACTGTTCAATGGATTATCAGTAGCAAAGCTGAAAATTAATGCGTTTGTGGCTACTATGATTACTATGCTGATTGCAAACGGACTTTCCCTGAAGGTTACAAAATCCAGCAGTATTCCTGTGCCCCAGGAATTCACCGGCCTGTTCGGAAAGTATTACGGCCCCATACATGCCAATATTGCGGTCATGATTGTCTGTCTGATTGTCCTGCAGTTTGTTTTGACCAAAACAGGGTTCGGCCGCTGTATTTATGCCATAGGTACCAATGAAAAAAGCGCTCAGGCATGCGGGATTAAAACAGACAAGGTTAAGATTCAGGTGTTTTTAATCTCTGGAGTATTGTCTGGAATCGCAGCAATTGTTTTAACTGCCAGGATTGCATCATCTTCTCTGTCACTTGCATCAGATTCTACATCTCTGGATGTTATTGCCGCGGCAATTGTGGGCGGCGCAAGTATAAAAGGCGGGGTGGGAACCGCAGTGGGTGCATTTGCAGGTGCCTTTATTATCAACGGATTGTCAAACCTGTTAGTGCTCTTTGGCATTGACTATTATTCGATTCAGATTATAAAAGGTATGGTATTCATCTTTATTACCTATTTTGATACCATCCGGGCAAAAGCAAGGAGGGCATAGAGATGGAACGCAGAGCGTATTTTGAAGCAGTAAAATTACATAAATATTTTCCCGGGGTACACGCGCTGAACGATGTGACCATTACAGCGGATAAAGGGTCTGTACTGGGCATCATTGGTATCAATGGAGCAGGTAAATCTACATTTATGAATGCTTTGGCCGGGGAACTCGCTATTGACTCCGGTGAATATTATATCGGCGGGAAGAAGATAGAAATCCGGAATCAGAAGGACTCTGAAAAAAGCAGAATTGCACTGATACATCAGGAGGCGGTGGTATTCAAGGATCTTACGGTGGCGGAGAATGTTTTTATCTATAACCTGAAGGACTATACAAAGGCCGGCCATCTGCAGTATAAAAAAATGTATGAGGATGCATCCAGGTATCTTTCTATGATAGGGGCTCAGGTAAACCCAAGAGAACTGGCTAAAAATATAACGGTGGGAGAAAAGCAAATGATAGAAATTGCCAGGGCACTGGTGAGAGATGCGGAGATCGTACTTTTCGATGAACCCACTTCGTCTCTGTCTCTGGAGGAAAAAGAAAACCTGTTCCGAATTATTAATCAGCTGAAGGAACAGCAGAAGATCGTGATGTATATTACCCACTTCCTGGATGAAGTACTGAAAATCTGTGACAGGACGGTTGTGATGCGGGATGGAGAGGTAACGGGAGATTTCCGGATCAAGGAAGTAAGCACCAGGGAGCTGATTACTGGGATTGCCGGTCATGAAGTAGAGACCGTGGTGAATCAGGAGGACGAGAAGGACCGGGAAGAGGTTCTGAAAATTGAGAATCTGAACTGCTATCCGGCAGTTAAGAACATAAATTTCTCTGTAAAAAAGGGCGAGATTCTGGGACTCTGGGGGCTGCTCGGATCCGGAAGAACGGAGATTATACGGAGTATATTTGCTCTGGATAAGCCTGACAGCGGAACAATTTATAAAAGAAACAAAGAAGGTAAAATGATCCGGATCAGCGGGCATAAGCTTCTGGAGGAATGTGCCTATGTGACGGAGGACAGACATTATGACGGGTTATTTATGTCCATGCCTATCTGGAAAAATATCACTATGGCTAATATCGGGAATTTTTCAAATATAAAGATGGATGTAGAGAAAGAACATGAATACTCTTTAAAAATGATTGAGGAAATGCAGATAAAGACACCGGATGAAAACGTACTGGTGGAGACGCTGAGCGGCGGAAACCAGCAGAAGGTGATCATGGCGAGATGCATAGGAAAGAATCCGGATGTGTTTTTTATAGATGAGCCTACCAGGGGGGTGGATGTAAATGCAAAATCTTTTATTCACAGAAAGATCCTGGAACTGGCAAGGCAGGGAGGCTCTGTGGTAATGGTTTCTTCTGAGATTGAAGAAAACCTGAACCTGTGTGACCGGGTACTTATCGTAAGAAATGGAGCAATTACCGCCGAGGTCAGGAAAAAAGACATCAGCAAAGAGAATCTCATGGATCTCTGCCTGGGAATAAAGGAGGGGCAAAATGAATAAAAGCATAAAGTTAAAAAATCTGAAGCTGACAGCCCTTAACCATGCGGTTTATATTTTCGGTGTTATCACAATTATAGTTTTTTCTTCCCTGTCGGAGCATTTTCTGACTTCTACAAACTGGATTACCATACTGAGAAACTCAACGCTTATGCTGTCAATAGGAATCGGACTAACCTTTGCACTGATCGTAGGAGAGTTAGATCTGTCCGTAGGCGCCAACTGCAGGTTCGCCGCGTCAGTAAGCGCCCTGCTTATGGTGAACCACGGGTGGAATCCCTATCTGTGTATGATCTTAATGCCTCTTTTGGGAGGATTCATTGGTTTGATAAATGGTCTTCTTGTAACCAGAGTAAAGCTGAATGCCTGGCTGGTGACCCTCTCTATGAAGCTGGCACTTGTGGGGATTGTAGTGAAGCTGACCAATACTGTCGCCATCAATATGCCGCAGGAGGTTCTGAACTTCAGAAACATAAAGATTTTTGGGCTTTCCAGCTTTATCGTGTTTATATTGGCTGTCATGATCCTAATGCAGATCCTTTTGAGATACAGTACGTTTGGAAGAAAACTGGTTGCTGTGGGTTCCAACTATTCAGCAGCTGAAAAGCTGGGAATCAATGTAAAAAATTACAAGCTGGCAGCCTTTATTATCAGCGGCTTCTTCGCCGGACTGGGCGGCATGCTGATCTCTATAAATCTGGGAAGCATTACTCGTGAACTGGGGGACGGATATGAGTTTACGGCAGTATCCGCTGTGGTTTTGGGAGGCGTTTCCCTGGCCGGGGGTGAGGGGAGCGTATTTCCCAAGGCATTCGCCGGGGTTCTTATCCTGACGGTAATCGAGAATGGACTGACAATGATGGGGGCAGATATCTATCTCTTCCAGATCGCCAAAGCGCTGATCATTTTTGTCATGATGTATATTGACTCTATTAAAAATAAAATGTAGCGGGTGACACGATGGACAGAAGAATATGGATAGGCACCTGTACAGACGAAACGGCCCCCGGGGGTATCTATGTCTGTGGTTTAAACGAAGATACCGGAAGGTTACATATAAGTGGAGTTCAGAGGGAATGCAGCAATCCGGGGTTTCTCGCCCGGAACAGAGATGAAGGACTTCTGTGCGCAGTAAACGAGGGAGCAGGCAGAAACTGGATATCGGTCTACCGGGATTCAAAGGACGGACTTCCCCGGCTGGTGGATGAAAAAGAAATACCGGGGAAGGGCCCCTGCCATATCAGTATGGACAGAGACGGGACACGCATCTATTATGCCAATTACGAGAGCGGTGATATCGGAATGCTGTACCTGAATGGGGAGGGAAGGTTTCTTCCAGATACCTGCAGAATTGTGCATCAGGGAAGAAGCGTGGGGGAACGGCAGAACAGGCCCCATCCCCACGAAGTACATCTTCTATGGGAACCAGAAATGCTGCTGGTTCCGGATCTGGGTACAGATGAGATTGTTCTTTATGACCTCAGTGGGGGAATGCCCCGGAAATTGTGGGAAGTAAAGGTTCACCCGGGAGACGGCCCCAGGCATCTGGCCAGACATCCAGGGGGCCGCTGGCTTTATCTGGTCTGTGAACTAGAGAACATGGTATATGCCTTTCAATGGACAAAGGAAAAAAAGCTGCTGCAAATGCAGAGGATCTCTCTGCTGGGGGACAGCAAAACCGGAGAATATATTGCAGGGGAGATAGCAGTAACCTCTGACGGCCGCTGGCTTTTGACGTCTACAAGGGCGTGGGGCAGCAGGAAACAAGAGGAGGGATACCTGTCCCTGTTTCCCATTACCCCAGAGGGGACCCTGGAAGCGCCCCGGCTTTTCCCCTCAGGGGGATGCCACCCAAGAATGTTCTCCATCACAGAGAATGACAACTATATATTGACAGCAAACCAATATACGGGAAACCTTGTGAGCTTTCGGCTGGATAAAAAACTGGGAGCTGTCAAGATGTGTGACGCAGTGCCCATTCCAGGGGCGGCCTGTGTATTGTGCGGTGAAAAAGAATAAAGGAGAAGTGAGACATGAGGAATAAAAAAGCAGCAATTACCGGCGGGAGCAGGGGAATTGGAAGAGGAATTGTAAGAAGACTGGCCAGAGAGGGGTATGACATTTCTTTTACCTACAGCTCTGAGAGGGGAAAGGCCCAGGCAGAAGCCCTGGTAGAAGAAATTACTGGACAATATCCGGTGAAGTGCTTCTGCCATGGGGCAGCCCTGAATGAGAAGGGGACAGCGGAAGCATTTGTGCGGGAAGCATATGAGGAACTGGGGGGGCTGGATCTTCTGGTCTGCAATGCAGGGCAGTCGCTGGTTCACAGTATCTATGAAATGGATGAACAGACCATTGATTTTCTCATCAATCTGGACTTCCGTTCCTATCTGATGGCTGCCCGGGAGGCGGGAAGAATCATGGGAGAAAACGGAATAAAGGGGAACATAATTTTTATCTCCTCCTGCAGGGGGCTCCGGGCATTTCCCTATGACGAGCTTTACGGAGGACTGAAGGCCGGACTGATCCGCTCTATCCAGACCTTTGCTCTGGATCTTGCACCCTATGGAATCCGGGCAAACTGTGTTTCTCCGGGGCCTATCAGAGTCCGGACCAGCCAGGAGCTGCGGGAAGAAGGCGTCTGTGAACAGGAGATCGAGGATCTGGATAACCTTTGGAAACAGCTGCCCCTAGAGAGGATGGGCACGCCGGAAGACGTGGCAAATGCAGTGGCATTTCTTGCCAGCGATGAAGCTGCCTATATCACAGGAACCAATCTGGTGGTAGACGGGGCGGCATCACTGCCCGGGATTCCGGAAAACAGGCCCAAAGCAGATGAAGAATTTAAAACTTGGTGTAATTTTAAGCGCAGATGGTAGGTGAGAGAGGATGAAGATTGTAAAAGGCAGCAGAGAGAGGGACTCTAAATCTAAGACAATATTTCAGGATGGAAGCCATGCCTATGAGCTGGATAAGGACTACCTTAAGCTTCCTGATTTTTTAAAATATGTGCCGGCCTGTACGGGCTGCTGTGACCGGAACGATTATCTATACCTGGCAACCAGGGACAGAGACCACCCCATCGTTCTGGTGGATCCCGACGGATATTATGTAAGGGATTTCGGAAAAGGGCTGTTTCAGTTCATACATTCTGTATTTGTAACCAGCCGGCAGACTCTTCTGTGTGCGGACTCTAACAGCCATGTGATCCGGGAACTGACCATGGAGGGAGAGCTGATCCGGGATTTGGGAAACTACGGGGTGCCCAGCGACAGCGGATACCAGGGAGATATCTGGTGGAGAATGCACAGCAGCGGGACTGTGATTCCCATGAATCTTCCCTATCAGAAAAACTGGAGTTTTATAGAAAGTATTAAGACAATCACCCATGCGGCGCCGCCCTTTAACCGGCCTACCTGTGCCGCAGAGACATCAAAGGGAGATATCTTTGTGAGCGACGGCTACGCCAACTGTGCACTGCACAAGTTTGCCCCGGACGGAACCCTTCTTCATACCTGGGGAGCCCCAGGGACGGAACCGGGAAAGTTTTTTGTAATGCACAGTTTATGGGCGGATAAAGAGGACAGAATCTGGGTGGCTGACCGGGAGGGGAACAGCGTGCAGGTATTCCGGGAGGACGGAGAATTGCTGGCCTACTGCTCAGAAGGACTGTATCAGCCCTCAGAAATATGGGCGGACAGTGAGTATATCTATGTAGGGGAGAGAGGCGGCATTACCATATTTAATTATGATATAGAAGTTGTGGCACAGCTGGGATATTATATGTCCCCCCTGATGACCCACGGCTTCTGCGGAGATTCCAAAGGAAATCTCTTTGTGATGACCCTGAGTGAGGAACTGCCGTATTCCCTTATGCGGCTAAAGAAAATGTAGGAAGAACGGAGGATTTTTATGCTGGTAAATATAAACGGAAAAGAGATTGGGGAAGGCCTGAAAACAATAGAAATCACAAATCCTGTAAATGGAAACGTGATAGACACAGTGCCGGATGTCCCTGAGGCTTATATCAACGAGGCTGTTGTTGCAGCCAGACAGGGCCTGAAGGAGTGGGGCGGCCTCTCCCAGGCAAGCAGAAATGAGATAATCTATAAATATATTCAGCTCTATGAGGAACAACGGCACGAGATCGCCAGGCTGCTTACCATGGAGACCGGGAAAACCCTGGCAGAGGCGGAGGATGAGATCAATGTATGCACCAGGGTTACCCGGGGATACTGTGAGATGGCTGCACACCTGTACGGAAACTGTCTTCCCGGAGGCAGCACGCTGGGAAACCAGGAAAAAGATATTGTATTTACAAGAAGAGAGCCGCTGGGAGTTATGGCCATTATTCTTCCGTTTAACTATCCTGTAGATCTGTATTCCCATAAGGTGATGTCAGCCCTTGTGGCCGGAAACGCAGTGATTATTAAACCGCCCAGTTACAATCCCCTTGCCGTAATCCGCATGGCCCAGCTTCTGTATGAGGCAGGTGTGCCAAAGTGTGCGGCCCAGGTAGTGACCGGCAAGGGAAGCGTGGTGGGAGACTGCCTGTGCGGAAATCCGGGGCTGGATGCCATCTCTATGACAGGGAGTACAGAAGTAGGAAGGGATATCTATCAGAAAGCCGCGGCGAACCTTACCCGTGTGTTTTTGGAGCTGGGAGGAAATGACGCCTTTATCGTAATGGATGACGCAGACATTGATCTGGCTGTGGAGGAGGCTGTGGGGAGCCGGATGGGAAACTCCGGACAGATATGCTGTGCCAGCAAGCGTTTTCTGATTCACCAGGCAGTGAAACAGGAATTTGTGGAAAAGCTGGTGAAAAAGCTGAAAAAGGTGAAAATCGGAGATCCTCTGGATGCAGAGAATACAGTAGGCTGTTTAATCAGTGAGAGCGCTGCGGTCCAGGTGGAAGAACAGGTTGCCCTGTGTGTAAGCCAGGGGGCAAGATGCATCCTGGGCGGGAAACGCCGGGACAGAGCATTTTTTGAGCCCACGGTGCTGGACGGGGTAACCGGTGATATGGATGTGGCCAGAGATATGGAAATCTTCGGCCCAGTATTTCCCATTATCACAGTAACCTCTGAGGAGGAGGCCATTTGCCTGGCCAACCAGTCCTGCTACGGCCTTTCCGGAGCGGTATTCAGCAGAAACACAGGAAGGGCAGTGTCCATTGCCTCCAGACTGGAAACAGCGGGAAATGTCATAAACGGCGGAAGTGCCTACCGCACCCCGGATTTGGCATTTGGCGGCTACAAGAAAAGCGGGATAGGCAGGGAGGGGATATCCCGAACCCTGGAGGAACTGACCCAGGAAAAGAACTATATTTTAAAAGGAGTACTGTAGGAGGTGACGGGAATGCAGGGAATCTATACGGCAATTGTAACAGCATTTAAGGAAGACGGTTCCGTGGACGAGGCAGGAACCAGGGCGGTCATCCGCCACAGCATAACCCACTGCGGGGCAGATGGAATCTTTGTGGGGGGAACCATGGGAGAAAGGTTTAAGATGACCACCAAAGAGGTGAAAGACCTTTTGGGTATTGCAGCGGATGAGGCATCCGGGGAGACTGACCTGGCTGCGAATATTACAGCGCTGGCAGATGAGGAGATTCTGGAACTTGCGGAGGAAGCCCGCAGGCTGGGGTATACGGCAGCAGCTCTGGTCCCCCCGGTATTTCACGGATATTCTCAGGAGGAGATTGTGAATCATTATCTTTATATAGCGGATCATATCCATCTGCCTCTGCTTGTGTACGTGATTCCCTCCTTTTCAAAGGTGGACTTTACGGAAGAGATGCTTGTAAGACTTCTGAAACATCCCAATATTATAGGATTGAAATATACCCACAACGATTATTATCTGTTGGACCGAGTGAGAGTGAGATGTCCTGAGGCCACTATTTTTACGGGGTTTGACGATGTACTTCTGCATGCGCTTATTATGGGGACAGACGGCGCAATCGGCGGAACCTTTAATCTGACAGGAGCTTTTGCAAAGAAGCTTTATGAAGCGGTAAAGGCAGGAGACTATGGACTTGCCCTGAACTATCAGAGAAAGATCAATGATGTAGAGGACATGCTCAATGAGACAGGACTGTTTCCAACAATAAAAGCCACCCTTACCTGCATGGGGGTGCCGTGCGGACAGCTGAAACGTCCAAGCGGGGCTGTCACAGAAGCCCAGAAAGAACAGGGGAAGCGGATTTGTGAATATCTGAAGAGGAACGGGGGATGAGAGACGGGGCAGAATATACGGTCAGCAATGACTATCTCTCCCTGACGGTTGCATCCCGGGGGGCAGAGGTGGTTTCGCTGCAAAGCCCGGAAGACGGTACAGAATTCATCTGGCAGGGGGATCCCCGATACTGGGAGGACCACTCCCCTCTGCTCTTCCCCGCAGTCGGGGACTGGAAGGACAACCGTTATATTTATAAAGGCAGAGAATATGAGATGCCCCTTCACGGGTTTGCAAGAAACCTGATCTTTGATGTCCGGCAGAATGAAAACCAGATAATCTGCACCCTTACTTCAGGGGAAGAAACGAAGAACTATTATCCTTTTGATTTTCAGCTGACGATTGTCTATACCCTGGACAAAAATGTGCTGCTGACCGAGCAGTATGTCCATAATCGTTCAGACGGTCCCATGCCTTATTCCATCGGAGAACACATAGGCTTTCGGGTGCCTCTGCTGCCTGGGGAAAGATATGAAGATTATTATATAGAATTTGATAAACCGGAGACTGCTCCCCGCTATCCGCTCACAGACGGAAGGGAGATAGGCCCCCCGGTTCCATGTCTGAAAGAAACACGGCGGATAGATCTGGCCAGGGATATGTTTGAAGGGGGAGCATGGAATTTTGAAGGGCTGGCCTCTGAGAGGGCCGTTTTGGGGAATACAAGAAACAGCTGCAGAATTATTCTGGACTTTCCAGGTTTCAGCCATTTTTCTCTGTGGTCCAGACCGGAAGCCCCCTATCTGTGTATGGAGCCGTGCAACGGAATGGCTGCGGGAACTGATGAGGGCTTTGATCCCTTTCAAAAGAGGGGAATCCGGATCCTTGAAGCGGGGCAGAGGGATAGTATCTCTTACAGCGTGACGGTTCAGACTGCCTCAACGGACAGAAAGCTCGCAGAAGCGTACCAACAGTCTGTCATAGAGAAAAGGATCTCGGTCAGGAAATTTAGAAACAGAGTGGTGACAAGGGAAAAGATTCTGCGGATTCTCAGATATGCCATGACATCGCCCACTGCAGCAAATAACAGAGAATGGGAGTTTTTTGTGGTAACGGATCCCCGGGAGCGGGAGAAGATTTCTAAGATGAGTCCCTATGCCGGGCCTGCCAGAGAGGCAGGCGTACTTATTATTCCCTGTATGAACTGTGAGAAAGTAAGACTGGATAAGCAGGGCAACAGCTGGTGGGTGGAAGATCTGGCAGCCTGCTCACAGACAGTGCTGCTGGGGGCAAAGGAAGAGGGGCTGGACGGTGTCTGGCTGGGATTTTATCCGGATGAGGAAAGAGTGGGGGCACTGGCCGAATACCTGCAGTGCGGCAGCCGGTATGTACCCTTTTCTGTACTGGCGCTGGGATACGCAGAGGGAGAGAGGAAGAGAAAAGACAGATTCGATCCTGACAGCATTCACTTTATGTAACAGGTATATAGTTTTAAGTAGGAAGACTTCCGTTATTTTAAACGGAAGCTTCCTTACTTTACGTACACTATTTATGTATTTCTATGCATTCTGCGGGTTGAAAGGGCATCTTGTGCCGATACACTGGTTGTTTTTAGCGGTGTAGCCGCAGATGATTTTTTCAGGCTTTTCCATCCCGACATTAAATTTTTCCCGGATAAAGTCTATGGCTTCCAGTACAGCAATGGCTGAATTACGCTTACAGCAGCGAGGCCCTCCGATTTTCGCTTCGTGAGCCAGAACACGAGACGTCATCTCATTGCACCATCCCCAGGATTCTTCGGACAAAGGACTAGCCCCGGTGATAATGGAGATAGTAATTCCGGTGCTGACTGCGGCGCCGCAGCTCCCCCACAGTCCACAGATACTTCCGGGTACCTGGCGGCCGCGATTTTGCATCTCTAACAGTGCCTTTTGCAGATCTATCTCGCCGCCGGCATTCTTATAGGCGGTTAACAGGCTGCTGCCCACCAAAATGTGGTGTTCCGGTCCATGCATATGACAGGAGGGGAGCGCCATCAGCTTAAGCAGGATATCATAAGGATTTTTTGAAGATTCACTCAGACATAATCCCAAAAAGCTGTCGATCCCTTTCATGTGACATTCACTGCACACATAATGTCCGCCTGCACAGCGGCAGTTGCTGGTTTCCACTTTATGGCACAGAGCACATTCCATCTGTTCTGCCTCCTCCAGGTAAACCAACCGTTCTTTACAGATTAAACATTCTTCGTTATTTTTCTGCATCGTATGCTTCCTCCTTTTATACGCAATAACTTTTCGGAATCTTATTCCTTAAGACTCCGAAATCGGCGTCTTTCCAAGCTTCCCTTCTACATCAGCCATGTAGATAGAAACCTCCCCGCACTCCGGGCAAATCGCCACCTGTGGTTTTCCGATCCGGTTGGGGAATAACTTTCTGTCGTCTGTTGCCATCACAATACCATATCCGGCGCCTTCTACTTTTATGGAGCAATGCTCAACCATCACCGTACCACATCTGATACATTTCCTCATAGCCATGTCACCTCCCTTCCCTGGAAGAATAGTCACATAGACTTCTCGCTTATTCTAAATATTGTGCTGAGCCTTATCCGCCGCAGACAGATAAGTACTGTTAACGACAGTGTAGAATAGTGCTCTTTACTTGTCAATCATTTTATACCATGCATCTGGAGGACACTCTTGGGTAACCCCTTCGGCAGACATAAAATTTTGGTTGAAAGGCACTAACAGGAAGGGTAAAATATATGGTATAGTATAAGTTAGCAGTAAAATAATAAGAACCGTAAAGGCTGAGGGCTATATGTACACAAATATACTGAGAACTATATATAAAATTGAAAATAATAATATTTTTTCTTCTATTAGAAAGGGCTTTATCCTGCTGATTCCTGTACTTTTGCTGGGCTCTTTTGCCCTTCTGCTCCGTAATTTTCCAATGGCAGCCTTTCAGTCTTTTATAGAGGTGTGGGGCGGAGGATTTTTCCTGACGATACTTAATTTTACTTTTGACTCTACGGTTGGCTTTATGTCTGTCTACCTTGTAATGAGTATCAGCTATTATTATTCCTCAACCATGAAGGAGAGGAATCCTTTTCTCAGAGTGATGGCAATGGTAATATCGGTGGTCTGCTTCGCTGCCAGCTTCGGGGCAGCCAGCGGTTCTATGGAATTAAGCGATCTGGGACCTGTTGGGGTTTTTACCGCCATGTTCTCGGCAATAGCGGGAACGCGGTTGTTTTATCTGTTTTACTCCTGGATGGCGAAGGAATACCGGTTCCGTTCTCCGGGAACAGATGTGGATTACCGAAACTCCCTGGCATCATTGTATCCCCTGCTTTTCTGCTCTCTCATTTTTATAGGAATCAATCTGATGATACAGAAGCTATTCCATGCAGAGAACCTGAATGATCTGATTACAACTATTATTGTAAATATATTCCATGATATAAATGACGGACTGGGTGCAGGGCTCCTGTATGTGTTTGTTCTGGATTTCCTTTGGGCCTTCGGTATCCATGGGGGGAATGCCCTGGAGCAGGTGGCGCAGACCTATCTGCTTCCCAACGATACGTTATCAGGGGTTGTCATATCCAAATCTTTCTTAGATAATTACGCTTTAATTGGAGGCTGCGGTGCCTCTATCTGTCTGCTGCTGGCGCTGCTTTTGTTTGCCCGCGGCAGAGATAACCGATATCTGGCCCGTTCGGCCGCTCCCGCAGTATTTTTTAATATTAATGAAATTCTGGTCTACGGCATGCCGGTGGTCCTGAACCCTGTTATGGTGATCCCTTTTATCCTGACGCCAATCTGTTCTCTTTTGATTGCTTACGGGGCAGCTGCCTCAGGGTTTCTCCCAATTCTGCACAAGACAGTGACCTGGACCACGCCAGTGTTTTTCAGCGGTTACCTGGCCTCCGGATCCTGGAGAGGCGTCCTTGTACAGCTTGTGATCGTTGCAGCGGGGACGGCTGTCTACGCACCCTTTGTAAGAATCGCAGAACGGGTGAGAAAGAATCAGGCGGAGCTGCTTTTGAATGAGCTGACAGGACTTGTGAAAGAAAGTCAGGATAAGGGGCGGAAGATTATTCTTCTGGATCGCCATGACAGCATCGGACTTTTGGCCAGAAATATGGCTGCACAGCTCCGCGTAGATGTGGAGGAGAACAGACTGCCCCTGGAATTTCGGCCTCAGTATCACAGCAGCCGGGGTTTGGTTGGAGCAGAAGCTCTGCTCAGGTGGAAGTATATGGGAGAGAATGTTTACCCTCCTCTGGCGGTATCCCTGGCGCAGGAGGACGGTTTTTTTGACAGGATGACAAACTGTGTAATCAAAATTTCAATGAGTGCATGCAGGGAATTATTGGATCTGGGATGGGATGTTACGGTTTCAGCTAATATATCCGCAGATCAGCTGAACTCCCCTAAATTTACGGAGAGAGTGCTCCGCATGGCAGATACTTATGGAGTGGGCGGCCATTATTGCCTTGAGGTGACGGAAGAAGCCTCCGTGGATAAGCTGGAAGAGATTTCGGCCCACATTAACCGCCTGAAAGCAGCAGGCATCCAGACCGCGGTGGATGATTTCAGCATGGGAAGCACCAGCTTGAAGTATCTGCAGCACAATAGCTTTTATGCGGTGAAGCTGGACGGAGGTCTAGTCAGGGGAATCCCAGGAAACAGCAGAAATCAGGAAATCATATCCTCTATTATTTCTCTGGGCAGGAGTCTGGACTTTCAGGTGATTGCGGAATACGTAGAGTCAGAAGAGATAAGGGACACCCTGAAAAAACTGGGCTGTGACTTATACCAGGGCTATTTGTACAGCCCGGCCGTGCCTCTGGAGCACATAAAAAGAATGCAGTTCGGACGGAATATATCAAACAGCAAAGGCGAAAGCCCGGAGGAGCAAACGAGTTATGTATAATACCATTCAAAGCCTGTTATCCTGTTTTTTTCTTTTAATCGGCTTTCTTATTCTTTGTAAACACAGATATTCTCTCAGAAGGATGCTGATCAGTTCTGCGGCAATCTTATTTTTATGCTTTGGTCTGTACGTGTTGGGACTCCGGCTTGGACTGAAAACTCCGGCTGCTGCTGCGATTTGCCTGACAATCCCCTCCTTTCTGCTCTGCAGGCAATTGTCTGAGTATCGGGACTTTCGGTATGTATTTACTTTCTGCAGTGCAGATTTATTTGGAATCGTGATCATGGGTCTGTGCAATGCGTTCAATATGGTCATGAATTTTGATGTAGAGGATAACAGACTGGTGGCCATAGAGTATCTTCTGATGTTTTCCGTGCTTTATACATTTTTCTGGAGAGTGCGAAAAGAATATCTGGAGATCCAGGAAACCCAGAAAAAGGGTTGGGGGAGTCTGGCACTTTTATCCGTAACCTTTTATGCCATGATCTATGTGTTAATGGGCTATCCCGCACCAATCAGAGGACGGAAGGAATATCTGCCCGTATTTACCTTTGTGCTGATCGCTATATCACTCACATATATTGTTATTTTTCAGTTCATACAGAAAATGAAACAGCAATTCGAGTCGGAAGAGATAAAACAGAGGCTTCATACGGAACAAAAAGAAAAAGAACTGTACTCCCAAATGGCCTATGTGGATTATATGACCAAGATGAAGAACCGGGCATATCTGGCAAAAAGGGAGCAGGAATTTCAGGCTGACTGGGAAAAAGTGCTGCCACTGACATGTATTACCTTGGACATTAATAATCTGAAGCAAATAAATGACAATAAGGGACATGCCGCCGGCGACAGCGTAATCCTGAGGGTTGCGGGGATTCTGAAAAAGGTATTTTCCGGAACTGAGGACATATACCGTCTGGGCGGCGACGAATTTTTGGTCCTTTTGCTTGGGCAGGCGTCCTGGAAAGCTTCTGTAGCCTCCATTGTCCTGGAACTGGAACGGAACAATGCAGAAAATGAGATTCAGATAACGGCAGCGGTAGGGGCTTTTGTCCAGAGAGAAAAGGGGCTGGAGTCTTTCACCTCAAGTATGAAAAGAGCCGACGAATATATGTATGAAGATAAACGAAAATATAAGGAGAGGTATCATGACGCAGAAAATAAAAGTCACCTGTGAGATGGAAATTACACTGAAAGTAATCGGAGGGAAGTGGAAGCCCCTGATTCTGCATTATCTGCAGGAGGAAGGGCCGAAACGATACAGCGAGATACTTCATTTCCTGGAGAAAGCCCCTAAGAAGACTCTGACAAGCCAGCTTCGGGAGTTGGAGGAGGATGGAGTGATTACCAGAAAAGTATACCCTACCACGCCGGTCCAGGTGGAATACTCTGTCACAGAGCACGGGCAGACACTGTACCCTATATTGGAAATGATGTGCGAGTGGGGCAGCGGGAATGAGGGCGGCAGGTACGAGATAACGAATCGTCAGTGCTGCTGATCTAAGGCAGGGAACCAAAGGGTAACCTGGGCAGATGAAAGTGCCTTCTTGCGGCAAAACCTGCAGGAAACTATAATGAAAAAATAATGTGGGAATACAGGAGGACAATATGGATAATTTTACATTTTATGCACCGACATATTTCGTGTTCGGCAAAGATACAGAGAAGGAAGCGGGACATTACGTGAAAAGATTCGGAGGAACTAAAGTTCTGCTCCACTACGGTGGAGGCTCCGTGGTCCGCTCCGGCCTTCTGGAGAGAGTAAAGGTATCTCTTGAAAAAGAAGGGATTACCTATACGGAACTTGGAGGTGTGAAGCCGAACCCAAGAAGCGGGCTGGTCTATGAGGGAATTGAGATCTGCAAGAAGGAAAAAATCGACTTTATCCTGGCAGTGGGCGGAGGAAGCACCATAGACTCTTCCAAGGCAATCGCAGCGGGAGCAGTCTATGACGGCGACTTCTGGGATTATTATCAGGGAAAGCTTGTAGAACAGGCACTCCCCGTGGGGACCATTCTCACCATCAGTGCGGCGGGAAGCGAGGGTTCTCCCGACTCTGTAATTACCTGTGAAGACGGCATGTATAAGAGAGGTGCAACAGGCGAAGGACTGCGGCCCAGGTTCTCCATTCTGAACCCGGCCCTGACCCAAACGCTGCCTCCCTATCAGACCGCCTGCGGTATAACTGATATTATGGCGCATTTATACGAGCGGTATATGACGAATACCCAGGATGTGGAGGTTACGGACCGCATGATAGAGGCCCTTATGATGACCATGATTCATGAGGGGCCGAAGGTAATTGCGGATCCAAATGACTACCAGGCCAGGGCCAATATCATGTGGGCGGGCATGATGGCTCATAATAATTCCTGCGGCGTGGGAAGAACCCAGGACTGGACCAGCCATGATGTGGAACATGAGCTATCCGCCCTTTATGACTGTGCCCACGGGGCCGGACTTGCAGTGGTTATGCCTGCGGTAATGACCTACAATATGGGGCACAATGTGATGCGGTTTGCCCAGGCTGCATCCCGGGTTTGGGGATGCCCCATGGATTTTGCACATCCGGAGGAGACAGCCAAGGCGGGCATTCAGGCATTTAAAAACTTCCTTAGCTCCATAGGCATGCCAGAAAATTTCCGGGAACTTGGAGCCAGGGAGGAGGACATTGAAAAGCTGGCCCATGCTGCCTGCTGGGGCGATGTAAGAAACGGAACGCTGGGTGGTTTTGTCAAACTCAACGAGGAGGACGTTGCCAATATCTACCGGTTGATGCTGTAGACATTTGTCTGGAGCCGGACAACAAAGGAGGCGCCTCCTCCCGGGGTATCCTCCACAGAGATCCTGCCTTTGTGCATCCCCACGATCTCTTCTGCAATACAAAGTCCCAAACCAAAATGTTCTTTATCATGATGGGATTCATCCAAACGGTAAAAGCGCTGGAAAACGGCGCTTTTTTCTTTGTCCGGAATTCCGGGCCCGCTGTCGCAGATGCGGTATTCCAGCCCCCCTTTTTTCATATGGAGCTCCAGAGAGACACTGCCTCCCGATGGTGTATAGCTGACCGCGTTATCTGCCAGTATCCCCAGAACCTGGCTGATTCTGCCGCTGTCCCAGTGTTGAACGGGGACCGGTGTATCGGGAAGAAGAACGTTCCAGTGCAGGCCCTTTTCATGGGCCAGAGGCTGATATTTCTCGTAAATATTTAATAGAAGCGTATCAGGTTCAGCCCTTTCCGGGTGTATGACCCAGGATTGGCTGTCCGCACTGGAGAGGGAGAGTAGATCACCGATCAGCCGGTTCATCCGTTCTCCTTCCTCCTGGATATGGGAAAGGAACTGCTCCTGCTTTTTAGGAGGGGTTCCCCTCAGGGCAGAAGTGCTGGAAAGAATGACTGCCAGAGGCGTACGCAGCTCGTGGGAGGCTGCTGCGATAAATTGGTTCTGCTTTTTCTGTCCTTCCTCCAGGGGCTTTATCAGTCTCCGGGTGAAAAACCAGGAAAAAATCCAGAGAAGGAGGACCCCGCAGCCAGCTGCACCCAAAAAGAGCATCCGCCTCCGCAGTACCTGTTCCCTTTCCCTGTCCAGTGGGTACACAATGGTGGCAGAGAGGCTCCCGGACTCTCTAGGGAGGAGAGATACGGCTGCATAACAGGAGGGGGTGTCCAGAGTAAAAACAGCGGTATTGGCCGTGTATTGATTCCTGTTGCTGTCCGAGACATCAACACCGTAAGATTCCGCTGCTTTTTCCTCAGCCAGAGCAAATAGTCGGGGAGCTTTTGTGCCGCTGTCAAGGGTCCGGTAAAAAAGCTCCTTTCCATTGTCGGTAATCCGAATGTGTACCCCGTAATTGTCCTCCATCTCAAGAAGCCACTGGTGGGAAATAATGGACTGACTGCTCAGATAGGAAAGCATGGTATTCGTATTCGTATGAAATGTCAGATAACTCTCCCTCGAAGCATCTGTTTCTGAGATAAACAGGCATACAAAGGTCATGGCGGCTAAAATCAGACTGGTAATCCCAGTGGAAAACAGGGCGAATTGTTTGTGAAGGCGTTTAAACATTGGCATACTCCAATCGATAGCCGACTCCGCGGATGGTCTTCAGGGTGACTGTGCTGTCCACAGAAGTGAGACGCCTCCGGATAAAATGGATATAGTTGTCCAGATTACCGTCCTCTACAGGAGCACCCGGACCCCAGACTCTGGAAAAGATAGCGTCCCTGGGCACGGTATTGCCGTGGTTTCTGATAAACAACTCAAATAAATCCCCTTCCCGTTTGGAAAGGGTACACTGTCCCCCTGGCCCGGTAAGCACATTTTCCCCGGGACGGTAGCAGAGATCCCCATATGAAAGATCCGTCTGTGCCACAAGATTCTGGGGTCTGCGGAAGATGGTACGGATACGCGCCATAAGCTCTTCAAAGGCAAATGGTTTTACTATATAGTCGTCAGCGCCGCAGTCCAGTCCATTGATTTTATCCTGAAGTTCTCCCAGAGCCGTAAGAAAGATTACTGGTGTCTGCATTCCTCCTTTCCGGGCGGCTTTCAGCACAGAAATACCGTCCAATGAGGGGAGCATACGGTCCAGCAGGACCAGATCATAGCCGCCGGACAGCATCAGATCCAACCCATCCGTCCCTCTGTGGCACACATCAGTGCGGATATTCTCCCGTTCCAGCTGGTATGTCAGGGTATCACACAGTTTTTTATCGTCTTCTATCAGCAGTATTCTCATAATGAGGTGTTCCTTTCCCTTATCCTATTGCAGCAATTATAACATAAAAACCTTTAATGAACCTCTAAAAATCCTTAAGGCAAATAGGCAGGAACCCTTAGAGGGTAGATAGAGGTTGTTGTGCTATGATACCTATATAACAGAAAAATACCTGTCTGTCCTGCCCGGGTGTACAGGTACTAATACAAAGAGGGAGGCTGATGCTTATGAAAAGAAGAGGAAAGAAAATACGCTGGCTGGCAGTGGTGTTTGCAGCATTGCTTTTCTGCCTGACAGGCTGCTTTGGGGATGCTTCTGATAAAGAAAAGGAAAAAGAGACGGATACCCGGGGAAGGTATCTGGAGACAGAAGTAAAGCTGCCGGAGCATACAAAAGTATTTGATATGGTAAAAGGTACAGACGGAGTCATACGCATTGCAGTTCAGGATCCCGGAGAAGGGCTGGCTGTATGGGAAATGAAAGAAAAGGGAGATACCTGGGAAAAGGTATACAATATAGAGATTGACCTGACCGGCTATGTAACTTGTGCAAATCTGGCGAGTATTGCTCTTTCTCCTGAAGGCGGTGCGGCAGTGCTGGCATATCTGGAAAGGGCAGATAAAAATGTGGATATCAAATATTTTTATGTCAGTAATACCGGGGAGGTCAGTGCGTCTCCCTATCAGTCGGATCCCTCCGAGCTTGTCTCTCAGCTTAATTATACATCCCAGGGGGACTTTTATCTTCAGGCAGGCTTCCGCGTAATAAAGGTGGATCTGAAAACCGGGGATGCGGGGGAAATCGTGGAAAGCAGCCTGCAGACCTCCTACTACGGAACTGCCGGCAGCCGGCTGTATGCCGTAGACTGGAAAGGAAAGGTGACAGAATATGATCTGGAGAGCGGACTTGTGGCAGCTCCTGATAAAGGGCTTGCCAGTGCCATAGAGCAGAGCGGACTGGAACTGGGTGACCGGCAGGGAAATGCAGATGCGGCACCTGTTATCTTCTATGGAGGTGAAGATCCAGACACCCTTTTTTTCTGCGGGGATACCGGGGTGTATTGCCATATAAAAGATGGAAACATAGCGGAGAAAATCATAGACGGCGGACTGACCTCTCTGGGAAGCCCTGATATGGAATTTAAGGCTATGGAGATGACAGGAGACAGTGAATTTTATATTCTGGCAACAGGAGATGACGGGGATAAGCTTCTGAAATATACGTACGATCCAGAAGTCTCAACCATCCCGGAAAAGGAATTAAAGGTTTATTCACTCTATGAAGACGGGGATTTCAGGAAGGCCATCACTCAGTATCAGAAAAATCATCCAAATCTTTATATCCGGTATGAAGTAGGCCTGGAGGCAGACAGCCAGAAAACGGTATCAGATGTCCTTCGGATTTTAAATACGGAGATTATGGCGGGTAAGGGGCCAGATCTTCTGCTGTTGGATGGTACCCCTCTGGACGCCTATATTGAAAAGGGAATCCTGGAGGATATTACCGGCATTGTGAAAAAAGTGGATGATTCAGAAGGCCTGTATACCAACATTACTTCAGGACTAGCAAGGGATAGCAAATTATATGCGGTGCCCCTGCGGTTTTCTGTACCTGTAGCGGAGGCAACGGATGATTCCCTGGAGCGGATTATAGATCTGAAAACCCTGGCAGATGAAGCGGAAAGACTTCGTGATGAGTACCCGGATCAAACGATTATCAGTGAGAAAAACAGTGGCAGATTTATGGCGGCACAGCTTAACGATGCCTGCTCATCTTCCTGGCTGACCGAGGAGGGGGGAGTGAATACGGAGAGGCTGGCGGATTTTTACCTGCAGGTGAAGCGGCTTCACCGTGTGGACAGCCATGAGGAGGATACCTTGTATGATGGGGACACCGTGGAATACATGGAGTATATAACTAACATTACAGGGGATCTGCTGATGCCTTACAGCGGCGCCTCATTCCTGAACTTTGGAAATATAAGAGATCCCGAGGGGGTGGCCATGCTTGCCAAAGCGAGGCAGGAGACAGGGACTGTAGGGTATAAGCCTTTTTCCGGGGAAAACGGAAACGCTTATCTTCCTGTGTCTATTGCAGGAGTAAACGCAAAAGGGAGCGAGACAGAGCTGGCCGTAAGTTTTCTGGAGTTTCTTCTTAAGGATACAGCCCAGGGGTACTCCGGGAACACCGGACTTCCGGTAAATAAAAAGGCAATGGCAAGGCTTCTTGAGGCAGATAATTTTGCAGAGGATATCAGAGGCGCCGAAGACCCCCGAAATCCCGGTGAAACTATAACCATGTATCTGGAAAATCTGGACCAGGGGGAACTGGATGCATTTATGAAGGAAGCAGAAAACTTTGCCGCACCGGCCCTGACGGACGAAAGAATCCGACAGGCAGTGCTGGAGCAGGCAAACAGCTGTACAGAGGGGACAATAACTCCTGAGGAAGCGGCAGAAAAAGCGGCGGATACTGTAAAGCTATATCTGGCAGAAAGATAGGGTTGCAATGTATATGAGTGACAAGCAAAAAAAAGCTGAAATGCGGGGGCCGAAATACAGAACTTGGTCGGGATTACCTTTTGTCATCCCCAGTTTTATTGGAATTGTGATCTTTATTCTATTTCCCTTTCTGGATGTAATCAGAAGGTCCTTCACCGGAGCGGTGGGGGGAGGATGGGTGGGACTGGAGAATTACAGGCAGACGTTCTCCAACAGTGCTTTCCATCTGGCCTTGGGCAATACCATAAAGTTTGAACTTGTTTGTATCCCTCTGATGATTATTCTGTCTCTTGGTATGGCGCTGTTTGTTGTGAGATACGCCCGCAGGGGCGTGATGAAAAGCTGTATGCTGGTTCCCTTGGCCATACCGGTTGCCTCCGCTGTACTTCTGTGGCGGGTAATGTTTCATCAGCAGGGTGTACTGAACAGTTTTCTGATGTTATTTCACAGAGGACAGACAGACTGGATGAATTCCGGCTATGCATTTGGGGTTCTGGTGTTTAGTTACGTTTGGAAAAACCTGGGGTATAATGTAATTCTCTGGACCGCGGGAATTGCGCAGATTCCGCCCTGTCTGTATGACGCGGCCCGGGTAGACGGGGCAGGGCAGTGGCAGTGCCTGTGGAAGATTACGCTGCCCAGCCTGCTGCCTTCTCTGTTCACGATAACTGTGTTATCTGTCTTAAATTCATTTAAAGTATTTCGCGAAGCATATCTGGCGGCGGGGGATTATCCTCATGAGAGTATGTACCTGCTTCAGCACCTGTTTAACAACTGGTTTTTAAATATGTCGCTGGATAAGATGGCGGCAGCCTCAGTTTCCTGTGCCGCCGTCATCTTTTTGCTGGTACTGCTTCTTATGCGGACGTGGAAAATACAGACATAAGAGGGGAGATTAATGACAACAAGATTAGGAAATAAAATACTGGAAAAAGTGGCGGCAGGGATAACAGGTGCAGTATTGCTGGTCTGTGTCTATCCTGTTTGGTTTCTTCTGGCAGGTTCTGTATGCGGGAAGGCCCAACTGCAGGAGCTGCTGGGTCCGGCCCTTGCCGGAGCGGAGGGGATGGCCTGCCTCCCGGTGGTGCCCGGTTACCCCACCCTGCGGTGGTGGGCCCAGCTCCTTCTGGATTCACCGGAATTCTTTGTAATGTTCTGGAATTCTGTAAAGCTGGCGGGAGGTATCCTGGCAGGTCAGATACTTATCA
Organism: Lactonifactor sp. BIOML-A5; assembly: GCF_009677585.1. Classification (GTDB taxonomy): domain Bacteria; phylum Bacillota; class Clostridia; order Lachnospirales; family Lachnospiraceae; genus Lactonifactor. Next base: position 125,950 of record NZ_WKYV01000003.1, on the reverse strand, counting down.
GCATTCCTGCTGCCTGGGGCCTGGCCAGGGGCAGATTCCCGGGCAGGGATACACTTTTTGCTCTCTACATTCTCCTGATGGTGATGCCTTTTCAGGTGCTGATGTTGTCTAATTACCTGGTATTAGATAAACTTCATCTGCTGGATACCCATCTGGGCATTATTCTGCCCCTGATTTTTTCTCCATTTCCTGTTTTTATAATCTTTCAGTTTTTTAGAGGAATACCGGAGGAAATGTTAGAGGCAGCCAGGCTGGACGGAGCCGGCGAATGGCAGATTTTTGCTTATATGGGCGTTCCTATGGGAACGGCTGGGATTGTATCCGCGCTGGTACTGGGTTTTTTGGAATACTGGAATTTAATAGAACAGCCCATGGCATTTCTCAAGACCAAGGAGTTGTGGCCGCTCTCTCTGTACCTGCCGGATATTGGCCCCGGGCAGGCAGGAATTGCTCTTACTGCCGCTGCAGTTGCTATGGTACCTGCTATGCTGGCATTTTTTTGGGGCAGAGAATATCTGGAAATGGGGATTGCGGCCACCGCAGTGAAAGGCTAGAGGAGGGAAAGATGGAGAAAAAAAGGTTGCCGAAACTAACTGGATTTTTCTTTCTTGCCATGCTGATCTGTACACTGATTTCTAGAGCCGCTTCCAGTATTACAGTGGCTCAGATAACGGCTGCAAGTCCGGTGAACGGCATGATCACACATAAAGTTACGGCGGAAGGGAAGATTCAAGCCAATAGGGAGCTGCCAGTTTTTACAGAGGCTGAACAGCGAGTGGAAAGGATTATGGTCCATGAGGGAGAAAAGGTGAAAGCGGGTGATATTCTGTTTCAGCTGGATATGGAGCGATTACAGGAACAGATCCAGGAGAGCAGACAGGAGCTCTCAAAACTTCAGCTGGAGCTGGAAGCTGCGGTCCAAAACGCAGAGTTGGCGCAGGAAAAAAAGGAATTGGCCAGACAAAGGGCGCAGGAGGATTATGAGAGGATATCAGAAGAAAAGGATCAGGATATTGCATGGGCTGAGGCAGAACTTGTGAAGGCCAGAGAGCGGCTGGAGGAATATTACAATTACCAGGAGGGGGGGGAAGCGTCTGAAGGCGGACAGTCGGAGGATGCACTGGCAGACAGCGTGGATGCAGCACAGAAAACTTATGACCAGGCCCTGACTGTCAGAGAGGAAAGTCTGACTGCTGCCAAAAGAGCGATAGAAGACGCCATGATGCCCGAGCCGGCGGACAATACACAGGAGATAAAACAGGGAGAAATTGCGCAGACAGAGGAAAAAATGGAGAAGCTGGAACGCTTGGCCGATAAAAATGGAGAAGTTGCGTCGCCTGAGGAAGGTATCGTTACCGGGCTTCAGATATCTGCCGGACAGATAACAGGACAGGACGCAGCCGTACTTCTGGCAGATCTTTCGGAGGGATGCAGGTTTGTGGCTCAGGTAGACAAAAGTCAGGGTGAGTATCTGCAGAAAAACATGGAGGTTACTCTGGAAAATCCGGATACCAGAGAAAAAGAAGGCGGACTTGCCATCAGCTCATTGGGAGAAAATGCAGAGAACGGAGAGCTTCTGGATGTAACTGTATCTCTTTCCGGCTGCACCCTGGAGATTGGCACTTCCGCCAGAATGACCGCGGAAAAACGTTCGTCTGCCTATGCCTTCTGTATTCCTGTACAGGCGTTGGGGGAGAATAACAGCGGTACCTTTGTCTATGTTCTGGAAGAACAGGAGAATGTGCTGGGACGAGAGCTGTCTGTGAGAGAGGTAAAGGTAGAGGTAGAGGATAAAAATGATATGTATGCTGCGCTGAAGGAGGGGAGTCTTTCTGAAGGGCAGCAGGTGGTGGTGTCCTCGGACAGAAGCATAGCCGGAGGCAGCCGGGTGCGGCTGAAGGAGTCTTGAGAACGGCAAGGTGGTATCTGATCAGGATTCTGCTTCTGGCGGCTATTGGAATTTCCTACTTTCTCTGTATAAAAAGCTACAGAGAGATAGAACAGCTGCCGGATACTGTGACGATATCCTGCAGCGGGGGATTTCAGAAGGACGGCAACGGCGATGAAACTTGGGGAAACAGCACCTGGGAGTATGCCTTGTGGGAGGAATTAGAGGGAGAAGTGGTCAGTAACCCGAATCTGAACAGACAGTATAAGGTATCTGTGACAGCTGTGAGAGGTTCCTGCAGAGTTCTGCTGCCGCAGGCCTATTGGATGGGAGACAGCGATGGAGAAGGCTGCTTTTTGGATCGGACAGCGGCCTTGGGGGTTTTTGGAAGCACTGATGTGGTCGGAAAACAGCTGCTGTATGAAGGGAGACAGCTGACTGTACGGGGAGTCACAGACGACAGGGGAGGTATTATGTTAATCCGGCCGAAACCGGGAGAGGCTTTGAAGAATATCATTCTTTCTGTTCCCGATGGAGCCAGCCAGGAGGTGCTGGGGACAGAATTTATGGCGATCCAGGGAATCCAGGGTACCGTCACAGATAACCGTCCATTTACAGGTATTGTTCGTCTGCTGGTTTTGGGATTCCCGTTTACCATCCTCCTTTTTTATCTGTGCCGGCTGAATAAAGTGATAAGGGGGATGACAGCCACGCCGGTACTGCGTATGCTTGCAACCGTTATGACAGTTTGTCTGGCGCTTTTTACGACAGGTGTATTTCTTACCTGTCTGCACATTCCACGGGACTATGTGCCAACGAAATGGTCAGACTTTTCTTTCTATACCGGGCGGGCAGAATATATATTGGGGCAGTGGAAGCAGTATTTTCAGATCCCAAAGAGTAAACTGGAGATTCCATATGTTTTCTGTTCCCTGAAAAGTATTCTGTACGGACTATTATCTCAGGTGTTTTTTGTTCTCTCCACCGGTCTTGACAGGGCGTTCCTATATGAGTAAAATTGACAGCGGTGTTGTTACATCGGAAAAGAAACAAAATTGGAGGTTACAAAAATGAGTGTGATTCATATAATTTCAGGCCCTGTCATAGGAGCAGTGATAGGATATTTTACAAACTATATAGCGGTCAAGATGCTGTTTCGTCCGTACTATCCCATAAAGGCAGGACGGTTTACTCTGCCCTTTACCCCGGGGATTATTCCCAGAAGGAAGGATGCGCTGGGCGCAGCCGTGGGGAGAGCGGTGGGCAGCTCTCTGCTGGGGGAGGAAGAGATAAAGCAGATTCTTTTGTCCCGGGGAGTAAAGGATGCTGTATCGGGAGGTGTCCTCAGTGCATTAGCGGGCGGCAAAGGGGTAACTGTAAGGAACCTTGCCGTTTCTTGCATGAGCAGTGAAGCTTATGAAGATTATAAAATACAGTTGGTAGATTATATCACTGACAAGGCAGTTGAGGGGATAGATAAGACAGATCTGGGAAGCGTTATCGCCACGCAGGGCGCAGGGGCAGTAAAAAGCATGGATCTGGGTGTGATGGCTATGTTTATCAATGAGAATACCATTGCCGCATTTGCAAAGCCCCTAGGGGATAAGATAACTGAATACATCCAGAGAGAGGGGAGGGATAAGATCCGGGCCTATATCTATGAGGAGGTATGTAAAGGGGAGGAAAAGGATCTCAGGGAACTGGGCCAAAAGTATGAGCAGATTGATATAAAACGAATCATAGAACAGGCATATACCAGGATGATCGACAGCAAAGCAGATGATATTGTAAAGGAATTCCATATTGCCGAGACCATCCGTGAGAAAATTCAGAATATGGGAGTCAAAGAATTGGAAGAACTGGTGCTGTCGGTTATGAAAAATGAGCTGAATATGATTATTAATCTGGGCGCCCTGATCGGGTTTGTGATAGGGCTGCTGAACATTCTCCTATAGATTGACTCCAGGTTCACCTTGGGAAGAAATCCAGATATCTGCTGTATTAATGTTTGGGAAAAATAAATAAGCGGGGATTATTTGCAGACATGGTCCGTCTAATGAGTATAAGCGCTTACAAGAGACTGTTGCAGCAGCAGAAAGGAAACCTATGAAGGATTTGGTAGAAAAAGCAAGGAATGGGGATAAAAAAGCATTTGACCACCTCATCCGCTCTCAGATGGAAAATATGTATAAGACAGCCATATCTTATTTAAAAAATGATGAGGACGCGGCGGATGCCATACAGGAGGCCATTCTGACCTGCTACGAGAAGCTGGATACATTAAAAACAGACGGATATTTTCGAACCTGGCTTACCAGGATTCTCATTAATAAGTGTAAAGATATGCTGAGAAAGAGGAAGGTTTATTACCTTGAGGATGAACTGTCTGAAATTCCGGTGGAAGAAGATTTTTCTATGATTGAGTGGCGGGAACTGTTGTATATGCTTCCGGAGGAGTATAGGATTGCGGTGCTTTTATACTATGTGGAAGGCTTTAAGATTCGGGAAATCAGTGAGATTCTGGATGTGAAGGAGAGTACTGTCCAGTCCAGGCTTGCAAGGGCAAGAGGAAAGCTGAGACAGGAATATCCCCAGGTGAAGTAGGAGGACGGAGTATGGAATATAGAGAGAAAGACTATTTGGATAATCTGAAACGGAAGGTAGAGGTGCCGGACATCGTATGGAAAAAGACAGAGGAAGCGCTGGAACAGATCCAGAAGGAGGGAAAGAAAAAACGGACTGTTTTCAGTAGATGCAGATGGACTGCAGGAAGGGCAGCTGCGGCAGCTGTGGCCGCTACCCTGGTGCTGGGAACCGTAACTGTGGGGGCCATGTCTCTGGCCGGATGGCATCAGAATGTTGCGGATGAGCTGGAGGCATCTGAGGAACAGCAGACTAAGCTCTCCGGTGAAGGTATGGTAACTGACGGGACGGTATCTGCTGCGGACAACGGGATTACTGTGGAGAGCATACAGACCATTGCGGACAGCCGCTATATTTATTTCTGGTTTAAGGTGATAAATGAGAATCCAAAGATTGAGCTGACACAGAACGATACCTTCCGTGATTTTGCTATCCAGGTGGAGGGCCAGGACGCAGGCTTTGGCATCAGCGGAGGAAGCTTTGAGGATACCGGGGAAGAAGGCGTGTATCTGTGCAGCTATTACGGAAGCTTTGAAAGAGAGATGGAACCTGGGTCTATAAGGGTAAAGGCGGATTTTAACGGCATCAGCGCTTACGATAACCATTTACAGGAGACCAAGACCTGCCAGGGTACCTGGAACCTGGAATGGGATGTCCAGGTAGGAGCGGCCGCCAGAAACATTGAGGTGAAGAAAGAAGTTCCGGGCTACGAGCCGGTAACACTTGACCGTCTGGAATTGTCCCCTATTTCCTGCACTGCCTATTTTGAGGCCTGGGAGGGAGACGCGGAGGAAGAGACACCGGTACTGGCAGGATTCCGCATGAGAGACGGTAGTATTGTGACAGATTTCAGGGGCGGCCCGGGAATGTCGTCAGAGGAGAACGGCATCTTTAAATCCAGTGAGGGGTTTGCCAAGGTTGTGGATGCGGATGACATCACAGGAATCTTCTTTATCCGAGAGGATTATGCTGATACAGGAGAGAGAGAATTGACAGAGTCAGATATGGTTGAGATAGCTCTGGAATAGTAAGGTTAAGCAAAAAGGCAGCGGTTCTGAGTGGGGGAACGCTGCCTTTTTGCTTATGCATCTTGCAAAGAGAATGTTTCAGGATTATTTATGTATCGGCAGCAGGTACGATACCGGGAATCCGGTTCAGGATTTCCTGATACACTTCTTTTGTTTTTTCACTGTCTTTGCCGTTGAATACAACCGTCCCTTCCGGCGTTTCCACAATGATATATTCTTTACACCGGTTATAGGAATAGAGCACATACTTGCCGAACCGGTCGTTTTTAAAGTCCCCGGCCCGCAGCACGTAATTTCCCAGCCCGAATACTCTCCGCCCCGGTGTCAGCTGATCCGTGTATTCAATAGACTGTATATCGCTGTACAGGATTTCCTTATCCTCCCACCCGGACGTATGGAGGGAGATTCCGCTGTTATCCAGGGTAATGGTAAGTGAACCGGTAAACATAGTTATACCCACCAGCAGAAAAGTGACTGCAATAAATCCCAGAATAAGCGCCTTAGAGCGCTTTTCTTTTTTTAGATCTCTGGGTTTGGGAGGCACGGAGACAGGGGATTTGTTCTTGCATATGGTATTCATGGCAATGAGCATTCCAATGAATATGACAGGAATTCCCACGCCCAAAATGATAGGAAACATACGCGAATGTCCAAATCGCTCCAAAGCTGAGAGCAAAAGCAGAACGGTAATGAGAGCTGTCCCTGTCCCGGTAACACGGCAGAGCTTTTTCTCGTCATATTTTGCCTTCTCTCTGGCACTTGATGTATTGTATCCTGCTATTAAAAATCCCCCTTTTCCTGAGAGCAGAACAGCAGAGAGTATAGCGAACAGTATAATAATAGGCCATAACATAGAACTTCAAATCCTTTCTTTTTTCTTTGTATACAGGGCGCTGCTTGCGGTCCCGGAATCGGCATGATAAATTGATTGTAACATAAGAAACATATAAATTCATTAGTATCCTATCTTTTTTTACTCCTATGGTGTTATACCTAATAGAGAGCGCTTTCTAAAAGAATCCTGAAAGGAGGTGCAGTATTGGATCAGGACTTTTTTCTCCTGCAGAAAATGAAATCCGGTGATGAATCGGCTATAGATGAGTTTGTGAAAAAATATTATCCTGCTATTCTCAAATATTCCTTTTTCCATGTGAATGACCAGAGTAAGGCAGAGGATATTACCCAGGATACATTTGAACGGTTTTTCCGTTCTTTCCCAGACTACCGGCATTACGGAAAGGCTAAAAATTATCTCTACGTAATTGCAGGAAATTTATGCAAAAACACATACAGAAAAAGGAAGGAGGAGCCTCTAGAATCTGTCCCGGAACAGTCTGTGTGGCCCTTAGACAGAGTAATTGACTCCCTCGTCCTAGAACAGGCCCTGCGTCAGCTGCCGGAAGAGATGAGGGATGTCCTTATACTGCACTACTATCAGGATCTAAAGCTAAAGGAAATTGCGAAGATACAAGAAATCGGACTTCCTCTGGTGAAATATAGAATAAAGGCTGCTAAAGAACGCCTGAGGGAGATTTTGGGAGAGGAGGAACTGTGATGAAAGAGGGAAAAAAGAGGGACCATGTGACAGCCCGACAGCCGGAAGGACCGGAGGTCCGGGCAGAAAAAATAGAGGAGACGATTCTTCTGTCAAAACAGGCGTTTTACCGGCATGCGGAAGAACAGAGCATAACTCCGGCAGAGTTTTTAGCAGTTCAGCTCCGGTTTATTAATAAAAGCATGTGGGTGCTGCAGATCGGTATCTACTTTTTGCTGTGGCTGACTCTGTACTGGCAGAAACATGGGGCGCTGCCGTACAGCGGCTTCAGTGTATGGGTTCCTCTTCTGGGCATGACACTGATTCCGGAGCTTTGGAAGAATCTGAGAACCAGAACCATAGAGATAGAAAATGCTACGTATTTCGGACTGAAGAAGGTTTATATAGCAAGGGTGCTGCTCATAGGAATGACAGAGCTTGTGCTGGCAAGTATATTTTTTATCTTTACGGCTGCAACTATAAGAATTTCCCTTTATGAAGCGGTGATTAATTTCCTTGTGCCGTTTAATGTGACCTGCTGTATCTGCTTTACAGTCCTGTGCAGTGTGAAAATGAATTCCCAGCTGATGGCTGTAGGCCTCTGTACCATATGGTCCTTTCTCTGGTACCGGGTTGTCATTATGGAAAAGCTGTACCGGGCCATTGCTCTGCCTGTGTGGCTTCTGCTGGTTGCGGTTTCATTGATTTTTCTGGTTTATGTGATAGTGCGGGCGGTAAGCGTTACCGCGCGGTATTGTGAAGGAGAGTGGCTATGGAATTACAAATAAAAAATCTGACGAAAGAGTTTAAAGATATGAAGGCTGTAAATCAGGTGTCCTTTACCATGGAGCGGGGAGTATACGGGCTTTTGGGGGTAAACGGGGCAGGAAAGACGACACTGATGCGAATGATCTGCACTCTGCTGAATCCCTCAGGCGGAACGATCCTTTGGGGCGGCAGGGATATCTTTTCCCTGGGAGAAGAGTACCGCAGAGTGATTGGGTATCTTCCCCAGGATTTTGGTTATTATCCTGAATTTACCCCAGAGGATTATCTCAGATATATATCTGCACTCAAAGGTATGAAACCTGCGGCAGCAAAAAGAAGGATTGACGACTTGCTTCACCAGGTGGGGCTGGCAAATGTCAGAAAGAAGAAGATAAAAAAGTTTTCCGGAGGAATGAAACGCCGCCTGGGCATAGCGCAGGCCATGCTGAACCGCCCCAGGCTTCTGATTCTGGATGAACCTACTTCCGGCCTGGATCCCAAAGAGAGGATCCGGTTCCGGAATTTGATCAGCGAACTGGCAGAGGAAGGCATTATCCTGCTGTCCACACATATAGTTTCTGACGTAGAATCCATCGCCAACGAGATCCTTTTTATGGGGGAGGGACAGATTGTTGATTCCGGTTCTCCCGCAGAACTGATAGAGGGCATCTCACGAAGGGTAAAAGCATGGGAGTGTGTGATGGAGAAACGGGAGGCAGAAATCTATAGAGAGCGCTATCGTGTATCCAATCTGAAAATAGAGGCAGAAGGGGCAAGACTACGGATCTTATCAGAGGTACGGCCCTGTCCTCAGGCTGTACAGAGCCCTCTGAGCCTGGAGGATGCATTTTTATACTATTTCGGAGAGAAAGCAGGTGAGGAACATGTACAAGTATGAGCTGAAAAAGGTAACCGGCAGGCTCAGCACGAAAGTGACACTGGCAGTGTTCTGCGTCTACCTTATCTGGATGCTGGGTGCCTTTTATATTAGAAGTGAGGTCTGGGTAAATCCTCAGGGAGAAGAGGAACGGGGCATCCATGCCATCCACAATTTGAAGGAAGTGAAAAAGGAGTGGGAAGGCCCTGTCACAGAGGAAAAGATTGCCCGGGTGCTTGAGGCCAATGCCCGTATCACGTCGGACCCCGAATATGCCCTGGAGGAGGGAGGATTGAGCAATATAGGGTATGCGAAAACGCAGGGGTTCCAAGACATCAGAGGGTTGATTAACCAGTCCTTCTGCAGTTTTCAGGAAAATGATTATTATATGGCAGACCGTTTGAGTCCCGAAGATGCACAGCAATTTTATGCCAATCGGACAGACCATCTGAGGGAGTGGCTGTATGGGGAGTATAGCAGCAGCTTCAGCGATAAGGAAAAAGCATATTACATACACCAGTTTGAGAAAATGGAAGTTCCTCTGGAATACAGATACCAGACAGGATGGAGCAAAACCATAGAGTTTATGATGGTGGTTATCATGGGAGCCGCAATTGTTGTGTGTATTCTTGTGGCATCTGTATTTCCCTGGGAATACCAGACAGGGGCCTCCGGCGTGTTCTATTCCAGCTGCTATGGCCGTTCCCGGGGAATAAAGGTCAAGATAGGGGCAGTCCTAACAATCGCTACAGCGGTCTACTGGGCGGCAGTTCTTGTATCCAGCGGAATACTGCTGGCTGTTTTCGGAACAGACGGCGCCGGGTGCATGATTCAGGCCAATGGATTCTGGAAAAGTCTGTATAATATTACCAATCTGGAAGCCTATATCTTTTGCATTGCCTGCGGTTATATCATATGCCTTTTTATGAGTATTCTTACCGCATGGCTATCTGCAGTGACAGGCTCCTCCATTCTTCCTATAGTGACAAGCTTTTTGCTGATTATGGCTCCGGCAGTTGTGGGACAGTACGTTACCGGCGGACTGGCAGGAGACATCCTGGGACTTCTCCCCCATCAGCTGATGCAGGGGACTACTCTTCTGAGATTGTTTACGGTGTATACTATAGGAGGAAAGGTAGTCAATCTCTGCCAGATTCTGCCTTTGCTGTATCTGGGAATGACAGCCGTTTTGCTGCCGGCGGTATATCTGGTCTACAGAAAAAAGGAAGTTTATTAGAGCATAGTATCTCGATCTTGTGATATTTCTAAAATTGCGGTTTATGTCCCAAACACTTATAATAGATAAAAAAGAAGGAGTGTGGGAGATGGACCGCATTTTAATTATAGAAGACGACAGAGCTCTGAACCGGGGCCTGCAGTATGGATTCGGCCAGGAGGGCTGCCAGGTGGAGGGAGCATATTCCGCAGAGGAGGGAAAAGCACTCTTTTTATCCCAGGTATTTGATCTTGTGATTTTAGATGTTAATCTTCCCGACGGAGATGGGTTTGAGTTCTGCCGCTGGGCTATGGAGGTACGGAGGGCACCCATTATTTTCCTTACAGCCAGGGATCTGGAGGAGGACGCAGTAAAGGGCTATGACCTGGGGGCCGACGATTATGTGACAAAGCCATTCAGTATGGTTTTGCTGAAGAAAAAAGCGGCAGCAGTTTTAAATAGAACAAAAGGTGGAAAAGTTGAAGATATTTATGAGGATGGGTATCTTTGGATAGATTTTACCAGGTTCAGGGCAGCAGTGAAGGGAAAAGAGGTATTTTTTACACCCACTGAGTATAAACTGCTGCGCGTTTTTATTGACAACAAAGGCCAGGTGCTCACCCATAAGATCCTGCTGGAACGGATCTGGGACAGCAACGGACAGTTCGTGGACAAGCATGCTCTGGCCGTTAATGTGAACCGGCTGCGGGGAAAGATTGAGGACGGGAGGCACAAGTACATTGCTACCGCCTATGGGATGGGCTATCAGTGGACAGGAGAACAGGAGTGACAAAGGATAAATCGGAAAAAAGGAAAAGACTTTTAAAATGGTCCGGGTTTGCCGTGGGGGCCATCACCTTTATGGGAGTACTGTATGTGGTTCCCGGAAAGACGGCAAGGCTGCTGGCTGCTCTGGGGTATCTGGGGAACCTGGGCATCTGGGCCGCCTATACCTGGTGCATAAAAAGGGATATCTGGAGGTTTACGGATTCTATGGAAAAAAGTCTGGATTATATGATCCAGGGGAGGGAGGACCTGGAGTTTGATGAGACGGAAGAGAGCCAGCTTTCTAAGCTTCAGACAAAGCTGAAGCAGCTTTATGAGATACAGAATTATTATGCACAGAGCAGCCTGAAGGAGAGAAAGAGAATGCAGGAGCTGGTATCAGACATTTCCCACCAGACCAGGACACCGGTTTCCAATATCAAAATGTATGCGGAGATGCTGGGGGAGAAGAGTACAGACAGAAATACAGAAGTAGAGTTTCTTGTACAGATAAAAGAACAGGCGGATAAGCTGGATTTTCTGATACAAAGTCTGGTAAAAATGTCCCGGTTGGAGACAGGAATTCTGAAGATCCGCCAGGAGGATGCCCTCTTTTATGACACCCTGGGCAGAGCCCTTGGAAGCGTGCTGCCCAGGGCAGACCGCAAAGACATTCAGATATCTGTTGACTGTCCGGAGAATCTGTTTATTTATCACGATCCCAGGTGGACGGAAGAAGCACTATATAATATTTTGGACAACGGGGTAAAGTATACTGAACCGGGAGGGAAGATAGATGTCTTAGTGAAGGAACAGGAATTCTACACTCATATTACCATCCGGGACACGGGCAAGGGGATTGAAGAGAGCCGCCGGTGCAAAATCTTTGGAAGATTTTACCGGGAGCCTGAGGTCCGCGGGCAGGAGGGGGTCGGGTTAGGTCTGTATCTGGCCAGAGAGATTATCACCAGACAGAAAGGGTATATCGAAGTCCGGTCAGAGGTGGGAAAGGGAAGCCGATTTCATATCTATCTGCCGGGAAAATCACAGAATTGAGAGAATAGCCGGATGAGATAAGTTTGAGATATTTCTTTGATAAGCTGGGTCTATCAAAGGAAAGGGAGTTGAAAACAATGTCAGAGGAAGTTGTAAAAACCATAAAACTGAAGAAGTATTATGATATGGGAAACAATGTTGTGAAGGCGCTGGACGGCGTGGATCTCACTATAGAGAAGGGGGAATTTGCCGCTATTGTCGGAAAGTCCGGAAGCGGCAAGTCCACCCTTCTCCATATGCTGGGGGGTCTGGATACGCCCACTGAAGGCAGGGTTCTGGTGGGAGGCAGAGATCTGAGCCGGATGAACCGGGAGCAGCTTACTATATTCCGGAGAAGGAAGGTGGGGTTTGTATTCCAGAGCTATAATCTGGTGCCGGATCTGAATGTATATGAGAATATTACACTTCCCATTGAACTGGACGGAGGGCATATTGACCGAGAATTTATGGATACTCTCATCGGCGTCCTGGGACTGGAAGAAAAAAGGGAGGTACTCCCCAACACCTTATCGGGAGGGCAGCAGCAGAGAGTTGCCATAGCAAGAGCTCTATCCACCAAGCCTGCCATCGTGCTGGCAGATGAACCCACCGGCAATCTGGACAGCCAGACCAGCCACGACGTGCTGGGGCTTCTGAAGGCGGCCGCCACGCAATTCCATCAAACTCTTGTGGTGATCACCCATGACAGTGATATCGCACAGCTTGCAGACCGAATTCTGCGGATAGAAGACGGCAGAATTGCTGACAGGGGGTGACGGGAGTGCTGGAAAATAATAATCAAAGAATTATCCGCAAAATGGCAAAACGAAGCATGCAGGGCAATACCAGGAGAAATAGTATCCTCATTGCCTCCATAGCCCTGTCTGCCTTTATGCTTATCACAGTGCTGACAGTGGGAATTACATACTTTAAAGCCCAGAGGGACCAGACAATCCGAATGTACGGGGGAGTCCACGACGCGGTGCTTATGGCACCCAGCGGGGAACAGATTGAAAAATGCAGAAACGACAGCAGGATTGAAGAGGCAGGGCTGACCGTTAAATGTGCCAGTGCAGAGAGCAATGGAGTGGATGACAGCCTTCATACTACTTTTATATGGAGCGACGGGACTTACTGGGACGTACAGAAAAGGCCGGCTCTTAAGTGGATAAAGGGGGAGTATCCCAAACAGGAGAATGAGCTGATGATTTCCATGGGTGCGCTAAAGGAATGCGGATCAGAAAATGGGAAGATCGGCGACCGCCTTACTCTCACGTATGGAGATAAAAACGGAAAGCATAAGAAAGAATTTATTATCAGCGGTATCTATGAGGATTACAGTGGGGAGACTGCCGCATATGTATCCGAAAAGTTCTATAGGACTACGGGACACAAACCGTCGGATGTCACAGCGGGAGTCATGTATCTGAGCTTTTCCCGTGCTCTTTTTACGGATAAACAGCTGGATACCTTTCGTGAGGAACTGAATCTGGGGAAACAGCAGAGACTTTTGTATACAGGAATCACAGAGCATTCCCTGTCTGTATTTTTGGGGATCCTGGGCCTGGTATTTGTAACCTGCGTCTGCAGCTATCTTCTGGTATATAATATTCTTTATCTTTCAGTCACTAATAATATCCGGTATTATGGGCTGCTTCAGACCGTGGGTATGACAGAGCGGCAGATACACAAGATGCTTTACCGCCAGATGTTTCTCCTGGGAGGGGCTGGAATTGTTCTGGGGCTGGCGGTGGGCAGCGGGACTGCGTTTATCATTATTCCTGGCATTGTAAAGACAATTGGGATCCGGGGCGGGGCCGTTTCTGTATCCTTTCATCCCTTGGTGTATGCCGCTGCTGTTCTGGTGAGTTGTCTTACTATTTACTTTGGCAGCAGAAAACCGGCGAAAATTGCAGGACGCATCTCACCGGTTGAGGCAGTGAGATATACAGCCCCGGGAGGCGGCAGAAAAAAAAGAAGGACGGGTAAGGGAAGCATTGCGGGAAGGATGGCCAGAACCAATCTGCTGAAAGACCGAAAAAGGTCTGCAATTGTAATTTTATCCCTGACTCTGAGTGTATCCATATTTATCTGTGTAATTACGATTATCCAGAGCCAGGGTGCCAGAACCATGGTGTCCAATTTCATGGATTTTGATCTGGAGCTGAGCAATGATACTCTGGGCAAAGAAGATGAGAGCCAGTACAGACAGATCTTTGATAAGGATTTTATAACCGCTCTGGACGAGAGTAAGGGGATAAGGGAGATTTACCCTCTGTATCTGGATGAAATTACAGTGCCCTGGGAGCCAGATTTTGCGGAGATCTGGATGCGGGAGGAATATGCTACCTGGATGGATTACCCCTATGCGGAGGCAAGGGACGAGTATAAGAAGAATCCGGATAAGTTTTATTCTTATATCACAGGGATAGATGAGATGCTGTTTGACCGGCTAAAGGAAACTCTTTCCCAGCCAGTGGACAAAGAGGCCTTTATGACAGGGGAAGTGTGTATCCTCTACAGAAATGACCTTTCGCTTACAGAAAAGGATATTGAGGGAAAGACACTGACATTCTACCTGAAAAAGACAGGGGAGGAGGGCAGTGTGACGCTTCCCATAGGAGGAATGACAGATGAGAACTATTATTCACCTTACGCCGGTCTTGCCCCTGTGATTATCGTAAGCCAACAGTTTCTGCACCGTCTGAATCCGGAGGCATATATACAGAAACTGGGAATCTTGTATCAGGAGGAATATGACGAATCTGCGGAGGCACAGGCCCTGGGCATTGCCGAAGAAAGTCCTTACAGTACAGATATTGAGAGCAGCTCAAAGATAGAAAGTATGAAACGTGTAAAAGAATCTCAGGGGAATATGATGGAATTCGGGCTGGGTATTGTTTTGATTCTGGCTCTTATTGGAATTATGAATTATGTAAATACAGTGTGCAGCAGTATACAGAACCGGCTGGGGGAACTGGCTGTTCTTGAAAGCATTGGAATGACAGAACGGCAGATGAAAAAAATGCTTGTGCAGGAGGGACTTTTATTTGCCGGAAGTTCTCTGCTCTTATCCTCCACAGTGGGCATTGGAGTTACATATGTTATCTATCAGTCAGTGAACTACATGGATGTGGGGTTCTATTTCCCGTTAATCCCAGTGCTGGGGGTCTATGTTCTGGTAATCTTAGTGTGTATCTGTGTTCCTTTGCTTCTATACCATTACAGCATCCGGGGGAAAAGTGCAGTTGAGAGACTGCGGGAGTCTCAGGGATAAAAAAACGGCTCCGGGGGGTGTGCATTTCCCGGAGCCTTTGCTGTATGGAGAACTTTCTGTGTTGCTTTATTAAATCAGGATATACTTCAGCACAAATAGAATGGCCAGTATATACATTAGTAAACTGATTTTCTTTTCTTTTACTTTCCCTGTAGCCAGATTGATTACCACATAAGAGATAACGCCCATGGCAATGCCTTCAGAAATACTGTACATAAAAGGCATGGCAATGATGCAGATATAGGCTGGAATTGCCTCAGTGAAATCGTCAAAATTAATCTTAGTAATAGATGTTATCATCAGGAATCCCACAATAATAAGTGCCGGCGCAGTGGCAAAAGACGGGATTGCCAGGAAGATAGGTGACAGAAACAGGGATAGTCCGAAGAGAATAGCGGCCACTACAGAAGTAAGCCCGGTTCTTCCACCCTCTGAGACACCTGCTGCACTCTCCACAAAAGTGGTAGTGGTAGAGGTACCCAGCACGGCGCCTACGGAAGTACCAACCGCGTCTGCCATCAAAGCTCCCTTAATTTTGGGAAGTTTTCCGTCTTTGTCCAGCATATCCGCTTTGGATGCAACACCAATCAGAGTTCCAAGGGTGTCGAAGAGATCCACAAAGAGGAAAGCAAATATAATTACAAGGAAATTCACTGAAAAAATTCCCTTAAAATCCATATGCATAAAGGTAGGAGCAAGACTGGGCACAGAAAGACCGCCTGCAAAGCTGGGGATTACACTGAACATTCCCAGTTCCGCGTCAGGTACATAAAGCCCTGTCAGCTCACAGATAATTCCCAGGACCCATGTGGCAAGTATACCCCACAGGATATTGCCTTTAATATTTTTAGCTACCAGGATAGCTGTGATCAGGACGCCGATGAGTGCCAGCACAACTGTGATACCTATGGAACGGAAGGTGCCGTCCCCAAGTGCACCCTTAAAAGAATAGACAGAGACCAAAGTGGCGCTCCCCACAACAATTTTCGCGTTCTGCAGACCGATAAAGGCGATAAAAAGCCCGATACCTACGGAAACTGCGTGCTTCAGATTCATAGGAATTGCATTAAAGATAGCCTCCCGGACATTAGTGAGTGATAATATGATAAAAATAATACCTTCTGTAAATACAGCCGCCAGAGCCATCTGCCAGCTATATCCCATCTGCATGACAACCGTATAGGCAAAGTAAGCATTCAGCCCCATACCTGGTGCCAGTACAAAGGGATAATTAGAAAAAGCAGCCATCAACAAAGTAGCAATCAGGGCCGCCAGCGCCGTAGCGGTAAAAACCGCGCCGCTGTCCATCCCCGTCTCCCCCAGAATATTAGGGTTCACGGCCAGAATATAGGCCATCGTCATAAATGTAGTGATACCTGCAACAACCTCTGTTTTCACCGTCGTGTGGTTTTCTTTCAAGTGAAAAATTCTTTCCAAAGCATTGCCTTTTTCTCCTGAACTCATATTCAATTTTCCTCCATTCCTCCATCGCCTGAAAGGCTACATAATGTGTACTCCGCACTCTGGAAAAGCCGCTGAAGCCTTTTTAGGGGATAAAAAAGCAATAAAAAAACCACCGGTAAGTTCCTTTATTTCCACAACGGCATAGCCAGTGAAAACTTATAGGCAACTATTACGGTAGTTGGTAGAAACGCCCATCCAATTATGGGTATATATAAGTTCTTTGTACGAAATATTCAATTGTGACCAATTGGTACTATAAGAACCATACCATATTGCACAAGAGTTAGTCAAGGCGAATGTAAAAAGGGGACGTGTTCCTTTTAGAAAGAACACGTCCCAAAATCAGGCAGGGGTGTCCCCAAATGGATCAGACCTGTCCCTTGTGTTTTCCCCTACACAGTGTTATCTTTTACTTAGAAATGGATTCATACAATACGAATAACTGCGGAGGAAATGTTATGAAGTTTATGGAATCGGAATTGATAAGGATTTTGAGGGAACAGGGAGCATCCCTGGTTGGATTTGGGGATATGAGCGGCTTTGGGACGGGAGATATGCCATATGGCGTATCGATTGCCCTGAAGCTTCCAAAAGAGATTGTAAGGGGAATTACCCACGGACCTACCCGGGAATATTTTGATACATATCATAAGTGGAATGCAAGGCTGGACGCTCTGGCACGTCTTGGGGCCGACTATCTGAAAAGCTGCGGATATCAGGCTATTGGTCAGACCTCTGATGTTGTGAAGCAGGACAGCCAGTACCGTACAAAGCTCCCTCATAAAACAGTGGCAGTTCAGAGCGGGCTGGGGTGGATCGGAAAGTGCGCTCTTTTGATTACTAAGGAATACGGCAGTGCTGTTCGTCTTACTTCCATACTGACGGATGCACCTGTAACCTGCGCTTCTCCTGTGACTGCATCCGCCTGCGGGTCCTGCCGTGCCTGCCAGGATGCCTGTCCCGGGACGGCGGTGAAAGGTGAGGTCTGGGAGCCGGGAATAGCCAGAGAGAGGCTGTATGATTTTGCCAGATGCAGAGATGCTGCAAGGAAGATTTCCGGGGAGAATATTGGGGAGGATATAACACTCTGCGGGAAATGTATAGAGGTTTGTCCATACACCCAGAAATATATAAAGAGATGAGGTCCCCCCCGGCTGTCAAAGATACAGCCGGGGGTATTATAATGGTTTTTATCTGCTGATATGTCTGCAGTAGGAGACCACAGTGAGCAGGAGAAACAAAGGGATTTCTATGGCTGCTGCAATGAGCATAATTTGTCCTGGCAGGAAGCTGGCATCTCCTAGATGCAGGAACTCAAAGCTGATTAATGTATAAAAAAAGCTGTTGCTCATGCCTGTTCCCCCGGAAGGCAGCAGACAGCGGATCCATTTGGTAGCCTCCCCGCCGAAGAACATGTACAAAAATGAGGGAGCTACCAGAAATACAATGGACAAACCGATGGCTGTAGTATTGCTGCGGCATTTGGAGGACAGAAAAAGGGTGAAACTTACGGTAGCTAAAAGAGTTAAAAAGCCTGCAAAGATCACCAGGTTCTGTACCTGTCCCAGATTCAGGGCAGTCAGACAGACGGAAGACTCAATAATCTGCAGGGACGTTTTCCTGCATTCCCACCCAAAGGCAGTGTTGGAGATTAATGAAAATATTCCGATACAAACAGCAAAAGTTACTGTAAAAATCAGCAGGGCAGAGGAAATTTTAACAACCGCAAGGCGCAGTTTTCCATATCTGGTACACCGGATGATATCGTCCGCCCCTGTCTGATAGTCTGCCGCGAACACAGTTGAGGCGATAAATGTGCAGATAAGTATCAGCAGAAATATGCAAAGCCCTACGTATTCAAGTGCATTGGAATCGTATCCGGGATAGTATTCGTATGGAAAGGTAACCTTTTCAAAAAGTGAATCGGCAATTTTTTGTGCGGAGGGATAGTCTGTTTGCTCCATTTTCATAAGCTCCTTCAGATGAACAGGACACTGTTCGTAAAAGCCCAGTGCATCTTCACTGCCCAGCGCGGAGGCTTCTTTGGCTACGCCCGTCTTTGGATCGACATAGACTTCCCGCATTCTCATAATCAGAGAACCCAAAGGATAGATGTTTTGGTTGTAGATGTCCAGAGAAAAGTCGGGATCATTAATGTCTCCATAGGCATTTTCCGTTTCCTGATATTGCAGAAGAGCACGGGAGAGCAATTCCGGTGTGATCACGCCGGAAAAATCTTTCCGGCTTTCCTTTTTCATCTGAATGGCTTCAAGCCCTGTGATCGTGACCTCCTGCTTCTTATCATCAAGATACGTGTATGTTACAAAGGATACAGGGAAGTATGCCATCAATACAGAGAGGAGCAGTGCAGCAGGCAGCAGGATTCTTACGGAACGTGTCTTCAGCACACGTTTTAATTCAGCCTTCCATAAATTCATGCTTCATATCCTCCTCTCTGTGAGTATCCTGCGGGAAAAGCCACAGGTAAAGATCCTCCAGCCTGGGGGAAGCAGGCACAGAGCAGGGCAGAACAGGATCATCGGAAATATAACGAACAGAGATTTTATGTCCGGCTTCATTGCGCAGATTGACAATTCTGTTCTCTCTTTCATATTTCAGAAGCTCAGTGTCAGGGATTGTCCCGTTCCACACTCGTCCCTCCATTTCCAGTACCAGTTCCTCCGTAGTGCCTTCGGCGATAATACCCCCATCCTTCATAATGGCATTGCAGGTGGCAATGTACTCAACATCGGATACAATATGTGTGGAGATAAGCACAATTCGATCCTGGGCAAACTCTGAAAGAAGATTGCGGAATCTGACCCTTTCGCCCGGATCCAGGCCGCTGGTGGGTTCGTCCAGAATCAGAACCTCCGGATCATTCAGAAGTGCCTGGGCAATTCCCACCCGGCGCTTCATGCCTCCGGAAAGTTTGACGATTCGTTTTTTCCGAACATCACTCAGAGAAAGAGTATCCAGCAGCAGATCTATTTTCTCCCGTGTTTTCTGCCTGCTTAGACCCTTTAATGCAGCCATATATTCCAGATAATCCTTTACCGTAAACTCCGGATAGAACCCAAATTCCTGGGGGAGATATCCAAATATACTGCGGTAGCTCTCTCCCAGATCCCGGATATCTATTCCGTCATAGGTGATCTTGCCGGAGCTGGGAACCAGGATGCCCGCAATCATACGTATCAGGGTGGTTTTTCCGGCTCCGTTGGCCCCCAGCAGCCCCCAGACCCCGGGGGTTATCCGGAGGGATACGTCATCTACCGCTTTTTTGTCCTGAAAATTCTTCGATAAATGTTCTATACATAATTTCATAAATAGTACACTCCTAATAGATATTGTATCAGCCGAGACGAAACCGTCCTTCTATAAAACGTTCCCTTCGGCTGATGGTTTTTATCTGCCACATACAGAACAATAGCAGAATCAGACAAACCATTCCCCATCCGGGGGTGAAGGTGTGTCCGTAAAATGCTGGCTGCCATTTTTTCAGATAGCAGAGTCCCGCTAACAGACAGGCACTCATAGCGCTTCCCAGATAAGGGAAGAACCGGTATGCCATATGGGCCAGGATTGCCAGGTATCCGCTAGCTGTCAGTAAAAACGGAACCAGAAGATACAAAAGAATTCCACCCGGTGACAGTCCGGATTTTTGAACTGCAAATAATAAAAGTGCTCCCAGCATGACTAAGTCTCCGGATCCTATAATGCATAGTCTTGCCAGCAGGAGCCTGGATACAGAGAAGCGTGTGGCCGCCTCTGTCTCCAGCATTTGAAACCGGACAGACCGGTAAAGCATGGGCACTGCTGCTGTAAGGAGGATGACAGAACAACACCCAAGGAGAAATGGAACGAAGGTCAGCCTTGTAATACCAGAACGTATGTTATAACCTGTATTTACCAAAAGGCACAGCAGGAATAAAAGAAGGGCCTGGGAGAACCACACCCTTTTTCCCAGAAACGCAATCTGCCTGAGCAGAAATTCTCCAAAAGGGATACTTTGGCGTTGTGTACGCACTTTATACTCCTGCCTGACCAGGGGCAGTATCCGGGTAAGAGCGTCCCTGTTATCCGGGTACCTCTTACAGTCCTGGAGAGAATTGCGGAGTGTTTGTTTGAGCGGCTTTTTCATGGATAGTAATCTCCTTTCCCTATCTGCTTTTCTAAAGCTTTCAGAGCAGCTCTGAGCCTTGACTGTACGGTCCGAAGGGGAAGGTCCAGTACTTTGGCGATTTCTCTAAGCGTCAGCTCCTGGGCAAAGCGAAGCAGCAGAACTTCCCTCTGGCCATCCGGCAGACGTGCTGTCAACAGTCTCAGATCCACATCAGATTCCACAGTTTCAAACGCAGCTTCTGTATATGCAGTACCCTCACTCAAGGGAGCTGAGGGTTTTCTGCTCCTCCATATATCCTTGCAGGTGTTGGAAGCCACCTTATATAAAAAGGCACGGAATTTGCCCCGATGGGTATACTGATCCATATAGCGGATGACCTTCAGAAAGGTTTCCTGCACAGCATCTTCTGCGGCAGCCCTGTCGGGGGTGTGCCATATACAGTACCGAAGTATTTCGGGGTAGTATCCTTCTATTAACTCTTCCAGTCCGTCCGATGTACCAGACTTTAGATCCTTTAAAATCTTATCTTCACGCGTCAAGTTTATCCTCCTAAGGGCGTCCCCTTATATAGTAGAACGTATGGGGGAGCTAAAATGATTTAAAAAAATAAAAAAAGAGTCCGGCAAGGCGGACTTGCGCCGGGGAGGGGCCGCTTGGGGCCATTTACCTTTGTAATAGAAAGCAGCTGCAAAAGGAAATGGATCCCTTTGCAGCTGCCATACTTGCTGCACACCGTTTATGTGGGGCTGACCACGACACGATTTCCTTTTGCAAGGAAAATCTGAAATCGGAATAACTCAGAAGAAGCGCAAAGCTTATCCGCACAGCTAATAAGCCAGGCCTCACGGCTTCTGGGCAATGGCCCCAGCGGAAACATATGCGATAAAATTGCGAGGCGCTCTTTCTCTGAGATATCAAAGCGGTCAGCACTGTTTTTGGCCGCAACTTTTGGATGGTAGAAGGCCTGGAGTTCTTTTGTATCCCGCTTCTCTCCAAAGTTATATAAGAAAAAGTCATGAAGCAGACCTGCCCGGGCTGCAGCAGCGGCGTCGCAGCCGAACCTTTTTGCCAGCAGCCAGGAGACGTATGAAACGTTCAGGCTGTGCATGAAACGTGTAGTTTTCAGATGCTGCTTATAGTAGTTCAATTTTTTGAATTCGGCATCATCCAGAATACATTGCACTATTTCCAGAAACTCCGGGTCAATCTCCTCCGACAGTGTAATATCCATCGGCAATCCCTCCCTTTCTTTTTTATATAATTAGTATGAACCGGTGAAGTGCGAGAAGTCAATGGATTTAATGAAAAAATAATATTTTACACATAAAATAAGCAACACGATTAAGATGGAAGATATAAATAGGTATAATGTAGAAATAGATAGAAAATTATGGTAAAATTATCATAGCATTCTTTAGGACATAACAGGGAGGGTGGAGTATATGGAAGCAATGAGGCCGGTAAAAATTTATTCAGCAGCTGACAAAGTTGAAGCGGGGATTCTGATGAATCTTTTGGAGGGAAACGGCATTTCGTCTTTCAAACAGGGGCCTGGGAGCGGCGGGTTTATGGAAATCGAATATGGGTTTTCCATCTATGGACAGGACATTTATGTAGACGAACAGGACGCAGAGAGAGCGATGGAATTGATTCAGGAAGTTATGAGGAATGTAGAAGTCCCGGACGAGATTGAAGAAGAAGCAGAAGAGGAGGAGAAGGCAGAAATACAATATAGAAAAAGACACAGCAGAAAACAGATTATCTTTATTCGTATTCTGGTAGTCCTGGCAGGGCTCGACTTATTTTTTACTCTGCTGTTTAATCTTATAAACTAGAATCAGATGCTTTTATAAATGGAACAGGAGGAAGTATATATGGACATATTTGAGGCATTGTCTTCAAGATACAGCTATAGAAAGGAATTTTCAAATGGGAAAATACCGGATGAAAACATCCGCAGGATAGTTGCCGCGGGTCTAAAGGCACCTTCAGGGTGCAACTGTCAATCCACAAGCTTTGTGATAGTGACAGAAGACAGTCTGAGAGAAAAAATTGCAGAAATACTGCCTTCTAAGGTGACCAGAACGGCACCCGTAATCCTAGTAATCCTTACAGAAGAAATCGTTACCCCCACAGGGCAGACCTTTGAACTGGAAGATTACGGTGCTGCTGTAGAGAATATCCTGCTTGCAGTTACTGCTCTGGGGTACGCCACAGTCTGGCTGGATGGAATGCTAAAACTGGATGGAAAAGCAGAAAGAATCCACAGGCTGCTGAGCGTGCCACAGGAGAAAACCGTAAGAGCGATATTGCCAATAGGGGTTCCAAAGGAGACTGGAGTTCCCAGGGAGAAAAAAAGTTGGGAAGAGAGGGTAGTATACAATAAATTTGAATAAGGGACAGACCAGTTCTAATTGGGGACAGGCTGAGTATATTTGGGGACGTGTTCTTTCTAGAAAGAACACGTCCCCAAATATACTTCCCCAACAAAATTCGTATCAAACATTTCCTGCAGTTTATCTAAATCCCTTGTCTTGGTCAGTGCCCACATAAGCTTTACCGCAGCGGCTTCTGTGGTCATGTCATGGCAGGGGATTACTTTGCGCTCCAGGAGGCGCTGGCCAATATCGTAGATGGACAAATCGCACCGTTCGTAAGTGCATTGACTGCATACGGCCACGGCGACTCCTTTTTTATGAAGCATTTCCAGCTTGTCCAGCAGGTTTCGATGGGCGTAGTGCAGTCCTCCGGCGCCGAATACTTCCATAACAACGCCTTTGTAGCCGAGCTGAACAATCATGTCAAAGACTTCGGGCTTTGTCCCCGGCAGAAGTTTCAGGAGAAAAACGTCTTTGCAGAGAGCGGGAGTAAACTGCACCGGACGGTCGTTATCCAGACAGGAAGTGCTGGTGCGGTATACCCGCATTCCGTCGGCGAAGACCTCTCCCATACAGGCAGAGTTTACGCTTTCAAAAGCATTGAATCCAAGAGTACTGATTTTGACGGCCCGGGTTCCGTTGATGATTTTACGGTTAAAGGCAACGGTAACTCCCAGAATCCCATTTTCAATTGCAGCGACAGCAGTATAGAGATTGGTTTTAGCATCTGTCAGCGGATTGTCGATAGGTACCTGGGAGCCGGTAAATACAATACTTTTATTAAGGTTCTGCAGCATAAAACTGACAGCGGCCGCGGTGTAAGCCATGGTATCTGTGCCATGGGTAACGATGATTCCGTCATAGGAGGGAAGTGCTTCGTATATCCTCCCGGCTATAAGCTGCCATTCTTCGGGCTGAATGTTAGAACTGTCCATATTCAGAATTTCCTCGTGGTGAATGTTGTGCTTATGATTCAAATCTGCAACATGAGAAAGCAGACTCTGAGAGGAGATCGCCGGAATGAGACCTCCTACGCCCTCTTGTGAGGCGATCGTCCCTCCGGTTGTGAGTAATAAAATATTCATAATGGGGTTCCTCCGATTCTTTTCATAGTTAGAATCTCCTGATAAGTAAGTATTATGTATCCTTATACATAGAGCAATGCGGAATAACAGACCAAATGGCATACAGCTGCGTATAACCAGAGATATGAAACACTGCACTAGACATATTGTACAACAAAAAAGAGAAGAGGAGAAATCGTCATAGTGCACAAATAGGAGGAGACAAAATTGTGTAAAACAGGTAAAATGGATAAAGGATATTGACTTTTTTGGAAATCCATGATATATAGTATGTATAACATCCTACAAAGGATGAAAAGAGAGTGGGAAGGAGAATTATATCTTATGAAGGCAAAATTGGTGGGAATGATAAT
Source organism: Lactonifactor sp. BIOML-A5 (assembly GCF_009677585.1). Taxonomy (GTDB): domain Bacteria; phylum Bacillota; class Clostridia; order Lachnospirales; family Lachnospiraceae; genus Lactonifactor. Next base: position 101,513 of record NZ_WKYV01000003.1, on the reverse strand, counting down.
GGCAGCTTTGGCAGCGGCAGTGTCATTATCGGGTTGCCAGAGTTCCACGGAGACTGTACTGTCAGATTCTGGTGACAATGATTACCAGGAGATAGAACTGGTGATGGCAGTCAATGGAACAGACATTCAGATTGACACCAGGGTGGCAGACAAATTTTCTGAACTGGTAGAAGAAGCTTCCGGCGGAAAAGTTACAGTGGCTGTGTACCCCAACGATCAGCTGGCCGGAGGAAATGCTACAAAAGGAGTGGAAATGATTGCAGTAGGGGGTGCGGATTTGGCAGCCTATGCCACCTGCACCATGGCAGCCCTTGACAATCAGCTATCTATAGCAACGATCCCCTGGAGCTTTGACAGCTATCAGGAGGCGAGAGAAATTATTGATTCCACAGGCGGAGAATATTATGCAGGAATTTTGGAAAAGAAGGGAATTACATATTTAGGATCTTTCCATAATGGCTTTCGGCAGCTGACAAACAGTAAAAAAGAAGTAAAAACGCCTGAGGATATTAAGGGGTTAAAGATTCGTGTTCCGGGCAGTGAGGTCTATATGGACTTCTTCCGCACACTGAAGGTAGATCCCGTGGCCATGAGCTGGAGTGAAGTATTTACCGCTATCCAGCAGGGTACTATTGACGGGCAGGAAAACGGTGTGAGCATAACGGAATCAGCCAAAATGGATGAGATTCAGCCCTATATGACACTTTGGAATTACAGCTATGAAAATGATTTGTTTGTAGCAAATACTGATATATGGAATGCGCTGGAACCAAAGACAAGAGAACTCTTACAGGAAAAGGCAACAGAAGCCTGTGAGTGGGGACGTGATACGGTAGAAAAAGAAGAAAAGGAAATGGTGCAGGGCTTTATCGACGGAGGCATGAAGGTAACCGAACTGACGGATGAGGAGTTGGCAGACTTCAAGGCGGCAGTAGAATCCTCCAGACAAAAGTTCATTAAGAAATATGGGGAAGAGGCCTGCAGCGCGTTCCAGATTAAGTAAACGAGAAAGGGAAAGGGAGTAATCTTATGGGTATTTTGAAAAGAATAGAAGAAATATTGTCTGTAATATGCCTGGGTACCATGACTGTACTGGTCTTTGCCAATGTAGTGTCCAGATATGTATTCAGCGCATCCTTCTCATTTTCGGAAGAAATTACAACATATTTATTTGTTTTATTAAGCCTGCTGGGCACAGCAATCGCGGCAAAAAGAAAGGCTCATCTGGGCCTGACTATTATAACGGATTTGGTAAACCCCAGAATACGTAAAATCATGGAGATTATTGGATATGGGTTTGCAGTGGCCTTTACCTTTGCCATCTTTTATTATGGCATCTTGATGGTAAAAAGCCAGATAGAGTTAGGGCAGGTGACTGCGGCAATGCAGTGGCCGGAATGGATTTTCGGTTCCTTTGTGCCATTTGGTTCCTTCTTTGTTTTGATCCGATTCGGACAGAACCTGATAGAATCCATAAAATGGAAACCTGGTAAGGAGGTAAAAGAATAATGGTAGCAGCAGTATTATTTATAACATTCGCGGTACTTTTATTAATCGGAGCCCCCATAGCAGTATGCCTGGGTGCCTCCAGTGTGATTTCTATGATTGTTCAGGGAGCCGGCCGGCCTTTGGAGGCGATTATGAGCAGCCTTCCCCGTCTGGTATCCTCTTCCACCAGCAAGTTTGTACTGCTTGCAATACCATTCTTTATTCTGGGCGGAAATATAATGGAAAAGGCAGGAATCTCCCAAAAACTGATTCGCCTGGCTGAGGTTTGTGTAGGCCATATCAGAGGAGGCATGGCTATGGTGTGTGTCATCGTTGCCTGTTTCTTTGCGGCCATTTCAGGATCTGGTCCGGCAACCGTTGCGGCACTGGGACTCATCATTGTTCCGGCAATGATCAAGGCTGGTTATAAACCGGCATTTGCGGCGGCACTTATGGCGGCGGCGGGAGCCATCGGTGTTATTATCCCTCCGTCTATTACCTTTGTAGTGTATGGTTCTATCTCTGATACCTCTATCGGTACACTGTTTATTGCCGGTGTGCTCCCGGGAATCCTGATGGGGGCCGGGCTGTTAATCACAGCGCTGCTGGTAGGCAGAAAGACAAAGCTGAAGACACTTCCGAAAGCCACGGGGAAAGAACGCTGGCAGGCCTTTAAGGATGCGTTCTGGGGGCTTTTGATGCCGGTCATCATCCTGGGTGGTATCTACGGAGGAATCTTTACTCCCACAGAGGCTGCAGCAGTCTCCGCGGTATACGGGCTGTTTGTAGGAATTTTCATTTATAAGACCATAAAACTAAAAGAATTATATGCGATTTTAGTGGACTCTACGTCAACAACAGCTACCGTAATGTTCATAACAGCGGCAGCAAGCTTATTTGCATATGTCCTTACGAGAGCAAGGCTGGATGTTGCCATCAGTACAGCGCTCCAGAATGCAACAGGTGGCAACGTCATAGTATTCTTCCTGATTGTAAACATTCTTCTGCTGATTGCGGGATGTTTCCTGGACTCTACCTCAGCACTTTATATCTTCACACCATTGTTCGTACCGGTTGCCCAGGCACTGGGAGTAGACATGGTACATCTGGGCGTGGTTATGATTGTAAACCTGGCAATCGGACTGTTCACTCCGCCGGTAGGTGTTAACTTATATGTAGCCTGCGGTGTAGGCGATGTGAACCTGAAACAGATATCAAAAGCGGTGGTTCCGCTCCTGATTACTTCTATTATAGTGTTACTATTAATTACCTACATACCACAAATTTCATTAGCATTGGTATAGAAAGAGGAGGATTGCAATGAGAGATGTAAGCGTAAAAGAATTGGAAAAACAGTGTATTGAGCTGAAAAAAAAGGTTTTGACCATGATTTACAAAGCTCAGTCTGGCCATCCGGGAGGCTCACTGTCAGCAGCTGATTTTGTAACAGCCCTGTACTTTCGGGAGATGAACCTGAATCCCGGGAACCCAAAATGGGAGGACAGGGACAGATTTGTTCTGTCCAAGGGACATGTGTGCCCTATCCAGTATGCGGCGCTGGCAACACTCGGCTATTTTGACGAGAAGGAATTGGATACACTTCGGAAAGAAGGATCTATTCTCCAGGGGCATCCGGATATGAAGAAATGTCCAGGGATTGATATCTCCACAGGATCTCTGGGACAGGGGCTTGCCTGCGGTGTAGGTATGGCAGTGGCAGGCAAAGCGGATCAAAAAGAGTACCGTGTATTTGTGGTAGTTGGAGACGGAGAATGCCAGGAAGGCGAAATCTGGGAGGCTGCACAGACAGCAAATAAGTATCAGCTGGACAATCTGGTGGTATTTGTGGACAATAATAACCTTCAGCTGGACGGAACTACTGATGAGGTTATGCCGAATATCAATCTCGGCAAAAAGTTCGAGGCTTTCGGCTTTGAAACATTAACTATTGACGGTCACAATATGGAAGAAATTGTAGCTGCACTGGATAAGGTCCGGGCTGCTAAGAACGGAAAACCCAAATGTATCTTTGCAAATACTGTAAAAGGCCATGGAATCTCCTTTATGGAAAATCAGTGCGGCTGGCATGGAGTGGCACCTAACGATGCGCAGTACGAGCAGGCTATGAAGGAATTAGAAGAACAGCTGAGTGCTATTTAATGGAGGGATTAAAATGAGCGAAGTAAAGAAAGCAACCAGAGATGGATTCGGAGAAGAGATCGTTGCCCTGGGAAAACAGAATAAAGACATTTATGTGGTGGACATCGATATAGGAAAATCCTGTAAGACAGGCAAATTCCGGGAGGAACTTCCAAAACAGTACTTCAATGTAGGCATTGCGGAGCAGAACGGTGCCGGAGTGGCAGCGGGCATGGCAACCTGCGGCAAAATCCCCTTTGTGGTTACCTATGCAGTCTTCGGCTCCCTGAGAATGTGCGAGATGATTCGTCAGGAGATCTGCTATCCAAAACTCAATGTAAAGATTGCGTGCTCTCACGGGGGAGTGACCCCTGCCAATGACGGAGCCAGCCACCAGAGTATAGAGGATATGGGGGTACTGCGCACTATTCCTAACATGACTGTTATCATGCCGGCTGACTATTACGCTGCGAAGACGCTGGTAAAAAAGGCAGCAGAGATGGACGGCCCATGTTATCTGAGGTTTACCAGGGATGCGGTCCCCGTAATATACGATGAGAATACGGAATTTGAAATCGGAAAGGCCAATCTGGTAAAAGACGGAACAGATGTTGCGATAATTGCAAATGGAGATACCGTAAATATTGCTGTAAAAGCAGCAAATGAGCTGGAGGCAAAGGGAATCAAGGCAAAGGTATTGGATATGCATACCATTAAGCCTCTGGATACAGAAGCGGTTATGGACTGCGTGGAAAACATAGGTAGAATTATCACGGTAGAAGACCACAATATTATGAACGGGCTTGGAAGCGCGGTCTGTGAGGTAGCTTCAGAGGCAGGGAAAGGCATAGTCAAGCGTGTGGGCATTCAGGATCAGTTCGGCCAGTCTGCTCCTTACGAAAGACTGCTGGAGATGAACGGAATTACCGTGGAGAATATAGTTGCTATTGCAGAAAAACTCACTAAATAATAAGTTTTAACATCCTACATATTATATAGGATAGAAAGGAAGCGTAAGAAATGTTAGACTTTAACGGACAGGTAGTAATTGTTACAGGAAGTGGTTCACCAAAAGGAATCGGTAAGACCATCGCTCTTACCTTTGCCGGACAGGGAGCAACGGTGGTAGTTGCCGATATGAACAGCGAGGGAGTGAAAGCATCGGTTGCAGATATAGAGGCAGCCGGAGGAAAGGCTTTTGGAATCACAGTAGATATCACATCTCCGGAATCGGTACAGTCTATGGCAGATACTGTTATGGATAGGTTCGGAAGGATCGATGTATTAGTAAATAATGCAGGCATCTCCCAAAAGGTCACAGTAGAGGATATGACGCTGGAGGATATGAAGCGAATCTTTAATGTTAATATGTTCGGGCTATTTTTGTGTACCCAGGCATGTATGAAGCCTATGCGGGCGGCAAAATACGGCAGAATTGTGAACCTTTCTTCAGTATCCGGAAAAAGAGGCGGAGGAGTATTCGGCGGCGCCCATTATTCTGCGTCTAAAGCAGCAGTTCTCGCATTCTCTAAAAATCTGTCCAGAGAAATATCGTCAGAAGGGATTACTATTAACAGTGTGTGTCCCGGATTAATCAATACAGAGATCTGGAAGTCTCTTCCTCAGGAAGCGGCAGATAAGATTATCAGTGATATCCCTATGGGACGGCCAGGAGAAACCCAGGAAGTAGCCAATGCCATTGTCTTCCTGGCATCTAAGGAAGCGTCCTATATTACAGGAGAAGAAATAGATATCAATGGCGGTTCCCATATGGATTAATTTCTCCTAAAGGAAGAACGGGGTGTGTACTTTTTAGCAAAGGTACATACCCTCTTCTTGATCTGCCCCAATTCCTTCTGATAAATAATTGACAAATTCAATGGATTGCTTTAAAGTAATATGTATATTATAGGATGTAGCGACATAAATCGGAAATGGAGAGTTCTAATTATGGTAGAACGGGCAAGTTATTTAAAAAGACTGAACAGCGAATCCGTGGTGCAGAGGGTTATTAACTGTCTCACCGATGCGATGCTGACAAAACAATTAAAGCCAGGAGACAAGATCCCCACAGAGATGGAGCTGTCAGAATCATTGGGCGTGGGACGCAATTCCATACGCGAGGCAATTAAAATTCTGGTATATCTGGGGGTGCTGGAGATACGCAGAGCAGAGGGAACCTTTGTCTGTGAGGGATTTTCCGAGAGCATGATTGACCCTATGGTTTATGGAATTATCCTGGATAAGACAGACGACTACGAAAACCTTATGGAACTAAGAGAATTAATCGAGGTAGGGGTGGTCCACCTGGCAATGCAGAAATACCAGGAAAAAGAGCTGAAGGATCTTGAGAACCACTTATTTGTTCTCAAGGAAGAAATTCAAAAGGGTCTGGGAAATATAGATGCTATCTTTGAAGCAGATAATCAATTCCATGATGCCGTATCGGCTATGGGATACAATCCACTGGTCGATAAGATTAATAAGGTAGTAAGGGTGCTGACTCACGGGGTACGTCTGGATACGGTAACAAGGATGGTAGAAACCGGAAGGGGTATGGAATTGTATGAAGCCCATGAGAAAATATACTGTATGCTGCTGAACCGGGACGAGAACAATATTAATGAACTTATAAAAGGGACATATTTTCAGGAGTAGCTGAACGAACAGAGGCAATGTTTGGTATATCAATAGATCTATGGATCGCTGTAAAATGAAAGCTTTTCAGCGGTCCATTTTGTTATGTATTTAACGATCTGTAGATCCAGATTATTTAGCTACCATTGGTACAAATTATAAAAAGTCACGAAAAGCATTTGCTGTGGACAATTAGTTTTGTGTGATATATACTAAAAATACGAAATATCTGTCTGTGAAGAGCGATGAAATTGACTCGGGATAAAATGCCTGGTCGATATAGAATAATTTGATATTAAGCGAAAAGAGGCGAAACTATGGGAAAAAGATATTTATCTCCAATAAATACAAAATCAATGGTGCAGATTGTAATAGACCGGATATCAGGTGCCATTATAGATGGAGAATTGAGGCCGGGGGATAAGATTCCAACAGAGCCGGAGCTTAGTGCCATGTTTAATGTAGGGAGAAATACAGTGAGAGAGGCCATTCGGATCTTAGTGGCATATGGGGTGCTGGAGATACGCAGGGCGGAAGGAACCTTCGTATGTGACGGATTTTCTCCACAGATTATAAACCCGGCAATCTATCAGATTATTCTGCAGAAGGAAAACAGTTATGACGAACTGATCGATCTTCGGAAAATAATTGAAAACGGCGTTATGCATCTGTTAATGGAAAAGAAAGTATCCCAGGAAACCTGGAATAAAATTGGCTGTAAATGTGATCTCCTGGTGAAGGAACTGGAAAAAGAGACACCCGATATTGCCAAAGTTGCCGATGCGGATATTGATTTTCATGAGGAGATAGCAAAGGCTACGAATAATTCTCTGGTTTTAGTGGTGCATGATGTTATTGTGCAGCTGACGAGAGAATCAAGGTACCATACCATAGAGCGGGTAATTGCCAAAGGAGATAAGCAGTATCTGATTTACACCCATAAAAATCTGGTGGAAAAACTTCAGGGAGATGATATTAATGCCCTGTATGCAGCTATAAATGACAGCTATTTTTACTGGAAAGATATATACCGCTGATACGTGGACCGGGAGAGGGTCTGAAGCAGCCTGTAAGTGCAGGAGCTTCAGGCCCTTTCATAGTATGAGGGGGTGTCTGTGCGAGGAACCGGCGGGGAAGGAATGAAATGACGAAAGGAGAGCAGAAAAATAAGCGGAGAAAGTAAAATAATAACTAAAAATATAGAGGAAAAATAGTGCAAAGTGTAAAATGTGAATAAATACATTGACATTCCAGGTCCCAGATGCTATATTTACGTCATAACATCCCATGTTAGGATGAAAGGATGCAAAAAAGAAAAATGTAAAGGAGAAGCGTATGAAGAAAAGAGTAGTTTGTTCAATTTTATGTGCAGTCATGGCAATTGGTTTGATATCTGGGTGTGGGAGCAGTTCGGGAGATTCCGGGGAAACCGATGCTTCTGCGGGGGGCAGCAGTGCAGAAGCAGTGGAAGGTGATTTTGATACTGTCAGTCTGAAATTGAGCTGCAATGGAACAGATACTGCGAATGACACAAAAGCAGCAAAATTATTTGCTGAGAAAGTGAATCAGAAATCCGGGGGGGAAATAACGGTAACCGTATATCCGAACGACCAGCTGGCGGGAGGGAATATGTCAAAGGGACTGGAGATGCTGTGCGACGGAACCGTAGATCTGGATGTACACTCAACCAGCATTATTTCCAATCTGGACAATAGTCTCATGGTGAGTACACTGCCCTGGCTGTTTTCGGATTATCAGGCTGCAGAGGATGCCTTTTACGGTGCAGGGGGAGAGTATATTGATTCCGTGCTGCAGAAGAAAGGGGTATATTATCTGGGCGCTGTACATAATGGGTTTAAAGCTATAACCAACAGCAAGCACCCAGTAGAAAAACCCGAGGACTTGAAAGGGCTCAAAATCCGTATTCCCGGTGGAGATTTTTTCAGTGCATTCTATGAAGCTTTTGGGGCATCTCCCCAGGCTATGTCATGGTCCGAGGTATTTACCGCGCTCCAGCAGGGCACGATTGACGGACATGACAATTCTCTAAGTACTATTAATTCAGCAAACGTTCAGGAGGTTCAGAAATATATATCTATTTCAAAGCATACCTATGAGGCATTTACATTCATGGCTAATGCAAAGAAATTTGATACTTTGAGCCAGGATACGCAGGACCTGATCCGGGAATGTGTAGAAGAGGCAACAAAGGAGATGAACAAGGAGATTGCAGAAGAAGAAGCTCAGCTGGAGAAAAAGTTTGAGAAAGAAAACGGATGTGAGATTTATACATTCACAGAAGACGATATTACTGCTTTCAAGGCAGTAGTACAGCCACTGGTTGATGAGTATAAGGGGATATATGGTTCAGAAGCCTGCACTGCCTTCGGTGTGAAATAGACCGGCGGGCACAGGAGCGGAAAAGCTGACCAACATGTGACGTGCCTTGCACTGGCTGAAAAGGAGTAGTAGATATGAAAAAATTCATAGGAGAACTTGAAGATAATTTTTGCTCGGCGATTTTGCTGATCATGACTTTATTAACTTGTATTAATGTATTTGCCAGATACATATTTCACAGTTCTATGCCATTTGTGGAGGAACTGACCTCATTAGGATTAGTAATTATCAGTTTAACAGGTGCCGCAGTAGCTGCAAAAAGAGGGGCGCATCTGGGATTAACGGTTTTGACAGATTTGCTCTCAAAAGAAAAACAAAAGTGGTTCACTTTGCTTGGGCATTTGCTTGGGGCTGTATTTGGAGGCGTAATGCTCTATTACGGAGTGCTTATGGCCTACCAGGAGTATACCCTGAAGCAGACAACAGCAGGAATGCAGTGGCCGGAGTGGCTGTTCGGTATGTTTATCCCCATCAGCGGTGTAGTTTTGCTGATCCGTTATATTCAGCTGTTTATACAGGTTTATAAGAGAAAGGAGAACAAAGAATAATGGTAGCTTTGATCTTATTTGGATCCTTTTTTATACTGCTTCTTCTAAATGTTCCCATAGGACTTTCCCTGGGTGTGTCAAGCATTCTGACGCTGCTGTATGAGAATCTGCCGGTTTCCATGGTATCCAGCAATTTATATTCCTCAACCAGTAAATTTGTATTACTGGCCATACCATTTTTTATATTAGGCGGAAATATTATGGAAAAAAGCGGGATCTCCCAGAGACTGATTGACTTCTGCAGAACCCTGGTAGGGCACAAAAAAAGCGGAATGGCTATGGTTTGTGTTATTGTGGCATGCTTCTTTGCGGCTATTTCAGGTTCCGGACCGGCTACTGTTGCGGCGCTGGGGATGATTATTATTCCCGCAATGACAAGGGTGGGATACAATAAAGCCAGTTCAACCGCCTTAATGTCAACTGCCGGGGCTATCGGGATTATTATCCCTCCGTCAATTACATTTGTTATCTATGGATCCATTACAGGAAACTCCGTAGGCTCACTCTTTGCGTCAGGCATTGTACCGGGCATCTTAATGGGGGTTATGCTGGTAATTGCTATGGTGTGGGTGAGCCGGAAAGAAGAGCTGAAGCTATTGCCCAAGGCAACAGGCAAAGAAAAGTGGACGGCATTTAAAGATGCTTTCTGGGGGCTTCTCATGCCGGTTATTATTCTGGGGGGCATATACGGAGGGATCTTTACCCCCACAGAAGCAGCAGCAGTGTCTGCTGTCTACGGATTAATCGTGGGATTGTTTATCTATAAGTCTATTACGTTAAAAGATATTAAAAGACTTTTGGCTGACTCTGTATCACAGACAGCAGTTGTCATGTTTATTGTAGGAACTGCCAGCCTGTTTGCATGGGTTCTCACGGTTACAGGTCTTGCCGCTTCAGCCAGCAACATGCTGATTCAGGTAAGCGGAGGAAACAAATATATCTTCCTGCTGATTATCAATGTTATTCTGCTAATAGCCGGGTGCTTTATAGACGCCAACTCAGCATCGTATATTTTAGTGCCTATTCTTTATCCCGTTGCTATTTCGCTTGGCATCGACGGTGTACATCTGGGGTGTATCATGGTAATGAATATGGCCATAGGACTGATAACCCCTCCGGTCGGGGTAAACCTTTATGTGGGCTGCGGTATTGCCAATGTATCCCTCAAGGAGATTTCAAAAGCAGTATTGCCTTTTGTAGCGGCATCCATTGTAGCGCTGCTTTTGACCACATATATTCCTGTACTGTCTATGTTTTTGCCAAAACTTCTTGGCTAGTTCAGGTGAATATTGAAAACTCCAATGTAAGCTGGATATCCAAGACTTGCATTGGAGTAAGAGAAATTTTTTTGATTTCAAACATCCCATGTTATGATGTTTGAATAATAGATGACGAGGTGAAATGTATGAAAAATATGAGCGTAGAAGAATTGAAAGAGCAGGCAAAGGAATTGCGAAAGACAGCACTGGCTATGATCTATGAAGCTCAGTCAGGCCATCCGGGGGGTGCATTTTCTGCGGCAGACCTTATAACTGCTTTATACTACAGAGAAATGAATCTTGATCCCCGGAACCCGAAATGGTCTGACAGAGATCGGTTTATTCTGTCCAAAGGGCATGCATGCCCCATCCAGTATGCCGCCTTAGGAAGTCTTGGATATTTTGACAGAGAGATTTTCCACACACTTCGGAAGGAAGGGTCCATTCTGCAGGGGCATCCGGATATGAAAAAGTGTCCGGGTATTGATATCTCAACCGGTTCTCTGGGACAGGGGCTGTCCTGCGGTGTGGGTATGGCTCTGGCCGGTAAGAGAGATAAGAAAGACTACCGGGTATTTGTAATGGTTGGGGACGGAGAACTGGACGAAGGCCAGATCTGGGAGGCGGTTATGGCCGGCAATGCGTGGAACCTGGACAACTTAACCGTTATGATAGACAATAACAGCCTGCAGCTGGACGGAACCTGTGACCAGGTGATTCCCCATCTGGATCTGACGAAAAAGTTTGAGGCCTTTGGGTATGAGACCTACGAGATTGACGGAAACAATATGCAGGAAGTAGTGGATACCCTAGATAAAATCAGGGAATCCAAAACGGGAAGACCCAAATGTATAAATGCCCATACCATCAAGGGAAAAGGTGTGTCCTATATGGAGAATCAGTTGGGATGGCACGGGATGGCGCCTAATGAGGAGCAGTATAAAATTGCGGTGGAAGAGCTGGAAAGGGGATTTTAGATATGGAGACAAAGAAAATTGCAACCCGGGATGGATTTGGAGAGGCCATAGCAGAACTGGGAAAAGAGAACAAAGATATCTATGTGGTGGATATTGATATTGGAAAGTCCTGTAAGACAGGAGAGTTTGCAAAAAAGTTCCCCAGGCAGCATGTGAATGTGGGAATAGCCGAGCAGAATGGTGCGGGCGTAGCTGCAGGTCTTGCCACCACTGGAAAGATCCCCTTTGTGGTAACCTATGCAGTATTCGGAAGCCTGCGTATGGGAGAGCAGGTGCGTCAGGAGATATGCTACCCGAATCTGAATGTGAAGATTGCCTGCTCACACGGGGGACTGACACCGGCCAATGACGGAGCCAGCCATCAGAGTATCGAGGACATGGGGGTCTACCGTACCATCCCCAATATGACCGTGATTATGCCGGCTGATTACTATGCCGCCAAAGCATTGGTCAGAGAAGCGGCCAATACCTATGGACCTATGTATCTGCGGTTTACCAGAGATGCGGTTCCTGTAATCTACAGCGGGGAGACAAAATTCGAAATCGGGAAAGCTGTGCGTCTTTCCGAGGGAAAAGACGTTGCTATCATTGCCAATGGAGATACGGTTTGCATTGCACTGAAGGCAAAGGATATTCTGGAACAGAGGGGGCTGTCTGCAAGAGTGCTGGATATGCATACAATCAAGCCTCTGGATACGGATGCTGTTATGAGCTGCATAAAAGATATCGGCAGAATCATAACGGTAGAAGATCATAACATATTAAATGGACTTGGAAGCGCTGTCTGTGAGACAGCTGCAGAAGCCGGAGGGGCCAGGGTAAAACGGGTCGGTGTACAGGATAGGTTCGGTATGTCCGCCCCCTATGAACGCCTTCTGGAAATGAATGGAATAACGGCAGAACATATCGCAGATCTGGCAATGGAAGAATGGTAGAAAGGAAATTTTAGGTATGAGGGCAGGATTCATAGAAAAACCGGGAGCAGCTTATTTTAAAGAAGTAGAGGAACCTCAAATCGTAAATGATACAGATGTTAAGATTCAGGTGAAGGCAACGGGAATCTGCGGTTCAGAGGTCCATGCATTTCATGGCAAACATCCCTTTCGTATCCCACCGGTAGTGTCCGGACATGAGTTTGCCGGCATCATTGTGGAAGTGGGAAAAGGCGTCACAAAATATAAGCCCGGAGACCGGGTGACGGCAGAACCTCAATATGGCTGCGGAGAGTGCCCAGCCTGCAGAGCAGGCAGATACAATATTTGCAGGGATAAAAAAGTACTGGGATCTAATGGATGGAGCGGCTCTTTCGGAGAATTTGTTGTGGTTCCCGAGAAGACAATTGTGCCGCTTAAAAAGGAGGTCAGCTTTGAGCAGGGCGCATTGATCGAACCTATAGCGGTTGGTATGCATGCGGTAAGGCAGAATCGTATCTCTATCAGTGATACCGTGCTGATTATAGGGGCAGGGACAATTGGTCTGGGCATACTGTTAAGTGTGAGGGCCTGCAATCCCAGATGCATTATAATGACAGATGTGGTGGATTTTAATCTGGAGGCAGCGGGCAAGATGGGCTGCACCCATGTTATCAACAGCACAAAAGAGAGCCTGGAAGAAAAAATAATGGAGATTACAGAGGGTAAAGGAGTTGACATAACATTTCTTGCCTTTGGCAACGGACCGGTGGTGGAGGAGGCGGCGAAACTCACTAAAAGAGGCGGAGTTATCTCAGAGATAGCACTTATGCAAAACAGTGAGAGAGCGCCCTATGAACTTATCCAGAGCAAAGAGATCTCCCTGATAGGGTCAAATATGTATACCTATGAGGATTACATGGTAGTGGTAGACTGCATGGCAAAGGGATTAATAGATACCAGCCAGTTTATCACACAGAGATATCCCATAGAAAAGATGCAGGAGGCTATGGATATGGCTGACAAAAGACCTGAGCCGGTGATTAAGGTTATGCTGGAGTTTTAACTGTCGGAGACAAAAAGATACCCTCATTTGGAGCGGTCAGATAGGGATTATTAATTCCTGAAAAATTCGGCATAGTCGTAGATTTGCGGCTATGCCGTTTTTTCGTTTATTTTGGTAAGTCGATAGCGCCAATGCAGTTATAGAAAATTTGAATCCGCTGGGTTCTGCGGCCATCTACCTTTTCAGCCTTAAATACTATAATTTTGTCAATGAACTCTCGGATAATCTCTGCATCCAATTCTGTAATTTCTGTGTACTTTTTAACCAGTGCCAAAAAGCGGTCGGTATTGAGGGACTGTTCATTTGCAGTATCAATGGTATGTTTTAATTTGATTATCCTTTCTTCCAGAACCTTCTGCTCGGCTTCATATTCAGCTGACATCTTGTAAAAACGCTCTTCGGGAATTTTGCCCATCACATTGTCTTCATATAGCTGTCGAATGATTTTGTCTATGTCAGCAATGCGAGTCTGTGCTTGTTCGTACTCCTTTTGACTTTGGCGGAGTTCTTTGGCAAGTTCCTTTTCTGAATTATTCATAACTATACGGATGAATTCCTGTTCATGGTCTTTGGCAAAGGAGGTTACACGCCTTAATTATAATACATGGAGACTTTGCAAAATGAATCTTGCCATTCGTGGTATAGATGCGAATTTAGGTCAGCAGAATGCCGACTCATTCCACAATGATCAACACAAAAATCTTAAGGCGGACTACATCATGGCCAATCCCCCATTCAACATAAGCGATTGGGGAGGCGAGCGTTTAATTGATGATCCACGTTGGGGGAAATACGGAATCCCTCCTGCAGGTAACGCTAACTACGCTTGGATTCTACATATGCTATATCACTTGGCTCCGAGCGGTACAGCTGGTTTTGTTCTTGCTAATGGTTCTCTTTCGTCGTCCACTATAAGCGAATACACAATTCGTAAAAACTTAATAGAAGATGACAAAATTGATTGTATTGTAACCTTACCAGGTGGATTATTTTCGACCACCTCTATTCCTGTATGCCTTTGGTTTATAACAAGAAACAAATTAAAAAATGGGCATCGTGATAGACATGGTGAAATACTCTTTATTGATGCACGCAATATGGAAACTGAACCACTAGAAGATAGCCGTACACAACGAAAATTAACAGATAAAACCATCGATGATATTACATCAATTTATCATGCTTTCAGAAATCATGAAAAGAAAGCAATAAGAGCAGATGGTGCAGAAATAACCTATGAAGATAAGCAAGGTTTTTGGAAAGTTGCTACTCTTAAAGAAATAAGAGCTAAAGATTATAATCTAACTCCTTCTAGTTATGTTGGTGTTGCTCATATTGAAGTAGATGTTGAGCCGTTTGAAGAGAAAATGGAAAGATTGACAAAACAGTTGTCAAATATTAGAAAAGAGTCTAGAAGGCTTGATGAGAGTATATCCGTTCAATTGTTGAAATATGGCTGGAAAATTGATTAAGAAAGGGGCTAATGTTATGTTACTAGGTGATTTAATAATAAACTACGATTATATGCGTGTCCCTTTGTCTTCAAAACAAAGAGAAAACATAGATAAGGTATATCCTTATTATGGTGCTCAAGGTATAATCGACTATGTCGATAGATATCTTTTCGATGGAGAATATATGTTGATTGCAGAGGATGGAGAGAATCTCCGTTCTCGTAAATTGCCTATAGCTACAATTGTATCGGGAAAGTTTTGGGTTAACAATCACGCACATATTGTAACAGCCAATGAACACTCCAATTTAAGATTTTTATGTTATTGGTTAAATAGCACTGATATTTCAGAATATATTACAGGTTCTGCACAGCCAAAATTAAATCAAGCTAACTTAAATAAAATACCGATTCCTGATCTGTCTAAAAAGGAACAAGATGATATTGGTGCAATATTATCTGGCTATGAAGATAAAATCGAATCTAACAAGAAACAGGTCTCAATGCTTGCGGATACTATTAACTCTATATATTATAATTGGTTTTATGATTTTAATTATCCAAATCCTACTGGAGAATTACAAAACGGCATTCCTATGAATTGGGAACGGTCTAATGTTTTCGAAAGAGTTTTTGAAGTAAAAGAGAAAAATAAAAATAACAACGATTACCCAGTGCTTTCGGTTATAAAAGAAGGAGAATTCAAACTATCTGATGATGTTTTCACGAAACAGGTATATAGTAAATCAACTGTAAACTACAAAATTGTTAGACGAAATCAAGTGGCATACAATCCTGCTAGAGCAAATATTGGTTCCATTGCTATGCTGACTGATTTTGATGTTGGGTTAGTAAGCCCAATATATGTTGTCTTCGAATTGAAAGAGACCATAACCCCAACTTTTTTCTATTATTATATGAAACAGCCTATGTTTTTAGAAAATATCAAGCACCATGCTATAGGTACAACACGCCAGAATTTTCCGTTTGAAGCATTTAAAATGTTTGATATAATCGTACCTCCAATGGAGCTTCAGTTGCGATTTGAAGAAATAGCAAAACCTATAGAGCAGAAAATTGCAAAACTAAAAGAAGAAAATGCTGTTTTGGCTGAAATAAGAGATACTCTTTTACCAAAGCTTATAAGCGGAGAATTACCAGTGGAAGTAGGTGAAGCATAATGACTGATTATGAAGAATATCTTTTGGATTTGCTAAATATATGCGCGATGCTTTACCAAATGCCTCTTTTATAGGTTTTACTGGTACTCCAGTAGAATTGAGTGACAAAAATACACCTGCATTATTTGGAGATTATATTGATATCTATGATTTAACGCAGGCAGTCAAAGATAGAACAACCGTTCCTATATATTATGAAAGCCGAATTGCTAAGCTTGATATTCCTCAGGAGTTCAAGCCTAAAATAGATATTGAATATGCGGAAATTGTAAAAGAACAAGAAGAAACATATGTAATCAATCAACAAAAAAAGTGGGCTAGACTTGAAGCTCTTGTAGGAACCGATACTCGTCTTGATGTTATTGCAAAGGATTTTTTACACCATTATGATCTGAGACAGAGTGCACTCAGTGGCAAAGCTATGTTTGTAACAATGTCTAGAAACATAGCTGTTAAACTATACTCAAAAATTATTAAATATCGTCCAGAATGGCATAATTCTGAAGTGGATAAAGGAACAATTAAAGTTATTATGACATCTGCTGCGTCAGATCCACCAGAATTCCAGATGCACTCAACTACTTCTGCTCAGAAAAAAATTCTTGCAAAAAGGATGAAAGACCCGCATGATGAGTTAAAGGTTGTGATTGTTTGTGATATGTGGCTAACAGGTTTCGATGTTCCGTGTTTGCATACTATGTATATTGATAAACCTATGAGTGGGCATAACCTAATGCAAGCTATAGCGCGAGTCAATCGTGTGTTTAAAGATAAACCTGGTGGATTAGTTGTAGATTACATCGGTATAGCTGATAATCTTCGAAGTGCCCTTGCACAATATACCCCTTCTGATAGAAAAACAACTGGTATTGATCCTCAGGTTGCAGTAGATTTAATGATGGAAAAATATGAGCAAATAAAAGGTTTGTTACACGGATTCGATTATAGCTGTTACTTAGATGGTACAGCATCTCAAAGAATAGATTGTATAGTTAGATGTGTAGACTTCATTCTTGGAAAAAAAGAAGAAGAAAAAAAAGACTTTCTAAACTTTGTAGTTGAGATAGGAAAAGCATATGCTCTGTGCGCCACATCAGAAAAAGCACAAGAAATTAACCTTGAGATAAGTTTTTTTAAAGCGGTCAAAGCCGGAATAATAAAATTGTTACCCAAGGGTAAACCTAAGAAAACAAAAGATCAAGTTGAATATGAAATAGAACAACTAGTTTCAAAATCTGTTATTTCAGAAGAGATAGTAGATATTCTTGCAGCGGTAGGCTTAAATAGACCAGATATATCCATACTTTCTGATGAATTTTTAGAGGAAGTTAGAGGGCTTCCGCAAAAAAACTTAGCATTAGAACTATTACGAAGATTGCTTGATGGTAGAATTAAGGCGATTTCTAGAAAAAACGTTGTTCAAGCTAAAAAATTCTCAGAAATGCTAGAAGCATCAGTTAATAAGTATGCTAAACGGTCAATCGAAACTGCTGAAGTTATAAAGACGCTTATCGAAATGGCAAAAGATTTGAATAGTCTTCATAAAAGAGGTGAAGAACTAGGTTTATCTGATGATGAGTTAGCATTTTATGATGCTATATCTGAAAATGAATCCGCCAGAGAATTCTATGAAAATGATGTGCTGAAGCAAATTGCAAAAGAACTAACAATTAATATACGAAATAGCATGAAAGTTGACTGGGATGTACGTGAAAGTGTACGTGCTCAGATGCGCATTACCGTTAAGCGGCTTCTACGTAAATATAAGTATCCACCTGATAAACAGGCAGATGCAGTTAAATTAATTATTGAACAAGCAGAAAAAATGTCTGAAAATGAATTACAGTAAAATGACGAAAGACAAAGACCAGCCATTTCAAGTACATATGCTTGGATATGGCTGGTCTTTTTGCCTCCGCTTGAAGCTGCTCATTTAAGTTTTTCTTCAATCCCTAAGTGAACGCTTCTTTAGGGGGTGTCTTTTTGTCTTTGAAATTATAAAAAGTGTTATTGACAACTGAAGATAACCGTGATATATTAAGCATATAGATTAATCGTTTAACTAAGTAATTAGTATTAAAAAAATAAATATGAACGAATAATATATAAAAGTTGCACAATTAAATCTATTTTTTTTACTTTATAAGTTAATCGATTAACTCAAGAGGGAGGGAAGCTGTTATGAATATGAAGGAGATTGCCGAGAAGGCGGGTGTATCCGTGGCAACGGTATCCTATGTTCTGAATGGTACAGGTAATGTGAGCCAGAAAAAGCGGGAAGAAATTATGCAGATCGTCGGAGAGGAGGGGTATGTTCCCAACAGAATAGCAAAAAGCCTGAGAACAAAGAAGAGTAATACGATTGGCATCATGGTGGAGGATATCACAGCATTTCAGACTCCCAGAATTATTAATGGAATTAATGAGTATGCAGAGCGGCATGGATATACTGTTATTCTAAATGACATGGGGCTGCTAAAGCGTGTGGGAAAAGATTTTGAGTCAATCAGCCGGTATAAGGAGATAATAGAAAAGGGCTTTCAGATTTTTGAACGGGCCCAGGTGGACGGAATTATTTATGTGGCCCTCCATGACAGAGACGTGTCACAGCTTTTAAAACCGGTAGGGGTTCCTTTTGTCCTTGCCTATTGTTATGACACCGGCAAAAAAAATTATTACGTGACCTATGACAATAAGAATATAACAAAAAAAGCAGTTCAGCACTTAATCGCCAACAATCATACAGACATCGGATTAATCTGCGGGGAGGAATCGTCAAAACCAGCGCACCAGCGGTACGAGGGATTCCGGGAAGCCATGGAAGAGAATCATCTTACCATCAACAATGACTACATTTTCCCCGGGGATTGGGAATTCGAATCCGGGAGGTTGGCTTATGAGAGGTACAAAAAACTGATGAGCAAACCAACCGCGATTTTTGCTATGAACGATTTGATGGCAGTAGGGTTTATAGACGCCGCTCTGGATGACGGGGTAAGAATTCCGGAAGATGTATCTATCATTGGATTCGATAATCAGGAAGTATGCAGGTTTACCCGTCCCAGGCTGACAACTGTGGATCTGCCTCTGGAAGCCATGGGAGATGAGGCTGGCCGGCTGCTTCTGAGTCTGATCCATAAGGAGAAGGTTAAGGAGAAAAAGGTAGTTCTGGACTGCCGGTTTGTGGAGAAAAAGTCTGTAGCTAAAAGGTAAATAATAAACATATGTAAGCAGGAGGTATTTTATGAAAAGGAAACTGATGTGTCTGGTAATGGGAATGACAATGGCGTCCATGCTGTTTTCCGGGTGTGGGGATAAGCAGGAATCTGACGGGGGAACAGCCAAGGAACAGACAAAGGAAGAGGGAACGGACAGTAAAAGTGAAAAAGGAACCAAGCTTGTTATAGGTGCGGAAGCCGGGGCTCCAAACATTGCTTTCTATCAGGAGCATTCAAAGGAATTCACCGAAGAGACGGGGATAGAGATAGAGTGGGTGGAGATACCTCATGATAATATGCATGAGCGCTTTGTTCAGGAAGCCATATCCGGCAGCGGGGCAATTGACATCTATGATACGGATCAGCCCTGGATATCAGAATTTGCATCCAAAGGTTATCTGGAACCTCTGGGAGACAAGCTTACCGAAGAAGATAAGAGTGACTTTTATCAGGCAGCTTTAGATGCATCCTCCTATGAGGGCGAGGTTT
This sequence comes from Lactonifactor sp. BIOML-A5, assembly GCF_009677585.1. Classification (GTDB taxonomy): domain Bacteria; phylum Bacillota; class Clostridia; order Lachnospirales; family Lachnospiraceae; genus Lactonifactor. The sequence continues at coordinate 81,747 of NZ_WKYV01000003.1, read as the reverse complement.
ATTCTATACCATTTTTTGTCCATACGCCTATTGTGTATTACAGAACAGATTTATTTGAGGAAGCAGGCATAACAGAATTCCCTAAGACGTGGGAGGAATATGCGGAGGCTGCGAAGAAGCTAACAAAGGATGATGTGTATGGAACCATCATTGAGGCAAAGCAGGCAGGTGAGCCTGTTACCCATCTGGTAGACTGGTTCTATCAGGGAGGGGGCTCTATTATTGACAAAGACAATAATGTTACTGTAAATTCACCGGAAAATATAGAAACCTTTAATTTTCTTCTGAAAATGATGTATGAGGACAAGAGCGTCATGCCGGGTTCCCTGGGATATGATAACGCAGATGTGCACAATATGTTTATGCAGGGGAAAGTTGCTATGGTGAAGAACTGGCCCTATATGTATGCTATGGCAAAGGATCCGGAGCAGTCAGCAGTATCGGATAAATTTGCAGTGGCAGTTCAGCCCGCAGGAAAAGAGCAGGCAACCGCGGCATGGACCTGGGGATTCGGAATATCAAACAGCTCTAAAAACAAAGAGGCAGCGTGGGAGTTTATACAGTGGGCGACATCTCCCGAACAGTTGGCAGCATTGGGAATAGCAAATACCAATCCGGTACCCAGAAACTCCTCTCTTGAGATAGTGAAAGGTGATACTTCTTTGACAGACTTTGACAAGGAAAGTATACAGGTAATGTCTGAGGCGTTGAATTATGCGTCCAATGCAACGGAAAATCCTAATTTTCCAACCGTGCAGAATGAGCTTTCCTATACACTTTCCAATATTATGTCTCAGCAGGTCAGTGTGGAAGAGGGACTGAAAGAGGCGGAGAAAACCATCAAAGAAGCAGTTGAGTAAAACTATATGCCCACACATATAACCGTTATGTGTGGGCATTACTTTTAGAAGAGGTGAGTAGAATGAGGGCAGTATCAGCCAGAGAAAGACGGCGGAGGTTAGCGGGGTACTCGCTGATCGCTCCCGCGGTTCTTATATTAATCATTACGTTTGCAGTACCTTTGCTTTATTCTTTTATAATCAGTATCTCGGATTCTAATGCTATTGTTGCCAATAAGTTTGAGTTGGTAGGGCTGAAAAACTATATATCGGTCCTTCAAAACTCCAAATTCCAGTCGGCTTTATTTCATACCTGCTTTTTTGTGATAACTACTATTATACTGGAATTTATCATTGGGTTTATTGTGGCCCTGCTGCTGTACCGGGAGACGGCCGGGTCTAAGTTTTTTAAATTGATTTTTGCAGTTCCTCTGATGGTTGCCCCTGTTGTTTCCGGACTCCAGTGGAGATGGCTGTTTGCAGACCAGTATGGGATTATTAACCACCTGCTGTCCAAAATAGGTATTGAGGCACCCTTATGGTTTACCTCGGCCCAGACCTCCTGGGTAACTATTATTGTGGCCAATCTGTGGCTTGCGGCGCCTTTTGTTATCCTTGTGCTTCTGGCAGGCCTGGGCGGACTGTCTGAGGAAATGAACGAGGCGGCGGAGATCGACGGAGCCAATAAATGGCAGGTCTTCCGGAGCATTATACTGCCCCAGCTGAAGCCTACTATTTTAATTATTTTGGTCATACGCCTCACCGATGCCTTCCGTATCTATGACTTAATTTACATTTTAACCGGAGGAGGTCCGGGGGGAAAGACAGAGGTGCTGAGCACGTATATCTATAAACGGATTTTTACAGACTGGGACTTTGGAAGGGGATCAGCGGCTTCTTTTATTGTCATGGTAATTATCTGCCTCCTCAGCCTGCTGTGCAGTAAGCTGATGAGCGAAAAGGAGGAGTAGGGATGAAAAAGAGAACAATCATAAACGGGACAGTGATTCTTCTTCTGTCAGTCTGTGCCATTATTACTATATTTCCTATCCTGTGGATTCTAATCACCTCGCTGAAGACGGATGTGCAGATGTTTTCCATTCCCCCGGATCTCCTCCCCAAGCCAGCCACTCTGAAGCATTACCAGGAGGTTATTGTGGAAGGGAATTTTCTCAGATATCTTTTTAATAGTATCGTGGTTGCACTGGTAAGCTGCGGTATTTCTATGGTGGTGGGGATACCCGCTGCCTATGGATTCGCAAAGTTCTCCAGCCGCAGTATAAAACCTGTCTTCGGGGCTGTGACTGCCGTGCGTATGGTCCCCCAGGTAGCAATGGTGATACCATTTTTTATGATTATGAGGAATCTGAAGCTGAGTGATACTGTAGCAGGTCTTATCCTCACCTATATTCCATTTGAGCTGACCCTGATTATCTGGATGCTGAAAAACTTTTTCGCACAGATACCTAAGGAGGTAGAAGAGGCGGCAGAGCTGGACGGGCTGGGCGTCTGGGGAACGCTGATTAAGGTAGCGGTGCCTCTGTCCAAATCATCCATAGGGGTGGCAGGACTCATGGCATTTCTGTTTTCCTGGAATGAATTCATGTTTGCCCTGTCTCTTACATCAACAGCCAGGGCTCAGACATTAACCATAGGGATTGCGGGATATGTTACTTCCTTCCAGACATTCTGGGGAGCCATGTCTGCAACGGGAATCCTGTTTATGATACCGGCATTTATACTGACAATAATTTTCCAGAAGGATTTAGTAAAAGGTCTGACTGCAGGAGCAGTGAAAGGATAGAGCTATGCGTATAAAAATAAATGAAAAGAGAACAGAAATAAGAGATTCAGAAGAAATGGTTGTGGGAACCATAACCAATCCGGTGATTTTTGAACTCTGGGACGGATCCCAGGAGAATTCTGTGATTCGGACGGAAACCTCATACCAGGAGGTGGTATATGGAACAGATGGAGTGACGGCATCTGCAGTCCTGGAGAACGAGGCGGCAGGAAGAATTGAGCTCACGGATCAGTACAGCGAAGACAATCGCGGCATTTTGCTAGAGCGGACAGTAAAGATCCTAAAAGCAGGCGGCAAAAAGGGGATCCGGCTTTTGCTGGAAATGGATCTGTTTCCGGAGGAGGAGACCGGATTCGGAGAACTCAGGTACTTTGCACCGCCGGCTATCTTTGACAAGAACGATCTGGATGAAGACGGGTATGAGGATTATTTTCATACACAGAAAACTATATTCCGGGATGACAGATTTAACTATCCTGCTTTTATGGCATTTTCAGAGAAGCATAAGAAGGCCGTCCGCCTGGAGCGTGCGCCGCTTCCTGCCTATGACTCTAATCCGGACCGGGGCAGCCAGGGAAGGGACGCATTATTTTTGCAGAAAACAGACATAGGAAGCATGGGAGTAGACGGGGAGGGAGAGGGAAATGTGAAGCTTGCCGCCTGCTACCCATTCTATGAGGGGGATGCCACCATCGGCCTTTACATTGTTAAGACAGTTCCCTTCGGTGCTTTCTGGCCGCTGGAGGAGGGAGAAAGCTTTCACGTCTCTTACCGTCTGAGCAGCTGCAGTCACAAGGACTTTCATGAAGCATGCTGGTACAACGTAAAGTCGGTCATTGACAGAGAAAAACCGGAACCAAAAGCATTGCTGGAGTCTCCGGAGGAAATTGTCCGATACCGTCTGGAGGCGCTGGATAAGTACTATGTTGAAAAAACATACGCAGAGGATGAAAATGAGCCGGCAGGTTATGTGCTGAACTGCCATCCCCAGGAGGGACGGCAGCTGGAGAACATTATTCAGTATGGATTTACCGGACAAAATATATTAAATGCCTGCAATGTACTCCGCTATGGATACCAGACAGAGAATCAGGAATATATCAGAAAAGCGAGGAAGGTAGCAGACTTTTTTGCCGATAAAATTCATATCAGGGAATCCGGACTGTTTTACAATCTATACAATATTGATATGAAAAAAGTGAATTTCTGGTGGACCGGCTTACTTCTCCCCCTTGCGTATGCCCAGGGGGAAGAACTGGAGGAGCTGATGGGTCCTCTGTATGACTATCGCAGAGAGGTCATAGATACTCTGGTAAACCTGAAAGGCGCGTACCTCAGATGTATGAATGAGGATGTGACAGCGCTTCTTCGTCTGTATCGCCTGGAAAAGGAGCACGGCGTTCTTCATGAAAACTGGCTGGAGGCCATCCAAAACTACGGGGAATTTCTTCTTACAGCACAGGAGGAGGATGGCGGCTGGTACAGAGCCTATGATTTGCAGGGCAATCCCATCACGCAACCGGAACTGTGGTTTGGAAAGAGCATTTACGAAAAGCGGTCTTCTACCGGGACCTCCATTTCATTCTTAGTGGAGATGTACCAGATGACAGGTGAGGAAAAATATTTGTCGGCGGCAGAAAAGGCGGGAGCTTTTGTAAAAGAATATATCATAGACAAGGTGAGATTTAACGGGGGTGTCCATGACAGTATCTATGCAAAGGGGCAGCTGATCGACAATGAAAGTATTTTATATCCTATGTTCGGCATGCTTTCTCTGTATGAGGCTACAAAAAAAGAAGTGTATCTGGAAGGAGCAGTGCGGGCAGCTCATTATACTGCATCCTGGGTATGCCTGTGGGATGTGCCTTTGCCGGAGGACAGTACGCTCAGAAAATATGGGTTTAACAGTATAGGAATGGGAGCCTGCGATACCTGCGGCTGCGGATATGTTCATCCCTTCCAGCTCATGTGTGTTGCCGAGATTGCGCAGATTGCTGTCTATGCCCAGGATCCGGAGCTTTTTGAGACCGCACGGCTCTACTGGCTGGGGTGCAGCCAGACAGTAGCTCTTCCGGAAAACGACTGGAGCTATGCAGAATATGGCCTTCAGGAGGAGGGGTATCTGGTGAGCTGGTGGGCGGTAGATGATCCTATGTTCAGCGGTGACAAGGGCTTTGGCCACAGGTGGAAAGGAGAGGGCAATAAGACTTGCTTCCCATGGATCAATGCTGTGGGAGTAAAGGCCTACTGGGCTCTGCTGGATCGCTTCGGAACTACTGACTTTGAACAGATACGAAATAAACATTTCAGCTAGGAGAACAAAAATGAGACTGGAGACAATTAATCTTTCAGATATAAAGATAGAAGACCGGTTCTGGACAAAACATATTCATTTAGTAAAAGACGTCATTCTTCCCTATCAGTGGGATATTATGAATGATAAGGTGCCTGGGGCAGAGTCCAGCCGCTGTCTGGAGAACTTTAAGATAGCGGCCGGCCGGATCCAGGGAGAATTCTACGGAGCTGTTTTTCAGGACACGGATATAGCAAAATGGATGGAAGCAGTGGGGTATTCCCTGTCTTCCGGGAGAAACCAGGAACTTGAGGCATTGGCCGACGGTGTGGTAGACCTTCTGGCAGAGGCACAGCAGCCGGATGGCTATATGGATACTTACTTCATTATCAGAGAGCCGGACAAAAAATGGAAGGATCTGTGCGAGGGGCATGAACTGTATACTGCGGGCCATATGATGGAAGCTGCCGTGGCTTACTACAACGCCACAGGAAAAAGAAAATTCCTCGACTGTGTTCTGAAGCTGGCGGATCTCATCTGCGAAACCTTTGGTCCCGGGGAGGGACAAAATCACGGATATCCCGGACACCAGGAGGTGGAAATCGGCCTGATAAAACTGTATGAGACTACAGGAAATCGGAAGTATCTTGACATGGCAAAATATTTTCTGGATATTCGCGGGTTAGGGGAGAACTACTTTCTGAAAGAGCAGAAGTCACCGGGCTACCTGCATATCTTCCCTGAATTCGAGGACTATGACCCCAGGTATTCACAGTCCCACAAGCCGGTAAGAGAACAGGATACTGCGGAGGGACATGCGGTGCGGGCGGTATACATGTACTGTGCCATGGCGGATGTGGCCAGTGCTTACGGGGATGAAGCAATGCTGGAGGCCTGCAGGCGGCTGTGGGATAATATAACGGAAAAGAGAATGTATATCACAGGGGGAATTGGATCCTCCGGAATCCTGGAGCGGTTTACCACAGACTATGATCTCCCCAACGATTATAATTATTCAGAGACCTGTGCGTCAATCGGCATGGCGCTGTTTAGCCTGCGGATGGCTAATATTACCCGGGAGAGCAAATACGCGGATGTAGTGGAGCTGGAGCTGTATAATAATATTCTGGCCGGGGTTGCCCTGAATGGCAAACGTTTCTTTTATGTAAACCCACTGGAGGTGATTCCCGGGAACTGTATCCCCAGAACGTCCAGGGAGCATGTAAAAGAGGAGCGGCAAAGGTGGTTCGGGGTGGCCTGCTGTCCCCCAAACATTGCAAGGACTCTGGCCTCTTTGGGACAGTACATTTATGGAATAGACAAAGACCACATTTATATGCATCTTTTTATATCCGGCCAGAGCAGTTTTTGTGTGGGAAATTCCACCGTCAGTATAGGAGTGGAGTCAGAGCTTCCCTGGCAGGGAGAGGTAAGGATCAGTCTGACAGGGGTACCGGAATCAGGGTTCTGCATAAACTTCAGGATTCCTGCCTATGCCCGGGACTACACAATATACTCCGGGGGAAGGCAGATACCGTTTGACAACTGCAGGGGATATGCAAGAGTCCGTGTGACAGAGGACACAGAGCTTCAGATTCACTTCTCCATGGAACCTGTGTTTGTCCGGGCCGATGTTAAGGTGAGTTCTGATGTGGGAAAAGTAGCTGTGATGCGGGGGCCTTTGGTCTACTGTCTGGAAGAGAGGGACAATGGAAATAATCTTGCAGCACTCTTTGCTGATACGGAAAAAGGGCTTTGGGAGGAACAGTCGGATGAGTTTGGGGGCATAATCGCAGTCAGATTTCAGGGGAAAAGGATGGTGAATAGATCCAGACATTTGTATGAAATCTATGAGCCGCAGTATGAGACCCGGGAAATACGGGCAATTCCCTATGCCTACTGGAACAACAGAGGTGTGGGTGAGATGGCTGTCTGGGTAAAAGCCATTATAAAGTAAATGATCAATACAGGCTGCTGTAAAATGAAATTTGTTTTACAGCAGCCTGTTTTGTCACTTTTTTATTGTCGTTATCAGAATATGTGATAAAATAGAAAAGAATGTAGAATGATAGAAAATAGAAATGTGGAGGTTGGAAAATGGAAAGTAGAAAAGTGATTCAGGTGGAAGAGAAGGTGCCTTTTAAGATGTTGGTGCCGTTGAGTATCCAGCATATGTTTGCCATGTTCGGGGCATCTGTCTTAGTACCTTTTATCTTTCAGATTAATCCTGCGATTGTACTTCTCATGAATGGTGTGGGAACCTTATTGTTTATCCTTATCACGAAGGGCAAAGCACCTGCCTATCTGGGATCGAGCTTTGCCTTTTTAGCTCCCGCAGGTATTGTAATATCCAAGTTCGGTTATCCATACGCCCTGGGCGGCTTTGTCGCTGTGGGTGTCTGCGGCTGTATTCTGGCATTTATCATCTATAAGTTTGGCACCGAGTGGATCGATGTAGTGCTTCCGCCTGCTGCTATGGGTCCGGTGGTAGCTCTCATCGGCCTGGAACTTTCCTCAACCGCAGCCAGCAATGCAGGGCTTCTGGAGGAAACGGTGGATCCTAAGAATGTAATTGTATTTATTGTTACCCTGGGCACTGCGGTTTTGGGTTCCGTACTTTTCAAAAAATTTCTTTCTGTGATTCCTATCTTAATTGCTATTCTGGTAGGGTATGCGGCGGCGCTCCTGTGTGGGATCGTAGATTTTACAGAGGTAGCGGCAGCCCCCTGGTTTGCACTGCCAAACTTTGTGATGCCGAAGTTCAATATCAGTGCTATTCTGATAATTCTTCCGGTACTTTTGGTGACGGCCTCTGAGCATGTGGGTCATCAGATTGTTACCAGTAAGATTGTGGGCAGAGAGCTTCTGAAAGATCCCGGCCTCCACCGTTCCTTATTCGCGGATTATTTTTCTACTGCCTTGTCCGGTATGATCGGGTCTGTGCCGACTACCACATATGGGGAAAACATTGGCGTAATGGCAGTGACCAAGGTATACAGCGTATATGTCATCGGCGGTGCTGCGGTTTTGTCCATCGCAGCCTCCCTGCTTGGAAAGCTTTCTATGCTGATCAGTACGATACCGGGGCCGGTAATCGGGGGGATTTCTTTTCTGCTCTACGGCATGATCGGGGCTTCGGGGATTCGTATTCTGGTGGACTCCAGGGTGGATTACGGCAGCTCCAGGAATCTTACGCTTACGTCTGTCATATTTGTGACCGGATTATCAGGGATTGCATTAAAAATGGGCAATATTGAGCTGACAGGCATGGTTCTTGCCTGCGTGGCAGGCATGCTTTTAAGTCTGCTTTTCTATGTATTTGATAAATTACACTTGACGAATGATCAGGAGGAAGAAGGACAGGCATGATTCACATTGCTGGAAAGCTAAGTGAGAAAAGAAAGGAAAGGGGAATTACCCAGGAGGAGCTGGCCTCATTTATGGGGGTATCCAAAGCGTCGGTGTCAAAGTGGGAGACCGGCCAGAGCTATCCGGATATTGCGATACTCCCCCAGCTGGCTTCCTATTTTAATATCAGTATTGACGAGCTTATGGGATACGAACCCCAGCTGGAGAAAGGGGAAATCCGCAGACTGTACAGCCGTCTGGCGTCAGCCTTTTCCCTCAAACCCTTTGGCGAGGTCTATGAGGAATGCCGTGAAATTATACGTAAGTATTATTCCTGCTTTCCTCTGTTGCTTAACATGGCAAATCTTTTATTAAACCATTTTGCACTGGCACCTGATCCAGAGACCGGAAGGGGACTTCTGGAAGAGATTATCAAACTGAGCATCCGTGTAAAAGAAGGCAGCAGGGATATTTTCCTCATACGTCAGGCCAATGTTTTGGAGGCAACAGGTTATCTGGAGATGGGAGAGCCTAAAAAGGCATTGGCTCTGCTGCAGGATACCGTAATGCCCATACTGGGAGAAGAAATCCTCCTTTCCTGTGCCTATGAGCAGACCGGCCAGAGAGATAAGGCAGTGGAGACTCTGCAGATAGACATGTATCAGAAGGTGATAGGACTAATTGCCGACGCACAGAAGTTTCTTATGCTTCATATGCATGAGGAGGAGGCGTTCCGGGAAACGGTACAGCGGATGGCTGCTGTGTCGGACTGCTTCCGACTGGACCAGCTGCACCCTATGACAATGGGGAACCTATACTATGTTGCGGCGCTGGGATTTCTGTCACAGGAGAGCAGGGAAGAGGCTTTGGATATGCTGGAGCGGTTTGCTGAGGTATGGATACAGACAGAACTTCCGGTGAGGCTTCATGGGGACGGGTACTTTGATAAGCTGGACGGGTGGTTCAAAGAATTTGACCTGGGAGATCAGGCGCCCTTAAACGATACTGTGATTAAAAAGAGTCTTCTGGAGGCTTTGTCCCCGGAGTCCGGAGTAGGGGAGCTGGCGGGGGACCCCAGATTTGAGCTGTTAGTGAGAAGGATGAAAAATAAGCTGGAGTAAGGGGATGAAAGGATGAGAAGCTACACAAAAGAGGAATTGGGAGAAGCTTTGAAGGGAAGAAAGCGGGGACAGATCCTGGATCTGAGAGAGAGCAGCTTTGAAGATATGGATCTGTCAGGATGGGACCTGGGAAACATAGATTTTGGATGGAGCAATTTCAAAAACGTCCGGCTGGACGGGGCAGTTTTTCGAAATGCGGATCTTTCCAACACCTATTTTCCGGGCTGTTCCCTCAGAAATGCGGATTTTACAGGGGCGGATCTTGGGGGTACTAATATGAGATTCTGTGATCTGTCATATTCCTGCATCTGCGGGGCTGATTTATACGCGGGAGTGTTTGAAGGGGCTGTCCTTACTGGACTGAAGGCAGATGAGAACACCAGGTTTTACCGGATGCCCTGCCCCGAGTCGGGTGCATTTGTAGCCTATAAAAAGTGCTTTGACTTCAGAATCGTGCAGCTTTTGATTCCTGCAGATGCCAGGCGGTGTTCTGCCACGAACCGGGCCTGCAGATGTGATAAGGCTAAGGTTCTGTCTATTAAAAGTGTGGATGAGACCCAGTCATTTACGGAAGCCAGATCCTATGTGGATGAGAATTTTGTTTACCGGGTGGGGGAGGTATCCCGAGTGGAAGACTTTAACCCTGACCGCTGGGTGGAGTCTACCACGGGAATTCACTTCTGGATGACCAGAGAAGAAGCGATCAATTACTAGCAGAAGAGAGGGAAGAGATGAAGAGAGTCAGAAGAGAGGGGACAGTCCGTGTGGAGGATGCGGAGATTTATTTTCGTGTAGTGGGGGAGGGGAGGCCGTTGGTTCTTCTGCACGGAAATGGGGAAGACCATACAGCTTTCCGGGCCCAGATTCAGAGGTTCAGGGGAGAATATCAGTTGGTTCTGATAGACAGCAGAGGGCATGGCAAATCCTCTCTGGGCTGCCGGGGCCTTAACTTTTCCCTGATGGCCAATGACATTCTCCAGGTGCTGAACTATCTGGGAATAGAAGCGCCTGTGATTCTGGGATTCAGCGATGGGGCAAACCTGGCCCTGCAGTATGCGGTTTTGTATCCCAAGCGGCTGAGTGCACTGATAGCAGTCAGCGGGAACTGGTCTCCCAGGGGAATGAAATTCTGGTTTTACCAGGGGGTAAAATGGATGTATTTCTGGTGGCGTCTGGCCGCTCATTTTCACTGGAAAGCCCGCTGTAAAAAAGAGCTGTACGGTCTGATGGCCCTTCATCCGAAGCTGACGGAGGAGGAACTTAAGGGAATAACAGTTCCGGCCCTGGTCATTGCGGCTGACAAAGATATGATTCGGGAGTCTCACACAAGAAAGCTGGCAGGACTTCTGCCGGATGCCAGGCTGAAAATTATTAAAAATGCCAATCATATGTCCATTTACGGGAGACCGGAAGCCTATAACCTTGTGATTCACAGATTTTTACAGGAGCTGGAAAAAAAAGACGACGCTTTATGAGCATCGTCTTTTTTCTTAGAATCTATCAAACGGTTCGTCATCAATCATGTTTGGGAAGTGCATCCTCTCTGCGTTGGGGACCTTCCAGATATAAGGGACTTTCTGTGTCAGCAGCCTGAGGGCTCTCCGGAGCCGGCGGCTCCTGTTTTTCCAGCGGCCACCGTATGGTCACCTTGAACAGATCCGCGTCGGTGGTAATATGCATGGTTCCATTTTGTAAGTCTACAAAGCTTTTGGCGATGGCCAGACCCAGGCCCGAGCCTTCGGTATTTCTGGCGGAATCACCCCGGACAAATCGCTCTGTAATCTCCTCCGGATTAAAATTTAATTCCTGGGCAGACACATTCTTCATGGTAATCACAGCTTCACCGGAGATGGCCTCCACCGTAATATATACCCGTGAATGGCTCAGCGAATATTTTAGTATGTTGATTAGCAGGTTTTCAAATACCCGGTAGGTTTTCTGACTGTCAAGAGTCAGGCAGATTTTTTCATCCGGAAGATTCCAGCGGAAGTCCAGTGTGGACTGGGAAATCTTATCGTTCAGTTCAAATGCTACCTGTTTCAGAAGATTCACAATATCTACTCTCATAAGATTCAGAGTCACATTTTTACTGGTTGCCTTGCTGATCTCGAACAAATCCTCAATGAGTGCTTTCAGCCGCAGAGACTTTTGCTCCAGGATATCAATATAGGAGCGGTGTATCTCAGGGGAAAGGTCTTCATTTTTCAATAAATTCACATAAGTTATGATGGCAGTGAGAGGGGTCTTCAGATCGTGGGATACATTCGTAATCAAATCTGTTTTCATGCGCTCACTTTTGACCTCTTCCTCCACCGCTTTTTTAAAACCAGTCTGTATTTTCTGAATCTCTCCTTTAAAGGGTTCAAAGACACCTAAATCTTCGTCTATGGTTACATCCAGATTGCCTTCTGCAATGGCGTTGGTAGAAGATAATAATTTTTTATATTTCGTTTTCAAATCATTAAAGTATTTCTGCAGTACAAAGAACAGTACAATGGAATAGAGGATCAGGGCCCCGATTCCAAAAAACCAGAAACTGCAGATGAGAGCCAGTATAATGAAGTTAATTCCCACAATTTTCAGAATGGTACGGTTTGATTTATCCTGAAAATCCAAGTGATCAAATGAGTGATACACTTTGACACACCCCCGCTTGATCCATGCGAAGAGTCTGTAGATTAACGTTCTTTCTTTAATGTACCGCCGCAGTCCAAGGGTAAATACATTTCTGAGGCAGGACACGATCCAATATACCAGGGCAAAAATCAGACACCACCACAAGAGGTTCCAGGCAACGGACAAGCTTTCAATTAAATACGGGTTTTTAAGGCCGGCCTGTTTTAATGTCTTTGTTACAATTCCTTCATTGGTGATTACCACCAGATGAACAATGGAGCTGACAATAAGACTCAGAGGGATAAAGCCCAAAAACGCTGCCTCCATGGGCGCCCGGAAAATTTTTTCGTTTCCTGTCCTCAAGGGACGGATAAACGGGATTAACAGGGCAGCGAGCCCTACCAGGACTATAAGGAAGAGTAATGTCTGGTAAACAACTCCTGAATCAATGTACCCATGATACCTGCTTTCCAGATCCAGGCTTAAATAAGCATTGGCATTTTCCCTTGTCATACCGTAGATAAAGGTACGGTTTTGAGGAAACTGGAAGGAATAGCTGGCTGACAGGCTGGTGGATCCGTAATAGCTTTCATAGTAGTAGTCATCAACAGGGTCTTTGCGTCCCAGGGACTCCAGAAGATTAGAGAGCTCTTTGGAATTCTCTCCGAAGGTATTGAGAACAGTTAAATTTCCTCCCTGATCGTACTGCATAGCTACGCCCCAGAGATACTTTTCCTCTTTATCCCTGGTAAGGTCCTCCAGAAGACTTCCGGTGACATTCTGATCCAGAATTTGGTTGTTCTCATCCAGGACCTGATACTCCAGATTTCCCCTCACATTGTCAAAGGAGGACTGCCAGGACCGGTATTCCTGAAGAATATTATTTTTGAAATCAGTCAGCGCGGATGCATAAGCATCCTGTTCATCCCAGGCCTCTTCCATGTCTTCAGAGACAGGCGAATTTTCAGCCTCCTTTAGATCAGGATAGAAGATCTGATTGGGCAAAATAGTACGCCCTTCTTTTCTTTGTGCTTCTTCTGTATATAATACGTAATTGCCGTATATTATCTGACGTAAAAATTGTGAATCTGTATAAAAATTTTCTTTGTATGCAGAGGATTCCCGATCCAGAAATGGATATAAGCGCACCATCCCCACGGAGGGCAGCAATATAACCAGAAGTATAATCAGGACTGCAAGTTTATGGTTGTTTTTCGATTTTGTATCCAACTCCCCACACCACCTTTAGATATTTTGGATCTTTTGGATTGATTTCTATTTTTTCACGGATATTCCTTACATGGACCATGATGGTATCCGTGTTGACAGCGCGCTCATTCCAGACGCGCTCATATATTTCCTCGGCAGAGAAGACTCTTCCGGGATTCTTCATCAAAAGCAGGAGAATCTTATATTCCATGGGTGTCAGTTTAACCGGCTTTCCATCTACAGTTACCTCCACCGTGTCCTCGTTGATTTCCAGACCGCCGATGACATGAACATTTTCTTTCTGTTCCAGCTTATTCAGAAACATTTTGTAGCGGCGGAGCTGTGAATTGACCCTGGCCAAAAGTTCCATAGGAGTAAAGGGTTTGGTCACGTAGTCATCGGCGCCGATATTCAGTCCCATGATTTTATCCATTTCCTCCGACTTTGCGGAGAGCATAATTACCGGAAAGTCATAATCTTTTCGCAGCTGCATAGTCATAGTGATGCCGTCCATTCGAGGCATCATAATATCTACAATGGCCAGATGGATGACTTCTCTGTTGATGATCTCCAGACCTTCCACGCCATCTGCCGCCTGGTATACTTCGTATCCCTGACTTCGTAAATATATCTCAACACCTTCCCGAATTTCTTTATCATCCTCTACAATTAAAACATGATTAGCTTCCATAGTGTATGCTCCTTTGTTTTTCTTTCCATTATACTATATTTTCCCCAAGGGATACATGGAATTTAATTGCAGCACGATTTTGTCCTCCTGTCTTTTGAGTATGGGATCAGTATAGTGGATGATTCTAAATTTACTCACGTGGAAAATCGAAAGAATTTCTAAAGAATTTCAAAAAGAGCGGAAAAGGTGACTGCAGCATATAAAAAAGGCTGCCGTCATAAAAGTTCTTATGACGGCAGCAGTGCTTATTCCTTTTTCATTTTTTTGATTGTGTCCATGGCTTCCTCATCGGGTAAAATTTCTCCAAAGTTCCACGGGACACTTTCCCCTACAGATTTAATGGCTACATGGAGCGCAAACTCTTCAATTTTTCCTGCGACAAATGATTTGAAAGTATGTAACGTATGCATTTTATGAAGTCTCCTTTTCCTGCTAAAATTAAATATTCCCAGAAACAGATTTGGCTTTTCTGCAGAATAGCTTTCCGTAAGGAAGAATGGAAAGTGATTCCCAGATACATGGAATCATAATCAGTCCCTTCACTGAATCTGCAGAACTCATCAGAGCTATGATGCCCCAGAAGCTCATAACTATAAGTGAATTTCTCTTCATTTTCTTTCGTACGGATATTTTAGAAATTGGATTGTTCTTGGTATCACAGGGGGCTGACCAATATAACAGAACCAGAACAAAGAAGACAGACAGAACCAGGAACACAGAGTTCCATCTCAGAAACTTACTTAATACAGAGGAGATACCACATAGTGCGATCATCATGAATGTACAACCTGCACCCGTCCTCATGTGGTACCCCCCTGCCTGGGAGCGCATGCTCCAAAACACTGCCAGTGCAAGCAGTACTTCCTGTCCCAAACCTACTGCAACTGCACAGCCGAGTATAAGGATAAATTTAATAAGAGTATCTATAATTAATTCCAGCCCATATGCCACAACCTTAACGCTGTCCCCTCTGACAGCCTTGTCCCTCTGGTTGCTACTGGCAACTTGTCCCGCGAGCCGGCGGCTTAAAGTTTTTATATTCATCCACTCACTATTTCCTTTGCAGCCATTAATTGACAAATACTCCTTTATCCATTACTCTCTAATGAGATACTATCATATATTATTCTAATTTTGCAGTTTTATGCATAAAAAGCGTAATTATTACCCTGAACGTTTCGTATTTAATGTTAGAAGGAAAAACACAGCATCTATATCTGACTTGAAAAGGAGAGTTTTATGAACGCAAACATTTTGACTAATGCAGTATTGTCCATGGCCACCCTAATTTTAGTATGCACCAACCCGCTTCCCGGGAAGCCCCGGCTGCTTCACAGGGGGATCCTTTTTGCAGTGCTGTTCTTTATGTCTATCCTGGTATTTCCCCGTATCGGACAAGCTGGGACTATTGTTTCCCTGTCCATTATTTTTGTATTTCTGATGTTAACGCAGAAGGGGCACCGGCTGCTGGCTTGTATCTGCTCCCTTTGCGGTTATATTATTTCTATTATGATAAATTATGTCCTTCTGATCGGTGCGGATAAGCTGCTCCGCCTGGAGGTGAGTGCACTGGCCACCACGTATCTTCTACCGTTTTCTCTGTTATTTATGGCAGTGAGCGGCGGTGCTACCTGGCTGGTGGGATATATTCTGCGAAATAAAATTAAGATACAGGATATACAGTTTAACCGGCTGAATATCCTTGCCATATGTCTGAATCTTGCCATATGTGTGGTACTGTTTGTGTTTAATATTATTTATGGGGACAGACTCGGATATCCGGCTGAGGTGGTTTCATTTAACGGTGTATTATTTATTGTCTATTTTTTGCTTTCCTCAGTGCTGCTTTCGTTTTCCATCTTCAGTATAAAAAAGGAGGAGGCTGCGAAACATAAACTGGAACGCTTAGAAGCGCTGGAAGGATATACAATGAATCTGGAGAGTCTGTACAACCAGATGCGCGCGTTTAAACATGACTATACGAATATTCTTACGACTATGAGCTGCTTTTTAGATGAAAAGGATTACGAAGGACTGCATACATACTTTAATGAACGAATTCTTCCGACCGGGCAGGAGCTGGGACAGAAATCATATTCTGTAGGGATCCTGACAAATATGGGGATTCTGGAACTAAAAAGCCTTCTATATACGAAGGTGATTCAGGCTATTACCCAAGAACTTACCCTGTCTGTGGATATCCCCTATAAAGTGGAACGGGTATCCATGGACATGATAGATCTCACCCGCATTCTTGGGATTTTTCTGGACAATGCCCTGGAAGCCGCCTGCATCTCGAAAAAGCGGGAACTGTACATTGGAATTCTCCAGGAGGAAGACCGATGTATCTTTCTTATTAAGAATTCCTGTGACACTGAGAACCTGTCCATGGGCCGCCTTGGTACGCCGGGATACAGTACAAAGGGGGAGAACAGGGGAATCGGCCTTTCCAATGTAAACAAGCTTTTGGAGAAATACCCTTCGGCGCTTCTGAATACAGAGTATAAAGAACACATATTCAGTCAGAAACTGGAAATACCGTGCGAAAGATAAAGGAGTGATTTATATGCTGCCCATCTATCTCTGTGAAGATGAACAGGTGCTTCTGCTGAATTACCAGACGGTGATTAAAAACTATTTGTTATTTCATGAAAACCTGGAAATGGAACTGGTGCTTGCATCCCCGGATCCCCACGAGCTTCTTAAGAAGGTAACAGAAAAACCCCAGGCAGCCGTATACTTTTTAGATATCCAGCTGCATTCAGATATCAATGGTCTGGAACTGGCAAAAAAAATAAGAGAAGTGGATCCCCAGGGATATATTATTTTTATCACCTCTCATTCAGAGCTTAGCTTAATGGCCTTAACCTATCAGGTGACAGCCACGGATTTTATCCTGAAAGATAACCCGCTTGAGCTTAAGGAGCGGCTGGTGCAATGCCTGGAACTGGTACACAGCCGCCATACGCATCAAATTGAAACATCCAGAAAAGTTCTCACGGTAAAGATATCCAGCAGGATATTCTCGGTTCCGTTTGACGAAATCGTATTTGTAGAAACGCTCTCAGGCTCCCACAAAGTGAGGATACATACCTGCAGTACGATTTATGAAACCTATCAAAAGCTGAATGAGCTGGAGACCTCTATGGACGACCGGTTTTTCCGCTGTCATAAAGCCTATCTGATAAACAGAGAATATATCCGGAAGGTGGATAAAAAAGCCCGCACCATTTCCATGGAAGACGGAAGTATCTGCCCGGTTTCTGCCAGGCAGATAAGAAAGCTGTCCGAATTTTTAGGAGTCTGATAGGGCAAAAAGGGACAGGCCGGGGGCCAAAGGGGGACGTGTTCTTTCCAGAAAGAACACGTCCCCCTTTGGCCCCCGGCCTGTCCCTTTTTGCGCTCAGCGGAAGAATTTTATGATTTTGTCCATGCGGGACGTCATGCTTCCAAGCAGTGCATCCGCGATCACTAATGCGGCCATGGACTCTACAACTACAACAGCTCTGGGAACAATAACCGGATCATGGCGTCCTTTTATACTAATCTCTATGTTTTCCCCATCTCTGTTCACTGTTTTCTGAGGTGCTGCGATTGAGGGAGTAGGTTTTATGGCGGCCCGAAGGATAATGTCTGTATTGCAGCCGTCACTGATACCTCCGGTGATTCCCCCTGCGTGGTTACTCAGCTTTCTCACATTGCCTTTTGTATCGCAGGCGTAGGGGTCATTGTTGGTGAGCCCCGTTGCCTTTGACGCCTGAAGTCCGTCACCTATTTCTACCCCTTTGACAGCCCCGATGGAGAATATTGCTTTGCCCAGATTGGCATCCAGTTTTTCAAAAGCCGGATCCCCAAGTCCTCCCGGTACGTTCTTTATGATACACTCGATCATACCTCCCGAAGAATTGTGATCTTTCATACAGGTTTTGAGATATTCTTCAGCCCTCTGGGCAGCGTCTTTATCTGGCATGTAAAAGGGGTTTTCCCAAATTGCTGTTTCTTCGAAGTGGTCTTTGTCAATCGCCACCGGACCAATGGACAGGGTATAGGTAGAGAAGGTGATCCCCAGCTGTGCCAAAAGCTTTGATGCTATGGCACCCGCAGCCACTCTTCCTATGGTCTCCCTTCCGGAGGAACGTCCTCCCCCCCGGTAATCCCGGAAGCCGTATTTCTGATCGTAATTATAATCTGCATGGCCGGGGCGGTAGTAGCCCGCGATCTCGCTGTAATCCCGGGAGCGCTGATCTTTGTTGCGAATCATTATGGAAATAGGGGCTCCGGTGGTTTTTCCCTCAAATACGCCGGAGAGAATCTCTGCGGCGTCCCCTTCCCTGCGGGGGGTTGCGTATCGGGACTGGCCGGGTTTTCTCCGATCCAGATAACGCTGCACATCCTCCTCTGACAGGGGAAGGCCGGCAGGGCAGCCGTCCACTACCACGCCCAATCCTGCACCATGAGATTCTCCCCAGGTACTTATCTTTAATATATTGCCAAATGTAGAGCCATACATAATAAAATCCTCCTGTTTTTTGATTCTGCAGTACATGCACCGGACTGTCGGTTTCCTGTGCCTTTCTGTTACATAATACCATAAAATATAGTTTACTGTGAATGAAGGAAATAACTTTCTTCCTAAAATTTGCATAATTACTTTACCTGACGTAGTAATTGTGGTATGATTACTACGTCAGAAGTACTACGACAGTCGTAGCATAGAACGATAAGGGCAGGAGGCATGAAGATGATTAGCAGTGACGTCATACGGGGATACAACGACACTATGATTCTATATCTTCTGTTAGACGGAGATTCCTACGGATATGAGATATCCAGAAATATCCGGGAGATTACAGGCGGGCGGTACATTATGAAGGAAACTACATTATACTCGGCCTTTACCCGATTAGAAAAACATGGGTTTATTACTTCTTATTATGGAAATGCCACCCAGGGGAAAAGGCGTACGTATTACAGGGTGACAGACGCGGGCAGGGCATATTACCGCAGCAAGTGTGAAGAATGGGAACTGACAAAGGACGTAGTCAATCATTTTATCAGGAGGGATGTATAAATGGAGACAATTAAAAATTATCTGGACACTATGTTTCAGAACCTGCCGGATTCTCCCGAAATCCGCAGGGTGAAAGAAGATCTGCTGGCCAGTATGGAGGATAAATATCAGGAGTTAAAAGAAGAGGGTGCCTCTGAGAATGAGGCAGTGGGGAGGGTAATTTCAGAGTTTGGCAATATTGATGAGCTGCTGAGCGAACTCGGCATTTCCCCGGAGGGTACAGAGGAAGAGCCTGCAGAGGAGAGTTGCCTTCTGCCCCTGGAAGAAGCCCAGAGGTACATTCAGGAAGCCCAGAGAGAAGGGCGGCACGTAGCTTTGGGGGTAACCCTTATCCTTTTCGGAGTCTCAGTGCTTATATTTCTGGCGCAGCTTTTTGAGATCCGCATTCTGGGGATGGGAATTCCGAAGCCGATCAGAGAATTTATGCCGCTCCTGTCCTTTTTCATTTTCCTTGTGCCTGCTGTAGGACTTTTTGTAAACAGCGGCATGAAGATGGACGCTTATAAATTCATTGATCAGGGAGAATTCTCCCTGGGAAAAACTACAAGGCAGATTCTTGGCCGGGAGGCTCTGGAGATAAAAGATGCCAATCGGATTTATATTGTATTCGGTGTCCTGCTGTGCGTGATTTCCCCTGTAGTCTTATTCGTGGCAGGGATGTTCGGGGACACGGCGGCAGGGTACAGTATCTGCGTCATGCTCATCTTAATCGCAGCAGGAGTCAATCTCCTCATCCTGGCTGGAACCAGGGAGGATGCATACAAAAAGCTGCTGCAAATGGATAATTACGCACAGATCCACAAAAGGGAAAATAAAATTATCAGTGTAGTAGCGTCTGTGGTATGGCCCCTGACTGTAGTCGCCTTTCTGATAGCCGGATTCTGCTTTGGCATGTGGGGAACTGCGTGGATTCTGTTTCCTGTAGTGGGAATCCTTTTCGGCGCATTCTCAGCAGCCTGCCAGGCAGCATCGGGGAAAAAAGAATGAGGCCGGAACTTATTTATCTGGCCGGGATTAATATCCTGACATTTATTGTCTTTGGGGCGGACAAATATAAAGCCAGACATCACAGATACCGGATCCCGGAGAACACGCTAATGTTTCTGACCGCAATCGGCGGAGGCGCGGGAGCCCTGGCCGGAATGCAGGTATTCCGCCATAAAACGAAACATCTGAAATTCCGCCTGGGCGTTCCGGTAATCCTGGCCGCAGAGGCTGCGGTCTTGCTGTGGTACTTCGCCAGATAGCATAAGGAGCAGGCTGGCTTACGCCTCCCACCGCCCAGAAGCCCCGCAGGGCAGCACCAGGCCGTTGGAGGAAACCGGAAGCCCCACTTCCTGGGAGTCCACCCGGCCCCTGAACTTTTTAAGCTCTGTTGCCAGCATATAAGTCAGGACAGCCGGGGCAAGGCCAGTAGTATAAGAGTTTACCAGGAAGAACAGAGGCGTGTCACTTAGCAGCTTTGTACAGAGCTGAATCAATGGATAAATAGCCTCTTCTATTTTCCAGATCTCTCCTTTGGGTCCCCTTCCGTAGGAAGGAGGATCCATAATTATGGCCTCATATTGTCTTCCCCTGCGGATTTCCCTCTCCACGAACTTGACGCAGTCATCCACGATCCACCGGATAGGTGCATCCTTCAGCCCTGAGGCAGCGGCATTTTCCTTGGCCCAGGTGACCATACCTTTGGAGGCATCTACGTGTGTTACCTGAGCCCCCGCGGCAGCCGCAGCTATGGTAGCCCCGCCGGTATAGGCAAACAAGTTCAGAACCCGGACCGGACGTCCGGCTTTTTTTATTTTATTGCTGAACCAGTCCCAGTTGACCGCCTGCTCCGGGAAGAGTCCCGTGTGCTTAAAGCTGAAGGGCTTCAGGTGAAAGGTCAGATCCCTGTAATGGATTGCCCACTGATCCGGCAGATCAAAGAATTCCCATTCTCCCCCGCCGCTTTTGCTTCTGTGATAGTGGGCATTCCTCTTAGTCCAGCCTTTATGGGTTCTGGGGGTATCCCAGATAACCTGAGGATCCGGGCGGACCAGAAGGTACTTTCCCCATCGTTCCAGCTTTTCCCCCTTTGAAGTATCTATGATCTCATAATCTTTCCAACCGTCTGCTATCCACATGATAATTTACCTTTCTTTTTTCATTCAATCTGTTTTTTCAAATTATATCATACCTATTCTATATTTGAAAAGGCAAGCATACATTATCCTAGAATGGCCGGGCCTTGAAGGAAGAGGCCGGCCACTTTAACCGGAGGTGCCAGAATGTTTGAGATACAGGATGTGAATGAACTGGAAGAGAGATTCCGTACAGACAGCAGGAGAGGACTGCCGAAGGAGGAAGCCCGCAGCCGCTTAAAGGAGTATGGGGAGAATGTACTGAAAAAGGAGAAGGGGCAGACTGTGTGGGGCATGATTCTGGAGCAGCTGAATGAACCCATGATCTTCATCTTATTCATGGCGGCAGCTATTTCGATGCTTCTGAGAGAATACAGTGATACCATCATTATATTTGTTGTAATAGCCATGAATACGGCAGTGGGGGTAATACAGGAGGGGAAGGCCAGAAAGGCCATGGAAGCCCTGAAGAAGCTGGCGGCCCCGGTGGCCCTTGTAAAGAGAGATAATGAATACCAGGAGATTCCCGCCTCCCAGGTAGTACCGGGAGACTTGGTAAAGATAGAAGCAGGTCGCCAGGTGCCTGCGGATGTTCGGATAACCAGCGTCAGAGGTCTGGCGATCAATGAGTCTGCCCTTACAGGAGAATCAATGCCGGTGGAAAAAACGGACCAGCCTATGTCCGCCGAAGCCCCTATGGCTGACAGGAAGAACATGGCCTATATGACTACAGAGGCCATGAAGGGCCAGGGTGAGGGGATTGTAGTAGCTACAGGCATGGAGACTGAGCTGGGGAAAATCGCCGGTCTTATTAACGAAACTACAGGAGAGCTAACCCCTCTTCAAAAACGTCTGGGAGATCTGGGAAAGATACTCAGCGTAGTGGCAGTGGCTCTCTGCGTGGGTCTTTTTTTGATAGGAGTGGTACAGCACCGTAACATTCTGCAGATGCTTCTCCTTGCTATTTCCCTTGCTGTGGCAGCCATACCGGAAGGACTTCCTGCGGTGGTAACCATAGTTCTCGCACTGGGGGTTGCCCGTATGGTGAAGGTGAATACTATTATCCGGAAGCTCCCTGCAGTGGAAACCCTTGGAGCAGTAGGGGTGGTGTGTTCCGATAAAACAGGAACCTTAACGGAAAATAAGATGAAGGTGGTTACTGTCTACTGCAACGGTGAAATTATGCCCGCAGAGAAATTGAACCCGCAGCTTCACGATAGGTTTCTGGAGGGATATCTCTTATGCAATGACAGCCAGCTGGGGGAACAGGAGATCGGGGATCCCACAGAACTGGCCCTGCTCTACATGGGAAAAGAGAGAGGAGTAAAGAAAGAGGTTCTGGAAAAGCAAAAGCCCAGGATAGGGGAGCAGCCCTTTGACTCCCAGAAGAAATACATGGTAACTGTCCACAGAGAGGGAAAATATAATACTGCATATGTAAAAGGCGCCGGGGATTATATCCTGGAACAGTGCACCGGGATACTGGTGAGAGGCAAGATCCTGCCTATGACCCAGGTGCAGAGAATGAAGATCCGCCAGGCGATGGAAAGCATGGCGAGGGATGCCTTGCGGGTTCTGGCTTTAGCCATGAAGGAACGGGCCGGGGAGGTTACCGATGAAGGACTCATGAAAGGGCTGGTCTTTATCGGCCTTACAGGGATGATGGATCCTCCCAGAGAGGCAGTCAGGAATTCCGTATCTATCCTCCACCGGGCCGGCGTTAAGGTAGCCATGATAACAGGCGATCACAAGGATACGGCCTATGCTATAGCCAATAAAATCGGCATCGCTGACGCCAGGGAACAGTGCATCAGCGGAGACGAACTGGAGCGCATGACGGATGAGAGACTGGAGGAAGTCATTCCAAAGCTCAGAGTATTCGCCCGTGTAACACCGGAACACAAAGTCAGGATTGTCAGAGGATTTAAAAAGAATGGACAGATCGTGGCAATGACAGGGGATGGGGTGAATGATGCTCCCTCGCTCCAGGCTGCGGACATCGGAATCGCCATGGGTAAATCAGGTACGGACGTGGCCAAGAACGCTGCAGATATGATTCTTACAGATGATAACTTTTCTACTATAGAAAAGGCGATGGAAGAAGGGCGCAGTATCTATGTAAACATTAAAAAATCCATTCTGTTTCTCCTGTCCTCTAACTTCGGGGAGATTATTACCATGTTTGCGGCTGTGCTGCTGGCTCTGCCCACGCCCCTTAAAGCCAGCCATATTCTGTGGGTAAATCTGATTACAGATTCTCTTCCGGCACTGGCGCTAGGGGTAGACAAAAATAACAGAAAAACGCTCATGAACCATCCGCCCCGGGATCCGGGTGAGAGCCTGTTTGCCCACGGAGGCTGGTTTTTGACTGTATTTTACGGAATGGTGATCGCTGGGATTACGCTGTATGCTTTTCACAAAGGCGGGCAGACCTATGCATTTACCGTGCTGGGGGTTTCCCAGCTTTTCCATGCCATTGGGATGAGAGATACGGAGCGCTCCATCTTTCGGATGAATCACCTGGAGAATCCTTTCATGATCTTTGCATTCTTTGCAGGTTTGGGGCTTCAGTTTATGGTGACAGAGATTCCTTATTTTGTTCAGGCCTTCCAGACCGTGAAACTGGATATGGGCACCTGGCTCTGGCTTCTGGCAGTATCGGCAATACCGTTGCTCTTCCATGAGCTCCGGCTTCTATTTATAAAGAAGGAAAAATGAGCAGAGGGCTAGACGAACGTACGAAATGAAGGAAATAATATATGATAATGCATACAAAAACGAAAAAACAGGAAATGAACCAGTTGAAAATGCCAAAAAATGCAAGTTGGTATTGACAATTAGTCAAATCTCATACTACAATAGCAATTATGAGAATTTGTTGCAGAACGCTAGGAGGAAATTGAGGATGGTACCATATAGTGAATTGAGCAGGGAACAGCTGCTGCGTATGAAGGAAGAACTGGAAAAACAGTATGAGGATGTGAAGGGAAAAGGACTGAAGCTGGATATGTCCAGGGGTAAACCGGCAGCAGCACAGCTGGATTTGGCTATGGGTATGATGGATGTACTGAACAGCTCTGCAGATCTGAAGTGCGAGGCAGGGATTGACTGCAGAAACTATGGTGTTCTGGATGGAATTCCTGAGGCGAAAAGGCTTTTAGGTGCAATGTCTGAGGTAGATCCTGACAGCATTATTATCTATGGAAATTCCAGTTTGAATGTGATGTTTGATACAGTAGCCAGATCCATGACCCACGGAGTGTGCGGGAGTACTCCATGGTGTAAACTGGATAAAGTAAAGTTCCTATGTCCTGTACCCGGATATGACAGACATTTTGCTGTTACAGAATATTTTGGCATTGAGATGATCAATGTTCCGATGCTTTCCACAGGCCCTGATATGGATCTGGTAGAAAAACTGGTAAGTGAGGATGCGTCCATCAAGGGAATCTGGTGTGTGCCGAAATATTCCAATCCCCAGGGAATCACCTATTCCGATGAGACGGTCAGAAGATTTGCCAGATTAAAACCTGC
Source organism: Lactonifactor sp. BIOML-A5 (assembly GCF_009677585.1). GTDB lineage: Bacteria > Bacillota > Clostridia > Lachnospirales > Lachnospiraceae > Lactonifactor. Next base: position 57,101 of record NZ_WKYV01000003.1, on the reverse strand, counting down.
GGCAAAGGACTTTAGAATCTACTGGGACAATGCGTACAGTATTCATCACCTCTATGAAGACGATCAGGATTTTCTTATAGAAATTCTGGGAGAGTGTGCCAAGGCCGGCAATCCCGATCTTGTATATAAATTTACCTCAACCTCCAAAGTGAGCTTTCCCGGTTCGGGGATCGCGGCAGTTGCTGCATCACCTGCCAACCTGGAGGACTTTAAGAGACATATGCAGTTCCAGACAATCGGCCATGACAAATTAAATGAACTCCGCCATGTGAGATTCTTCAAAGACTTAGACGGTCTGACCGCACACATGAAAAAGCATGCGGACATAATGAGACCAAAGTTTGAGGCAGTGATCAATGTCCTGGAAAAAGAACTTCAGGGCACCGGGATTGGAAGCTGGATCGCGCCTAAAGGGGGGTACTTTATTTCCTTTGATGCGATGGAGGGCTGCGCAAAAGCTATTGTAGCCAAGGCAAAGGAGGCAGGACTGGTGATGACTGGAGCAGGGGCAACCTTCCCCTACGGGAAAGATCCGAAGGACAGCAACATCCGTATCGCTCCCTCCTACCCCACACCAGAGGAACTTGCAGTAGCGGCCGATATCTTTGTTCTCAGCGTGAAGCTGGTAAGTATTGATAAAATATTGGAAAGCAAGTAAACAGATGAGCCTTCCCCCGGGGAGGGCTCATTTTCTGCAGGCGGGAAGTGTCGCTTTTGGTCGGCTGGAAATCCTTAAAATTCTGTGAAAAGGCTTTACCAAACAAATGGGTAATGTTACAATAGGACGGGAGTAGAAATAAGCAGAAAAACAGGGGAATTTATTATGAAAACTAAGAGAAAAGGAAAGAAAAAAGCTAAGGCCAGGAAGATTGTCCTGGGTATTCTTATCGCGTATGTAGCGGTGATTGCCGTCATTTATCTGGGGGCATCCTTCTATTATTCAAAGCATTTTTATTCCGGATCCAAGATTAATGGAATTAACTGTACCGGAAAAACTGTGGAGGAAGTAGAGGAGATTATTGCCGATGAAATTGGATCCTATACCTTAAAGGTCAGGGAGCGGGAAGATAAGACAGAGAATATAACCGCAACCCAGATTGACATGAAATATGTCAGCGACGGCAAGATCAAGGAATTGAAAGAGGAACAGAACCCATTTTTGTGGCCTATGTCTTTTACTAACCATAAAGCTTATACGATGTCAGCCACAACCACCTACGACGAAGAAAAGCTGGCGGCCGCCATTGACGGGCTGGATTGCTTTAAGGAAGAGAACATCACCCAGCCGCAGGATGCCAAGCTGGTGGAAGGGGAATCCGGCTATGAAATCAGTCCTGAGGTTCAGGGAAATGCGCTGGATCAGGACAAGGCTAAGCAGCTTTTGAAGGAAGCGATAGCCGGGGGAGAGACGGAGGTTTCTTTTGAAGATGCAGACTGCTATCTGAAGCCTTCCGTACTGAGCGATAACGAAGACCTGATCAAACAGAGGGATCAGATTAATACATATCTGCAGGTAACCATCACCTATGACTTTTCAGACCGTCAGGAGGTGGTTGACAAGGACGTAATTAAAACCTTTCTCACCACAGACGAGGAAGGGAATGTGGGGCTGGATTCGGAGAAAGTAAAACAGTATGTAAAGGAACTGGGATATGAGTACGATACGTTCGGCCTGAGCCGCGATTTTAAAACCTCTCTGGGGACTACGGTTCACCTGAAGGGAGGAGACTACGGATGGGTCATCAATAAAGACAAAGAGACAGCGGCGCTGATAGAGGCAATAGAGGCAGGGGAATCCCAGACCAGAGAGCCTATCTATCTCTATTCCGGAAAATGCAGGGACACCAACGACATCGGCGGTACTTACGTGGAGGTCAGCATACAGGATCAGCGGATGTGGTGTTACAAGGATGGCCAGCAGATTGTAGATACGCCTATTGTAACAGGAAGCGTTGCCAAGGGGTATGATACCCCCGCGGGGGGAGTATGGGCTATTGATGCCAAGAAACGGGATACATTCCTGAAGGGGCAGGGATATTCTTCCCCGGTAAGCTACTGGATGCCTTTTAACGGCGGCGTGGGAATCCATGATGCCAGCTGGAGAAGTGATTTCGGAGGAGAGATTTATAAATCCAGTGGTTCACACGGATGTGTAAATACACCTTTTGAGAATGCAAAGACCATATATAACAACGTTGAAATCGGGACACCGGTGGTTGTATATTAAATGCGAAGGGGCTTGCAGAGCGTCAGTATCTGGCGCTTTGGAAGCTCTTTTTTTGTTGGTTCGCCTATTTCGGAGAGGATGAAAGGGAAAATGCTCTCCTTCTTGCATATGGTGCTAAATCCCTTCATTTCATTGACAAAACGGGCATTATTGATTAGTATAATGAATAAGTAAAACGTCGTATTTATGTGAGGAGTGACTATTATGAACATTGTCGTACTGGCAGGGGGAATCAGCACCGAGCGGGAGATTTCCATTATATCCGGAACGAAGGTCTGCGAGGCCTTGAGAGAAAAAAAACACCGTGCAATATTAGTAGATGTCTCTTTCGGCAAAAAGGAAATGCCGTCTGATTTATTTCCTACAGAGTATGATCTGGACAGAGAGGTTGCTTATATCAATAGCTTCAACGGACAGGAAGAGAAAAGGAAAAAAGACAGAGAATTTTTCGGATCCCATGTATTGGAGATGTGCCGGCAGGCAGACATCGTATTTCTGGCTCTTCACGGGGAAAACGGCGAGAACGGAAAGGTGCAGGCCTGTTTTGACCTGATGGGAATTAAATATACAGGAACAGGCCCTCTGGGCAGCGGTATGGCCATGGACAAAGGAATTACTAAAAGTATCTTCCGATCGGCGGGAGTACCCACGCCCGGAGGTGTACTTCTGAAAAAGGACAATTACAGCAGGGATCCTGCGGATTACCAGATGGAGCTGCCTGTGGTGGTGAAGCCGTGCTGCGGTGGATCAAGCGTAGGGGTATGCATTGCCAAAAGCCGGGAAGAATACGAGAAAGCCCTGGAGGAGTCCTTTTCCTATGAGGAGGAAACTATTGTGGAGCAGTATATTCAGGGCAGAGAGTTCTCCGTAGGCGTTGTGGACGGGGAGGCCTATCCTATTATTGAGATAGCCCCAATTACAGGCTTCTATGACTATAAGAACAAATATCAGGCAGGTGCCGCCATTGAGACTTGTCCGGCTGAGATCCCGGCCGAGACAGCGGAGAAGATGCAGGAGGCAGCGGTGAAAGGCTACCAGGCCCTGTCTCTGGAAAGCTATGCCCGTCTTGATTTTATGATGAATGAGAAGGGCGAGTTCTTCTGCCTGGAGGCCAATACGCTGCCGGGAATGACACCTACCAGCCTGCTTCCTCAGGAAGCTGGAGCTTTGGGCATGGATTTTCCTGCTCTGTGCGAGAGGCTCATCCAGGTATCCCTGAAGAAATATGAATAGATGGAGAAACATATGAAAAATCTGACATTAGAACATATTGCCGCGGCCTGCCATGGAACTTACAGGGGACCGGAGGAGAAAAAGGCAGTGTGCGTGACCAGCATTATTACGGACAGCCGGAAAGCAGAGGAGGGCTGTCTGTTTGTCCCCATCAAAGGGGCAAGGGTAGATGCCCATGAATTTATTGAAAGGGTGATGGAGGCCGGTGCTTTGTGCACCCTTTCAGAACAGGATTTGGGAGAAAAGGGATATCCCTGGATTCAGGTAGATTCCTCCCTTCAGGCAGTGAAGGACATTGCCGCGTATTACCTGAGACAGCTTAAGATTCCGGTGGTGGGAATTACCGGCAGTGTGGGGAAGACCAGCACCAAAGAAATGATAGCTGCAGTTCTCGCTCAAAAATATAAGGTTTTGAAGACACAGGGGAATTTTAATAATGAGCTGGGACTGCCTCTGACGATTTTCCGCCTAAGGGAAGAACATGAGATTGCCGTTCTTGAGATGGGAATCAGTGATTTTGGTGAGATGCACCGTCTGGCAGGGATTGCCAGGCCAGAGACTTGTGTGATTACCAACATTGGATATTGTCATCTGGAATTTCTGAAGTCCAGGGATGGGGTATTAAAGGCTAAAACTGAGATTTTTGATTATCTGGAGGAGACTGGGCATATTATCCTGAATGGAGATGACGACAAGCTTTCCTCTGTGGGTGAAGTGAAAGGGGTGCAGCCTGAATTCTTCGGAATACAAAACCAATGGGGGCTTTTTGCGGATGAGATAGAAAGTCGGGGATTACAAGGCGTATCCTGCCGTATTCATATGGATGGTTCTTCTTTTCAGGTATTGATCCCGCTTCCGGGGCAGCATATGGTGTACAATGCACTGGCCGGCGCTGCAGTGGGGCGTGTATACGGCCTGACTGCGGAACAGATAAAAGCGGGGATCGAAAGTCTGCAGCCTCTCAGCGGAAGGTTCCATATAATAGATAAAAACGGTATCACGGTAATAGACGACTGTTACAATGCCAATCCAGTATCTATGAAAGCGTCCCTGGAGCTCCTCACCGATGCTTTGGGACGTAAAGTAGCTATCTTGGGCGATATGGGTGAACTTGGAGAGCAGGAAGCCAGGATGCACAGGGAAGTGGGGGCTTTTGCGGCCACGCTGGACCTTGATGTATGTGTATGTGTGGGAGCGCTTTCCAGAGGCATGGCAGAAGCGGCAAAATTGGGAGGCACTCATACGAAAGTGATCCATATGGAATCACTGGAGGAGCTTCTGGAAGGGTTGGACAAAATCATCCGGAAAGGGGATACGATACTTGTGAAGGCCTCTCACTTTATGAAGTTTGAAAGGGTGGTTGAAGCCCTTACCCGGGACAGATAGAGGCATTCTTACCGTGCGGCAGGAGTGCAGCCGCAAAGTACTTATAAATGGGAAGCGGTCATTGCAGTCTCAATAAATAATTTCATGGCTTCCGGGATATATTTATCCTTATGGTACACAATATGATTTACGTTCTGTAGGGAGAGCTCACCTGTTTCCAGGGGAATGAGCTCTCCTTTTTTTATCTCTTCTTTAACCAGAATATCCGGAAGAACAGTGATCCCAAGAGAGGCTTTGGCTGCCTGTATGAGCGCCTGAGAATTGACACTGGTCCAGGCTGGGGTGAGTGACAGACCGGCCAGTGTGAAGGCGCTGTCCAGGGTATCCCGGATGGCACTCCCCTTTTCCCGTACCAGCAGCCTTTCCCTCTGAAGAGCCTCCAGTGTGAGCATGGACCTGAGGGCGCAGGGGTGCCCGGGAGAACATAAAAACAACAGAGAATAGGAGGAAAAGGGCAGGCTTACCAGCTGGGAGTAGGGAATGGGCCCCTCGATCAGAGCCAGATCCAGCTCATTGTTCAGCAGCTTTTGGGTGACAGCCCCGGCCTGCTCTATGATAATCTGTTCCTGTATATGCTCTGCTGAGCTGCAAAAAGCGGCCATGATAGAGGGAAGCCAGAAGTTTCCTATAGTAATTGTAGAACCAATCCGAAGCGGCAGCGGCTGCTCAGCAGTGAGCGCATTCGATTTAAGCTCCTCGTACAATTCCAGCAGCCGGTTAACCTTTGACAGCATAATGTTGCCGGATGCATTCAGATAGATGCGCCTGGAAAGGCGATCGAAGAGAGGGGAACCAATCTCTGCTTCCAGTTCAAGAATAGCGTGGGAGACCGCCGGCTGGGTCATATACAGGCGGCGGGCCGCCCTGGTAAAGCTTCCTTCCTCGCAGACAATTTTGAATATGTATAAATGTCGAATGGTCATACTGTCTCCAATCCATTACTAATTATTTATGATATATAGAAAATTATATAATTTTACTAATGGATTGGCAAGAGATATAATAGGAATAAACGTGAGGTGCTGCCTCACTTCAGAAAGGGGAAACCAGATGATATATCAGGTACGGCGCTGTTTATGGCTGTTTTTTATACATATGTTTATCAGCGCATTTACATTTGGCGGGGGATATGTTGTGATTCCAATGATAAGAAAGTATTTTGTAGAGAAACATGCGTTATTTCAGGAGGAAGATCTGCTGGAGATGTCCGCAGTTGCACAGTCGGCCCCAGGGGCAATCGCCGTGAATCTGTCGGCACTGACCGGATACCGTGTGGCCGGCAGGATAGGGGCACTCATGAGCTGTGTGGGCTCTGTGGTACCTCCTTTGCTTATTCTGTCTCTGGTATCCATGGGATATGAGGCGGTGGCCGGCAACCGGATTCTGAGAGGGATCCTTGGAGGTATGGAAACAGGAGTGGCCGCATTAATCGTAGATCTGCTCATTGATATGTGGAGGGCTCTCTGGAGGGAAAAATACATGCTTCTTCCGATCCTGGCAGTGGGGACCTTTTTGGGGAGTTATGTGCTGCATCTGCCGGTGCTCCTTCTGCTGGGGCTTTCCAGTTTTCTCTGCGCGGCAAAGATGTGGGGACGGAGAGGGGGAGAGGTGTGTTAAAGACATTATTCACTGTATTTTTAGAGATTGGGGTGTGCAGCTATGGGGGAGGATATGCTGTAATTCCTCTGATCCAATCCCAGGTGGTAGAGGAGAGGCATTGGCTGACCGTAAGAGAGTTCACGGATATTATTACCATATCTCAGATGACTCCCGGCCCTTTGGCAGTCAATACATCTACCTTTGTGGGACTGCAGACGGGAGGAATCCCCGGAGCTGTACTGGCCACCGCAGGCTGTATTCTGGCAGGAGTTATCATCTCTCTTCTGCTCTATAGGTTTCTGGAGAAGAACCGGCAGTCTGTCTATATCAGAGAGGCGTTTCGGGGACTGAGGGCATCTTCCCTGGGTTTGATCCTATCAGCAGCGGTAACTATACTGGGCCTGGCGCTGTTTCAAAAAGGGAAGCCCGGCGGCGGACTTCCCTCTATGCTCCTGTTTGCAGGGTCTCTGCTGCTTCTGCGGCGGTTTCGGATCCATCCGATCCTGTTAATGCTGGGTGCCGGGGCCGCGGGGCTTTTATTTTTTTAAAATCAGACACCGTACTGCTTTTTGTTTTTCTCAAGCATCTCAGCAATGAGCTTTCTGCAGTATTCCCCGAGAAATTTCTTGTCTTCTTTGCTGAGCTGGCTGGGATAAATGGGATCTCCATATTCAATCACTACTTTTCTGGCCTTAATCCGGGGAAACTGATCCTCGAAGATTGCGGAGGTATTGTTCAGGGCAATGGGAATGATTGGACATCCTGATTTGGTTGCAATCTTAAAGCTCCCTTCATGAAAGGGGAGAAGCTCCAATTCGTCCTTACCCTTGTTTCTGGTCCCCTCCGGGAAGATGCAGACAGAGATCCCCTTTTTAACTTCGTCCACCCCTGCCAGGATAGTCTTTAGACCTTCTTTGATATTATCCCTGTCCAGGAAGAGACAGTGCAGGTACTTCATCCAGTTGCTGAGCAGAGGAATCTTGAGCATCTCTTTTTTGGCTACATATCCTGTGCGTCCAGGGCACTGAACATACGTAAGCAGAATATCGAAAAAGCTTCTGTGGTTCCCAATGTACAGCACCGGCTGGTCAGTGGGAACTTTTTCGTGGCCGATTACCGTAGCGTCAATACCGGCCACACGGATACACAGCCGGAAGACTCCCTGGACCAGTCTGAGGGAAGTCATATCCTTAACCCTGGGAAAGGCCAGACCGATAAGCCATTCAATAAAAAGAATGGGAATGGATAAAATCAGGAAACCTACAACAACTATACATACCACTAAAAAACGAATCATAATTTCCTCCAACTGGCGCCTGAGAGCGCCCAAAGCATTTCTATACCAAATGGTACATATCCATTATACGGAAAAAACAAAAACCTTGCAATGAGAAAAGAGAAGAATAAATTTGAACATTCCACATAAAATATTGGTAAGAATGGGAAAAAGGGCATCATTATGAAAAAATGGACAATAGGACTCCTGCTGGTCAGTATGATGGCAGTCTTTCTCGGAGGATGCAGTCTGACCAAGGTAAAAGCTGATGATGTAGTGAAACCAGAATATACGGTGATGAAAACAGATGACTTCCCGGAAGAGGTAGCAGACTTAATTGAAGAAAATAAAGAAAAGGAATTCCAGATGACATATCAGGACGGAGAATATCTCTACCTGCTGAAGGGATATGGAAAACAGGAAACAGGAGGATACAGCATTCAGATCGCGGATTTGTCTCTGTGGGATAACGCGATTCATCTGCAGACCACTCTGATCGGGCCTGACAGAGATCAGGAGATCAAGGAAGAGCCGTCGTATCCCACCATTGTGATCAAGATGGAATACCGGGAAGAGCCGGTGATATTCGAATAAATTATAGAAAAGAGGGCATATTTTGGAATTATTAACGAAACAGATGCAGATGCTGACAGTAAAATGCCAGGCAATCAGCCAGGTGACATTTGACGAGGATTTAAATGTTCCGGATGTAAAACCAGATGTGGGGCGGATGATCCAGAAAAAAGGGGAAGTACTGATTGAGGATGTTCAGATTTCTGAGGGAGCTGCCTATATTAAAGGAGAGCTGGTAATTTCCCTGCTCTATGTGGGGGACAGTGAAGAGAGAAGGATACATAGTCTCCAGGGCAGACTGCCTATCGGTGAGACGCTTCATCTGAACGGACTGGAAAACGGAGATAAGGTGCGCCTGAAGTGGGAGATCGAGGATCTGAGCCTGCAGCTCATCAATTCCAGAAAATTAAGTGTCAAGGCACTGGTAACATTTATGGCCGGTGTGGATGAGACGGGAGAGGTACGTCTTCCCATAGGGCTTGTGGAGGAGGATATCTCACAGAAAAAGCAGCCCATCAGTGTCATGGGTCTGGCGGTACATAAAAAGGATACCATGCGGATCAAAGAGGAAATTGCCCTGGCATCCAACAAGCCTAATATTTATGAACTTCTCTGGGACACAATCGAGGTGAGAGGCCTGGATATCCGTACAGAGGATGACAAGGTGACTGTAAAAGGGGAGCTCTTTTTATTTGCTCTGTACAGCGGCAATGATGACAATAATTCCCTGCAGTGGCTGGAGCACTCGGTTCCCTTTGCGCAGGAAGTGGAGTGTCTGGGCTGTGCCATGGATATGATCCCCAATATTGAGGTGAACGTCAGCCAGAGCGACCTGAAGGTGAAGCTGGACGGGGACGGGGAAGAGCGGATGATCGGGGTAGATGTGGTTCTTGAGCTTGAGATTAAGGTGTACGAGGAGGAAGAACTCTCTCTTCTTCTGGATGTCTATACACCTCTGAAAGAGTGCATTCCCATTCGGGAGACACAGACCCTGGAAAGTCTCCTTGTAAAGAACTTCTCAAAATGTAAGGTCAATGATCGGGTGAAGGTAGAAGAAGACCAGGGAAAAATTCTTCAGATCTGCCATAGCGACGGCATGGTAAAAGTGGATGATACCAGAATCGTAGAAAACGGCATACAGGTGGACGGGGTTGTACAGGTAAGAATTCTCTATATTGTAGGGGATGATGATATGCCGTTCTATTCTATGAATGCTATGATACCCTTCAGTCATGTGGTAGAGGCAAAAGGAATTGACCAAAACTGTGTCTATCATCTGCGGGCGGATCTGGAGCAGCTGTCCACAACCATGATTGACAGTGATGAGATAGAGGTCAAAATTGTAATGAATCTCAATGCACTTGTGGTGAGACAGAACCCCCAGGGTCTGATCTCAGGGATTGAGGAACAGGAACTGGATAAGGAAAAGCTTCACAATATGCCGGGCATTACGGGATACCTGGTGCAGCCCCAGGACACTCTCTGGGATATTGCCAAGGCGTTCTATACTACGATTGATACCATTATGGAATTGAATGAACTGGAGTCAGAAGAGATTAAGCCCTATGATACGCTGATTTTAATGAAGAAAGTGGAAAGCTGATCCAAGAAAGGGACGCTGCCTCATAGCCTGAAAAGGCTGTGGGCGGCGTCCTTTTTAGAGCCGTCCTGCCCTTTTATCCCAGGGACAACTAAAATGTTATCTTAATAAATGGTAATTAATCACAAATAATCAAATCAATAATTGTTAAAAAGTAATATTGACAGAAAAATGTACTCCCACTATAATGAAAGTAACATCACTGGTAATACCAGTTAAATGATATTACCAATAGAACGTATCCTACATATTAAGAAAGAGAGGTAAAAGAATGGACAAGTTAATTATCACCGCAACTGTAGACTCCAGTGCATCTTATCCGGATAATCCCTACTGCCCCAGGATGGGGGATGTAAAGACAACGGCCGAAGAATATAACCGTGCAGTGGATGCAGGAGCCAGTATCTGCCATGTTCATGGGGTTCATTTTCTGGAGGATGAGATTCAGCCGGACGGAAGACAGCTTTCCGCCATAGATTTTGATGGATGGCAGGAGCTGAAGGACCGCATAAAGGAACATGCGGATCCGGTAATTCAGTACGGAATTGCCAGTGCCCGGATGCCTGCGAAGGTGAAGCTTATGGATCAGAAACCAGATATGATGTCCTACTGCTTTAATGCTCATGATGAATGCTTCCAGCCGAATCCTGACAAGCCGCCCAAGTGCACCTATGCAGTACATCCTATCCAGGAGCTGCGGGAATTCCTCAATGCATGCAATGAAAAGGGAGTAAAGCCAGAGATTGAGTCTTTTACCACAGGAGCTTTTTACAACATCGAAGCATTGAGAAAGGAAGGTTTGTTTAAAGAAGATGAACCAATCTGGACTACGTTATTTATCGCATGGCCCGGCGGCGCGTGGACACCGCCTACCCCTAAATCTCTCATTAACTTTGTAGATCATCTGCCTGCCAATGCCAATTTTAACGTGAGTGTTATGAGCTATGATGTAAATAAAAATTGGGAGATGCTGACCCAGGCAATTCTCCTTGGCGGCCATGTGCGAGTGGGCTGGGAGGATAATCCTTATATTGCTCCCGGAGAATATGCAAAAACCAATGCCCAGCTGGTAGAGAAAATCGCTGCAATCTCCCGGAGCCTTGGCAGAGATGTGGCAAGTCCTGACGAAGCTAGAAAGATTATTTTTGGAAAATAAGCAGACATAAATAGGATGTCAGACATGCAGAAACTACTCGTGGTACTGTATGAAGGCATCCTATTGTGATTATAGGGAAATGCACGAAAGAGAGGAATGGCAATGAAAGCAATGGTCCTGGAAAGCATGGAAAAAGGCGCCCATCTGATCAATGTTGAGCTTCCGGAAATAACAGAAAACGATGAGGTGATTCTGCAGATAAAAGCCTGCGGGGTCTGCGCCACAGATATTAAGGTTATGAAAGGCGATATAGAAACGAATGGGGTTCCCCGCATTTTGGGACATGAGCCTATGGGGATAGTGGTAAAGAAAGGAAGTGCGGTACACAACGTAAAGATCGGAGACCGGGTAGTAACTGCCACATATGTTACCTGTAAAAGCTGTAAATACTGCCGTACCGGACGGGAGACTCTGTGCGAACATGTATCGGCAAGGATAGGGATCACTATGGACGGGGCATTTGCCGAATATATGAAGATTAAGTGTCAGAACCTGGTAAAGGTTCCGGACGGTGTACGGGACGAGGAAGCGGCAGTTATGCCCTGCGGTGCAGGGGTCCCATACCACGCGCTGGTTAAGCGGATCAAGCTGACTCCCATGGACCGGGTGATTGTTCTGGGAGTAGGGGGAGTGGGAATGCAGGCCCTTCAGCTTGCCGCCCTGTGCGGAGCAGAGACAGCAGCTGTTGATATAAACGAAGATAAGCTTGGGATGGCCAGGGATAACGGTGCGGCATATACGGTTAATTCCTCAGAGGAAGGGTATCTGGAAAAACTCCGGGCATGGGGGGAATGGAATGTGCTGTTTGATACCACCGGATATCCCCCGGCGATTACAGGCTGTGCCTCGATTCTGGTAAGCGGATCCAGGGTGGTCCTGGCGGGATATGGAAAGGACAAATCCCTGAGCATTCCGCTGGCAGATGTAGTGCTGAAGGAACTGGAGATCTATGGATCCAGAGGGGTCAGCATACAGGATATTGAAGAACTGATGTCTTTGGTGGAGAGAAAAAAACTGCAGCCTGTTACCCATATATATCCGATGCAAAAGATTGAGCAGGTATTTGAGGATCTGCAGAATAACAGGCTGACCGGACGTGCGGTGATCGTTCCGTAAAGGGCAGGGAAGGAAGGGAGAATATTGACAAACGAAAAGATACTGAAATTATACGAAATTATGGTAACCAGCCGTCTGCTGGACGAGTTCTGTGAAAACGAATTTGTGAAAAAAGGGGTCAATCTGCGCCATTACCACTCGGGGATCGGACAGGAGGCTCTGTCTGTGGCAGGGGCGTTTGTTCTGCGAAAGACAGATTACCTCTACTATACCCACCGGGGTGTGGGTTCTCTTCTGGCAAAGGGGGTATCCCTGGAGGCGGTAATGCGTGATATGTTTTTCAAGACAGGAGGAACCAATGACGGAAGCGGCAGTGTCATGCACACCTATGCGCCTGAGATAGGGGTTGTAGGGAGAAACGGGGTCTTTGGCTCCCGGTTTACCATTGCTGCCGGACTTGCCCTGGCTGCCAAGGAGAGAAAGACAAAAACAGTAGCTTTATGCTACTACGGGGAGGCGGCTGCCGCAAGAGGGATGTATTATGAGGCACTGAATATGGCGGTGCTGTGGAAGCTCCCTGTGATTTATCTGGCAGAGAACAACGGATTTTCTGTCAGCTCAAGGACAGAGGAAGTGTATGCGCCCGGGAACATGTCTGATATGTGGAGAGGTTTTGATATCCCGGTGATACGGTTTGACGGCAATGATATGTTTGCCGTGGCAGAGGCTGTGGAGAACGCTGTCAGCCGGGCGCGTGAGGGAAAAGGCCCCAGTGTACTGGAGGGAATCACCTACCGTATTTCTGAACATATACCTTTTGAGGATCACTATGCATACCGGGATGAGGCTGAGATAGAGGAATGGAAAGAAAAGGATCCCATCGGGAGGGCAAAAAAATCCTTAATCGGCATGGGGATCTGGAGCAGGGAGAAGGACGAAGCCCTGTGTGACACACTGAGGGGGCAGATCCGTGAACTCTATCAGAAGGTGGAAAAAGCACCTGTAACAGACCCCTCAGAAATATACCGGAAAGTATACTATAGGTGATCAGATAGGAGGTAAAACATGAGAGTAACACTGAGGGAAGGAATACGCAGAGTATTGTTTGAAGAAATGCAGAAAAACCAGGAAATGCTCATGATGGGAGAGGCTTTCTATTACACCGGCTCTCTGTTTTCAAAGGTAATCACGCCAAAGTTTCATCTTACCTATGGAAAGGAACGTATCCTGGAGTGCCCGGTGGCAGAGAACGGTATCATAGGCATTGCCTTTGGCGCGGCTCTGGCCGGCATGACAGTAGTTCCTGAAATCTGGGCGGCTGACTTTCTGCTGTGTGTGGGAAATGAGATTGTAAATGACATTCCTAAATGGAGATACCAGCACAGATACCGGGAACCTATCCATATGGTAATCCGGGCGCCTATGGGACTTTTTTCCGCTGGGGGAGGGGGGCCGGAGCACAGTCAATGTACGGAGGCCTGGCTTCATAATTCACCCGGGCTTACTATTGTCGCCCCCAGTACTGTGAGGGATGCCATGGGATTGCTGAGAGCTTCCTTAAAGTGCGGCGATCCGGTGATCTTCCTGGAACACAGGCAGGTATACGACGTGGAGGAAGAAGTGGAGGACACCTATTTTGAAACGGAACTAGGAAAAGGAAGGATTGTGCGGGAGGGAAAGGACCTTACCATTGTCGCCTGGGGAATGATGGCATTGCGGGCAGCCAGGGCAGCAGACATGCTGGAGACTGAGGGTATCCAGGCAGAGGTGATTGACCCCAGAACAATTAAGCCTATGGATTATCAGATGATTCTGGAGTCTGTGAAAAAGACAGGAAGACTGGTGGTAGCCGAAGAGTCTCCCAGAACCGGCAGCATTGCGGGAGAGATTATGACAAGGGTGGCAGAAGGCGGGGCAGGTACCCGGATGGCCCGTCTGACCATGCCGGATTTGCCATACCACTATATTCCCGAATATGAGGCTTCTACGGTACCCTCGGAGAACGAGATTGCTGCCAAAGCTAGGGAACTGCTGGGGATGGCGTAGGCTTCCCGGAGGAAGAAAGGAAGTGACAGTATGCCGGTTTTAGAAGTAAAAGGGTTGAAAAAGCATTTTGCTGGGGTGCAGGCTTTAAACGGTGTAGACTTCATTCTGAAAAAGGGGGAGGTCCATGCCCTGGTAGGGGAGAACGGCGCCGGAAAATCCACACTGATCAAATCTCTTACGGGAATCTACAGGCCGGACGGAGGGGAGATACTTTTGGACGGAAAGCCCTATGCCCCTCAGCATCCAAGAGAGGCCTTTGACCTGGGGATCAGTGTCATTCATCAGGAACTGAATCTGCTTCCTGAACTGGATGTGGCAGCCAATATTTTCATGGGAAATCTCCCCACAAAAAGGAATGGCCTGATCGACAAAAAGCGGATGTATGAGGAAGCAGGACATTATCTGGAACTGCTTGGGCTGGACTTTTCTCCCAGGACAAAGATAAAAAAATTAAGTATTTCTCAGGCTCAGATGGTAGAGATTGCAAAATCCCTGTCCCACAATGCAAAAATCATCTTTATGGACGAGCCCACCTCTTCCCTGAGTCCCACGGAACAGGAAAAGCTCTTTCAGGTGATCCGGGAGCTGAAGGAACGGGGAGTTTCTATCACCTATGTATCCCACCGCCTGGAGGAGATTATGGATATCTGTGACAGGGTTACCATTCTCCGGGACGGACAGCTGGTTACATCCATGGATATAAAGGACACGAATATGGATGAAATCATCACCCGCATGGTAGGAAGAGACTTGTCCAACCGCTATCCCAAGATGCAGATCACACCGGGAGAGACGCTTCTGGAGGTGAAGCATCTCTCCAAAAGCGGTGTACTTCACGACATTTCCTTTTCTGCCAGGGCCGGTGAAATTCTGGGAATATCCGGATTTGTGGGCGCAGGGAGAACGGAGCTGGTGAGGGCTGTGTTCGGCGCGGATCCGGTGGACAGCGGTGAGATATGGATTGAGGGCAAAAAAGTCCAGATCCGTAATGTCACAGATGCTGTCAACCACGGAATCGCGCTGCTGACGGAAGACCGGAAAAACCAGGGGCTGCTGCTGAATATGTCCATCAAAGACAATATCTCAGTCTCAGGACTAAACTGCATCAAAACAAAACCGAAATTTTTTAAGGGTCCGTTTGTGGATAAAAAAGCCGTTGCCGAGAACGCGAAGTATTATGTGGATGTCATCAAGATAAAGACCCCGTCTCTGAAGCAGCTTGTAAAAAATCTAAGCGGGGGGAACCAGCAGAAGGTGATATTGGGAAAATGGATGTCCGTGAATGCCAAAATTATTATATTTGATGAGCCCACCAGAGGGATTGATATCGGAGCCAAGGCAGAGATTTATATGCTGATGGAACAGCTGGCAAAGGCGGGGGCGGCCATTATTATGATATCCTCCGAACTGCCTGAGATTCTGAATATCAGTGACAGAATCCTGGTCATGAGGTATGGCCATATAACAGCCAGACTGACAGCTCGTGAGGCAACGGAGGAGCTTATCATTCATTACTGCGCAAAGGAGGTTAAAGATGAAAGCACAGCTTGAAAAAGAAAAAGCATGGGTAGGAAAGTATGTGAACAGATCCACGGTAAAGAACTTAAGTACTCTGTTTGCGCTGATTGCCATCTGGATATCCCTGAGTATTGTATCACCGTATTTTTTGACCATCAGCAATTTCAGCAATATGTTTCTCCAGTCGGCTAATATTATGATCCTGGCCATTGGAATGACACTGATTCTCATCTCCGGCCAGATCGACCTGTCTCTGGGTTCTATAGAAGCGTTTGCCGGTGCCGTCATAGCCGTATTAAGTGTCAAATACCAGCTGCCCATATTCGCGGCGCTGCTTATTGCCCTGTTGGTGGGAACCGTGTGCGGAATGGTAAATGGTTTCCTGGTATCCAGATTTAATTTTCCTGCATTTGTTGCAACCTTAAGCATGCAGGGCATTGCCAGGGGGCTTGCTCTGATTATCACAGGAGGAACCTCCGTTTATGGATTCCCCGGCCTGTTTAAATTCCTGGGCCAGGGGAAGATTGGGGCGATTCCGTTTCCGGTTATTATTTTCCTCATTCTGCTGGCCGTATTCGGAGTTGTTGTTAAATCCACAAAATTCGGCGTGAATCTGTTTGCTGTGGGAGGAAATGAGGAGGCGGCCGGCCTGTCTGGTATAAATGTGAAGAAAACAAAGATGCTGGTGTTCATAATATCAGGGACCTTAGCTGCACTGGCAGGTGTCATTGTTACCTCAAGGCTCAATTCCGGGCAGGCAACCATCGGTGAGGCAGATGTTATGGATACCATTGCCTCCGTAGTAATCGGGGGGACCTCCCTGAGCGGAGGCATAGGAAGCCTGAGAGGAACGGTTGTAGGTGTTATGATAACGATCTCCATTAGAAATGGACTGAATATCATCGGGGTATCTGCCTATTGGCAGCAGGTTTGTATCGGTCTTATCATCATTGCGGCGATTCTCATTGATCAGTTCAGCAAAAAAGAGCGTTAAAAGTTAGGAGGAGAAAGATGAAAAGAAAACAAAGGAAAGGAAACAGATGGATATCTATACTTTTGGCAGCTTTACTGGCAGTGAGTATGCTGCCCGGCTGCGCAAAGCAGAAGGCAGAGGAGACAGAGACCACAGAGACGAAGGAGGAAGGCAAGACAGCAGAGACTAAGCAGCCGGAGGATATTCGGCTGGGGATGATAGTGGGGGATCTAAGCAACCCCTTTTTTCTCACAGTCAAAGAGGCGGCTGAGAAGCGGGCCGGAGAACTGGGTGTCTCAATTACAGTCCTTGGCTCCAAAACCATTGAGGAAAATGTAAAGGCAGGGGAGGATATGATCCAGACGAAGGTGGATGTTATGGCAATCACGCCATTTGACGCCACGGGCAATATTCCTCTGGTGGAATCGGCCAATGCGGCGGGGATCCCTGTGTTTACCATTGACTCCACTGTGGACGGAGGAGAGGTTGTCTCCTATATTGGTACAGACAATGAGCTGGGAGGAGAACTGGCCGGGGAATGGATGGCAGACAAAATCAACGGAAAAGGAAAGATTGCCATTATAGAAGGGGGATCAGGCTCGTCTACTAATACTTACCGGCTGAAGGGATTCCGCAATGTCATCGATCAGTATCCGGAGATCGAGGTGGTGGCGTCTGTGGCGGCCAACTGGGCCAGGGACGAAGGGCTGAATGCCATGAGCGATATCATAGCCGGCAATCCGGACCTTGCGGCAGTAATGGCCATGAATGATGAGATGGCCCTGGGGGCCATGGAAGCGCTGAAGGCGGCCGGAAAGACGCAGGATGTTGTCCTGTGCGGGTATAATGGGGCGGCAGAGGCGATACAGAATATTTATAACGGCGATATGGCGGCAACCGTGGCCCAGTTCCCGGAGGAAATGGGGAGGATGTTTGTAGACGCTGCGTATGACATTGCAGCAAGAGGTGTATACCCGGATACGGATCACCTGAAGCCTCCTGTATATATGGTAGATACGGTGTCAGCCAACAAGGCAATGGCTGCTATCACGGATACGGACATGAAGTTAGATTATACCACGTCTGTGAAAGCAGATAAAAGATACCGTTTGGGGATGGTAGTGGGGGATTTGAGCAACCCGTTTTTCCTGTCCGTAAAGAACGGGGCCGAGGCAATGGCGGATATCATGGGGGTTGATATCACAGTTCTTGGCTCTAAGACCATTGAGGAAAATGTAAAGGCCTCGGAAGATATGATCCAGACAAAGGTAGATGCCATAGCAATCACACCCTTTGATGCATCAGGAAATATACCCGTAGTGGAGGCAGCCAATGAGGCGGGAATCCCCGTATTTACCATTGACTCTGATGTGGACGGCGGAGAGGTAGTGGCCTATATTGGAACTGACAATGTATTAGGCGGTGAGCTGGCAGGGGAATGGATGACAGAACAGATCGGCGGAAAAGGCAAAATTGCTATTATAGAGGGCGGTTCAGGGTCATCCACGAACACAGACCGGCTAAAAGGCTTCCACAGCGTAATTGATCAATATCCCGATATAGAAGTGGCGGCATCTGTGGCGGCTAATTGGGCCAGAGATGAGGGCCTGAACGCTATGAGTGATATCATAGCCGGTAATCCGGACTTGTCGGCAGTTATGGCTATGAATGACGAGATGGCCATCGGCGCCATGGAAGCGCTAAAGGCTGCCAACAAGACTGAGGATGTGCTTCTGTGCGGATACAATGGGGCGCTGGAGGCGATTCAGAACGTCTATAAGGGAGAGATGGCGGCAACTATTGTACAGTATCCGGAAGAGATGGGAAAGATGTTTGTTGAGAATGCGGTTCTGACGATACAGGGCACGCCCCCGGAAAACAGGCACATTAAGCCCCCCATACAGACAATGAGCACCGTGTATCTGGAGAAAATCTACGACTCTCTGCAGGAAAATTAGGAGGATGAATTATGGAGTATGCAAATCAGACACCGAGGATAGAAGCGGCTCAGGTGGCTCTGGGCAGGGAACCGGCGGATATGGTAATCACAGGGGGAACCCTGGTAAATGTGTATACCGGGGAATACTATCCTGCGGATATAGCCGTAAAAGGGACCCGTATCGCCTATGTGGGGGATGTGTCACATACAATTGGAGAAAATACGAAGAGAATTGACGCCGCGGGATGTTATCTGTGTCCGGGAATGATTGAGACTCACCAGCACGTGGGAGGCTCGCAGCTGACCATGACCGAGTTTGCCAAGGCGGTGCTTGCTCACGGCACTACAGGCATCATCACAGATTTTTATGAGATAGGCATTGCCAGAGGAAAGAAGGCTATACGCTTTTGTCTGGATGAGATGAAAAAGACACCCTTAAAACCCATTTATCAGGTGGCCTCGCAAATTTACGTACAGAACGGACCGTTTGGAAATTCCGGGCAGGTGTCGGCGGAAGATTTGTTTGAATTACTATCTTATCCTGAGTGCATAGGGATCAGTGAATGGCCCGTGAGCATGATGACAGAGAAGGATGAGGTGGTGCTTAAGCTTCTGGAGGAGACGCTGCGCCAGGGCAAAAGAAATCTGGGGCATGACAGTGAGACTCCTGAAAAGACGCTGCAGGCCTACTGCTGTCTTGGACATTCCTCCACTCATGAATGTGTGGAGTGCAGCGAGGCCGTAGACCGGGCCAGACTGGGGCTTGCCATTATGACCCGCCAGGGCACGGCGGCCAGGGACATTGACAATATGAGCAAAACCCTTGTGGAGAAAAAACTGGACTCCAGTAATTTTATGATCTGCACAGATGAAGAAGAGGTTGCGGAACTGTATTCCCTTGGGCACCTGGACTATAAGGTCAGAGGGATGATTGAGAGGGGCGTGGATCCCATGACTGCGGTTCAGATGGCGAGCATACGTGCAGCCAGATATGCGGGAGTTGACGATGACATGGGGGGAATCGCACCGGGCAGAATCGCTGATATTCTGATCGTTTTGGATCTCCCGCGGTTTGCCATTGGCACTGTGATTGCCAACGGAGAGATTGTGGCGGTCAACTACCGGTATACGGGAAGCATGCAGGCTCCGAAATATCCCGATTTTGCCTATCAAACGGTACAGCTTCCAAAGAAGGCTATGTGCGCCGGGGATTTTGCCGTTGACGCGCCCCGGGACGCAGGGACTGCAAAGGTGCATGTGATTGGCCAGAAAAATGGGCTGTTGGTTACGGAAGCAAGAACGGCAGTCCTTCCTGTGGAGAACGGGAAAGTTCTGACAGACAGAGCGCAGGATATCCTTAAGGTGGCGAAGGTTGACCGGTACCAGACTTCGCGGAAGTGGGGCGTGGGGTTTGTCCAGGGCTTTGGCCTTAAGGAGGGGGCAATGGGCAACACCTGGAATGGACAAAAGGAAGACATTTTTATCGTGGGTGCCTGTGAGCAGGATATGGCAGTGGTGGCCAACCGGCTCCAGGAGTTAGGCGGAGGCTTTGTGGCAGCCTGTCACGGAAAAGTGGTGGCAGAGGTAGCTCTCCCATTGTTCGGGCTGCTGTCTGAAAAACCCTTCGAGGAACTGGTAGGAGAAGTCCTCGGGTTTAACAAAGTAATCAGGGACATGGGTTGTACATTTGACGGTCCCATGACCCAGTTGGCTCTCATGGGTGTTCCTGTTGAGATTGGGACACTGAAAATGTCAGAATTCGGACTTGTGGATGTATGGGAAGGCAAACGAATTGATGTGGTTATAGAGTAAGCCAAGGAGTTCCGCTTCATCCGGGTATCCCTTGAAAGCGGGAGAATATTTCTTACCTGAAGGTGGCATACAGGAAGTGTGGGGACAGCTTGCACTTGCGGTGAAATATGGTAATATTGTCAGTGTAGCCATAATACAGCAAGCAGGAAGTCCGCTTGCATGCCGTTTTACGATAAAATAATAACAGTAGAGGAGAAAAGGAATATGGGGAGCCTGGATGGAAACCGAAAAGCAAATATTGTAGCAAACGAAATCATTGATTTAATTTTGAAATCAGATATGAAGCCGGGGGACAAGCTGCCTTCCGAGAGGGAACTGGCACAGCGGTTCGGCGTGGGGCGGCCATCTGTGAGAGAAGCGGTCAGCGCACTGGTGATTTCGGGAATTATCGACATTCACCAGGGAGACGGGCTGTACGTTTCCGATCTGGACGTTGATAAATTAATGATGCCCTTCCGTCTCTGCATGGATTTGGGAAAGTTTAATTATGAACAGCTTATGGAGATACGGGAATTATTTGAACCTGCCGCGGCTGAGATGGCGGCCCGGCTGATAACCGATGAGCAGATAGAGGAAGTGGAGGCCATTGTGCGCAATTCTAACCTGGAAAATCCGTACAGCTTTGCAGAGGATGACAGAAAATTGCACACCACAATATTCAAAGCCACGGGGAATTATTTGTTTTTACTTATTATGCAGATCGTGGACAATCTGGCGTCTCTGAGCAGAGAGGTAACGGGACGCTACTTAGAAGTGAGGAAGGTTGTCCATCAGGATCATATCAGAATCGTCCAGGCACTTAAGAAAAGGGATGAAAAAGCGGCCGGAGAGTATATGAAGCAGCACATTGAGCACATTAGAATGATTATGGATCTCAACGAGGATGTTTTTAAGTCGGAATTTTTGAAGGTAATCCAAAATATGGACAGTGTAGACTTAAAAGTGGATCCGTGAGTGTACCGAAAGCATAAGTGCCTGGCGGATTGGAAAGTCAGGTGAACACATGAAAGTTTTAGATTTTCATATTCATATATCCGAACATACACCGGTTGAGGAAGTTCTGTCCTTTCTGGACCGTCTGCAGATGGACAGAGGAGCCATACTGGCTACAGACCACGGTCCACAGGGAATCCGGCACGGGACAAACGTATCCTGGAGGAAGGCTGCGAATCTGGCAGGGGCGTCGGGCGGACGTCTGTACGCAGTGGGTTCCGTGCATCCGGACAGTGTCAAAGAGCCGGCTAAGGAGCTTGAGACAATGCTTGAATCGGGGGTGAAAGGCTGTAAGCTTTATCCCCACAGTGGGTTTTACCCGGATGACCGGCGGCTGGATGAAATGTATGCTTTGGCACAGGATAAGGAGGTTCCGGTGCTGATTCATACAGGGATAAAGGCTCATAGGTTTCAGCAGATGAAGTATAATGAACCCATCTATATTGATAACATAGCGGTACGGTTTCCCCGGCTGCACATTGTAATAATGCACGCCGGCTATCCATGGGTGGAGGAAGCGCTTCTTGTGGCAAAGATGAATGAGAATGTTATTATTGATCTCACCTTTTTAGATGTCCTGGAATATACCTTTGCCCCCGGCCTCACAGAGTCTGTAATCCGGCGCTGTATGCACAGCATAGGGGATCAGAAAATTGTCTGGGGTTCTGAGGGTGAGCGGCTCGGACTGAGCGCCTTTGAGGACAAGGGAGCTGACCGTGTGAAGGAGTATCTGAATAGAATAAAAAGCATGGACTTTATATCTGAGGGCAGCCTGGACAGGATTCTGTATGAAAATGCAGCCAGATTGCTGCATGTGTAGGAGGATAGGATATGAATTTTAGCGGAAAAGTTGTAGTAATCACAGGATCCGGAGTGGGGATTGGCAGGGCCGCGGCTGTCAGGTTTGCTGAGCTTGGAGCCAAGGTTGTGGTAAACGGGCGCACGGAGGCCCATGGCCGGGAGACCTGCGGGCGAATTATTGAGGCAGGGGGTGAGTGTACCTTTGTACAGGCAGATGTCTCTCAGGCTGGAGGGGCAGAAAAACTGATCCGCCAGGCGGTACAAATCTATGGAAGAGTGGATATACTGGTGAATAATGCCGGTGTGGTACTGCCCGGCAACGTGGAGACAGTCACAGAGAAAGATTGGGACACCTCTATGGCTGTCAATGCCAAGAGCTGTTACCTGGTGTCTAAGTATGCGGTAGATGTTATGCGGCAGAACGGAGGGGGAGTGATTGTTAACAACGCTTCCGCTGTGGCTGTAAAGGGAGTCAGAGACAGAGCCGCATATGCAGCTTCCAAGGGAGCTGTGGTAGCCCTTACCAGATCCATGGCAGCTGATTACATAAAGGAGAACATTCGCTGCAACTGCATCTGTCCGGGGACAACGGAAACCCCGTCTCTGGAGGAGCGGATCGCAGTGTTTGAGGATCCCAAGGCAGCCAGAGAGGATTTTATCGCCAGGCAGCCCATGGGCCGGTTAGGGAAAGATACGGAGATCGCAGAGGCAATCTTATTTGCCGCATGTGAGGAAGCCGCATTTGTTAATGGTGCAGTTATTATGGCAGATGGCGGAATGACAATTTAAAAAGAAATACTGAAAAAGGCCTTTGAGATACATGGCCTTTTTCTGAATTAACAATCATCCTACGTACTATGGTCAATATTGACTAATAAACGTCCCCAGGTTTAGAAAGAATGCATGAACTTTCCGGAATCCGACAAAATATGTTGTAAAACCTAATAAAATCGGGTAAGATAGATTGTATAAAAACGGATACAGTATACAAAGTACATGCGAAATACAAGGAGAGACACATGCGATTAAGAGCCTTGGCTAAGATAAATTTGGGGTTGGATGTAGTGCGACGCCGGGAGGATGGTTATCATGAAGTCCGTATGGTAATGCAGACCATTAATATGTACGATCAGCTGGACATAAAGCGGAAAAAAGCACCCGGGATTGTACTGACAACGAATCTGCCCTATATTCCCACAAATGAAAATAATCTTGTTTACAAAGCATCCAGGCTTCTTCTGGAGGAGTTCAATATTCATGACGGATTGGTGATCAATCTCAGGAAATTCATACCGGTGGCAGCAGGTATGGCCGGGGGAAGTTCAGACGCGGCAGCGGCAATGGTGGGGGTCAACCGTATATTCCGCTTGGGCTTGTCCCAGCAGGAGCTGATGGAGCGGGCAGTTGCCATAGGAGCAGACGTTCCCTACTGTATAATGAGAGGAACCGCCCTGGCGGAGGGGATTGGAGAGAGGTTATCGGTTCTGCCTCCCATGCCCAAATGCTACGTTTTAATTGGAAAGCCGGGGATCAGCGTTTCCACGAAGTTCGTATATGAAAATCTGCATGCTAACGACCTTGCCTGGCATGCGGACATAGACGGTCTGGTGAAGGGACTGCATAGGAAGGACTTAAGGAGCATTGCGGGAAAGATGGAGAATGTACTGGAGACAGTAACGATTCCAAACTATCCGGTGATTCAGGAGATTAAGAATCATATGAAGAGCCACGGCGCTCTAAACGCAATGATGAGCGGAAGCGGACCCACGGTCTTCGGACTGTTTGACAATGATAAGACAGCCAGAAATGCATGCCGGCAGCTGAAGAAGAGCAGACTGGCGAAACAGGTATTTCTGACGACCATTTTTAACAATGGAAATGGAGGAAACTACGCATGACAAATGATTTCCAGATGCATATGGACGAGTATCTGCCTTTGCGTGATGTCGTATTTAATACTCTCAGAGAGGCTATTCTCACAGGACAGCTGAAACCGGGAGAGCGTCTGATGGAGATATCCCTGGCCAACCGCCTGGGGGTCAGCAGAACCCCTATCCGGGAAGCGATCCGCAAGCTGGAACTGGAAGGACTTGTTATTATGATACCCCGGAAGGGGGCAAAAGTAGCCTCCATCACAGAGCGGGAACTCAATGATGTTCTGGAAGTACGGATGGGCCTGGAGGAGCTGGCAATCAAGCTGGCCTGCAGCCGAATGGGGAATGAGTCCATAGAAAAGCTGAAGGAAATCTCAGACAGGTTTGCCTCTCTGATGGAAACAGACGATCTGACGGCCCTTGCCCAGGCAGATGTAGAATTCCATGAGACCATATACAGCGGGACCAACAACCGCCGCCTGGTGCAGATCCTGAGTAATCTTCGGGAGCAGATGTACCGGTACCGGGTAGAGTATCTGAAGGATGCAAAGGCCAGGAGAACCCTGATTACAGAGCATGAAGCAATCTACCGGGCGGTTAAGGCCCGGGATGAGGAGGCGGCACTTATGGAGGTTAAAAAGCATATTGCGAACCAGCAGAAGGCCATTATCCGAAGTCTACATTTAAAAGAATAGAATAAAAAGGTAAATTTTGCACATGATAAGAGAGATACCCAGATACGGGTATTTCTCTTATTTTTTTACGAGGAGGCGGAAGATGTCAACAGTAAGTGATATTTCCATGCATATACAGGAAAATGAAGAATACATCCGCAGCCGGTGTGAGAACTGCGACGATATCATCATACGCCCTATGCTTCTGGGTGATGAAAAAAAGGTGCGCTGTCTGGTAGTATATATAGAAGTTGCTGTAAGCAATATGATGCTGGAAGAGTCTGTGATCGGTAAACTCATCAACCATATGTGGGAGATGCCCAGGGACCAGATTCTGGAGTTTGTAGAGGATAACGGGCTGGGAATCTCAGATGTAAAAACGTTGGATACCATGAAGGAGGCATTCGACGCTATGCTGGCCGGAAATGCCATATTTTTTCTGGACGGCTATCCCCATGCCATAAAGATTTCCAGCAAGGGCTATCCGGACAGAGGCGTCCAGGAGGCGGAAGCGGAGAAGGTACTGAGGGGATCGAACGAGGGATTCGGAGATGCGGTGAAAGCCAACTCAGCGCTGGTAAGAAAGCGTCTCAGGGACACCCGTATGAAAGTCAAGCAGACCAGTGTGGGAGTCAGATCCAATACAGTGGTGCAGCTTCTATACGTGGAGGACCTCATTGATCCCGGCCTCCTAAAGGAGATTGAACAACGCCTGGAGTCCTTTGAAATTGACGGGGTAACGGACAGCGGCATTATAGAACAGCTTACAGAAGAGGTCTGGTATTCTCCGTTTCCCCAGTTTCAGACAACAGAGCGCCCGGACAAGGCGGCTATGGAGCTGTTAAACGGACGTATACTTTTGCTGTGCGATAACTCACCTGTGGGACTGCTGCTCCCCACCACGTACAACAGTTTCCTTCAGGTAAGTGAGGACTGGTATAACCGATTTGCGCTGGTGAGCTTTCTGCGCATTCTCCGGTATCTTGCAGTGGTGCTGACCATGCTCCTCTCCGCCACGTACCTTGCCATGACAAACTTTCATACCCAGGTGCTTCCCACCAATCTGATGCTGGCATTTGCGGAGTCCAGACAGGGGGTGCCGTTTCCCAGCATGCTGGAGGTCATCCTTATGGAAGTGGCTTTTGAGATGATACGCGAGGCCGGGATACGGATGCCCGGACCACTGGGAGGTACCATAGGAATCGTCGGAGGCCTTATTATCGGACAGGCGGCTGTGGAGGCCAACCTGGTAAGCCCCATGGTAGTTGTTGTAGTGGCCATTACAGCCTTAAGTTCACTGGCCATTCCAAACGAGGAATTCTCTGCACCCTTCCGTTTGATTAAATATGGCATGATCGTCCTGGGGGGGACTCTGGGTGTCTATGGCATTGCCCTTGGACTCTATCTGGTAATCAGTCATCTGGCAGGGCTTACAACCTTTCATATTCCTTATCTTATGCCTTTTGTGGCCACTAAAAAGGAGAGATTCCGCGGGGAGAAGGACGGCATCCTGAGGGCACCTATCTGGTGGCTGCGCAGACGTCCTATTTACGCCAGACAAGAAGAAAAAATCAGACTTCGCAGAAGGGAGAACAAGTAAGATGTTCGCAGACAATCAGAAAATATCTCACCGCCAGCTTTTCAGGCAGCTGGTTATGAGCTTTTTGGGTATCTATCTTCTGTGCATTCCCGGATGGCAGTCCCTGGAGGGGCGCCGTGGAGTACTGTGTGTAGGGATCGGTCTTCTTTTCCTTTTCTTTTATATCATTTATCTGGTGCGTTTGAATCATTCCTATACCAATCTCGATAAGACATTCGGAAAGATCGGAGGGCGGATTATTGTTCTGGTATATCTCTCCTATCTGGTCTTTACCGGGATCTTTCTTCTCCGCATCATCGCAGCGGTGGTAGCGCGCTTTCTTGTGACAGGCGCCAATGCGGTGATGGTTATGGGGCTGGCAGTGGTCTTCTGCTATCTGGGCAGCGGCCAGGGCCTGGAGCGCCGGGGCCGGATGGCAGAGGCTGTCTTTCCCCTGGTGGTAGGGGCGCTGTTTCTTATGTTTTTTCTGGCCCTCAGCAAGGTAAATTTAGGATATCTGCAGCAGAGTGCTTCTGTCAGCTGGCCCCAGCTGGGCTGGGGAAGCTATGGGATCTTCTGTGCCTTTGCCCCTTTGATCCTGATTCCTTTTACTCTGGGGACGGTTCAGAAGCCGTCCAGCGCCCACGGGGTCATAATAGGAGCAGTGGGACTTTTGGGCGGAATTCTGTCCCTGACCTTTATCCTTCTGCAGGGGACCTTTGGTCTGCCCGGTCTGCTTTACAAATCCTTTCCCATGATAGATTTGATGTCAGGGGTTAATATACCCGGAGATTTTCTGGAGCGCGTGGATGTATTCTGGATCATATTTCTGATGTTCAGTGTACTATTTGCTCTGGGAAGTGTGTTTTTTTACCAGAATGAGCTCTTGTCCCGGGTACACTGGGAAAAGGGAAGGCTGTTTGCAGCGTTTCTGGTGCTGGCAGGGGGGCTTGTCTGTGCGCATATGGGCGTGTCGGCCAGATACTACGGCCAGATTCTGGAGAGGTATTACATCCCTGTGTTTCTGCTGATCAGCCTGATTGCCGGGCTGCGGCTGGGAAAGAACGAGAAAAAGGCAAAGTGGGGTAAGGCACTCATAGGGATTCTGGGACTCATCCTTTTGTTCTTTCTGAATGGATGCTGCGGTGTAGAGCCGGAAAACCGGGCTTTTCCCCTCATCGTGAGCATTGACTACACAGACGGGGAATATAAAGTAATCTACGGAATTCCGGATCTGTCTAATACCACAGGCCAGGGAAAGAAAGAGGAATCCGGCAGTCAGGAGCCGCGGGTTACTGTCTATACCGGGGCATCCATCAGGGAAATAGAAGAAGAGTTCGACAAAAGTCAGAAAAATTATCTGGACCTGGGGCACGTGAAGGCATTTATGCTGGGAGCCGGGCTGATGGAAAATAAGGAGGCATTTACGAAATGCCTTGCCTATCTGGAAAATAACCCGACAATTGCGGGCAGCATCAAAGTATTCCAAAGCAGCCAGGTGGAAGAGGCAATGTCCCTGAACGGAAATGAGATTGATTCTCTGGGGGAATACCTCATAGGAATACTGGAAAATAAGCCGAACCCAGACAGAAAGGCCCAGGTCACCATACAGAAATTCTACAATGCCTGGCATAACCAGGAGGAGTTCCCCAAGGTACCCAGAGTAAATGTGAGGGGAACCCAGGTGTACCTTGAATAGACCCAGGATAAATGGAAATACTCCTAATACAAAGTTATTAGGAGGTACATAAAATGAAAATCACGGCAAACCGTAAGAGATATATCATAGCAGCAGCCCTTACCCTGGGCGTTTTGGGAGGAATTCTGGCTGCTTCCTTTACCGCCCGGGCCCAGGAAGAAACGCCCCGTCAGATCCAGCAGGGGATTGCTAAAGAGATCATTCGGTTCCATGTCCTTGCCAACAGCGACAGTGAGGAGGATCAGGGACTGAAAATCAAGGTGAAAAACAGAGTAGTAGAGTATCTGCACGAGCTTTTAGGCGATGACACCACCCTGGAAGAGACCAGGGAAGCAATCGTTTCTCATATGGAGGAAATTCGGGACATCTCCAGGGAAGTGATCAGGAGAGAAGGGTATGCGTATCCAGTGACGGCCGGGCTTACAACGGCTTATTTCCCTGAAAAAACGTATGGGGACTGTACCTTTCCGCCGGGGGAATACGAGGCGCTTCAGATTAAAATTGGAGAGGCAGAGGGACATAACTGGTGGTGTGTTCTTTACCCCAGCCTGTGCTTTGTAGATGATACCCATGGAGTGGTCACAGAGGAGAAAAAAGAGGAATTGAAGAACGTTCTTACAGAAGAGGAATATGATACAATCACAGATACCCCGAGGATTAAAATTACATTTAAGTGGCTCCCCCACTGATAATTTCCGCTTGAATTCTCCCTTCAGTGAGAGTAGAATAGAACAATGTATAAAACCTTAGCCTGAGGCCAGGCTAATAAATGATGGAGAAAGAATATGAGCCAAAAGAACTACGCACCCATAGGAGTATTTGACTCAGGAGTAGGCGGGCTGACTGTGGCAAGGGAAATCATGCGGAATCTGCCCAATGAAAAAATTGTATATTTCGGTGATACCGCTAGAGTTCCCTATGGGAATAAATCAAGAGAAGCTGTCCTGCGCTATTCCCGCCAGATTATCCGTTTTCTGATGACCCAGGATGTAAAAGCTATTGTTGTGGCTTGCAATACAGCCAGCGCCATGGCTCTTGAGACCATAAGAGAAGAGATCGATATTCCTATAATCGGAGTGGTAAAGCCCGGGGCCAGAGTGGCGGCCCAGGTGACGCGGAACCATAAGATAGGAGTGATCGGGACCAGGGCTACGATTAACAGCTGCATCTATAAGGAGTTTATTCAACGGCAGAACCCTGAGATTGAGGTAATTGGAAAGGCCTGTCCGCTGCTGGTACCTTTGGTAGAGGAAGGATGGCTGAAGGACACCGTTACAGTGGAGGTGGCAAAGCGTTATCTGGAACCTCTTTTGATGCAGGATATCGATACCCTGATACTGGGATGTACCCACTATCCTTTGCTGCGATCTGTGATGCGGGAGCTGGTGGGAGAAAAAGTCACGCTGGTGAATCCGGCGTATGAAACTGCAAAGGACTTGCAGAGGCTACTGGAAGAGAGAGGTCTGGCAAGCCCCGGGAAGGAGGAAGCTGAATTCCCCTACCGCTTCTATGCCAGCGATTCTGTGCAGCAGTTTAAAGACTTTGCGAATTCCATACTTCCTTATGATGTGAGTATGACAAAGCAGATTACTATTGAGGAGTACTAAAGAATGACAAAGCAAGTATTGATTACAATCAAAGGGCTTCAGATGCCGGGAGGCGGGGAAGAGGATACGAATATAGAGCTGATTACAGCCGGAGATTATTATAAAAAGAACGGACATCATTTTATTATGTATAATGAGGTGACGGAAGGCTTTGAGGGCAGTACAAAGAACTATATAAAAGTGAAAGAAGATTCTGTGGAAGTAAGGAAAAAGGGAGTTGCCAATGCCCATATGGTGTTCCAGGAGAACAAGAAAAACCTTACATACTACTCTACCCCCTATGGGAGTATGGAGATGGGAATCTCCGCAACCCGGGTAAAAATTCAGGAAACCCGGGAAAATATAGATGTGAATGTAGACTACGCGCTGGAAATTAATGAACAGCATGTGGCAGACTGCAATATCTGCATTAATATTAAATCAAAAGAGGCTCAGGACTTTTCACTGAGATCATAAAAGGATTGCGGACAGAGCCGCAATCCTTTTTTTCATCCTATGGCCGGTTAGGAGCGTTTTCCAGTGGTGGCATCCATAGCCTTATTTCTCAGGCGCTGGAAGAAGCCTTTCTTTTTGGCCGGTGCTTCCAGAGGACCTCTGACACCCCGGACATCTGTAATGTAGATTCCGCTGATGGTAGCTTTGACTTCCTTTTTCAGAGGGATTACATCGAAGATCCTCTCATCGCAGACCAAAGTCATAATCTTGGGGCCCACTTTTGCCTTTACAATAGGAAGCTTGGATCTTCTCATAAGCTTGGGCGTCTGATCTATCACTGCCTGAGGGAGCCCCGAAGTTTTTAGGGGCATCCTTTTTTTATCTATAATCAGCATGGGGACGACTTGTTTCGCAGCCTCTATCTGCTCCTGCTGTGCTTCTTGCTTTTTCTGTGCTCTTTTTCCCAGGAAATATAATACGACAACGGCAACTGCAAGAATCGCCAAAATAATCAATAATACTTTCCAAAGTTCCATAATTAACCTCCTAAAGTGTATTGAATCCACTGCCCCGCAGTTTCATACGCAAATTTCATTTTAGCATTAATTCTAGAAAAAGGCAATTATTAATTTGCCAAAAAAAGGCGGAGGAAAGGGCGGGAAAGGGAGCTGTGAGGCATAAGTAGACAAAGGGTCCTAATAGATTAGAATAGTGGCAAGGAGGATATGGGAGGAATCTTTATGAAGGACCGTGGCGTTATTCTTACTGGGGTTTGTCTGCTTCTCCTATTGGCGGCAGTACACCGATACGATATCCAGGGTACTGAAGATGGCGAAAGAGAGACCGGCATAAGCCAGGCTGCTGCGCAGGCAGGCGGAAAAAAGGGGATAATGGAGGAGGCAAATCTGCTGGCAGCAGGCTATGACTACGACGGTGCGGTATCTCTGCTGAAAAAGGCCCCCGGCTATGCAGAATCAAAAGAAATGCAGGAGGCAGCTGCGAAGTACCTGGCCAGGAAAGAAGACTGCAGACCTGCGGACGTGGAGAAGATTCCTCATATTTTCTACCATTCTCTGATTGCAGATACTTCCAGGGCTTTTGACGGGGACAGCAGAGAAGGGGCCTACAATCAGGTGATGACAACTGTCAGTGAGTTTACTAAAATTATGGAACAGATGTATGAGCGGGGATACGTTTTGGTAAGGCTAAAAGACCTGGCAGGGGAAAAGACAGATGAAAATGGGAGAACCTATATGGCTTTGGAGGAGATCCTTCTCCCGGAGGGAAAGAAACCTTATGTGCTCTCTGTGGATGACCTCAGCTATTACCATTATATGGACGGGGATGGGTTTGCCAGTAAAATTGTTCTGGACGGGGACGGCCGGCCAAAGTGCCAGTATACCGCCGCAGACGGAACGGTTACCGTGGGGGATTATGATGTGGTTCCCCTGCTGGATTCTTTTTTGAGGGAGCATCCGGACGGTGCCTATAAAGGAGCCAGGGGAACCATTGCCCTTACCGGTTATAACGGCGTTTTAGGATACCGGACAGACACCGCATATGAGACAGGTGAAAATCTGGATGAGGATCAGAAGAAGTTTCTGGAGGCAAATCCGGATTTCGACTATGAAAATGAGGTTCAGAATGCGAGGGCGGTGGCAGAGGGGCTGAAGAAGGACGGCTGGGAGTTCGCCAGCCACACCTGGGGACATCTGAGAGCCTACAGCTGCAGCTATCAGCAGATGGTGGAGGATACAAGAAAGTGGAAGACAAGGGTAGCCCCTATTGTGGGGGACACGGATGTGATTATCTTCGCCTTTGGGGAGGATATCGGGGACTGGCACCCCTACACCCAGGAGAATGAAAAATACAGGTTTTTAAAAAGCCAGGGGTACCGTTATTTCTGCAATGTAGATTCCAATACCTCGTGGGTCCAGATTACCGATGAATATCTCCGGCAGGGGAGAAGGAATGTGGATGGCTACCGGATGTACTATGACATGACGGAAGGCACCAATAAGCTTTCTGACCTGTTTCAGGTGGAGGAAGTATTCGACCCGGCAAGGCCCGTTCCGGTGCCTCCTATGGGAGAATGAATGTGAAAAAATTATGAAATGGACGGGAAAGGCTTTCTTTTTAAGGCCATGTATGGTATAACACATGTGTGGCTTTAACTTGAAAAGCCTCTGTCTTGAAACAAGATAAGACTCCCCGCTTGCAGAAAGTACGCCAAGGCGTACTTGAAATTGTACAGATTTATACGATAACCGGGAGCCTAGAAAGGATGAAAATATGAAAAAAAGGGGTACATTAATCGCGCTGGCTCTGTGTACAGCGCTGGTGTTTACCGGATGCTCAGGCAGCAATTCCAAAGATGGCAAGGACAGCAAAAATACAGGAGAAAAAATTGACATATCTGATATGAAGGATTCCGACGACCTGGTAAAGGCGCTGGACCTTAAAGATTTGGGCAAATATATGACTCTGGGCCAGTACAAAGGACTGGAAGGCACTAAGATGGTGTATGAGATTACAGATGAAGATGTGGATGCCCAGGTAAACGGTACATTATCTCAAAACTCTGCTGTGGTGACAGACCGGCCGGTTCAGGACGGGGATATTGTCAATATTGACTACGTGGGAACGGTAGACGGCGTAGAGTTTGAAGGGGGAAAGGGACAGAACTATGACCTTACCATCGGATCCGGTGAATTTATCGACGGATTTGAGACAGGCCTTATAGGAGCAACCACAGGACAGGAGGTTGATGTCAATGTTACCTTCCCGGATCCTTATCAAAATAATACGGATCTGTCCGGTAAAGATGCAGTTTTTCATGTGACAGTGAATTCCATCTCAGCACCTCCGGAGCTTACGGATGAGTGGGTGGCGGCAAACACAGAATATAAAACAGTAGATGAATACAAGGCGTCTATCAGAAAAATGATTGAAGACAGCAATGACGATCAATCCATCTATTACCTTGCTACGTCTCTGTTCAGCCAGGTACAGGAGAACTCCGAGATCAAGGAATATCCGGAAGATCTGGTTAAGAAAGAAACTCAGAATTATAAAGATCAGATAGAATCTATGTATGCAGCGGCTGCTGGTATGACCATGGATGAGTTCATTGAGGCTCAGGGTTATACAGAAGAGACTTTTAACGAGCTGGCAGAGGAAAAGGGCAAAGAGCGTCTGCAGCAGAAGATGATCGTACAGGCTATTATGAATGCTGAGGATATAAGAATCACGCAGGAAGATTATGATAAGATGGTAGAAGACTATGCACAGAGATATGGATTTGAGAGCAAGGATACTATGATCCAAAGCTACGGGGAAGATATGGTAAAGGATACTATTCTCTGGAATAAGGTTGGAGATGTGCTGGTCGAGAACGGTAAGATTACGGATCAGACAGTTGATGAGGGGGAAGCAGACACCAGCGGCGCATCCCAGGGCGAAGCGGACGCCAGTGACGATGCCCAGCAGGAAGAGACAGCGGAATAAGCCAGAACACGAATCGGATCTTTAATAAACCCGGTGACAAACAGGCGTAAAGTAAGATAGCCCGTTTGTCCCGGGCTTTTTTATGAGAATATTTCCCATTTATTACCAAAACATAACATTAAATTACAATAAAGGTTCAAATTTCTTCATGAAAGGCGTTGTAAGAAAAAGAATTATCGATTATAATAAGCATGATATGCAAAATACTGGAAGTTAAGGAGTATGACAATGTCTGTTTTATTTATAGAATATCCAAAATGCAGTACCTGCCAGCGTGCAAAAAAATGGCTGGACAGTCGCGGGATTGAATATACGGATCGGCATATAAAAGAAGAAAATCCTACCAGCGGAGAGCTTGCAGAGTGGTACAGAAAAAGCGGACTGCCTTTGAAGCGCTTTTTTAACACCAGCGGAATGATTTATCGGGATATGGGACTGAAAGATAAGCTTCCTACGATGACGGAAGAGGAGCAGCTGGAGCTTTTGGGTACGGACGGTATGCTGGTAAAGCGGCCGCTGATTATAGGGGATGATTTTGTACTGACAGGTTTTAAGGAGAAGGAATGGGAAGACGCCTTGTGTAGCTGAGCAGAGGGAACAGTATGACTTATACGATTGCGGGAGTTGTTGGCTTTTTATTATTCGTATTATATGATATAAACAGTGTGCTGTGGAGAAGGAAAAGTCTCCACTGTGGCTTTTTTGCGGGGAATGTGCTTATTATAGGTGCAACCATAATGTTGATAAAAAGAGTATGGAATGAGGCGTTTGTGTCAATGGGTTCTGTCTTGTGGGGCCTGTTGGCACTGTTCTTTTTAGGGCTTCTCATTTATACTCTATTTTTTGCCCTGCCATTTGGGGATACGTATCAGACCATGGGCGGCAGACCCCAGGTCTGCAGCGCGGGGGTGTATGCCCTGTGCCGGCATCCGGGGGTTCTGTGGTTTTTCTTTTTTTATCTGTTTCTGGGTCTGTCTCTTCACTCCCTGCAGCTTATGGGAACAGGAATGGTGCTCAGCCTGTGCAACCTGGGCTACGTGATTCTGCAGGATATGTGGACGTTTCCCAGAAGTCTGGGCGGGTATGAGGAGTATAAAAAGAGCACTCCTTTTTTAATCCCTACGAAGGGGAGCATTATGGCTTGCCTTACTACATTGCGGCAAAGGGGGCGGAAGGAACATGAGGTTTGAAGAAAAGTTAAAAGAATTTCCAAAAGAAGCGATATGGAGCGAGTACTGTGGCTTTTTGGATCTTGATATCAAGGAGTATATGCAGATACAAAACCGGCTCTTATTAGAACAGATCCGTCTGTGGAGCAGATCTCCCCTGGGGCAAAGCTTTTTAAAGGGAAAATATCCGGGAACCATAGAAGAATTCCGCGCTATGGTGCCCCTTACTACATATGATGACTATGCAGATGTACTGCTGGCCAGAAGAAAGGAAATGCTGCCGGAGGAGCCGGTAATCTGGATTCAGACCACCTGGGAGGGGGGCAAACATCCCATAAAGGCAGCACCTTACACCCAGGGAATGCTGAAAACGTATCAGAACAATGTTCTGGCATGTCTGATTCTGTCCACAAGTAACCGGAAAGGGGAGTTTGACGTAAGTCCTGCGGACAATATCCTGTACGCCCTTGCCCCCCTGCCCTACCCTACCGGGCTGTTTCCGGTTGCCCTTGGGGACGAGATCGGCATTGGCTTTCTGCCTCCGGTCAAGGATGCCGTGGAGATGTCCTTTAAGGAGAGAAATGTAAAAGGGTTTCAGATGGGACTGAAGAAGGGAATTGAGTTTTTCTTCGGCATGGGAAGTGTGGCCTACTATGTAAGCCTGAGCGTTGCTGCCATGGGAAGCGGCGGCTCCTCCAAAGGACTGAAAAAACTGGCGGGGATCTCCCCGTCTATGCTTCTGCGCCTAGCTAAGGCAAAGAAAATATGCAAAGAGGAAAACCGGCAGCTGAAGCCTAAGGATTTGTTTCAGCTAAAAGGTTTTATGTGTGCAGGCACGGACAACCGGTGCTATAAAGATGACCTGGAAGACCTCTGGGGGATCCGCCCTATGGAGCTTTTTGCAGGGACAGAGCCCAGCTGCATTGGGACAGAGACCTGGACCAGGAATGGAATGTATTTTTTTCCGGACACTTGTTTCTATGAATTTATTCCGGAGGCAGAGATGGAGAAGAATATGGAAGACAGTACTTACCAGCCCCGTACGGTTCTGATGAATGAGGTACAGGAGGGCGAAAAGTATGAACTGGTACTTACCATCTTTAAGGGAGGGGCTTTTGCCAGATACCGGGTGGGAGATGTATACCGGTGTGTGGGGCTTACGAACAAAGAGGACGAGACAAAGATTCCCCGTTTTCAGTATGTGGACAGGGTATCCTCGATCATAGATATTGCGGGATTTACCAGAATCTCTGAGTATTCCATAACCCGGGCCATAGAGTTGTCCGGACTTCCGATCAAGGACTGGATCGCACAGAAAGAGTAT
The DNA here is from genome assembly GCF_009677585.1 of Lactonifactor sp. BIOML-A5. Lineage (GTDB taxonomy): Bacteria > Bacillota > Clostridia > Lachnospirales > Lachnospiraceae > Lactonifactor. The sequence goes on along the minus strand of NZ_WKYV01000003.1, from coordinate 21,045 downwards.
AAAGATAACCGGAGACCTGTATTACATATGTATTTGGAGATGGAGGCCGGCTGTCTGGCCAACCACGCGGTAAGTCAGATGATCCTGAAAGAGCATCTGGGGATTTATTTTAAATATATTGACGAGGATTACCAGGATCTGAAAAAAATTCTGGGAATGGATCCTCTGGAAATTACTATATTAAAATGCGGCACGTTTGACCGCTGCAGACTGGAGACGGGGAAAAATATCCGGCATATGAGCCCTCCAGCCCGGGAAGTACAGGACCTGCTGCGGGCAGAGTATGACAAAGGAGGGATAGGACGTGTATAGCTATGCGAGTGTGCCGATTATTGCACTGTTTTGTTATTCCTTCCTTCTGGTGTCCTTCCTGGCTGCCAGAAAAAATAAGATTATTAATTCTTTTATTGGCCTCTTAGTTATTATGATTATGTGGACCGGTGGCTCCTTTTTTATGCGCATGGGGCTGTGGCCCTATGAAAAATTCTGGTTTCATGTATCTCTGATCGGGATGATGATGATGCCCGTGGGATTTTTGGGATTTATCCGGGAATTCATGGAGGTTAAAAGTAAGTACCGCAAAGGGTTCTGTTCTGTTCTTGTTCTGATCATCATGGCCGTGAATATAAAAACAGGAGTCTTTGTAGATGCACCGCAGATGAAGGAGATAGCCACGGGGCAGATAACCTATATTTATGATATTCACTGGCCGGTGGTTGTCCTCTTTCTTACAGAAGCGTTTATCCTTCTTGACTGTGCCGGGATGATTTATAAGAACGGGCGCCGCAATGCTGTGGTTAGGAAGAAACTCAATCCGATCCTGCTGGGGATTTTTATCCTTTTCCTGGGACATGTACTGCTTGTATTCCCGCTTTTTAAAGGATTTCCCATTGATCTGATGAGCGGAATTATCAATGCCTTTCTAATGTTTTATGCACTGTACAAAAAACGTTTGTTTAAGCTTACACTTTTGATTTCCAGAGGGAACTGCTATGCCCTGGCTATTGTTCTGGCTGTAGTAATCTTTTATAATCTGGTTCGGCCTTTGGAGGAACTGCTGAGCGGACTGTTTCACCTGGGAGATTCCCAGAGAGTTATGGCGATCGCTGTCCTGGTAATGCTGGTAACCATGGGCATGTATGCGATACTTAAAAAGTTTTTTGACGAACTGTTCGTGAAGGATGAACTGGTTCAGACGGAGAATCTCCGGGACTTTAGTTCGAAGGTATCCAAATCCCTGAATATCCAGGAAATTCTTACAGAATTGATTGAAATTATACAGAAAACAATTTCTGTGGAAAAGGTATATATCTGCATACAGGACGACCAGGGGGAATATAAGATGGTGCAGAGCACCAGTCCCCTCAACCGACGGGATTTTGTGCTGGCAAAGGATCATCCTGTAGTAGAATATCTGAAGAAATCAGACGGATGTCTGCTGATGAGGGAATTTAAACGGACGGTTGCCTATAAATCTATGTGGGAAGAGGAGAAGCATCAGCTGGCTGTCTGGAAAATAGAATGTTTTGTTGCCTTAAAGGATGAAGAGGATATCATTGGTATCGTCATGCTGTCCAATAAGCTGAAGCATGAGAGGTATACCTATAATGATATTAGCTTTCTTACCTCTGTAGATTCCGTAAGCTCTATTGCGGTTAAGAACTCAAGGCTCTACGAAAAGGCTTATGAGGAGGCCAGGAAGGATGAGCTCACCGGCCTGCTCAACCGGAAATGCTTTTACGAGGTTCTGGACGAGGCCTATGAAAGATTTAAAGACAGTTCCCTGGCGCTTATTATTCTGAATATAGATGATTTTAAGCTGTATAATCAGTTGTACGGGGACCAGGAGGGGGATATTGCCCTCCAGAAAGTGGCGGCCATTATACAGGCAAGCGCAGGGGAAAAAAGCTATGTGGCAAGATACAGCGGGAAGGAATTTGCCATTATTCTGCCCCAGTATGATCTCCACATGGCGAAAAAGCTGGCGGAAAACATTGCGGCACAGATCCGGGATATGAACCGGCACTCCAAAGAATATGCTCTGAAGGCTCTTACTGTAAGCTGTGGGATCTGCGGAATTCCATTTTCAGCCTCCAATCCTCACGAGCTGGTAAACAATGCGGATATGGCAGTCTATCATGTGAAGCGTTCAGGTAAAAATGCTGTTATGATTTATTCCGTGGGCCAGGATCAGAAGTTTGCTATGCAGGCGCCTGAACCGGCATATAAGAAGAGTGTGTACTCAGAATATGCATCTACCATCTATGCCCTTACAGCTGCCATTGATACCAAGGATCACTATACCTTCAGTCATTCCAAGAATGTGGCATACTATGCCAGCGAGCTGGCTAAGGCGTACGGCATGAATCAGGAATGTGTCAATATTGTGCACGAGGCGGGGCTTCTCCACGATATCGGAAAGATCGGTATTCCTGAGGATATTCTAAACAAACCGGGAAAGCTTACGGACGAGGAATACGAGGTTATGAAGGGACATGTGGAGCATTCCATCGGAATTATCCGTCACCTGCCCTCTCTGGATTACGTCATTCCCGCTGTTATCGGACATCATGAGCGATATGACGGAAGGGGATATCCCAGACGGATTGCGGGAGAGGATATACCTATTATGGCCCGGATGCTGTGTGTGGCGGATTCTTTTGACGCTATGATTTCCAAGAGAAGCTACAAGCCAAGTATGGAGGTGGACAAAGCGCTGGGTATTCTGGAGGAAGAGGCCGGTATGCAATTTGATCCGAAGCTGGTTCCTATTTTTATAGATTTGGTGAAGCGTCAGGTCATTGAAATTCAGCTGGACTGAAAAATCTTCTTTCTTCTTGACAGAAAAATAAAAATATGATACGTTATCCATTGTATGGATGATAGTTCCTGAATTAGAGCTTTCCATGCAAATATTTTTTGACCACTCGTTAAGAGTTAAGGCCATACGGACAGCCGGGTCAACTGCCGATTGGCAACTTTCGTTGCCTTATTGATTGAGTTAAAAGCTCAAATTTTATAAGTTGGTTACTCAAAACCAGTGCATAGCTGCACATCAACTTGTGAAACGGTCAATAAGAGTGGTAAAAGTAAAATGTTTGCTATATAGACTCTAATTCTCAACTGCATTTTGAATAAATAGGAACAGGGGGGCCTGCAGGCCATAGCCTCTGTTTTCAAATAAAACAAAATCAGAAAAGACGATGAAACGCAAGTGATGGGCGGTAGACTGCCTGTTGCCTGCGTTTTTTATTATATAGGAAACTTTGTTCCCTATGCAATAAAAACCCTCCGGGGGATCACACTGCGGCAGACCATCCAATTTGCGGACTCAGGACTGCATACAGGCGTCTATTGCACATAATTAGCTGAATAGAAAGGAGAGGAGGCCAATGAGTCTTTCACAGGAAAAGGCCCCTGTCTACCAGGCACTGGAGGAATTCAGGCGGATGAGAGTGGTCCCGTTCGATGTCCCCGGACACAAAAGAGGGCGGGGGAATAAAGAGTTAAGGGAATTTCTGGGAGAAAAGTGCGTCAGCCTGGATGTGAATTCCATGAAGCCTCTGGATAACCTGTGCCATCCCGTATCTGTCATCAGGGAGGCAGAGGAGCTGGCGGCAGAGGCCTTTGGAGCGTCGCACGCCTTTCTGATGGTGGGGGGCACTACCTCCGCGGTACAGAGTATGGTGCTGACTGCCTGTAAACGGGGGGATAAGATCATTCTTCCGAGAAATGTCCACAGGAGTGTGATTAATGCTTTGGTTCTCTGTGGAGCAGTGCCTGTGTATGTCAACCCCGATGTGGATCATCAGCTTGGGATTGCCCTGGGGATGAAGGTGTCCCAGGTAGAACAGGCGATTACGGAGAATCCCGATGCAGTGGCTGTTCTTGTAAATAATCCTACCTATTACGGGATCTGTTCGGATATAAAGTCCATTATTGCCCTTGCGCATGCCCATGGAATGATGGTGCTGGCGGATGAGGCCCACGGCACCCACTTTTATTTTGGGGAAAATCTGCCGGCGGCAGCTATGAAGGCCGGTGCGGATATGGCGGCGGTGAGTATGCATAAGTCTGGGGGAAGCCTTACTCAGAGTTCTCTTCTGCTTACAGGACCAGAGGTGAATCCGGGATATGTAAGCCAGATAATTAATCTGACGCAGACTACCAGCGGGTCCTATCTGCTTTTGTCCAGCCTGGATATCTCCAGAAGAAATCTGGCGCTCCACGGAAGAGAGACGTTCCGGCAGGTGGTGGAGCTGGCAGAATATGCAAGAGCGGAGATCAATGCCATAGGCGGTTATTATGCCTACTCCCGGGAGCTGGTGAATGGGGACAGCATCTATGATTTTGATGTGACAAAGCTTTCTGTCTATACCCTGGAGATCGGTTTGGCGGGGATTGAAGTCTATGATCTGCTCCGTGATGAATATGATATCCAGATAGAATTCGGGGATATCGGCAATATACTGGCCTACCTGTCTATCGGGGACCGCAGACAGGATATTGAGCGCCTGGCCAGTGCCCTGGCAGAGATTAAGCGGCTGTATCAGAAGAGCAGGAACGGTATGATGAGCCAGGAATACATAAGTCCCCAGGTGGTGGTAACGCCTCAGGACGCCTTTTATGCCAGGAAAGAATCTCTGCCGCTGAAAGAGACGGCGGGAAGAGTGTGCAGTGAATTTGTTATGTGCTATCCCCCGGGAATTCCTATTCTGGCTCCGGGAGAGAGGATTACGGATAAGATACTGGACTATATTGTGTATGCAAGAGAAAAGGGCTGCTCCATGACCGGGCCCGAGGATGAGAAGATAGAAGCACTGAATGTATTGCTATAGAGACCTGTTTTTGAGAGGACGCAAAAGGTCCGCAGGGGACGGGGATTTTAGGAAAATATAGAAGATAAGGAGAGGTGGAAAATGGAATTATGGTTTTCAGAGCGTCATACCCAGAATGTGAAGTTTTCCATTCGTGTAGAGAGACAGCTTTACAGCGGACAAAGTGAATTTCAGCGGATTGATGTATTTGACTCCAGGGAGTTTGGACGGTTTCTGACCCTGGACGGTTATCTTATGCTGACAGAGAAGGACGAATTTATATATCATGAAATGATGACCCATGTGCCTATGGCAGTGCATCCCGATCCCAGGAAGATCCTGGTAATCGGAGGAGGAGACGGGGGCGTAATCCGGGAACTGACCAGGTATGAAAAGATAGAGCGGATTGATATGGTGGAGATCGACCCTCTTGTGGTAGAGGTATCCAAAAAATATCTGCCACAGACGGCCTGCCGGCTGGACGATCCCAGGGTACATATCTATTATGAGGACGGCCTGCGTTTTATACGTTCTGTGCACGAGGAATATGACCTCATTATTGTGGACTGTTCAGATCCCGGGGGGCCTGGGGAAGGGCTGTTCACCAAGGAGTTTTACGGGAGCTGCTATAAGGCTTTGAAAGACGACGGGATTATGGTGAATCAGCATGAGAGCCCCTTCTATGAGGAGGATGCCATGACTATGCAGAGAGTACACAAGCGCATTGTGGAGAGCTTTCCCATCAGCCGGGTCTATCAGGTGCATGTGCCCACTTTTCCGGCGGGGCATTGGCTGTTTGGGTTTGCCTCTAAAAAATACCATCCGGTCCGGGACCTGGATGCTGTCAAATGGAATATGCTTGGGCTTTCCACCCGGTATTATACGACACAGCTCCACGCAGGGGCTTTTGCCCTCCCATATTATGTAGAGGAGATGCTGAAGCATGTTGAATAAGAATATAGAAGTATTTATCGGCTGTGAGGCGGAATATGAGGAGGCAGGGATTGTGCTGTACGGGGCACCCTATGATTCCACGACTTCTTACCGGCCAGGGGCCCGGTTTGGAAGCAAGGCTATGAGAAGCGAATCCTTCGGCCTGGAGACTTACAGTCCCTATCAGGACAAAGATTTGACAGAACTGAAAGTTTTTGACAGCGGTGATCTGGAGCTGTGTTTTGGAGATTCCTCCCTTGCTCTGGAAGACATAGAGAGACGGGCTGAGGAGATTCTGGAGGACGGGAAGCTGCCTGTGCTTTTGGGCGGAGAACATCTGGTGACTCTTGGAGCTGTCAGGGCAGTGTTCAAACGGTACCCGGATCTCCATATGATTCACTTTGATGCCCACGCGGACCTGAGGGAGGATTACCTGGGCGCAAGACTGTCCCATGCTTGTGTACTCAGGCGCTGCTGGGAACTTCTGGGGGACAAAAGAATCCACCAGTTTGGAATACGCTCAGGGGATCGGGAAGAGTTTCGCTGGGGAGCCAGGGGCCATGTGTATACCAGAAAATTCGATTTTCAGGGACTTGCGGAGACGGTAGAGAAACTAAAAGGTAAGCCTGTGTATTTCACCCTGGATCTGGATGTGCTGGATCCCAGTGTATTTCCCGGAACGGGGACACCGGAGGCCGGGGGCGTAACCTTTGACCAGCTGAGGGACGCAGTGGAGCTGGTTTGCAGGGGCACGCAAATTGCAGGGTGCGATATGGTGGAGCTTTGCCCGGGGTATGACCCCAGCGGAATTTCAACGGCAGCAGCCTGCAAGGTACTGCGGGAGGTGCTTCTTGCACTGAAACCACAGAGACAGGTTATTACATAGAAAAGGAGAATATAAGTATGGGAAAAGCGTTGATTATTGGCTGCGGCGGTGTTGCATCTGCAGCCATCCATAAATGCTGTCAGAACAGCGAAGTATTTACAGAAATCTGCATTGCCAGCAGAACAAAAGCAAAATGTGATGCACTGAAGGAAAAGCTGGAGGGAACTACAAGCACAAAGATTACAACCGCACAGGTAGATGCGGACCATGTGGACGAGCTTACGGCACTGATCGAAAAGGAAAAGCCGGATGTTGTGCTGAATCTGGCGCTGCCCTATCAGGATCTCACCATTATGGAGGCCTGCCTGGCTACCAAAACACACTATATAGATACAGCAAACTATGAGCCAGAGGATACGGCCAAGTTTGAATATAAATGGCAGTGGGCCTACAAAGAGAGGTTTGAGAAAGCGGGAATCACTGCCCTTTTAGGAAGCGGGTTCGACCCTGGAGTGACTGGTGTTTTTTCTGCATATGCCCAGAAGCACTATTTTGATGAGATTCATTATATTGACATACTGGACTGCAATGCAGGGGATCACGGATATCCCTTTGCCACAAACTTTAACCCGGAAATAAATATCAGGGAGGTATCAGCCAAGGGAAGCTATTGGGAGAACGGAAGCTGGGTTGAGACGGAACCTATGGAAATTAAGAAGGTCTATCATTTTCCGGAAATCGGGGAGAAGGATATGTACCTGCTCCACCATGAAGAGCTGGAATCCCTGGCGCTGAATATCAAAGGTATTAAGAGAATCCGATTTTTTATGACCTTCGGGCAGAGCTATCTGACCCATCTTAAGTGCCTGGAGAATGTGGGGATGACATCCATTGAACCCATTGAATTCGAAGGAAAGCAGATTGTGCCTCTCCAGTTTTTGAAGGCTGTGCTCCCGGATCCCTCGTCTCTGGGACCAAGAACCAAAGGAAAGACGAATATTGGCTGTATTTTCCGGGGAATAAAGGATGGAAAAGAAAGGAATCTTTATATCTACAATGTATGTGACCACCAGGAATGCTACAGGGAGGTAGGATCCCAGGCAGTGGCATATACCACAGGGGTTCCGGCTATGATAGGCGCCATGATGGTAATGACGGGCAAATGGCAGAAGCCGGGGGTATTCAACGTGGAAGAATTCGATCCGGATCCCTTTATGGAGGCTCTGAACCGGTGGGGGCTGCCGTGGAAGACAGAGGAGCAGCCGGAGCTGGTAGACTGATATGCGCTGGGAACAATTGCCTACTCCCTGCTATGTAGTGGATATATCCCGGCTAAAGGAGAATCTGGAAATACTCAAAGGAGTGGCAGACCGCACCGGATGCGAGATTCTTCTGGCACAGAAAGCATTCTCCATGTATTCCCTGTATCCTCTCATAGGGGAGTACTTAAGCGGCTGTACTGCCAGCGGACTCTATGAGGCCAGGCTGGGGGCTGAGGAGATGGGAAAAGAGAACCATATCTACTCCCCCGCCTACAGGGCCGAAGAGTTTCCCGAAATCTGCGAGATCTGCAGCCATATCATCTTTAATTCCTTTTCACAGCTGGAGAAATACGGCCCTGTGGCCATAGAACGGGGAAGAAGCGTGGGACTGCGGATTAATCCCCAGTACTCCACCCAGGAAGCACATGCCATCTACGATCCCTGTGCACCAGGTTCCCGCCTGGGAGTAACTCTGGAAAACTTCAGGCCAGATCTTTTGGGAAACGTAGAAGGCCTTCATTTTCACACCCTGTGCGAGCAGGATGCCTATGATTTGGACGCCACCCTGGATGTAATTGAGGAAGCGTTTGGCCCCTATATGGAAAGAATGAAATGGGTTAACTTCGGGGGCGGACACCACATCACAAGGCCGGGTTATCACATAGAAGTGCTGGAAAAATGCATCCGGCGGATACAGAACCGTTACCAGGTACAGGTATATCTGGAGCCGGGGGAGGCCATTGCCCTGGATGCGGGCTATCTGATCACCGAAGTACTGGAGATTGTAAAAAACGGTACTGACACCGCCATTCTGGACACATCCGCCGCCTGCCATATGCCGGATGTCCTGGAAATGCCCTATCGGCCTCCGCTAAGAGAGAGCGGAGAACCCGGGGAAAAATCCTATACCTGCCGCCTGGCCGGACCCACCTGCCTGGCCGGAGATATCATAGGCGACTATTCCTTTGACCACAGGCTCACCCCGGGGGAACGGCTGGTGTTCGAAGACATGGCAATCTACTCTATGGTAAAAAACAATACCTTCAACGGCATGAAACTGCCGGGGATTGCAATGCTGGAAGAAGACGGGGAGTGCAGGTTAGTAAAAGAATTTGGCTACGAAGACTTTAAAATGCGGCTGTAAAGGTATAAAAGGGGACGTGTACTTTCTAAAAAGAACACGTCCCCTTTTGGGGATAGGCCTGTCCCTAACTGCCATAAAATGTATAAAAACCCTGATTTGAGCAGATAGTATAACAGAATTGGCAAATAGAAGGGAGTTTTTGTTATGCTGCTGATTAACGGTAGAGTTTTAACTATGGCAGGAAAGGTTTGGGAGAATGGTTATGTCCGTACAGAGGGAAAGGTGATCGCAGACATAGGAAGTATGGATACCATATGTGTCAATGACAGTGAGGAGGTAATTGATGCCTGCGGCGGATGGATTATGCCAGGCCTGATTGACGCCCATACTCACATGGGGATTACGGAGGAGCGCAAGGGAACCATAGGAGATGACTGCAATGAAATTACAGATCCCATTACTCCTCACCTCAGGGGATTGGATGCGGTGAATCCTATGGACTGTGCCTTCCACGATGCTATTATGGCAGGAATCACTTCAGTTATGGCAGGACCGGGAAGTGCGAATGTAGTGGGCGGTCAGTTTGTATTTATGAAGACTCACGGACGGTGTATTGATGAGATGTGTGTACTGGAGCCGGCTGCCATGAAAGTGGCATTCGGGGAAAATCCAAAGACAAATTATGGAGATCAGGGCCAGTCCCCTGCTACCAGGATGGCGATTGCAGCCATGCTCCGGGAGGAGTTGTTTCGGGCAAAGCAGTACTGGGAAAAGAAGAAAAAGGGAAAACTCTCAGAGAAGGATTTCCGCATGGAGGCCTGGATACCGGTTCTGGAGAAGAAGATACCCATGAAGGCCCATGCACACAGGGCGGATGATATACTGACAGCAATCCGCATAGCCAGGGAATTTGATGTGGATATAACTCTGGATCACTGCACCGAGGGACACCTGATTGCCGAGGAAGTGGCAGCGTCTGGATTCCCCGCCATCGTGGGAACAGATCTTACCTCCCGTTCAAAGATAGAAGTGGAAAATATGAGCTTTAAAACCTGCGGGGTTTTGGAGAAGGCAGGGGTGATGGTTGCCGTCACAACCGATCATCCGGTAGCGATCATCCGGTACCTGCCCCTGTGCGCAGGGATGGCTGTGCAGCAGGGCATGTCTCTGGAGGGCGGTCTGAAGGCACTGACCATTCATCCCGCCAAAATCTGCCGGGCAGCGGATCGGGTAGGCAGCCTGGAAGTGGGAAAAGATGCGGACATTGCCGTATTTACAGGAAATCCCATGGAAGTGTTTACGGAGACCATCTGTACAGTGATCGACGGGGAGGCAGTCTATCGCCGGGAGTAAACGTAATTTTAAATGGTAATCTTTTCGGAAATTGGCGAAGTCTTACAGCAGGGCTTCGCCTTTTTGTCAATGCATGCTATACTATACCAAAGTCAAAAAACTTGGAAAATCTATGCCCGGGGAGAAATGTGCATCCTGCGTATGAGTACACTACGCGGGCATCGATGTAGAAGCCGGAACAGACAATGATAGAAATTTTTGGAGAAGACTATGAAGCAAAACGGAAAACCAGACAGGACCTTGCTGGAGAATCAGGACTACAATTTCATAAAAACCGACAAACATTTAGGAAAACATGTGATCCTTCTGGGACTTGCAGGCAGTTATTCCTACGGTACCAACAATGAGAGCAGCGATATCGATATCCGGGGAATAGCCCTGAATCAAAAGTCTGATCTCATCGGTATGACAAACTTTGAGCAGTATGTGGATCAGAAAACAGATACGACTATTTACTCTTTTCGGAAAATAATCACCTTGCTTTTGAACTGCAATCCCAATACCATAGAGCTTCTGGGACTAAATCCAGAGCATTACCTGTATCTGAACCAAATCGGAGAAGAGCTTCTCGCAAACCGCAGCCTGTTTCTGTCAAAACGGGCAGTACATTCCTTCGGAGGCTATGCGGATGCCCAGCTCAGACGCCTCCAGAATGCGCTGGCCAGGGATTCCTATCCCCAGCGGGAGAAAGAACTTCATATCTTTCATTCTGTGAGAAACGCGATGTACGAGTTCCAGAACCGGTACAGCAGCTTTGAAAACGGGAGCCTGAAGCTTTATGTGGATGTATCCGGGAATCCTCAGCTGGAGACGGAGATATTTGTTGACGCGAATCTTAGACACTATCCTTTAAGAGATTATAAAAACATCTGGGCAGAGATGAATAATATTGTGAGAGACTATGATAAAATAGGCAAAAGAAACAAGAAAAAAGACGACAATCACCTGAATAAACATGCCATGCACCTGATCCGCCTCTTTTTGATGGCCATTGATATTCTGGAGAAGGGGGAGATTCATACGTACCGGGAAAAGGAGCATAACTTACTATTATCCATCCGAAACGGGGAGTTCCAGAAAGCGGACGGCACCTTCCGTTCAGAATTCTATGAGATGCTGACAGGCTATGAAAAAGCTCTGGAACGGGCAGCCCGGGAAACCGCCCTTCCGGATGAACCGGACAGGGAAGCTGTGGAGGCGTTTGTTATGCGGGTGAATCGAAAAGTAGTGACAGATGAAATATAAACGGAGGACAGATATGACAGAAAGAGAAAAGATGCTGGCAGGAGAAATATATGACTGCGGAGATACGGAGCTGTTGAAGCAATGGCACAAAGCGAAAAACCTCATTCGTGAGTATAACCAGACGGGTTCAGAGTGTTTGGAGGAAAAGGACAGGATTTTGTGTGAATTATTAGGGGCACGGGGGGAAAACCTCTGGATTACTCCGCCATTCTATGCAGATTACGGGTGTAATATATCCTTCGGCAATAACTGCGAGGTCAATATGAACTGTACGTTCCTGGATGATAACAAAATTATCATAGGCAACAATGCTCTTATTGCACCTAATGTTCAAATCTATACCGCATATCATCCCGCAAATGCCCGGGAGCGGTTTGGGGAGCTAAGTGAAAGCGGCGGGTTTGCATTCTGTAAGACCCAATCGGCACCGGTAATTATCGGGGATAATGTGTGGATTGGCGGCGGGGCGATTATCCTGCCGGGCGTGACCATTGGAAATAACGTTGTGATAGGCGCGGGAAGTATTGTGACAAGGGAGATACCTTCGGACAAGATTGCATATGGAAATCCCTGCAGAGTAATCAGGGATAATCTATAAACGCAGCATCAGCCCTATAGTTCTAAAAAGTATAGGGAAAATATTCCCCTGCAACGGCTGCTTTTTCAGGATTTTTTATCCGGGAAGAAGGGGAACCTGAAAGAGCCATTCTACTGACATATACGGATTCTCTCCTGCATACATTGTAAAAACAAGTTTTCCGGAGGACTTCCGTGAAAGAATATATTGAAGAACGTGCGGTGGACATCGCCAATTACATTATAGACTGTAATGCGACGGTGCGTCAGACTGCGAAGAAATTTGGGGTTTCAAAATCAACGGTACATAAAGATGTAACCGAACGCTTATTGCAGATCAATCCTACGCTTGCCAGAAAAGCAAGAAAAGTTCTGGATGTAAATAAGCAGGAGCGTCATATCCGTGGCGGAATGGCCACCAGAGAAAAATATTTGCATAAAGCCCCCTGATTGTCTTGCTGCACATAAGAATCTGCCTATCATGAATCAAACTGCCGCAGCCATATTCCGTCAGAATGGCTGCGGCAGAATGCTTATAGCTTGTGGCACTGTTCAACATTAAGGACAAAGATGGTGGCCCCTCCCACGTCAACCGGAATCGAGGGAATCGCGGCATAATTATAGCCGTTGGAGCTTTCCGGATATGGGGTAGGATAAGAAATCTGCTTCCTTTTTCCGCATTCCTCAGAAAAAATATCAAGCACCTGCTGTATCTGATCGTCCTGTACAACTGTAAAAAGAGTTGCATTTCTCTTACGGAGAAAACCTCCGGTAGTAGAAACCTTGGTAACGGCAAAGCCGGCCTGGTTCAGGGCATACATAACATTATTCACATCACTGGCACATACCACAGCATAAATCATTTTCATAGGACATCTCTCCTCTCCTGCCAATGGTTTCAAAAAGCTAACTTTCCGTACTATTATAAAACTTGACTCTCCCTTCCGTCAACGGTTAAGTTTTTATAAAGAAAACCAGGAAAAATATTCCCTCCGCCCTATTGTAAGGCAAAGGGGATAGCAGTATAATGTGAGGGAAATGTTAAAAATGCGTTAAGATAAACATTTTTGAGGAGAGAGAAATGAATTATATGTTTAGCAACAAGGATCTGAGGAGGCTAATCCTTCCTCTGATCGTGGAACAGTTCCTCCAGTCCTTCGTAGGACTGGCCGATTCTATTATGGTAGCCAGCGTGGGTGAGGCTGCCGTATCCGGCGTATCTCTGGTAGATACGGTCATGATTCTGTTAATTAATATATTTGCTGCCCTTGCGACCGGCGGAGCTGTTGTAGCCGGACAGTTTATAGGCAAAAAGAAACAGGACATGGGCTGCCAGGCAACCAACCAGCTGATTTTATTTACGGCATCCTTTTCCCTGGTGATTATGGCCTTGGGTTATCTGTGCAGAGGATTTATCCTTCACGGTGTCTTCGGAAAAATCGAAGCTGAGGTTATGTACGATGCCAATATCTATCTATTGATTGTATTTGCTTCTATTCCTTTCATTGCCCTGTATAACGCAGGCGCTGCCATCTTCCGCGCCATGGGAAATTCCAAAATGTCCATGCAGCTGTCCATGATTATGAATGCAATTAATCTGGGCGGGAATGCTATTCTTATCTACGGACTGCACAGAGGTGTGGAAGGAGTTGCCATCCCTACTCTTGCGTCCAGGGTCATTGCCTGTATCCTGATGATGATTATGCTGGTGGATCCCAGGAGAACCCTTCATATTGTAAGACCCTTCCGCATTCATATAGACAGAATGCTGCTGAAAAAGATTCTCTACATTGGTATCCCCAACGGCCTGGAAAACAGTATGTTTCAGCTGGGCAAGATTCTGGTGCTGAGTATCGTGGCAGGCTTCGGAACGTCGTCTATTGCCGCTAATGCAGTGTCCAACAATATCGCTATGTTTGCCATCCTGCCGGGCATGTCTGTGGGATTTGCGCTGCTTACCGTAATCTCTCAATGCGTGGGTGCCGGGGATTACCAGCAGGCAAAATATTACACCCGGAAGCTGATGAAGATCACCTATCTGGCCCTGATTGCCATTAATATACTGCTGATGCTGATCCTGCCTCTGATTATCCGCATCTACGGCCTGTCCCATGAGGCCAGCACCTATGCCTATAAAATCCTGATTTACCATTCGATCTGTGTGGTAACTATATGGCCCCTATCCTTCACTCTGCCCAATACACTGAGGGCTTCTAACGACGTAAAATACACTATGGTTCTGGCCATTATTTCTATGTGGGTCTTTCGGATTGGCTTCAGCTACATTCTGGGAGTGAACCTGAAGATGGGAGTATTCGGAGTGTGGGTGGCTATGACCATAGACTGGCTGTTCCGGTCCATTGCCTTTGTATGGCGGTATCTCAGAGGAAAGTGGCAATTGCAGAAAATATAAAATTTACCATTGTCAAGGAGGGAGAGCTCCTATATAATGAGGTACAGATCCATCGGACGGATACAGTATGATGGAAAACAAACACACAGGAGGAATTATTTTGAAGAGAGAGACAGTCATAGTTCTGGACTTTGGCGGGCAGTATAATCAGCTTATTGCCAGACGGGTGCGTGAATGCAACGTATACTGCGAGATATTTTCTTATAAAACAGATATAGAAAAAATAAAAGAAATCCAGCCGAAAGGTATTATATTTACTGGCGGACCCAACAGCGTATATCTGGAGGACTCCCCTACCTACACCCAGGAGATCTTCCAGCTGGGAATCCCTGTTCTGGGCATCTGCTACGGCGCTCAGCTGATGATGCACCTGCTGGGAGGAGAAGTGGGAACCGCCCCGGTGAGAGAATATGGGAAAATTGAGGTTACGGTAGATCCTTCAGCAAAGCTTTTCAGGGAAGTATCCGAAAAGACGATCTGCTGGATGAGCCACAACGATTATATCGCAAAGGCAGCTCCCGGATTTGACATCATTGCCCATACGTCAGACTGTCCGGTGGCAGCCGTGCAGAACACAGAAAAGAATCTGTACGCGGTTCAGTTCCACCCCGAGGTGCTCCACACCCAGGAAGGCAAAAAGATGCTTTCTAATTTTGTTTACCAGGTATGTGAATGCTCCGGCGACTGGAGAATGGATTCCTTCGTGGAAGAAAGCATCCAGGCAATCCGCCAAAAAGTAGGAAAAGGCAAAGTGCTCTGTGCTCTCTCCGGAGGCGTGGACTCCTCTGTGGCAGCAGTTATGCTGTCAAAAGCAGTGGGGAATCAGCTCACCTGTGTATTTGTGGACCACGGACTGCTCCGCAAGAACGAGGGAGACGAAGTAGAAGCTGTGTTCGGCCCTGAGGGAGCGTATAATCTGAACTTTATCCGCGTAAATGCCCAGGAGCGCTTTTATGAGAGATTAAAAGGCGTGGAAGAGCCGGAGAGTAAACGGAAGATTATTGGGGAAGAGTTCATCCGTGTGTTCGAAGAGGAAGCAAAGAAAATCGGTGCCGTGGACTTCCTGGTCCAGGGAACCATTTATCCCGATGTTGTGGAGAGCGGCGTAGGCGGAGAGTCTACGGTGATTAAATCCCATCACAATGTGGGAGGACTTCCTGACTATGTAGATTTCAAGGAGATTATAGAGCCCCTTCGGGACCTGTTTAAAGACGAAGTGCGAAAAGCCGGCCTTGAGCTTGGAATTCCGGAATATCTGGTATTCCGCCAGCCGTTCCCCGGCCCGGGACTGGGGATCCGAATCATTGGAGAAGTAACAGCCGAGAAAGTAAAAATGGTTCAGGACGCGGATGCCATCTGGCGGGAAGAGATTGCAAATGCCGGGCTGGACAAGAAGATTGGACAATATTTTGCCGCGATTACAAATATGCGGTCGGTAGGGGTCATGGGGGATGAGAGAACCTACGACTATGCAGTGGCCCTGCGGGCAGTTACAACAACAGACTTTATGACAGCAGAGAGCGCGGAGATTCCCTGGGAAGTGATTGGGAAGGCAACCAGCAGGATTGTGAATGAAGTGAAGCATATTAATAGGGTGCTTTATGACTGTACGGGGAAGCCGCCGGCGACGATTGAGTTTGAATAATAAAAATTAGATATGGATTATTTAAATGGCAGGCTGTCTATATGATGATCTGCCATTTTTGTAATAAAATTGAAGTTCGTTATTAGCGTAGTGTGTTATCTCATCATTTATTAATAGGATAGTGTATGATATACTTACTTGTATCAAAGGGATAAAGGCATGCGAGCAATCATGAATTCAATCTATGAAATAAATGTGGTGTTAAAGCTGGTGGTATTTTATGTTATAAACAATATGAAAATATGGAAGGAAAATCAATGGAGGGTAAAAAAGGATATTTATATGATTTAGAAAAACTTATTACTGTGCGTCTGATGCAGGAAGATACGGAAACCGTATATTCTCTTTTGAAAACGGAGAGAGATCCCATATTTGCTATGGGGATATTACCGTATTACGCAATGTTTGTTCAATCTTGTCAGGAGTATATGGGAGAAATTTTCTTAGAAGAAGTATATGCGAAAAAGATTAAAAACACTCGGAATTTTCTCAAAGCATATGGAGATGGCTTTGGAAAATCAAAAAAGCGGGTTGAGTCAATAGATGAAAATCAAAATGAACAGTATAGAGAGCGATTAAACTTTGACTTTATGAAGAATTGGAATATCCATATGAATCTAGGAACATACTGGACAGAGGATAAGCATATCATTGGAAATACGCAAATGATTGCAGATTTTTTAGAGGTTAGAGATGTGTTTAATACTGAAAATAAAGAAATATATCGGAAGTTGGGAGAGCAAATAGGGTCTTTCGTTGTTTCTCTAAAAGAAGGCTTTCCGCAAAGTATTTGTCTACCAGAGATAAATCGTCCTAATACAGGCAAAGAAATTAAATATTTTTATGATTTGAATACAAATAATGTAGATAAGCTGTTTCGTAATAATTCACAAAAATCGCTAAATCTATTTTTTCTGAACATAACCTGTAATCTTAACTTTATTAAATATGTTTTGAGGCCATTATTAGACGTTGATAATAAGTGGTTATTTCGAGTAGAATACATTGTGACATATTATGCATATCGCTCAATTCAACGTTTAAAAAATTACTGTGAGAATAACACAGATTTATGTATTGGTTTAGAAGAATTTACAGATATGTTAGAATCGGGGCGTGGTTTATTTCAATCAAAATTTCGCAATTGTATGATGCACTATGGGATTGAAAATCAAGGAGTTATATCTATAGAATATATAGAAAAGCCATTCTACGGAATCGTTGAAACTTGCTATAATGGAAAAGATTATAATTATTTTTTGGAAGAACTAAGAAATATATCGGAGAAAATTCTTATGGTATTAGAGGACAGGTTTGATGCGGAAGGGATAACATTAGAGCATTTATAAAAATGGTTGATATATGAGATAATAAATAGATAATGGAATTAGTAAAATCATGGAAGAAGTCATATGTAACAAGCTTGCAGTAAAGGAGTGATAATTTGTGACACTACTGGTGGCACAAATAAGTTGGACAAATCACCTGCTTATTATGCCCGGATGTAAAACTGGAGCAGTGGTATATTAGTCAAACAGTGGATTCAGAGATAAATAAGATGAGTATTACAAGTAGAAACTGCAACTGCAGGAGGCCCCCTAGGATGCTTGAAAAAGATAACCAATTCAACATATTTCCTTCACACATTGGATTAAGAAAATATATTCAGTATTATAACATCGTGTTTCCGGAAAAGGATACGTTCCTGCCTCAATACACGCTTATGCCTAATGCATGCGGAACATTGTCCCTTGCGTTCGACGGAAACGGAGTCAAAGCTGAACTATGGGGCGCATCCCTGACACCTATTCCGCTGGGCAGAGAGCCAAACCGCTATCATATCCTGCTGCTTATTCAGCTTTCTCCATATGGATTGTATCAGATGATCCGTCAAAGCCAAGCTGAGTTTGCGGATAAACGCCTTTCACTGGCAGACATTGACTATGAACTTTACAAATTACTGCATCAGGCATTTGTGGTGTCGGAAACCACAGGCGGTCTAGTAAATGCTTGTGAGAAAATATTATACCAGCGCATGGAAAAGCAGGCTGTTTCGGACGCTTTGCTGTTTGCAGCTGCATACATTTCTGGTAGACACGGACAGACACAAGTGCAGGAAGTGGCCCGGCAGTCCGGTTACAGTGAGCGGCATTTAAACCGTTTATTTCTCACACAAATAGGAATGAATGTGAAAAACTATGCACGCTTAATCCGCTTTAACTATGTGCTAAAGCAGATTCAAACATCGCCCTGCTTTTTTGCTGCTTTGTCCCAGCAGGCCGGTTATTTCGATCAGGCCCATTTTGATAAAGACTTTAAGGCCATCAGTGGTGTTACTCCTCAACAGTATTTGGAAACTATGTCGGATTTTTACTATGACGGGACGGAAATCTATCCTATAATTTCCTTGTAGGAGGAATAAAAACATGAAATATCAAGGTTGTCTTTTGGCGGTCAGGGATATCTCCGCCTCTAAAAACTTTTATGAAAACGTGCTTCATCAAAATGCAGTCATGGATATAGGCGGGCATGTAGCTTTTGAAGGCTTTTCTCTGCAGCAGGGGTATGCTGATATTGTTGGCATTGCTGCTGACTGTGTAAAGGAACAGTCACATAACTTCCAGGTGTATTTTGAAGTGGAGGATTTAGATCAGGCATATGCTGAGCTAAAACACTTGCCCAGCCTGCAGTGGGTACACGAAATCAGGGAATATCCATGGGGACAGCGCGACATCCGGGTGTATGACCCGGACAAGCATATTGTGGAGATTGCAGAGGATATGACTACGGTTATCAAACGCTTTTTTGCTCAGGGCATGTCGTCGGAGGAAGTTGCCAAACGTACGATGTACCCGGTCGAATTCGTAAAGCAGTATGCGTTGTAATCAGATGTATGGAACAAGGCGGCTTTAGCAAGAAAGCCGCCGCTATTTTACTCAGAATAAGGGAGGCCGCCTATGAACTGGGAGCCGTGGACTGGCTGTTACAAAATAAGTGACGGCTGTACAAACTGTTATTTTTATGGGCCGTATGCAAAGCGCTGTGGACAGAATACGATTCTAAAAACAGATAAATTCGACTGGCCCATCAGGAGAAATAAAAAAGGCGAATACAATATTAAAGGGGATAAGATTCTGGCTACCTGCTTTGCCACCGACTTTTTTCTTCCCGAAGCGGATGAATGGAGGGGAGCGGTCTGGGCTATGATCCGGGAACGGACGGACATTGATTTTTTGATTCTGACAAAGCGGATTGACCGTTTTCCTGTATCCCTTCCCGCCGACTGGGGCGAAGGCTATGACAACGTGAATATTGGCTGCACGGTAGAAAATCAGGCGCTGGCCGATTACCGGCTTCCTCTGTTTTTATCTTATCCCATAAAGCGGAGGTTCATCGCCTGCGCTCCGCTTTTGGAGGCAATCGACTTGACCCCTTATCTTCATGGGGTGGATCATGTTACTGTGGGGGGCGAAACGGGGCGGGAAGCGCGTGAGTGTGATTATGAGTGGGTGCTGCAGATCCGGAAGCAATGTGTCAAGGCGGGCGTGACCTTTTGGTTTAAAAATACAGGATCACTTTTCCGGCATGACGGTATTGTAGAAAAAATTAACCCATATAAGCAGACCGGCATGGCAAAAGGACTTGGTATCGATATTTCGGACGGGAAACGGTTGTTTTAATCATAAAATTAAAGATAATTTTGCTCCAATAGATATGCCTTTTTTATGTATTATAAGGACGAGAACTATAATTTGTGTTAGGAGGGCAGATATATGTTTAGGATAAGACATATGGAACAGACTGATTTAGAAATATTCAAAAAATGGCTGTATACACCCCACGTTGCCAAGTGGTATCATGAGCCACTGGATTGGATCAACGAGGTTGAGAAGCAGGACAGGGAGTTTTGCTGGATACACCACTTTATTGTGGAGTATGAAGGAAAACCTATCGGTTTTTGCCAGTATTATGCATGCAAGGACAGCGATGAATCTTGGGAAGGCTACACAGCGATGGGCGGTTCCTACAGCATTGACTACATGATTGGGGAATCCGCTTGCCTCCGAAGAGGCTTTGGCAAAAGAATCGTGGCAGACTTAACAGACAGGATCGCCCTTCACCCTGACGCTGAAAGGATTGTGGTACAGCCAGAGCCGGAGAATAAGGCTTCCTGCGGTCTGCTGCTGTCCTGCGGCTTTATGCTCGACAAGGAAAAGGAGATTTATGTGAAACCCTTGCGTTGATTAACAGGCAAGGCCAGGGCGGGCAGATACGTTCGGCAAACTGGAATTTGCAGCTGATATTATTACATTATCGGAGGAATTAATATATGCAAAACTTTTTCAATGCGTTGACAAGTGAAGGTAAAAACGTGGAGCTGCCCGAAGAATTTAACTATTTCGGGAAGCTTATCGGCAGTTGGAAAATCGATTACATTGATAATAGCAATTCTCATTCGATAAAAGGTGAGTGGCATTTTTCATGGATTCTAGACGGAATGGCAATTCAGGATGTTATTCTCCTGCCCGATTATGAATACGGAACGACGCTCCGCGTTTATAACCCCGGGACGTATGCTTGGGATATTGCGTATTGTTATACAGGGAAAATTATGCGCTTTGAAGCGAGAAAACAAGACGATATCATAGTCCTTACGAACATTGAGAATGAAAGACGAAAATGGGTGTTTGTCAAAATCGAGGATAATAATTTTCATTGGCAGGATGTGATGGTAAAGGATGACGGTGAATGGCAGATTAATTTTGACATATATGCCCAGCGCATATGATAAGCATTGTGTATGCTGCGCAAATTGCAGTCGGCGGACTCCAACGGACGGTTTTGCGGAGCAAAACGGACGCGATGCGGAGCGAGCGGACTAACCTATTAT
>NZ_WKYV01000039.1 GCF_009677585.1 Lactonifactor sp. BIOML-A5 | reverse complement strand
ATAATAGGTTAGTCCGCTCGCTCCGCATCGCGTCCGTTTTGCTCCGCAAAACCGTCCGTTGGAGTCCGCCGACTGCATAATAGATGAAAATAATATAAATAATTAAAAAAGTATAACATTAAATGGAATATTTTGGACAAAACTTCTAAAATGATAAAATTGTTAAAGAAAACTACAGTATGGATGTAGATAAAACAGGTAAGGGATTATATAATCAGGACATAAAGTAACTGCTGACAAGAGAGAAAGGGAGAAGATAATATGAAGATAGGATATCAATTGTATTCCTGCAGAAATTCAGCAATGAAAAATCTCTCAGCCGTCCTGCACAGTCTAGCCGAATTCGGCTACGACGGGGTGGAATTAGCCGGATTTTGCGGACAGAAACCGGAGGAACTGCGGGAGATGATGGACCGCGAAGGTTTAAGTGCCGTTTCCAGTCATGTCCCTTTGACCGCATGGGAGAGGGACGTGGAGCAAGTCATCCAGGAACACAGAATACTCGGATGTGAATACCTTGCCATCCCATATCTGGACGAGGAGTATCGGCCAGGGAACCCGGCGTTTTCAAATATCATCTGCAGGCTGTCTGAATGGGGAGAGAGGTCCCGGGAGGCCGGGATGCAATTGCTGTACCATAACCATGATTTTGAATTCAGAGAAGTTTCAGGAAAAAATGGACTGGATTTTTTGATGGACAGTATTCCTTCCAAATGTCTGCTGCCGGAACTGGATACCTGTTGGATCAAATACGCGGGATTTGACCCGGCTGCTTATATCCGCAGATATAAAGGTCAATGTCCGGTAGTACATTTGAAAGACTACATGAGCAGCGGTAAAGAAGGGGAAGTACCCTATGGACTGTTAAAGGAAGAGACAAAGGATGGCCCTCATAAGATACAGAAAGGGTTTACCTATAGTCCCCTGGGATATGGCTGTCAGGATATAGGGCAATTAGTGGAAGCGGCAGAAGAAAGCGGTGCTCAGTGGCTGATTGTAGAACAGGACGAACCGGATGGATATGACGAACTGGAGGCTGCGGCATTAAGCATTGAGACTCTGAAAAGGTATTTGTAATACACCCATAAAAGTGTGCTACTTAACCATATATGAAAGGAGAGAATAAGATGAAAAGAAAGTTAGCATTGTTGATGGCGTTAGCCTTGACAGTATCATTGGCAGCATGCGGGAATTCAGGAAAAGAGGGAAAGGCAGGGAAGGAGACAACAGACAGCAAAGCTGGGACTGAGGCAGAGGGGAAGGCGGAAGATAAGCCAGAAAAACTTGTCATGGTCACTACTACAGATCACGAAGACTTATATTCTTATGTAGCGGATGAATTTTATGAAAAGTATGGGATTGATGTAGATATTATTTCACTGGCATATGCAGATGTACATGACAAAGAAGTAACCATGGCGCTCGGGGGAAGCCAGCTGGATATTCTGACGGTTGACACTGTGTGGCCGGGGGAATTTGCAAAATCAGGGATTGCCAGACCCCTGAACGAATACTTTACAGAGGAAGAGATAGCACAGCTATACCCTGCATTTGTGGATGAAATGTCAGTGGGGGATGATATATATGCGATTCCTACAATGACCGAAGGAAAATGGCTTTTCTATAATAAAGAAATGCTGGAGGAAGCCGGATACAGCGCACCGCCCTCAACGTATGATGAAATGCTGGAAATGAGCAGGAATATGATGGACAAGGGGATCTGCAAACATGGAACTGCGTGGGCGGCATCCCAGGCAGAAGGATTTGTATGTGACTTCAACGCTGCCTTATACGCTTATGGCGGAGAGTGGATAAATGAAAACGGAGACTTTGTGTTTAACAGCAAAGCGGGGGTAGATGCCCTGAACATGTTTATTAACTCTATGAAGGATAACACAGCGGATCCGGCGTCTGTTTCTTACTCAGACAGGGATAATTTGGATCCGTTTATGGCAGGGGATACTGCTTTTGTGACCTGCTGGTCCTATGCTTATGATTTTACCAATGATCCTGCGAACAGCTCTGTGGCAGGAAAGGTAGAGGTGGCGATTGCGCCAGGTCAGGGGGAGGTAGAGTATTCTGCCACAACCGGAGGTGGCGGATTGGGAATAACCTCCAGCTGCAAATATCCGGAATGGGCTGTGGAGTTTATTAAAATAGCTATCAGCTATGAGGTGCAAAAAGATGTACTCGACAAGTTTGGAAATATGCCTATCTTAAAACGCGTTTTAGAGGATCCTGAGATTCTCAAGGACAACCCTGAGTTTGAGATTATGGCGAAGCAATTTGATTATGCTCATGGGCGGCCTACCATAGCAGATTACAGCTCATGGAGCAAAATGCTGCAGCTAAATCTGAGCAAAGCACTGGCTGGAGAGGTAACTGCACAGGAAGCATTGGATGAAGCCGTCCGTATCTCTAACCAAGAATATAAGTAGATGATATTCTGAAACATGGATCAAGGGTGATACGTATGTGAAGTGAGTTATAGGAGAAAACATGAAAAGAATGGTTGACAATAAAAAATTTAATCGTCAAATGCCGGCATATAAGCTGATCTGTCCTGCAATGCTCGTTATCTTCGCATTAAACATTTATCCTCTGCTCAACACATTTGTTATCAGTTTTCAATGGAAGAATATGCTGGATGCTTCCAAAAATGGGTTTGCAGGACTGGAACAGTACATAAGTGTACTGACAAATTCTGAGTTTTGGAATTCTGTGAAGGTCACGGGGCAGTTTGTAATTATGTCACTGACCATACAATCCGTTTTTGGAATGCTGATTGCACTTCTTCTTAACCAGAATTTTAAGGGAAGAAGATTTGTCCGTGGAGCAATCCTTGCTCCATGGGCAGTTCCCACACTGGTAAACGCAGTACTTTGGGGATGGATGCTGAATGCTAATTATGGATTGATTAACAGACTTTTAATGCAGTGGGGGAGAATATCGGAACCTGTGGCATGGCTGGGCGACGCGAAAATAGCTATGATTATGATAGTACTTGCTGATACCTGGAGGATGCTGCCATTAACTGTATTAATGTTCTTGTCAGGGCTTCAGTCTGTATCTGCTGTAAGCCTGGAAGCGGGGAAAATTGACGGTGCAAACGTGTTTCAGAGATTTTTTCACATTATTCTGCCCCAGATGAAGCCAATAATACTGGTGGTGCTTATTATGCGTACCACACAGACCATGAAGGTGTTTGATATTGTATATATGCTTACCAATGGAGGACCGGCCAATGGCACCATGGTAATTAGCTTCTATACCTATTACACAACATTTAAAAGCCTGAATTTTGGTTTGGGTGCAACACTGTCAATTGTTATAGCAGGGATTATTTTTTTGATAACTCTATTATATCTGAGGATTTTGAAGGAAGCTTAATCAAAGGTATGGCCTATGAAGAAAAAAGGGAAAAGTATAAAAAGAAGAATTGGAAGAGTCGGAATCTATCTGGGGGTAATACTGCTGCTGCTATGGACGTTTGCTCCTTTGCTTTGGATGTTTTATTCTTCTATTTGTGAGAAGAGTGAACTGCTGACGGGGGGGCCCGTCGTCTGGCCTGAGAATGTCACCTTTTACAGATACCGGGAGTTCTTTTCTTCGATAATAAAAGTATTCCGTGGAGGAAGAATCGCAAGTACATCAGAAGTATTTATTCATTCCATATTTAACAGCTTTAAAGTTGCTGCTGTTACCACAGGTATTTCTCTGCTTATCGGAGGGATGGCAGCATATGCCTTTGCAAGACTGAGGTTTAGAGGCAGCAATATGCTGATGATTCTGGCATTGTTTATTCAATTACTGCCAACTGTGTCATTGGTGATACCTCTGTATGAGACTGTCTCCAGACTCGGAATGATTGACAGGATCGTTACTCTTGTTGTTTTATACCTTGGAATGGTAATGGCGTATGCCATCTGGGTACTGCACGGCTACTTTAAATCAATACCGCCTGATTTAGAGGATGCTGCCAGGATTGACGGGTGCAATTATTTTCAGGCATTCCTGAGAATTATTGTACCCTTGGCAAAACCGGGATATGTTGCAGTTGGGACGTTGGTCTTTTTAATGTGTTGGGATGAATTTTTGTATGCACTCATCTTTATGAACTCAAAAGAGACAACTACACTTACAGTCGCTTTATCGCAATTTAGTACCACTCATGGGGGGATAGACTACGGAATGCTGATGGCAGGCGGCTGTATTGCAACTTTGATTCCCCTGCTGTTAGCAATCTTTTTCCAGAAATATATTGTTTTGGGACTAACTGCAGGAGGCGTGAAAGACTAGGAACAGTGAAAGGAGAATTTATGAAAGTAGGAGCAGCAGTAGGATGCTTTACACATCCTCATTATGAACCGCCGTATGAAGAAGCGGTTAAGACGATTGGAGAACTGGGATTTGACGGCATTGAATTAATTGCCTATACGGCAGAAGATTTAAATGAGTATTATACGGATGAACGCTGCCGGGAACTGGACAGGATGATTAAGGGCTATAACATGGAGCTGTCAGAATTTATCTTATATGCACATGCAGTAGAAGATTTATTAGACAACGATGACAAAAAAAGAGACAGGGCATTAGACTTTTTTGAACGGGGATTAGAGACTGCCGCCAAACTTGGTACGGATACGATTAATGTAGTTTCTAACTGGCCTAAGGAACTGCGAGCACCCGTTCCGTATTTGCCGTCATCTATACACCCGTATGCGCCTGGATTTGAACTTTTTGAGCCCAAACATATGATAGAGATGCCTCCAAACTTTGACGCAGGAGGAGTATGGGAGCGGTATGTGGAATCCTTAAGCAAAGCTGTGGAGCTGTGCGAAAAGTATAAAATCAGATTTGCTCTTGAGGGCCATGCAAATGTTGTGATTGGCACAACAGACGGTATGCTCAGGGCTTTTGACAGAATATCCAGTCCTTATTTTGGAACCAATTTTGATGCGGCATGGCAGTCCATGCAGCGGGAATATCTTCCGTGGTCTGTCTATAAACTGAGAGAAAAAATCTTTCATGTACATCTTAGAGATACAGATGGACTGCTTTGTTATTCATACCCGGTAGGACTGGGGATAATTGATTGGAATGGATTTGTCAGAGCACTTAAGGAAACAGGGTATCAGGGATTTCTTTCCATGGAACTGGGAGGCTTGAAGAGACCTGAAAAATATGTAAAAGAATCTTTAGAGTATATCCGCAGAATTTTAAAAGAAGAAGAGGCAGATGAATAATACAAGTAAGGAGAGGTTTTATGAGAATTCTTAAATGCGCGTTAGCAGGATGCGGTGATATAGCCAGAGGCAGGTATTTTTATTCATTCGAAAGAATGAAAGACAAAACGGAATTAATTGGAGTGTATGATACGGACAGTGAACGTCTTCATAAAACAGCCGAAGAGCTTCGGGTAAAAGAATATACAGATTGGAAGGAACTGCTGCAGGACAAAGAGGTAGAGGCGGTTATCGTAACCTCTTACCACACTACCCATGCCCGTTTGGTTACAGAGGCATTAAATGCGGGAAAACATGTGTTGTGTGAAAAACCGGTTGCAACTAATTTAAAGGACGCTTTAATGATCAAAGAGGCAGCTGATAAGACCAATAAAATATTTATGGCACTCCCCAACGATGCATATACACATATCAGAGAAGTGAAAAAGATGATCGGTCAGGGGCTTATAGGCAATGTTTGTGCAGTAGACGGAGTCTTTGCTCACCAGGGACCATTACACGCACCATGGTTTTTTGATAAATCAGTGGCAGAATGGGGAGTATTGGCAGATTTGGGTATATACCCAATCAGCATGCTTACATATCTGTTCGGTCCGGTGGACGAGGTGTATGGAAAAACAAATATAATGCAAAGAGAGAGGACCAGTCTGAAAGGAGAAAAGTTCAATCCCACGGTGGAAGACAATGCAGTGGTAGTCATGAGCTGGAAAGACGGAAAAATGGCCAGCATACGTGCAAACTGGTGTACTGCTGCAGATAAGGATCTCTGTGTATGGGAGTTTAGAATTTATGGGGACAAAGGAATTATTTATATCAATATGAATGATTCTGAACATCGGGTAATTGTGTATTCTCCATATCAGAAAGTAAGTGATTCCAAAATCACTTATGCCGGATTCAAAGATTGCTACAAAATCCAAGTGGATATGTCAGATTTAAATATAGATATTTTGGAAGAGTTTGCAGAGGCAGTGGATAAGAATCAGAAATTCCCTGAGGATGGATGTTCAATTACAAGACAGGTCCATGTGGTAGAAATCATTGAAGGTGTGTATGCCTCCTCGGAGAAGGGAAATGCAGTTAAGATACATTCAACATTCAGACATTGAGGTGATTATATGAAACATAAACCAAGTTATCATTTCAGGCCGGAGCAGAATTGGATCAACGACCCCAATGGACCCATATATTTTGAAGGGAAGTATCACCTTTTTTATCAGTATAATCCTTCAGGATATCAATGGGGGAATCTTCACTGGGGCCATGCAGTCAGCGGGGACATGGTCCATTGGAGTCATCTGGAGCCTGCATTATATCCGGCAAAAGATAGGGGAGAAAATTTTTGCTTCTCGGGCTGTGCATATGAAAACGACGGCCGGTTAGAGATTTTCTACACAAGTGTGGGATCCTATGGACATGGAGAGCGGGGACATATTGAGGGCGCGGAGCAGTGGATAGCCGTCACGGAGGATATGAAGACCTGGAAACAGATAGATGAGAATCCTATTTTATCCCCAGAACAGAACAGAAGGCAGGGAAAATATCTGACCCATTGGAGAGACCCTTTTGTATTTCAGTATGGGGGAGAGATCTTAATGGTCATTTCAGGAATTGTAGATGGCTGGAAGGCGGCATTTCATATCTACCAATCAAAGGATTACCGCAATTGGGAATATAAGAACTGCTTTTATACAGAATGCAGAACAACAATTTATGAGTGTCCCAATGTGATGGTCTTTGGGGAGAAAATTGTATTTGTCTATACTTGCTTTCAGGAAAATGCACAGTATGTTGTGGGGACTTTAAATGAAGACTATTCGCTTCATGTGACTCGGCACGGTGAAATTATAGATAGTGGCTGCTTTTGTGCCTCTAATGTATTCAAGGATCCCAAGGGGCGCTATATTATGTGGGGATGGCTGCGGGAAGATGACAGAAATGAACTTATCACTGACGGACCCTGGTCCGGCGCCATCTCTCTCCCCAGAGTAGTCACATTGGAGGACGGAGACATGGTAAGTTTCTCCTGCGCAGAGGAGGTTAAATTACTGAGAAAGCTTACAGAAACACATCAGCTTTGTGGGTTTTCAGGCACAAAAAAGATGTCCTGTCATTCTATGACAGCAGAAGTAGAATGCTTCTTAAAGACAGACGGAGATATCAGAATACGGGTACTTGACTCGGAAGACGGGACTGAATATACAGATATCTGGATCCTGTCCAGGGCAAAAACAATTTGGATATACCGTGAAAGATCTTCTGTGATTCCTGAAGTTGTGAAAGACTCTCTTTATAGCAGGTATCGGGGAGATGAACAGCATGTGTCTATACGTGCCTTTATTGACAATTCCGTTTTAGAAGTTTTCGTAAATGACAGCACGGTTCTGTCAGGCAGAGTATACCCGGTAAATGACAGGGCAGGCATTTCATTTACAGTAGAGAACGGAACCGCAGATGGCTGTGTGAATCTATATCAGATGACAGATAGCTGATATAGATTCGTGAAGCCTTACACAAGAAAACCGTGGATATAATATCTTATTGTTCTAAAGTGTCAATTTCCTTTTTCTTTGTATGACGCAGAAACAGCACGCACAGTACAAAGGAAAACAATTCTGCTATGGGAAATGCCCACCATACCGCTGACAGGCCACCAACTCTGGAGAGGAGATAAGCTGCAGGCAGAAGAACAACCAGCTGCCGGATGACGGATACCCAAAGGCTCAGCATTCCGTGCCCCAGAGACTGGAAAACGGATGACGATATGATACAGAAACCGGCCAGCAGGTAACTCAGACTAATGATTCTGAGGGCTGGTACCCCAATAGCGGTCATGTTGTCAGAGGCGTTAAAAATATTCAGAAGCTGGGAGGGTATGAGCTGGAAAAGTGCCAGTCCTATAAGCATGATACTCACTGCCGCAATGACACTGACAAGGACTGCCTGCTTAATCCGTGAGCTCTTTCTTGCCCCGTAGTTATAGGCAACGATTGGAACCAATCCGTTATTCAGTCCGAATATAGGCATAAATACAAAGCTCTGAAGCTTAAAATAGACACCAAATACAGCTGTAGCTGTAGAGGTAAATGCGATCAGAATCTTATTCATGCCAAAGGTCATAACGGAGCCGATAGATGCCATTATAATAGAAGGAATACCCACGGAGTAAATCCCTTTAATAATTTTACCGGACCACTTAAAACCGCGGAGAGTGATATGTAACTCCTTATTCTTTTTCAGGTTAAACCAGACAGCCAGGATGGCTGCGATGATCTGGCCGGTTACAGTTGCGATGGCAGCTCCTGCCACTCCCAGCTTAGGAAAACCGAGAAGTCCGAAGATCATAATGGGATCCAGAATAATATTGATAATTGCCCCCAGGCCCTGTGTAATCATAGTATAGAAGGTTTTTCCTGTGGACTGCAGAAGACGTTCAAAGGTTATCTGAAGAGACATACCAAAGGAAAAAATACAGCAAATTTTCATATAGGATGTACCGTATGATACTATCTGGGCATCCTGGGTCTGAATGGTATAAAATAATTTAGAAAAAAAGATACCTATTAAAAGAAATACAACAAAACTGATAATGGTGAGGATAATTCCGTGATTGGCTACTTTATTTGCCCGATCAATTTTCTTTTCCCCAAGGCTTCTGGAAAGAAGCGCGTTAATGCCTACTCCTGTACCGGTGAGAATAGAAATCATTAAGTTCTGTACCGGAAAAGCTAAAGATACCGCAGTCAGAGCATTCTCATTCAATTGTGCTACAAACATACTGTCTACAACATTATATAAAGCCTGTACCAACATAGAAATAATCATTGGCAGTGACATGGTAAGAAGCAGTTTGGGTACGGGCATAACGCCCATCTTGTTCTCTGCCTGCGGTGCACGTGTGTTTTCCATATAATACCTCCATAGATTAAAAAAATTATTAGTTGAGTCGCCAACTAATAAATGCACTATTGATAAGTATAAAGCTTTCTGATTTTATTGTCAATCTTTTTCATATTTGCCATTTGAACTGGGAATCAAAGGTGGACAGGCTGCTATACTTGTGGTAGCCTGTGATTACAGAACGATTTCTCAAGGCGCTGAGTGAGGGAATGAAAAGCCAGCGGGAATATCAATTGGGAAAAAGTCTTATAATAATATCTATGAAAACCCAAGGGAAAGGAAGAATAAGACTATACCATGCAGTTATACGATATGAGTCAGATTGAAGAGAGAGTCATCCTGGTGGGAGTACAGGAGAACGACAGGGAGAATACAGAGGAATCTCTGGAGGAACTGGGAGAACTCGCTAGAACCGCCGGGGCACAGGTGGCAGGTACGCTAATCCAGAACAGGGAAGCCATACATCCTGTCACATATGTAGGAAAAGGAAAGCTGGAGGAGCTGAAGGGGCTTGTTTATGCACTGGACGCCACAGGAATTATCTGTGATGATGAATTGTCTGCAGTGCAGCTGAGAAATTTGGAGCAGAGTCTGGAATGTAAGATCATGGACAGGACTTTGCTGATTTTAGATATCTTTGCCGCCAGAGCTACCAGCAGTGAGGGTAAGATTCAGGTAGAGCTTGCACAGCTTAGGTACAGAGCTGCAAGACTGGTGGGACTGCGCAATTCGCTGTCACGCCTTGGGGGCGGAATAGGAACCAGGGGGCCGGGAGAA
Source organism: Lactonifactor sp. BIOML-A5 (assembly GCF_009677585.1). Taxonomy (GTDB): domain Bacteria; phylum Bacillota; class Clostridia; order Lachnospirales; family Lachnospiraceae; genus Lactonifactor. The sequence goes on along the minus strand of NZ_WKYV01000039.1, from coordinate 24,426 downwards.
AAGAAATTAGAGATGGACAGACGGCTGATCCACACTCGGATTGGTTTGCTCAAACGGGAACTGGAGGATGTAAAGCAGCACCGGGAGCTAATAAGGAAGCAGAGAGCAAAGACGCATAAAAAGGTGGCAGCACTGGTGGGGTATACATCGGCTGGGAAAAGCAGTATGCTGAACGCCCTTACTGATGCCGGCATCTATGAGGATGAGATGTTGTTCTCTACACTTGATACCACCACAAGGGCACTGAAGCTTTCCGGCAAGCAGGAGATCCTGCTCACAGATACCGTAGGTTTTATACAAAAGCTGCCTCATCACCTCATAGAGGCATTTAAGAGCACTCTGGAGGAAGCCAGGTATGCGGATATTATTATACATGTAGTGGATGCTTCCAATCCCCGGATGGATACACAAATGCATGTAGTGTATGAGACTCTCCGCCAGCTGCAGGTAGAAAATAAGCCCATAGTTACATTGTTCAATAAACAGGACAGACTGTGTGCACCGGGAGGCTTCCGGGATTTTCGGGCAGATTATTCTATTCTAACCTCGTCAAAAACAGGACAGGGCCTGGAGGAGCTAAGAGAAGTACTGGCAGAGATTCTCAGAGAAGGCCAGATTTATATTGAAAGGCTCTATCCTTATGAAAAAGCAGGGCTTCTTCAGCTTATCAGACAGGGAGGAGAGTTGTTAGAAGAGGAATATCTTCCGGAAGGGATTTCCGTAAAGGCATTTGTCTCCAAGGAAATTTACCCTAAGATTTAGGCGCATTGTGAATGTTGCACAAAGAAACTGGTAAATAATACCATAACTAGTAAAGGGTAATTCGTAAATGCGGACAACTTTTTGAAGACAGAGATCTGAGGTGGAGGAAGGCAGTAAATGTTCGGCAGTATTTGCTATTTACGGAAAAATCTCTTGTTCAGCAACAGCTTTTACAAAATAGAAGATAGAAAATAGTAGTCAAAATTACACCATATATTGTTTCTTCATAAAAGCAGACACAATATATGGTGCTTTTTGCTCTTGACTCTCCCATATGTCTCTGATACAATGTTACGTACAGGAACCTGCCTTGGAAGGGAACAGATAAGCAAAAGCAGGTGCCGGGGAATGATAATTAAGGGAAAACACTACATAGATCGAGGAGGAAATACAATGTTTCAGGTAGTAAAAAGAGATGGAGAAATAGCAGAATTTAAGATGAACAAAATTACCCGTGCCATCGGAAAAGCCTTTGCTGCTAATGAGAAACATTTCAGCGATGATATGCTGGAATTATTAGGACTGCGCGTAACCTCAGATTTTCAGAAAAAGATCAGAGACAACCAGATAACGGTGGAAGATATCCAGGACAGTGTTGAGAATGTTCTGATCCAAACCGGATATTCTGAAGTGGCAAAAGCATATATTCTTTACAGAAAACAGAGAGAAAAAGTCCGCAATATGAAATCTACCATTGTAGACTACAAGGATATTGTAAATAGCTATGTTAAGATAGAAGACTGGAGGGTAAAAGAAAACTCCACAGTAACCTATTCCGTAGGAGGACTGATTCTCAGCAACTCCGGTGCTGTCACAGCTAATTACTGGCTGTCTGAGATTTACGACGATGAGGTTGCTGAGGCACACCGCAATGCTGATATTCATATTCATGACTTATCTATGCTTACCGGCTACTGCGCGGGGTGGTCTCTGAAACAATTGATTCAGGAAGGCCTGGGAGGAATTGAAGGAAAGATAACATCCGCTCCTGCCAAACACTTGAGCGTGCTCTGCAATCAGATGGTCAACTTCCTTGGCATTATGCAGAACGAATGGGCAGGAGCCCAGGCATTCTCCTCTTTTGACACTTACCTGGCGCCTTTTGTAAAGACCGACGACCTGAGCTACCAGCAAGTGAAGAAATGTATTGAATCCTTTATATATGGAGTGAATACACCGAGCCGATGGGGGACACAAGCGCCGTTTTCCAATATTACACTGGACTGGACAGTTCCCGACGATTTGGCGGAGCTTCCCGCAATTGTAGGCGGAATAGAGATGGATTTTAAGTATAAAGACTGTAAAAAAGAGATGGATATGATCAACAAAGCATTTATTGAGACCATGATCGAAGGTGACGCCAACGGCAGGGGCTTCCAGTATCCCATTCCGACCTATTCCATTACCTCTGACTTTGACTGGTCTGATACAGAAAATAACCGTCTGCTGTTTGAAATGACATCCAAATACGGAACCCCGTATTTCTCCAACTATATTAACAGTGATATGGAGCCCAGCGATGTGCGCAGCATGTGCTGCCGTCTGAGACTTGATCTGAGAGAGCTCAGAAAGAAAACCGGGGGATACTTCGGCTCCGGGGAAAGTACAGGCTCTGTGGGTGTTGTTACCATTAATATGCCAAGGCTGGCATACCGCTCCAATACTGCAGAAGAATTCTACAGGCATCTGGATCATATGATGGATATATCCGCACGTTCCCTCCATATTAAGAGAACGGTTATCACAAAGCTTCTGAACGAGGGACTTTATCCATATACCAAGAGGTATCTGGGCAGCTTTGACAATCATTTCTCTACCATTGGCTTAATTGGCATGAATGAAGTTGGGCTGAATGCAAAATGGCTGGGACAGGATATGACAGATGAAAAGACTCAGGCATTTTCAAAAGAAGTGCTGAACTATATGCGAAACCGTCTTTCTGATTATCAGGAGGAATACGGTGAACTCTACAATCTGGAGGCAACTCCGGCAGAATCCACTACTTACCGTCTGGCAAAGCATGACAGAGAACAGTGGCCGGATATTAAAACCGCAGGCGCTGAAGGGGATACACCATACTATACCAATAGCTCTCACCTGCCTGTTGAGTATACGGAAGATATATTCGACGCCCTGGATATTCAGGATGAACTTCAGACACTATACACTTCCGGAACCGTATTCCATGCTTTCCTGGGAGAAAAGCTTCCGGACTGGAAAGCAGCGGCATCGCTGGTGCGCAAGATTGCGGAAAATTATAAACTGCCTTACTATACACTGTCTCCAACGTATTCTGTGTGCAAGGAACACGGGTATATTGCAGGGGAACACTTTATCTGCCCCACCTGCGGTAAATCCGCAGAGGTATACAGCCGTATTACCGGATATTATCGCCCGGTTCAAAACTGGAATGACGGTAAGAGCCAGGAATATAAAAACAGAAAACTATACAATGTGTCTCATTCCCAGATGAAGCCTGCCCATAAGAGTCTGGTTAAGATATCCCAGGAAACTGTGGAGGTGACACCAGTGGCTGATGACAAGAAATTATTGTTTACCACAAGCACCTGCCCCAACTGCCGGATAGCGAAACAGATGCTGGAAGGGGAAGAGTTTAAGATTATTGATGCGGAGCAGCACCCGGATCTTGCTCAGAAATATGGAATTATGCAGGCTCCCACTTTGGTGGTGGTAAGTCAGGGAGAAGCCACAAAGTATGTAAATGCATCTAATATTCAGAGATATGTGGAGAATAGATGTTAGAATGAAAGATGGATAAATAAAGAGGTATGCCGCGTGATGAGCGGCATACCTCTTTATTAGCAAAATTATTTATTATTTTTCTCAGCCTCGGCCATTTTCATAGCGCGCACTTTTAAGGGAAGACCAAACAGGGTAATAAAACCGCTGGCATCGTTGTGATCGTATAGCTCGCCTGTGGTGAAGGAGGCTAAGGATTCGCTGTACAGGCTGTACGGTGAGGTGGTTCCGGCTTTGATAATATTTCCTTTGTAAAGCTTAAATTTAACTTCACCGGTTACATATTCCTGTGTTGACTCTACAAATGCCTGGATAGCCTCGCGAAGAGGTGTAAACCATTTACCTTCATACACGATCTGGGCAAATTTATTTCCCAGGTCCTTTTTAGTCTCCATAGTTGCCCGGTCTAATACAAGCTCCTCCAGCTGCTGATGAGCTTCCATCAGAATAGTTCCTCCCGGAGTTTCATAGACGCCTCTGGATTTCATTCCAACCACACGGTTTTCTACAATGTCTACGATTCCAATGCCATGTTTTCCGCCCAGTTCATTCAGCTTGGTGATGATCTCGGAAACTTTTAGACTTTCTCCGTTTAAACGCACAGGAACACCTTTTTCAAAGGTCATGGTTACATATTCTCCTTCTTCGGGAGCTTGTTCAGGAGTAACTCCAAGTACCAGCAGATGTTCATAGTTAGGCTCATTGGCAGGATCCTCAAGTTCTAAACCTTCATGGCTGATGTGCCATAGATTTCGGTCCCGGCTGTAGCTGCTGTCTGCGGAGAAAGGCAGGTCAATGCCGTGCTGCTTACAGTACTCAATTTCGTCTTCTCTTGACTGCATAGTCCAGACATCTGTCATTCTCCAGGGGGCGATAATTTTAAGATCGGGGGCCAGCGCCTTGATGCCAAGTTCAAAACGGATCTGATCGTTTCCTTTGCCGGTGGCTCCGTGACAGATGGCAGTTGCGCCTTCTTTTCTGGCAATTTCCACCAGACGCTTGGCGATAACTGGACGAGCCATGGAAGTGCCCAGCAAATATTTATTTTCATAGACTGAGTTGGCCTGTACGCATGGTACAATATAGTCGTCACAAAATTCGTCTATTACATTTTCTATGTAAAGCTTGGATGCTCCGGAAAGCTTGGCTCTTTCGTCCAGTCCGTCTAATTCGTTGCCCTGTCCGCAGTCTATGCAGCAGCATACTACATCATAGTCAAAGTTTTCTTTTAACCAGGGAATGATCGCTGTGGTATCCAGTCCGCCGGAATATGCTAAAATTACCTTTTCTTTCATGCTTATATCCTCCTAAATTTATACGGCCGTCTTTTGTGCGTGCCTTATACTAATGGTTAATATACATCATTTGTTATAATTATGCAAGTATAAATAGCAAAAATGATGAAAATTTTTGTGGCCGGTATCCCCAGGAACCTTTATAAACAGAGGAAATTTAGCTGGATGCTTCTATATTAATGAAAAAATAGAAAAGGGGTTGCATAATATACAGTGATAATGTATAATTATGCAAATAAAAAGAAAGCTGCCCTTATTCACACGGCAGATCTGTGAGGTGTTATGCCGAGCTAAATCTCAAAAGAAGCAGCGGCAGGATACAATTTGTATGCATTGGGCAGCGTGTCCCCGGGGGCGGAGTGAACAGCAGCAGATCTTGCAGCAATTCCGGGGGAAACTGAATATCATATCTTGAAAAGCCCGGGGAAGTATTATATCATTAAGAATGAGTAATCAGGACCGCTGTAAAATATAGAAAGAAATGAGGGAAAATTAATGATTAAAGCAGGAATCATCGGATCTACCGGCTATGCGGGGTCAGAGCTGGTACGTCTGCTGCAGGGACATAAAGAGGCAGAGATCAAATGGTATGGATCCAGAAGCTACATAGACAAAAAATACAGTGATGTTTATCGGAATATGTTTCAAATTGTAGATGATGTATGTATGGACGATAATATGGAAGCTTTGGCAGAGCAGGTAGATGTGATTTTTACCGCCACACCCCAGGGATTCTGTGCGTCTATGCTCAATGAGGAGATACTGGAAAAAGTTAAAATTGTAGATCTGAGTGCAGATTTCCGGATTAAGGATGTGGCAACCTATGAGGAATGGTATAAGCTGGAACATAAATCCCCTCAGTTTATCGAGGAGGCGGTGTACGGGCTCTGTGAAATTAACAGAGATAAGGTAAAGAAGGCCAGACTGGTAGCTAATCCGGGGTGCTATACTACCTGCAGTATTCTCACTGTGTATCCCTTAGTAAAGGAAGGGATTATTGATCCCAATACCATTATCATAGATGCAAAGTCCGGTACCTCCGGTGCGGGAAGAGGAGCAAAGGTAGATAACCTTTTCTGTGAGGTGAATGAAAATATGAAGGCATATGGGGTCGCTACCCACCGTCATACGCCGGAGATTGAAGAGCAGCTGGGATATGCGGCCGGGGAAGAAATTAGGATTAATTTTACGCCTCATCTGGTGCCCATGAACCGGGGAATTCTGGTTACTGCTTATGCAGGACTAAAGAAGGACGCCGCTTATGAGGATGTGAAGGCGGCTTACGACAAGTATTATGCAGGGGAAAAATTTGTGCGGGTACTGGATAAGGAGGTATATCCTCAGACGAAGTGGGTGGAAGGAAGTAATTACGTGGATGTCAACTTTAAGATAGATGCCAGAACGAACCGTATTATAATGATGGGTGCCCTGGACAATCTGGTAAAGGGAGCTGCCGGTCAGGCGGTACAGAATATGAACCTGCTATTTGGATTTGAAGAATGGGAAGGTCTGGATTTGGTTCCCATGTTTCCATAAGAGCACAGAACAACAAGAGAAAGGAAGAGTGAATCATGAAGGTATTTGAGGGAGGAGTAACCGCTCCTCAGGGATTTCAGGCGGCTGGCCTTGCAGCAGGCATTAAAAAGGAAAATACAAAAGATATGGCTATGATTTACAGCATTGTACCCTGCAAAGCTGCGGGGACATTTACTACGAATGTGGTGAAGGCAGCCCCGGTAAAATGGGATCAGAAAATTGTGGCCGAGGAGCCCTTTGCTCAGGCAGTGGTGTGCAACAGCGGAATAGCAAATGCCTGTACAGGGGAGGAAGGCTATGGATACTGCAGACAAACTGCTGCAGTGGCGGGTGAAGCACTCCATATTCCTGCAGAGGCTGTACTGGTTGCCTCTACGGGAGTCATAGGGAAACAGCTCCCCATGGATATTCTGGCACAGGGAGTAAAGGACATGGTTCCTCTGCTTTCCCCAAGCAGAAAGGCGGGTTCACTGGCTGCCCAGTCCATATTGACAACAGATACTGTGAAAAAGGAGATTGCCGTGGAAGTGGAGATCGGCGGTCAAAAAGTAACCATTGGGGGAATGTGCAAGGGTTCCGGTATGATACATCCGAATATGTGTACAATGCTGAGCTTTATTATGACTGATGTGGAGATCAGCAAGGAACTGCTCCAGGAGGCTTTGAGCGATAGTGTAAAGGATACCTATAATATGATCTCTGTAGATGGAGATACGTCAACGAATGATACAGTACTGTTAATGGCAAACGGTCTTGCCTGCAACCTGGAAATCAAAGAAAAAAATCAGGATTATGAAACCTTCAAAGAGGCACTTGACTATGTCAATACCTATCTGGCAAAGGCAATCGCCGGAGACGGGGAGGGTGCCACCGCATTGTTTGAGGTCAGGGTGACAGGCGCCCAGAGCAAGGAACAGGCGGTTACATTGAGCAAATCAATTGTTACTTCCAGTTTGACAAAGGCGGCGATTTATGGCCATGATGCCAACTGGGGAAGAATTCTTTGTGCCATGGGGTACTCCGGCGCGCAGTTTGATCCGGAAAAGGTGGATTTGTTTTTTGAAAGTTCAGCCGGCAGAATTCAGATCATTGAAAACGGCGTTGCGGTAGATTACAGCGAGGATGAGGCAACCAGAATCCTCTCAGAAAAAGCAGTTACAGCGATTGCTGATGTAAAAATGGGAGATGCCTCTGCCACTGCATGGGGCTGTGATTTGACCTATGATTACATTAAGATTAACGCAGACTACAGATCTTGACCTGGGGCAGATTCTGAACGGTGCATATGAAAATGTAAGGCCGGGAAGAGAGGGAAGCATGGCAGGGTCAAAAGGACAGATAGGGAGGATATGTAACATGGACAATATGGAATTATGGCTGCACAAAGCGCAGGTGCTTATTGAGGCACTTCCATATATTCAGCACTTTAACGGTGCAAAGATTGTAGTAAAGTACGGCGGCAGCGCCATGACAGACAATGAGCTGAAAAAGAATGTGATTAAGGATGTGGCGCTTCTGAAGCTGGTTGGATTTAAGCCAATCATTGTACACGGAGGCGGCAAGGAGATCAGTAAATGGGTAAAACTCTCCGGCATGACTCCTGAATTTGTCAATGGGCTGAGAGTCACAGATACAAAGACCATGGAAATCGCTGAGATGGTTTTGGGAAAGGTGAATAAAAATCTGGTTCAGTATATGGAGAGTGTAGGGGTGAAGGCGGCCGGAATCAGCGGGAAAGATGGCAATACTCTTACCGTAAAGAAAAAAATGTCCGCGGGGAAGGATATTGGCTACGTAGGTGAGGTGACAAATGTAAATACAGATTTGATAGATACTCTGATTGAAAATGATTTTGTCCCAGTTATCTGTCCCATTGGAATGGACGATAACTACGAATCTTATAATATCAATGCGGATGATGCAGCCTGTGCCATTGCCACTGCGGTACACGCCCAGAAGCTGGCTTTTTTAACAGATATAGAGGGGGTATACAGGGATCCCCTGGATCAGTCTACGCTGATCTCCGAACTTACGGTAGCTGAGGCAGAAGAATTTCTGGCATCCGGTCATGTGGGCGGGGGAATGCTTCCCAAGCTGCAGAACTGTATTGATGCTATTAAACAGGGCGTTTCCAGGGTGCATATTCTGGATGGCCGCATTGAGCATTGTCTTCTGCTGGAGTTCTTTACTGACAGGGGAATTGGTACCGCTATTTTAGGCGATGGAGAAAGCAGGTATTTTAATGAGTAATAATACATATATAGAGCAGGCAGAACAGGTGATTTTGCATACCTACAACCGGTTTCAGACGGTTCTGGACAGAGGAGAAGGCGTCCGTCTATACGATGTGGAAGGTAAGGAGTATCTGGATTTTGGAGCAGGGATTGCAGTCTTTGCCCTTGGCTACGGGCATACGGGATATAATAATGCGTTAAAAGCACAGATAGATAAGCTTATTCACACCTCTAATTTATATTATAATGTACCTGCCATTGAGGCAGCAGGCAAACTGTGTGAGGCCAGCGGACTGAGTAAAGTATTCTTTACTAACAGCGGCACTGAGGCCATTGAGGGCGCCATCAAGGCAGCGAGAAAATATGCATACCTAAAGGATGGAAGGACGGATCACGAGATCATTGCTATGCATCACTCCTTCCACGGCAGAAGTCTGGGGGCCTTGTCAGTGACAGGCAACACCCATTACCAGGAACCCTTCAAACCGCTGATTGGCGGAGTAAAGTTTGCCCGGTTCAATGATTTGGAAAGTGTAAAAGCGCAGATTACAGACAGGACCTGTGCAATTATCCTGGAAACTGTTCAGGGAGAAGGCGGGATTTATCCTGCAGAACCAGAGTTCCTGAAAGGTATCCGGTCCATCTGCGACGAAAAGGATATACTCCTGGTTCTGGATGAAATCCAGTGCGGGATGGGAAGAACGGGATCCATGTTTGCCTATCAGTCTTACGGTATAGAACCTGATATCATGACAAGTGCAAAAGCACTGGGATGCGGTGTTCCGGTAGGCGCTTTTGTGCTGAATAAAAAGACAGCGGATGCATCCTTAGTTCCGGGCGATCACGGCACCACTTACGGAGGCAATCCATTTGCCTGCACGGCAGTGAACAAGGTATTTGATGTGTTCCGGGAAGAGAAAATTGTGGAACACGTAAATGAAATTGCGCCCTATCTGGAGAAGAAACTGGACGAGCTGGTGGAAAAATATGATTTCTTCACGGAAAGGCGGGGAAAAGGCCTGATGCAGGGAGTCGTAGTCACCGGCCGTCCCGTGGGCGAGATTGTCAGCAGGGCATTGGAACAGGGACTGATTATCATTTCGGCGGGGACTGATGTGCTGCGATTTGTTCCTCCTCTTGTCATTGGGATGGAGGATGTGGACGAGATGGTGAGAAGGTTGGAAATGAGTTTGTGATTTGGGATTCCTCTCACCTGGGTATGGGGAAGTTCAAGGGGGTTCGCTATTTATCCAAAACATCTAGTTATCAATAGTGGAAAACAAGAGGAAAACAAGAGGAAAAGTGTACAGCGTTCGACCTTCCCCACCCGTTTTCCGCGAATGTGAAGTGAGTCTCTGTCAGGATATAGAAGGGAGCACCGGGGAGACAGGGCCAGGCCAGGGGCCGGGCCCTGTCTCCCCGGTGCTCCCTTCTATATCCGTCCGTCTGAAACGCCTCCCTCCCCGACTGCATAACCCCGAACTTCACATACACAAAACTATTACACAAAACTATAATTTACGAATAAACCTCACGATTTTGCACAACCTAAGAAAAATATAAAAAAATGGAGGTTGCATCTATGTGGGGTATAATAGTTGCGCTTATATCTGGGGCTTTGATGAGTGTACAAGGAGTATTTAATACAGAGCTTACAAAACAGACCAGTTTGTGGGTATCTACAGGGTGGGTACAGCTGTCGGCTTTTGTGGTATGTGTGGGGGCCTGGCTCTTTACCGGAAGGGAGAAGGTGATGGCATTAGCCCAGGTGGATCACAAATACATTCTGTTGGGAGGGGTAATTGGTGCATTTATTACTGTTACCGTAATTCAGAGTATGAGTTCTCTCGGGCCGGCGAAAGCAGCGATGCTGATTGTAATTGCTCAGCTGGGAATTGCATATGTGATCGAACTGTTTGGGATGTTTGGTGTGGACAAACAGCCTTTTGAATGGAGAAAGCTTTTTGGGATGCTGATTGCTATTGGAGGCATTGTTCTCTTTAAATGGCAGAAATAAAAACGCAAATTTAAGATTCTGTATTGTAATCACCTGGCAAATTCGCTACAATAAAGGTAGCTGTGCATGATGTGGGACCTTATAGCGGAATACGCTGTAAAGGAGATGTGCATATGTTAAGAAATAAAATATTACCAATATACTTTTTGGTATTATTGTGGCTGTTATGCCAGGTATTATGCGCCTGTGGACAAAAAGCACCGGAAGTGCAGTTTGGACACGCCGAAGAGGAGGGCGTCCGGGGAGAGGATGGGCAGGATAACTCCCAGACAGAGACAAAAGAACAATCAAAAGAAGCAGAAGAAAAGCCGCCTGAGATCTGTATCTATATATGCGGGGCTGTAAACCAGCCGGGTGTGTATCATCTGAATGGGGGAGCGCGTGTCTATGAGGCTGTCAGTGCAGCGGGAGGATTTACGGAAGATGCTGACGAAACGTATGTAAATCAGGCAGCTGTCATAGAAGATGGAACGCAGATTCGGATCTACACCAGAGAAGAGGCACAGGAAAAAAGAGAGCAGGGGGAAGAAATTCCCCAGGAAGAAGAACGCCCGGGTAATACTTTGGGAGATGGAAAGGTGAATCTGAATACAGCTACTGCAGAAGAGCTTCAGACGCTTCCGGGAATCGGGGAAGTAAAAGCCTCATCCATCATAGAGTATAGGGAAACTCACGGCAGATTTACCTCTATAGAGGAGCTGCAGGAGATTTCAGGGATAAAGGGCAAGGTTTTTCAGAAAATTGCGGATTTGATTACCATTTAATACGAGGAGAAAATAATGAGTAAAAAGGTATTAGTCGTTGATGATGAAAAACTGATTGTAAAGGGAATCCGTTTCAGCCTGGAACAGGATGGTATGAGTGTCGAGTGCGCGTACGATGGAGAAGAAGCTTTGAATATGGCAAAGGAAAACGAATACGATATAATTTTGCTGGATATTATGCTGCCTAAGCTGACGGGCCTTGAGGTATGTCAGCAAATCCGTGAGTTTTCTAATGTCCCTATAGTTATGCTAACCGCCAAAGGCGAGGATATGGACAAGATTCTGGGACTGGAGTATGGTGCGGATGATTATATTACAAAACCCTTTAATATTTTGGAAGTAAAAGCCCGGATTAAAGCAATCATGCGTCGTACAAAAAAGCAGGAACAGGAAGATGAAAAGTCAAAAATGATTACGGTTGGGGAACTAAAGCTGGACTGTGAGGGCAGACGTGTTTTTATCAGCGGTAAGGAAATTAATCTTACAGCCAAAGAGTTTGATGTTCTTGAGCTGCTGGTGCATAATCCTAACAAGGTTTACAGCCGGGAAAGTCTTTTGAATATAGTGTGGGGATATGAATATCCCGGAGATGTCAGAACCGTGGATGTACATATCCGAAGACTTCGTGAGAAGATCGAAGAAAATCCAAGTGAACCAAGATATGTCCATACCAAATGGGGTGTGGGATATTATTTCCAAGTATCATAAAAAGGCAAGTATTTGGATGGCCCTGAAGCAGTCTGCATCAGGGCTGTTCTGAGTAAAGGGGAGTCGATAGCCATAATCAATTTAAAAAGAAAGTTTACATTTTTTAAAAGTCTCAGATTCCGGATTATGCTTATCCTGGTCGTAATCGGTATAGTCCCCAGCGTGATTATTGAAAACGGACTTGTAAAAAGCTACGAAAACCGGGCTGTGTCCCTGCGCAGCATCAATGTTAAAAATCAGTGCGATATTCTGTGCAATCAGCTGGCCAGTGAAGATTATCTGAATCACACGGATTCGGAGGTAAGCAACAGTGCCATGTCTATGCTGTCCACCGTTTACAGTGGCAGGATTCTGGTCATTAACGATGAGTTTAAAATTATTAAAGATACGTATAATCTGGACGAGGGGAAATACGCGTTATCCGAGGAAGTGATTGACTGCTTCAACGGCAATAATACCACTCACTACGATAACAAGAACGCTTATATTGAACTGACTTCTCCCATCCAGAATCTGGAGACGAAAAAGGTGATGGGTGTGATGCTTATCAGCAGTTCTACCAGTGAGATTGAGGGAAACATTGATGTACTTGAGCAGAAGGGGGCTCTTCTCCTTCTGGTCATCTGTATTCTGGTCCTGGTATTTGGCTATATTCTGGCAGGAATTCTGGTAAAGCCTTTTGCGAGAGTAACCCGTTCCATAGAGGATCTGACAGACGGATATCTGGACGAGGAGATCTCTGTTCCGGATTATACAGAGACAGAATTAATTACAAATGCGTTTAATAAGATGCTGGGAAGAATGAAAGTACTGGATGAGTCCAGACAGGAATTTGTCTCTAATGTATCCCATGAGCTGAAGACGCCGCTTACTTCTATGAAGGTGCTGGCAGACTCCCTGGTAGGGCAGGAAAATGTACCCATAGAACTATACCAGGAATTCATGCAGGATATCACTCTGGAGATAGATCGGGAAAATAAAATCATTACAGACCTGCTGGAACTGGTGAAGCTGGATAAAAAGGCATCTGAGCTTCATATAGAGCTGGTCAACATCAATGATCTGCTGGAGGTGATACTAAAACGCCTGCAGCCTATTGCAGCCAGAAAGAATATAGAATTGATACTGGACAGCTTCCGTCCTGTGAATGCGGAGATTGATGAGACAAAGCTTACTCTGGCACTGTCTAATCTGGTGGAGAATGCGATCAAATATAATGTTGAAGACGGATGGGTAAGGGTGTCCCTCAACGCAGACCATAAATATTTCTATGTGACTGTGGCAGATTCCGGTATGGGAATTCCGGAAGAGTCACTGGATCGTATTTTTGAACGATTTTACCGGGTGGATAAGTCTCATTCCAGAGAAATTGGCGGTACAGGACTGGGGCTGGCTATTACAAGGAATGCCATTGTAATGCACCGGGGCGCCATAAAAGTATACAGCAAAGAAAAAGAAGGAACGACATTCTCCGTTCGTATTCCTCTGATTCATATTTCTTAGGAGGTGAACGAGTTGAAAAAACAGTGGAAATATTTCATAATCATAGGCATGGCTTTCCTTCTGAGCGGCTGTGAAAACAAAACAGTGGAAAAATCATCGGAGTATCATAAATACTATGTCAATGCCGAGGAAACCGGGATTGTCACAAAGAATTATGTTCCGGAAGAGAGAAAGACGGAGAGTATGATACAGGAGATGGCGGAACTGGTACAGGAGGAGGTGACAGATGAAACGTATAAAAGTATTCTTCCCAAGTCCGTGAAGCTTAAGGATTATACCTTTGAGAACACCATCCTGACTGTGAATTTTTCGAAAGAATACAGTGAGTTATCAAACACGCGGGAGATATTAGCCCGGGCGGGGATCGTAAAATCATTTATACAGATTCCGGGTGTCACAGGGGTGCAGTTTCTGATTGAGGGGGAACCTGCTGCGGATAACAGCGGGAATCCTTTGGGAACTATGGATGGAGATACCTTTGTGGAAAATGAAGGCAAGAATATAAATTCCTATCTGTTTACTACCCTGGATCTCTACTTTACCAATGAAACCGGAGACAGACTGAAAAAGGAGCAGGTAAAGGTATACTACAGCAGCAACGTACCTCTGGAGAAGGTGGTAGTCCAGCAGCTTATTAAGGGACCCCGCCAGGACGGAACTTATCCCACACTGTCTCCGGATACTAAGATACTTGGGGTATCTATATCTGAGGGGATTGGCTATGTTAATCTGGACAAGACATTTCTGGATCAGACATTGACAGTGCAGGAGAGTATACCAATCTATTCCATTGTAAACTCCCTGGTGGATGCCTGCCATGTTACAAAGGTACAGATATCCGTCAACGGGGAGACGAAGAAAACATTCCGTGAAAGTGTAGATCTGGATCAGTTTTTCAGCAGTGATTACTCATTAGTCGAGGAGGCATCACCATGATAAAGCGGCCGCTCTGTGTGATATGCCTTTTGTTTATGGCTGTCATCTGGCTGTGTGATATAAGTGGACTCTCTGGATGCAGAGAGTCCTCCCGTACCCCGGGAGTACGCAGCTGTCTGGAATCCGGAGAATGGGCGGTAATTACGGGGGAACTGTACCAAAAGGAAGAAAGAGATTCTGTCTATATCTATTATCTAAAAAACGTCGTTCTGACGTATCAATCTGAATTATATCCCATTGAACAAGTAAAAGTTACATATAAACCAGAGGAAGGGGAAGCCCTATATCCTATGGGAAGTCTTCTGGGAGCCAGAGGCATTCTGAAGGAAACAGATCTGCCTTCCAATCCAGGACAATTTAACGAAAGAGCCTATTACAGAGCCCGGAAGGTTTACTATACCATGGAAGGAGAGGAGATTCAGTCTCCCGGGGAGAGCTATTCTGTATATAAAGAGGCACTGTACAGACTTAGAAATACCTTGAAAGAAAACCTCCAGAACATTGCCGATGAACGTACAGGAGCTATTTTATGTGCTATGCTCTTGGGTGAGAAAAGCGGCATGGACCGAGAAATAAAGTCACAATTTCAGATGCTGGGAATATCCCATATTCTGTCGATTTCAGGTCTCCATCTCTCCATTCTGGGCATGGGACTCTATAAGGTATTGCGAAAAGCCGGAGGCAGTTTGGGCTTGTCGGCAGGGATTTCTGTCTTCGTTTTATTAAGTTACGGACTGCTTACCGGAGGAAGCGTTTCTACACTGCGGGCATTTATTATGTTTGCTGCGGTTACCGGGGCAAAGTGGATTGGAAGGACCTACGATCTGCTCTCTGCTCTCAGTCTCGCAGGTATTCTGCTTCTAATGGACAGCCCGGGCTATCTCTATGACAGCAGCTTCTTGCTGTCATTCGGCGCTGTGCTGGGAATTGGCCTGGTGCTTCCCCTGATGCAGAAGGAAAAGACTGGCCGCGCAGCGCAGTATCTTTTATCCGGCCTGGCAGTCTGGATGATAAGTACTCCGGTAGTATTGTACTTTTTTTATGAAGTACCCCTATTTGGTTTCTTTTTTAATCTCCTTGTACTGCCTACCGTGGCGGCAGTTCTTATATCCGGCGCCGGAGGGATGACGGCGGCTTTTATCTCAGCGGATGCAGGGAGACTCCTGCTTTTACCGGCTAAGAGCTTGCTGACTCTATATCAGACAGCAGGGAGGCAGATACAAGGGATTCCTGGGATAACGCTGATACTGGGCAGGCCTGCTTTCTGGAAGATTGTGATGTATTATGCATTTCTAGCACTGCTGCTGCTGACCTGGAAGCATAGTAAGGGAGAGACCTGGGGCTTCCTCAGGTTAAGGATTAAAGGTAAAAGGTGGCTGGCGGCAGCAATTTTTCTCCTATGTGCACTTCCTCTTATGCAGAACAGAAATCATGAAAATCTGAAGGTGACTTTTCTGGATGTAGGGCAGGGAGACAGTGCAGTGATAGAGACGCCTCTGGGACAGTCCTTTCTCATAGACGGAGGGAGCAGCAGTATTGCAAAGGTGGGCACTTACCGTATACTTCCATTTCTAAAATACGAGGGCATTCAGTATCTGGACTATGTTATGGTTTCACATACAGATTCAGATCATATGAATGGAATACTGGAACTTCTGGAGGCAATAGAGGGAAAGGAGACGTCTCTGAAGATACGGAACTTGGTTCTGCCGGGATGGAAGGATACAAATAAGGAACTGAAGAAATTAGAAAAATTGGGTAAGGCGGCTGGATGCCGGATCCTCCGTCTGACACAGGGAGATACTATGGAGGATGGAATGCTGCATCTATCCTGTCTGCACCCGGACAGGGGATTCTATGGAGAGGAGACAAACAGCGGCTCCCAGGTTATTGAAGTTTCCTACGGAGAATGCCGGATCCTCTTTACGGGAGATCTCGAGGGGGAGGGTGAGCAAAAGGTAGAAAAATTATTAGGAGAGGATAAGTGTTCTCCTTATGACATCCTGAAGGTGGCGCACCACGGCTCCAGGAATTCCTCCGGGGAAAGCTTTCTGAAGGCTGTAAAGCCAAAGGCAGCGGTGATATCCAGCGGTTTGGGAAATTCTTACGGGCATCCCCACAAGGAGACTCTGGAACGCCTGGAGAAATCCGGAAGCCACATATTTATGACCTGGGAGGGCGGCGCCGTACAGGCGTTTTTAGACGGAAATAAAACCACAATTGAAAAATACAGGGACAGACAGTATAATAGACCATAGAAATGACAGTGGGAGTGAATATGAAAAGTTTACAGGAAGATATTAAAAATCAGAACTTTAGCAGGGTGTATCTGTTCTGCGGACCGGAAGCCTATCTGAAGCAACAGTATAAAAATAAAATGAGGGCAGCTCTTTTGCCTGAAGATGATTCTATGAATTACAGTTATTTTGAGGGGAAAAAGGTGGTTCCTGGGGAAGTGATTGCTTTGGCAGAAACTATGCCCTTTTTTGCGGACCGGAGAGTAATCATTCTCCAAAATACAGGGTTTTTTAAGAACCAATGTCAGGAACTGGCTGATTACTTAGGGGAAGGACTGCCTGAATATCTGTGCATGATCTTTGTAGAAGAAGAAATAGATAAAAGAAGTCGTATGTATAAGGCGGTAAAAAAGCAGGGGAGAATTGTGGAATTCGGCATACAGGACAGCAAGACTTTGATGCGCTGGGTGCTTGGAATATTAAAAAAAGAGGGGAAAAACATTACTCAAAAAGATATGGAACTGTTTCTATCCAAAACCGGAAGTGATATGGGAAACATTGAGCGGGAGGCAGAAAAACTGCTCTGTTATACTATGGACAGGAACGTGATTACGGCTGACGATATTGAGGCAGTCTGTACTACCCAGACGACCAACAAGATTTTTGACATGATTCGGGCAGTTACGGAGAAAAATCAGAAGAAAGCCCTGGATCTATACTATGACCTGCTGTCACTAAAAGAACCTCCTATGCGTATTTTATTTCTTCTGGCCCGGCAGTTTAATTTGATTTTGCAGGTGAAAGAGCTGCAGAAACTGGGGTATGACAATCAGGGAATCGGCAGGAAGACCGGACTCCAGCCTTTTGTGGTGCGCAATTACCTGAGTTACGGAAGGCAGTATACCTCAGAGCAGCTTAGAAGGACTGTGGAAGAGTGCGTTAAGGCCGAGGAGGATGTGAAAACCGGTCGGGTAGGTGATGTGATGAGCGTGGAACTGCTGCTGGTAAAATTCAGCGGAAATTAAAATGGCAATAAAAAAAGAACCTTCACTGAATGACGGAACAGTGGGGGTTCTTTATATATTTATCTTAAGCGATTGAGTTAACGGCTTTTGATAAACGGGATACTTTTCTTGCAGAGTTGTTTTTATGATAAACACCTTTAGATGCTGCCTTATTAATTGTAGCTGTTGCTTCTGTCAAAGCAGCCGCTGCTGCCTCTTTGTCCTTTGCAGCTACTGCAGCTTCTACCTTTTTGATGGATGTTTTAACTGCTGATTTAATGGATTTATTTCTTGCTGCTTTAGTTCTGTTTACTAATACTCTTTTCTTAGCAGATTTGATATTTGCCAAACCGTACACCTCCAATATATGCTTATTCTTTTTGATTCATTGTTGGATTAGAGCAGACACGGGCACCCTAATTCGAACATACTCATTTATTTTAGTTTATTATCTCCTGATTGTCAATACATAAAATATGAAAAACTGTAAAAAATAGTAAAAAGCAATTATGGCAAAGGAGACAGGATATGATAGGAACACAGAGGATTCGCACAGACCTGGCATTAGAGACTACGGAGCGGTTTGAGGAGGATAATGTAGAGATACGGGGGGTTGTGATCGATGAAGATTATAATGAAGAGAAAGACATCCGTACCACAACGGTAAAAATTGAGACAGAAAACGGGGCAAAGGCTATGGGCCGGCCGCAGGGCACCTACATTACACTTGAGGCTCCCAATATGTCGGTTCCAGACGATGAATACCACAGAGAAATTTCAAAGGTTTTGGCAAAGCATATCCGGAAGCTGATTCCCGGAAAGGGAGAGCTGACCGTATTGGTGGTAGGGCTTGGAAACCGGGATATTACCCCGGACTGCCTTGGGCCGGAAGTAATATCCAATCTGAGAATTACCCGCCATGTTATCAGAGAATATGGTGTTCAGGGGATGGGGGAAGATCAGGCTCATTGTGTAAGTGGTCTTGTTCCAGGAGTAATGGCACAGACTGGTATGGAAACTCTGGAAATCATCAAGGGTGTTGTGGATGAGACGAAGCCGGATGTAGTAATCGCTATCGATGCTCTGGCGGCCAGAAGTACAAAACGGCTGAACCGGACTATCCAGATTACGGACACGGGAATCCATCCCGGCTCAGGTGTGGGCAACCACAGAAATGGACTTACCAGGGAGACCCTGGGGGTAATGGTAATTGGCATCGGTGTACCTACCGTAGTGGATGCGGCAACTATTGTATACGATGCTATGGCTCATCTTCTGGATGCCTTGGACGAAGCGGAGAAAAAGGAATTCCTGGATGAGATGATAACGCCTCCTCTCTACAGCATGTTTGTCACTCCGAAGGATGTGGACGAAACAATGAAGAGACTTTCCTATACTATATCCGAAGGGCTTAATATTGCATTTTCTAAAGTATAATCCGTCCCAAAACTTCATATATAGATATGAGGTGATGGAGTGGAGAAAGAGACAATCATTCAGAAAGCAGTCCGTGTACTCCTTTTAACGGCACTGATCGCATTGGGAGGCTATGTTCTTGGAAAAGGCTCTTTGATCATAAAGGCAGAATATCTAAATGGAGACGGGAAGATTGCAGAACGTTTTTTGGCAGATGCAGAAGAGAAGGCAATAGAAGTATACATGCCGGGACTATTATATACGGAAACGGAAGAAAGGGCGCCTGAGGAAGCGACAGCCCAGTGGATCATGGGAAGGGTACTGGAGCAGGTGCCTTTTCTTAATTATCTGGATCAGGAAAATGCGTATGAGACTGCAGTAGAAAGCAGTACCACCTATGACAAAATAGTTGCTGAAAACTCCGGATTCCTGGAGGCTAAAATACTGGAAGAGAACCAGGAGGCAGGGCCGGTGGGAGAAGGGGAAGAAGATGCGCCCCAGGCGGCAGAGGCGGAGGAAACCCAGGAGACAGAGGATACTTCTGCGTCCGGGATACAGGAGAGGGCCCCTGTCACAGACATCCCTCTGGAAAAATTCCAGGATTATGATTATGTAATCAATAACTTTTTTGTGATCGATAAGACCACAACAATTAACAGCGAGCAGCTGAATGCACCCGATCTGGTGCAGAAAGACCTCCGTATGCAGACCGGAAATGACAAACCTCAGATCCTGATATACCACAGCCATTCTCAGGAGGATTTTGCTGACTCTGTGCCAGGAGACACAAGCACAACCGTTGTGGGGGTGGGGGAATACCTGACTGACCTGCTCAGCCAGAAATATGACTACAATGTGATTCATGTGACGGATGTTTTTGACATGGTGGACGGCAAGCTGGACAGGAACAAGGCTTACAACTATGCCGGGGATAAGATTCAGCAGGTTTTAGAAGAAAATCCCAGTATTGAAGTGGTGATTGACCTGCACAGGGATGGTATTGCGGAGGGGAAAAAGCTGGTTACGGATGTGAATGGAAAACCCACTGCACAGATCATGTTTTTTAACGGACTGAGCAGAACTACTAAAAACGGAGATATCCCTTCCCTGCCCAATCCATATATTCAGGATAATCTGGCATTATCCCTCCAGCTGTCCCTGGAGGCGAAGAAGTACTATCCCGACTTTACCAGATGTATCTATCTGAAAGGATACCGTTATAACCTGCATATGCGCCCGAAGTCACTGCTGGTAGAATGTGGTGCGCAGACAAATACCGTTGCAGAGGTAAAGAACGCTATGGAACCTTTGGCGGATATTTTAAATAAAGTATTAAAAGGTGAATGACAAGTCTGCATTTAATGTGTTATAATCAATGGTCAAGGATAGATGGGAGGAATTACCTGGGGTCAGGTAATTCTTGCTGTCTGTATAACAGTTAGGAGGAAGTACAATGGCAGGAATTGACCAAAGTAAAATCAGAAATTTTTGCATCATTGCACATATTGACCATGGAAAATCAACGCTGGCGGATCGGATTATAGAGAAAACCGGACTGCTTACGGATAGAGAAATGCAGGCACAGGTGCTTGATAATATGGATCTGGAAAGAGAGAGAGGGATTACCATCAAGGCACAGACGGTGCGGACAGTTTATAAGGCTGAGGATGGGGAGGAATATATTTTTAATCTTATTGACACACCTGGCCACGTGGACTTTAATTACGAGGTTTCGCGCAGCCTGGCAGCCTGTGACGGTGCAATCCTTGTAGTAGATGCTGCCCAGGGAATTGAAGCGCAGACGCTGGCAAATGTATACCTTGCTCTGGATCATGATCTGGATGTGATGCCCGTAATTAACAAAATTGATCTGCCCAGTGCAGATCCGGAGAGAGTCATCAGTGAGATTGAAGATGTCATTGGGATAGAGGCAGAGGATGCTCCCTTGATTTCTGCGAAGATGGGTACCAATGTGGAAGCGGTTTTGGAGAAGATTGTGAAGAAGATACCGGCGCCCAACGGAGATCCGGCAAGTCCGCTTCAGGCTCTGATTTTTGACTCTGTCTATGATGCCTATAAGGGCGTTATTGTATTCTGCCGAATTAAGGAAGGCATAGTAAAAAAAGGGACTAGAATTCTTATGATGGCCACTCAGGCAGTGGAAGAAGTAGTTGAGGTTGGCTATTTTGGAGCCGGCCAGTTTATTCCCTGTGAGGAGCTGAGTGCAGGCATGGTAGGCTACATCACAGCTAGTATTAAAAATGTTAAGGACACCCGGGTGGGTGACACGATTACAGACGCGGACAGGCCTTGTGCAAACCCCCTTCCCGGATATAAAAAGGTAAACCCTATGGTTTACTGTGGAATGTATCCTGCAGACGGTGCAAAATACCAGGATTTAAGAGATGCTTTGGAAAAGCTACAGTTAAATGATGCTTCACTGCAGTTTGAACCGGAGACATCCGTAGCTCTGGGCTTTGGATTTCGCTGCGGTTTTCTTGGGCTACTCCATCTGGAGATCATACAGGAGAGGTTGGAAAGGGAATATAATCTGGATTTGGTGACAACGGCGCCAGGCGTTATTTATAAGGTATATAAGACCAATGGAGATGTTATGGAGCTAACGAATCCCTCGAACCTGCCGGATCCCTCTGAGATTGATTATATGGAGGAACCGGTTGTAAATGCAGAGATAATGGTGACTACAGAATTTATCGGGCCGATTATGGATCTATGTCAGGAGCGCAGGGGCCAGTATCAGGGGATGGAATATATGGAGACCACCAGAGCGCTGCTAAAATACGTTCTTCCTCTGAACGAAATCATCTACGACTTTTTTGATGCCTTAAAATCACGATCTAGAGGTTATGCCTCCTTTGACTATGAGATGGCAGGATATCAGAGAAGTGAGTTGGTGAAACTGGATATTTTGGTGAATAAGGAAGAGGTGGATGCCCTGTCCTTTATTGTGCACGGGGAAACTGCCTATGAACGGGGCCGCAGAATGTGCGAGAAGCTCAAAGAGGAGATACCCAGACAGCTCTTTGAAATCCCGATCCAGGCAGCCATTGGCAGCAAGATTATTGCCAGAGAGACAGTGAAGGCTATGCGAAAGGATGTTCTGGCTAAATGCTATGGGGGGGATATCTCCCGTAAAAGAAAGCTTCTGGAAAAACAGAAGGAGGGAAAGAAAAGGATGCGTCAGATAGGCAATGTGGAAATCCCTCAGAAGGCCTTTATGAGCGTTCTGAAACTGGATGATAAGTAAAGCTATGACTCAGGAATTGGAACTGTATCTGCATATTCCATTTTGCCTGAAAAAATGCAGTTACTGTGATTTTCTCTCTTTTCAGGGAGATGAGACTGAGAGAGAGGCATATGTAGAAGCTCTTCTCAGAGAGATAAGCTCATACAGAGAATTTGCCCTGGAATATGAGGTGACTACAGTATTTTTAGGGGGAGGGACCCCTAGCATTCTCAACACGTCACAGATGGAAAGGATTATGGAAAGTCTCAGGCAGACATTTTTTATCCAGAAACTTGGAGAGATTACCATAGAGGCGAATCCGGGAACCCTTAACCGGGACAAACTCAGAGCCTATCGCAGTATGGGGATTAACAGACTGAGTATGGGGCTCCAGTCCTTCAACAATAAAGATTTAAAGTGCTTGGGCAGGATTCATACCTGTGAAGTATTTGCTGAGAACTATGAGCAGGCAAGAAATGCCGGATTTACTAATATAAATATAGATTTGATGTCAGGAATTCCATACCAGACCCTGCAGGGGTGGGAAGAGAATCTCAGGCAGGCTGTAAAGCTTGCCCCGGAGCACATTTCCGCGTACAGTCTGATTATCGAAGAGGGGACACCTTTTTACAGGCAAAAACTGACCTTACCCCCGGAGGAAGAGGAGAGAGCTATGTATGAACTCACCTATAATCTGCTGAGGGAATATGGCTATCTTCAGTACGAGATTTCCAATTATGCAAAGCCCGGATATGCCTGCCGCCATAATATAGGATACTGGAAAAGAAAAAATTATCTGGGACTGGGCTTAGGGGCAGCGTCTCTGATCCGGGAGGTTCGATTTTCCAATACTTCGGATTGGAAAGCGTATTTAGAACATAGTTCAGAACCATGGAAGATACGCGGCCAAACAGAAACTCTGGGTGAAAAGGAGCAGATGGAAGAATTTATGTTCCTGGGGTTCCGCCTCATTGAGGGGATCGGCAGACAAGACTTTTCACGCGCATTTCACAAAAACATTGAGGATGTCTATAAACAACCGATAGATAAATATCTTTCACTAGGTCTTCTGGAGGCCCAAAATGGCCGGATATTTCTTACCAGAGAAGGAATCTCACTCAGTAATATGGTAATGTCGGACTTTTTGTTGTAAAATAGCTAAGAACGAAGAAATAGGAGATGTTACAGAATGAATATATTGTTTTTCCTCACGCCGAAAAAAGATGTAGCATATGTATTTGATGATGATACTTTACGCCAGGTGATTGAGAAAATGGAATACCACAAATATTCCTGTATCCCTATGATTAGTATTGACGGGAAATACGTGGGTACCATTACAGAGGGAGATCTGCTGTGGGGGATTAAAAATCAGCAGAATCTTAATCTGAGGAGGGCCGAGACCATTCCTATCACAAAAATCCCCCGCCGTACGGACTATCAGCCGGTACATATTGAATGTAATATGGAAGATTTGATCGACAAGGCCATGAACCAGAATTTTGTGCCTGTGGTGGATGATCAGAATAATTTTATTGGTATTATTACGAGAAAAGATTTGATACAATATTGCTATCGGAAGATGGATAAGTAGATAGAAGATGTGGGAACCTGGGAAGGCAAGGGGGTGACTTTGCTTTTTTGGGTTTCTTTTTTGTTTGCGGTGTATAATTGGGATTTAGGAGTGTAGGGCTTGGACTTCAGCTTAAAGTGATTCAAGTCGGAAAGTGTGAGGTGGCGGGGGGACGGTGAGAGGAATCCCGCGGCAGCGGGCTGGCTGGTTCGGGCGGGAGGAAGGCTTAAGTTCCGGGGACACCTCCGTCGCGAAGAGAGTCTAAGACAAAACCGGAATCCCCGCAGGAGCACCGTTCGTATGTGCAAAGAATGCTTGATGTGCATTCTCTGCCCATGCTCACTTTTTTTCGGCCCTGACTGCCGAAAAAATTTCCAGCGGGAATCCCGGTTTTGCCTAAGACTCTCTAGTCACTCCTGCGGAATCGTCCCCGG
>NZ_WKYV01000038.1 GCF_009677585.1 Lactonifactor sp. BIOML-A5 | reverse complement strand
ATACATCTATTATACCAAAAAAGAGCCTCAAAGTCTTGTAAGTGCTGACTTTTCTGGCTCAATGGCGAAGAAAATCCGAGGCACTTGTCCTCGGACTTTGTCTACAGTCTGAACCGGCGATATGCCTCTAAAAGAGAGCATATCGCCGGTTTTAAATTACCTTAATTTATATTTTTTGATTTCCTCAGAACAGACCTTATAGAATCTGGGTTCCAGCAATACATAAGCCGGTATATAGCCCCCAAAACGGCCCAGCTGTCCGATTCGCCTGTGAAGCTCTTCCCGTATATCTTCCTCTGTAGTAGATGGAACATTTAGTGCCTGGGCATTCAGCCCTCCGCTGAAGGAAAAGTGGTGTCCATGTTTTTCTACAAGACTGTCCAGATCATTGCACACCATACAGGGCTCCCAACCGTCAAAACCGCACTCTGCAAAATCATCCACCAAAGCATCCACTTTTCCGCAGCTGTGCATAATAGCAATGCATCCCTTCTCATGAATCGCATCTGCAATCCGTTTCAGTCGGGGTTTAAAAAGTTTGCGGAAGATCGCAGGGGAGATAAAAGTACTGATTTGTGTGCCAAAATCATCGCTGTGTGCAATGACATCTGCGCCCATATGATCTATCAGCTTCTGGTATAGCTTGATTTTATAACAGGTAATGGCCTCCACAAGCTCTTCATAGGCCTCGGGTTCTTCATATAAGGCAATCAATGCCTGCTCAAAGCCCATCAGGGCGTGAGTCCGTTCAAAAATACCCTGGGGAATGAGATAATAATTCGCAATCGTGTCCCGGTCCTTCAGTACTCCCCACTTTTCAGCAATGAAATCCCAGTCTACAGCATCCAGATCTGGAAATACAACAGAGTTTTTCCAATCGGCTATATCCTTTAAAACTTCTCTGCCCGGAGTAGGGGCGGGCATACCGGGTCCGTCGGCGGATGAGGTCCAATGAACTCCGAACCAGTCATAATCATTTTCCTCCATTTCTCCAATTTCAGCCTGACCAATCAGATAACGAAAATCCTTCAGCATATCAGGAACCCATTGGGGATGGTCTACGGTAAGTGTGCGAATCAGGTTTTCTTTTGCATTCATGCAGCTGCCTCCCTATCTGTTTTTTATTATAATTGTAGAAGCTTTTAACTATTTTTTCTATCCGCAATACAGAGCGGATTTTGATAAATGGCACATCAATTTGTAGTATTGAAAAGTAAAAACGTTGAAAGCTTTGGCATCAGGAAGTATAATTGAGAAAGATATAAGATAAGGTGAGAATACGGATGAGACTAAGTGCATGTATAATAAAGGAAGAGCTGGAAGGCAAGCTGATTGGCTTCCCTGGAAACGTATTACCGGGAAAAGTGTAATACAAGCAGAGCTGCAGAAGTCCTTTTTATTCACCGGACAACTTTTTTGGAACGGCTAAGGCGGATCCGACGTTTTCTATGTATGGATTTGGATGACCCTAAAAACAGAATCTATCTGATATTATCCATGGAGGTTCTGAAAAATGATAATTAAGTGCATGTTTTTCTTCTCCTGTAATAAGTCTGCAATATGTCTTCCGTACACTGTAATTGAAGAAAAAAAACAGATAGGATACAAGGAGGACTGCTTATGAGGAAAGAAAGATGGAGAAAACATAAGGTAATTATTATTGCAGCGGCAGCAGCTCTGGGAGTCACTGGAACAGCGGGGATCCTGGCTGTGTATGGCCAGAATCTTACCGAGCGCAGAGTGGCGGAAGAAGCTTCGGAATCGCTGAACGAGGGCGTGAAAGAGGAGATTCCCTATTATCGGGGCTGGTATGACAGCACTTTGTACCGGGAGGTGGTAGAGGATCAGGAGATTGTAAAAGAGGTGTGCACCCGTTACGGATTGGACTACGAGACGGTTACGATGAAAGACATCACCAGAGATATGAGAAATTATGAGGAGGCATTAACGCTGAAAAAGGATTTGGGAGACAACCCCCTTCTTTCAGAGAATGCAAAAGAGGGAGTCTTTACTTTAGAGGTGTATATCAGCGACGTCTACGCCTTTGACGGAGGCGGACAGGTAATCAAAGATTACTGTGATGCCCTTGGGTTGGATGCTTCACAGATGAAGGTATCGGATTTATCCCTGGAAGATCTGATTAAGATCGGGGAATTGGCTTACGAAACCTCAGATCATCCCAAATAAAAGAAAAAAGACGGCGTGGAAAGGTAAGCAATGTGGCAGAAATATTAATTGTAGAAGACGAGAGAGGGATTAATGAATTAATCCGGCGGACACTGACAATGACAGGACATCATTGCCTTCAGGCCTACACAGGGCGGGAAGGAGTGCGGCTGGTGCAGGACGGCGGGGTTAGGATAGATTTGGTTTTATTGGATGTCAATCTGCCGGACATGGATGGCTTTCAGGTGATAAAAGAGATAGGGGGACTGCCTGTTATCTATGTTACCGCGAGGGATCAGGTGCCTGACCGTGTGCGCGGACTGAATAGCGGAGCAGAGGACTATATGGTAAAACCATTTGCTATGGAAGAGCTGATTGCGCGGGTGCAGGTGGTTTTGCGGAGATTTCATAAAGAAGAGAAACTATTTTGTCTGAAGGATCTTCAGGTTAACCTGGAAGAACATATGGTATACCGAAGGGGAACAGAGGTGGTGCTGACTAACAGGGAGTTTCAGCTTCTGCAGGCTTTAATTGTTAATAAAAATATAGCACTCTCAAGAGCCCAGCTTCTAGATCTTGCCTGGGGAAGGGATTACTTCGGTGACGACAGAACCGTAGACGTACATATTCAGCGCATCAGGAGAAAATTGGGGCTGGAACAGCAGATAAAAACTATCTTTAAGTATGGATACCGTCTGGAGGTATAAGATGCAGCTATGGAAAAAAAATTATCTGATTACCTTCCTGTTATTTTTGTTGGTACTGAATACAGGCCTTTTCTGTCTGTCTCAGGTGCTGTTTAAGAATGACCTGGAGCGGTGGATAGAGATGGCCCTTATGGGTGAACAGCGGTTTGCCTATGCAATCTCAGAGTTCGAGGATACGGCGGATATCAATGAACAGATAAAATATATCTGCAGAGGATATTACACAGGGAATGCCAGGATGTCTGTCTCTGCAGACGGAAAGAGTATTGTAAATTATATTCCCGACGATCTGAAGTTTGCATACAGCGCGGATATTGTAACATACAGCGGCCGAAAATATGTGCTGCTCCATGATACAGAAGAGATTCGGGGCAATTCTTATGAGATAATTTACATGGAGGATATCAGTCAGGTATACAAAGAACAAAAATGGCGTCTCGCCGGTCTTGCCTGTGCCAGTCTTATGCTTGCAGCCATTATTGGTACAATGCTCTATATAACGATGAAAAAAATTTATAAACCGGTCAATCATATTGCCCATGAGCTGAGAAATCCGCTTACCGTTATCCAGGGCTACGGGCAATATGTGCAGATGGGAAAGATATGCGAGGAGGATCGTTTTTTTGCAGGACAGCAGATTGTAAAAGAAGCCCGCACGCTGGCCGAACGGGTGGACAGACTTTTGATCATGGGAAACCTTAGAGAAGGCAACATCCGCTGTTTGGAGATAAACGCAGATACTTTATTTCAGGAGCTGAAAGAAAGCTATGAAGGACTTGAGATAGAGAATGACATTATTTCCGTCACCGGGGATCCGAACCTAATAAAATGTCTGTTTCAAAATCTGATTTCCAATGGGAAGAGAGCAGGCGATCGGGTGAAGCTCACCGGAAAGGGCAAATACATTACTGTCTGGAATGATGGTGAAGAGATAGGGGAAGAGGATCTCAGATATCTGAACAAAAACCATCGGTGGCCCGGGGAGACAGTCAAAGACAATGGGTTCGGTATTGCCCTGTGTTATGATATAATCAAACTGCACAGATGGAAGATGAGCTATGCGTCCTCCAGGGAAGAAGGCACGACGGTTACCATACAAATCATGGAGTAAAACAGGAATTTCCTGCATCCCCTTGACAAATTTTCCCGTTCTGGGTAGAATAACAGTTAGTCAATAAGACAAAAACGCAGAAGAGGAGCAGTAAGAGTCTCTCAGCTTTCAGAGAGCTGCCGGCAGGTGGAAGGCAGCAGTGAAGAACTCCCAACTCGCCTCAGAGTTCTCTGGCTGAACATATACTTTCAGTAGGCCAGGGCGGGAACTTCCCGTTACAGAAGAACGAGTGCATCCCCTTTGGGATGAAGTAGAGTGGTACCACGGAATGTTAACCCTTTCGTCTCTATGGTCTTATAGGGCATAGACACGGGAGGGTTTTTTGTACCAAATCACATATATGTAGGAGGAAAGAAACATGGCTACACCTTATAATCATAAGGCAATTGAGCAGAAGTGGAGAAAGAACTGGGAAGAAAAACCGGTAAACGTGGATGACGGCCAGAAGCCCAAATATTATTGTCTGGATATGTTCCCATATCCTTCCGGAAATGGCCTCCATGTTGGGCATTGGAGAGGCTACGTGATCTCTGATGTATGGAGCCGCTATAAAATGATGCAGGGATACTATCTGATCCATCCCATGGGATGGGATGCTTTTGGACTTCCCGCAGAGAATTATGCCATAAAGATGGGCGTACATCCCGCAAAATCCACAGCAGAGAATGTTGCGAATATCAAAAAGCAGATCAATGATATTGCTGCTATCTACGACTGGGACAGGGAAGTAAATACCACAGATCCCAATTTTTATAAATGGACCCAGTGGATTTTTGTGAAAATGTTTAAGGAAGGTCTGGCTTATGAAAAGGAATTCCCTATCAACTGGTGCCCGTCCTGTAAGACAGGACTGGCGAATGAAGAGGTTGTCAACGGATGCTGTGAGCGCTGCGGCGCCACCGTTACCAAAAAGAATCTCCGCCAGTGGATGCTGCGGATTACAAAATATGCGGATCGCCTTTTAAGTGATTTGGACAAACTGGACTGGCCGGAAAAGGTTAAAAAGATGCAGTCTGACTGGATTGGCAAATCCTATGGCGCGGAGGTTGACTTCCCCGTTGAAGGAAGAGAAGAGAAAATTACAGTGTACACCACCAGACCGGATACCCTTCATGGCGCTACTTTTATGGTTCTGGCTCCGGAGCACAAGCTGGCAGCTTCTCTTGCGACTGCCGAGACAAAGGAAGCGGTTGAAAAATATATCTACGATGCTTCTATGAAATCAAACGTGGATCGTCTGCAGGACAAAGAAAAGACAGGTGTATTCACAGGCAGCTATGCGGTCAATCCCCTGAACGGGGCGAAAACTCCGATTTGGCTCTCTGACTATGTACTTGCAGATTACGGAACCGGAGCCATCATGTGCGTACCTGCCCACGATGACCGTGACTTTGAGTTTGCAACAAAATTCAATATTCCGATTGTCCAGGTTATTGCTAAAGACGGCAAAGAAATCGAGCATATGACAGAGGCTTACACAGAGGCTTCGGGAACCATGATCAATTCCGGCGAATGGAATGGCATGGAATCCGCTGTTCTGAAACAGGAAGCTCCTGTGATGATCGAAAATATGGGAATTGGGAAGAAAACAGTGAATTATAAACTGCGTGACTGGGTATTTTCCCGTCAGCGTTATTGGGGAGAACCGATTCCTATCATCCATTGTCCTCACTGTGGGAATGTTCCTGTTCCGGAAGACCAGCTGCCGCTGACTCTGCCTGACGTGGATTCCTATGAACCCACAGGGACCGGGGAATCGCCTCTGGCAGCTATTGACGAGTGGGTGAATACTACCTGCCCTGTATGCGGGGCTCCTGCCAAAAGAGAGACAAATACTATGCCTCAGTGGGCTGGTTCCTCCTGGTATTTCCTGCGGTATGTAGATAATAAAAATGATAATGAACTGGTCTCCAAAGAAAAGGCAGATAAATACCTTCCTGTAGATATGTATATCGGAGGCGTAGAACATGCAGTGCTCCACTTGCTGTATTCACGTTTCTACACCAAATTCCTGTACGACATTGGAGCTATTGACTTTGATGAGCCATTCCAGAAGCTGTTCAATCAGGGGATGATAACCGGAAAGAACGGAATTAAGATGAGCAAATCCAAAGGAAATGTAGTATCCCCGGACGATTTGGTCAGAGATTACGGCTGTGACTCTCTCCGCCTGTATGAACTGTTTGTAGGTCCCCCGGAACTGGACGCGGAATGGGATGACAGGGGCATTGACGGTGTATACCGTTTCCTGAACCGTTTCTGGAAACTGGCCATGGACAGCAGAGAAGCCGGCATCGCTGAGACAAAGGAAATGGTAAAGCTGCGCCATAAGCTGGTATATGACATTACCCAGCGTCTGGAAAGCTTTAGTCTGAACACCGTTATCTCCGGCTTTATGGAGTACAATAATAAATTTATTGATCTGGCAAAAAAGACAGGGGGCATTGACAAAGAGACCATCGAGACGTTTATTCAGCTTCTGGCTCCTTTTGCACCCCATCTCACAGAGGAACTCTGGGAAGCATATGGCCACAAAGACTCCGTCTTCCACACCTTATGGCCAAAGGCAGATGAGAATGCGATGAAGGACGATGAAATCGAAGTGCCTGTGCAGATCAACGGCAAAACCAGGGCAGTTATCAGCATCAACGCGGAAAGCTCCAAGGAAGAAGCAATTGCAGCGGGTAAAGAAGCAATTGCGGATAAGTTAACCGGAAATATTATAAAAGAAATTTATGTACCAAAGAAGATTATTAATTTAGTGATGAAATAGTACTGGAAAAATGGCGTAGGTAGTGGAGACATTATCTGCGTCATTTTTATAAAATACTGGATGTTAGATAGGAATATGATAGAATAGCCGATAAGAAAATTAAGAAATTAATAGAGGTAAATGTAGTGAATCATATTTTGATTATAGATGACGATGTACACATTAATGATATGTTGGATAATATTTTGACACAGGCAGGATACAAAGTTTATCACGCCTATTCCGGCACAGAAGCTTTGCTGTTTTTGTCAAATTGTAAACCCGATTTGATTTTATTAGATTTGATGCTGCCAGGATTATCTGGTGAAGAAGTGTTATCCCAAATAGTAAATATTCCTGTAATTGTTATGAGTGCGAAAGCTGATGTGAAAGATAAGGTGGCTCTTTTGCTGAATGGAGCTGCCGATTATATCACAAAGCCTTTTGAAATTGATGAATTGCTGGCAAGGATAATTGTACAGCTTAGGGATACTTCAAAATGTAACCCTGTTCAGACATTGAACTATGCTGATATTACCTTATATTTGGACACGCATGAGGTTCAAATTACTAATCGCAATGTAAAATTAACGAAGACAGAATTTGCGATATTAAAGCTTTTAATGGAAAATCCAAAACAGATTCTTACAAAAACGGTTATACTCGACCGCATCAGTGAAGACACACCGGACTGTATGGAGAGTTCGCTGCGCGTACATGTTAGTAATTTAAGAAAGAAATTGCGGGAGGTAACCGGCAAAGATTATATCGAAGCAGTATGGGGAATAGGTTTTAAGATGGCAGAATCGTAAAGCTTTACAGTTTCTTTGCACTTTTCTTTACAGGTTTCTTAACACTTCTCTTATAGAATGACAGTAAATATAGAACAAACCAAGGAGGGTGAACGGCTATGGAATATGTGTTAAGTACGAATCACTTGTGTAAAGAATATAGGCACTTCAAAGCATTAAACAATCTCTCTATGCACGTTCCCAAAGGGGCAATCTACGGGTTAGTAGGTAAAAATGGAGCTGGTAAAACCACTGTAATCAGACTGATATGCGGTCTTCAAAAACTCACATCTGGAAATTACACATTATACGGAACCCAAAATACAGATAAGAGAATTTTAGAGGTTCAAAGAAGAATAGGTGCTGTTGTAGAAACTCCATCTATTTATCTTGATATGACTGCAGCGGATAATCTGAAGGAGCAATATCGTATATTAGGACTTCCTTCCTTTGCAGATATACCAGAATTGCTCAAATTAGTAGGATTAGAAAATACAGGGAAAAAGAAAGCGAAAAATTTCTCTCTAGGTATGCGTCAAAGATTAGGAATTGCACTTGCATTGGCAGGCAGCCCTGATATGCTTATGTTAGACGAGCCAATAAATGGGTTAGATCCACAGGGTATTATTGAAATTAGAGAACTTATTTTGAAGCTGAATCGTGAACGCCAAATTACAGTAATAATTTCAAGTCATATCCTGGATGAATTGTCAAGATTAGCAACACACTATGGATTTATAGACAATGGAACTATGCTAAAAGAAATTACAGCAAAGGAAGTGGAAACAAATTGCAGAAAATGTACACAAGTAACAGTGACTGAGACATCAGTTCTTGCTTATGTTTTAGACATAATGAACTTTGAATATGATATACTTTCAGATACACAGGCAAATGTTTATGGGGATATTCCGATTTCTGTTTTGGTATTAGCTTTAGAAAAAGAAAATTGTCAGGTTTTATCCATGCATGAGCTGGATGAAAGCCTGGAAAGCTATTATATTAATTTGATAGGAGGTTCTCATAATGAATAATCTTTTACACGCCAACATTGTACGTTTATGGAAAAACAAACTTTTTTGGTTTGGTTCATTATTTATGCTCCTCTATGGTATATTCAAAATGCTTACAGAATATAAATCGTCTGTAAAGCTAGGCGAAGACCTGAACTTGGATGATATACTATTTGTCTATGCTTTCATCACAGGAATAATAAGTGCAATTTTTGTCAGTTTCTTTGCAGGGACAGAGTATAGTGACGGCACTATAAGAAATAAAATAATTGTGGGTCATGCAAGATTTAAAGTGTATCTTTCAAATTTAATTACAAATATTTTAGCTGTGTCATTTATGTGTTTCATATATATTCTAGTAATACTTGTTGCGGGGACGCCTCTTCTGGGCTCATTACGCATAGAAATCAGCCAAGCCTTAAAAATTATCTTCAGTTCCTTTTTATTGATTACTTCGTATTGTTCGATTTATACTTTCTTTTCTATGCTGTGTCATAACAAAGCAATATCAGTTGCCGTTTGTGTGGTTGCTTCGTTTTTGTCTTTATTTACAGAAGCATATATTGGTTCTATGCTTTCTTTGCCAGATTATTATACAGGGGTAAAACGTACTGTGTTGGGATTTTTATTTAATTATCTACCCTCGGGCCAGGCATATCAGTATATGAGTATGCAGTTTGGGGATTTAAACTTAAAAATGTTATGTTTAGCAGCTATTTCCTGCATTGCAACAATCACTGGTATGGTATTCTTTCAGAAGAAAGACATTAAGTAAAGAGGAGTTATGTATGGGAGACTGGATATATTATGTAATGATTGGATTTGTGCTTATTATTATAATATTGGGACTTAAAATTTACTATTTAAAAAAGTCTGCAAGGGAAATCCGCATCTCTTTTGCGGAAAAGTTAAAATCTGATACAAATACAATTATCCAAATATCCAGCCACGATAAAGACATGAAGGAATTAGCTTCCGCTCTTAATACACAGCTGAAATATTTATACCAAAGCAGACAGAAATATGAATATGGAGATTTGGAACTAAAAGAAGCTATTACTAATATATCTCACGATCTCAGAACACCTCTGACAGCAATTTATGGGTATCTGAAATTGCTGAGAAACGAAGAATGTTCACCGACTGGGAAAACGTATCTTTTGGCAATAGAAAACCGCACACGGGCTTTGAATCAGCTCACGGAAGAATTGTTTCATTATACATTAGCAATATCAGATACAGAGGACATGGTGCTGGAAACAGTAACACTAAACGGGATTTTAGAGAATAGTATATCCGTATATTATTCCATTCTTAAGCAAAATCATATTGTTCCACAGATATCTATCCCAGATAAAAAAATATTGCGGAAGGGAAATGAGTATGCTTTATCCCGTATTTTGGGAAATGTATTGAGCAATGCCGTTAAATATAGTGATGGAGATCTGAACATCACGCTGACTGAAAATGGTGAATTTTTATTTTCAAATCATGCGAAAGGTTTAACGGAAGTGCAGGTGGAACGATTATTTGACCGTTTCTATACAGTGAATAATGCCCGAAAATCAACAGGTTTAGGTTTGTCTATATCGAAAGCCTTAATTGAAAAAATAGGTGGTTCTATATCAGCAAGTTACTCTGGAGACGTCTTAACTATTTGTGTGCGGATATGATAAATGAAAGATCCATAATATTGGGTTCTGCTTACAAATATATTATAATAAAAATATTTTAATACATTCTGAAGTTTCTGAATATATCCTTAAGATTTTCTCTGCTTTCTTGACGCTGCAGAATAAATTGTGTATAGTTCAAGTGTACCAAGTGTACTAATATAAATAGTACACATGGTACACTTGAACTATACAGGCCTGTGATACAGGTACTAATGAAAGAAGGCAGGGATATCCTATGATTATTTTTTACGTTCTAATGGTGTTTCCAATAACAGCCGTTGTATCCTTTCTGATTTATCTACCAGCTTATATATATAACAAAAAGAAATATGGAAAAAGACCTGTTGTACGGCATCTCTCTATCTATTGCTTCATCGGGGTAATCCTGAGTATTCTTTATGTCACTGTTTTCATGGGAGGGATAACCTTTCATCCGGGGTATCATTTTTTAAACCTTGTCCCATTTGTGTGGGTAAAAGAAACCTATCTCATGGGGTTTGCCAAGATGATTGAACAATTATTTATGAACGCAGTTATGCTGGTTCCCCTGGGATTTATTCTGCCCGTGGTATTCCCTTCCGTAAGAAAATGGTGGAAGACAGCATTATGTGTAATGGTGTTTATCTTCGGGATTGAAACATTACAATATTTTATCGGGCGTTCTGCGGATGTGGATGATCTGATCATGAACACCTTTGGCGGGTGCGTCGGGTATGTTCTGTTTTTCCTTCTGAATAAATTTCTGAGAGAACAAACGTGGTGGAAAGGTGCGTTAAACCAGTAAATACAGAACTTGACTTATAACAAATTGGAATACCTATTTTCTGGACATTTATACTTTTTATGGTATAATTGACCATGTTAAATGAATAAAGATATAAGTTCCTAACAGGATGAAAAGAGAAACCGGTGCGATTCCGGTACGGTCCCGCCACTGTGATGGGGAGCTTTTCACAAAGATACCACTGGAGGATGCTCTGGGAAGGTGTGAAAAGCTATGAACCTAAGTCAGGAGAACTGCTTATATTGTTGAGTTGAAGTAATTGCTTACGGTCGATAAGTAACTATTTGTGTGAATCATACGCCGCAGACTGCGGCGGATTTATATTTCAGTGGTTAGATGCGGCTAATTTTGGCTGCATCTTTTTTTTGAGAAAATATGTCTGTGCTTGATGAAGTGTTGATGAGACCCGCCGTTGACAGATGAAGGCGACCGGGCAGAAGGAGGAACTGATGTGAACAGAAAACAAATTGTAAAACGGTTGATTCAGATTGTGATAGTCCTTTTTGGAATAAGCTATTTTACCTTTGGACTTACTTATTTGTCACCCGGTGATCCGGCTGAGATTATGCTGACGGAATGCGGAAATGTTCCTACTCCGGAACTGCTGGAAAAGACAAGGGCGGAGCTGGGCCTGGATAAACCCTTTCTGATACAGTACGGAACCTGGCTGAAAAATATCATTCAGGGTGACATGGGGACGTCTTATTCCATGAAGGTACCGGTTTTTGACAAACTGATGTCCTGCCTTTTGCCTACACTGAAACTGTCCCTGACATCTCTGGCCATCATGCTGGTGATATCGGTCCCGGCAGGAATCTTCGCTGCTTATTATCAGAATAAATTTGTTGACTATATCGTACGGGGAACTACCTTTCTGGGCATATCCATCCCAAATTTCTGGCTGGGACTGATACTGCTGAGCGTTTTTGGAGTAAAGCTTGGATGGCTGCCTGTTGCAGGGGGTGGCACTGACTGGAGACACCTGCTTCTGCCTGCATTTACCCTTGCCTTTGCCATGTCGGCAAAGTATACCAGGCAGGTGCGTATTGCTGTGCTGGAAGAATTACATCAGGACTATGTGACAGGGGCACGCATGCGCGGCATGAAAGAGAGGGCTATTCTCTGGCGGCATGTACTTCCCAACGCAATGCTTCCCCTGGTTACTCTTCTGGGACTTTCTTTGGGGAATCTGCTGGGAGGGACGGCAGTGGTTGAACTAATTTTCTCCTGGCCGGGTATGGGAAATATGGCAGTCAGTGCCATTACTTCCAGAGATTATCCTCTGGTTCAGGGCTATGTTTTGTGGATTGCTCTTATTTATATGGCCATCAATCTGCTGGTTGATCTATCTTATCACCGTCTGGATCCAAGACTGAAGGAGGCACTGCAGTGAAAAAGACCTGGAATTTTATAAAGCACCACAAACAATTTACAATCTTTTCCATACTTGCCCTGGCAATTATCGGAGTTGCTGTATTTGCCCCGTGGATTGCTCCGAAAGATCCGCTGGATCCTATAATGACAGACTCTTTGAGAGCACCTGGAGCTTCCTATGCCTGGGGAGCGGACAAAATGGGAAGAGATGTACTATCCCGGGTAATCTATGGCACCAGAGCTTCTTTAAGCATGACACTTATGTTGGTGATGGTGGTTTTTGCAGTGGGGACCTTTTTGGGGGTACTTGCAGGCTATTTTGGGGGCATTACGGATGAAATAATTATGCGCATTGCGGATATGATGATTTCTTTTCCGGGAATGGTGCTGGCTATCGCCATAGCAGGGCTATTGGGGCCGAGTATGCTTAATGCAGTCGTTGCCATCAGTGCAGTAACCTGGACAAAGTATGCCAGACTTTCCAGAAGCCTGGTGCTAAAGATAAAAGACAGTGTATACATAGAAGCGGCAAAAGTAACGGGGACAAAAACAGGAAGGATACTCTTGCGGTATGTGCTCCCTAATATGATTGCGACCATGGCTGTAACAGCCGCCACAGACATCGGCAGTATGATGCTTGAACTGGCCGGACTTTCCTTTCTGGGGTTTGGAGCTACGGCGCCCACACCGGAATGGGGGCTTATGCTGAACGAGGGGAGAGCGTATATTGCGAAGGCACCCTGGCTGATGATTTACCCGGGGCTGGCCATTGTCATTGTTGTAGTAGTATTTAATATGCTGGGAGACAGTCTGAGAGATATTCTGGATCCCAGACAGAAGCAAGTATAGATTATATTTGGAGGTAGAAAAATAATGAAAAAATGGTATGGGAAGCTGGTCGCTGTGGGACTTGCGGCTGCTATGGCAGTATCCGGGTTCACCGGATGCGGAGGTGACAGTACTTCAAAGGAAGCCGAAGATAAAAGTACGAAAGAAACTGTCTCCCTGGCAAAAGGAGGGGAACTGAACATCGGTGTAACTAGTTTTGCAGATACCCTGGAACCGACGGAACAGTATTTCAGCTGGGTTGTTATGAGATACGGAATTGGGGAAACCCTGGCTGCTTTTGACCAGGAGGGAGAACTAACCCCTTGTCTGGCAGAATCATGGGATGTAAGCGATGATAAACTGACCTGGACTTTTAAGATACGGGAGGGTGTAACATTTTCCAATGGCACGGAGATGACTCCGGAACTGGTAAAGGCTTCTCTTGAGAGGACTTTTTCAATGAATGACCGGGCAAGCAGTTCTTATTTCACCTATAAAAGCATGGAAGTAAATGGTCAGAATCTTTTAATCACCACGGAAACACCGGTTCAGGGAGTACCTGGAAGTTTGGCGGATCCCCTGTTTTTGATTGTGGATACTACCGCTGACACAGACTCCTTTGCCATGGAGGGACCAGTCTGCACAGGACCTTATAAAGTGGAGTCATTCAGCCCCACAGAGTCCTGTGTTGTTACACGCAATGAATATTATTGGGGCGGGGAGGCTCCCCTGGACAGGGTTACCTTTCAATGCATTGATGATCAGACAA
Organism: Lactonifactor sp. BIOML-A5; assembly: GCF_009677585.1. Taxonomy (GTDB): domain Bacteria; phylum Bacillota; class Clostridia; order Lachnospirales; family Lachnospiraceae; genus Lactonifactor. The sequence goes on along the minus strand of NZ_WKYV01000038.1, from coordinate 22,555 downwards.
CCAGATCTATGGCGCTGCAGACTGGGGAGATTGACATTGCCTATAATCTGAAAGTAGAGAATCTGGTAGATTTTGAAAACAGTGAAGATTATACGATCCAGGAATTATCCTCTTTGCGCTCCACCCATGCATTTATGAACCAGCACAGGGCGCTGTCAGATAAAACCCTGAGACAGGCCGTAATCCGGGGACTTGACAGGCAGACCTACTGTGATGTGCTGCTGGAGGGAGGCGCGGTTGCGGGCAAAGCCCCGGTCCCTCCTTCTCTGGATTTTGGGTTTGATGAATTAACGGATGAGAATGCCTATGATCCCGAGGGTGCAAAAGCCCTTTTGGAAGAGGGTGGATATAGAGATAATGACGGGGATGGCTATGTAGAGACTCCTTCCGGAGAAGATCTGGATCTTCATTTCGTGATTTATGACAGCAGGGCAGAGCTGGGTATCTATGCCCAGGCAGCTCAGGCGAGCCTGAAAGATATCGGTATCAGGGTGACGATAGATACGGTAAGCTACGAAACACTTCTGGACATGCAGGAAGCAGGGGAGTATGACCTTCTTATTTGGAATGTACTGGTTGCAAATACAGGAGAACCGGAAAAATACCTGAGAGAGTCCTGGATGACATTTAATGAGAATAGTAAAAATAACAATTATGCCGGGTACAGCAATGAAAAAGTTGATTTTCTTCTGGAGGAATTATCTGCGGAATTTGACGAAAATAGGAGAAAGGAACTGACCATTGAGATTCAGCAGCTGATCATGGACGATGCAGCCACTGTGTTTTTCGGATATGAAACCACATATCTGATTTCGTCTGCAAATGTTACAGGAGTTTCTATGTACCCTATGGATTATTATTGGCTAACCAAGGATATCGCACTGGCCGAGTAGAAAAGGAAAAGGGAAATGCTAAAGATTAATGATTTGCAAGTGGCTTATGGCAGTGAACATCTGGTTGTGGATAGGTTTCATTTGTCTATGGAGCCTTCTGAGATTATTAGTATTGTGGGAGAAAGCGGAAGCGGAAAAACAACGGTGATACGGGCTGTTTTGGGTGCACTGCCGGCCTGCGGCAGAATCCTAGGAGGGAATATAACTTTTCATGGTGAGGATATCAGCACGTATGGAAAGGATACCTGGAGAGAAGTCCGCGGGAAAAAGATTGCCATGATATTTCAGGATTCCGGCGGAACTTTGAACCCTATCAGGAAGATTGGCTCACAGTTTACAGAATATATTGTAGAGCACAGCGAAGCAGACCATAAAGAGGCCTGGAAGCAGGCCAGCGGAATGCTGGAACGCATGCGCCTTCCTAATCCAGAATCGATAATGAAAAGCTATCCGTTTCAGTTGAGCGGAGGTATGCGCCAAAGAGTTGGGATTGCCATGGCTATGACCTTTCAGCCGGAACTGTTACTGGCCGATGAGCCTACCAGTGCCCTGGATGTTACAACTCAGGCGCAGATTGTCAGACAAATGATGGAACTGCGCAGCCACTATGGTACAGGTATTATTATTGTGACTCATAATCTGGGGGTAGCTGCCTATATGGCAGATCGCCTGATCGTTATGAAAGCAGGTGAAGTTGTAGACGCAGGGAGCAGAGAAGAGGTGCTCAGCCATCCTTCTCACCCTTATACCAGGGAACTTCTGTCCGCGGTTCCTGTGATGGGAGGTAAGCGTATTGTATAAAGACAATCCGGTAATATTACAGAGTCTGCAGGTGACAAAACAATATCCGGCTCCCGGAAACAGGACGTTAACTGCCTGCAGCGGTATTTCTATGGAGGTAAAGCAAGGAGAGACTCTTGGAATTGTAGGGGAGAGCGGATGCGGCAAATCTACCTTCGCCCGTATGCTTGTGCAGCTGGAAAAACCGACTTCAGGAAAGCTTTTATACCACGGAGAAGACTTGTCTTCTATGAAAGGAGAAGCTCTAAGGCAGAACCGAAAAAATATACAGATGGTATTTCAGGATCCCCTGGCGTCTTTTCACCCCAAGATGAAAATTATAGATATACTCACAGAACCTATGATGAATTTCCGGATGGTTACCAAAGCCCATAAGGAGGATGCGGCGGCCAGGCTGCTGCAGATGGTGGACTTGCCGGAGGACTTTATGTACCGGTATCCCCATAATATGAGCGGGGGACAGCGGCAGCGGATTGGAATTGCCAGGGCTTTGTCTCTGGAACCGGAGATATTGGTGTGTGATGAGGCAACATCTGCTCTTGATGTATCCGTACAGAAAAATATTATTGAGCTTCTTGTCAGACTGCAGAGGGAGAAGAATCTGACCATTATTTTTATCTGCCATGATCTGGCTTTGGTACAGTCCTTTGCCCACAGGGTAGCAGTTATGTATCTTGGAAATATTGTAGAGCTGATGCCGGGAGAGGCAGTAGCTGCAGACGCGCGGCATCCCTATACCCAGGCTCTGCTAAGAGCAGTATTTTCACCCGATATGGATTTTTGCAGAGCAATTCAGAGTATTGAGAGCGAAGCGCCAAGCCCTTTAGAGATTCCGGAGGGATGCCCCTTCCTTAACCGGTGTGAGAGGTGTATGGAGGTATGTAAAAAGGTGAAACCGGAAGTCAGAGTAGTCGGTCCTTTCCATGAGGCGGCCTGCTGTCTTTTTGAGGAATTTTCAGAATATAGGGCAGAGAGAGGTAAAAAATGCAGCTGAAGCAGTTTCAGTATTTTGTGGTCAGTGCAGATATGGGAAGCTTTAAAAAGGCGGCAGACGCTTTATATACGACTCAGCCCCATGTCAGCAAGATTATAAAGGCTTTGGAGGAAGAGCTGAACCTTCAGCTTCTGAACAGAGAAAATAGAGGTGTCAGCCTTACTCCAGAGGGAAAAAAGGTGTATGAATATGCCTGTGAGATTCTGATGAGTACAGAAAAAATTGCAGGGGTTACAAACATCCGGCAAACGAAAACACTCGAAGTGGCTTCTGTGCCAAGTGCCAAACTTGCCACACTCTTTACCAGGTTTTACACGATGAAAGAGCAGGAGGAGCTATGTTGCCGGTATCTGGAAGGGAATGTAGAAGAAATCATGGGATATCTTCATAAACATGTTATTGAACTGGGGTTTTTATACATATCGGACAGACAGAGAGCTGCATTCCAACATGTCTGCGAGAAAAAACGGCTGGAGTTTGTAGAACTTACAAAAACTTCTCCCATGCTTTTTGTCGGTCCCCAAAATCCATTGTACGGCAAAAAAACAGTTGATTTTACTACAATGAAAAGCTTAAAATTCATACAGTCAAAAGAAGATTTTTTTTCCATTGGAAGCCACAGGGGGCATCTGAAAGAGGACTTTATACCTGTAAACAGTGAACAGGAAGTTATAGTTACGGACAGCGATCACCTTATGATACAAATGCTGTTAGACACTAATCTGTGTAACTTGGGTAGCAGTCTTCTGCAGGGGCAATATGAAAAAACATCAATACACGCAATTCCCGTTACAGATTTAAAAGAATTAATCTCTTTTGGATTTATTAAACGAGAGAGGGGCGAATTGAGCCAGATTGCCAGAGAATTCATTGATTATCTGAGAGAGATACTGGCTGCAGAGAAAATAGACATCGAGGATAAGTAAAATGTTGCAGTATATATTTGGATTAGGCAGTCTTGTCAAAGGGATAAAGGTACAGGGCAAACTTCCCCGGGAAAGGGCTTTGTATGGAATGTTTTTCAGGATTGCATGGCCAGCGGCTCTGGAGGGGCTTTTGATTATGATGATATCTTCAGTGGATCTCATTATGGTAGGAACCCTGGGAACAGACGCGGTGGCAGCGGTAGGAATCACAAGTCAGCCAAGGATGATAATTCTCTGCTTCAGCCGTTCTCTTGCGGTTGCCATCACTGCCTTAACCGCCAGGAGAAAGGGCGAGGGGAAGAAAGAGGAACTTAATACTTGCCTGAAGCAGGGAATGCTGCTATCGGTATTTTTGTCCACAGTTATCCTTTTCGTATCCATGATTTTTCTGAAAGAGATACTTGTAGCTGCCGGGGCGCATAAGGAATATCTCAGAGAGGCAGTGGAATACGGGAAATATAATATGCTGGCCCTGTTTTTTACCGGCCTCTCAGTGGGCATTAACGCCGCACAGACCGGAGTGGGAGATACAAAAATTATATTATGGGCCAATGTGTCCGGTAATGTGGTTAACACGGTTCTGAATCTTTTCCTTATCTACGGACTTTTCTTCTTTCCCGAAATGGGTGTCGGAGGAGCGGGGCTGGCAACAGTAATAGGAAGTATGGTATCTTTTGGGATATCCCTCCGGTCTGTGTCCCGCAGGAAAACAGAACTGTATCTGTGGGGAAGCGGCGGTTGGAGGCCGGATCCGATCATTCTAAAATCCTTTTTCAGGGTGGGCAGCAGTGCATTTGCCGAACAGATCTTTGAGCGGATCGGAATGTTTCTGTACTCGTATATGGTGGCAGGGCTGGGTACAGTGGCTTTTGCCACACATTATATCTGTATGAATCTGTGCGACGTATACTATTCCTTTAGCCAGGGAATGAGCAAAGCCAGCTCCGCGCTTACCGGTCAAAAGCTGGGAGAGGGAAGAAAAGACCTGGCATTCATAAGTGCCAAAGCAGGGAGAAGAGGCGGACTCATTCTTGATCTGGCGGCATTCTTGATTTACTTTTTCGGCCGAAGTCTGCTTATGCTGATCTATTCAAGAGAGTTCCAGGTAATAGAACTTGGCAGCAATATTCTTATATTTGTAGCCGTGTGCACATTTCTTCAGACACAGAGCATGATCTACGCAGGTGTACTCCGGGGAGCGGGAGATACCCGCTATGTGGCAAAATATTCCTTCTGGGATATCGCAGTCTTTCGCCCTCTGCTGACATATCTGCTGTGTTTTCCTGCAGGGCTTGGGATATACGGAGCCTGGATCTCCCTGCTGGCAGATCAATTCCTGAGGGCTTATTTTGCTTCAAAGAGATTCCACAGCAAAAAATGGATGGAAGTTGAGCTTTAAAACGGAGGGGGGGACGTGTACTTTCTAGAAAGTACACGTCCCAAAATAAGATCGGGGTGTCCCATTTGAGGGATGCCCTGTCCCTTTTTATAATATCAAAGTTTATTTGACGCCGCTGCCGGGAATAGTATATGATAATGAAAAATAAACCAAAGGAATCTCAAGGAAAATGAATGAAAAGATTTATGAATTTGACGCAGTCATTAAAAAGGTTCCCGACATTGACGGTGCTTATATCGACATCCCTTTTGATGTCCGGGCAGAATTTGGCAAGGGGCGGGTTAAGGTCTGTGCTGCCTTTGACGGTATGGAGTATAACGGCAGTTTGGTCCGCATGAAGACGCCTGGACATATTCTGGGCATGAGGAAGGAGATCCGAACGGCACTGGGCAAGCAGGCGGGCGATATAGTTCATGTGACGCTCAGGGAACGGCAGTAGAGGAGCAGGGGATGATGAATGTATACGAGGATATTTTAGAATTCAAGGGAACTTGGAGGAAGTATCAGAGACGGGTTCTGGAATCCGCAGAACTATATAGGAATGACGGTAAAATTCATATTGTTGCACCTCCGGGTTCCGGCAAGACGACACTTGGTATTGAGTTGATACGCCGCCTGGGAGAGCCCTGTCTGATTTTATCTCCGGCCATTGTCATACGGGAACAATGGGTGGAGCGTGTGAGGGAGGCTTTTTTATGCAAAGGAGGGAATGATACGGAAATTTTATCCAATCAGCTCCAAACGCCAGGCCTGATCACGTCCATTACATACCAAAGCTTATACAGTGCTGTGACGAAAGGAAGAGCGGAGGAAGAAGAACACTCTCTGGATTATGCAGATTTTAATTTGCTTGAGACTGTCAGAAATCGGGGAATAAAAACCATCTGCCTCGATGAATGCCATCATCTCAGAAGTGAATGGTGGAAGGCTCTGGAGGAATTTGTGAGGGAACTGAAGGATGTCTACATGATTGCCCTGACGGCAACCCCGCCCTATGATTCCACACCATTGGAGTGGGAACGCTACAGCCGTCTGTGCGGTCCTGTGGATGAAGAAATCCTTGTGCCTGAACTTGTGAAAGAGGGGAGTCTCTGCCCCCACCAGGATTATGTGTATTTCAATTATCCCACAAGGGAAGAGCAGAAAACAGTCCGAAACTTTCGGAAAATGGTACATGAGACTATAAAACGGCTGATGTCAGACGAACTGTTTGTAAGCGCCGTTTCCGGTCATCGGGGAATAGGTGATTACGCTGCCTGGGCGGATACTCTTTTGGAGAATCCTCCGTACCTCTCCGCTCTTCTTATCTTTTTTCAGGAAAAGGGTATTCCGTATTCCCAGAAGTGGCTGAAACTCTTAGGGGTAACACACCTTCCCCGCATGAATCCCAACTGGATGGAAATCCTGCTCCAGGGCTTTTTGTATGAGGATACAGACAGCTATCCCTGTGAGGAGGGCTATCGCGAAGAGCTGGTAAAAGATTTGAAAAGAGCTAAGTTGATCGAGAGAAAAAAAGTAGGTCTGGTTATGAACCAAACCATAGAGAAGCTGCTGATTACCAGCAAGGGAAAGCTGAACAGTATACAGGATATAGTAATCTCGGAATACCAGGCGTTGGGCAGAGAGCTCAGGCTGCTAATTTTGACGGATTATATCCGAAAAGAATATATACCTGCTCTGGGAAATCCCGGGAAAGCAGCAGACAATATAGGCGTACTGCCTATTTTTGAAATGCTCCGCAGAAACCTTCCTCAAGAACTGCGGTTAGGCATTCTATGCGGCAGCATGGTGATTCTTCCCTCGGAAGCAGTTCCCTATTTAAAAGAGCTTGCAGCCAGAGAGACGGGAGGAAAAATCACCGTAACCGGAAAAGAACTCACAGACAAAGAGGGAACTACTCTTGGATATACAGAAGTTGTTATAGGCGGAAGAAAGCATACGGCGACGCTTCTCGTGACCAAAATTCTGGAAAAGGGATATATGCAGGTGCTGGTGGGTACCAAATCTTTACTGGGAGAAGGATGGGATTCCCCCTGTATTAATTCCCTGATACTGGCCAGCTTCGTAGGATCCTATGTCCTGAGCAACCAGATGCGGGGACGGGCTGTCCGGGTGATGCCCGGCCATCCGGAAAAGACAAGCAATATCTGGCATCTGGTATGTCTGGAAGGTCCGGAGGAATCTCAGGATTATATTGCTCTGAAGCGCAGGATGGAAGGTTTTTTGGGGATCAGCTATACGGAAAATACCATTGAAAATGGTATCGAACGGCTGACTGTAATCAAGGAACCGTTTACCCCTGAAAGCGTGGAAAGAATAAACGAAACCATGAGACAGATGGCGAAGAACAGAGAGTGTCTGAAAGAAAAATGGGAGAAAGCGCTGGTAATCTTTGATAAGCCGGAAGTCGCCGATGAATGCAGGATCCCGAAAGAGAAACTTGCCCCTGGTCTTTTGCTTTATAATATCATCGGGGCTCAGCTTCTCTGGCTTTTAATTGAAGCGTGCAACTCAGTCTTTTATTTCTACGCCAGAAAGCAGGGCGGAACGTCTCTTCACGCGTTATTTTTTCTTCTGTGTTCTGCTGTCTGTTTAATGGCCCTGCTCCGGTACGGGGGGAAGCTGGCCAGAATCTTTACTCCCTGCAGACGTCTGCAGTCTATGGGGAATGGGATTCAGAAAGCCCTGATTCAGGGCGGATATATTATTTCCGATACAAAAGTAGCGGTGCAGGAGCAGGATGGTATATTTTTTTATGCCTGGCTGAAGGGAGGAACCGCCAGGGAAAAAGATATCTTTGCCTCCTGTCTGCAAGAGTTTCTGGGAACTGTGGACAACCAAAGGTATCTGCTGTATGACAGGCGGCAGAGGCGGCGGGGAGAACAGTGGTTTCCGGTTCCCTCTCTGTTTGCCAAAACAAAGGAGGAGGCATCCTTGTTCCACCGAGCGGTAGCCCCAAGCATTGGAAATTACAAGCTAATCTATACCAGGACACCGGAAGGCCGCAGAATCCTCCTGAAAGCCAGGTGCTATTCTTATGCAAACCGCAGTGACCGTATCATTCACAGGGACAAGAAAATCAAGAATGCATTAGAGTAGTTAGTCCCGCAACGGGAAAAATTTGAGAAAATATTGAGAAAGAGCTGGTATAGTTGAAAAAAGGAGGTGCTGTGTAAATGTCTCCCAAAATATTAATCGCGGACGATGAAACGGGTATTGTTGAGATTGTAAGCAGCTATTTTCAGATGAAGGGTTATCAGACAATCACTGCAGCAGACGGAGAGCAGGTGCTCAACAAGGTCTCCTGGGAGCCGGACCTGATACTTTTGGATATCACTATGCCTGGACTGGACGGACTGTCCGTATGCCAACGTATCCGGGAATACGTAGCCTGTCCGATACTTTTTCTTACTGCCAGGGTAGAATCCCAGGATAAAATTAAAGGATTTCAGGCCGGAGGGGACGATTATGTGGTAAAGCCCTTTGACCTGGAGGAACTAGGGGCCAGAGTGGAGGCACACCTGCGGAGAGAGCAGCGCAGGCAGTCGTCAGGCAACGTACGCTTTTTCGGAGATCTTGCCGTTGATTATACAGCCAGAACTGTAACTGTGGGCAGTGAATTTGTGAATTTTTCCCGGCGGGAGTTTGATATTATCCAGCTGCTCTCGTCCCATGAAGGCCAGGTATTTGACAGGGAGCGGATGTATGAATGTATATGGGGATATGACGGAGGCGGGAACAGCGATACCATAATGGAACATATACGGAAAATACGTACGAAACTCTCTGCCTTTGGCTTGGAACACCTGATAGGAACCGTCTGGGGGTGCGGATATAAATGGAATGCATAAAACGTATGGGGCTGAAGCAGGCGTTTTTCTGGCTTACTTTCTGGTGCCTGCTGGGAGGACTCCTTTTAGGAGGGATTGCTTTTGGCTCCTGTATTTATCTTCGTTCCTCTCTGTCTGATACAAGCCTGGAACTTGAAGTAGGGCCTGAAACAGCCATGCGCTTTTCGCCCCCCGCTGCCTCAGGAGCCGGGGATGGACTCTCCAGGCTTCTGTCCTTTCTGCAGTTTGCGCTTCCTGCCTTGTTTCTTACCGGGGGGCTGGTCCTGGCAAATATTCTGTTTTACCGGTATAAATTAAAAAAGCCCATAGCCGATTTAACATACGGAGCAGAAAAAGTAATCGCCAATGACCTGGATTTTATAATGCCTGAAGCCTCCCGGGATGAACTCGGGCAGCTCTGCCGGGCATTTGAAACCATGCAGAAAGAACTGTTAAGGAACAAACGGGATATGTGGAGACAAAACGAGGACAGAAGACATCTGAACGCCGCCTTTTCCCATGAGCTGCGCAATCCTGTAACCGTTTTGAAGGGGTCTCTTACACTGCTTGCGCAGGATCCTCAGAATCCTGAGACCCGCAGGCGTATAGAGGTTTATACCCGCAGAATTGAACAATATGTAGAAGCTATGAGCAGTGTGCAGCAGTTGGAACAGCTGCCTGTGCGGTACAGGGAAACTCGTGTGGATACCCTTATCAGGGAATTGAAGGAGACGGTAAAGATCCTTTCCTTGGAGCAGCAGTGTGATGTGGAAGGGGAGGGATGGAGCCAGGTATATCTGGATACCGATCTTTTTTCCCATATTGCAGAAAATCTGATTGGAAACGCCGCCCGGTTTGCAAAACGCAGGATTCATATTTCCCTGAGTGAATCAAGATCCTATCTGACGCTGACAGTATCCGATGACGGTCCCGGCTATCCGGAAGAGATTCTTAAAAACGGCCCCTGTCCCTTCCAGAGGGGGGCGGAAGAGGCCAGGCATTATGGTATGGGACTCTATATCAGCAAGATTTTGTGTGAAAAGATGGAGGGGAAATTATATCTGAATAACACCGGTATCGGTGCCAGGGCATCAGCGGTATTTATGAAATTACCCCATGCCCCCTGTTTGAGAGAAAATTGAGATTTGTATCGTACACTCTTCTTTATCAGAAAGGAGAGTGTTTTTTATGGAGATTTGTGTAAACGGCGTCTCAAAAATTTACGGAAAAGGGGATGGCCAGATTACTGCATTGGATCAGGCGGACATGGTCATAGGAGAATCGGATTTTTTATCCATTATGGGACCATCCGGCAGCGGAAAAAGTACCCTTCTGCATATCATCAGCGGTCTGGACACCCCTACAAAGGGTACCGTAACCTATGATGGCAGGAATATACATAGTGGCAGCGATAAAGAGCTGTCTGCTCTCCGCCGCCAAAAAGTGGGGTTCGTTTTTCAACAGTTCCATCTGCTTCCGGTTCTGACAGTCCGGGAGAATATACGGATGCCTCTGCTTTTGGATCGGCGGAAGCCAGATGAGGAATATTTATCTTATCTTATAGAAATTCTTGGGTTAAAGAACCGGCTGGACCACCTGCCGGGACAGCTTTCAGGGGGGCAGAAACAACGGGCCGCTATTGCCAGAGCCCTGAGTGCAAGGCCGGAAATTATCTTTGCCGACGAACCCACAGGCAATCTGGACTCCCGGAACGGGAAGGAAGTTATGGAACTTTTGCTGACCATCCACAGAGAACTGAAAAAGGCTCTTGTGATTATTACACATGATCCTCAAATAGCAGAACAGGCCGGGCGGCAGTTTGTTATGTCGGACGGAATCCTGAGGGAGGTGGAGCGGTTATGAAATCCTACACATCCCTGGTATGGAGAGAACTGAAGATTCAGAAGGTTACCTCCTTTCTTATCCTGGCTGCTGTCATTATGTCCTCTCTCATGACTGCTGTAATCTGCCAGTCCATAGGTATCCTTTCTGCTATGCGCCTTCATCAGGCCTCTGTGCTGAACGGAGACAGGCATGTAACCTTTCACCAGATTACCCGGGAGGAAAAAGCAAGGCTGTTTGCTGACAGCCGGCTGGAATTTGCCGCAAGCTGGCAAAGCCTTGGAACTGCCAGACTGGGGAACAGCGGTCTAAGTCTGCAGCTAAGAGAATATCTGGAGGAGGATTTGTCCATTTATCCCCAAATAAAGAGAGTGAAAAAGGGATGTCTGCCGGAGAGACCTCTGGAGATTGCCCTGCCGGAGGATGCACTGCAGCTGTTGGGAGCTTCCGGAGAGATCGGAGATACCGTCTCTCTGAAGCTTTCCTTAAGCCTTCTCCATGATGACCAGCTGCCCTGGGAATATACGCAGGATTTCCTTCTCACAGGTATTCTTGAAAATAATTATCTTGGTTACGCCAGCGGTACTGTTTCCGGAATAGCCGGAGAAAAAACCGCAGAAAGAATACTTCCGGAAAAATACCAGCTGTACGCTGCGGACCTCCGCCTGCGCAGTCTGGATGACTTTCAGGGACAGATAGAATCTCTGGGGGAGTCCATCCATATGCCGGAAGAAGAGATACAGTATAACTGGATCTACCTGAACGCCCTTGGCGTACCTTACGGGGAAGAGACAGAAGAAGCCCAAGGATTCCCATTTTTAATGCTTTCTGCCCTAATGGTTGGTATTCTGGTTCTGATTGCCAGCGGTCTTGTGATTTATAATATCCTGAAAATCACAGTGACCCGGCGGATGAGCCAGTATGGAGTTCTGCGGGCGATAGGAACAGAGCGCCGGCAGCTTTACTTTCTTGTCACCCTGGAGCTCCTGATACTCTGTGCCATTGGGATTCCGCTGGGAACTGCCGGCGGGGTAGCTGCTTCTGGAGAGATTCTGGAAGGTGTGCTGAGTATTTTATCCCCGGAGGCATTTCAAACCGGATCCCCGGAGGAATTGCTTTCTCTGGTACGCCAGTCGGGAGACAATAGTCTGTGGGCAGTGTCAGGCAGTATTCTGATTACCCTGGCGTCCTCATTATTGGCCTCCCTTCCCGCTGCGTCATATGCGGCAAGGGTATCTCCGGTCACAGCCATAGGGAATACATCTGCAAAGGTTGGGAGACGGAGACGAAGAAAGAATCGGGTAAAGCATTTTGAGGCTTTTTACGGACGCCTAAACCTGAGACGCAATCCTGCCAGAACCTTTATTACTGTCCTGTCCCTGGCAATGAGTATCGCAGTTTTTGTTGCACTTCAGAGCTTCACAGGATTGCTTGACACATCAAGAGAGGTGAGAGATATGCATCTGGGAGATTATTCTGTCACCAATAAATCCACAGGTTTTACTCCCGACGAGGCGGCAAAGCTGGAAGCTGATCCGGCTGTTGAGTCTCTTCAGGCTACAAAATTCAGCTGCTTTCAGCAGGATGCCGATGGAGACATTCCTCTGGAATTGAATTTTTCTCTTCAGCCTGGGGAAACCTTCCAGATCACAGGCATAGATACCGGGCGCATCTGGAAGCTTGCCGGGGAACTGCCGGAAGAGAAGAAAACCAAAATACAGGAAGGGACTGCCTGTGTAGTTAAAAACCCGATCCCTGTATCATTCCAGGGCAGAGAACTTGCCCGCACACAGATTCAAAAAGGGGATACCATAGAAATTCAGGGCCATAATCTTGAAGTTGCCGCAGTGACTGACGGTTGTGTTACTGTCAATAACGACGGGTTTCAAAATGGTGTACAGGTGATTGTGACAGATAAGACCTACGATCGATTAACAGGTAGCAGTCAATATACGGAGCTATATCCTGTTTTGACTCCCCGGGCAGAAGAAACTGCATTTGAAGAAAGACTAAAGGGGTTCTGCGGACAGATCCCGGGAAGTACCTGGCTGTCCTACCGGAACACAGACCGGCAGCTGGAAGAGAGCTTTCAGCAAATCCGGCTGCTCAGCTGGGGATTTATAATTTTTATCGGGCTTATCGGCATCCTAAATATAATCAACACTGTTTATACGAATATTCACACCCGGGTCACAGAAATCGGCATACAGAGAGCGGTGGGAATGAGCGCAGGATCCCTGTACAGGACGTTTCTGTGGGAGGGGGTGTATTACAGCCTCTTGGCTGCCGGTACAGGTTCAGCGGCCGGTCTTTTATGCACCTTTGTGATTTACCGAGCTGCAGGAGGCTCCTTTTCCCTCCGGGAGCTCCCGTTGTCTGCCGTTGCTGAGGCATCTGTACTCGCAGCCGGTGTCTGTCTTGCCGCCACAGTCATTCCTTTAAGGCAGGCGGCGAAGATGAGTATTGTGGAAGCTATCGGTACAGGGGAATAAAGGTTTGTCACCTGACCTTCCTGCGTGATATAATTAAGAACAAGGGGACACATGTCTGCTTATGATAATTACCGGGAACTTGTCAAAACGCCTGCAGAGGAGCATATAGATATGAGAAGCAGAAGAGAAGTAATTAACTTTTGTCTTAAACTTAAGAATTCTTATGAGGATTATCCCTTTGAGGATCCCAACTGGACCGTAATGCGCCATAAAGAAAACCAGAAGGTATTTGCCTGGATCTTTCAGCGGGAAGGACATATTTGGGTGAACGTTAAATGTGATCCCCAGTGGAGAGAGTTCTGGAGGGAGGCCTTTCCCTCCGTAATCCCAGGGTATCATCTGAATAAAATGCACTGGAATTCTATCATATTGGACGGAACAGTTCCGGATAAAGATATTAAAAGAATGGTGCAGGAGAGCTATGATCTCACTGCACCGAAAAAGAGAGCCTAGACTACCTCACGGATCCCGGAGATATCCGGTTCAATCATGAGAGAGTAGTTGGTATAATAGATGACAAAGCCTGGTTTTCCCCCGCCGGGCTTTTTCACATTTTTTTTCTCAGTATAGTCAATTTCAACCTTGGGAGCCTGTCTTCCTTTGGAGTAATAGGCAGCCAGCCGGCCGGCTTCCTCAAAGGTGCGGTCAGGCAGCTCGTCCCCGTTTGTCTTAACAATTACGTGGGAACCAGGCTGTCCCTTTGCATGAAACCACCAGTCATTGCCCACGGCAAATTTAAAGGTCAGCTCTTCATTCTGATAATTATTTTTCCCTACATACATATGATAGCCGTCAGAGGAAATATAATGGAGAGGCTTTGCAGTCACTCTTACTTTTTTCCCTGCAGGTCCTTTTCTTTTTATATATCCGTACTGCACAAGCTCTTCCTTAATCTGCACCAGATCCTCTTCTTTTCTGGCAATATCCAGGGCAGTGCTGATAGATTCCAGGTGCTCGATCTCACTTTGTGTATCCTTCAGCTGTTCTTCCAGTGCCTCAGCCGTCCGTTTCAGCTTATTATATCTGTCAAAATATTTTTTGGCATTCTCCTGGGGTGTCATGGTTGGATCCAGGGGGATGGTGATTTCTTCATTGGTGTAGTAATTCAATGCCTGAAAAGATCGGCAGCCCTCTTCCAGATTATATCCGTAAGTATTGAGTAATTCCCCGTATACCTTATATTTGTCTTTTTTTACAGTATCCTTCATCTGTCTGGTCTGCAGATCGAATTTCTTCCGGTTCCTCTCCAGGGCAGTCTGAACCACTTTTCGCAATTCCGCGGATTTCTGACGAATCCTGGTGATTATATTTTTTGCCGCATAATAATGCTCCAGCACCTGGGAGATAGAAGCGTACGCCTCTGTCCGGTATCCCTCATACTTCATAAGAGGAACCGAGGCATATTCCAGAGGAGCCTCGTCATCATAAATAATAGAAGGACAAAAGTTCCCCTGCCGGATATCATCCATGAGGCGTTCAAATGTATGGAACAAATGGATCCTCTCAGCCTCTGAAAGAGAACTGACAGAAGCGCCGCCGTCCACAGAGGCCCTGCAGCAGATTTCTTCGCTCATTACAGGGCTGATTCCGGTGAGAGAGGTATAGAGGGCTTTGGAGACCGGAAGCGGTTTGCTGTATATAAAATTGGCAAATTCATCTTCTGAAATATTCAGAGGATTTTTTTTCTCCTGGGTCTCCGGAATAAAATAATTTCTGCCGGGAAGTACTTCCCGGACTGAACTCATGTGAGAGGATACGTGTTTGATGCTGTCAAGGATCCTGTCCGTCTCATCCAGGAAAATAATGTTGCTGTGCTTTCCCATGATTTCTACTGCCAGAGTTTTGCGGCAGAGATCCCCCAGCTCGTTGAGATGCTCAATCTCTATCCGGATGACCCGCTCCAGACCCTGCTGGGTCACTGCAGTGATTTTTCCGCTTCCAATGTGCTTGCGCAGAAGCATGCAGAAATTCGGTGCTGTAAGGGGACTGGGCTTATTGCTCTGTGTCAGATAAATCAGGGGAAGAGAGGCGCTGGCTGAGATGAGAAGCCGATGCTGCACTCTCTGATTCTTAATCGTAAGAAGAAGCTCATCCGCTTCCGGCTGGGCGATTTTGTTGATCTTTCCCCCTGTGATGGTCTGATTTAACTCATGTACTATATTTGCAATGGTAATTCCGTCGAATGCCATAAAATATCTCCTTTCCGTTCTGGAGTTATTATAGCAGAAAAAACGTCTGCAGGCAAAATACATTTGAAAAAGGATTTGACTAGGGATTTGTAATGACTTATAATAATTTTGTATGTTTATGCCCGGGAGGCAAATCAGGAACAGAAAAGAGTGGATGAAATGATTAAAAGTATGACGGGCTTCGGCCGTGCCGAGATCGCTGATGAAGAGAGAAAATTCACCGTAGAGATGAAGTCCGTGAACCATAGATACCTGGATATTAACCTTCGGATGCCTAAGAAATTAAGCATTTTTGAGGCTTCTATCCGAAATCTCCTGAAAGAATACATTCAGAGGGGAAAAGTTGATGTATTTATCACTTATGAGGACTTTACCCAGAAAAGAGTCAATATAAAGTACAACCGGGAGATCGCCGCCGAGTACCTGGGATATCTCAGAGATATGTGCAGTGAGTTTCAGCTGAAGGATGATATCTGTGTATCTCATCTGTCGAAATATCCGGAAGTGTTCGTCATGGAGGAGCAGTCCCTGGATGAAAAGGAGCTGTGGAGCTTTCTGGAACAAGGAATTACCCAGGCGGCCTGCCAGTTTGTGGAGGAGAGGAAAAAGGAGGGCGCACATCTCAAAGAAGACATTATTACCAAGTTAGACGGAATGAACGATAAAATTCATCTGGTAGAACAGCGTGCTCCTGAGATACTCAAGGAATATCGGGCCAAACTGGAGGAGCGCACCAGAGAACTGCTGGCCGATTCTCAGATTGAGGACAGCCGTATAGCCGCTGAAGTGGTATTGTTCGCCGATAAAATCTGCACGGATGAGGAGACTGTCCGCCTGAGAAGCCATGTAAATAATATGAAAAATGTGCTTCAGGAAGGAGACGGCATAGGGAGAAAACTGGATTTTATTGCCCAGGAGATGAACAGAGAGGCAAACACGATTCTCTCCAAAGCAAATGATTTAGAAACTTCCAACATAGCTATTGATCTAAAAACCGAGATAGAAAAAATCCGGGAACAGATACAGAATATTGAGTAACAGAGAGGGATACCATTGGCAAAGTTAATTAACATTGGATTTGGGAATGTTGTAAATACGGATAAGATAATTGCCGTTGTAAGTCCCGATGCCGCTCCCATTAAGCGTATGGTACAAAACGCCAAGGAGGCCGGCAAAACGGTCGACGCCACACAGGGAAGGAAGACGAAGTCTGTCATTGTGACAGGGGAAGATATTCTTGTGCTTTCTGCCCTGCAGCCGGAGACTATTACAAAAAGATTTTCCTCTTTCAGAGAGGGAGAGATCAAAGGGGAATATGATGAGTAAAAAAGGAGTACTGGTTGTGGTATCCGGATTCTCCGGTGCCGGCAAGGGCACACTGATGCGGGCCCTGATGAACAGATACATGAATTACGCGCTGTCTGTCTCAGCGACAACAAGAGCCCCCAGAGAGGGAGAAGAAGACGGACGGGAATACTTTTTCAAAACAAGGGAAGAATTTGAACAACTGATAAAAGAGGATGCCCTGATTGAATATGCGCAGTATGTGGGAAATTATTACGGAACCCCCAAGGATTACGTGGAAAAGGAGCTGGAGTCGGGCAGAGATGTCATCCTGGAGATAGAGATCCAGGGAGCTTTAAAAGTAAAGGAAAAGATTCCGGATGCTCTTCTTCTGTTTGTGGCCCCCCCCAGTGCCGGGGAGCTGAAAAGACGGCTGGTGGGACGGGGCACAGAGACCCCCGAGGTCATTGGATCCAGGCTGCAGAGAGCTGCCGAGGAGGCAGAGGGCATGGAAAGATATGATTATCTTTTGATCAATGATGAATTGGAGCAATGCGTAGAGGAAATGCATCAGGTGATTCAGAGTCAGCACCACAAAGTCAGTGAAAATCTTTCCCTGATAAAACAGATTGGAAATGAATTAAAGGTATTTATGAAAGGAGAATGAGGATATATGATACATCCATCTTATTCAGAATTAATGCAGGTAGTAAACAGTGAGCTTGAACCGGATGAGGCACCTTTGGTAAACAGCAGGTATTCCATAGTCCTGGCCACCAGCAAAAGAGCCAGACAGATTATCGGCGGGGAAGATCCCCTTGTGAGTTCCCGGGGGAAAAAGCCTTTGTCCATTGCTGTTGAGGAGCTTTATAAAGGGAAAGTTAAGATTGTCTCTGACGATGAGCTGGATAAAAAAGAGAGCGAAGAATAACAAGAAAGGAGTGGCGCGTATCTGGTGGCACTCCTTTTATACATAAAAAGAAAAGGAGACTGACGTAGTGAAAAAAGTTTTATTCATCTCTCTGGGATGCGATAAAAATCTGGTGGATTCCGAGGAGATGCTCGGGCTTTTGGTTGCCCGGGGATATGAAATCACGGATGCAGAGGAGGATGCGGATGTAATAGTCGTTAATACCTGCTGTTTTATCCATGATGCCAAGCAGGAGAGTATTGATACCATTCTGGAGATGGCTGAGTACAGAAGTGTTGGCAAATGCAGAGCCCTTCTGGTAACCGGATGTCTGGCCCAGCGGTATCAAAAAGAAATAACGGATGAGATTCCGGAGGTAGACGCTGTTCTGGGCACCACCAGCTATAAAGAGATTGTGACAGCCCTTGACAAAGTCTTTGCCGGTGAAAAATACCTGGAATTTCAGGATATCAATTCCCTGCCCCTGGCGGATGCAAACCGTGTGGTGACCACCGGAGGCCACTATGAGTATCTGAAAATAGCGGAGGGCTGCGACAAACACTGTACGTACTGCATTATTCCGAAACTGAGGGGACGCTACCGAAGCATACCTATGGAACATCTGATCCGCCAGGCAGAATATCTGGCAGAGCAAGGGGTAAAGGAACTGATTCTGGTAGCCCAGGAGACTACCCTCTACGGAATTGACCTTTACAAAGAAAAGTCACTTCATCTCCTTCTGGGCCGCCTGTGCAGAGTTAAGGGAATCCGATGGATCCGGGTTCAGTACTGCTATCCTGAGGAGATATATCCCGAACTGATACAGGTCATGAAGGAAGAAAAAAAGATATGTCATTATCTGGATCTTCCTATCCAGCATGCCAATGACGCTGTACTGAAACGCATGGGCAGGCGTACGACCAGAAAGCAGCTGACCGCCATGGTGAATACTCTTCGCCGGGAGATACCGGATATCGTCCTGCGGACCACCCTGATCACTGGCTTTCCGGGGGAAACCCAGGAGCAGCATGAGGAACTGATGGAATTTGTGGATGAGATGGAGTTTGACCGGCTGGGAGTCTTTACTTACTCCCCGGAAGAAGACACGCCTGCGGCAGAGATGGACGGGCAGATTCCGGAAGAGGTGAAAGAAGAGCGCAAGGCCGAGCTCATGGAACTCCAGCAGGAGATTTCTCTGGATAAGGGAGATTCCAGAATTGGGATGGAGCTTGAGGTGATGATTGAAGGCAAGGTGGCTGATGAAAATGCATATGTGGGACGTACGTATGCAGATGCGCCGGGAATCGACGGATATATTTTTGTGAATACAGAGACAGAATTAATGTCCGGCGATTTTGCACTGGTGCATGTAACCGGAGCCTTAGAATATGATTTGATAGGAGAATTAGCTGATGAATACACCGAATAAACTGACTTGTCTTCGTGTCATAATGATCCCGTTTTTTGTCTTTTTTATGCTGACAGATGCAGCGGGCAGCGCCGGTAAGTGGATCGCGCTTGTTTTGTTTGTTGTGGCCAGTCTCACAGATACCCTGGATGGATATCTGGCCAGAAGGGACAATCTGGTCACCAATTTCGGGAAATTTATGGATCCCCTTGCGGATAAATTGCTGGTATGTTCTGCACTGATCTGTTTTGTGGAGACAGGAAAGCTGCATGCATGGCTGGTGATCATTATCATAAGCCGGGAATTCATTATCAGCGGCTTCCGTCTTATTGCATCAGACAATGGGATTGTAATTGCCGCAAGCTACTGGGGCAAATTTAAGACAGTATCCCAGATGATAATGACAATCCTGCTGATTGCCGATCTGGGCGGTGTTTTTGACATAGCAGAGACTGTTTTTATTTACCTGGCGCTGATTCTCACTGTTGTATCACTGGTAGATTACTTATGGAAGAACAGGCAGGTAATCAGCATGCAGGATTAAGGGCCTGCAGCTGCTGCGAAAGGAGAACGTATGGTTGTAGAATTAGTCTGTGTAGGTACAGAAATACTTTTAGGAAACATTGTGAATACGAATGCCGCCTATCTGTCGGAGAAATGTGCCAATCTTGGCCTTTCCCTTTATTATCAGACAGTGGTTGGCGACAATGAGGAGCGGATGACCACAGCCATTGCCACGGCCATTGACCGATCGGATATTGTAATACTCTGCGGAGGACTGGGCCCCACAAAGGATGATATGACAAAGGAAATCACAGCCAGGGTAATGGGAAGGGAACTGGTGGAGGATCCTCACACCAGGGAAAGAATTCAGGCATTTATGGATAATTATATAAAGTCCCAGCCGGAAAGCAAGATAACAGCCAACAACTGGAAGCAGGCCCTGATTCCCCAGGGGGCAGCCGTTCTGGACAATCATAACGGGACAGCTCCCGGGTTAATCATAGAATCCGGGGGAAAGACTGCTATTTTGCTTCCCGGTCCGCCCAATGAGCTGAAGCCCATGTTTGAGGAAGCCGTATACCCTTATCTTAGAAAAAAACAGCCTGAGATTATTTACTCGGAGATGGTTAAAATCTGTGGGATCGGGGAGAGCAAGGTAGAAACCGATATCAGCGATCTCATTGCTGCTCAGACGAATCCAACCATAGCAACCTATGCGAAGACTGCGGAAGTTCATATCCGGGTAACCGCCAAGGCCGCTAGCGAAAAGGAGGCCAAGCAATTGATCAAACCGGTAGTCAGGGAATTGAAGCTGCGGTTTGGCAAAAACATATACACCACAGATGAGAATAAATCACTGGAGGAAGCGGTAGTTGAACTGCTGCGGGCTCAGCATCTTCGGCTTACCACAGTAGAATCCTGTACAGGGGGCGCTTTATCCGCACGGATCGTCAATGTACCGGGAGCGTCGGATGTTCTGAAGCAGGGGTTTGTCACTTACTCCAATTCTGCCAAGAAAAAGTTCATTATGGTAAAAAAGAGCACACTGAAGACCCACGGCGCTGTCAGCAGCAAATGCGCAAAGGAAATGGCAAAAGGAGGCAACTTTACTACAGGATCGGATGTGGCAGTTTCAGTTACCGGCATTGCAGGCCCAGATGGGGGAACTCCCGAAAAACCGGTGGGTACTGTATTTATTGCCTGCTGTCTGAAGGGTGAGACCAAGGTACGGGAATTCCATTTCAACGGCAACCGAAGCAAAATAAGAGAACAGTCCGTGGTAAATGCGCTAATCTTACTCCGTGACTGCATTCTGGAGAATTTTAAGAAATAATAGAAAATGGCTGTGTTCTGCAGGCTGGAAAGCCGCAGAACACAGCCATTGTTATAAATCACAGAGCTTAGAAGTTCCTGAATATCACACGCCGCCTCTTCTTCAGTACTCCCAGTAAAATTCCGCCGAGGACCCCACAGGAAAGGATCTCACCTATGCCCACAGTTACCATGAAAAAGAGAATGGGAAGATGTATTCCGTATCCATACCTCAGTATAAAGGGAACGATCAATGTATTGGCAGCAATGGGTGGGAGCACCAGCAGGATTTTCTGGCGGAAATGCCGCACTCCATAGGTGCCCAATGCTCCCAGCAGAGTTGCCAGACTTCCGAAAATTATATCCGGGAGTATCCCTCCTCCCATGATATTTCCCAGAAGGCAGCCCACGAATAATCCGGGAATCGCAGCGGGGGTGAACAGGGGCAGAATCGTAAGCGCTTCTGCCAGACGTATTTGTATCTGTCCGAAGCTTATGGGGGCAAAGAGCATAGTCAAAGCCACGTACACAGCAGCAATTACGGCTGCCTGTGTGAGAAAGGTTATGTTTTTGTTTTTCATAGTGATTCTCCTTTAGTTTTGTTTAACGTGTGGAAGGTCTCGAACACACGATACTTCAGCGTCTTTCAGTATAGCACCCCATTTCCTGAAATGCAAGAAAAAGGGGCAAAAGTCTGCCCCTCCCTGCCCCTTAATATTAACGCATCATTTTCATAAGCTGCAGCATACGATCTATCTTTGCAACCTCAGCCGGCGGTTTTCCAATTTTCAGCACCTCAATAATGGTATCCATTTCATTTTTTGAGAACTGCATCCCGCTGGACTTGCTTTTGGACGCTGCTGCCATGAGAAATGGCATAATATCATTTTGTCCTTTCTGGCTGCCTTGTTCCGCAAGGGACTGGAGCATCGCCAGTTTTGCCGGATCCATCCCTGACAGATTGGGATGGTTCATCCAACTGTTGTTCTGATTATTTTCCTTATTGTTTCCATTATTGTCCATCTTTTATTCCTCCCTTATGTGTTGTTGTTATCCTGGGACAGTTCGAGTATCTGAACCATGACCAGAGTGTTGATAAGGCTGTCGATCCGCTCCTGGGTAGGTCCGTTGCAGAACCGGCGGATATCCTGGAGCATTTCCAGAGGCTCTACCTTTTCATTTTCCACTGCACAGATACTCATCTCTCCCCGCGGTTTGGAAAAGAGGGAAATGGTATTCTGCAGTTCCATCATTTTCGCCATAACTGACAGAAAACGCTGCCCGGAAGGGGGAACATAAGGAAGTGCAGCTTTCATTACCTGTATTTGATCCTGGGAGACCATCTGATCCAGAATCGTCCTGTTGTCTGATCTTTGTTCACTCATAAAAATTCACTTTTTTTAAAGCCTATGTTTTTCATTATTAAGATATGACAGATACTGGGAGATGACATAAGATAAACTATAAAGGATTAAGGAGCTATCTATGAATACACACAAAACAAAGCTTATTATAGAAGATAACACTCTGTATGAAATTGACCTGGAGTGTGCAAAAAAGAAAAAAAATTCTCCCGAACAGGGAGTGAGAAAGCAGGAGCCTCAGATAAATCAGGGCGTCCGGCGGTATAAAAGAAAATAGCCGGGGAAAACTCCCCGGCTCAGACTGTAGACAAAGTCCGAGGACAAGTGCCTCGGATTTTCTTCGCCATTGAGCCAGAAAAGTCAGCACTTACAAGACTTTGAGGCTCTTTTTTGGTATAATAGATGTAT
>NZ_WKYV01000037.1 GCF_009677585.1 Lactonifactor sp. BIOML-A5 | reverse complement strand
AAGGCTCCATGGTCAAGCGGTTAAGACACCGCCCTTTCACGGCGGTAACAGGGGTTCAAATCCCCTTGGAGTCACTTGACAAATAACTAATTATGTAAGATAATAGTTATATTGTCGGCAATAACTATTGCCGATGTGGCTCAATTGGCAGAGCAGCTGATTTGTAATCAGCAGGTTATCGGTTCGAGTCCGATCATCGGCTTGTATGAAACACTTGGCGAGGTCTTCTCGGACTTGTGAATAATACACATGTTATTTTGGACCTTTAGCTCAGTTGGTTAGAGCAACCGGCTCATAACCGGTCGGTCCTGGGTTCGAGTCCCCGAAGGTCCATTGTATTAATTTAATAGGTTTATGGCCCAGTGGCTCAGTTGGTTAGAGCGCCGCCCTGTCACGGCGGAGGTCGAGAGTTCGAGTCTCTTCTGGGTCGTTGTTATTACTAACAGTTTGTTTATGGGATCTTAGCTCAGCTGGGAGAGCATCTGCCTTACAAGCAGAGGGTCATAGGTTCGAGCCCTATAGGTCCCATTTTCACGGAAAAGTCCGAGCCGTGATTGTATCAGGACATGCCGCAGTGGCGGAACTGGCAGACGCACAGGACTTAAAATCCTGCGAGGGTTAAACTTCGTACCGGTTCGATTCCGGTCTGCGGCACTTAAGTGAAAAGCTTCAGGTTCTTATGAATCTGAAGCTTTTTTGTTTCCCCCAAGTGCTGGAAAAGCAAAAAGGGTAGCTTTGGAGGAGCTTCCGCGCTATAATGCATTTATACATAATCGAATAGAATGGGCAGAAAGGGTGAAGTGACAGAATGAAGAAAATTAACAGAGAGGATATGCTAGAGCTTACCCGGCGTATGACAGTGAAAAGAAACTGTTTTAGCAGGATTGCCGGGGCGTATATGGACGAGGAAGGTTATATAGACGGTACTTTTAACACTAATTTCTTAAAATTGTCTCCATCAGACCAAGCCGCCAATCTGCAAATTGCAAAAGCAATCCTATTTTCGAATACAAATGTAAACATAAAAGAGTACGGATTCACCGAAGAGGCAAAAGGTTCAGGGGATTTATGGCAGCTTTTTATGGGACTAAAGTCATGTGAATTAAAGAATGATGCTCTGCTGGATACCTTTTATGATTATGTCAGTGAACAATATAAATCAGAAAGACCATATGCCGTTTATCTGTTTTTTGGGGCATATGATGTACCCTTAAAAGCAAACGATAAGGAAGCTCTTTGGGAGTCAGAAGAAATATACTCCTTTCTGATCGGTGCGATTTGTCCGGTCCACGGTGAATATGAGGCGGAAGCACCGGAATCCGGATTTTTGTTTCCCGCTTTTAAAAACCGAAGCGGGGATGAATATCATATTAATATATATCATGCAGATGAAGACCTTCCTCATACAGAATTGTTTAGCGGTAAGATAAGGGTGGAGTAACGTATGTTATATGATAAGGATTTAAGAGAGCCTTTATTTGACTATTTGGAAGATTATTTTGGGAAGATAAGGATTTTAGAAGAAAAGCAAGTAGGAAAATCCAGGGCTGATATTGTAATGGTTATGGAAAAAGCACTTGTGGGGATCGAGATTAAAAGTGACGCAGATACGTATGCAAGACTTGCAGGACAAGTTAAGGATTATGATCTTTTTTTTGATTATAATATTGTTGTGGCTGGCACAACTCATGGGATACATATTAAGGAGCATGTTCCTGAATGGTGGGGAATTATAACTGCTGAGGAGGCAGACCATTCCGTTGATTTCTACATGTATCGCAAGATGCAGGCAAATAAAGGGGTCAGTTTGAAGAAGCAGTTATCCCTTCTGTGGCGGCCGGAGCTGGCCCATATCCAGAAGCTGAACGGCATGGCAAAGTATAAGGAGAAAAGCAAAAAGTTTGTTATTGAAAAGATAGGGGAGAAGATCCCTGCTGAGATTCTGAAACCGCAGATAAGTGAAGAGCTGTTTGAGAGGGATTATAATTTGATTGCAGAGCAGATACAGGAATTCAGGGCGCGGGAAAACAGAAATGATTCGAGGCTACGGAAAAGGAGATCCGGGTGAAAGATAAAAAATGATCGAATATGCTTGATTTTTAAATACTACAGATGTAATATTTATTGGGAGGTGTTTATGCTTTTAGCAGTGTCTGATATATTCAAACGGAAATCTTACATGTGTAGGAATGTATAAGATATGCAGCAAAGGAAGACAGGGTACAATATTGAGAGATGATAAATGGGAGACATACGATGGAAGATAGAAATGAAAGAATTATGGGAAAGGAGGTTAGCTCACAGTGAAAGGGTACAAGACTTTGTGGCATCCGGTGTTCCTTATCGGTCTGCTTCTGCTGGGGGGCTGCCAGGGAAAAGAGAATCATAAACCGGAAACCCTTCAGGCAACTGAATCTAAAAAAGCAGCATCTGAAGATAGTGGGGCAGCGGAGGATCAGGAAATGGGGTATGATCTTCCTGTTGAGGAGAAAGACAGGCAGGAGGCAGAGGCAGAATGCCAAACCGCAATGGAAAAAGTAAAGGAAACGTATCTTAATAACGGCTGTGGGGGAACTTCAGGAGGAGCTATAGGTGGAGAGACAGCCGAGCTGATGCTGGAAGAGCTGAAAGAGTTAGGAAGCCCGACAGCCGATCTGGGGTTCGGGTATAATATGAAGAATTATGAATCCATGGATAGTTTTTTGTCTTCTTCGCTAAAAGGGAAAGAGGGGGAGGTAACGCTCTATGAGCTTTACCCAGACGGGGGAGTCGGCAGAAAAAAATTCAGATTTGACGGAAGGCATATGTTTGTATGGTATACTAATGCAACATGGAGTAAATCAGATGCCCCTTTGATTTCTGAAACCTCTTATACCCGGATAAAAGATTGGGTGTACACTGAGAAGGGGTGGTTCAGCTATGAGCTGCCGGAGGCGCCGGATATCACAGACAGTATTATGAATGGCAATACTACCATACGGGTCAGGCCCATAAAAGAAGAATACAGAGAGATTGCAGCAAAATATTTGAGACCGGTAGGATACCAGGGAAATAATCTGTTCTGTTCCAATTGGGATGAGGATCATATGGAAGAGCTGGATTATAACGGGCTTTTTCAATATTTGTATCCTATGGAATATCAGAAAAGTTTTCCTTCGGACCAGTATGGAGAGGGGATCCCCAGAGAAGAGTTCGAGAGCCTGCTTTCTAAATATTTGCCGGTTACAGGAGAACAGCTGAAGCAATATGCGGTTTATGATCCGGAAGGGCAGAGATATGGGTGGGTGAGGCTTGGGTGCGGCAATTATATTCCAAATGCGTTCGGGAACTCAGAGCCTGAGATTACGGATATGAGAGAAAATGAAGACGGTACGATTACCCTGACAGTGGATGCAGTCTGTGTAATGACGGGGAATGATAAGGCAATGAGCCACGAGCTTACCGTAAGGTTCACGGAGGAAGAGGGAATACAATATGTAAGGAATCAGGTTCTGGGGGATGGCCTGGAGAGGATTCCGGAATATCAGAGAAGGTTAACCTTCCCTATCTCAAGTCTTTCCTGTCCGATTAAAGTGTGGTATACTTAAGTACAATAAAGATAGTGTATGCAGAATATAAATGGAGCGGGAAGGGAAGAATTATGAGCGACAAGGTAGTAGTTTTAAACGGGGAAAAGGTAAATTATGACGGCAGGATCGATTATTCTGTGTTAGCCCGTGAGGTAACCGTGTATGAGGATACACGGGAAGCGGATATTCTGGAGAGAATACAGGGGCATAGGATTGTTGTGACCAAGGAGATGCCTCTGAAGAGGGAGATAATTGAACAGTTTCCCGAGTCTGTAGCTCTTATCTGCGAGGCAGGCACGGGCTACAACAATATCGATCTGGATGCCGCCAGGGCAAAGGGAATTCAGGTATGCAACATACCGGCCTATAGTTCCAGCCGGGTGGCCCACACAGCGATAATGATGCTGCTGAATCTCAGTTCATCCATGCAGAAACAGATGAGTATGCTGGCCCGGGGGGATAAGTGTAACTTTACCAAATGTCTGCAGGTAGACCATGTGGAAGTAAATGGGAAAACGTTAGGCATTATCGGTGCCGGTAATATCGGGCGTGAAGTAATAAAAATTGGAAAAGCTTTGGGAATGAACATCCTGATCTACACCAGAACGCCGGGTACGGATGAGGAGGGCGTGCGGTATACCACATTCGAAGAAGTTATGAAAAACAGTGACTATGTATCTCTGCATTGTCCGCTGACACCTCAGACAAAGCATATCATCAATCAGGAGGCGCTGGAACTGATGAAGCCGTCGGCATTTTTGATTAACACCTCCAGAGGTGCTCTGGTAGATGAGAAGGCATTGATTCAGGCGCTTCAGGAGCAGAAGATTGCGGGTGCCGGCCTGGATGTCCAGGAGACCGAACCCCCTGCAGAGGACAATCCCTTGTATAACCTGGAAAACGTAATCCTCACCCCTCATATGGGATGGAAGGGATTAGAGACAAGGGAACGGCTGGTACAGATTCTAAAAGACAATATACAGGGATTCCTGTCAGGGAATCCTCAAAATATTGTAGCATAACAAGTAAGGGACGGGAACCGGGGTGTTCTTCGTCCCCTTTTCATGTTATTTTGGAGGCGACTATGAATAAGATACTGGTAATTGAAGAGGATAATGATTTGTTAGAAGGACTTTTGTTTATGCTGGAAACGTAGGGATATCGGGCTTTCGGGGCAGGCACCATGAAGAGAGTACTTTGCTGCGGTTTCTGGAGGAGAATTCGTGGTACGAGAAAAAGAAATTTACCATTGTGGCCATAGTGAGCCGGCCAATGGGGAATAATGATCAGCCTACAGGGAGTGTGAGCACGGGGATTATCGCCGGAGTGATAGGGGTGAATCTGCTGGTAAGAACGGCGGCGGTCATATTTCCCTCTCGGGAGATTGTAAGGGGATATATGATACAGGAAATTAATGAGTGATAAATAGATATCATCTTGGAAAAATTCCGAAAAAGTGATAAAATAATAGCAATTCGTAGGAAAAGAGGAATGATATGAAAAAGAAAAAATGGTGCAGCTTTTTTCTGGCTGTTTGTCTATGTGCGTTCATGCTGTCTGGCTGCGGGACAGGTAAGTCCTCCCAAAGTGAGGATAACAGCAAAAAGACGGAGCAAAAGGAAGACAACAGTGAGAAAGAGGCTGTGGAGAACACAGCAGATACTTCAGAGAGAACTGGTGTACGGATAGGTGCACTCAAGGGTCCCACAGCTATGGGTATGGCACAGATGCTGGATGATACGCAGTATGAGTTTTCTATTGCGGCATCCCCCGATGAGATTATACCTTTGATTGTCCAGGGGCAGCTTGATATAGCGGCAGTCCCTGCCAACCTGTCTTCGGTGCTGTATCAGAAAACCAATAAGCAGGTAAGTGTGATGGCAGTAAATACCCTTGGCATTTTGTATCTGGTGGAGAATGGGGAGGCTGTTAAGACCGCAGAAGATCTGAAAGGAAAAACCATATATGCCAGCGGGAAAGGGGCGACTCCGGAATATGCTCTGAATTATGTTCTTTCAGCTAATGGCATAGATCCCCGGAAAGATGTTACTATTGAGTATAAATCAGAGCATGCCGAGGTGGTGGCGGCGCTTGCGGCAGACCAAACGGCTGTGGGACTTCTTCCCCAGCCCTTTGTCACAACAGCACTTATGAAGAATAAAGGATTCAGAGTGGCACTGGATTTAAATGATTTGTGGGAATCTTCACAGGAAGAGGGAAGCCGCCTTGTGACAGGTGTGATTATTGTGAGAAATGAATTTTTACAGGAGAACCCTGAAAAGGTAAATAAATTTTTGGATGCCTACAAAGCATCTGTGGATTTTGTAAATTCTGATGCGGAGGCAGCTTCTGTCATCATAGATGCACATGATATTGTGGCAAAAGAAGTGGCAGTAAAAGCAATCCCGGAATGCAGCATAACCTTCGTGGAAGGCCAGGAGATGAAGACAATGCTCTCCGGTTATCTGGAAACCCTTCTGGATCAGAATCCTGAGACAATCGGAGGGGCAATGCCGGATGATGACTTTTATTTCCAGAGATAAAACACAGAGACATTCAGTATTTTGGAAAACAGGTGCAGTCTTATTCTGGCTGCTGCTGTGGCAGCTGGCAAGCATGGGACTACAGCAGGAGATACTTTTGGCATCTCCTGTTTCTGTTGCCGTAAAACTGGGACAACTGGTTTTTACGGCAGATTTCTGGACCTCCGTAAGCTTTAGCTTTATCAGAATTGTGTCAGGATTTCTTCTGGCTTTAATCCTGGGAATTCTGCTGGCCGCCCTGGCATCCCGCTTTTGGGTGTTCTCTGTGCTGCTTCGGCCGTTGATAACAGTCATAAAGTCAACACCCGTGGCCTCTTTTATTATCTTATGCCTTATCTGGATTCCCTCCAGGAATCTGTCAGTGTTTATCTCTTTTCTCATGGTACTTCCCGTGATTTATACAAATATATACCAGGGCATCCGGAATACGGATCAAAAGCTGCTGGAGATGGCCCAGGTGTTTTCCATGGGAACAGGAAGAAAGATCGTGTATATTTATGTATCCCAGCTGCTGCCCTACCTTATATCTGGGTGCAGCCTTGCTCTAGGACTGTGCTGGAAGGCTGGCACGGCGGCCGAGGTGATAGGGATTCCTGCAGGTTCTATCGGAGAAAAGCTCTACCATGCCAAGATATACTTAAATACTCCCGACTTATTCGCGTGGACCATTGTAATTATCGGGGTAAGCTTTTCATTTGAGAAGTGCTTTTTGATGCTGCTCCGCGGTATGGTGAGAAGAATAGAAAGGACGTAGTGTATGGACATAATAATGAAAGATATCTGTAAATCATACGGCGGATTGGCCGTCCTGGATCATTTCACCCATACCTTTGGGAAGGGAATGGCAACTTGTATTATGGGACCTTCGGGATGCGGAAAGACCACGCTGTTTCGGATTATGCTTGGGCTTGAGGAGCCGGAACAGGGCAGTGTTACAGGCATTCCTACTGGAGCCCTGGGGGTGGTTTTTCAGGAAGACAGACTGTGTGAGAATCTCAGCGCTCTGACTAATCTGCGCATGGTATGCAGCAAAGCATGGAAAAATGATGAACTGAAGAGAGAAATGGAGCGATTAAGACTCTCGGAGGCCTTTCACAAGCCTGTCAGAGAACTGAGCGGCGGGATGAGACAACGGGTGGCAATCTTAAGGGCCCTCGTGAGCGGTGCGGAGTGTTTTTTTATGGATGAGCCGCTGAAGGGGCTGGACGAGGAGACAAAAGCCATCACCATTTCGTATATCAAAGCGCATACAGCGGGTAAAACCCTGCTTGTAATTACACACGATGCCAGAGAGGCAGAGAGTTTTCATGCGGAGGAGATCATAAATATGAAGGCGCCTGGAAAGAACGGGCAGGGGGATACACCCCCCGCCGTGTCCATTCCCCAAAACCGGCAGATGCTGTCTATGAAGCAAAATGCCGGATCCGAAGTTCGATCCCCAGGGAATCAGCCAGAGCCTGGCAGGTTTTAATTTCGTCAGGGGGTAGTACATCTACGATGGATAGCTTTACGGAAGGAATGTTTCCCCTGCAGGCGGAAGCAAAATCCAGAAGCCCCTGAAAAGCATCCGGCCGGAACGGACGGGATACGGCATTATATTTATCTGCATCCGGGGCGTTTAGGCTGATAGAGACAGCATCTACGACACCTGCAAGGAGAGGGATGATATCTTTCTTGTGATAGAGGTTTCCCAGCCCATTTGTATTTACACGTATGGACAGCCCATAGGTCTCCCTGGCATACGCTGCAGATGCCAGCAGATTCTCCAGGGCGCAGGTGGGTTCTCCATAGCCACAGTAGACCAGCTCCTTGTATCCATTAAAGTCAAATGCATCCATGGCAGCCAGAATCTCGTCCAGAGAGGGATCCTTTTTGTGCCATAAGGTCTGGGCATCCCCAATTCCCTCCTCCTGTCCCCGGATGCAGAAGGTACATCTGCAGTTGCACTTATTTGTAATGTTAGCATACACTTGATGCTTGTATGTATATAAGATTTCAGCCATAAGTAAAAGGCTCCTTTCTAATCGGCGTGAGCCGTTTTTTTTATGGGATGAATTAACTGCTCTGTTCTGGACTTGATGTGGACCTTATCCAGGGCAGCTGCAAATACCAAAAATACCAGGGCACTGCCCCCGGACTGGATGGCACTGCCTGTAAGGGATGCCAGTAGTGCGCCGAAGGCACCGAATAAGACATAATCTGCCAGATAATAACCCGCAGCTGAAAGCAGGGCGGAGAGGAAAGGAGCAATTATATTTCTTTTTGTTAAAAGCTTTCCTGTCTGACTGGTAAAGGGGAGTACAATCAACATTTTAATGATGATTGTAGCAGGTGCCCACATAGGAGCAGTGAGCAGATCGGCCAGGCCGCCTCCGATGGCCGCCGCCGCCAGCGCGTAGGGGCGGGGCAGGATTACGGCTGCCACATAGATCAAAGCGTCTCCGAAATGTATATATCCGCCGTTTGCCCCGTAAGGCACATGGAAGATATAAGCAGTCATAACGGTAATCATGGAAGCAAAAAGCCCTGTTAACGTGAGCAGTACGGTAGTCTTGGTATTTTGTTCTTTCATCATCTATTCTCCTCTCTTACTGCTTCGGCAGCAGATAATGCAGATATTTTTCAAAATTTACACCATCGTTATAAGGAATCCCTTCTCTGACAGAATCCCTAAGTGCATCCTCCAGGAAAGAACCGGCGAGGAGGACTGTCTGAGCAAGGGAATCCCCCCGTGCATACCCTCCGGCCAGCACAGAGGCGAAGAGATCGCCGGTACCAGAAAAACTTCCATCCATATCAGGGAAAGAGGCCAGACCGCTTTCTCCAGGGGAAACATAAAGATTCCCTATTTTCTTGCTGCCCTCTGCAGGATCCTGAAAATGGATGCCGGTGACCACCACCGCCCTGGTCCCCTTTTTACAGAGCGCCTGAGCCATCTCTCTCACCGTGTCCAGGAGAACCTGGGGGTTCCCCGATTCGGGAAGACCATGGAAATCTGTACCCGTTAGGAGACAAAGCTCCGTAAGATTGGGAGTTATAAGATCTGCCTGAGCGGCTAATAATTTCATTAGCCGGCAAAGCTCATCACTATACATTCCGTAGGTATGCCCGTTATCACCCATCACAGGGTCCACCAGAAGAAAGGTTTCCTTTTGATAGAAGGTATCCAGAAATGAAAATATTTCATGGATCTGCCGCTCATTGGCTACGTATCCAGTATAGATCCCGGTAAATTCTACCTGCATTTTTTCCCATTCCCGGCGGTAATGCTCCATTTTTTCCGTATAGTCATCACAGTAGTAACTGGGATATCCTGTCTGGGCTGTGAGCAGAGCCGTGGGAAGCGGGCAGGGCTGCACCCCCATGGCCGACAGCACTGATATGGCAGCCGTGAGTGAGCATCGGCCAAATCCGGATAAATCGTTAATTACAGCTATCTTCTTCGTCATAATGTAGTTCCTTGTTTCCTTGTATTTTTGTGAGTAAGCAGTAAATCATAAGCAGATATACGCGTTTTTCTTGCTATGCATGATATCATATCACAAAAGTGGACATATTAAAAAGTCCAGATATATAATATTTGACCGGTCCAGTTTGAAGTATGATGAATGAACTCCTTTCAAGTTATGTGCAGGATAATGGATTGTACAAAAGTGAATACAAAAATTTTTTAGCATAAACCAAAAAAGTTTAAAATTATATTGTTGTTCCCGGGATTCTGTGGTAGAATGAGTGCAAGCAGCAGTTTGAAAGAAGTCTGTCAGGGATTGTGGGGTTTCGTAGAAGTCTTTAAACCGTCTGCGGTCTTTTTAGAGAAAGTAGTGTAGCAAATCAGGCAGTAAACGGACGGTGGGGGCTGTCCGTTTACACACAAGAAAACAGGAGGTTGATTCTTATGTATGAAGATGTTGTAGCATTTTGGCAGGCAAACCAAGTTACAGAACAGGAATTAAATGAATTCTGCATGCTGTTCGCGTATCACTGCAATGCCATTGGAAACCCGCAGACAACCCTTGAGGCAACGAAAGGAATCTATGAACACGGAGGGGTATCCAATTTTACCGGAGATCTGCATACGCTGATTGAGATTGAGAACCAAAAGTATATGGCTGTCTATCTGAAGGATAAGGTAGAGGCCAGAGAGCCTCTGTCTGTGGAACTGGTAAGGGCAGTACATAAAAAATTGATGGACAGATGCTATGATAGTGAGATATACGCCAAAGGAGAGAGGGCTGGAGAGTTCAAAAAAGGGAGCTGCGCCGTGCGCGTAGAGCTGGAGGATGTATGTTCCACCGTGAAGCAGACCAGTCAGGATGGAATCCTTCGGGCAGCAGCCTATTTTCACCTGAACTTTGAAGAGATCCGGCCGTTTGCTGACGGCAATGGACGTGTGGGCGAGATACTTATGAACTACTATCTTATCACTCATAACTATCCCCCTACGATCATATTCGTGGAGGATAAAGACAGGTATTTTGCAGAGCTGCATAAATTTGATGAGACCTCAAATATTGACGGATTCATCCAGTTTTTAAAAGAGCAGACAGTAAAAACATGGAAACTGTGCACAGAGGGGAAACTTTAGACAGGAAAGGCCGGGGAGTTCATTCCCCGGCTTCTTTTAATGAAGGATATCGGTGCCGTCCAGGCAGGCCTCTGCAAGGGTATCTCCTTCATAACGCAGTTTTAACGAGAAGAAGGGAGCATTCTCTTCCAGCAGACGAAAGAATATACGGTCACCCTCCCAGAGGTTTAGCTCTGAGAGCTGTTTTTTGGGAACCCATTCAAGGGTGCCCTCATCACAAGATATCATTTCTCCTTCATACTTGTCTGCCGTATAAAGGCACATATATTCCGGTTCCCAGCGGTCAGAAAGGAAGGTAACCAATCCCCGAAAGGAATAAGAGGTGAGCGTCAGGCCTGTTTCTTCTTTCACCTCTCTGAGCAGACATTCCTCCGGACTCTCACCGTCCTCGAAATGTCCGCCCACTCCGATCCATTTATCCTTATTTATATCAATTTTTTTCATGATGCGGTGGAGCATCAGATAGCATTCATCCTTTTCAATATAGCATAGTGTGGTCAGTCCCATAATTTCCTCCTGCAGTTATTGCGCATTTACTTTTCTATTCACACGGCGCTGCCCGGCAAAGCGTATTACCGGGAGCAAAGTGAACAGGAACGTATTTACTCATTATAGCGCAGAAACGGAGAGATTACCAGATGACAACAGGCAAAGATAAGCTTATACTGTAAACATAACAGATAAATTGCTAAGACGGAGGATTTCGCTATGATGAGACATGCAAGGCGCGAAGATCTAGAGGCGCTGCTGGATATTTATAATCATGAGGTACTATTTGGGACGGCAACTTTTGATCTGGAAAAAAAGACTCTAAGAGAGTGGGAAGCATGGTATGTTCTTCATACCGGCAATTACGCTTTAAGAGTATGGGAGGAGGACGGCAGGGCAGTAGGATATGCCACATTATCCCCTTACAGAGAAAAAGAGGCTTATTTGGGCACCGTAGAGCTGTCGGTTTACGTTCACAGGGAGTATCAGGGGAGAGGGATCGGGACAGAGCTGATAAAGGAAATCTTAAGGATTGCCAGAGAGAATCCTGCTGTTCATACGGTAGTTTCCGTTATCACAGGAAGTAATGACAGGAGCCGGAAGCTTCATGAACAATTGGGATTCGTCTATTGCGGAAAAGTCAGGGAGGCCGGATATAAGTTTGGAACCTATCTGGATATAGATACATACCAGATCCTGGTAACCCAGACAGGGGATTCTGGAATCCAGAAAAAGTAATATCAGGAAATTGGATGATTTTAGTTGATATTCCGTATCATTTGACTTAAAATAAGGATAAGCAGGAAAGCAGAGCAGGGCACAAGAGACGGAGGGATAGCCATGGAGTATCATTACAGCCAAAAGCAGATTTGGAATCAGCCAGGTTCTATTCTGGAATATATACAGCAGGTAGATATCTGCAATAAAAACAATTTGATGCATCTGGATGAATTAATATCCCTGGTGAAGCTGTCAGGGATGAAAGAGATAGAAGGCTATCTGCAGAAATCCATTGCTGATCTGGAAAACAGCCAGCTGTGGATTAAAATGGCCCTGTCAGCTTTGCAGGACGGGAGGTGATTGTATGGTGACGGAGAATTATTATCAGATACTGGGAGTTTCTTACCATGCAGACGAGTCTGAGATCAAAAAGGCATACAGACGGCTGGCAAAAAAGTATCATCCCGACAGTGACGGGAAAAACAAAGAAATGTTCCAGAAGATTGCCGAGGCATACAGGGTGCTGAGTGATCCAAAGCTGCGGCAGCAGTACCGTTATATGGGACATGAGGCCTTCCGGAAAAGCCACGGACGGAACAGTTTTTATTATCAGTATACGTATTCTTATGAGGAAAAGGAAGAAGACTGCTCCGGATGCGGTTCCTGCGGCGGGCATGATCACAGCGGCAGGAGCAGTCACAGCCACACAAAGGAAGGACACTGCGGTTCCTGCGGGGAAGGGCGTACCAGAGAAGAGGAGCCAGATGAGATTCCGCCATCCAGTATTCGCGCAGCGGTACATCTCACTATGGAAGAAACACTGAGGGAAGTGGTTAAGGAAATTACTATTCAGTATCAGGAGGAATGTCCCAGCTGTCACGGAAGCAGAAAGGAACCTGGTACAGGGGGAAAAGTGTGCCCGGAATGTATGGGTCACGGCAGAAATATGGTATATGCAAATGCAAGATATGATTCCGGAAGGAGAGAAGAAACCTGCCGTACTTGTCAGGGAACCGGGGAGATTCCGGAAAAGGCCTGTCACAAATGCGGCGGACGGGGTTACATTATGGTGTCGCAAAAAGTAAAAGTAAAGATACCTCCCAATTCCTGTCCCGGCCAGTTTTATTTTTTCCAGGATATTGTATGCGAACCGGGATTTGACAAAGAGCTAAGGAATTTGTTTGTAATTGTGCTTATTGACGAGCATCCTCACTTTGAGAGGCGGGATTATCATATACATGCTTCCATGAGTGTGGATTTTGTAACTATGACCCTCGGCGGGGAGATAAAGGTAACGACTTTGGAGGGAATTGTCCCCTATACATTGGCACCTGGAACAGAGGCGGGAACAAGGATACGCCTGGCAGGAAAGGGACTTCCGGCTCCCAAGAAAACGGGGGGAGGCAGAGGAGACATCTATGTAACCCTCCAGGTAGGAATTCCAAAGACGCTGTCGCCAAAACAGAAGGAAGCCCTGCTGACATTCGGAAAGTATATGGGTAAATAAATACAAAAAAGCCTTGTTTAATCTATAAACAAGGCTTTTGCCGTGCGTTAGAGGATTCGAACCCCCGGCCTTTTGGTCCGTAGGCTTGTACTATCCGAAAACTCGTTTTCAGATACTTTTGATGGCTGCAGCTCCTATTTTCAGATAATTTAATGATTTTTTGTGTTAATATGTAGTGATGTAATTTTCTGGATAAAAATTGACACTTTTGGTTGTGATATTTTATCTGTAAATGGTATAATTATGTCAAATACTAAAGAGGGGGTGTCATATGTTATTGTTTTTTGGTACGGGATTTTTATTGACATTGTTTAGTTACTTGATAATTATTTTTGCTATAATTGGATTTATAACAACTATAAAATGGTTTTTTAAGAGAGGTAAAAAGAAGAGGTAGGTTTTCCTACTTCTTTTTTTAATGGTATATGTTTCCAGTTTTTACCACTCATTACCATTTTTTTTAACCAGTCTTCGATTTTGATGATTTTTCCGAAAGATTGCTATACATTTTAGCGGCTCCTTTGATTTCTGAAATATATTCTTTCTTAGAAATATCCGGTAGTTCTTTAAAATAAAATAGCAGTTCTTTTTCTTCATTGTTTAATTCTTTTGTATCATATCCGAATAATTCATTTGGCGTTACATTCAAATATGATAGTAATTTGCTTATTTTATCTGCGGTAGGCTGTGAACCTCTTTTCCATCCTTGGAACGTAGATTGCTTGATTCCTGTGTCTTTTTCTAGTTTGTATTTAGATATTTTTTTCTCTTCCATGATTCTTTCAATATTATCTATTAAATTCATAAAAAATTCCCTTCGAAATAATGTTAAATATGATATTAAAAATGCTTGACTACTATCAAATTTGATAGTATAATATAACTATAGAAAGAAAGTGACACTTTCTTACGGTAGTAGTAACTATTAATTATATCAGATTTTTTTCGATTAGTAAAGAATCGGGAAGGTGAGGGAAAAATGAAGATTAAGAAATTTAAGTGCATTATTGACAATGGTGATGAAATTTTCAGAGAGTACATACCAGCAACTAGCAAGCGTCAGTTGATGGATGCATGGGGTAATATGGGTGATTTTATTAAAATCATAGAAATGCCCGAATATCTACCTTCAGCGGCCGCAGTGAGAAAAACGTTATCTGAAAATGGATATGGTAAGGCAGAGTGTGATTTTGTGTATAGAATTTTATCTAATTTTGTTGAGGGAACGGAAGCGGACTAATGGAAGGTGAGGTTTTTATGGGAAAAGAATTTGATTTAGGACATGCAAGAGAATTTTTAGATACTTTAGTTGATGATTTTTTAAAAGGTAATCCTGAAGGCTGTGAATTCTCTGTTTTTGATTTTGGCTTAAGGCGGCTCGAAGGACAGCTATCTTATGCTAATCTTTGTGGGATTATTACTGATGATGAATATGTGCAGTATGAGTCTCGGATAAAGATATCTAAGTAATATAGTAATGGCAGTGTGGGGGCTTCGGCCCTCACCTCACCCATAAATAAAAAGAGGAAATCAAGATGAAAAAATTAAAAGATTTAAAAATTGGCAGTTATTTTACACTAAAAGAAATTGAAAATCCTAAAGCTGAACAAGTATATATTAGAGGGGAATATGATAGGTCTTCTAAAAGCTTTAGCTGTGAAAAATTTAGTGATACAAATTCAGAAAGATTTTTTAGAAGTGATAAAGAAGTTTTTACAGATTTTATTTTTTAAGTTAAGGATGTGTGCTTATGACTTTAAAGCAGAAGCAGAGATATATTGAAGAATACATGCAAGGTGTTGTAATAAATTTTGAAAAACATTGTGAACGTGGCTATGATGAGAATTGTATGCAGGATTTTGGTGAGTATGCGTGGGTGCTTTCTCAGTTAAGTGGTTTTTCTAATTTCGGTTTAGTCTCGATGGAACTGACCCATGAATTATTAAAAAGAATTTGTAAGGCTAAAAATGGAGGTGATAATCATGTATAAAATTTCGCTGATAACAAATGATATGTCCTTTTTGGTGGAATTTGCGCATGATACTGGGGGTACAATTGGTCTTTCTGATGATGGCTCTATATATTACCTTTTTTATGCCGATTATGAGCAATTTTTACAGGCCCGTGGGCAACTGCACAGCTATATAAAGGGTGGTGATATCCTTGTTTGACAAGGGACATGCGGTATACATGACGGCATTTGATATTATCGACTATGACCGTTATTTGGCAACGCAGATTAGATATTATCAGGACTGCCAGTTTACCGGGTGCAAGGTCAGTAAAAAACAATATCTGGCATATCTAAAAATGCGCAGTCAGCTTATTGATATTATGGGACGTCAAGAGTTTGGTGCATAAAAAATAAATATAAATTTAAAAAAGAGAGGTAAAAAATTATGAAATTAACAGGTACATTTATTTTATCAGGAGCTTTTCAGCAGGTGGGGA
Source organism: Lactonifactor sp. BIOML-A5 (assembly GCF_009677585.1). Classification (GTDB taxonomy): domain Bacteria; phylum Bacillota; class Clostridia; order Lachnospirales; family Lachnospiraceae; genus Lactonifactor. The sequence goes on along the minus strand of NZ_WKYV01000037.1, from coordinate 28,234 downwards.
AAAAGGACCCTAGTAAGACTTATTATCTGGTTTTGTTCCGGGAGTTGGACGGGGCACAAACAATGCAGTGTATGGCCAATGAGCAGGTATTTGCGGATGCCAAAAAACTGCCAGAGTTTTCCAGGGTAACGGCCTTGGTGGACTTCAATCCTACATATAATTCTATCCGTCTTGAGGGCATTTCCGGCGTTCCCGCCGCTAAAGTGTCGTAAATCGTGACTTGCTGTCGGTATACCGCCTGTAGGGCGGCTTATCCGACAAACATAAAATCAAGGTCTAAAGCGGAGACTTCCTGCACACAGCGGGAAGGATTCCAGCTTTAGATAAAAGAGAATTCGGCTTGATTACCCCCTCTTTTTGTTTTGGGTAGTAAGAGGTTAATGAAAGGGTGAGGCGTTTTGAAATCTGATAAAATTATGGTTTTTGTATTGGTTTCATCTGTTGTTTGTTTTATGACTATAGTGATTTTTTGGGCTTTTATTGATATGAAAAAAGAACTGGATACGACTAAAGTTGAACATATTGTATGTGAAACTTGGCAGTATTGTCCAAATTGTGGGTACTGTCTCGGTGAATGATATGCTCACTATATTGAGCTAAAGTGTTGTGTATACCAACTTGCAAGAGAAGGGGTGACTTATGTATCTACTTGACTTGGTAAAGGTTTTAGTGGTTTTAGGTATTATATATGTTTGTATTTGCATTCTGATAAAGGTTAAAGAATTGTTCCGAGAATTTTTTGAATTTCGTAGCTTTCGTAAAAAAACTCCTGTTATTAAGGAGGTACAAAAAGATGAATGATGAGTTGCTACAACAAATATTAGAAGCTATTAATGGAACAAATGAACGGTTGGATAACCTGCAGATGACAGTAGAAGGGATGGGAAAGAATGAAGAAAGTAGTAACAATGCGGGGAAGACCCCCGTGGTGGAAGAGGATAACAGCAAAGTGGAAGAATCTTTGCTGGATATCGGACAAAATGTTGCTGAAATTAAAGGCGTATTATCGGATGGGAAGTCTCAAGAAGTAGCTGCAGCGGCTACGGAAAATCCTGATTATACACAAATTTTAACGCAGGTGAAAGAAAGTACTATGGTAGGCAATACAATCTCCCTGTATCTTTGTATGGGAGTTGCGTTAATATTCGGAATACTTTTAGCAAGAACTGTATGGAGGAAAATGTGATGAATCCAGAGGAATATATATTATTGGATTATTTTTCAAGTTTGAATACGGAATTTTGTAGCTTTATGGCTGAAGGTATTGCTCTTGGTACGATTTTGATTTTTATTACTTATGGTATTTTTAAGGCATTCAGCCTTTTAAATATAAAAAAATAATAGGAGGTAGAATTTTATGAGTGAAGCGATGTCAACAGCATTCGAAACTGCTTTAACAGCAGTTAAGACTGATGTAACCGGAATGGTTACAACTGCACTTCCAATCGGTATGGGTATTATGGGACTTTTCCTTGCTATCCGTTTGGGTGTCGGATTCTTCCGCAGTGTAGCCAACTAATTTTTTTGTAACTATTAACTTTACCCCTGGTTTTATACTTAATTAGTCAACGGTACGGATTGAAGTCCGTGCCGTTTTCTAAGTTTTGGGAGGTGTGATATTGAAAAAGTGTAAACGCATATTATGTTTTTTGATTGCGGCATTGCTTGCTGTGATGAATTTTAGCCTCGTGTATGCGTCTGAAGGCGGGGGCGGTTCATCAGGCGGCGCTGGGGCATCTTCGGCTATAGATTATGGGCTTGCGCAGATGGGGGTAACTGCGTCTCCTGAAATCCGGGAACAAATTAGAAATTCCGATTATATGCAGAAATATTCCGAAGGTGTTTCATATAAAGAAGTTGAAAAAGATGGGAAAAAATACATACAGTTTGATTCTGCCTATTGGGGCGATTTGCATAATGCCGCACTTGATGCCATGCGTAATAGTGCTGGATGTTCTATGGGCGTTTCTTCTGGTATTTTTCCAAATGGTAAGCTATGTACGCCTGAAAGTTTTTTGGAAATGTGGACTACGATTACACCGTCCCAGTATGCTACCTTATTATCTTTTTTAAAGGGTAAAAATGTATTATTTATGAAAGATTATTCTACCTGGTATTTTTATATTTTAGATACTAGCAAGTACTATTATAGCCATTATGCTTCTTCTAGTTCTTCTTATATTCAAGCGTATGATCCGGTTACAAATAGTACGTTTTCGTATGGGGATTTATACTCTATTAATTTTAAAGAAGCTACTTGTTATCTCGGGCCTTTTTCACATAACTATAAAAATTTTAATAATAACAATGTATCTTATTATTATTTACCTACTTTAAAAATATTTTCATCCCCGGCTAAAGTAAATAGTTATATAAACAAGTCATCTATGTATGCTATTGATAATTTTTACAATTTTGATGTTAATGCACAGTATTCCATATCTAAAAACATGTTTGAAACAAATAACTGGGAGACTGTGCAGAATACTACTTATAATTCGGTGACAAATAATATATCAGAAGTTAATAGTAATGCGTCTATAACGCCAGATGAATTACAGGGCATTGTTGATGCTGGAATCGGTAAAATTTTAGAAGCATTAGACAGTATTAATGATAATTTGGATGATGTTGTTCAGAATCTGGATGACTTATTATCTGCAATAACTGCTTCTGGGAATAATCAGGTTGCTTGGCTGGCAAAGATATATAATCTACTGGCTGAACGGTTGGACGGCTCTGGCGGCTCCGGGGGTGATATCGCCTTTCCCCCAGACCTATCGGAAAAATTGGATGCCATATTGGCTGAACTTGTCCTATCAAATACAAAATTGGATTCTATCATTGACAATATGAGTGATTTGGAAGATGCAATTGAGCAGAGTGGTGGAGCTAATAATTTTCTTTTAGGACTTTTTAATAAATTTAAGGATGTTGGGAAGGAAGCTCAACAGCGGTTTCCTACTTCTATTCCTTGGGACCTTATGATTGTACTTAAGAAACTAGCTGCTACTCCTGAAACGCCTAAATTTGATTTTGCTATTAAAATAGAGCGGTATGGTATAGATGTACCCTTAACTTTGGATTTGGAGCAGTTTGCTCCTTTGTCTAAGGCTTCCAGAGCATTGTTGTCCCTGACTTTTGTTTTGTTTCTTATGACTATGACAAGGAAGCTGTTTTTAGATGGAGGTGGCGCTAAGAATGTTGGATAAGATAGATTTTATTGTTGATATTGTAATTAAGATTCTTCAAGCTATAATTATGCTTCTTCCTTTGTCTCCGTTTCAGAAAATGACAGATGCCATTGAGAGTTTTGACTTCCTTGGATTTTTGAACTATTTTATTCCGTTTGATGTTTGCTTGACCATGCTGGAAGTTTGGTTGGCCGCAGTGGCTATTTATTACATAGTTAAGAATTTGGATAAGATACTTGAGTTTGTAAAAAAGATTTTTTAGTGGGGTGATCGTATGATATATTTCTTTTCTGGGACTCCCGGCAGTGGCAAGAGTCTCCATGTCGCAAAGATGATTGACCAGTGGCACCGCCGTGGTAAAAATGTCATAGCGAATTTTGAAATTAATGAACATTTCTGGGATAAGAAGCATCTTTCCCGGCAGGCGGATATTCTGGAGGTAGGCAATGACGGGCTGACGGTTGATTTTCTGCTGGATTATGCTGATAAGTACCATGCACGGAATGAGAAAGGCCAGATTAAGGAGAAACAGACTCTTCTGATAATTGATGAGTGTCAGACCATGTTTAACTCCCGGAGCTGGAACCAGCGGGGGCGTTCTCAGTGGGTTGTATTCTTTACCCAACACCGTAAGTTCGGTTATGAGGTGGTTTTGATATCGCAGCATAAGGACCTGGTTGATAAGCAGATTAGGAATTGTTTTGAATACAATTATGTGCATCGGAATATCAAGAATTTTAAGTTTTTCGGCTGGCTCCTTTCCCGGTTTATTCCCGGCAAGAACTTTATTGTTGTGTCGGTTACCTGGATGACAACGGGTAAACATGATCATGCCAATTTTTTGTTTGGCATGAAACGGTATTTTAGTCTTTATGACAGCTATAAAATATTCGACACAAAGAATCTGCGTCAGCTTTCGCCAGCCGCTGGCCCTCAAGACGGGGTTAGGGGACCCGACGTAGGGGCCGGCGGCGGCGACGCCGACAGGCGCCCAGAGGGGTGTTGCTCTACTTGACTATAGCAACACTTAAGAGTATTTTCCGCCGTAGGCGAACAAATTTATTGTTTTTGTTTTTATATTACGTACATTAAATAATGTTGGGTGGTGGATTTTTTGTACAATGTACGGATAAAAAACTATGGTAATGGCCAAGTGCAGACGGCTATTTACAGCCATCCGGTATACACCGGAAAGAAAGCTGAATATGAATCTACGAAAGAATTTGAAACGAATCCTTTTAATAATGAAAAGACACTCGTTATTGATGATTTCGACTATTTTGAAAAAGAACATGAGCGAAGCGTTTTAAATTCTATGAAAAGGTCTAAAAATAAGATTTATGATTTGACACGTGCAAATATTTGGGATTGGTTTGTGACTTTAACTCTTAATCCTGAAAAAGTTAATAGATATGATTATTCGGACTGTACCAAAAAGGTATCTCAATGGCTGAAAAATATGCAAAAGGATTGTGGACTTGATTTTAAATATGTCGTAGTCCCGGAAAGACATAAAGATGGTGCATATCATTTTCATGGATTGTTTTCGCAATGTGGAAATTTGGATTTTGTTTTTTCTGGTCATTACGACAAACAAAAACGGGAGATATATAATATTGGAAAATATAAATTAGGATGGGCTACGGCTACAAAGGTATCAAATAATCAAGCGGCTACTAAATATATGACAAAATATGTTACAAAGGATTTGATGGAGCATACAAAGAATAAAAAGAAATATTGGGCTTCAAGAAATTTGAATGTTCCTACTGAATATACGGAAATGTTGGATTTATCAGATGCTAGATTATTGCATGAGGAATTAGTTTCTTTTAGTGATATTCAGCATTATAAATCGATTGGGTATGAAGTAGGGACAGCAAGACGAAATGTGAGTTACTATGAAACAATAGAAGAATAGGGGGTAAAACATGGGAATTAATATGCAACAGGCTTTCGAATTATTTATTTTTGATAGGGAAACATATTGTGGTGAAAATACAGTCCGTAACTATAAAAATACATTAGGATATTTTTTAAGATTCCTGATGAGAAAGTATAATTGTGATTTATGTAAAATTGATGCAGACAGTATTACAAACTTAGATTTGCAAGAGTATGTCATATACTTGCGTAATAAGACTAAATTGGATGACCATCCTTTTAAACCGACTGAAGATAAACATATTACAAATACAACTATTCGTACATATTCGATTGACCTTCGCACTTTTTTCAACTTTCTTTTTCGGAATGAATATATTGAAAAAGACTTAATGAAAAAGTTTAAGTTGATAAAAAGGGAAAAGAAGCTTGTTTTACCAGTATTTTCTGATGAGGTAAAAACGATTGACTCATGTTTTAATCTTCGAACAATGACAGGTATAAGAAATTATTGTATTGTTCATTTGATGCTTGATGCAGGTTTGCGGTCTGGTGAGGTATGTAAATTACATTTAAATGATATTAACTTTTTGCAGAATCATATAATAGTTATAGATGGTAAAGGAAAAAAAGATAGAATTGTTCCTTTAGCAAAAAAATTAAAAAAATGTCTTCATGAGTATATTACTTTATATCGTCCTTATACTGGTCAAGAACATGATTTCTTATTTTGTTCGGTTAACGGTAGTTTGGAGCCAATTTCCGGTGATACAATAAAATCTTTATTTTCTCGTATTAAGAAAAAAACGGGATTGGAAAGATTGAAACCGCATTTATTAAGACATACTTTTGCAACGTCCTTTATTTTGGGCGGTGGCGATATGGAGTCTTTAAGATTGTATATGGGACATTCTGGATATGATGTGACACAAGATTATCTTCATCTTGCTAATACGTATAGCCGTATGGGGTCTGATATCTATAAATTGGATAAGATATTCTTCAGGTCGTATTATGGGGGATATGGTGTATCGTGAGAAGGTGTCAATCTTCCTGCAGGAAGAAAAGAAAGCCCCTGAAATCCTAGATTTCAAGGGCTTTGCCGTGCGTTAGAGGATTCGAACCCCCGGCCTTTTGGTCCGTAGCCAAACGCTCTATCCAGCTGAGCTAAACGCACACTTTAGTTGCTGCTGTCCGTAGCAACATTAGTTATTTTACAACAGAAAATAGTGGTTGTCAATAGGTTTTCTAAAAAAATATATTTTAGTATACTGTCAGGAGAGGGGAATATTGTTTTCCATGAAAAAATAAAATTGACAAAATAATACATGGCTTATACAAAATAGTTAGGAGAATTCCGTTGAGCGGATATGAATTATATGATAAGATTAGATTATACAAAACAAAGAGATTGGAGCGATGCATAGGATGGGAAACAGAGTTATTACAATTGGCAGACAATACGGAAGCAACGGCAGAATTATAGCTCAGAGACTGGCAGAAAGGCTGGGAATCCATTATTATGACCGGGAGCTTGTGGATTTGGCTGGTCAGAACAGTTCCATACCTTACGAAGAACTGCGAAAAGTAGACGAAAAACGGGCCAATCCCTGGCGATATCCTGTCGAGGACGATGTGCAGATGGAACGCAGATTCCGGTTTGAGCCAATGAATGACGTTTTATTCAGCGAACAGTCTAAGGTTATACGCGATCTTGCCAAAAAAGAAGACTGTGTCATTGTGGGAAGGTGTGCAGATTACGTACTGAGAGCATATCCCTTCTGTATCAAAGTATTCATATACGGAGCACTGGAAGAGAGGATCAAGGTAATAATGGAACGGGCTTCTGTGGACGAGAAGGAGGCAGCGACACTGATTCGTAAGATGGATAAGCAGAGAAGGTACTACTACAATTATTATACAGATGAGAAGTGGGGGGATTTGAGCAGGTATGATTTATCGGTGGATAGCTGCCGGTTTGGAATCGAGGGAGCACTGGATATTTTGGAGGCTGCTTACCGCACGGGAAAATAAAGTTTCTTACAGGAATTGAGAAAAGAAGGTTTGGGTATAATGGACTATAGTACAAATTATAGTCCATTTTCTATTTGAGGTGAAGGCAATGCCTATGTCTTTATGGGAAATAAAAAATTAATTCTGTTTATAAAACCTTCAGAAAAAATACCATTGTATCTTAGCGCCCCTATGATATAATAACAGAAATGAACCAAGTGAAGGCATTTGGCGAATGGGCGGAATATATATATCAGAGCTGTGAAAGCAGACAGCAGATCAGACAGAACCATGAGTTACCGCAGGAAAGGATGGAAAGTCACTCAAATGAGTAAAGGGGAATTTTTAGATACTTTAAGAAGTAAGTTAACCGGGGAAATCCCTCCGGGGAAGGTAAGAGAGAACATAGATTATTACAGCCAGTATATTAATGATAAAGTTAGAGCGGGAATTGCCGAGCAGGATGTGATTCAGATGCTGGGGGATCCGCTTCTGATAGCAAAGACAATTATTGATACACAGGGATGCAGTGAGGCCAGTGACGGCGGCACTGCATATTCCTATGAGACAGAGTCGCAGGAATCCCGGGGCAGGTCTTTTGGACGGGGCGGCACTATGAAAACCTGGCAGATAGTGTTGATCGTATTAGTGATACTGGCAGTGCTGTTCAGCATTCTGCGGGTACTGGTACCGATTATACTGCCGATTGTGTTAATTGGCTTTGTGATTTCATATTTTTCGAAGAGACGGTAGTAAAAGAGGGATTGCCTGTAAGGCAGTCCCTCTTTTGAAAGATTAAATTTCTATACTCACTCATAAATAAAAAGAGAAATAGCCGGTAGGGGAGCTACCGGCTATTTCGAGGGGAGTATAAATAATTAAATAAGGGGTTATAATGTAAAAAAAATTTTTTGAAGGGTAAATTCTTTTTACTAGATTATTATAATATAAAAGGAAGAAAAAAGCAATAATTTAATTTATTTTTGTACCTTAAAGTATTTGGCAGGATTTATGAGGAATATTTCCCGGATAACAAGGAATAATAAGAACGTAACAAAAAACGTTATTCAGGAGGTAGTAATTATGTCCAAAAATTACAGTGACGAAACATCAACCAAAAACAAAATGAACAACGAGTACAATAACCAGTCTTCCAACTACTCAAACAGCGAGAGCAATTCCCAGAACAATAACTCTCAGTACAACAACTCCCAGAACAGAAGCTCTCAGAACAGCAATTCTCAGAATAACAATTCTCAGAACAGCAATTCTCAGAACAAAAGCTCTAACAAATCTTCAAATAAGAGCTCTAACAACTAAGAATCCAGATTCTATTCTGGAACTTAAAGGCGCAGCAACGTAAGTTGCCGCGTCTTTTTTCCGTTTGGGAGCTTACACAGGTAAATTTTCCCAACATATACTGAAAGAAAAAGGATAAATTTGTTATGGTAACAGTAGACACAATTTCAGTAAGTATGTTAGACAGCTATTGTGGTGACAATAGCGTTATTATTATAGATTTGCGCTCCAGAGAGGAATTTGAAGAGAGTCATTTTAAAGGGGCTGTGAACATTCCCTATGAAGAATTAGAATATGCCAAAAGATTTCCAAAAAGCAAGACACTGATTCTTTATTGTGACAGAGGGGGTGCCAGTCTGTTCGCCGCCAGGGAATTGATGAAGAAAGGGTATCGGACAAAGTCTGTTGTTGGCGGATTCCGGGCTTATAAAGGACCCAACTTGTATTTTGGCGGTAATCATAGTAGAATGAGGTAATAACTGTTCAAAGGAGAAATTTTTATGAAATACTTGATTGCTTCAGATATTCATGGGTCAGCCTACTATTGCAGGGAGATGCTGCAGGCCTATGAACAGGAAGGTGCAGATAAAATACTTCTATTGGGAGATCTTTTGTACCATGGACCCCGCAATGATCTGCCCAGGGAATATGCTCCCAAGGAAGTGATTCATATGCTGAACAATTATAAACAGAAAATATACAATGTGAGAGGGAACTGTGACGCGGAGGTGGACCAGATGGTCCTGGAATTTCCTGTGATGGCGGATTACTGCATTATAATAGAAGAAACACGAACTATTTATGCGACCCATGGCCATGTTTATAATCAGGATCATCTGCCCCCGCTGCAGGAGGGTGATGTGCTTCTGCACGGTCACACTCACGTACTTAAGGCAGAGCGCAGGACAGGCTATACCCTTCTGAATCCAGGAAGTGTATCCCTTCCGAAGGAAGGGAATATCCCCACCTATGCGGTGCTGGAGAACGGAAGGTTCAGCATCAAGGGATTTGACGGAACCGTGGTGAAAGAGATTCAATTATAATTAAGAAAAAGAGGACAAGAATGGAACGAATGGAATTAATTGCCCCCTGCCATTTTGGGCTGGAGGCGGTACTGAAAAGGGAAATCATAGACTTGGGGTATGATATTAGTCAGGTAGAGGATGGAAAAGTGACCTTTTGGGGGGATGCAGAGGCAATAGCCTATGCCAATGTATTTCTCAGAACTGCTGAGAGAGTGATGATTAAAGTCGGAAAGATACAGGCTACAACATTTGAGGAGCTTTTTGATAAGACAAAGGAGCTTCCCTGGGAAAATTATATACCCAAAGACGGGAAGTTTTGGGTGGCGAAGGCAAATTCTATAAAGAGTAAGCTGTTCAGCCCGTCAGATATACAGTCTATTATGAAGAAAGCAATTGTAGAGCGCTTAAAAGGAAAATACCAGGTAACATGGTTTGAGGAAGACGGTCCCAGTTACCCGATTCGTGTATCTTTTCTAAAAGATGTGGCTACGATAGGACTTGATACTACCGGAACCTCTCTTCATAAGCGGGGCTACCGGCAGTTGACTGCCAAAGCCCCTATTACAGAGACACTTGCGGCATCTTTACTTATGCTCACTCCCTGGAAGAAAGACAGAATTCTGGTAGATCCCTTCTGTGGCAGCGGGACATTTCCTATTGAAGCCGCTATGCTGGCAGCAGACATAGCTCCGGGAATGAACCGCTCCTTTCTGGCAGAAGACTGGAAAAATGTAGTGGGCAGAAGGCATTGGTATGATGCTGCCAATGAAGCAAGGGAACGGATGGATACGAAGATAGACGTGGATATTCAGGGATATGACATCGACGGCGACGTGGTTCGATCTGCAAGAGAGAATGCCAGAGCGGCAGGTGTAGAGCATCTGATACATTTTCAGCAGAGGGAAGTGAGCCAGCTTCGGCACCCTAAGAAATATGGGTTCCTGATTACCAATCCTCCTTATGGGGAACGTTTGGAAGATCGCAGCCAACTTCCTGGTCTGTATACAGAGATAGGGGAGAGCTTTGCCGCTCTTGACTCCTGGTCCATGTATCTAATCACCAGCTATGAGGATGCAGAGAAATACATTGGCAGAAAGGCAGATAAAAACAGGAAAATTTATAATGGAATGCTGAAGACATATTTCTATCAGTTTTTGGGGCCGAAGCCTCCCAAAAAGACGAAACCGGAATAAAATTGAGCCTGCCACGGGGAATGCTGGTCCATGTTGATAAAAGCAGTTGTCCTGCCCCGTGAATTGTGGTAAAATTCTTGCAAGTATTATATAAAGAAGAAGGTGCAGGAATGAGTCGTATTATATTTGCAACCGGCAACGAAGGTAAAATGCGTGAAATCCGGGAAATTCTCAAGGACTTGAATATGGATATTCTGTCTATGAAAGAGGCTGGGATTGAACTTGATATTGTAGAAGACGGAAGCACGTTTGAAGAAAATGCATTGATCAAAGCCAGGGCCATTGCGCAGACGGATGTGTGCAGAGCGCATGGAGATATTGTGCTGGCGGATGATTCCGGACTGGAGGTAGACTATCTGAATCTGGAGCCTGGGATTTATTCTGCCCGCTATATGGGAGAGGATACTTCTTACAGAATTAAAAATCACAACATTATCCAACGCCTGGACGGGGTCCCGGAGGATAAGAGGACTGCAAGATTTGTCTGCGCCATAGGTGCGGTTTTTCCTGATGGCAGGGTGATTACTACAAGAGGAACCATTGAAGGAATTATCGGATGGGAAGAGAGGGGAAGCAATGGTTTCGGATATGATCCCATCTTCTATCTGCCGGAATATGGATGCAGCACTGCCGAACTGTCTATGGATGTTAAGAATAAACTGAGCCACCGTGGAAATGCTCTGCGGGCACTGAAAGAAAAGATGTTTCGGGAACATCTTATATAGACAGGGAGGGGGCTGCGGATGAAGATATTAGTGGTTAGCGATACCCACGGACGTGAACGGAATCTGGAACGGGTACTGGAGAAGGTTGCCCCGGTAGACGCACTGATTCATCTGGGAGATGCAGAAGGGCATGAGGATTATATAGAATGCCTGGCTGGGTGTCCTGTCTATATTGTCTCCGGAAACAATGATTTTTTTTCTGATCTTCCCAGAGAAAGAGAAATACAGCTGGGGAACTACAAGGTGCTGCTGACCCACGGCCATTATTACGGAGTTTCCATGGGAACAGAGCGGTTGGAGGAAGAAGGGAGAGTTCGGGGCGTTCAGATCGTAATGTACGGTCATACTCACCGGCCTTTGATTGAACAGCTGGAGGGTATCACGATCCTGAACCCGGGGAGCCTTTCATATCCCAGACAAATTGGAAGGGAACCCAGCTTTCTTATCATGGAGATTGACAGAAAAGGGGATGCTCATTATACTATAAACTACCTGAAAAACTGAAAGAGTATAAAATAGAAAAATATGTATTTTGTTGATTAAAAGTGTTGACATATGGAAAATGCTATGGTATATTATATCTTGCGTTGAGCAAAAAAGAGGTAAAGTGAGCTCAGCAGACAACAAAATACATCTCGGGGTGTGGCTCAGCTTGGCTAGAGCGCCTGGTTTGGGACCAGGAGGTCGCAGGTTCGAATCCTGTCACCCCGACTGTCGTAAAGTTATTGCAGTAAAGACGATAACATTGTGCGGGTGTAGTTCAATGGTAGAACACTAGCCTTCCAAGCTAGATACGTGGGTTCGATTCCCATCACCCGCTTCTCTAATCTCATTAGAGAGGAAATGTGCTTGTAGCTCAGTTGGATAGAGCAACGGCCTTCTAAGCCGTGGGTCGGGGGTTCGAATCCCTCCAGGCACGTTGTATGGTGGGTATAGCGCAGTTGGTTAGCGCGCCAGATTGTGGCTCTGGAGGCCAAGGGTTCGAATCCCTTTATCCACCTTGCGCTGTGTGCTGATGAGTGTACAGCTTTTTTTATTGGGCTATCGCCAAGCGGTAAGGCACAGGACTTTGACTCCTGCATTCGCTGGTTCAAATCCAGCTAGCCCAGCTCTGGGACCTTGCCGATTGGAGACAGGACCAGACTATGGGATATTAGCTCAGTTGGTAGAGCACTTGACTTTTAATCAAGTTGTCCGGGGTTCGAATCCCCGATGTCTCATTGCAAAGGTATAAACTTTTGGTTTATACCTTTTATTATACGGCGAAGCCGTAAGCCTGCCCGAAAGGGAAGCGTTCAGAACTATAGAGTTATATGCGGATATGGCGGAATTGGCAGACGCGCTAGATTTAGGTTCTAGTGTCCATGACGTGCAGGTTCAAGTCCTGTTATCCGCAGTACATTTAGGAAATAAAGAAATGTCCAGCTTTTCTGAATGCACAGAGTCTTTTCTCGATTGTGGGAGAAGGCTCTTTTTGTTTTTCTGTGCATTTCCTTGCATTTTCTATGGCTAATATCTATAATGTATTTTATTAAATGAATGATAAAAGTGGAAGGAATGGAATATGCCGGTAAATATATTAGAGACAAAACGCATGAATAAAGCCAGAATTGCCAGGTTTATATCTGGACAGGGCAGTACCTCAAAGGCAGAGATATCCAATAAACTGAATCTGAGTATGCCTACCACACTGCAGAATGTAAAGGAATTAGTGGAGGCGGGGATCGTGGTGGAAGAGGGAGAATATGAGTCCACCGGCGGCAGAAAAGCGAAAGCGCTGTCTATTGTAAGAGATGCCGGGTATGCGGCCGGTGTTGACATTACAAATAATCATATTACTATGGTTATGGTAAATACAAGAAAAGAAATTATTCAGTCCCACAGAATACGCCGGCCTTTCCAAAATAGTATCCAATACTATGACTGTCTGGAACAGGGGATCCGGGAATTTATCAGGAAGGCAGGGACAGAGAAAGGGAAGATCATAGGGGTTGGTTTTTCCCTTCCGGGTATTGTGGACAGAGCGCAAAAAATCCTCATACGTTCTCATACACTGAATGTTGAGAATGTCAGCTTTCGCAATCTGGAAAGCTCTTTGGGATTTCCGTGTGAGCTGGAGAACGACGCAAACAGCGCAGCGTGTGCGGAACTGGACGATAAAATCACGAATGCGGTTTATCTTTCTCTTAGTAATACAATCGGCGGTGCCTTATACCTCGGGGGGCAGCTGTACAAAGGAGAAAATTTCAGAAGCGGGGAGTTTGGGCATATGGTAATAGAGCGCAATGGCAGGACTTGTTATTGCGGAAAAAAAGGCTGCATTGACGCGTACTGTTCAGCAAAAATTCTGCAGGACTATGCCGGCGGCAGTCTGGAAGATTTTTTTGAAAAGGTCAGGAATCAGGACGCTGAGGTTCAGGAAGTATGGAATGACTACCTGGACAGTCTGGCCATTGCAGTCACAAATCTGCGGATGGCCTTTGACTGCAGTATAGTTCTGGGCGGATATGTAGGAGGATATCTGGAGGAATTCATGCCGGAGCTGGCAAAAAGAGTTTTGCAGGACAATAAGTTTGATTTGGATACCTCCTATCTAAAGACAGGGAAATATAAATTCGAAGCATCTGCGTATGGAGCCACACTGGGATTTGTGGATTCGTTTTTTGAAACTGTATAGACTTGGTGTACAAGGGTATGTTCCTGTTTTGGGGAAGATGCCCTTTTACAATTTTGCTAAAAAAAGATATCATATTTGGCTAAAATATAGATTCTACTGCAAGGGGATTGACATATATGGCATTATGGGTAATAATATAATTACTTTAATAAAATAATTTATAAAAGATAAAACAAAACAGGGAGAAGAGAACATGGAAGGTAAGATGAAAACGGCAGTTATGCTTGGAACAGGACATATGGGATTTGAGGAGCGCGATATTCCAAAAGTGGGGGACAGCGAAGTGTTGGTAAAACTCGAATATGTAGGGATTTGCGGGAGTGATCTCCATTATTACGAGACAGGTGCAATTGGTGATTATGTGGTAAAACCGCCTTTTGTTCTTGGACACGAGCCAGGAGGAACCGTTGTGGAGGTGGGGAAAGAGGTGAGACATCTAAAGGCAGGAGACAGGGTAGCTCTGGAACCGGGGAAAACCTGCGGTCACTGTGAATTCTGCAGGGAAGGAAAATACAATCTCTGCCCTGAAGTGGTGTTTTTTGCCACGCCTCCTGTAGACGGTGTTTTTCAGGAATATGTGGCTCACGAGGCGGACTTGTGTTATAAACTTCCTGAGAATGTAAGCACCCTGGAAGGGGCACTCATAGAACCGCTGGCTGTTGGATTCCATGCAGCCATTCAGGGAAATGCTCACCTTGGCCAGAAAGCCTTGGTAATGGGAGCCGGATGTATCGGTCTGGTGTCCATGATGGCATTAAAGGCAAGAGGGGTTTCTGAAGTATACGTGGTAGATATTATAGAAAAACGTCTTCAAAAGGCTATGGAATTAGGAGCTGACGGGGTGATAAATGGTGCCCAGGAAGATGTAATCGAACGTGTAAAACAGATTACCGAAAACAGGGGAATGGATCTGGTCATAGAAACGGCGGGGACAGAGATTACTACAAGACAGGCAGTCCGGGTTGCTAAAAAAGGATCGGATATTGTTTTGGTGGGGTACAGTAAGAGCGGTGAGATAACGCTTCCCGTGAGCCTCATTCTGGATAAGGAGCTGACTCTTAAGAGCGTATTCCGCTACCGTCACATCTATCCCATGGCCATTGAAGCAGTGGCATCGGGCAAGGTAAATTTAAAGGGGATTGTAACGGATATATTTCCCCTGGACGAGGTACAAAAAGCAATGGACTACAGCGTGAACAATAAGAATGATATTGTAAAAGCCGTGATTCAGATCGCATAAAGCAAATAAAGTTGGAAGCACCTTTTGCCGGATTCCTTGACAAAGTACCAGTGAGGATATAAGATAATAGGGAAAATGCCTGTCTGAAAAGAGAAGAAATTAAAGGTGATACATATGAAGATAAACAGTAATAAAACAGACCTGGATAAAAAGAGGGAAGAAGAGAGGCGTAAGCTGAGGCGCAAGTTTCAGATGTGCCTCCCGCTGGGAGCTCTTGTACTTTTGCTGGCGCTGCTGTGCAAACAGTTTGCCTATCTAAGCGATTTTACCATTGGGTTCCTTGAGGGGATCGCAATAGCCTTACTGGTGGCCGGAGTAGGCTATCTTATCTGGTGCAAAGTGAAAAAAGAAAAGCCGTTTGAATAACCATAATACCAAGCAGGAGCCTAACGCTCCTGCATTTTTAAATTCTGCTTTCCTTTTATATTGAAATGTGATAGGATAATCAAAGATAATAATATCTTGATTTTTATAGACTATATATAAATCTTTATGATCGCTGTCGTTTCAGACAAGAAATCCAGTAGAAGCATTTCTAAAAAAGAGAGGACAAGACTATGATGAGAGAAAAGTATGAATCCCTGTCCCTTGGTGCTTTGAAAGAAGTGGCTAAGGCAAGAGGACTGAGGGGGATTTCTACGTTGAAGAAAAGTGCATTGATTGACAGAATGCTGGAAGAAGACGAAAAAGAAGAAAAAACGGCAAAAGAAATGCCTAATGAGACAGAGGAAAGAAGTGAAGGGAAGGCGGATCCTGTACAGAAGTCTGAGCCGGCGGCAAAAGCGGAACAAGCTGCGAAACCTGAGAATGCATCCAAAACAGATCATCCCCAGAGGGCTGAGCGTGTCCACAGGACAGAGAATACTCAGCGGCCGGAACAGACTTATGTGAAGACGGAAAGAAAGAGCGATGCCAGACAGGAGGAAAAGCCTCCTATGGACCAGTCGCAGCTGGACAGCGGACAGACAGCCTGCGGGATTCTGGAAGTGCTGCCGGACGGCTATGGATTTATCCGGTGCGCCAATTATCTCCCGGGGGAGAATGATGTCTATGTATCCCCGTCTCAGATTCGCCGTTTTAATTTAAAGACAGGTGATATTCTGAAGGGCAACACCAGAGTGAAGAGCCAGAATGAGAAGTTCAGCGCCCTGCTGTACGTGACCTCCATTAATGGGATCTCACCCAATGAGAGTGTGAAAAGGTACAATTTTGAAGATATGACGCCTATCTTCCCCAATCAGAGACTTCGCCTGGAGCGCCAGGGCGGAAGTGTGGCTATGCGGATTGTAGATCTGCTGAGTCCTATCGGAAAGGGACAGAGAGGTATGATTGTATCTCCGCCGAAGGCAGGTAAAACAACTCTTTTGAAGGATGTAGCCAAGTCCATACTGAGAAATAATTCGGAGATGCATTTGATTATACTTCTGATAGATGAACGTCCTGAGGAAGTGACAGATATTAAGGAAAACATACAGGGAAAGAATGTGGAAGTAATATATTCTACCTTCGACGAGCTTCCGGATCACCATAAAAGAGTGTCGGAGATGGTAATTGAACGGGCAAAGCGTTTGGTAGAGCATAAAAAAGATGTCACCATTCTTCTGGACAGTATTACCCGTCTGGCCAGGGCCTATAACCTTACTGTCCCCCCAAGCGGACGTACCTTGTCCGGAGGTTTGGATCCGGCTGCCCTCCATATGCCGAAACGATTTTTCGGAGCTGCGAGAAATATGCGGGAAGGGGGAAGCCTAACCATTCTGGCTACAGCCCTCGTGGACACCGGGAGTAAGATGGATGATGTCATCTATGAGGAATTCAAAGGCACCGGTAATATGGAACTGGTACTGGACAGAAAGCTCTCAGAAAAGAGGGTATTTCCTGCTATCGATATTCCAAAGTCAGGCACAAGAAGAGAAGATCTCCTCCTTTCCAGAGAAGAACAGGACGCTGTGGATTCCATGCGTAGGGCACTGAACGGAATGAAGACAGATGAAGCGGTAGAGAACATTTTGAATATGTTTGTCCGCACCAGGAATAACCAGGAATTTATACAGATGATCAAAAAGCAAAAAATTGTCTAAAGAACTTGCAATTTATAATGGATTATGATATAATTTGAAAGCTGTTTAAATATCAGAACACAAAGTAACAAGAATGAAATAGATTGATGAGGTGAAAAAAATGAGAGAAGGTATCCATCCAGAGTACCACCAGGCAACTGTAACTTGTAACTGTGGTAATACGTTTACAACAGGTTCTACCAAACCGGAGATTCACGTAGAAATCTGTTCCAAATGCCATCCATTCTATACAGGACAGCAGAAAGCTGCACAGGCACGCGGACGTATTGATAAGTTTAACAAGAAATACGGTATCACAAAATAATAATTGGACTGGTGTACGCCGGCAGAAAGTCGTGCGACAGCATATAACAAAAGAATTACCCGTGCTTGCGCGAGTAGTTCTTTTGTTCATTTACAGGAAACTTATGTGTGGTAAATGAACCATGAGCATAGGCAGAAAGGAATGTGCATGAAATCATCTAATATTGGCGGACAGGCTGTTATGGAAGGAATCATGATGCGGCATAAAGATAAGTACTCTATCGCCGTCCGTAAACCTGACCAGGAGATTGAAGTAAAGGTCGAGGATTATAAAAGTTTTATAAAAAGTAAAAAGCTTCTTACGATTCCCATTGTCCGCGGTGTGCTTAATTTTATTGATTCTCTGGTTGTGGGAACCCGGTGCCTGATGTATTCCGCCTCATTTTTTGAAGAGGACGAGGAGGAAGAGCAGAAGAAACAGGAGTTTACCGGTGAAGAATTAAAGAAATATGAGGAGAAACAGGAAAAACAGAATAAAATATTAATGACAGTAACTGTAATACTTTCCGTGGTGATTTCTGTGGGTCTGTTTATGATACTTCCCTATTTCATTGCCAGTCTGCTTCACAGGGTAAATGCGTCGGATACCGTGGTTGCCATTGCCGAGGCATTTGTGCGGATTGGTCTTTTTCTTTTATATCTGGTAGCTATTTCAAAGATGAAAGATATCCAGAGAGTATTTATGTATCACGGTGCAGAACATAAGTGTATCAATTGTGTGGAACATGGTATGGATCTGACGGTGGAAAATGTAATGAAAAGCTCCCGGCTTCATAAGCGCTGCGGAACCAGCTTTTTATTGATCGTCATGGTAGTCAGTATTATTTTCTTTCTGTTTATCAGGGTTCCTTCGCCAGTGATGCGTGTGGTAGTCCGCCTTCTGCTGGTTCCCGTGATTGCGGGTGTTTCCTATGAGTTTATCAGACTGGCGGGCAGCAGCGAGAATCCGCTGGTTACTGCATTAAGCAAACCAGGTATGGCGCTGCAGAAGCTCACAACCAGAGAACCGGATCCAGATATGGCTGAGGTGGCCATTGCCGCTGTGGAGGCTGTCTTTGACTGGAAGGCGTATCTGGAGGAAAATTTTAACCGTTCAGGGGAGAAAGCAAAGGAAGAATCTGCATGACTACGCTGAAAGAGCTTTTGGCTTACGGGAGGAAAGGATTAACTGAGGGAGGAATAGAAAACGGGGCTCACGATGCATGGCTGCTTATGGAACACGTATGTAACATAGACAGAAGCTCCTACTATGTACACCCTGAGAAGATGGTAACGGAGGAAACGGCGGAAGAATACCGACTGCTGGTTGAGAAGAGAAAAGGGCATATTCCCCTGCAGCAGCTCACAGGAGAGGCCTGGTTTATGGGTCTGCCGTTTTATGTGAATAAGAATGTACTGATTCCCCGCCAGGATACAGAATGTTTGGTAGAAGAGGTTTTGAAACGTGGGAGTAAGGCTGCGCGTATCCTGGATCTCTGCACTGGCAGCGGATGTATTCTCCTGAGTATTCTCCATGAGCTGCGTTTGGTGAAAGGAAACCCTGTCCGGGGGGTTGGCGCGGATCTTTCTGCCCTAGCTCTGGAAGTGGCGGAAAAAAACCGGGAGAGACTGGGAATCGAGGCTGAACTGGTACAAAGTGATTTGTTTGAAATGATTGAGGGAACCTTTGATATGATTGTTTCTAATCCTCCCTATATACCTTCCGGCGTGCTAGAAGGGCTAATGGAAGAGGTGCGTGACCATGAGCCCCAAATGGCTCTGGATGGAGGAGAAGACGGGTATGATTTCTATCGAAAGATTATCCGCAGTGCTCCGGCATATTTGCGCGGGGGAGGTTGGCTTTGCTTTGAGATTGGATATGATCAGGGAAAGGGACTGGAAGCTCTCCTCAAAGAGGAAGGGTTTCAGGAGATTCAGATTATACAAGATCTGGCCGGACTTGACCGGGTTGCGGTAGGCCAGTGGAAGAGTTAGAGGAGGAAAACCTGTGTTTGATAAATTAGAAGATATTTTAATTCGCTTTGAGGAAATTCTGGGGGAATTAAATGAGCCTACAGTGGCCAATGATCAGAGCCGTTTCCAGAAGCTGATGAAGGAGCAGAGCGATCTGCAGCCTATTGTGGATGCCTATAAGGAGTACAAGGAGAGCAGGCAGACTGTAGAGGACAGTATTTCTATGCTGGAGGATGAGTCGGACGCTGAAATGAGAGAGATGCTGAAGGAGGAACTATCCCTTGCCAAAAAGAGAATTGAGGAGCTGGAGCATGAACTGAAGATACTTCTGCTGCCCAAAGACCCCAATGACAGCAAAAACGTTATTGTGGAAATCCGGGCGGGGGCCGGGGGAGATGAGGCAGCCCTCTTTGCTGCTGAAATTTACCGGATGTATGTAAAGTACGCAGAGGCTAACCGCTGGAAAACAGAGATGATGAGTCTGAACGAGAACGGGATCGGGGGATTTAAAGAAGTTACCTTTATGATCAACGGCAACGGTGCATACTCCAAATTAAAATACGAAAGCGGTGTGCACCGGGTTCAGAGGGTGCCGGAAACAGAGTCCGGGGGACGGATTCACACATCTACGATTACCGTAGCCATTATGCCTGAGGCCGAGGAAATAGATTTCCATCTGGATATGAATGATTGTAAATTCGACGTGTTCCGGGCATCCGGAAACGGAGGCCAGTGTGTAAATACCACGGACTCAGCAGTCCGTCTGACCCATATTCCTACAGGAATTGTTATTTCCTGTCAGGATGAAAAGTCTCAGCTGAAAAATAAAGATAAGGCATTAAAGGTACTCCGTTCCCGCCTGTATGAGATGGAATTGGAGAAACAGCACGATGCGGAGGCGGAAGCGAGAAGAAGCCAGGTTGGAACAGGAGACCGGTCCGAAAAGATACGAACTTATAATTTCCCTCAGGGCCGTGTAACAGATCACAGGATTAAATTGACGCTGCACCGTTTGGATAGTATAATGAACGGAGATTTGGAAGAAATTATAGACAGCCTGATCGCAGCAGACCAGGCGGCTAAGCTTAGCAATCTTCAGGAAGATTACTAAGAAATACTTTGATAGGGTACAGGAGGAACAGATGAAAAAAACAGCTTTAGTTATCATGGCGGCAGGAATCGGAAGCAGATTTGGCGGCGGCGTTAAACAGCTGGCACCTGTGGGACCGAATGGTGAAATAATCATGGACTACTCCATCTATGACGCATTAGAAGCGGGATTTAATAAAGTGGTATTTATTATCAGGAAAGATCTGGAGAAGGACTTTAAAGAGATTATCGGCCGGCGAATCGAAAAAATTGTTGAGGTAGAGTACGCATACCAGGAACTAGACCAGCTTCC
The DNA here is from genome assembly GCF_009677585.1 of Lactonifactor sp. BIOML-A5. Classification (GTDB taxonomy): domain Bacteria; phylum Bacillota; class Clostridia; order Lachnospirales; family Lachnospiraceae; genus Lactonifactor. The sequence continues at coordinate 7,245 of NZ_WKYV01000037.1, read as the reverse complement.
GGAAGGCTTTAAAAAGCCGGAGGACCGCACAAAGCCCTGGGGAACCGGGCAGGCAGTGCTCAGTGCCAAAGAACTGATAAAAGAGCCTTTTGCAGTAATTAATGCAGATGATTACTATGGAAAAGAAGCGTTTGTCAAAGTGCATGATTACCTGGTAAAGGAACAGCCAAGACAGGAAGAGACTCTTTCCATCTGCATGGCTGGTTTTATTCTGGGAAATACCCTGAGTGATAACGGTTCGGTGACAAGAGGTGTATGTCAGGTAGACAAAGACAGTCATCTGGTCAAGGTAACGGAGACTCACAATATCGTAAAGACAGAAGGCGGGGCAGGAGTGCTGCAGGAGGACGGCAGTATCCTTCCTCTGGATGCGGAAAGTTATGTGTCTATGAACATGTGGGGGCTTACCCCGGAATTCCTCGAAGTTCTGGAAGCGGGGTTTGTGGAGTTTCTTTCAGAACTTACCCCGGAAGATAGTAAGAAGGAATATCTTCTTCCAACCATTGTGGACGGACTTATCAGAGAGAAGAGAGCAGAAGTGACTCTCCTGGAGACCAGAGACACCTGGTTTGGGGTGACCTACAAAGAGGATAAGCAGACAGTTGTGGATGCCTTTGCAGAGTTAATCCGCAAAGGGATCTATAAGGAAAAGCTTTTTGATAACTAGAAACCGCACACAGAAGATGTATTGATTGAATAAGTGAGGAGTAGAAGTATGGGCAAATATTTTGGAACAGACGGATTCAGAGGAGAAGCAAATGTTAATCTTACGGTAGAGCACGCGTATAAGGTAGGCAGATTTCTGGGTTGGTATTTTGGCCAGAACCACAAGGCACAGATCGTGATTGGAAAGGATACCAGAAGAAGCAGTTATATGTTTGAGTACTCACTGGTTGCCGGACTGACAGCGTCCGGGGCGGATGTATATCTCCTGCATGTGACAACAACCCCCAGTGTATCCTATGTGGTGCGCACTGAGAACTTTGACTGTGGAATTATGATCTCTGCCAGCCATAATCCCTTCTATGACAATGGGATCAAAATTATTAACGGACAGGGACAGAAGATGGAAGCCTCCGTGGAGGAGCAGATAGAGGCATATATTGATGGAAAGATCCCGGAGATACCTTTTGCGCTGAAGGAGAATATCGGTCGCACCGTAGATTTCTCAGCGGGCAGAAACCGCTATATCGGATACCTTATCTCCATTCCTACAAGAGCATTCAAGAATATGAGAGTGGGTCTTGACTGTGCCAACGGGAGTGCATCCGCTATCGCAAAAAGTGTATTTGATGCACTGGGAGCTAAGACCTATGTGATCAACAATGAGCCGGACGGCACCAATATAAATACCAACTGCGGCTCTACCCATATTGAAATTCTTCAGGAGTTTGTAAAGGAAAAACAGCTGGATGTTGGTTTTGCCTATGACGGAGACGCCGACAGGTGTATTGCAATTGACGATCAGGGAAATATTGTAGACGGCGATATTATCCTTTATGTCTGCGGCAAATATCTGAAGGAGCAGGGAAAACTGAACAACAATACTATTGTTACTACTGTTATGTCCAATCTGGGCTTATATAAGGCTTGTGACAGAGAAGGGATTTCTTATGAAAAGACAGCTGTAGGAGATAAGTATGTCTGCGAGAATATGATGGATAACGGTCATATGCTGGGAGGCGAACAGTCAGGACACATTATATTTGCACACCATGCCACTACGGGTGACGGAATCCTTACCTCTCTGAAGATTATGGAAGCTGTGCTGGAGAAGAAACTGCCGCTCAGCACTCTGGCCAGTGAAGTTAAAATCTATCCTCAGCTGTTAAAGAATGTAAGAGTCTTTAATAAGCAGGAAGCCAGAGAGAATGCGAAGGTAGTTGAGATTGTAGAACAGGTGGGAAAAGATTTGGGCGATGAAGGCCGTATCCTGGTAAGGGAGAGCGGAACAGAGCCGGTGGTCCGTGTTATGGTAGAGGCCGCCACGGATGACATCTGCAGGGAACAGGTTAACAGAGTCATTCAGGTAATGGAAAGAGAACAGTTGATCGCTGAATAATAAGAGGAACGCAGAATGATAAAATATAAGGGGATACTTATTATGAGCTGTGTTCTGTGCCTGACGGCAGGCTGTGGAAGCGATAAGCTCAGCCACTACGAAGAAGGCGTACAGGCGCTGGAGCAGGAAAGCTATGAGGATGCCATTGGGAGCTTTGAATTGTCTGTGGCAGATGACAAAAAGGTGGCAGAGTCCTATCGGGGAGAAGGGATCGCTTATCTCAAGCAGGGAAACTATGAGGAAGCAATTACGGCGTTCCAGAGTGCTCTGAAGAGTCTGGATGGCAAAAAAGAAGGGATGCAGAAGGATATCAGGTATTATCTGGCCACAGCCGAATACCAGGCCGGGATTCTGGATAACGCGCTGAATACCTGCAACGATATACTGGACATGGAGACAGATAAGGATGCTTACTTTCTGCGGGGCCAGATTTATCTGGCACAGGATGACTATGATAATGCCAAGTCGGATTTTCAGAAAGCAGTAGATAAATCAGAGGATTACGAGGATTTTCTTAACGTTTACCGTGCATATCGGGAAAAGGATATGAAAGCGGACGGGGAAGAATATCTGGAGGAAGCTCTGAAAATTGAAGCCAGGGACGAACAGGATGAATATGACAGAGGAAGAGTTTACTATTATCTGGAAGATTTTGAGAATGCCAAAAAAGAACTGATTCATTCCATGAATAACGGGAATCCGGATGCCGCACTTCTGCTGGGCAAGGTGTATGTGGCCATGGGGGATACCTCCAGCGGCAGACAAATGTATCAGCAGTATCTGGCGGATAAAGGGGAATCCGCCAAGGCATATAATGGCATGGCATACTGCGATATTGCGGACGGAGAATACGACAGTGCCCTGGAGAATATCCAGAAGGGTCTGGAACTCAACGATCCTCAGGAAAATCAAAGTCTGCTGTACAATGAAGTGGTGGTGTACGAGAAAAAGCAGGAGTATGGGACTGCAAAGGAAAAAATTGCTGCATATTTGGAAAAATATCCTTCAGATCAGGATGCGATCAAAGAAAGTACATTTCTGCAGACCAGATAAATATAGAAAAAGAGCCGGTTTAAGAACAACCAGGCTCTTTTTTAATATTGCAAAGCCCCTTGACAAATCTTGCGTGCATGGTATCATAATACATGCGAATGATTAGCATTTGCATAAGGAGTGATGGGATGAAAGAAAAACAGACAGAGAACATATGGGGACGGGGGTTTAAGCGCACCAAGCAGAGAGAAGAGGTATACGGGATTTTGGAAAAATCGGCGGTTCCCGTAACTGCCCAGGAGATTTATAAGATACTGCTGCTGGAAAAACCCAAAGAATGCCAATATGCATTGTCTACTGTATATCGAGTTCTGAATGCCTTCGAAGAACATCATTTGGTGAAGAAAAGTTTTCTTCCTGGGGAGGATATGGCCCGCTATGAGCTGGAGCGAAATATTCACGAGCATTATGCAGTCTGTCTGGTATGCCATAAAAGAGTGCCTATCAGCAAATGCCCTTTTGAGAGCGGAGGAATTCAGGTGGCGGAGGATGGATTTGATATTACCGGTCACCGCATTGAGCTCTACGGATACTGCAGAGCGTGCAGACAGAGGGACAATAGGACAGGAGACAGATAAATGAAAAGAGTAACAGGATTGGTTTTGACAGGCCTCATAGCTGTATGTGTGTTATCGGCATGCAAACCAGAGGCTGGGGAAGAAAAGGATGGAAAATTAAAGGTTATGGCAAGCTTCTACACCATGGGTGATTTTGCCCAGAAGGCCGGAGGGGATGAGGTTGAGGTTACGACTATGGTTCCCGCGGGAACAGAACCCCATGACTGGGAGCCGGAAGCTCAGGATATTGCTGCACTGGAGGAGGCTGATGTATTTATTTACAATGGTGCTAAGATGGAACACTGGGTGAAAGATGTGCTTAACACATTAGAAAATAAGGAGCTAATTGTAGTAGAAGCTGCAGAGGACATAGAACTGCTGGGAAGCCATGGGCATCAGGGGGAAGAGGGAGTCTATGATCCCCATGTGTGGCTGGATCCCCGGAATGCCGAAAAGCAGATGGAGACAATAGGGGAGGCACTGGAAAAAGCGGCGCCGGATAAGCAGGAGTATTTTCAGGAAAACTGCAGCAAATATAAAGCAGAGTTTGCTCAACTGGATCAAGAGTTTGAAGAACAGCTGGAACCTCTGCCGGGGAAAGACATTATTGTGGCACACGAGGCATTCGGGTACCTGTGCCAGGCTTATGGACTGAATCAGATAGGTATAGAGGGGCTTTCCCCGGACTCGGAGCCGGATCCTGCCAGGATGGAAGAAATTATAGAGTTTGCCAGGGAAAATAAGGTGAAAACCATTTTTTTTGAGGAGCTGACCAGTCCTAAGGTGGCGAATACCATTGCAAAAGAAACAGGAGCTGACACAGCGGTGCTGAATCCTTTGGAGGGACTGACGGAGGAAGAGATAGAGGAAGGAAAAGATTATTTTTCTGTTATGAGAGAGAATCTTCAGGCTTTGGTGAAAGCTTTACAGTGATAAAAGGAGAGCGAGAGACAGTATGAGTGTTATAACGATGAAGGACGCGGAATTCTCCTATGAAGGAGCCCCGGTTATCTGCAGGGGAAACCTGAGGATAGAAGAAGGAGACTTTGCTGTTCTGGTAGGGGAAAACGGTGCGGGTAAAAGTACTCTGTTAAAATTGGTTCTGGGAGAACTTACCCCGTCAGTGGGAGAGGTGCGGATATTTGGGACAGACCCTGGAAAAGTATTTAAAAACTGCCAGATTGGATATATCCCCCAGAACAGCATTGCCCTGAATCAGGGATTTCCTGCAACTGTGGAGGAAATTGTGCTGACCGGGCTTTATGCGCAAATTGGAAGGTTTCATTTCCCCAAAGCCGTTCACAGGAAAAAGGTGGCAGAGATGCTGGGCAGGATGGGGATGGAGGAATATAGGAAGTGCAGAATTGGAGAGCTTTCAGGAGGCCAGCAGCAGAGGGTTATGCTGGCTAGGGCATTGGTGGGAGAGCCTTCTCTGCTCATACTGGATGAACCTACTACCGGCATGGACTCCAAGTCTATAGAAGAGTTCTATGAGATCCTGTGCAGTTTTAACCGGGAGGCGAGGCTTACGATACTGATGGTGACACACGGAGCGCTGCGGGAATGCCAGGGAATCAACCGGATTTTCCGCATAGAGGAAGGCAGGGTGGCAGAGGAATGAGTGTACTTCAATACGCTTTTATGCAGAAGGCCTTTATCGTAGGGATTCTTCTGGCAATTATAACGCCCTGTATTGGGATGACTATTGTATTAAAGCGAATGTCTATGATCGGGGATGCCCTGGCGCATTCCTCGCTGGCAGGAGTGGCGTTTGGCCTCCTTCTGGGTATCAACCCTGTACTGGGAGCTACCGCATTCTGCATCTTTGCAGCCCTTGGCATTGAAGGGATTCGAAAGAAAACTCCCAGATATTCGGAGATGGCTATCGCTATTGTTATGTCTGCCGGAATTGGGCTGGCAGGGGTGTTGTCCGGATTTGTAAAAAATAGTGCTAATTTTAACAGCTTTTTATTCGGAAGCATTGTGGCCATAAGCGATCTGGAGCTCTGGATGGTGATTCTTGTGAGTGTTCTTGTATTGCTTGTTTTTTTACTTCTTTACAAAGAACTGTTCTATGTGGGGTTTGATGAAAGGGCAGCCAGAATATCCGGAGTTTCGGTAAAAACGGTTAATTTTGTTTTTACTCTGTTAACCGCTCTGACTGTTTCTATTGCCTCTCGGACCGTAGGGACTCTGATTGTTTCATCTATGCTGGTAGTGCCTGTTGCTTGTGGGATGCAGATTGGAAAGAGTTACCGTAATACTCTCATCCTCTCTATATTTTTAGCAGTTTTATTTACGGTGGCGGGGCTTACCGTGTCTTATTACGGGAAACTAAAACCGGGTGGGACAATTGTGCTGACAGGGGTACTGGTCTTTGTCATAATTGTGGTCTTTAAATCAATCAGGATAAAATATAAAAAGTATAAGGCAGTCCAATGAGAGGAGAGAGTGAAGATGCAGACTCTCCTCAGGCATAGGAAATAGACTGTCCGGATTCATGATAGTGCTGAGAATGCATTCTTTCTGTATGAACCCGGGGAGAGGCCGCATTCCCGGAGGAAAACTTTATTAAAGTAAGTGACATTATCATATCCTACAGTGGTAGAAATATTGATAATCTTTTCATTTGTAACCAGCAATAATCTTTTGGCTTCTCTTATGCGCAGAGCATTTATATATTCTGAGAATGTTTTTCCCATTACTCTTTTAAACAAACGGCAGAAACTGGCACCGCTGAGGAAGATCAGCTGTGCCATTTCTTTTTGTCTGATAGTTTTACGGTAATTCATTTCTATAAAGTCCAAAACCGGCTGGAGACGTATCAAATCTTTTAGCTGTGTTCCAAATATTTTTGGCTGTCTAATCTGGCAGTTCCGCAATAAATATACATATATTTTTTCTATATCAGCTTTCATACTCAACTCAAAAGCCACTTCTTTCTGAAAAAATTCATTTTTTAAATCCCCAAAAAGATGATAGAGCACGTCGTTTTCTGTAATTTGTATCTTGCGCTGGAAATTAGAAGGGCTGCTGTCAAAATAATGGTGATACCTTGATATCATTGATTCTGTAAATGTAAGAGAAAATGTATTGGATTCTACTTGTATGACCATGATTTCAGAATCCGGCTCCATGGCTTTTGTTGCATGTGGTTCTCTGGCATCAATAATAACAAAGTCTCCCGGCATACATGGGATACAGGAATCATTGACCCATATTTGATAGACTCCTTTCAGACAATAGATGAGTTCTAGAAATTCATGCCAATGCCAGGAACTGTTTGTATGATAGAAAAAAACTGAAAAAGGCAGCTGCGAATCTTCACTGTGCAATGAGTTTGTAATACTGTTTTCTAAGTACATAAATCCATCTCCTATACGATACACCATATGGGAAAGGGCAGGTATAAAGGGGTGCCCTTGGGTATAAACTAAAGAAACTTAGAGTGTTATTTTAATAATATTAAAGCACAACGGGAAAGTCAACGATAATATGCATTCTGCGGAGCCCAGCGGACTCTGATGCGTTTCAGAGCGGACGCTATGCGGATCATAACGGACGCCCCAAAAC
>NZ_WKYV01000036.1 GCF_009677585.1 Lactonifactor sp. BIOML-A5 | reverse complement strand
TCAAAATGGACGATTAAAAGTTTAATAGGGATAGTATGCGCTTTTTTGGCTATCCGATGGTTTTTGTTTCATAGTAAATTAGGGAGGAGTCATTATGAAACTGAGTACAATCATGAAAAGAGGACTTGCCGTTGGTTTGATGGGTATTATGATGGTAAGTCTGGCTGCCTGCGGAGACAACAAGGAAGAAGAAAAAACAAATGCCCAAACAGATACCAAAACGGAAGCAAAAGCCGATGAAACCGGATCTGACGCTAAAAGTGATGTGACACTGAAGTTCCAGCAGTGGTGGGGCGCTGAACTTCCGGAGGGATATTTGGATGATATTTGTGCCAAATATGAAGAAGAGACAGGCGTGAAGGTTGAGCTGTTAACAGCACCATGGGCGGATACAAAGACAGCTATCACAGCAGGCGCAACAAACGGCACCATCGCAGATATCATAAGCGTGGATGGTGCGTGGCTTTCAGAATTTGTTGACATGGGTGTTCTGACCAACGTAGAAGATGCAGGTGTAGACAGCAGCCTTGCAAGTGACATCTGGAAAGTAGATGGTACAGGCTATGTGGTTCCTGTCCTGAACTTTGCATATCCGATGTATGTAAATATGGATATTCTGAAAGAGGCCGGAGTTGAAACAGTTCCTACCACATGGACTGAACTGAGGGACGCATGTAAGAAGATTACAGATGCAGGAAAATCTGCATTCGCGTTAAACCTTGGAACCACAAACGCTAATGGAATCCAGAACGTATTTATGGGAACCGGCTGGGGTTCAGGAATCAGCCTGAAGGATGAAAGCGGAGCATACAAGACAAAAGACAATGCAGGTCTGGCGTCTCTCGCTGAAATGTTTAAGGGACTTTATGATGACGGATCTTTATATCCGGGTATGAGCACACTGGAAGAGTCCGAGATGACAAGTAACTTTGCAGCAGGCAACTGTGCATTTACAGTGGCATCTGCAGCTACCATGAGCCAGTTTACTGACATCAATTTCGAAGCTACCACAATCCCGGTAAAAGATGATTTCAAGGATAAGAGCGGTATCTGCTATGCAAGCTGGGCAGTAGGTATTTCAGATTCCTGTGAAAACAAAGAAGAAGCAGCTAAGTTCATCAACTACCTGCTTGGGGGCATTGATGGAAAAGATGGTTCTGCATCTGCAGGTCTGGCGGCTACAATGTCAGCATTCCCGAACAGTACGGTTGCTGAACCGGATTACAGCAAGGCGCCTAAACAGTTCCAGGATTACTATGAGTTATACAAACAAAATTATGTAATCAATGAATTTATTGGACTTCCTAACGCATCCGATGTAATGACCTCTATGACAAACGATCTGACCACATATCTTGAAGGTAAAATTGACATCGATACACTGCTTTCTAACTGGCAGGGTTACCTTGACGCCGCAGGAAAGTAAATAATGAGGAAGTAAAATAAGAATGGGGAGCGGGGGTAATCCCTGCCCCCCATTTCTATAAAGCAGTTTTAACTTTAGTGAAAGAATCTTTGGTCCATAAAGTTAAAATAGGATAATAGGAGGGACTGATTTTGAAGTTAACAGGAAAGAAAACTGCACCATACAGATATCTTGCCCCGACGATACTGCTTATGATTGTTTTTATGGTAATCCCTATCTGCATGGTAATCGGTTACTCTTTTGTGGATAAAGCTGTCGTCTCGCAGAACCCGCAGTTTATCGGATTAGAAAATTATAAAACAATATTTGCAGACAACGAGTATATAGGAGCAATTTCTAATACCATAATTTTTGTAGTGGTAAGTGTAGTTGCGCATTTAATTCTGGGCATGCTGTTTGCAATGCTGCTGAATTCCAAATATTTTAAAAGCAGGACAAAAACAATAGCCCGTGTTATTTATATTCTTCCATGGGTATTTACCGCATCCGTTGTTGCGATTCTGTGGAAACTGATGTTACAGCCGTCGGGTATTGTAAATTATCTCCTGTCGATCTTTCCGCAGATATCCCGAAATACCGAGTGGCTGAGCAACAGCTCAATCGCGCTGGCTGTTATCTGCTTTATCAATATCTGGTGCGGATATCCGTTTTATATGATTAGTATTCTTGCAGGCCTGCAGGGAATCTCCGGAGACTTGTATGAAAGCGCGGCTATTGACGGCTCAACGGCTGCTAAGAGCTTTCTTCATATTACCATTCCGCAATTAAAACCGATTTTGATTAGTATCGCGATGTTAGATTTTATCTGGACGCTGCAGTCCTTTAATGTTATCTGGATGTTAACTGGGGGCGGTCCGGTAAATGCAACAGAGACGTTGAGTATATATATTTACAAAAAAGCGTTCCAGAAGGTGGATTATAGCATGGCCGCAACGGCAGCTACCATATTGCTCGTGGTCTGCATATTTATTGCAGTATTCTATGTGAGACAGCAGAAGAAAGTGAGGGAATAGGGGATGGTTGGAAGTTATAAAAAAACAACGAAGGTCATAGTTTCTATTCTTTTGGTTTTGGGAGGCCTGTTCTCAGCATTTCCAATATTGTGGATGGTCTGCTCTTCCCTAAAATCGAATTCAGAAATCTTTTCATGGCCTCCCAAATTTTTGGATAAGACAGCCAGCTTATCGTCCTACGCAGCAGTGCTGACGGACTCCACAAAGGTAAGATTCTTTATAAACAGTTATATCGTGGCGGGATGTGTAGTGCTGCTGACTTTGTTTGTTGGAATACTTGCCGCATATGCATTCAGCAGATTTGATTTTCCGGGAAAAGGCGTTTTCAATTCGCTGATTGTCAGCGTTCAGGCAATCCCGCCCATTGTACTGCTCATACCGTATATGGGTCTGATTGTGGCAATGAAATTGTTTAATACATATTTTGCGCTGATTCTTACCTATCTGATCACTACGCTGCCCTATTGTATTTTAATGATGACAGGTTATTTTAATACTCTGTCCAGGGAACTGGACGAGGCGGTCATGATCGACGGCGGGTCCAGATGGAAAGCCCTTTGGTCCGTATTAGTACCAATATCTATACCGGGAATGGTTTCCGTAGGAATGTACACGTTTATGCAGGCATGGAATGAATATCTGTTTGCGCTGGCATTGACACAGACAACCGATATGCGTACCGTTCCAATCGGTATCAACTTGCTGATGGGCCAGCATGCATATGACTGGAGCCAGATGATGGCCATGAGTGTGCTGGGATCGATCCCTGTGCTGATTCTGTTTATCTTTTTCCAGAAATACTTTATAGCCGGCATGTCTTCCGGCGGTGTGAAGGGCTGATGGAAAATGGATATATATATTAATTTAAAGAAAAGAGGAGAATAATTATGTTAATGAACATGAAACAATTACTTGCCGTAGCAAATGAGAACAACTTTGCCGTACCTGCATTCAACATTAGTGACTACAATATGTTTAACGGCATTATGGAGGCATCTGAAGAAAAAAATGCACCTGTGATTATTGCAATTCACCCGGACGAGTTAAGTCATATTACACCGGAGATGGTAAAGGGGATTGTTGAGAGAGTACATAATTCTTCCATTCCTGCTGTGATCCATCTGGATCACGGCGGAACCTTCGAGCAGGTGATTACCGCAATCCGCGCCGGATTTACTTCTGTCATGATCGATGCTTCCAGCCAGCCATACGAGGGAAATGTTGCTACATGTCAAAAGGTTTGCGAGGCAGCTCATGGGGTTGACGTCTCTGTTGAGGGGGAACTTGGCACCATCGGTAATACAGATTCTGTGGAAACAACGGCACCGGATGAGATCTTATATACAGATCCCATGCAGGCAAAGGATTTTATTGAGAAAACAGGGATTGACTGTCTGGCGATTGCAATCGGAACCTGCCATGGTATTTATCCGAAAGATAAGAAGCCGGAGCTCCGTATTGATATTCTGGATGAGATTAAAAAGGTTGTGGATGTACCCCTTGTACTTCACGGAGGATCTTCGAATAAAGATTCCGAAATCGCGAAATCTGTAGAGCACGGCGTAAATAAGATTAACATTTCAAGCGACATTAAAGCGGCTTACTATGAGAAAATGAGAGAGGTTCTTCAGGATGCTTCTCTTCGCGAACCAAACCAGATTCAGCCGCCCTGCGTGGAAGCTATGAAGAAAGTCGCTTTTGACAAGATTGAACTGTTCCAGGCATCAGGGAAAGCATCACTTTACTAGAACTGAGCACTATATGAGACCGAAGGAGACTGCAGAATGAATGAGAAAATTGCTTTGGGCTTTCATACCTGCGTAGATTATGAGCTGAAGTGGGATACACAGGTTGCAGAAGCGCAGATTAAGGCATTGGATATCCACGCGGATGAACTGAAACTGGATATCGAAGTTGATTCAGAACGCGCAATTTGGATTATGAGTCTTGCACATTTGCAGGCCGGAATCGGATGTGAGATGGTTCCGGACACATCCAAGATGTGTGTGGAGTTTGCAAATCATTTTGAATATGAGGTGACCTTGGGAGGGACGCCTACCCGTGCCGGCATTATTCTGGATCGCCTGGGCTATCCCAGTGTGCTGCAAACCAGCTGCTACAATGAACATGTAAAACGGCTGATGCCGGCGGGTATCCGCGTCCTGCCGGGGGTGGGGCCGGATCAGAACGAGATATATCCGCACGTTGTTTTGCAGTGCCATAAGGGTGTGAGGATTCAGGCAAATGACATTGATTTTGTTACCCCAAGGGAAAACAGGATCTTGATCTCAAGGGATGAAGACAGTCTGCATATGCCTGTTCTGCCGGATGAGTTCGGAAAAATGATCGGAGGATGCCAGGTATTCCTGCTGGGGTCATTTTCGGAGCTTCTGGATTCGGAGGTGCTGAGAGACAGGATGGAGAAGACAAAGTCACTGCTGTCCTATCTGCCGGGGGACGCGGTAGTGGTAATGGAGGACGGATGTTATGTAAAAAAGGAATTCCGCACCTATGTCCACCGGCAGCTGGCGCCTCAGATTGACGTGCTAAGTATGAATGAGGACGAACTGCAGCAGTATATCGGAAAGACAATTGATATACTGGACGCAAAAGCAGTGGAAGATGCTGTGAAATATGTCTATGACAATTCCGGCATCAAGCTGATTCTGGTTCATTCTGCCGCGTGGGCACTGGTTTACGGGGAAAATGCGTGCACAATGCGGGCTGCTCTGGAGGGGGGAGTTACGATGGCGGCAACACGGTTTAGAATGGGAGACAACTTTACAGTAAAAGACTTTGAACAGACCAAAGACATACCGGATAAAACAGAAGGCGTGGCATTTTGTGAGAGGATGAGAGAGAGTTTGGGAGACAAGATTTACTGTATCCCCTGTAAAGATTTGAGCTATGTGGAGAAACCGACGGTAGTCGGCCTGGGAGATTCATTTGCCGGCGGGCTTCTGCCGGGGCTGCTGAAGGAAAGCAGATTAAACTAGACATCATATGAAGGAGAAAACACAATGTATGAAAAAACAGAAAATATATTAAAGATGGCGAAGGAGAGCAATACTGCGGTAATCTCATTCATCTGCATGGATTATACGATGGCAAGATCGGTTGTATATGCTGCTGAGGCAGCTAACACACCGGCCATAGTTATGCTGTACCCGGAGCATGTTACCGTTCAGCATACAACAGGATTTGCAAATTATGCGGCCATGGTAAAGGAATTGGCAGGCGAGGTGAAAGTGCCCATTGGGCTGCATGCGGATCACGATTTTACGTATGATGCAATTATGAATACCATAGGGGCAGGGTTTGAATCTGTTATGATTGACGGGTCCATGAACGACCTGGATACCAATATTGCACTGACCAAAAAAGTGGTTCTTAAGGCACACGAGCTGGGTGTGTGTGTAGAGGGCGAGATTGGTCACGTGGGAGCGGCGGCAGCCTCTGACAATGCGAATGAGGATCTGTATACAAAAGCGGATGCGGCAGAAAAATTCTGCAGAGAGACGGGCGTGAATTCTCTGGCAGTTTCTATCGGAAATGCACACGGTGAATATAAGGACACTCCTCATCTGGATATACCGCGTCTGGAGGAGATTCATGCGGCTACTGATGTATCCCTGGTTCTGCATGGAGGAAGCGGCATACCGGATGACCAGCTGCTGATTGCTTTTTCAAAGGGAATCAATAAATTTAATCTGGGAACAGAATTTTTGGGCAAATATTATGATGCCGTAGCTGCGTTTTCTCTTGAGAATGCAGAGAACCCGGATCCGGTGAAAATTATTAATCTTCCGGAGTACGTGCAGGGAAAATTACAGCCTTACTTAGAGGAGCGTCTGAAAACCCTCTGCCATTTTTAGAGGAAAGGGGCAAAAGATGCAAAGATACAGGTGCCCGCGGGAATGAGGGTGACAGAGGATAGCATATGTGATATTATTAAATCAATAATTATTCGCGAAGTATTTACAAAAATAACGTATGGAGCAGAGAACCTTGAAGAATGATAGTATATTACAGATGGAAGTACTTGATGTGATAAAACAAAAGTACGGCGAGATATTTGCAGCAGAAAAAAAGGTAGCTGACTTTGTTTTGCAGAATCCGCAGAAGACAGTAGACTCCAATGTCTCGGAGATCGCAAAGCAAAGCGGAGTAAGCGATGCTACAGTTGTGCGCATGTGCCATCATATTGGATACACAGGATATTATCAGTTTCGGATTACTCTTGCAAGAGACTTAGGAAAGAAACAGTACGAGGACATAGTGATTCCAAAGAGTATCGGGGCGATAGAAAAGCTGTTTCACGACTATGCGGAGAATATGATTGCAATCGGCAGAAGAATGGACGCAGAAATTATGTGGAATTGCGTGAATCTCCTGAAAAAATGTAATGTAGCGCATATAATCGCTATCGGCAATACGTGTTCGATGTCACAATATATGGGATTTCGGCTGGGAAGGCTTGGGATCAGGAGCACCTATGGCTCCTCTGCGGAATTTTTTATGAACCATGTGAATCTTGCGGACCAGGATGATATTGTGATAGCCATATCAAAATCCGGTACGTCAAAACTGGTCATTTTGGGAATGGAATTGGCAAAGGAGAAGGGAATAAAGATGATTGCCATTACTGACTATGCAGAATCACCGGTCTCTGAACTCGCGGATTATGTGCTGCTGTCCAGCGGGGAAGATAAGCCCTTTAACTATTACAAGGATTATGCACAGACAAACCTGATGGCGACTATTGATGCACTTTTGAACTTTGTTACCAATGAGGAATGGATTAAGACAAAGCAGGCAGACAGGCCTGAAATGATCTTATCAGAGTATAAGCTATAAATTTGCTATAGGCGAGGAAACAGATAGCAGGGACAGGTGCCCTGCTATTTGGATATTAAGAAAGGATGGGTTACAGTATGAAACGTTCAAGAATCAATGAAGTAATTAAGGATATGGAGGCATTAATTGCGGAACATAGATTTGAGATACCGCCGTTTGCAAAACTGACTGCGGAAGAATGGCAGAACATGGGCCACGAATACGATGAAGTCCGTGACAACTGCCTGGGATGGGATATTACAGATTATGGTCTTGGAAACTTTGATAAAGTAGGCTTTTCGCTTCTTACGATCCGTAACGGGAATCAAAAGATGCCGGAGAAATATCCAAAGCCATATGCGGAGAAGCTTCTGATGCTGTATGAGGGGCAGACCGCACCCATGCACTATCACTGGAACAAGATGGAGGATATTATAAACCGGGGCGGGAACGATATCTATATCACTGTATACAATGGAGCAGAGGATAAATCAATGCTGGACACAGATGTGACTGTACATACGGACGGTAAGACGGAGGTGGTTCCTGCAGGGACCAAGGTTTGTTTAAAACCGGGCCAGAGCATTACCATTACTCCTTATATGTATCATGATTTTATTGTTCCCGAGACCGGCGGCTCTGTGTTATTGGGGGAGGTATCCATGTGCAATGATGATGAGAATGACAACTGTTTCTATGAGCCGATCGGACGTTTCCCGGAAATAGAGGAAGACGAAAAACCTTACCGTCTGCTTTGTACGGAGTATCCGAAGGCACAGTAGCCGGGGCAGCTGATGCAGAAACAGAGTGAATCCGTTACCTGGCATTTAGGAAGAGTTTCTTGCGGAAACTCTTCCTAAATAATGTCAGCTGATGTTATCGTTAAGATAATAATTATGACGGAACAGATGGTCATCTACCTGCTCGGATAAATGCGTCAGCTCTTTCTGGACATCTGCACCAGTTGCAATGTGATAGTAAGCATATGCAAATTGTTTGCTGAAGAACGGATACGCCGGAGTCTGCGGCCTTGTAAAGGAGGAATGGCGCAGTTGTGAGAACAGTATATTGTTATTGCTGGAAACAGTCTGAAAACTATCCATTACCTCATGAATTTCTTTTAATACCGGAATACCGGTGAGCCTGCTGATCTTCAGCTGATTCTGCAAACTGAACACATACCGGATAAATTGGCAGCACTGTTCCGGGTGCCGGGTCTGACGGGACATACACAGTCCCCAGCTTCCGTGAGGGATGGCGGCTTTTTTTCCATGGGGAAGAGGAATGAGGCCTATATTGTCATTTTCTTTTAATGACTGAAAATACGCATTAGGCAGAGACAGGCTCATGGCAAAATTATTCGGAAAATTGTCGCTGACGTCCTCAATATGTGTATAGTTATATTTATGAAACAGGTTTCCCAGCCAATCCATTGCAGCAATAGACTCCGGAGAATTGATATAACCGGAAGTTTTTGTCAGGTCATCATTAAAAAGTCTGCCGTTATTCTGCAGAATAAAAGGAAGACCGGAGTAGCTGTTCCATTCCCCGGACTTTGGGGAGAGCCCCCGTCCGGAATCCATAAGAAGCGGATAGGGGAAAGAGGTCTTTTCTTTAATAAGTTTACATACGGAAAGAAATTCGTCCCAGCTCCAGGCATCGTCTATACCGGAGGGAATGCGGATTCCAAGACAGTGAAACAGTTCCTTGTTATAAAGAATACATAGAGTGGATTCTGTATAACCAAGGTGATATAGCTTTCCCCGGAATCTGCCCTGAAGAAGGATAGGATCCAGGAATGAGCTTAAAAAGGCATCATCCATGTAGTCGTCAAAGGGAAGAAGAGAGTTCATATATGCCCAGTATGCTACATCCGGACCGTCCAGAGAGAGGATATCCGGAGCATTTCCGCTGGTGAAGCTCTGGAACAGGGTATCTCTAAGGGGCGCTTTCTGGTTAGACAGAAAAGTCCCTTTTACCGTAAACCCCTGGTTACTTTCGTTAAATGCCTCGATCAGGGGAGTCCAGAACTGCTTCTCACTTTCTTCCATGGGACACAGATAAATACTTAATACAGTCTGCAGCTGGGTACGGTCAGTGACAAAGCTTCCCTTTCCCTGCTGCCGGACGATATAGCCTTCTGCTTCCAAAGTCTTTAATGCCTGTGTAATCGTGCTTTTGCTGATATTTAGAGTACGCATTAATTCGTTATCGGAAGGAATGGCGTCTCCCGGCTGGTAACAGCCGCTTTCTATTTTATGAATCAGATTGTTTTTAATGGTGATATATTTTGGTGTTCTGCTATTCATACTTACATTCTCCCTACTTTTTGAAAAAGCGTTGACAAAGCTTTTTCTGTATGCTAATATCATAGCATAAGTTGTTCGAATAAACAATAAGTATTTCAAAAAACTCTCTGCAAGCGCAGGGAGTTAAAATATAAATCAAGTTATTCGAACAACCGAATAAGATGGAGGCGGAGGGTACTATGTGCAAAGTTTTTACAAGGGAAGAATTGTATGACAGAACTCCCAGGGTGTATAAAAGGGAGGCTGCAGAGGTGAGATTTCTGCTTGGGGGAATCGGAACAGGCAATTTTTCTGTGAATTCCAGGGGGAAATTCCTGGATTGGGAGATTTTTAACTGGCCATCTAAGAATACGAAATTTCCTCTTTCATTTTTTGCAATTCGCACGGAGAATGAAAAGATGGATCAACCAATTACTAAAATATTGGAATCCAGACTGGTTCCTCCTTATACCAGTTCACACGGATATCTGCAGGCAGAGTTAGTGAATCTGCCAAGAATGGAAGACTCAGAAATGGTATGTGAATATCCATTTGCAAGAGTGAATTTTAAAGATTCTGAACTTCCAGTCCAGGTTTCAATGGAAGCGTATACGCCGTTTATTCCATTGAATACAGACGATTCAAGTATACCATGTGGAATTATAAGGTATAAGGTAAAGAATACTGCAGATTGCAGTACAAAGGTGAGCCTGGTGGGGACATTGCCAAATGCATCAGCATTTGAGGGCTATGATGTAATTGAGAACCTGAAGCTGGCAGACAGCGTAAAAAATGAGTATAGGTCGTTTGAAGATGTCAGTGGGCTCTATTATGAACCGGAGCATTTGAAAGAAGATCATTTGCGGTATGGCAATATGGCTATTCTGACCAGCGGAGACAATATTACATATAAGACCCAGTGGTTTGATGGAGAGTGGGTAGATGGAATCCAGGATTTTTGGGATGATTTTACGGAAGACGGACTTCTGGAAAAGGAAACACAATCAGACAGCGTGGGATGTGAGTTTGCGCAGTTTCATAATTTCAGCTTTTTAAAGAGAAGAGAAAAGATAGGATCTATCGGATCCTGGCAGGAGTTGGCACCCGGCGAAGAAAAAGTATTTGAATTTGTCATTACCTGGTTTTTTCCCAATCGGGTGAAGGCCTGGATTGAGTTTGATGAGGATTATGAGAAGTTTCAGCGGGGAGAATATGGAACGGTAAGGAACTATTATGCAATCAAGTTTAAGGATGCATGGGATGTGGGACAATATGTTTACCGAAATAAGGAACGGCTGGAAAAGGAAAGCCGGAACTTCTCTGAGGCAATGTTCCGCCGCACCACACTTCCCTATTATGTAATTGATGCATTGACAGCAAATATTACGAATCTAAGAAGCAATCTCTGCTTCCGGTTAGAGGATGGAACTTTTGGAGGATTTGAGGGAATACGGGACTATATTGGCTGTGGTTATGGCAGCGTTCCCCATGTTTGGAATTATGCGCAGACCGCTGCATTTCTGTTTCCTGATTTGGAGGAAACCATGCGGAATGTAGAGTTCCTGCGGGAGACAGACGAGAATGGGTGTATGTCCACCAGAATGTTCTCCGTATTTGACCAGGAGCGGTATGCCATGGTTCCAGCCTGCGATGGTGAACTAGGCAGCATTGTCAGGATTTATCGGGACTTTAAGAATCTTGGAGATGTGGAATTCTTAAAAAATATCTGGCCCAAAGCAGTTGCGGCAATGGAATATGCCCTTCGCCAATGGGATTTAGATGGAGATTATGTACTGGACGGACAACAGAATACTACTTATGATATTGAGTTCTATGGTCCCAATCCCATGACGGACAGTATTTTTCTGGCTGCATTAAAATGCTGTGAAGAGATGGCGGAAATACTAGGTGATGAAAAACATCAGAAAAAATACGGCAAAGCATATGAAACAGGTGCCAAGAGTGCGGATGAACTGATGTTTGATGGGGAATATTACGTCCAGGTACAGGAAGATATAGATAAGTACAAATACCAGTTCGGCAAAGGCTGTCTGTCGGATCAGCTTCTGGGACAGTATCTGGCATATATGGCAGGGCTCGGAGAAATTCTTCCCAAAGAGCATGTGAAATCTGCTATGGAATCTGTATTCCGTTATAATTACAAGACGGATTTCTACCATACGGACAGTGTACACAGGGCCTATGCCATTAATGAGGAACACGGTATGGTAGTTGCAACCTGGCCGAAGGGAGGAAGACCGAAGTTCCCATTATCCTATGCAGGGGAAGTATGGACTGGTGTGGAATATGAGGTGGCAGTAAATCTTATCTATTCCGGATGTGTGGAGGAAGGCCTTACCATCGTCAAATCTATTCGTGACCGTTATGACGGATATAAGAGAAACCCATTCAGTGAAATTGAATCCGGACATCATTACTGCCGGGCAATGGCGAGCTGGGGCATATTAAATGCACTGCTTGGATTGAAGAGTGATATGTACCGCAAGACACTTTCTATCCGCCCTTTTACAGAGGGGGAATTATCAAGCTTCTTTATTTGTGGGAAAGCATGGGGCGTCTACAGCCAGAAAATGGAAGATGGGAAGTTGGTAAAAAGCATTGACGTTCTTTATGGGACGTTAGATGATATTAACGTAGAAGCGTAAGGAGGGTATTTACATGAAGAAAAGAAATTGGAAAAAACTTGTTGGAGCAGTTTGCGCCGCGGTTATGGGGACATCCATGATTGGCTGCGGAAACGCTGGGAGCGGAACGGAGCAGAATGAAAGTAAATCAGATGACGGGATCACCATAACCTTTGCAGAGCATGTGGCAGATATTGAGACACAGGAACCCCATATGATGAAAATCATTGACGCATTTGAAAAAAGTCACCCTGGAATCAAGGTTAATATTACGGGAAAAGAGGTTTCTGAGCATAATACACAGATGACTCTTCTTGCAGGAGAAGATAAACTGCCTGATATTTTCTGGCTGGAACAGGCGCCTGCAAAGGAGTTTGCTCAGAACGGATATCTGTATGATCTCACAGATGCGCTGAATGACTATGGAATCAATGACAGCCTGCTGCCGGGGCTGGTCAATTCCTGTACCGTGGATGGCAGGGATTATGGTATGCCCAGTGAAGTAATGATGGTTGGTTTCTTCTACAATAAGGACCTTTTTGCACAGGCTGGAATTGATAAGGCTCCGGTTACTTATGAGGAGTTTACAGATTCGGTAGACAAGCTGAACGCTGCAGGCATTACACCGCTGACAGTCGGCGCACAGGATAATTACAGTATCTGGGCGTTTGAAACTATGCTGGCAAGATATGGTTTCTTTGAAAAGCTGGACGGACTTCTGGATGGAAGTATTTCCTGGAATAATGAGGATTTTATCCACTATTTTGAAAAAGTAGAGGAAATGAGAGAAAACGATACCTTTACAAAAGATATTTCCAATATGGGATATTTTGAAGCAAAAGAGCAGTTTCTTGGCGGTAATGCAGCAATGTTCAACTCAGGCGCGTGGGATATCGGAGAATTTGAGAGCAGTGATATGGCATCTAAAATTGGCTTCTTTTGGGGACCTACCTTTTCTGACAGTGAGTACAATCAGGAGATTGGTATCAAGGCTTCCGGCGGAGTATATGTAATATCAGCAAAGGCTGCAAAGGATCCTGAGGTATTAGATGCAGTCATGCAGTTCTGGCAGTTCTATTACGGCCCAGAGGGAACAAAAATCATTGCAGAAGATACCTCTGCATTGCCATGCGCAACTTATAATGGGACGATTGATAATAATGAGCATCCCGTACTTGGTACTATGATTGAAGCGCTGAATGATGACTGGAAAGCAGTAACAGAGCCGTTTAACTCATTGTCCTCCACAGTTGCATATGGTTTCTTCGATGCAACCTTTGGCGTTATGAATGGTGTATATACGCCGGAGGAGGCCGCTGATTACGTAGAAGGTCTGCAGAGTGCGGAAAGATAAAAGGAAGGCTGGGGGCGGTATCAGAATATACCGCCCTTTTTGGCTATGTAGAATGGAGGATGCCTATGCATTGGTTGAGTACAAGAAGAGCAAAAACAGTTATGGTGCTTCCGACCCTTATTATTTATGCTGTTTTTATAATAGTGCCTGTATTTGTGGCAATTTATTATAGCTTTACAGATTACAGCGGACTTGGAAAAGCTGGATTTGTAGGGATACAGAATTATACCCGGATGTTCCACGATACCCTGTTTTTGATAGCATTGAGAAATACAGTAGTTGTATTGATTTGCAGCGTAGTATTTCTGTTGGCAGGATCATTTCTTACGGCGCTGCTGATGAATGTCAGCTTTCGTGGAAATGCATTTTTTAAGATGGTGGTATTTGCACCGTATGTAATTGCACCGATTATTATCGGAATTATCTGGGGATATCTATTGAATCCCAACTATGGACTGGTAAATAGTGTATTGCGTAATTTGGGTTTGGATGCATTAGCGATTGAGTGGATTGGAGGTACAAAGTGGTCTCCCCTGGCGCTGGCAATTGTATTCACCTGGCAGGTTCTGGGCTTTCATGCAACGATCTTTCTCTCCGGAATCAAGACGATTCCAGGGGACATATATGAGGCCTGCTCTATTGACGGGGCAAACGCGGTCCAGAGATTGTTTTATGTGACCATTCCTATGTTGAAAGAAACCTTTATTATAAACATTGTTTTGATTGTCACCGGTGTATTCAAGATCTATGAACTGGTCTATCAGATGACAGGCGGGGGTCCCGCTCATCAGTCAGAACTTTTGACCTCTTATATGTATTTTACCGTATTTAGTTCCAGAAGGTACGGCTATGGCATGGCAATTGCGGTTGCAATTCTGGTACTTTCTATTATAGGTTCGTTCTCTTATATCAAGATCACGACCAGAAAGCAGAGGAGTGAAGCATGAGAGAGAAGAGTATTTCCTGGAGAGGAATTATATTATATATTGGACTTGCGGCATTGATTCTGCTGCTCTTAATGCCGATTTTATGGGCAATATTGCTTTCATTTAAAACGAATAATGAGATTGTAAACAGTCCGCTCTCCCTGCCTCAGGTCCTGAATTTTGACAATTATCAGAGAGCGCTGGACACGATTGACTTTGGCAGTATGTATTTTAATACCCTATTACTGGTAGTGGTGTCCACATGCCTCAGTATTGTTTTTACTTTTATGAGTTCCTTTGCAATTGCAAGAATGTCATTTAAGAAGAGAAAAAATTCGGAAAACCTGTATTTGTTTCTGCTGATCGGTATTGCAATCCCAATCTATGTATTGCTGTTCCCAATTTATAGAATAGATTCCTTAATAGGAATTTTAGGAACCAGACTGGGCTTGATTCTGCCTTATGTTGCGGTTAATATTTCTTTTAATACATTGCTGTTCACCGGATTCTTAAGAGACCTTCCGGGAGAACTGGAGGAAGCAGCAATTATTGACGGATGTAATCTTTTTAAATTATGCACAAGGGTAGTGATTCCCGTGATGAAGCCTACCTTTGTAACCATTGTGATATTCAATGCAGTATATATTTACAATGAATTCCCCTTTGCCTCGACCTTTATACAGGACAGCAGCCTGAATACCGTATCGTTGATGGCGTCCATGTTCAAGGGACAGTATTCCATGGATTACAGCGGAATCATTGCGGCCAGTCTGATGATTATGCTTCCGGAACTGATATTCTATGTGATTTTGCAGAAGTATATTATAGGCGGGATGACTGCAGGAGCGGTAAAAGGATAGGCGCGCCCATAAAAGGACGTTCTGAAAAGAATACAGCCAAGACCCAGATGTCCGCGGCGAGCTGGAAGCAGAAGAGCTTTCTATACGATTACAGTATAGAAGGCTCTTTTTTTGCTTTTTTCCAAAGCACAAACCAAAGATAAACGGAAGCCGAAGTGTATATCCCTTTGACAAAAAATAAACAAAAAAATAATCCATGATTTGCGATTTGTATTAACAGAAAAGCTTTTTCTGCTCAACGAATCTGACTGAAAATGGGCGTTTGGTAAATTTTGAGCGAATTCATAAAAAGGCAATTATAATTGGAGAATATAAGAAAGTAAACAATGGAAGGGGGCGATGCAGATGCTGATAAAACAGCATATGAGTACTTACTCACTCCAAAATTCATGTACAGTCAGTTGGCGGTTAAACCCAAGGCAAACTTAGCTTCCTGATTCCCGAAATCTATGCGGCTCAAAGCCGCAGAGGAGTAATGCTTGCTTCCCGTCCGGAGAAGGTATTTAGAATAAAATCAGGCTGGAATAATGGGCATTGACAGCATCCTGCAGCGCTTCACTTTGACGGTTCTTAAGGGCTATATATATCTTTTGATGCTGGTGCAGCAAACGTCCGAAAAGCCTGTCATCCTCTTCGCAGCAGATGCTCATAAAAAGAAACAGGTTTTGGTAGCGGGTATAGGTATCTTTTAAAAAAGTGTTTTGAGAAGCATCGACGATTGTCTGATGGAATTTCAGGTCGCAATGGCAGAATCTTATAAAGTTTTTCTCATTAAATGATTTTGTCATACTTACATAGCATTCATGTAGAAGTTCGATTCTGTCCTTTGAGATATCATAGAGCGCCTGATTGGCGGCAAGCAAATCTAACTGCCGTTTAAAGGAATGAATATTGGCAGCAAAACGGATGCCGGGTTTCGCAACATAAAAGGCACCAGTCTCATCATGGGCCAGATAACCGTGACTTTCCATCTTTTCCAACGCCAGTTTTACCGGGCCGCGGCTTAAATTGAAATCCGTACTGAGCTTATTCTGACTGAGATGATCGCCGCATTTTAATTTCATAGTAAGTATTTCAGAGATAAGTACTTTACAGATTAAATCTTGATTAGATATAAAAGGATTTTCCTTGCTTATGGATTTTATAAGTTCCGATCTTGTCATGATTTAAATATCCCCCCTCTGTTTATAGGAATTTTTGAAATAAATACCCTACACTGCCATGACTTTTTATCTATATATCCTATACTATAGCAATTTTTGCTTATATTAGCAATCAAAAAAAGTTCAAAATGAAACAAAATAACCAAAAAAAATTTTAAGGAGGTAAACATTATGAAAGTTTTAATGTATGGAGCTGAGATTGCAAAGGTTTTCTTTGGCGATTTGCTGGCTATCCTAGATGAAAAGGGCGTTGGATATGATCTTGTAGAGCCCAACGGCCCTGAGGCTCTTGCTGAGAACAGCAAAGACCATGAGGCCATTATCACGTTTTTTCCATTGGATGAAAAATTGGTTAACGCACTTGCCCCATCCGTGAAAGGGATTGTAGTTACATCCATCGGCTTCGATACCATTGATGTGGCCGCAGCAAATCAGAGAGGTATCTTGGTGTGCAACATTCCTGACTACTGCACCGAGGAGGTTGCCCTCCATACGGTAACTCTGATACTTGCAGGTCTGAGAAATCTCTGCCAGTATGACCGCTATGTCCGCGCCGGCAAATGGGATAACAGGGGCATGGTATTAGGGAGACCCCGTCACCGTCTGTCCACCCTGACCATGGGTTTTATGGGCTTTGGACGGATCGGCCAGAAAGTTGCGGGGATGATGACAGGCTTCGGCGTAAAAATTATCGCATACGATCCTTACGTGCCGGATACAGTATTTGCTTCTATGAACGTGGAACGGGCCGGGGCTCCCGATGAGGTTTATGAGAAATCAGATATCCTCTCTGTATGTATGCTGTTAAATGATGAAACCTACCATCTTATCAACAGGGACAGCATTGCCAAGATGAAAGATGGTGTGATCATCGTGAATACCGCCCGGGGAGCGCTGTTCGATTTGGAGAGTGTTACAGAGGGGCTGCAGTCCGGTAAAATTGGGGCAGCCGGCATTGATGTTTGGGAGAACGAGCCTGTTGCCGCAGATCATCCCATTTTAAAAGACGATAATGCGACGCTGTCTACCCACTGTGCATATTTTTCCATTGAATCAGGCGAGGATCTGCGCAGAAAAACTCTTTTGACGGCAGTAAATGTCTGCAATGGTGAGGTGCCGTATAACTGTGTCAACAAAAAGGCCCTTGGGCTAGTTTAAAGATAGGAAGGGGATTTCTTCTATGGCAATGATTAAAGTAGATGAGAATAGATGTAAAGGCTGCAAGCTTTGTGTTGTCACCTGCCCGCTCAAAATCCTGGAGATGAGTAAGGATCTCAATGCAAACGGCGACATGTACTGTGTGCAGGCGGAGCCGGACAAATGTATTGGATGTGCTTTCTGCGGGATGATTTGTCCGGACGGGGCAATCGAGGTTTATAAGTAAGGAGGGAAAATATGACAAAAGCATTTATGAAGGGCAACGAAGCCGTTGCCGAAGCTGTAATCAGAGGCGGTGTTGATTTATTCGCCGGTTATCCAATCACGCCTTCCAGTGAGATGTTAGAGTATGCTTCAGATCACATGTGTGATATAGACGCTGAATTTATCCAGGTGGAAAGTGAGCTGGCCGCATCCACCATGCTGTCAGCCGCAGGCTTAATCGGCAGACGTGCCTTTACAACCACATCAGGACCGGGGCTGGCCCTGATGACGGAAAATCTCAGCAACATGATCCTTGGCCGTACCACCGCTTTGTTCGTAGTGGTGCAGCGCGCAGCCAATAATATTACGCCGGAACAGGCAGATTACAATTACGCAACCAAAGGGCTGGGGCACAATGGTCAGCGGGGATACGCCATAGCGCCCTCCACACTGCAGGAGGCGGTGGACCTGGCGTATACCGCACTTGATAAAGGCCAGGAGCTTGAGTGCCCGGTGCTTCTGATGATGGACGGTATGCTGGGACAGATGGAAGAACCCGTAGAGTTCCCTCCCTATAAGTCAAGCAAGATATCCACCAAACTGATTCCGCCCACAGGCTGTAAGGGACGTGCTAAAGAGGACAGCAGATCCATGCCGCGTCCGTTATCTATGAATGAGACGTTAGAGGATGCCTTGGAACGACACCGCAACGATCTCTATCTGGATCAGCTGAAATGGCTTGATGAGGAAGTTATGTATGAGGAATACATGATGGAAGATGCCGAGTATGTGATTGTTTCCTACGGAAGCTCCGCAAGAATCTGCCGGGATACCATTAAGATGCTCCGTGCAAAGGGATATCCTGTGGGGATGTTTCGCCCCATTACCATTTGCCCCTTCCCGGAAAAACAGATTGCCGGATTCAAAGACAGGGGAATCAAGGGGGTCCTGACTGTGGAAATGGCTATGCCTCCTATGCTTCACTATGATGTGCGCCTTCACCTGGATCAAAACATTCCCTGCAGATTTTATAACCGCTGCGGCGGAAATACGGTGGATGAAAATGAAGCAGCTGAGGCTATGGAAACGCTGATTAAGGAGGTGCAGTAATAATGGAATGTGTATATAAAAGACCGGAATCTCTTACACCCTACCCAATGATGTTCTGCCCGGGCTGCCACCATGCTATTTTAATAAAGCTGGTAGCAGAGGTTCTTGATGAAATGAACCTTAGGGAACGGGCTGTTTTGGCAGCTCCTATTGGATGCGGCGGTATGACGGTGCCTTCCGCCAACTTTGACACTATATTTACTCTCCATGGCCGTGTACCCTCTGCGGGCTCTGCCATTAAGAGGCTAAATCCCGAGAGTCTTATCATCTGCTACCAGGGCGACGGGGATGCAGGGGCAATCGGTACGGCCGAGACGGTACATACAGCCCGCCGGGGGGAGGCTGTGACTGTAATCTTTGTCAATAACAGTGTGTTCGGCATGACCGGCGGGCAGGCAGCGCCTACTACGCCTGTTGGGACATGGACGATTACCTCCAAAAAGGGTAACCGCGAGGTGCCCCTGAAACTTCCGGAGATGCTGGCAACCCTGGATGAGCCGGATTATGTAGCCCGCTGTGCGGTGAATAATCCAAAGCACATTATCCAGTGCAAAAAGGCCATCAAGCACGCGTTCGAGCGGCAGCTGGAAGGCAAGTATTCCTTTATTGAGGTGGTAAGCGCCTGTGTTACCACCATGGGTATAAAGGCGGAGAAATCCCCGGAATTTATTGATAAGGTTATCAAAACAGACTTCCCGCTGGGTGAATTCAAGCGGGATGGAAAACGACTGTAAGGAGGTGCACACATGGAAAAATGCATGTATTTTGCGGGAGTCGGCGGACAGGGGCTCCAGGTACTTGGAAAAACCATTGCCGAAGTTGCAAACGAGAAGGGGTTTTACGTAACCTATTCTCCCAAATATGGAGCTGCAAAACGGGGAGGTCTTACCTCCTGCTTTATCACCGTGAGTGATGAACCTATCGGCAACCCCCGGAAGAAGAAACAGGATATCCTTCTGGTAATGGAACCCAGGGCATATCAGCAGTTCCGCCATGACGTAAAGACCGGAGGAGTCATGGTTGTCAACAGCACGCTTATACCTGAAACAGAAGAGCCGGATGAAGGGGTAAAGATGGTGAATACCCCCTTGCACGGTGTGTGTGCAAAGCTTGGGAATACGAAGGTGATTAGTTCCGTGGCACTGGGTGCTATTGTAGAACTGCTGACGGATATCTTCCCGGATAAAGAAGTGTTCAAGGAATTTATGCTGCGGCAGCTTTCCAATAAGCCGGAGCTTCTGGAACTTAACAAAAAGGCATTCGAGGCCGGAAATGCCGCTATACAGAAAAACTTAGCATAATATGTTAACTTAACCATACGCAAGGAGGACATTTATGAATCTCAGTCGAATCGAAAGCCCTGTATTCCGCGAGAAAGTAATTACTGCGGAGCAGGCGGCAAGCTACATTAAAGACGGTATGACCGTATCTGTTCCGCATTTTATATGCTATGACAGTCCTGTCAGCACGGCGCGTGCCCTGCTGGGACGCCGGAATACCGGTGAGAAAATTGAAGTCAAATTGATCTCTGCCGCTTCCTGTACCCCGGTAATAGACGAGGATTGGACAAATGCGGGTATGATCAAGAGCTTTATGCCTTATACACAGGCACATTCCAGTGTACGGAAAAGTGCCAACACTGCCGAGGGCGGTCTTAACTTTATGGACTATCGTCTCAGCCTCATTCCTGAATATATCAGAAGCGGTTATCTGGGAGATATTGACGTTGCTCTGGTTTCCATTGCGGGAATTACAGAGGACGGAAAGCTGAAACCATCCGTATGTGCGGGATATACGCAGACAGTGCTCAACTGTGCCAAAAAGGTAATTTTGGAGATTAATCTTCAGTCTTCCGAGGGTATGTACCGGCTGCACGATGTCTATGAACCCGACGCTCGCCCAGGGCGCAAGCCGATTCCTATCACCAGGGCTACAGATGTAATTGGTTCCCATTTCTATACCTGTGACCCGGATAAGGTTTTAGGGGTTGTAATTACAGATGAACCCCTGTTCCTCAGTCCTATGTGGTATCCTCTGACTGCTGATGCAGCCCCTCCGGAGGTTAAACAGATTGCGAAAAACTTCGTTAATTTCCTTCAGATAGAGATTGCGGAGGGCAGGATGTCCGAGAAGCTTCCCCCCATTCAGACCGGAGGAGGGATGGTTGCTGGTACGGTTCTGCGTGAAATGGGCAAGCATTTTAAAGGTATGGAAATGTATACGGAGGCAGTTTTGGAGGACGCCATGGATATGGTGCGCGAAGGCAGCATTGACTTTATTTCCACTGCAGGGTTTGGCTGTGCCGGTGATACAACCGACCATATTCTGAAACATCCTGAGGAGTATGAAGGGAAGCTGATGGTACGCCCGGTTGAGATTTCCAATAATCCCGAAGTCATCCGCAGACTTGGTCTTATCACTATGAATAATATCGTAGAAGCGGATATTTACGGAAACATCAACTCCAGCCATGTAAATGGCACCAGTGTCATCAGCGGTATCGGCGGCGCACTTGACTTCGCGCAGAATGCCGGGCTGCCCTGTTATTTCACTCTGTCTACTGCCAAAAAAGGTGCGCTGTCCTGCATCGTGCCTTCCTGCTCACATATAGATATCACAGAACATGAGCCATGTATTATTGTCACAGAATACGGTGTGGCGGACCTCCGCAATAAATCACCCAAGCAGAGAGTGGCGGAGATGGTGCGCATCGCACATCCAGACTACCGCCCAATGCTGCAGGAATATTATGATCGCGCACTGGAATCCTGCGGTCCGGACAAGGCACATACGCCTGTCCTGCTGGAGGAACTTGGAGCCTGGCACATCAGGGCCCGCGACAACGGCAGCATGCTTCAGAAGGATTGACCCCACTGACCGTTTTCGTTTCTTTGGCAGAGCTTAACGTATACCTCCATTTAAGTTTTTGAGTTTCGCAATATAAGCTGGGTGAAAGCGGTCTTTTAGTTTTTCTGCCCCCAACCGCCCTGCCGCACTCCTGGTACAATGCCTATGTACCGGGGACATGAAAGATTGGGGTAATCAGCGGCAGACGGCGGTGCTATTATTGACATGTCTATTCCAAAATTAATCATATAAAGAGTCTTTTATACTGCAACAGTGTAGGGGACTCTTATTCCTAATTGCTGGGGGAGCTATAAACCTGTGGGAACTTATTCATAAATGTGTCAAACTTATTTTAAAACTCAAACTATATAATTACAAAAATAAAAAGATTTGCTAATGACTTATAAATCATGTTGCAATCCCTTTAAATAAGACAAAATTCTGCTTAATTATTAACAAAATGCCAATATATGGTGTTACAATATGCCTATCTCAGGGAGCTATTTCCGGAGAAATAGGATGAATTACTAAAGGAGAAGGGGATATGAGGAGAAAACAATTATTGGCATTGGGATGTGCATTGGCACTGTGTATTTCCGGGTTGGTACCCGGCACCGGTGGAAGGATAGTTAACGCATCCGCAGCCGCAAGTACGGAAAGCAAAGAGGGGGAAACCGGTAAGGAGAAAGTGAATTCAGATACAGCGGCTGAACCGTCGGGTGAGGATAAAAAAGAGCAGCCCGAAGAGGGACAGACGCAGGACAAAAAAGAGGATACAAAAGATACGGATAAAGAGAAGCAGGATACCAATCAATCAGAGAGTTCAGAGACTAAAGGTAGCGATAAAAAAGCAGGCAGTGAAGGTACAGATTCCGAGACAAGAAAAGCAGATGCAAAAAATGAGCAAAAGAGTTCCTCTGAAGAAGAGATTATAGAGGAAAGTACAGCGGACAGCGATGCAGTAACCTTATTTAAACAGGTAAATGGCGATGGTAAAGAGAAAACGGAGACCAAGGAAGACTATTTGGATGTGAGCCTGGGGCATGATAAATTAGAACTTGAGATAAATAAAGAGTTTGAACTGACTCTCAAGGTTTCAGGAGGGAAACCACCCTATAAAATTGATGGCTATTATGGGCCTGACTGGCTGAAAGTCGATGGTATTACGCTGTCTGGCAAACCAACGAAGGCCGGGGTATATCTTTTTTCCTATACGGTCAGCGATGCCAACGGGAAAATTTCCTGGGGATTAGATGCCCAGATCGTTGTCGGGGGAGGGGACACAAGCATGCCTAAAGTAAAACTTGTTACCCAAGAGAATGATACCGCTGTGGTATTGGGTGAGGATTTCAGATTTCCTATTGAAATTTCAGGAGGAACTGCGCCATATACTATAAAACTGCGGGGAGCTCCGGAGTGGGTAAAATTGGAGAATGGGGCGTTAGTCGGAAAGGCCACGGAGCTTTCGGAGGGGTATGGTTTTGGAATCAGTGTGGTAGATGCCAACGGCACAGAGAGTGAGATGCTGCCTTGTGCCATCAAGGTTGTCAAAGAAAAGCAAGACCGGGATAAGGACAAAGAAAAAGACAAAAAGGATGAAAAAACCATTGAAGCATCTAAGGATAAAAAGGAAAGTACCAAAGATAATAAAGAATCCTCCAACACCACTAATGCAGTAAAAACTGGGGATACAGCTCCCATTGCTATCCTGGTTGTTGTTCTTATTGCCGCGGGGATCGGCATTGTGATATTTACGAAGAAGAAGAAAAAGGATAACGATCAATAGGCAAATCGAAAGGCAGAGCCGCCGGCTCTGTCTTTTTGTTGGCAGTACTGGGGGTGGTAAACCTATCCATGCGTGATACCTGGCGGATATTGCAGGTTATCTCTTCGTATTTACATCTTAGCAGTCTCTCTATTGCAAAAGCAGAGGAAAGAAAATATAGTACAGAAAAGGCAAACAAGAAGGGAGCCCGCGGGATGAAAGAAATGATGAAAGTAGAACACCTGAAAAAATATTTTAAGGAGGCAAAGGCAGTGGATGATATCAGCTTTGCCGTAGAAAAGGGAGAGCTGTTCGGTTTCCTGGGGGTGAATGGGGCCGGGAAATCTACCACGATCCGTATGCTCTGTACCCTGTCTGCCCCTACGGAGGGTCGGGTGACTGTGGAGGGACTGGAACTTGGGAGGGACAATGAAGAGATCAAACGCCGCATTGGTGTTGTATATCAGAATAATTGCCTGGACGCTCTTCTTACAGTCAAAGAAAACCTATGGATACGGGGCGCTTTGTACGAGAAGGACAAAAGAAAACTGCGCAAAAGCCTGGACACTGTCTGCGAGGCTCTGGAATTGGGTGATGTGCTGAAGCAGCCCTTTGGAAAGCTCTCCGGGGGACAGCAGCGCCGGTGCGAGCTTGCCCGGGCGCTTCTCCATACCCCTGATATTTTGTTTCTGGATGAACCGACCACCGGCCTGGATCCATCCGCAAGAAAAAGTGTCTGGAGCATCATTCACAGTCTGCAGAAGGAGATGAACATGACAGTTTTCTTAACCACTCATTATATGGAGGAGGCGGCAAAAGCAGATCACATTGCAATAATAGATCGGGGACATCTGATACAGTATGGCACACCTTTTTTTCTGAAGAAAAAGTTCGCAAAAGACAAGCTGCGGCTGTTCCCCAGGGAAGATGCCGTACAAAAAATTCTGGAGGAGCTGGATAAACTGCAGATCCGGTATCGGCAGAAGGAGGGGCTGATCACGGTCCCTCTTGACTCTACGATGTCTGCCCTTCCTATTGTAGAGAAGTATCAGGGAATGCTTTTGGGGTTTGAAGTAGTGCAGGGAACCATGGATGATGTTTTTTTACAGGCAGCAGGGGAGGAGACAGTCTATGCGTAAATATCTGAGTCTTACAAAGAGAAATTGTCTGGTATTTTTGAGGGACAGGTCAGCGGTATTCTTCTCACTGTTATCAATGATGATTGTTTTAATGCTCACGGGTGTGTTTCTGGGGAATATGAATGTGGAGAATATAACAGAACTCCTTGCCCAATATGGAGCAGCCCGAAACTCTGCCCTGGACAGGGAGAATGCCCTCCATCTGGTTCAGTACTGGACGCTTGCCGGAATTATGATAGTAAATGCGGTTACAGTCACTTTAACGGCAGTGGGAGTTATGGTTCACGATGCGTCGGAAAACCGCCTGGACAGCTTTTACACCGCTCCGGCAGGAAGAAATATGCTGGCTCTGTCATACGTGACATCTGCAGCAGTCATCGGCACATTCTTCTGTCTGCTGACGCTGGGGGCAGCACTTGCCTATATTCGGATAACCGGGGGCTCCCTTCTGTCTTGCGGCACACTGGGTCAGATTATGGTGTATATTTTCTTAAATGTCTGTATCTATGCGGTAATCATGTTCCTGGCAGCTCTGTTTGTTAAGAGCACCAGTGCCTGGTCAGGGATTGCTACCATTGCAGGCACACTGGTGGGATTCCTGGGGGCAGTCTATATTCCCATGGGTTCTTTGCCGGAAGGAGTGACCAGGATTCTCCGGTATACACCTGTCCTTCACGGGGCATCGCTGATGCGGGGAGTCTTTTGCAGGGAGGCATTGAGCACAGCCTTTGCAGGGATACCCACTGCTGTAACGGAACAATATAAAGAAAATATGGGTATCACCATAAAAATGCCGGGAGGAGAGGCCGCCGTAAGTTTCCAGATCCTGTTTCTGTGCATTTGTGGTATAGTAGCATTAGCCGCAGCGGCGCGGCTGATAAGGCGGAGAAAAAGCAGTGACAGGTGACTCTGTGCAGCATCTGGATGGAAAGGAACTGCAGAATGAAAATTACAATCCTAGATACCGGTCCCGGGGAAGAGGAAGAAATTATACTGAAATGTCACAGAATAGATGACAGTCTTATGAACCTTTTGAATCATTTTAAGCAGGGGGATACCAAGCTGAATGTCTACCGTGACGGTGAGATTTACCGGATAGCACCTGGAGAGATTTATTATTTTGAGTCTGTAGACCAGAAGGTATTCGCATACTGCAGGACTCAGGTTTATGAGACAAAGAGTAAGCTGTATGAGCTGGAGAGAGAACTGCCTCAGCATGATTTTCTGCGGGCAACTAAATCCTCGATCTTGAACCTGAACAAGATAAAAAGCCTGACACCGGCATTCGGCGGGCGTTTTGAAGCGGTGCTGAACAATGGGGAAAAGGTGATTATATCCAGGCAGTATGTGGGGAGCTTAAAAGAGAAGCTGGGCTTATAGGAGGACAGACAGAATGAGTCATATAATAAAACGAATACAGAACATGCTGGCTATGTTTTTTCGGATTACCACAGGAATTGTGTTAGTAACTGCTGTTTATATTGGTGTCTTCTGGGGATCCGGCAGCGAGATAGAAGTAAATATTCTGTGGCAGATTCTTATAGTATCGGCCCTCTGTACACTGGGGAGCCTTTTGATTCCCTGCGAGGCAGAGAAGGAGGTATCCAAGAGAAGTATGTTTGTGCGGATGATTCTTTATTTTATCTATGTGAATGCGGTTGTTCTGGGCTGCGGTCTGTGGTTCGCATGGTTTTTCCCTTCCAGCCCCCGTATGCTGGCTGGCATGGAGGTATGCATCATTGCGGTATTTGCTGCTGTGACAGCGGTAAGTTATTTTTCCGCTTACAGGATGGCAGAGCAGATGAACCAGAAACTGCGGGAGAGAAAGGGAGAATAATACGGAGTTTGCTATAGGGTTAACCTATAGCAAAACATAGAGTATATGTATTAACACTTTTCCTATTAATATTGTATGATATATCCATCGAGAGAAAACAAAGAGAAAGTTTCCAGATGGAGGTATATGATATGAGTAAAAAAACTAGAGCAGACAGATCGTTCAAATTTGAGACCTTACAGCTTCACGTAGGCCAGGAACAGGCGGATCCGGCGACGGATGCCAGGGCGGTGCCCATTTATCAGACGTCGTCCTTTGTGTTCAGGAACAGTGAGCATGCGGCGGCAAGATTCGGTCTTTCCGATGCGGGCAATATTTATGGTAGATTAACAAACCCGACAGAGGAAGTATTCGGAAAAAGAATTGCGGCTCTGGAGGGAGGCACAGCGGCTTTGGCGGTGGCGTCGGGAGCAGCGGCAATTGCCTATGCAATAGAGAATATTGCCCAGGCAGGGGATCATGTGGTGGCTGCAAAAAATATTTACGGGGGAACCTATAATTTTCTTGCCCATACCATTAAGCAGTACGGTGTTTCCACCACCTTTGTGGATATTTTCAACGACACCGAGGTGGAGGCGGCCATTCAGGACAATACAAAACTGGTATTTATTGAAACTTTAGGCAACCCCAATTCCGATGTAGTTGATATAGAAAGAATCGCTGAAATTGCCCACGCTCACAGAATTCCTCTTATTGCAGACAATACATTTGCCACTCCGTATCTGGTGCGGCCTATTGCGTACGGGGCAGATATTGTAGTACACTCAGCCACGAAATTTATCGGAGGACACGGCACCACCATCGGGGGTGTCATTGTCGACAGCGGAAAGTTTGACTGGGAGGCTTCCGGAAAGTTCCCTTCTCTGGTGGAACCGAATCCGAGTTATCACGGAATCAGCTTCACAAAAGCAGTGGGAGCGGCTGCCTATGTAACGAAGATCCGGGCAATTCTTCTTCGGGATACCGGCGCGACACTTTCTCCCTTCCACGCCTTCCTTTTCCTCCAGGGTCTGGAAACCTTATCCCTGCGGGTGGAGCGCCATGTGGAAAATGCACTGAAGGTAGTAGACTATCTGAGCCAACATCCCCAGGTAGAGGCGGTGCACCACCCTTCGGTGACAGAAGATCCAAAACAGAAGAAATTATATGCAAAATACTTCCCAAACGGGGGCGGGTCCATTTTCACCTTTGAGATTAAAGGGGATGATACAAGGGCAAAGGAATTTATCGACCAGCTGGAATTGTTCTCCCTCCTGGCAAATGTGGCGGATGTGAAATCATTGGTGATTCATCCGGCTTCTACCACACATTCCCAGATGTCGGCAGAAGAGCTTGAGAAATCCGGGATTAAGCCCAACACCATACGGCTTTCTATAGGGACGGAGAATATAGATGATATTTTGGAAGATCTGGAGGAAGCTTTCCGGGCGATTGGGGAATAAGTGGTTCTGACAGGAAAAGACTGTACGCCGCTTAGGAATGATGGTAAAGTATTGCTGTAACCAATAGAAAAGGGAAGAAATCTCTTTTGGGAGGCACATTATGACTTTACAGCAGTTAAAATATATTATAGCTGTGGCGGACGCAGGTTCTCTGAATAAGGCGGCAAATGCGCTCTTTATCTCTCAGCCCAGTCTGTCTGCGGCAGTAAAGGAATTAGAAGAGGAAATCGGAATCACACTTTTTCACAGAAGCAACCGGGGAATTGTAGTAACCGCAGAGGGAAATGAATTCCTTGGCTATGCCAGGCAGATGATGGAACAATACCGCCTTATAGATGAACGCTTTATAGAGAAAAAGCAGGGGAAAAAGAAATTTTCAGTCTCCATGCAGCACTACTCATTTGCCGTCAAGGCTTTTGTGGAACTTGTAAGGCAGTTTGGGATGGACGAATATGAATTTGCGGTCCATGAGACAAAAACTTATGAAGTTATAGAAAATGTCCGGAATTTTTACAGCGAGATAGGAGTTATCTACCAAAATCCCTTTAACGAAAAGGTCCTGAATAAAATGCTGCGTGAGAGGGAGCTGGAATTTGTCCCTCTCTTTGACTGCCGGGTGTATGTATATCTCTGGAAGGGCAATCCTCTGGCAGCCAAAGAAAAGATTTCCATGAAAGATCTGGAGGACTATCCCTGCCTGGCTTTTGAACAGGGAGAAAACAATTCCTTTTATCTGGCAGAGGAGGTTCTGAGTACTTACGAGTACAAGCGCCTGATAAAGGCAGATGACAGGGCAACGTTTCTGAATCTGATGATGGAGCTGAATGCGTATACGCTCTGTTCCGGAATTATCTGTGCGGAGCTGAATGGAGGGGATTATACGGCAGTGCCCCTGGACAGAGAGGAGACTATGACCATTGGGTACATAAAGCGAAAGGGGATTCCTTTGAGCAGGATGGGGAGGCTGTATGTTGAGGAGCTGGGGAAGTATGGAATCCCCCTCCCGCCGCAGGATTTTACGCATCCGGTTATGGGAAGGGGAAGCGGTTTTAGTGCTGGGGGTTAGACTAGTTTGTAGTTAATATGGTTTTGGCTGAAAAGGTCTGTCATGGTTTTGCTGCATTCTTTATCTGTGATGAGGCGGTAGATGTCTTTTGCGCTGCAGACGGAGAGAATGGTGGTTTTATTCATTTTGGAGCTGTCTGCTAACAGGATGGATTTATCGCAGGATTTTAGTATCTGGCGTCGCAGCATGACTTCTTCGTCAAAATAGTCTGTCACCTCAAGCTTTGCGTTCAGCCCGGCACAGCTGATGAAGGCTTTGTCCGCATGAAAATCCTTTAACAGTTCAATGGTGTGGTGGCCGTAGCTCATATAATCATCCTTGCGTATCCAGCCTCCCAGAAAGAAGACTTTTTCAAAATTACTGTCTTTTAGTATCTCTACCACGCGGAAGGACATGGTGATAATAGTCAGTGTCTGTAAAAGTTCGGGCCGGCCGGTAAGAACTTTTGCCAGTTCCTGCATGGTGGTGCCGCTTTCTATTATGACAGAAGCGCCCGGCCTTATCATGCTGCAGGCAGCTTCCGCGATGGCCTTTTTTTTCTCCAAATTCTCTGCATATCTTATATCATATGATTTTTCACTGCCCGTACTCACCTTTGGGGCTACCCCGCCGTGGATTCTTATAATCAAATCCTGTTCATCCAGGTACTCGATATCTTTCCGGACTGTCTCAGCAGAAACGGAGAAGAACTCCGCCAGTTCGTTTATGGTTGTCACAGGCGAACGCTGGATCACATCTAACATTTTTTCTCTTCTCACATCAATTTTATTACTAGACTGCATGACTTCTCCTTATATTCCAGTACGTTAAAAATATCCGGGTATACCCCTAAAATAGACACAGGGGCGCTTTTTACTGTATGCCCTTGGCAGGCATGGGACATTTTCCGTATGATAAAGTATATCATAGAAAGCGGCCTGCAACAATGTCAAACATGCATGAATACAGCTATATATCGGTTTCCTCCCGGACTGCCAGGAAGTCATTGGAGGGGCCGGTTGTTTTGCGGAACAGAAGCTCGTCACTCCCGGCAGCCACATAATCCCGAAAGGTTCCTATATGTTCATAGCCATGCCGTTTATAAAAACGTACGGCGCCCTCGTTAAAAGAAGCCGCAAAAACAAAGACATTGGGATGTCTTTTAAAGATAAGAGTTTCCGCAAAGGATAAGATCTTGCTTCCTATCCCCAGTCCCTGAAATTGGGGATCAACGCAGAAGGAGCGGATAAATCCTTTCAGGTTGCCGTGCATTTCTAAAAGGATGCAGCCGGCAATCTCATCCCCCCAGTAAGCGACATATAGTTCGCCGGAGGAGTCCCGTACCTTTCCCATCGTATAGTCGTAGGTCCGGCCGAGGCTGACCCATGGTTCATTCTGACTTAAAAGAGCCGCGCTTTTAGCAAATTCCTGATCCGTAGCAGCCATACGGATATACATCCGTTTGTTACACATTTTTATACCTTCTTTCTTTGTTATATAAATAATACAGCTATCTTGTAAAAAACATAGGAGATCCACTGGGAGCCAATGGAAAGACAGGTAACCATACTGGCGCCTTCCGGAAATTCAAAGCCTACACTTTGCCCCAACGAGGTCATAACAGGAGCATAATCCGAAGAAATCAACAGGATAACGGCCATAAACAGGGTCCCGATGAGCCAGCCCCGGAATACATTCCCGTTGCAGGGAACAACGGCCCATACAATAAAGAAAGCGAGTCCGCTTAATTCAGCCAGGGGGAGGGTTACATTTCCGGGGATAATAACTGCTAAAAGGAGAGTGGTAGGGATGAGCAGCAGCGAGGTGGCAATGATGGATGGATGTCCCACTACCACGGCAGCGTCCAGACCAATATACAAAGACCTTCCTTTAAACCGTTTCTGCATGAACTGGGAAGCCGCCGCGGATATGGGCATCAGTCCTTCCATGAGAACTCCAATCATTTTGGGAAGCAGATACATGGCGGCACTGGTTACCATAGCTGTATTCATAACTGTAGAGGCATCTGTCCGGGCGATAATAGCCAGAAGTGCGCCTATAATGAGGCCGAGAACACAGGGTTCCCCCAGCACCCCAAGTTTTTTCTGGGTTTTTTCAGGGGTCCAGTCAATTTTATTAAGAACTGGTATCTTATCTATCAGTTTATTCAGAGGGATACCAATCAGTGCCCATCCGGTGGACTCAATGTGAGGAATAGAGATACCAGGTATACCAAAAAATTTTTCCACATAGGGCTGCGAATAATCGGCGATTTTAAAGATGACAGCCATGGAGATGCAGGCGGTAACCACGGCGAGGATCATATTGCCGCTGATCAGATACAGGGCTCCTCCGATAAACAGAGGCTGCCAGTAGTTCCAGATATCTACATCCAGGGTCTTAGTAAAGCCTGCGATAATCAAAAGTATGTTCATCACAAATACGGACACCAAAATCACAGGAACCACAGCTCCGCTTGACCAGGCAATGCTGGCAGCTATGGGCCAGCCAACATCTACAGCCGTCAGTTTGAAACCATAAACATCAACTAATTGGTTGATAACTACCATAAGGTTATCCGCAAGGAGTGAGATTACGAGGTTAATTCCGATAAAGCCTATTCCTACCGTGATTCCCGCTTTAAATGCTTTCCCCGGTTTAAGACCAAAGATAAGTCCCAAAATAAGAATGATGACAGGCATGAAGACTGAGGAACCGGCGTCCATTATAAAATTAATGACTTGAATAAACATATGTATACCCTCCTCCTATTTTAGTTTTGAAACAATCTCCTCCAATACCGTGTCACAGCCGATTCCGGTAATGAGGGAAATTGCATTTACAACTTCTACGGGGTAATCGCCCCCCAGATAAGTGGTAGAGACAATCAAATCAATTCCATCAAGATTAGAGTCAATGGAAGTGGGGGTACAGCGCCTGGTCTGTACATTCAGTCCTGCTGCAGTACAGGCCTCAATGACCCGGTTCTCTGCCACTGCCGAAGTGATGCCGCCTGTTCCACACACAAACAATACATGTTTCATAAGATAATCCTCCTTTAAAATTTGTAAAAAACCAAGTATTTATTTGGATATTATCATTGAAATTGGATAAAGTCAATAATTTATTGTAAAAACAAAGAAAAATAATTGGCGTGCTTTAGTCAATATGACATTATGAAATGAGAAAATAAGATGGAAATGGTATAATGTGTATTAAAAGTTCCCTAACGATAGGGAAACTGTTTGGTATTTTAAATATAAAATGCGGATGATATAGTGTAGATGTAAACAAGATGCACATCTGCAAGGGGACAACCTAAGGAGAGACGCGTATGGAGAATCTGAATAAGAGGCAGCTGGAGTTTGTCAGACTGCTGCTGGAGGAAAAAGAGTACAGGTCTATTCAGTATTTTGCACAAAAACTGGAAGTATCTGATAAGACGCTGCAGGAGGATCTGAAGACCATTCGGGGGGAACTGAAGCTGTACGGAGCGGGAATTCTTGCAAAAACCGGAAAGGGGATTCTTGCGGACGAAGGGATCAGGCATAACATGGATCTGCTCAATCATCTGCATGCAGGGAACCAGCCCCGGAAGTGGAACTCGTCAGAGCGCCGGAATAACATACTGAAAAATCTCCTGCTTCATTCCGGAACTGCCACCTCTGTACAAAAGCTCTCAGATTCCTACTATGTAGGAAAAGCGAGTATCGTAAATGATCTCAAGTATGTAGAGGAGTGGATTGCACCGTATCATTTATCCCTGGTGAAGAACAAAAAAGGCACACAGATTGCCGGCAGGGAAAAGGACATCCGGGAGGCCATCACTGCAGTGATCCATCTGGACGAGGTAACACTGCAGAATCTTCTGGAGATCTTTCAGCCGGAAGAAATTGCATTTGTGGAGGCTCTTTTGGAAGACCTGAAACTGGATACCAGCGACATTTATTATAAAAACCTGCTCACACACATTCTTATCTGCATCCAGAGAGTCAGAAGCGGAAGAAAGGTGCGTACAGCCCAGAGAGAAACCGTATTCAGTGCAAAGGCGGCAAGGCAGTACCAGAGGGCAGAGAATATTTCTGCAAAGATCAAGGAACGTTACGGTATTAACATTGGGGAGGATGAAACCTTCTACATATACCAGTATATCAGTTCCCTGGGCACAGTGGATGAGACACCTGGGTGGGTCGGGGAATCGGACAGCAAAAGTGATGAGGTTGCGGCTGTGCTGACAGAATATATGACAGATATTCTGGATATGGAGGTTCGCAATGAGGACATGCTTCTACAGGGTCTTATGATGCATATCAGACCTCTGCTGAACCGCCTGGAGTACAACATAAAGATTGCTAATCCGCTGTTGGAGGAGATGCAGATGAGTTACCCGCAGATGGTGGGCATCTGCCAGATTGTATGCGGCATGATCTGTGAGAGATATGGGCTGAAGGAAATCAGCCTGGATGAGATTGCTAATATTGCGACTTATTATCAGACACTTATGGTGAAGCAGACTTCTCTGGTGAATGTTCTGGTGGTATGCCACAGCGGTTACGGCACCTCACAGCTGCTGAGCGCAAGGCTGCAGCAGGAATTCCCAAACTTTAACATCCTGGACGTGATTCCCTCCAGAAAGCTTAGCTCTTTTGATTTAAAACAGGCGGATCTGGTAATCTCCACAGTCC
Source organism: Lactonifactor sp. BIOML-A5 (assembly GCF_009677585.1). Taxonomy (GTDB): domain Bacteria; phylum Bacillota; class Clostridia; order Lachnospirales; family Lachnospiraceae; genus Lactonifactor. Next base: position 10,631 of record NZ_WKYV01000036.1, on the reverse strand, counting down.
CTGTGGATGTTGCGGCAGTCCCCTATCTGGTAGTGTCCTCTTTTTTGACCAATCGGGATATCAGCGCTATAAGAAATAATGTGTATCTCCTGGAACAGAGAGTAAAGATTAATTACGGATTACTGGAAAGTCTGCTTCCGGGAGGACACATAACCTTTGGAAACTGGAACGGCGCCAGAGAAAGAGGGCGAAAGATATGCGAAGCTTACCTTCTGCCTCAGTGCCTGGCGGTGGTCTGGAAGGGACGTAAGGATAAGACCGAAGTATTTTTAACCATTGACAGGGACAACAAGATGCTGAGACTGGACCTGCTGCCCGGAAAGGCGGAGGAGCAAAAAGAACTGTTCCGGGAGCTTTACCGCCTTTCTTTAGAGGAAGTTAATCTACGGACACTTATACAGTGCAGGTCACAGGAGGAAGTTCAAAAATATCTCAGGCAGGGGGTGTGCAAAAAATGAAGGATCAGTCAATTCTTCCGGAAGAGAATATAATCCTTGAAAGCGGCTGCCTGTCGAAAGAGGATGTGATTGCCTGTGCTGTGGGACTTGTTCTGAGAAATTGCAGCGAAATGGAGAAAGAGAAGCTGGAACAGGAAATATGGGAACGGGAGCGACTGGCTTATACAGGGATTGGCAGCCATATTGCCCTGGTCCATGCAGAATCAGTTACTGTCCATTGTCCGGTGACCGCGTGTATCAGGCTTAAAGAATATGTGGACTGGGCCCCGGGGAAAGCCTATCCTCCCCAGCATAGGATGGTGAAACTTGTTTTTGTATTTGCAGTACCAAAAGAAGAATGCCCGGAGACTGAAATTTTAAAGGATATGGTACGCAGGCTGGGGAAAAAGGAAACCGTGGAAAGGCTAATGCATGCAAAACAAAGCCGGGAGATTATGGGAATATTTCAGTAGAGGAGGATAATTATGGTAAGAGAAAAGGTAACAATAATTTCAAAGGAAGGTCTGCATGCACGCCCTGCGGACACCCTCATTAAACTTGCGAATCAGTTTGTCTCAAAGATAGAGATTGTGTGTGGGGAGGATAAAACAATTAATGCAAAGTCTATTCTGCATGTGCTGGGAGCAGGCATTGACTGTGGGGCAGAGGTTGAAGTGGTCTGCAACGGTGAGGATGAGCAGGAGGCCAGTAAAACAATTGTCCAGGCAATAAAAGACGGTCTGGATGAGTAAAGAGGATTGGGGTGAATCTATGCAGGGAACAGGAGTATCTAAGGGACTGTGCCTGGCCAAGGTAATTGTATTAAAGGAAAGCCCGATTCCACTGGACGGCACATGGAAAGGATATGAAGAGGAAAAAAGACTATTTCTAAGTGCGGCAAAGGATATCTATGAAAAAACAAGAACGCTGGCCGAAAAAACCAGACAGTCCATTGGAAAGGAAGAGGCTGCTATCTTCGAGGCTCACTGCTCCATCCTCAGGGATGAAGAACTGATTCGTCCCATCGTGGAGGAGATGCAAAAGGGAAAAACAGCAGTCAGAGCAGTCGAAGAGGTTATAGAAGGGCATGTTCGTACCTTTCAGGGAATGGAAAATGAATATATGCGGCAGCGTGCTGGTGACCTTCTGGATCTTAAGGTACAGCTGCAGAGGTGTATTTTAGGTATTTCAATGCCGGATCTGAGTGAACTGAAAGAGGATGTGGTCATTATTTCCAGGGATATTCCCCCTTCGGTTACCGGAAGTATGGATTTGGACCATGTAGCCGGTATGGTAATGGAAGGAGGGGGAAGGACCTCCCACACGTCGATACTTGCCAGAACTTTGGAAATTCCGGCTGTGGTAGGAGTCAAAGGGATTTTAGATTATGCCAAGACCGGGGTTCTCGCGGCAGTGGACGGGGAGCTGGGGAAAGTATATCTCAACCCCTCCAAAGAGACTTGCCGGGAGTTCCGGGATAAGATTGCCCGGGAAAAAGAGAGAAATGAGGAAATGCAGAGGCTGGTCAAACTGCCGTGCCGGACCGAAGACGGGCAGGAGATAACACTGTATGGAAATATCGGGACACCTGGGGAGACGGAAAGGGCTGTGCGCTGCGGTGCAAAGGGGATTGGGCTTTTGCGGTCTGAGTTCCTGTATCTCTCAAGGAACAGGATTCCCCAGGAAGAAGAACAGTACCAGGCATACGCCGGTGTACTGGAAGCTATGGGGGATGCTCCGGTTATCATCCGTACGCTGGACATAGGGGGGGATAAGGAAGTGCCTGCCCTGGGACTGGAAAAGGAGGAAAATCCATTTCTGGGGCTTCGGGCCATCCGCCTGTGCAGGGCGGAGCAGGAGTTATTTAAGACCCAGATAAGGGCACTGCTCCGTGCTTCGGAAAAAGGAAATCTTCACATTATGTTTCCCATGATTTCTTCTCTGGAAGAATTGAGGTGGGCCAAAGAAACCGTTGGACAGTGCCGGGAACAGCTGATCAGAGAAGGCGTTGCAGTAAAAGATAAGATTCCTATGGGGATTATGGTTGAAATTCCCTCAACAGCCGTTATGGCTGAGGCCTTTGCAGAGGAATGCGATTTCTTCTCCATCGGTACAAACGACCTGATCCAGTACACTCTGGCAGTGGACAGGGGAAATGACAGGGTTTCCCAGCTGTATTCTTTTTACCACCCCTCGGTTCTCCGGTTAATCCGGCATGCCATTGAGGGAGCTCATGAAAAAGGGATTTTGTGTGGAATGTGCGGGGAGGCTGCCGGGGATAAAAAGATGATTCCTCTTCTGATTGGTCTGGGTCTGGATGAGTTCAGCATGTCTCCAGGTTCGCTGCTGGATGCCAGGAAATTAATCCGAAGGCTCGACAGCAGTGAGTGCAAAGCGCTGGCAGGGCAGATCACAGGGCTGAAAACGGCGGCAGAGATTGAGCAGCTTCTGGACGGATACCTGAAGAAGAAAGAGGAGGAGCATGAACAAGAACTATAAATCTATTTTTTTGTCAGATATTGACGGGACCCTGTCGGATCACAATTTTTACATCCATCCGAAGGTGATAGCCGCGGCTGCAGATTATATGGATTCCGGGGGTATCCTGGTATTAAGCACGGGACGGGCGCCTGTTGCCACAGAGCAGGTGGCAAGGCTCATGAATATTACACATCCCTGCATCGTATACAGCGGAGCCGGAATCTATGATTTTATCCAGGGCAAACTGTTGTGGAGCAGCCCTATGGGGGAAGAAGTTCTGGCGGCAGTGCAGTATGTGCTGGAGCAGTATACGGATGTAAGTGTCCAGGTCTTTACAGATGATGGGATCTATCTGCTGCAAAGCAATGACATCCTGGACCAGAAGGCAGTGAGGGCAGAGCGGGGGATCCGTATCCCGGAGGTATCCCTTGTAAAAGGCAGGATATTAAAGATACTGCTGACAGGAGCCGATGCGGTGGCTTTAGAGACATGCGGAACATGGCCCGTCTGGAAGGGGACAACTTATAGATTTGCCAGCCGGCATTTTGTGGAAATTGTCTCGGATCATACGGACAAAAGCGTAGCTATGGCAGAGCTTTTGCGGTTGTATGACATGAATCCGGGGCAGACATTTGCAGCGGGGGATGCAATGACCGATTATACTATGCTGGCCTGCAGCAGGTATTCCTTTGTACCGGCCAATGCCCCGGAAAAACTGAAAAAAACCGGAAGCAGGATCATTGAGGTACCCGAGCAGGGAGGCATGGCAGCAGCGTTTCAGCTGGCGCAGGAATATAACGAAAAAGGAGAGATATTATGGGAAGAACAGTAAAATTAATGGTGGCCTGTGGATCAGGTATAGCAACATCAACGCATGCAGCGTCGATGGTACAGGAATATATGGAGGAACGGCACATTCCCGTATCCATTATGACATGCAGCGTACAGGATCTTGCAAACCGGTTAAGCGGATGTGATGTGATTCTGAGTACAGCTCAGGTTTCCTTTGAATCCGGGCTGCCTGTGTTTAATGGTGTGCCCCTGCTGACAGGAGTGGGGGATGATGAGCTGCTGGAAGAGCTGGCAGCCAAGATTCTGGAAATCTCGAATACAGCTGTTTAAAAGGAAAGGAGAAAGCGTTTATGGTTGATGTGATTACTAAAGTAACAAGTGCGCTGACAAGTCTGGGGGCATCGGTGTTAATACCCATTTTCATCTTTATTATGTGTATGGTGTTCGGCGCAAAGTTCAAAAAATCTTTGATGGCAGGGCTTACCTTTGGTGCCGCTTATATAGGGCTGAATCTGATCATAGGCCTGCTCATCTCTACTGTGAGTCCTATGGTAGATATTATGGTGGAGAACTGGGGAATTAAAAATGATATTTTAGATGTGGGCTGGGCGGTTGGATCTGCCATTGCATACAGCACCACCTGCGGAGCTTTGATTATCCTGGTTTCCCTTGGAGTTAATATTTTAATGCTGTCAACTAGACTCACGAAGACGTTAAATGTGGATATCTGGAATTTCTGGAATCACGCGTTTACCGCATCCGTAGTGTATATCATTTCTGGAAATTTAATTGTCGGATTGATTGCGGGCGGAATTCATGCGGCGTTCTGTCTGGTGATGGCAGACCGGACGGCAAAAAGAGTCCAGGCATTTTACAATGTGCCGGGCGTGTCTATCCCTCACGGGTGGGCAGTAACCAGTGTACCAATTATTGCCGGAGTGAACTGGCTGCTGGACCGTATACCCGGAGTTAAGAATATCAACTGGGACGAAAAACATATTCAGGAAAAATGGGGAATTTTTGGAAGTCCTCTTGTACTGGGAACGGTTCTGGGGCTGATTCTGGGGTGCCTGGCCGGATATTGGAGTGATATCCCTCTGCTGCTAAGCTCTGCCATATCCATTGGCGCGGTTATGATGATTATACCTAAATTTATAGCCTTGTTTATGGAGTCTCTGACCGTAGTTTCAGATGCGGCTAAGAAGTTTATGAAAAAGCATTTCGGAGATCGGGAGTTTTATGTAGGCTTGGATTCTGCCATCCTTATCGGGCACCCAACTACAGTAGCCGCGGGAATAATCCTGATTCCGGTTGTTCTGGTACTGGCAGTGATCCTTCCGGGCAACCGGGTGCTTCCCTTCGGCGATCTGGCATCCCTGGCTTACTTTGTAGCTTTGGTTCCCTGTCTCAGCAAGGGAAATCTTTTCCGCTCTCTGATCTGCGGGATTGTAATCATGAGCGTGGTAATGCTTATCTGTACAAGCTTTGGTTCCTCAATGACCACCATGGCAGTACAGGCGGGATATACCATTCCTGACGGGGCAGTTAACATCACCGCACTTTCGGCAGGTAACTGGCTGACTTGGATCCTGTCAAAAATCGCAGCTATTTTTTAAAATGGCGGGCAAGGCTTTGATATAAAAAGGAGGAAACCATGAAAGCAGCAGTATATTACACCAATGCAGATGTCCGGGTAGAGGAAATGCCTAAACCGACAGCAGGGGAGGGAGAAATTGTTGTAAAGACCAATACCTGCGGAGTTTGCGTTGCAGATACCATGGAATGGTATAACAAACCAAAAGCCCCTGTTGTCCTGGGACATGAAGCAGTGGGAGTGATTGAAGAAACTGGAGAAAATGTGGAGGAATTTCAGGTGGGGGACCGGGTGTTTGTGCATCATCATGTTGCCTGCATGAATTGTGAGGAGTGCCGGAAAGGAAAGTATACTCTCTGCCGTCAGTTTAAAGCAACGAACTATAAACCGGGCGGATTTGCCGAGTATTTCAAAGCCGGACGGAGCCATGTTAAGACAGACACGTTAAAGCTGCCTGACAGTATGAGCTTTGAGGAGGCAGCTCTGATCGAACCCCTGGCATGTGCGCTTCACGGGATTGAGCGACTTAATGTACAGCCCTCTGACCGGATTGCAGTTATTGGTGCGGGAACTATAGGGTTGATGCTGATTGAGTCCCTGAAAGCTTACGGGGTAACCGACATTGTGGCCTATGAGATGATTCCGTGGAGGCAGAAAATGGCGGAGAAAAAGGGAGCAAGGGCGGTCCGTGGAGCGGATGCGGATCTGGACAAAGAGCTGGAGTGCCTGAAAGAAACATTTGGATGGAATCAGTTTGACAAAGTGTGTGTCATGGCAAAAGATATTAAGGCCATGGAGATGGGTCTGAAGCTCACAGGAAAGGGAGGAAAATTATTATTGTTCGCTACCCCGGCCCCGGAAGAATATGTAAAGTTTTACGTAAGCCAGGCGTTTTTTAAAGAGCTGGAGGTGCTGCTTACTTATTCCGCAAATCACAACAACACCCGTGAGGCATTGCGGCTCATAGACAGTAAAAAAGTGGATGCAAAATCCTATATTACCCATAGGTATGCTCTGAATGAATTGGATAAGGCGATTGCCCAGACCATAGGACGGGGAGAATGCCTGAAATGTATTGTTAAAGTTGAAGAATCGGAAGAAGGCGAAGTATGAGTTATCAGATAACTATGGAAAATAAGGTTGCTGTAGTAACCGGAGCAGCTCAGGGAATTGGAGCCGCAATAGCTGCAAAGTATGCTGAAGCGGGAGCGCAGGTTGTAATTCTGGATGTTTGCCCGGAATCCTGTGCGGCAGAGCTTCTGCAGGGACTCTCTAAGTATGGAAAAAAGGCGGCTTACTATCTCTGTGATGTCTCAGACAGCCCGGCAGTTGCAGCTGTATTTGCAGATGTGGTTCACAGATTTGGGCGTATCGATATTCTGGTAAACAATGCAGGTGTGGTGGCTGATTGGGACAAAAGCTACGCCATTAACGCAAAGGGGACCTATTATTGCTCTGAGGCGGCTAAGCCATACCTGGAAAAAACAAAAGGAACTATTATTATCCTGACATCAGCTTCTGTGTTCAGCGGAGGTACAGGGATTCCCCAGTATGTAACCACAAAAGCAGGCAGCTATGCATTGACCCTGTTTCTGGCAAGAGAATATGCCAAAGCCGGCATCCGGGTCAACGGCATAGCCCCGGCTGTTATTATGAGCAAGATGCTTGTAGAGCGGTTTGGGTCTGAGGAGGCAGCCCGGGAACATTACAAGACAGTAATGCCTCTGGGGAGAATGGGGGAGCCTGAGGATATTGCCAACATTGCCCTGTTTTTGTCCTGTGAGCTCTCCGAATACCTGTGCGGAGAAGTGATAATCGCAGACGGAGGCAGAATGCATATTGGTTAGCAGAGAGGAGATTGCTATGAATTTTGATAAAGACTTGAAGGACTTGACGGATATCCCTGCACTGAGCGGGCATGAGGACAAAATGATTGACTATGTCCTGGAGAAGCTCAGGAAGACCTGTCAAAGGATTCACGTAGACAAGCTGGGAAATATTACTGCAACCTATCCGGGGACAGAGAAGGACGGGACGTCTATTGCATTTTTTGCTCACATGGACGAAGTGGGATTGATTGTCAGGAAAATAGAAGACAACGGATTTCTGAGGCTTGAGCGGGTGGGAGGGGTTCCTGAAAAGGTACTGCCCGCAGCATTTTTGGAGGTACATACACTGGATGAAACAAAGTCATACAGGGGGGTGGTGGGGAATACTTCCCATCATCTGACACCGGCCGACAAAAAGTTTGCTGTCACAACTATTTCTGAACTCTATGTGGATCTGGGCTGCAAATCAAAAGAAGAGGTTTTGGAAAAGGGGGTTGCCATTGGCAGCGTTGTGACCTACCTGCCTAATTATACGAGCCTGGGTAATTATGTGGCATCTAAATCACTGGATGACAGAATGGGAATTTATGCACTGCTTAGTATGGCAGAGAAATTAGATCAGAGAGAACATAAGGCCGATGTGCATCTTATATTTACCGTTCAGGAAGAATTCAATATCCGTTCTTCAACTCCGACCTTTCACCGATTACAGCCGGACGCAGCTATCTGTGTAGATATTTCTCCTGCCTGCGATACGCCGGAATTAAAAGGAAGGTATGAGATGGAGCTTGACAAAGGGGTTGCCATTATGTATATGAACTTCCACGGAAGAGGCACGCTGGGAGGGCTGCTGCCCAACCCTAAACTGAACTCGTTCCTGGAAGAGACAGCGAAAGAAGAGGGACTGAAATGCCAGAAAGAAGTGGTCATCGGGGTGATCACTGATGATGCATTTACTCAGCTGGCGGGAACTGAGGGAATCCCCATGGCCCACTTATCGATTCCTTTACGCTACACCCATTCCCTTGTTGAAGTGGCCAGCCGGCAGGATATTGAAGATTGTATTGCTCTTATGATGGCGGCTGCCTGCAGATTCAGCAGACAGGTGGATCTTACCAGAGGCATCAAAAAATAATATATAATAAAGGAGAATTTATTATGGGAAAAAAATGGACAGAAGAAGTGCTGGGAACAGACAAACCAATTATCGCTATGTGTCATTTTATGGCACTTCCGGGAGATCCGGGATTTGACAAAGCCGGCGGCATGGAGGCCGTGATTAAACGGGCCAGAGAGGAGATGCTGGCACTGCAGAAGGGCGGAGTGGATGCAATTATGTTTTCCAATGAGTTCAGCCTGCCTTATCTCACGGATGTGAGAACAGAGACGGTAGCGGCCATGGCCCGGGTGATCGGGGAGCTGAAATCAGATCTGGATATTCCATTTGGGGTTAATGTGCTGTGGGATCCTGCAAAGTCTCTGGACCTGGCAGTGGCGACAGGCGCAAAGTTTGTCCGCGAAATTTTTACAGGTGTATATGCAAGTGACTTTGGCCTGTGGAATACAAACTGTGGTGCAGTTGTAAGACACCAGCACGAGATTGGTGCGGAGGATGTAAAGCTGTTATTCAATATTGTACCGGAGGCTGCCAAGTATATTCAGAGAGAAGACATCAGCCAGATCGCTAAGAGCACGGTGTTTAACTGCAAGCCGGACGCACTGTGTGTGTCAGGACTGACTGCAGGGGCGGCAACCGATTCCCAGGTGCTTGAAACTGTAAAAAATGAGGTGCCGGATACGATTGTATTTGCAAATACAGGGGTGCGGATCAATAATGTAAGGGAGCAATTAAAAATAGCAGACGGTGCAGTGGTAGGCACCACCTTCAAGAAGGACGGAAAATTCGAGAATCCGGCAGACGAGGCACGTGTAAAAGAATTTATGGATGTTGTAAAAGAATTCAGAGCCACATTGTAAAGGCGGGGAGGCAGATAATAATGAAGATTCTGCCGTCAGTGGCATCTGCCAATCAGCTGTGCCTGGGCAAAGAGATAGAAGCGCTGGGAGGCCATAAGTATCTGCATTTTGATATTGAGGACGGCAATTTTGTCCCGAATATAACGTTCGGTATGAAAACCATTCGGGCGGTTGTGTCAAAATATGATAAGATATGGGATGCCCATCTTATGGTCACAAACCCTTTGATGTATATAGAGGAGCTGGGGGAAGCGGGATGCAGTGCAGCCGCATTTCACTGGGAATCCACGGGTTACCCCCTGCGGGTGATCCATAAGATAAAGAGAATGGGGATGAAGGCAGGAATTGCGCTGAATCCAAATACGCCTGCAAATGTCCTTAAGCCGTATCTCGACCGGCTGGACTATATTTTAATTATGACCTCTGAACCAGACGGCGAGGGCGATCTGTTTCAGAATGAGATGATTAAAAAAGTAGAATGCCTGGCTAGGTTATGCGGCCCTCAGACAGAGATTATAGCAGACGGGGGAATTGCTGAAAAAGAATTCCTCTGTCTGAAAAAAGCAGGGGCCACAGGGGTTGTGATGGGGCGGACTATTTTTGCATCAGAACATCCTTGTGATACCATAGAAACATTCAGTAATTTATACCCGGGGACACACCACAGTACTTGCCCTGGGCACTGACATACGGATTTGCCGTATGATAAAGTATAAGGGGGAAGATTATGCCGTTAAAAGAGGCTTTAAGCAGAGAAACCTGCTACGTAGGTGTGAGCGGGGAGAGCAGCGAGGAAGTGCTGCGTACTTTATCTGAGCGTCTGTTTCAGCTTGGGCTGGTAACAGAGGAATACGGAACAAATGTAATAATGAGGGAACAGAAATATCCTACAGGACTTCCCTTAGAAGGCCGTAAGGTGGCTATCCCCCATACGGATGCTGTATATGTAAAGGAAACCAGAATCTGTGTGGCTGTACTAAAACACCCGGTAGAATTCCAGGTTATGGGCAGCGGCTCAGGAGATACGGTAGCAGTAGAGATTGTGATTATGCTGGCCATCAAAGAGCAGAAAGCCCAGCTTGGGGTATTGAAAGATCTAATTAATTTAGTGGTCCAGAATGGAACGATGATTGAACAGTTGATTGGGGCTGGGGATGGAGATGAGGTGTATGATATTTTGACATCTTATCTATAGATATTTGAGATTTAACTTCTTAAGCTTGAGACTGCCTAGTCGGAAGGCATGGGGTGGCAGGGGGACGGTGAGACAAATCCCGCGGCAGCGGGCCGGCTGATTCGGACAGGAGGAAGGCTTAAGTTCCGGGGACACCTCCGTCGTGAAGAGAGTCTAAGACAAAACCGGAATCCCCGCAGGAGCACCGTTCGTATGGTCAAAGAATGCTTGATGTGCATTCTCTGCCCATGCTCACTTTTTTTCGGCTTGGACTGCCGAAAAAATCTCCTGCGGGAATCCCGGTTTTGCCTAAGACTCTCTACTCACTCCTGCGGAATCGTCCCCGG
>NZ_WKYV01000035.1 GCF_009677585.1 Lactonifactor sp. BIOML-A5 | reverse complement strand
TGAAAAAGCCCGAATACTATGGGATTGTCTCTTCCTTGTATGTAAGGGGGCAAAAATCGATATTAACCGACAGCCCCTTTTTTCATATGAAAAGGCAGCTGAGGCTCCGGGGGATTTTTGTATTATGTTGGATGATATGTGAAAAAAATAACGGATAAATCCGGAATAATATACAAAATGCACAATAAAAGATTGGCAGATTTACCAGTATACAAAACAGTATACAATATTGTATACTCACAGTGAAGAAAGGAGGAGCAGAGATGGATACACTGAATGGAACAGAGAGTCAGGTATATGAATATCTTCGGGAAGCGATTACTAATAAGAAGCTCTTTCCTAACACAAAGATTGTAGAAATGGATTTGGCAAGGGAACTGGGTGTGAGCAGAACTCCTATCAGGGCGGCGTTAAAGCAGCTTTCCTACGAGGGGCTGATTGATATTGTGCCTAACAAAGGGGCCTTTGTATCTTCCCCGTCGGCAGAGGAGATTGAGGAAGTATTTGAGGCCAAGATGTTAATAGAGACACAGTCAATTGCCCTGGCCAGCCAGCATATACAAGGATGGGAGATTGAGCTTTTGGAGAAGTGCCTGGAGGAGGAAGCAAGGACACATGTTGACAGAGATCTGCTGGCTTTTAATAAAGTAAATTATGATTTTCATACAATCATAGGGCAGGCTTCCGGCAACCGGTATCTGGAAAAGTACATCTCTGAGCTGACGACAAAGAGTAATCTGTATCTAATCTTCTACGATCGTTTTATTGAAACAAATATTGAGGACTCTGCCGCCTATAAAGAGCACCGGGAGATTATCCAGGCATTAAAAGAGAGAGATGCCAAACGCTGTATAACATGTATGCATCAGCATCTGGAGCATACCTATCAGGGGTTAAATTTGAAGGATATGTAAGTAGATAATAAAAAGCATGATTCCCTATCAAAACAGCTGCAACTGTTGAAAATGATAGAAAATCACGCCTCGACCATTTATTATTATACCTCATATCCTCTAATTTATCAATAAATTTCGGAGAGGCTGTCTCTGTGTCAGCGCACGCTTGGCAGGGGGAGTGTATCTCCGGTGAGGCCTTAGTAAAGTGTGCCGTTTCAGGCCGCGGCGAACATTGATGAAAAAGGAGGAATTTTTTATGCAGAAAGTGGAGTTACTTTATTTGTCACAGGAAGATATTATGGGGCTTGGCATCGGCTGGGAGGAGATTATTCATAGAGTAGAGCTGGCACTCATAGAGCAGGCGGATAAAACCATTGAGAATCCCCCGAAAAGAGGTATCCATTCCAGAGAGAACGCGTTTATCCATGAAATGCCGGTATATCTGAAACAGATGGATGCCTGTGGGATTAAGTGGGTGAGCGGTTATCCGGATAACAGGGAGAAGGGCCTTCCTCAGATTCTGGGGCTTCAGATCATGAACTGCCCGGATACAGGGGTTCCATTGTGCATCATGGACTGCAGATGGATCACCGGAGTTCGGACAGCAGCGGTAACTGCTGTCACTGTAAGGCATTGTGCCAAGGCAGATTCCAGAGGAATTGCAATCATAGGGGCAGGCGTTCAGGGCAAGATGCATCTACGGGCCATCAAACATGTAATGCCTTCTCTGGAGGTATGCCGGGTCTATGATATCTCTCCTCAGGCGGCAAAGGTTTATGCGGATACCCTGGGAAAAGAGCTGAATATGGAAGTGCTTCCCTGTTCAAGTGTGGAAGAAGCAGTGAGAGAGGTAGATATCATATTTACCGCGACACAGAAAGTATCCAGGCCATTTATTCCCACAGATGCCCTGAAGCCGGGGATGCTTGGGGGAGGACTGGAAGCCGGCAGAGCCTGGCCGAAGGAACTGCTTCACGGTGCAGATAAGGTAATCACGGATGATCTTGGCCAGACTTCACAATATGCCACCACAGGTGCGTTTGAGGGCGGCCTCCCGGAATTCTACGGGGAACTGGGGGAGATTGTAAAGGGCAAGCCAGGCAGAGAGAACGATGAGGAAAGGATCCTTGCATTTAATATCGGCATTGCATGTGAAGATATTTCCCTGGGCCAGTATATATACGAAAGGGCCAGGGATAAAGGAGCGGGCATTATGCTTCCTTTAATGGAAAAAGAGTTTTAATCACCCATATCACATGTAAAGGAGGTCCGGAATTGAACAGGGAGAAAAGAAAAAGAGAACCCAGAAAAGTAAAGTTTGCTGAGGCAGTGCTCCTGCTGCTTATAATCGTAATAATCATGGTGTGGGGAGCGATGATTGCCAAGATCCCCACAGCCATGGGAATACTTTACTGTGCTGTCATATGTGCGGTGTACGGTGTGGTATTAGGACACAGCTGGGAGGACATGTTCAGCAATGTTTTGAATGTTGTAAAGACAGCCATGCCCGCTTTATATTTTTTAATGCTGGTAGGCTTTGTGAGTGCCTCCTGGATTGCCAGCGGTACGATTCCATATCTTATCTATATGGGACTGAAAATCATACATCCTTCGATCTTTTTGTTTGCCGCTATGGTAATCACAGCTATTTCGTCCATTGCCACAGGCTCCAGCTGGGCGATAGTTACATCCCTGGGCCTTGCCATGGGGGGAATTGGAACCGGACTGGGGATTCCCATGTATCTTACAGCAGGAGCCGTAGTATCCGGTTGCTTTCTGGGAGATAAGTGGTCCCCCCTGTCAGATACGCCTAACCTGGCAGCAGCGTCCACGGGGCAGAATATTATCCGGTTGTTTACCCATATGATTCCCACCTCGGGCCTGGGGGCAGTGATCGGTTCCCTTGTCTTTCTGGCAGTGGGATTCAAATACTCCCCGGGAGGTGCGGATACCAGTGCGGTAACACAGCTGATGGAAGGCCTGAACAGCGCTTTTCACTTTAATATACTGCTGTTGGCACCAATTGTATTTGTATTCGTTATGGCAATTTTGAAATTTCCAATTCTTCCAGCACTTGTCATTGGAATCGGCATAGGCATGGGAGAGGCCGTTATCTTCCAGGGAAAAACCTTTCAGGAATTGTCAGGGATTGTGTGGAACGGTTATGTATCAGAGACTGGAAATGAAGTCATAGACAGCCTTCTGACAAGAGGAGGTGCCATGAGCATTGCAGGGCTGGTTCTTCTTTTATTTGCCGCATTTACTTTTGCGGGAATTCTGGAACGGATTGGGATTCTGGATGCTATCATGGATAAGCTGCTGTTGATTATCAAAGGAACCGGCTCCCTGATTGCCTGTACGGTAGTTACCTCCATGCTTGGTGTATTTCTTAGCTCCAGTGTGTATGTGTCCATGATTTTGAACGGAAGAATGTACATGAATGCGTATAAAAAGAGAAATCTAGATATTATCAATCTGTCCAGGGCTATAGACGAGGGAGCGGCCTATATGGGAGGAATGTGCCCATGGAGCGGCGGGACGCTGCTGGTGGTATCTTCTCTTGGCATATCTGCCTGGTCGTATTTTCCCTTTGTATTCTCCGCGTGGGCATCTTTGATTCTAGTTATTCTGTGGGGATTTTTAGGAAAATTTACACCAGAGGCAGGCATACAGGAAGAGGCAGAAGCAGAATAAAAGTGATTAGAATAAATAACAGGACCCAAAGAGCTGTGTGCCAGGAGGCAGCTCTTTGGGTCCTGTATCTAACATCCCCGAAAGTCAGAAAGCATCAGTCTACTTTCCACAATCCCAGGGCAGGAGTTTTAACAAAATAAATTTCTTCTCCATTTTCCAGGGTATTCCATCCTTCTTTCAAAGTGTGAGGATTATAAAGGGCGGCCGCCTCTTCATAGTCCATCCACTCATAGCCCACAGTATTAATATCCTCTTTGGACAGGTTTTCAGGACGGGTACAGTAAGTGATAGTAAAACGTCCGTCGGAAGAACCCTGAATCAGATGGGCAGCTGCCATGATCCTGTTTTCAAAAGCACCTTCATTGAAAAGCTTCAGGACATAGTCGCGGCCCTTATACCCATAGGTTCTGGTCATGCGATCCATTTCTTCATTTTCACCAAAAGCTTTTACTCCGGGTGCCAGAATAATGAGCTCCCCTCCGTCGGCCACAGCCATACGGGTGCGGTATACGCCCTTATTGCCCACCCAGGTGGTTTTCAGCTCGTAAGGATCCAGATAAGTTACAAGCTTTTTCGCCCGGCGCTCTACATGGCAGATATTCAGCCGGCCGGAGAGCTCTACCGCATGTTCAAAGGGCTTTCGGGAGGGGCCTGCGTAGAGGCCGTTTAAGGTTACCTGATCGTCTTTCAGGGTGGTTACTGTCTGAATATAAACAAGAGGCAGTTTTCCGTCCAGAAAATGCTGCTGCGCATAGTCAAATACTTTCCGGGCCGGGGAGTCGGCTACGCCCAGGGCTTTCTCCATCCCGCAGATGGCACTTAACATATGGGATTTATTGATCATCTGGCGTCCGCCCACACCTACAAAGATATTTTTGCTGTAGTTGGCCATTCCTACAACCTCATGGGGAACTACCTGCCCGATGGATAATATCAGGTCATACCCTCCGTTAATTAACTTTTCGTTGACCTCTACTTCAATATCCGTAGAATACAGGCCCTCTGAGATCTCCTCAATCACTTCCCGTGGAACCTGGCCGATGGAGATGGTATCTGTCTGCCAGTGATGTACCAGAAATGCTTCTTCTGGCACGACACCCGCGAACATCTTTTCTTTTTCCCCAGCGTCCATGGCCATATGAGTTCCCAGTGCCGGCATAACGTGTACAGTGGCTGTTGGGGACAGCTTTTTATAGAGAACCTGGGTGATTTCCCCGGCATAAGAATAACAGCGGGTAAAGTCAGGGGGAATTATCAGGACTTTTTTCAAGTCCGGATATTGTTCCAGCAATTGTTCCATGCATTGTTCTACCTCTGACATGGAAATGCCGGACGCTTCGTTGGTCATATAAATCTCGTTCATGATATCCTCCTTAGGCGGTATATTTCTTGAGTGTTGCTCTTACGGCACCCGGACCTGCTGCTAATTCTGCAAATAACGCTTCCACAGTTTCCCCAAGGCCAGCCTGATATAAGTCTACACCAAAGATAGCAGCATTGGAGAGGATGGGCTGGAGTGCGGCATGGAAATCGCCCTTTTGTCCCAGCTTAATATCTTTTACACATGCCATAGAGCTTTCCAGCAGAGGGTCTGAGCTTGGCGTAAATGCATTCCCGTTATCGTCTACAGCAAGCAGATAGCGGCACCAGCCAGCCAGAACCAGAGGAATAAGCTTCAGATCTTTCACATCCAGAGTATCACTGGCCGCATAAGCTTTGATGGTTTCGCCGAAACGAATGCCGAGTTTCTGAGAAGTATCCGTGGCAATCCGCTGAGGGGTATCGGGCATAAAAGGATTCGGTATGCGGACCTGAAGCACTTCGTCGATAAACTCTCTGGGGTTGATGATGCCGGGATCCACGACAACCGGAAGCCCTTCCTGATAACCGATAATCTCCACTAATTTTTTCAGTTCCGGATCCTTCATTTCATCTGCGATTAATGTATAGTCCAGGAGACAGCCGTATACGGCCAGGGTAGTATGAAGCGGATTCAGGCAGGTGCAGACTTTCATCTTCTCTACCTTATCTACCGTTTCCTTGTCTGCAAATATAACTCCTGCCTCATCCAGATTCGGACGTCCGTTGGGGAATGCATTCTCGATCACCAGGTACTGAGGTTCTTCAGAGTTGACAAAGGCTGCAACATAGGTGTTTTTGCTGGTAACAATAGCCTCAACATCATCAAAACCGTCCTTTTTCAGCATTTCTTTTACGCTGTCATCAGGGCGTGGGGTGATCTTATCGATCATAGACCATGGAAAGGAGATGCAGGCAGGATCCTCTGCATAGTCCAGAAACTCCTTGGGAACAAGTCCGTGTTCAGACCAGGCTTTCGCATATGCAATTACTGCATCGTGAAGTCTGGTGCCATTGTGTGAGCAATTATCCATACTTACCAGAGCAAGGGGAAGTCTGCCGGCAAGATAGCGTTCATAGACCAGCGCGGTCAGTTTTCCGATATAGCTCACAGGAGCCTGGGGACCATTTTCAAAGTCAGCCTTCACCGGAGGGAAGTAGCTTCCGTCAGCGGCAAAAAGATTGTAACCTTTTTCAGTGATTGTAAAGCTTACCATCTGAAGTGTGGGAGCAGTAAAAATTTCTTTTAAGCGTGTCCATTCTGCAACATTGGAAGAATCCACGATGACAGATTCCACGATACTGCCCACGACGGTTTTTTCAATGGTGCCATCAGACTTTAAGGTAACCAGTACACTTAGATTGTCATTGGGACGGTACATTTTTTCAATGATCTCATAGTCAAAACCTTCTGCTACTATAATCCCGGTATCGGCTTTTCCTGTATTTAACAGGGTCTGCTGAAGGTTAGCTGTAAATGCGCGGAAGATATTGCCGGCGCCGAAGTGTATCCAGGCCGGTGCTTCCTTTGTTTTTGCCGCAACAGCCTTCCTGTCGTACTGGGGAAGGGCAAAGCCAGCCTCTTCCCACATATTTTTATTGTTCAATGCTTCCTGTGATAATTTCATGGAACACAAGTCCTTTCTTATTTCCCTAATTTATCAAGAGTTTCCCAGATACCGTTTAAGTAGGTTGCCCCCAGGGCTCTGTCGTATAAGCCGTAGCCGGGTCTGCCGGTTTCGCCCCAGATCATTCTTCCATGGTCCGGACGGATATAGCCGTCAAAGCCGTTTTTATGCAGAGAAGCCATAATTCCTACCATATCCAGACTGCCGCAGGCTGAGAAGTGAGCTGCCTCTTCAAATCCTCCGTCCAGAATCTTTACATTTCTCAAATGCACAAAGTGAACTCTTCCCATTGCGGAATACTTATCTGCCAGATGTACCAGATCATTGGAAGGAGATACCCCAAGAGAACCCGTGCACAGGGTAAGTCCGTTGTATTTGCTGTCCACTAAGGATAACATCCGATCCAGATTCTTCTCACAGGTAATGATTCTGGGAAGTCCAAAGATGCTCCAGGGCGGATCGTCCTGATGGATGGCCATTTTAACGTCACATTCTTCTGCGGTGGGAATTACAGCCTGTAAGAAATACTCCAGATTGCTCCACAAATCTTCTTCCGTAATCTTACTATAGTCGTCAAATACTTCTTTCAGGGTCTCTTTGGTATAGCTGGAGTCCCATCCGGGAAGGGATAATTCTCCGGTGAGGGGATCCATCTTTTCAATCTGTTCCGGATAATATACAAGGGCATTGGAACCATCGGGCAGTTCTTTGTCAAGCTGTGTTCTGGTCCAGTCAAATACGGGCATAAAGTTATAGCAGATAACCTTGATGCCTGCTTTGCCAAGACGGCGGATGTTTTCCTTATAATTTTCGATGTACTGATCTCTGGAGGGTTTGCCCAGCTTAATATCTTCATGTACAGGTACACTCTCGATTACTTCAAAGTCCAGGCCGGCAGCCTCTACCTTTGTTTTTAAATCCTCTATACTTTCCTCGCTCCAGACTTCACCTACGGGGACGTCGTAGATTGCGGTTACGATTGTGCTCATATTTGGGATCTGACGAATCTTTTCTAAAGTTACGGCATCGTCGTCGCCATACCAGCGAAATGACATTTTCATATGCTGATTTCTCCTTTCATAATAGGGTAGTATGTGATTAATCTTCGAATTTTAATACGATTTTCAGTACATCCTGGGGATGCTCTTTGATCATGGTTAAAGCGTCCATAATATCTTTATAGTTATATGCCTTGGTCATCAAATCTTCCGGATGCAGAGAGCCGTCTTCAAAGCCTGCGATGACTTCGTCGAAGCAGTTGTTGTTGAGGCGGGAACCTACGATGGTAAGCTCCTTTTTTGTAATATCAGCCATGGTAATCTGAGACGGGGCATCCTTCAGACCGATACATACAATCCGTCCTGCAGGGCAGGCCAGCTGTACGCTCTGTTCAAAAGAAGACGGGATGCACACGGTGTCTACCACAACGGGAATTCCTTCGCCGTCTGTGAATTTCATTAATCGGTCTTCCAGATTTTCCTCAGAGACCAGAACTACCTCGTCTGCTCCCATGGACAGGGCTTTATCCAGCCGCTCTTTCACCAGATCGGTCATGATAACCTCTGCGCCGTTTCGTTTGGCAACCTGCATGGCGGCGATACCGATTGGGCCGGAACCCATGATAAGTACCTTGTCACCTTTTGTCACCTGTGCGCGGTTGTTGATTTCCACTCCTATGGTGAATGGTTCTACCAGGCCTAAGTAGGATTCATCAAAATCCTTATGGAATTTGTGGACGTTCTGTGCGGGAGCGGAGACGAATTCGGAGAAGCCTCCGTCTCTGTGCACACCCATGACCTCCAGGTCACGGCAGACATTATGGCGTCCGATTTTGCAGGCATAGCAGTGTCCGCAGCTTACTACCGGATCCACAGCAACTTTGTCGCCTACTTTTACATTCATAACGTCTGCTCCAATTTCTGTTACAATGCCTCCAAATTCGTGGCCGATGAGGCGCGGATAAGTGGCCAGAGAGTTTGTACCGTTATAGATTCCGATATCAGATCCGCAGATACCGCCGGATGTGATGCGTACAATAACATCGTCTGGATTCTGAATCGTTGGCTTTGGTACATCTACAATTTCAACTTTAAATGGCTCAATTACTTTAATTGCTTTCATTTTAAGATCTCCTTGTGAATGAAATAAAGGTTTATGTACTGATGCTCTCCCCGGCAGTTCCAGGGCAGTCAGCACTTTGATATTAGATAGGAAACTAATATATTAATTCAAAAGCCTTATTTCTGGGTATTGCGCGATTAAAATTGAAATAAGGTGAAAATGGAATGGAAATGGTGCTTGAAGTAATATATTAGTTTACCTTACTGACACTATAGCAAATATTAAATCAAAGATCAATATTAAAAACCACTAACATCCGAATGGGAAAAATGTATATATTTCACAAAGAGGTATGACGTCGTATAATATTCCTTCTTATCATATAAGTATGCTTCCTGATTTGTACTTCTTATTTTTATTGACGGAGCCTCAGGCATATGATACGCTTCCTATCAGAATAAACAACACAGAGACCGGAAAGGAGTGCGGCTATGCCAATTAAAATCGTAGAGAAAAGAGAAAAAGAGAACAACAGAGAATATGCATACCGTTTGCTGCGGCACAATATTATGACACTTCAGCTGCTGCCGGGGACTACACTGAATGAAGGAGAACTGACAGATCTGCTTAGCATCAGCAGAACCCCTATACATGAAGCCATCCTGATGCTGAAAGAGGAAACGCTGGTGGATGTATATCCCCAGAGCGGTTCCAGGGTTTCACTGATCCACATTGATATATTGAAGGAGGGGTATTTTTTGCGTTCCGTGATTGAACCTGAGATTATCCGCCAGCTTGCGGGAAATGTTCCGGGGGAGAAGATGGAGTGCCTGAAACAAAATCTGGATCGGCAAAAGGAGGCCCTTCATGCAGAGGATAAGATAGATTCTTTTTTTAAACTGGATGATAAGTTTCACCATTTGATTTATTCAGCTGCAGGAAAGGATATCACCTGGTACGCGGTGAAAAAAGTAAGCTCTCATTATGATAGGGTGCGGTATCTGGACGCGATCGTGAACCAGACGGATTTGGAAGGCATTTTAATGGAGCACAAAGATATTGCACATATTCTTCTGCTGGGGATGACTGCTGACTTTGACCTGAAGCATTTTTATGACAGGCATTTGGGAACCTACAGAAAACATTTTCAGGGTATTTTGGAAGAATACCCTGGATATTTCCACATGTAAAAACTTACCAATAAAATAATGCACAAAAATTTAATTGAAAATTTATAATATTTCAACATAATTAATGTTTCCTCTTGACGTATGACGTCTGATTTGATATAGTCGGTTTATGGAATGGATGAGATGTCATACGTGTTATCACCTGCCGGGAGGATTCTGGTGATAGCGAAAAGAAAAGGAGAAAAGGGGGAAAACATTTATGTTTTCAGGAGAAATGGTTACAGGGCCTTTGCTGATTGGAATCTTCATTCTTGCAATTGCCGTATTACTCGTATTAATTATTAAGTTTAAGCTGAATGCTTTTGTTGCCTTGCTGGTGACTGCTTTCGGTACCGGTGTATTAGTAAATATGCCCTTGGCAGATGTGGCACAGACTGTTACAGATGGATTCGGGGGAACCCTGGGCGGTATCGGTATGGTTACCGGTCTTGGTGTTATGCTGGGTAAATTCATGTTTGAATCCGGCGGTATTGAGTCTATCTCTAACAAGATTTTAGGTGCATTCGGAGAGAAGAAATCTCCCATCGCAGTAGCATTATCCGGATTTATCACAGGTATTCCGGTATTCGGCGATGTTGTTTATATTATGTTTGCTCCTATGCTGCGTGTACTGTCCAAAAAGACAAAGATTTCTATGGTAAACTTTGCCTGTGCAATTTCTGTTGCAACTACCTGTACCTTTGCGCTGGTACTGCCAACAGCACCTCCGCTTGCGGTTGCCGAGGAGCTGGGGATTGAAATCGGTATCTTTTTCTTTTATGCTCTTATCTCAGCATTTGTCGGTATGCTGGTGGGGGGAATCGTGTACGGTTCTTTCCTGAACAAGCAGGATCATAAGAATAACCATTTCTATACCTTTGAGGATCTGGACCAGGAAGAGGCACAGATGGCAAAAGGTGACAGCAAAGATAAAATGGGAGCAGGCAAAGCATTATCAATTCTGTTAGTTCCTATTGTCCTGATTCTCTTAGGAAGCTTTGTTCCCCTGGCAGTGGGCAAGGAAGCTGCAATTGTTCCTTTTGTTACCTTCATCGGCAACAAAAACTTTGCAATGATGGTAGGCGTTATCTACGCAGCAGTCATTTCCAGAAAATACATTAAGAAAACTGCAACTGACATTATGACGGAGGCTGCTGACCAGGTAGGTTTGATTCTGTTAATCACCGGTGCCGGCGGAGCTTTCGGTAAGGTTCTTCAGGCAACAGGTATTGCAGATTACGTAGCAGGTACTTTATCCAGCTTCAGTATTCCAATCTTAATCCTTTGCTTCCTGATTGCACAGATCATCCGTTGTGCACAGGGGTCCACAACGGTTGCACTTATGACAACTGCAGCAATTATGTCCAGCACAATTGCAACAAGCGGAGTATCTCCGATTCTTTGTGCAATTGCAATCTGCGCAGGCGGAATTGGTCTTTCTCTGCCAAACGATTCCGGATTCTGGGCTATCAGCCGTTTCTTCCGTATATCGGTTACGGATACCATCCGCGGATGGAGTATCGGCGGATTTGTAGCAGGCGTGGCCATACTGATCTTCGTATCAATTCTTTCCTTATTCCAGGGATTCCTGCCTGGACTGATGATATAACAGAACAAGGCGATCGCATAGGAAAAGCAAGAGGCTGTCATTCCATTATCCGGAGGCAGCCTCTGTTTGCATATAGAAAAGGAGGTTTTACCAATGAGCAACATACAGCAAAAGAGTGCGCCCCAGCGTCTCTACTGGGCGCAGCTGGATGCCCTGAATATGGGATCCGGATGGGATGAGGAGGATATTACAAAGCCCCAGATTCTCCTGGAAGATGTATATGGGGACAGCCATCCGGGGAGTACACATTTATCACAGCTGATGGAACAGGCAAAGTACGGTGTCTTTGAACGCGGGGGCTTTCCCGCCCAGTATCACACCACGGATATCTGTGACGGCTGTGCCCAGGGCCATGACGGAATGAATTATGTACTGGCATCCAGAGAGGCTATCTGCGATATGGTAGAGGTTCATGGATCTGTGTATCCCTGGGATGGAATGATCCTGGCTTCTTCCTGTGACAAGTCCATTCCCGCCCATCTGAAGGCGGCAGCCAGGCTGAATATTCCTGCTATATTTATACCGGGAGGCAGCATGAGGCCGGGACCGAATATGACAACTTCACTGGTGGCCGGGGATATTTCACTGCGTCAGAAACGGGAGGGGGCGATCTCAGATCAGGAAGTAAGGGATTACAAGCTTACGGGGTGTCCTTCCTGCGGGGCCTGTACATTTCTGGGTACCGCAAGTACCATGCAGTGTATGGCAGAGGCCCTCGGCATGGCATTGCCCGGATCCGCAGTGATGCCGGCTACTATGCGGGATATCCAGTCCTATGCCAGAAAGGCCGGCCGGGCGATTATGGGTCTTGTGGAAAAGAATATAAAGCCCGGGGATATTATGACAGAGGCAGCCTTCCGGAATGCAGTCATTATCCACAGTGCCATCGGAGGCTCCACCAATGCCACCCTTCATCTCCCATCCATTGCACGGGAGATCGGTCTGGAGCTCTCCCCGGATCTCTTTGATGAGATCAACCATATGGTACCCCATCTGGGAAATATAACTCCCTCGGGGCAGCATCTCACGGAAGCTTTCTGGTTTGCCGGCGGCATACCAATGGTGCAGTGGTATCTGAAAGACATGCTGAATCTGGATGTTATGACAGTCACCGGAAAAACTCTGGGAGAGAATTTGGACATGTTGACGAAGGAGAATTTCTTTGAAAGAAATCTGGGTTATCTGTCTAATTATGGCCTCACCAGAGATGAGGTTATCTTTCCTGTGGAGAAAGCTGAGGAAAAGGGGTCTATTGCGATCCTAAAAGGGAATCTCGCACCGGAGGGTTCTGTAGTCAAATACTCAGCCTGTGTTAAGGAACTGCGGATCCACAAGGGGACAGCCCGGGTTTACAACAGAGAAGAAGAGGCTTACCAGGCTGTGGTTGACGGGGAAATTAATCCCGGCGACGTTGTAGTCATCCGATATGAAGGACCAAGGGGCACCGGGATGCCGGAGATGCTGATGACCACAGAGGCCATTGTGTGCGACGAGCGGCTAAATGGAACGGTATCACTGGTGACAGACGGAAGATTTTCAGGGGCTACCAGGGGAGCTGCCATTGGCCATGTATCTCCGGAAGCTGCATGCGGAGGCCCTCTGGCCTTCATCGAGACCGGAGACATCATCTCTTATAATATTCCTGAGAGAACCATAGATGTTGTGGGGATTAACGGGAAAGAGATGTCTCCCGGGGAGGTAGGAAAAATATTAGAAGAGCGCAGCAAGAAGGGAATTATTTCCAGACCACGGCGCAGCGGTCTGTTTGGCAGATATACAAGCTCGGCTCTTTCTGCTATGAAAGGTGCCGGCTACTAAAGGACCAACAGGCAGAATATTGCAGAAAAATGCCGGATTGCTGTGGATTTCAGAGGAATAACGTGTTAAAATAATCCAATGTACGGCAGATGCCGTACGTCTGACCGGAGCGCATACATATAGAAGTGCCTCTGGGTATTAATGAAAATGGAATGGTAAATGAGGTATAAGGCATGTTAGAGTCACTGAACAATAACAAAAAGCTGCTGCCGGAACAGGTGTCAGAGCAGATAATCCGACTGATCACTGAGCGGCAGCTAAAAGCAGGCGATAAGCTTCCCAATGAATTCGATATGGCCCAGCAGCTGAGCGTGGGCAGAGGCACCATCCGTGAGGCAATCAAGATCCTGGTGTCACGCAATATTATAGAGATACGAAGGGGATGCGGCACCTTTGTATGCGACCATCCCGGCATGGTAGACGATCCCCTGGGCTTTCGATTTATGAAAGATAAGGGAAAGCTGGCTTTGGACCTATGCGAGGTACGCATGATTATCGAGCCTGAGATTGCTGCCCTGGCTGCAGAACGGGCAACGGAGGAAGAGATCGAAGAATTAGAGAAAGTAGCAAAAGAAGTAGAAGTATTATGTGAGCAGGAGCTGCAGCATATGGAAAAAGATATAGAATTTCACGGTCTAATTGCCAAGTGCAGCAAGAATACTGTGATGCCCAATATCATACCTGTGATACAGTCAGGAATTTCTATTTTTATCAATATTACAGAGTATTCCCTAACCCAGGAAACCATACGCACACATAGAATGATACTCAACGCAATTAAAAATCATGATCCCCAAGAGGCGAGAGCGGCCATGATTGAACATCTAGTGAGCAACCGGGAAAAGATAAAAACGATAATAGCATAAAAGGGGGACGTGTTCTTTCTAAAAAGAACACGTCCCATTTTCGATCCAGGGTGTCCCAAAATGAAACTGACCTGTCCCCTTTAGTAATCTTATACAAAAAGGAACAACAAAAACCGACAAAAGAGATAAAATGGAAGAACCTCTTGACCCTTAAGTACAGAAGTGCTACTATAAAAACAGATACGACGTATGACGTCTATAAAAACTCAATTCCAAATCCATTGCAACCGAAATGTGTAAATATAGTGTGTCTGTAAAAGGAGAGATAAAATGAAAATGAGAAGTCAGGAATTAAGGAAAGTAGCACCGGAGTTAGATCCCCTGCGTCTGGGAACCGGATGGAAATTGGAAGATTTGTCAAAACCTCAGATTATGATTGAGAGCACTTTTGGAGACAGTCACCCGGGAAGCGGTCATCTTCTGGAGTTAGTTGAAGAGGCGAGAGAAGGGGTGGCCGAAGCCGGAGGTTTCGGTGCCAGGTATTTTACAACAGATATCTGTGACGGTGAGGCTCAGGGGCACGACGGGATTAATTACTCCCTGGCTTCCCGTGATATGATTGCCAATATGATTGAAATCCACGCCAATGCCACTCCTTTTGACGGCGGCGTTTTTATTGCGAGTTGTGACAAGGGGATGCCAGCTCATCTGATGGGGGTGGGAAGAGTGAATATTCCATCCATTGTAGTCACCGGTGGGGTTATGGATGCAGGTCCTGATCTGCTGACACTGGAGCAGATTGGAAAATATAATGCAATGTGCGAGCGAGGTGAGATAACAGAAGAAAAGCTTACCTATTATAAGCACCATGCTTGCCCTTCCTGTGGGGCCTGTTCTTTTATGGGGACTGCTTCTACCATGCAGATTATGGCAGAAGCCCTGGGACTTATGCTGCCCGGAAGCGCTCTTATGCCTGCGACAAGCCCGGATCTCAGAACAATGGCCAGGGAAGCAGGCAGACAGGCAGTATGGCTGGCAGAGCACGATCTGACTCCAGATAAAATTGTCACTATGAAATCCTTTGAAAATGCGATCATGGTACATGCTGCTATCTCGGGTTCCACAAACTCTCTTCTTCATCTTCCAGCTATCGCTAGGGAGTTCGGAATTGAAATTGACGGAGACACCTTTGACCGCCTGCACAGAGGAGCACATTATTTACTAAATATCCGCCCTGCGGGTGAATGGCCTGCCCAGTACTTCTATTACGCTGGCGGCGTTCCTACTATTATGGAAGAGATTAAGGATATGCTCCACCTGGATGTTATGACTGTCACAGGCAAAACACTGGGTGAAAATCTGGAAGAACTTAAAAAGAACGGATTTTATGATAAATGCGATGAGTATCTGGCGGCAGCAGGACTAAAACGGGAGGATGTAATCCGTCCCTTTGACAAGCCTTTCGGAACAGACGGAAGTATTGCAATTCTCTACGGAAATCTCTGCCCGGACGGTGCTGTTGTAAAGCACACCGTAGTCCCAAAGGAAATGTTCCGGGCAACTTTAAATGCCCGTCCCTTTGACTGTGAGGAAGACGCGATCCACGCTGTGCTCACACATGACATTAAACCAGGGGATGCTGTATTCATCCGCTACGAGGGACCTAAGGGCAGCGGGATGCCGGAAATGTTCTACACCACAGAGGCCATTGCATCGGATGCAGAGCTTGGGGCATCTATTGCACTGCTCACAGACGGAAGATTTTCAGGCGCCTCCAAGGGACCTGCCATCGGACATATCTCACCGGAAGCGGCAGAGGGCGGTCCCATCGCTCTGGTAGAGGAAGGGGATATCATTGAAGTAAATATCCCGGAACGTATCCTGCAGATCGTAGGGATTGCAGGGGAGAGAAAAACACCGGAGGAGATCGATGCTGTGTTAAAAGAGCGGAAAAATAAATGGTCTCCCAAACCTTCCAAGTATACAAAGGGAGTATTAAAAATCTTTTCAGAAAGGGCCGCTTCTCCAATGAAGGGCGGATATATGGAGTAGATACTATGAACGTATTCGATATCAGCGGAAAAAAAGCCATTGTTACCGGAGGCACCAGAGGCCTTGGATACAAAATGGCCGAGGGTTATCTTGAGGCTGGCTGTGAAGTGGCGATTGTGGGAACCTCAGACAGCGTTTATAACACTGCACAGGAATTCAGGGACAGAGGTTTCTCATGCCACGGAGTAAAAGGAAATCTGGGTGAGCGCCGGGAGGTATACAGAGTATTTCAGGAATGCGTTGAGCTTCTCGGGGGAGATCTGGATATTCTTCTGACAGCCCACGGCATTCAGCGGCGCCACAGCGCGGAAGAATTTCCAGTGGAAGAATGGGATGAAGTGATAAGTGTAAATCTCACATCCATCTTTATCCTTTGCCAGGAGGCAGGCAGGATAATGCTGCAAAAGGGGTATGGAAAAATTATTACGATTGCGTCAATGAACTCTTTCTTCGGCGGACAGACGATTCCGGCTTACGCAGCTGCAAAAGGGGGAATTGCACAGCTTACGAAGGCACTTACCAATGACTGGGTGGGCAGAGGGGTAAATGTCAATGCCATTGCTCCGGGGTATATGGCCACAGAGATGAATAAAGCCCTTCTTGATCCGGCCAATCCAAGATATGCTTCCATTACAGAGAGAATCCCTGCACATAGATGGGGAACCGGGGATGATATGAAAGGCACTGCTATTTTCCTGGCCTCTCACGCCAGTGATTATGTGAGCGGGGCGATTATACCTGTGGATGGAGGGTATTTGGGAAAATAGGGACGCATATTGGCCCTGCCCTCCCTGGTTCCTGTCCTGCCTCCTTCGACCGTGGGTAAGTGGCCTATCCCAATCCTCCGAACTTTAGATAGAAATTAACTATTCTTCAATATCACCCTCTCCACCACATCTGCCACTCGTTCGCACCTGTCGCAGCATTTTTCAAGGCAGTCATACAGGGAGGTCC
Organism: Lactonifactor sp. BIOML-A5; assembly: GCF_009677585.1. Taxonomy (GTDB): domain Bacteria; phylum Bacillota; class Clostridia; order Lachnospirales; family Lachnospiraceae; genus Lactonifactor. The sequence continues at coordinate 28,257 of NZ_WKYV01000035.1, read as the reverse complement.
ATGTGAAGGCTTCTATGGAAGAAGTGGGGTTGATGTATAGCCTGTGCATGGCTTCCATATACAGCCGGTCGCCGTTTTCTTCCAGGCGGTTGATTTCGATTATTTTACTTCCGATAACCTTTGATTTGTGAAATACAGAGAATTCTTCCATCATATCCAACATAGCCTCACAGCAGCTTAAGATTAGATCCGCAAACGAAGCGGCATCTTCTCTTAAGCTAGTGATATGGAACATATATAGGCGGAGCATTACATCCTCGATGCAGTCGGTGACATCGTCTATGGTCTCGGACAGTTCCATAATATCCTCTCTGTCAATGGGGGGCAGGAATTCCCGGTGGAGATGCTTCATCATGGTGTGTTTGGCCAAATCGGCGGTGTGTTCGATTTGATGCATGGCTTCCATCTGCCGGGGTAAATGTTCCGGGTTAAAATTGTCAAAGCATTTTTGAAGCAGAGCAGCAGCTTTGCAGGCATATGTAACATTTTCTATAAACATATTAAAATAATTGTTTTCTTTTCTCGACGCCATAGTCATTTCTCCTTTAAAAAATATACATAAATAATTTAGCAATGATAAATCCAATCAGTCCGCAGCCCGGAAAGGTGAGGATCCAGGTCAATACCATTTCTTTCACTACATTCCAGTTCACTGCAGACAGTCGCTTGGCTGCCCCCACCCCCATGATGGCAGTGGTTTTTGTGTGGGTAGTGGATACGGGTATGCCCGTAAGTGAGGAGAGCAGAAGACAGGCAGCACCTGCCAGATCCGCAGCAAATCCCTGATAGGTTTCCAGACGGACCATATCCATCCCCACAGCCTTTATGATACGGTATCCCCCGATGGAAGTGCCTATGGCCATCACCAGGCTGCATAGAATCATGAGCCACAGAGGAATCTGAAAAGAGGTTACGGTTTCCTGTCCCTTAGCCAGGAAAATCCCCAGCATAAATACGCCCATAAACTTCTGTCCGTCCTGGGCACCGTGCATAAAGGCCATTGCTGCACCCCCTCCAATCTGGGCCTTCCGGAAGAAAGGAGTGGTGCGTTCCCTGTCCTGATTCCTGCAGACTGCCGCTACCAGCCTTGCACTGATCCATCCGGAAAGAAATCCCAGCAGTGTGGAAAGCAAAAGTCCATATAAAACCTTAATCCATTCTGCAGGGTTAATTCCCTGCAGTCCTCCGTGAAGTGCGATGGCAGATCCTGACAGGCCGGCAATGAGGGCGTGGCTCTCACTGGTGGGTATCCCGAACCGCCAGGCGGCAGTGGCCCAGGTGACAATGGCAACCAGAGCGGCGCAAAGGGCTGTAAGTGCTTCCTGTGTATTTCCCCCGAAATCTGCCATATGGTAGATAGTAGATGCTACACTCGCGTTCACAGCAGTCATAACAAATACACCCAGGAAGTTACATACAGCAGCCATAAGAATGGCATTCCGGGGTTTCATGGATCTGGTGGACACACAGGTTGCTATGGCATTGGGAGCATCGGTCCACCCATTTACTAAAACAACGGCAAGTGTAAGCAGAACAGTAATGACCAGCACTGGACTTTCTGCCAGAAAGCTAAAAAACTCACTCAGTGATATTGTCACAAATATTCCTCCCTTGATCTTGTTCTTATGTGGTACGTTTTTTAACATATCATATATTTTCATTTCTGCTTAGTCTTATTTCGCTATTTTAACAGCATCTTAATGGGGAGGAAGAAAGAAAAAGAGATTGCACCCCAGACAAAAGTCATGGGTGCAATCTCTCTATGATTGGCAGGGACAGCGGCTATTTCTGTACCAAATGAACGGCAAATCCGCCGATTTCCCCGTTCAGGTATATGGCATTTATGCAATCCCCTTTATATTTGGCGGAATCCATATTAAAAGTAAATCCCTGGGATTCCAGATAATGCACAGCCCTGGCCACAGAATTGGTACCAATGGCAATATGGCCGTTGGCGCCCAGATAAGGGCTCTTCATAGCTTCCACAGCAGTGCCCGCGAAGACAGAGCTGTTGCCGGTCTTTTTGGCAAAACCAAATAACTTTTCAAAAGAAGATGCCGTGAGATCAGCCTCCTCCTCATTCTGACAGTTGATGCCTACATGTTTTAATTCAAAGCCCAGCATAGTCTCTACCGTTTCCCGGGTAAGACGGCGGATGGTGTCAAAGTTTCCGGCGTCGATCAAATCCCCCTTTACCATCCAGCTTCCGCCGCATGCCAGAATCTTGGGAAATGCCAGGTAGCTGTTCAGATTCTGTGCGCTGATCCCGCCTGTTGGCATGAACATCATATTCGTATAAGGGGCAGCCATGGCTTTAATCATATTCAGTCCCCCGCATGCCTCGGCGGGGAAAAATTTTACTACATCAAGGCCAAGTGAGAGGGCCTGTTCCACATCGCTGGGTGAGGAAGTGCCGGGGGTGATGGGAACCCCTTTCTTCTTACAGTATCTGACAATGTCGGGATTCAGGCCGGGGCTGACGATAAAACGGGCGCCTGCCGCCACTGCACGATCCACCTGCTCAGTTGTCAGTACAGTGCCAGCGCCGATCAGCATTTCCGGGAAAGCGTTCGCCATAATCCGGATGGATTCTTCGGCAGCATCCGTGCGGAAGGTGACTTCGGCACAGGGCAGGCCTCCTTCGCAGAGGGCCTTTGCCAGAGGAAGGGCGTCTTTAGCGTCTTTCAGAACCACTACAGGAACAATACCAATTTTTTGAATTTGCTCTAAAACGTTGTGCATTTTTTTCTCCTTTGTTTCATAATACAAAACTAAGTTCCACGATATAGTATTTATAGTAGAATTATACTACACAAGGAAGGAATGTCAAGCGGATGGGAGAAATATTTACATTCTAATCATAACGTGTTACAATATGTTTCAATCTAAGGAAACACATAAAGATGCATAGATAAGCTGCGGAATCAGGAGATAAAATATGGCAGAAGAAAAGAATCCCATCCAGGTAGCGGACCGGCTGTTTTTGGTGATGGAGACATTGGCAGAGACAGGGCCGGCTGGGCTGATTGACTTAAGCAACAGGCTAAACCTTCATAAAAGTACGGTACACAGGCTCTTAAACTCACTGATCTATATGGGCTATGCCCGGCAGGATCAGGAGACAGGAAAATACAGTCTTACCTTTAAAATTCTGGAAATATCCAATAGGGTCCTGAACAAGGTAGATGTGCTGGAAATTGCCCGACCACATCTTAAGCGACTGATGCAGCAGACCGGTGAGACCGTACATTTTGTTCAGATAGACGGGACAGAGGCGGTGTACATTGATAAAGTAGAATCTCACCAGAACTCTGTGCGGATGGTGTCAAAGGTGGGCAGCCGTATCCCTCTCTACTGCTCCGGCGTAGGCAAGGCCATGCTGGCAACCATGAAGCCGGAGGCTGTTAAAAAGTTGTGGGAGGCCAGTGATATTCACAGGCTCACTCCTCATACCATTACAGATTACAGCAGCTTTCTGCAAGATCTGGAAGACATAAGAAAAAGAGGCTATGCCCTGGATAATGAGGAAAATGAAGAGGGAGTGCGCTGTATTGCTGCCTGTCTAACTGACTTTAAAGGCAAGGCAAAGTATGCTTTTAGTATCTCGGCTCCGGTGAACCGAATGACGGATGAGAGAATTACAGAGCTTTCCGGTTATGTGCTGGAGATGAAACAGCAGATGATTCAGGAAATGTCATAGAGAAAGAGGGCGTTAATATGACGGAAGAACTGCCGCTGAAAAAACAAATCGTTTCTATTCCAAATCTGATGGGTTATTTCAGGATACTGCTGATCCCTGTCATTGTCTGGAGATATCTGACCGCAGATTCTATAGGAGATTACCGCATAGCCGCGGTGATTATAGGAATCTCAGGGATTACTGACTTTTTAGATGGATTTGTGGCGAGAAAGTTTCATATGGTAACCAAACTGGGAAAGGCAGTGGACCCCATAGCGGACAAGTTAACCCAGGGAGCCATTGTTCTATCCCTCTCTTTCCGGTTTCCCCTGATGACAGTACTGGCAGTCCTCTTTGTAATAAAAGAGGGATTTATGGGGATTATGGGAATCCTGATGTTAAGAAAGGGCAGGATGCTAAACGGGGCAATGTGGTTTGGTAAGGTGTGCACAGCCGTGCTGTATCTGGTCATGTTTTTGTTGATACTGATCCCCAATATTCCAATGACGGGGGCAAATATCCTTATCGGAATCAGCGGTGCGCTGATGCTGCTGTCATTTCTTCTGTATATTCCCGTATTTGGCAAGATGAACAGGGAAGGCGGGAGTCAGAATTGAGAAAGAAATTAAAAATACTGCTGATTCTTTTGCTGATTGTACTGCTGTATGAGATTGTAGGGGCTTGTATTCCATTTATACATACAAAAAAAGTAAAGAAGGCGTATTCTGAAAAATTGAATACAGAGTCTTTTACACAGGTATCCTCAGGCAGTGACTGGGCACAGATTGCCGAGACAAATGAAGAGGCACTGGACGTACGCCTGGCCATGTTTGAAGAGGCAGAGGAAAGCATTGTGATCTCTACCTTTGATATCCGTCCGGGAAAAAGCACATCGGATATCTTTGCCTTCCTGTTGGCGGCGGCGGATCGGGGGGTAAAAGTTCAGGTAATTGTAGACGGTCTGTACGGAATGCTTCATATGGATGGAGAGGACATTTTTCAGGCTGCGGGGAGCCACCCTAATCTGGAGATCCGGTACTATAATAAGCCTAATCTTTTGAAGCCGTGGACAATCAACGGAAGAATGCATGATAAATATGTATTGATTGACAACAAGCTGCTTCTTATGGGCGGCAGAAATATGTTCGATTATTTTATAGGAAATTATCCCCAAAAGAGCAAGGGATATGACAGAGAAGTTCTCTTGTATCATCAGGAGATAGAGGGGGAGACCTCCTCAGAAAACGTAATTCTGGAAGTGAGAGAGTATTTTCAGAAGATTTGGAGTCAGGAATGTACAAGACCGGTATTCGAGGGGAAGTCCCGGGAAGATGAGGAGACGGCCAAAGAAATAAAAAAACTTTCCCGGCGCTATGAAAAATTGTCTGGAACACGTGGGACCGAGACAGACATCGACTGGACGAAAGAACTTGTGCCCGTGAAAAAAGCGACCTTTGTGACAAACCCCACGAATATAGGACCAAAGGAACCCTGGGTATGGTATACCTTGCAGCAGCTGATGCTGGAGGCTGACAGCAGAGTAGTTATTCAGACGCCTTATGCAGTATTTTCTCAGGATATGTATGAGGGAATGGAACAGCTTGCAAAAACTGTGGAAAAGACAGACATGCTCATTAATTCCACAGCAGTCGGCGATAATTTTATGGCCTCCTCGGACTATACCCATAATAAGGGAAAGGTACTGGACACGGGGGTAAGGGTGCATGAGTATTTTGGGGAGCACTCCTGCCACGGCAAATCCATACTCATAGACGGCGATCTTTCTGTGGTTGGGTCTTATAACTTTGATATGAGAAGTACCTATGTAGATACCGAGACTATGCTGGTGCTCTACGGAGAAGAGTTCAATTCTCTGCTGGAGGAAAAGATGGATAAGCTGCAGGCGGAGTCTCTGGAGGTTACCGGACCAGACACATATGCTGAGAAAGAAGGGATCAGCCAAAAAGAACTCTCTACGGGAAAGGCTCGTCTGTTCTGGATTACTTCCAAGCTGATTCAGATGGTGCGCTATCTGGCCTGATAAAATATGATCATAACAGACAAAATGCTGTCCGCAGCCGAGGTATTGGCCGCGGACAGCATTTTTTATTACTTAAGATTAGAGATAACCCTTTTTATCCCTGATTGTACTTTTTCACTGCATCGGCCAGAGCCACCACATTTTCCGGGGGAACTCCGGGAACTATATTGTGGATGGTGTTAAATACAAATCCGCCCCCTTTGCCGAAGATTCGGCAGCACTCCAGGGCTTCGTCAAATACCTGCTGATAGGTGCCCATTGGGAGGGTTCTCTGGGTGTTAATACCTCCCCCCCAGTATACGATTCTGTCTCCGTAGAGCTTTTTGATTTCCTTTCGGTCCATGTTCTCAGCGGTCCACTGTACAGGGTTCAGGCAGTCAAAGCCTGCGTCGATGAGTTCTGGAATCAGATCCTTGATGCTTCCGCAGCAGTGCTTAAAGGTCTTCCAGGAGGTATGCTCATGGATCCAACGGTTGACCTTCTGATAATACGGCTTATACATTTCATTGAAGGTGGCATTGCTGCAGAAAGGGCCTTTTTGGGTCCCGAAGTCAGTGCCGCAGATATAAGCGACCTGGATGGTTTCTCCCAGAGCCTTATGCATTTTTTCCAGATTTTCGATCGCACAGCGTGCCTGGTACTCAAAGATTTCATGGAGAATCTCCTGCCTTGATGCAATGGATACGTACCACTCTGTAATATCCCGGATCCCTTTTGGTTCCCTAAGCATGGGTCCTGGGACCAGGGCAATATCGCCGAAAGCAGTGCCCCCAAGATTGCCCATAATTACGTCGGAAGAAGCTTCATACCTGGAACGCTGGAGGGCCAGCCAGTCCAGATCCTCCTGTGAAATGGGACCGAATTCTTCCAAATTGTCCTCAAGGCGGTAATCGTCCTCATCAAACGCAGGGGTACGTTCTGTATTGTCAAAGAAAACCCCTGTTCTGGGCATACGTCCCGCTGCTTCGTAACGGGTATCCCCCCAGGCATATATGAGAGTATCTCCTTTGGCATCCGTAGTCGTGACAAAATCCTTGGGTACAAGGACATCCTGTCCCCATGGAGTTCTCCACTCCTTATAGTCGTCTTTTACCGGGAATCCCAGCATACTGCCGGCTCCCCAGCATGGCTGTGTCTGAATTCCCAGGGCTTCCCTGATATCCTCGTCCAGAATTCCCAGCATCTGCACCGGCTCTAATATCTTAATGGGACGCTTCTCCAGTCCCAGATACTCCCGGACCTGCTCCAAAACAATGCAGTGAATCCCAGTGGTAGGCATTCCGCCGATATCAAGGAGGAGCGGGCCTTCCTCGTGGTTGACTGCCAGCTTTAATTTTTCCTTTCCCGTCATAATTCTTGCCTCTCTCTTTCATTCATTTTTCTCTGTGTTTTAGTGAAAACACAATACTATGTATTTCATGAATCGTTTCATAAAGCCATGATAGTATACCCATATTGTTTTGTCAAGCGTTTTTTCCAGAAAGGCAAAAGTAAGAGAGGACAGGGCAGATTCCTTGGAAATCTTCCCTGTCCTCTCTTACTGAGGCCGTATCACATCTCTATTCTTTTGGTTCTTTTCCTCTGCCTTTGCTATTTTCTCGGGGCAGTTCATCAATTAATTTTTCAATTAGCTGCTTTTTCACGTATACGTCAAAGCTGAGAAGACTGATAAAGGAAAACAGCTGAAGAAAGGGCTGCTCATCCTCAGGGCACTGGGAAAAGGAATCCTTTGCCAGGTTAAACCTGCGGGTAATATCCTTCTTCAGGGGCACAATCTGATCCATCTCCAGCTTTACGATCTCGTTGTAGATGGCAGTCAGGTCAAAGTCTTCGTCGGTATCAAAATATTTGCCGGTAATGGGCTGGAGCAGTGTCTGAATATCATTGATCGAAAGTATATTTTTAAAATAATAGATAAAAATCAAAAGAAACATGTGTTCCTTGGAGTACTTTTTCTTTACCGGGGGCGGAAGCAGGTTATTCTTGGCATAATTATTAATCATAGTTTTGGTTAGAATCTTATCTTCAGGATAGCGCTTGGAGGATTGCAGATTCTTTTCCATGAATGTAGTTACCTGATCCATATATAAATCAATGCCGGGGATATCTTCCGGTTTAATATAGTCAATCCGGGAGATACTGGCCAGTATGCTGTTTAACATATCTTCTGTATTAATTGTCATTTCATCACCTCTGCTCTCTATTATATAGTTTTCAATACTATTTGTAAATAAGTGATTTGTTTAAATTTATGCAGTTGAAATTCAAAATGATAAATGGTAGTATCAGTGCATGAAACGATATATGGAGGTAGATAAGATGAAGGAGCAGTATGAGATCCTAAAAAAGGTGGGAAATATCCAACAGACAGCGGCAGTGCGAAAGATAGAATTTCAGGAGGGGAGAGCCAGAGGAATGCAGGGGTATGACATTAAGAACGGTCCCCTCCGTTTTCAGGTAATGGGAGACAAGTGCCTGGATATCAGCGAATTATCCTACAAGGGGATCAATCTTTCGTTTCTTGCAAAGTCGGGTCTTATAGGGAGAATGGACTATGATACCCACGGGGAAGAGGGAACATCAAACATTATGGGAGGCCTTTTGTTTACCTGCGGGCTGGAGAATACCTGTCTTGCCTGCAGAGAGGGGGAGGCCTATTATCCCATGCACGGAAGAGTCCGCTCGGCCCCCGGAGAACAGCTGTGCGCAAGCGCCGGGTGGGAAGAGGGAAAGTACCGGATAGCTGTTAGCGGACAGATGCGGGAGGGAAAGCTCTTCGGCAACCATATGTGCCTTAGCCGGAGAATTGAAACTGTATATGGGGAGAGGAAGATTTTGATTACCGACGAGATTGAGAATCTGGCGTATCGGGAGGAACCTATGATGGTTCTGTATCACTTTAACATGGGTTATCCGTTCCTGGATGAGGGGGCCAGGGTGATACTTCCCACGAAAAAGGTCACCCCAAGAGATGAGGCAGCCATGAAACAACAGGAACTCTGGGACCAGATGGAGGCGCCTGCAGATAATGAGCCGGAGCGGGTGTATCTGCATGAATTGGCGGAGGACAGGGAGGGAAATACCTTTGCCTGCCTTATCAATGAAAGGCTGCAGCTGGGCTTAAGGATCCGTTTTTCCAGAAAGTACCTTCCCTACTTTGTACAGTGGAAATCCCTAGCCTCAGGGGACTATGTGATGGGGCTGGAACCAACCAATTCCGGGGTATATGGAAGGTCCCGGGAGGGAGAGCACCTACATACCATGCAGCCCTTTGAAAAAGAGAAGATTCAGTTTTCCATAGAGATCCTTGAGGGGGAAGAAGAACTGAAAGCCGCTTCGGATGAAGCACAATTGCTTCTTCAAAGGTAAGCCAAATACAGAGGAAACAGGGCAGTTATTGTGCAGATTTGCCAATAGCAGCCCTTTGTTTTTGAAATAAACAAACAAAGTTGTAAAAATAGCTTGTCAGATAAAATAATCAGTGCTATATTTATAATAAATCATGAAACGTTTCATGAAAGACAAAACTATGATTGCAAAGGGAAAGGAGAAACAACATGAAAAAGTTAGCAGCAGTTTTAGCAGCATCTGTGCTGTGCCTGTCTATGTTTGCAGGATGCGGGGACACCAAAGAGGAGACAAGCACGTCCGCTTCAGACACGAAGGAGGCGGACGGCGAATCCACAGGGGAAAAAAGCGAAGGGGGGATGGTCGGCGTCTCCATGCCTACACAGTCTCTGCAGCGCTGGAATCAGGATGGAGAGAATCTGAACAAATTTCTTACGGAAATGGGATATGAGGTAGATCTTCAGTATGCAGACAACGAAGTACAGCAGCAGGTTTCCCAGATTGAGAATATGATCACAAAAGGAGCGAAGGTGCTCATAATTGCACCGGTAGACGGCAGCGCTCTATCGGCGGTATTAGCAGAAGCGCATGATGCGGGCATTAAAGTGATTGCCCATGACCGTTTTATTACAGAGACAGAGAATGTAGACTGCGTGGGAACCTTTGACAACAATAAGGTCGGAGCTCTTCAGGGACAGTATATCGCAGATGCTTTGGATCTGGAGCATGCAGATGGGCCATTTAATCTGGAAATTGTTGCAGGTTCCCTGGATGACGACAATGCATCTTACTTTTTGGGCGGGGCAATGGAGATCCTTCAGCCATACATAGACAGCGGCAAGCTGGTTGTAAGATCCGGGCAGACCACGAGAGAACAGTGCGCAACGGATGCATGGCAGACCGATGTAGCCCAGGCCAGAATGGATAATATTCTGACTGCATATTACACAGCAGAGAAACTAGATGCGGTGCTCTGCTCCAATGACTCTACTGCACTGGGTGCTGAATCTGCATTAAAATCGGCCGGATATGGCTCAGGGGATCTTCCATTTCCTGTGATTACCGGACAGGACTGCGATACAGCAAATGTGAAGGCTATCATTGCCGGGGAACAGTCTATGTCAGTTTTCAAGGATACAAGAGCGCTGGCCAAGCAGGTAGCATCTATGGCTCAGGCCTTTATGAACGGAGAAGAGCCTGAGTACAACGATACTACTACTTACAATAACGGGGCAAAAGTAGTTCCTGCCTATGCCCTGGAGCCGATTGTAGTAACAAAGGATAATTATCAGGAAAAACTGGTCGATTCCGGTTATTATACAGAAGCTGAATTAAAGTAAGCATAGAAGGGCGGTGCATAGAAGTACCGCCTTTCCATATACAGGAGAACACGGGAGGCAGGCATGACAAAGGTATTATTGGAAATGCAGAATATAGTAAAGGAATTTCCGGGTGTCCGCGCGTTGGATAATGTAAATATCAAAGTCCGGGAAAAAACTATCCATGCTCTTGTGGGCGAGAACGGGGCAGGAAAATCCACGCTCATGAAGGTTCTGAGCGGTGTACATCCCCACGGCTCATATGAAGGAAAGATTATATGGGACGGGGGTGAATGCCGGTTCAGAGACATCCGGGAAAGTGAAAAAAAGGGGATTGTAATTATCCATCAGGAGCTGGCGCTGATTCCGCAGCTCTCCATCATGGAAAACCTTTTTCTGGGAAATGAACAGCAGAAGAAAGGAGTGATTGACTGGGAGAAATGCCGTTTTGAGGCCATACGACTGATGGAACTGGTGGGTCTGAAGGAAAAACCAGAGACTCTGATCAATCAGATCGGTGTGGGGAAGCAGCAGCTGGTAGAGATAGCCAAGGCTCTGGCGAAAAAAGTTCGGCTGCTTATACTGGACGAGCCTACGGCAGCTCTGAATGAGGAAGAAAGTGAACGTCTGCTGAATCTTATCCTCCGTCTGAGAGATGAGCACGGTATGACCGGCATTATTATTTCCCACAAGCTGGCGGAGGTGACAAAGGTTGCGGATGATATTACTGTGCTCAGAGACGGGAGCACCGTGGAAACGCTCTGCGCCGCTTCGGATCTCATCACGGAAGAGCGGATTATTCAGGGAATGGTTGGACGGGAGCTGACGAACCTGTATCCGGCAAGAGACTCAGGGATTGGAGAGATCCGGTTTGAGATCAGGGATTGGGTGGTATACTCCGAAGAATATAAGGACAAGGTCATGATTGACCATGTAAATATGAAGATAAAAAGAGGCGAGGTGGTAGGCATCGCAGGTCTCATGGGCGCCGGCAGGACAGAATTCGCCATGAGCGTGTTCGGCAGAAGCTTTGGATCAAAAGTACAGGGCAGCGTAGTAAAGGATGGAACAGAAATCAACGTAAGCACGGTCTCTTCTGCCATAGAGAATGGAATTGCCTACCTGACGGAAGACAGAAAAGCACTGGGATTGCTGCTCCAGGAGAGCATTAAGGGAAATATATCCCTGCCAAGCCTGCACAAACTGGCCCGCAAAGGGGTGGTAAATCAAAATGAAGAAATTAAGGTGGCTGAAGAATATATAGAAAGGCTGGGGATTAAGGCACCCGGGATCTTCCAGACAACCAATAACCTTTCCGGGGGAAACCAGCAGAAGGTGCTTTTGGCCAGATGGATTTACGCAAATCCCGATCTTCTGATTCTGGACGAACCTACCAGAGGCATCGATGTGGGGGCAAAGTATGAGATATATCACATTATAAATGAGCTTGCCGCACAGGGAAAGTGCATTCTGGTCATCTCCTCAGAGCTTCCGGAGGTACTGGGAACCAGCGACAGAATTTATGTTATGAATGAGGGCAGGATAGCCGGTGAATTTACCAGGGAAGAGGCAACCCAGGAAAAGATTATGAAATCAATTTTACAGAGCAACAGGAGGAACTGAGATGAATCAGGGAAGAAAATTTCATTTGGATTTAAAAAAATATGGGATGGTGATTGCCCTGGTAGTAATTACCGCACTGTTTCAATGGCTGACAGAAGGGGTGCTTTTGGCGCCTATGAATATATCAAAATTACTTATGCAGAATGGATACATATTAATCCTGGCAATCGGCATGCTGCCCATTATTCTAACCGGAGATATTGATTTGTCTGTGGGATCCGTGGTTGCCCTGGTAGGGGCTGTGACCAGCAAGCTCCTGGTAGGAGAGACAAGGATGCCGGTGGCTTTGGGGATTGCCGTCGGACTTCTGGTAGGGATTCTTATCGGGATATGGCATGGATTCTGGATCGCTTATGTAAAGGTACCTGCTTTTATCGCAACGCTTGCGGGTATGCTGTTTTTCAGAGGTCTTACCCTGGTAATCACCCAGGGAAAAACCATCGGTCCCTATCCCGACGCATACCAGTACATCGCCCAGGCTTACCTTCCTGATGTGGGAGGCACTTCCCGGATACACCTGACTACCATTCTGATCGGGGCTGCACTGATTGTTGTTTTCCTGCTCACACAGCTGCAGAAGAGAAAACGGGAGATATCCTATGGATTTGCGGTATCAGGCAGCGGGGTATATACCCTGAAGCTTGTGTTTATGGCAGGATTGATTGCCTTTGCCACTTATTGGTTTACCAGATTCAAGGGAGCACCAGTGATTCTGATGATTCTTGGGATTCTTACTTTTATCTATTCTTTTGTAACAGAGAAGACCGTTCTGGGGCGGCATATCTATGCCCTGGGAGGAAATGAGAGGGCCACTGCCCTGTCCGGAATCAAAACAAAACGGGTGAAATTTATGACCTTTGTAAATATGGGACTTCTTGCAGCCTTTGCAGGCATCGTATACTCTGCCAGAATCAACTGTGCCAATCCTACCGCCGGCGACGGATTTGAGCTGGATGCCATTGCCGCCTGCTATATCGGCGGCGCTTCCGCTTCCGGAGGGGTGGGGAGAATCAGCGGCGCTATTGTGGGCGGTCTGGTTATGGGTGTCCTGAATAACGGTATGTCTATCATCGGCGTGGGGACAGATTGGCAGAAATCCATCAAGGGTCTGGTTCTATTGGCAGCCGTGGTTTTTGATATTGTAAATCAGACCAAGAAAAAATAGCAAACCTTGCAGGCGGTGAACCTGATGTGATAAGATGTAACTGTTCACAGTACGGTCTGAAAGGAATGCTGTGAACGGCACATTTCATTACCCAATCAGAATGTCGCAGTGTTTATCACTACTTTATATAGAAATAAAAGCAGCAGAAAAGAGTAAGGAGTACAGATATGGCCACGATTAAGGAAGTTGCAAAGCTTGCAAATGTATCTTTGGGGACGGTATCCAACGTATTAAATGGAAAGACCCAGAACGAAGAGCTGATTCAGAGGGTGGAAGCGGCAATGGAGCAGCTTTCCTACCGTCCGGACGCCAATGCCAGAAGCTTGAAAAATACACGGAGCGGTGTCATAGGGGTGATCTTACCAGATGTTCTGCAAAGGGATCTGGCAGACTTTTTACTCGAGCTGGAACGTCTTTTGAGGGAAAAAGGATATCATATTCTGGTGAAGTTCAGCAGAAATAACCGTCTGATTGAGAAGCAGTGCATTGAGGCTTTTCTGGAACAATGCGTGGACGGGATTATCCTGTATTCTGTACAGCGCAGAAAGCCGGTGACCCTTCTGGAAAAGTCTAATGTGCCCGCAGTGATTATCAGCCGGAGTGAGACGGAACAGTTTGCCGGGGATAAGATAATCATTGATTACAGCCGGGCATTCACGCAGGCTATGGAAGAGTGTGCGGCCAGCGATTGGGAGAGGGTAGGTCTGATCCTGGAAAAGGATCTTCTCCAGGAAGAAGATTTGTCGGGAATTTACCACCGCTTTTATCCGGAAAACGACTTAATCAAAGTGGTAGATGGGAGCCAGGAGCGGGGGTTCCAGGCATTTTTCCAATTGTATACCGCAGATTCGAATCTGGACTGCGTAATCGCGGGAAGTGCCACCATAGCAAACGGCGTAAAGCGGGCCATGGACATACTGGAGGTACCCGGGATTCCTGTGATGGTCATGAAAGAGAGCAGCTGGATGGAGGATGCCGGGTACTTTGCCGCCCAGCTTACCGTATCTCCTAAGGTCATGGCACAGAAGACGGCGGAGCGTCTTCTTGAGGCTGTGAGAAGGCCTCATCTGCATGAGAATATGACTACATTTCTCCATGCAGACTATGATAAGATAGAGCCTGCTACTACAGGAATCAAAAAGGCAGAGCATGATCTGAGATTTGCTATGTATGACTGCTCCTCCTCCAGAAGCCTGCAGATGCTATCCAGGATTTACGAGAAAGAGAGCGGCAGAAAAATTATCTTTGATCTCTATCCCTATGGAGAGTTAGAGGAGCTCCTCTATCAGAAGTCGGGGGAAAAGGACAGCTATTACGATGGGTTTATGATGGACATTACCTGGCTGGAAGGTCTCATAGAGAGCGGAGGCGTAAAAAATCTGGATGCGCTCTGGGCGGACCACAGAGGCTATTTCGACGGGTTTATCGACGGGGTGGTAAAGGAGTACGGTATGTATGTGGAATCTCTCTATGCAATTCCATTTATGTCCGGCGCCCTCCTGCTGTTTTACCAGAAGGATTTATTCGAAAACCGGGCCCTGCAGATGCGGTTTAAAAGAAAATATAAGGAAGATCTTCTTCCCCCACAGACCTGGGCGCAGTTTAATCTGATTGCAGAGTTCTTTACCAAAGAATACAATCCCCAGTCACCGGTGATGTACGGAGCCTCTCTTCCCAGAGGAGAGAATGTCTATACTGCCCTAAGCTTCCTGTGCCACCTGTGGTCTTACGGAAGCCGGGTATTTGACGAAAACGGAGAGGTGAGCATCAACGAGAGCAATGCGGCGGCAGCCCTTAGAAATCTGGTTCTTTCCTATAAATATACCTCTGGGAAGCAGCTTTGCTCCTGGAATGAGGTGGCAGATGAATTTGCCCGGGGAAACAGCGCTATGGTACTCCTCTATGACTCCGATGCCGGGGATATTAATAATTATACGAAATCAAAAGTGGCCGGGAACCTGGGGTATTCCCAGATCCCGGGGGGAGCTCCTGTTCTGGGGGGCTGGAGTCTGGGCCTGAACCGTTACGGCACCCACCAGGAGGATGCTCAAAATTTTCTTCTGTGGGCCTGCGGCAGCCAGAATGGGATTCCCCTCTCTCTTCTTGGGGGCTCAACCTTGAGGAAAGAATATTACAGAAGGGCAGATCTGGAGAACCTGGAGCCCTGGAAATGTCTGATCCTAAAGTGCTATGAACAGAGTAAAAAGCGTTTTATGCCTGAGATACTGGACGAAAGCCGGTGGAAGAATAATATCTATACCTCTCTGATTCCCAAAGAGATTGAGCGGGTTCTGAAGGGGGAGATCAGTGAGCAGGAAGCCCTTCGGAATATGGAGACAAATATCCGCAGGCTTCTGGAGCGGTAAGAAAAGCGGCAGGACAAAAAGCCTGGAGAATCCAAAGGATTCCCCGGGCTTTTTATCCTGCCGCAATAGGGATTCCCCGGAACTTCTGGATCTCAGGCGGGGGCTGTGCTATAATGAAAATTGCCTGTTTAGCAGGATGGATGATTAGGATAGATGGAGAATGCATATGAGTATATACGATACACTGAACAGCCAGCAGCAGGAGGCGGTTTTTCGGACAGAGGGGCCGGTGCTGATCCTGGCGGGAGCAGGTTCCGGCAAGACCAGAGTGCTGACGCACCGGATTGCGTACCTGATAGAAGAAAAGGGAGTCAACCCGTGGAATATCATGGCGATCACCTTTACCAATAAAGCTGCGGAGGAGATGCGGGACCGTGTGGACAAGCTGGTGGGCTTCGGCGCCGAGAGCGTCTGGGTGAGCACCTTTCATTCCAGCTGTGTGAGAATCCTGAGACGCTACATTGACCGCCTGGGATACAGCAATAATTTTACAATCTATGACACCGATGACCAGAAGACCCTGATGAAGGATATCTGCAAGCGGCTGAATATTGATACAAAAGTTTACAAAGAGCGGGCGATTATGAGCGCCGTCTCCTCCGCAAAGGATGAGCTTATAAGCCCTGAGGAATATGAGCTCAACACTATGGGGGATTTCGGAAAGAAAAAGATTGCCCTTGCCTACAAGGAATACCAGAAGCAGCTGAAAAAGAACAATGCTCTTGACTTTGATGATCTCATTGTAAAGACCGTGGAACTCTTCCAGGCCTGCCCCGACGTGCTGGAGTCTTACCAGGAACGGTTCCGGTATCTGATGGTGGATGAATACCAGGATACCAATACTGCACAGTTTAAGTTTGTCAGCCTTCTGGCCTCCAAATATCAGAATCTGTGCGTGGTGGGCGACGACGATCAGTCCATCTACAAATTCCGGGGCGCTAATATAGGAAATATTCTGGGCTATGAAAAGGTATTTCCCAATGCCAAGGTGATTAAACTGGAACAAAATTACCGTTCCACCCAAAATATTCTGAATTCTGCCAATGAGGTGATCCGAAACAATCTGGGACGAAAGAGCAAGACACTCTGGACGGACAACGAAGAAGGAGCGCTTCTGCATTTCAGGCAGTTTATGAACGGTTTTGAAGAGGCAGAATATATCACTGGGGATATCAGCCAAAAGGTCCGTGAGGGAGAATGCAGCTACAAAGACTGTGCTATACTATACCGGACCAATGCCCAGTCCCGTTTGTTTGAAGAAAAATTTCTCATGTCCAATATACCTTATAAAATGGTGGGAGGAGTAAACTTCTATGCCAGAAAAGAAATCAAGGATCTCCTGGCATACCTGAAAACCGTTGACAATGCCAGAGACGATATTGCCGTCAGAAGGATTATCAATGTGCCGAAACGCGGCATCGGCCTGACAACAATCACAAGGGTCCAGGATTATGCAGATGCCAATGGCATCAGCTTTTACGACGCACTGCGCACTGCGGATGAGATTCCTTCTCTGGGAAGAGGCGCGGCTAAAATTCGTCCGTTCGTCACCTTTATCCAAAGTCTCAGAAGCAAGGCAGAGTACCTCTCCGTCACAGAACTGTTGGATGATATTATAGAAGAAACCGGGTATGTAGCGGACCTTAAAGCCGAAGACACCGACGAGGCAAATGCCAGAATTGAAAATATCGATGAATTGATTACCAAGGTAGTTACCTATGAGGAGGGAACCGATACGCCCAGCCTTGGGGAATTCCTGGAGGAGGTTGCGCTGATTGCGGATATCGATACTGTGGATACGAACAGCGACAGGGTTTTGATGATGACCTTACATAGCGCAAAAGGACTGGAATTTCCTTATGTCTATATGGCGGGCATGGAGGATGGTATTTTCCCCAGCTATATGACAATTGTGGCAGACGATCCCACGGAAATCGAAGAGGAACGCCGTCTGTGCTACGTGGGAATTACCCGGGCGATGAAGGATCTTACCCTGACTTGTGCCCAGCAGCGTATGATTCGTGGCGAAACGCAGTATAATAAAGTATCACGGTTTATCCGTGAGATTCCAAGAGAACTGGTGGATATGGGACAGAGCTTCCAGGAAAGGAAGGTAAAAGATATCCCGCTGCCCTCCGGATTCCAGCAGATGCGCCAGGCCTTCAAAAGTCAGGCCTTCCAGCCCCGGCAGTTTGAAGTGAAAAAATCAGAGGGACTGAGCTACGGCGTAGGAGATACGGTAAAACACATTAAGTTCGGCGTGGGGATCGTGGAAAATATCGCAGAAGGCGGAAAGGATTACGAGGTTACCGTCAATTTTGATAAGGCAGGAGTGAAAAAAATGTTCGCTTCCTTCGCCAAACTCAAGAAAATCTAAAATTTTCAGAAATGATGGTAAAATCCCACATATGGTGGTATAATAACTCTAACGACAAGAGAGGATGGTGTATATAATGAATAAAGTGGAAGATTTTCTTGCAGCATTACAGAAAAAAGAAGAAGAAAAAAATAAAAATACGGTTCTCTGGATATTGGCAATTATAGGTGCTGTAGCAGCAGTTGCGGGAATCGCATATGCAGTATATCGTTTCTTTACACCTGATTATTTGGAAGATTTCGAAGAGGATTTTGATGATGACTTCGATGACTATTTCGAAGATGAGGATGACGAAGAAGAGTAAGATATGATAATAATAGCTCCGGTGCAGACCTGTGCCGGGGCTATCGTTCTGTCAGGAGATAATAAGATAACGAGAAGTAAGGAGAGAGTCTGTGAGAAAAGGTGATATTTGTGAAGGAATCATTGAAAAAATAGAATTTCCCAACAAGGGAGAAGTGGTAATTGACGGCCAGACCATAACCGTCAAAAATGGGATCCCGGGCCAGAAGATCCGGTTCGCCATAAATAAAAAGAGAAAGAATAAAATGGAAGGGCGTCTCCTGGAAGTGTTGGAGAAATCCCCCCTGGAAACCAGGGAGCCTGTGTGCAGTATCTTCCCTGCCTGCGGAGGCTGTATGTACCAGACCATGTCCTATGAAAATCAGCTGGAAATGAAAGAAAAACAGGTGAAAGAGCTTTTGGACGAGGCCATCCAAAAAGGGGGACAAACCGATGAAAACGGCCAGCCGGACTATGTATTTGAGGGCGTCAAAGGCAGTCCTCAGGAATTCGGCTACCGGAATAAGATGGAATTTTCCTTCGGAGATGAGTACAAAGACGGCCCTCTGTCACTCGGCCTACATAAGAAGGGGAGCACTTATGATGTTCTGACAGCTTCAGATTGTAAGCTGGTGCACGAGGACTACACCAGAATTCTAATGTGTATCCTGTCTTATTTTCAGGAGCGAACTGTGGGGTATTACAAAAAAATGCAGCATGTGGGCTATCTGCGCCACCTGCTCCTGCGCAGGGCTCAGACAACCGGTGAGATTCTGGTGAATCTGGTAACCACCAGCCAGGAAGAACACGATTTGACAGAACTTGTGGAACAAGTCCTCGGGCTTCCGCTGGAGGGCAGGATCGTGGGATTTCTGCACATTATAAACGACTCTCTGTCTGATGTGGTCCAGAGCGATGAGACCAGGATTCTGTATGGAAAGGACTATTTTTACGAAGAGATTCTGGGGCTGAAGTTCAAGGTGACACCCTTTTCCTTTTTTCAGCCCAATTCCTATGGGGCCGAAGTACTCTACCGTACAGCCCGTGAGTTTATAGGAGATACCAAGGATATGACTGTGTTTGACCTGTACAGCGGAACAGGAACAATTTCACAGATCCTCTCCCCGGTAGCCAAAGAAGTAATTGGAGTCGAGATTGTGGAAGAAGCGGTGGAGGCGGCGAAAGAAAATGCGGCGCTGAACGGCATTACCAATTGCCGGTTTATCGCCGGGGATGTGCTGAAAGTGCTGGATGAAATTGAGGAGAAGCCAGACATCATCGTACTAGACCCCCCCAGGGACGGAGTGCATCCGAAGGCCTTGAAGAAGATCATAGAGTACGGGGTGGACAGACTTGTGTATATTTCCTGTAAGCCGAGCAGTTTGGCGAGGGATTTGGAAGTGTTTTTGGAGAATGGGTATCGGGTGGAGAGATGTGGAGGGGTGGATCAATTTTGTCAGACGGTGCATGTGGAGACGGTGTGCCTTCTGTCGAGAAAAGCTCAATAAATCAAGAGTTCAGCGATTTATGAGCTGAAATATATGTGTGTTTCTGTTTCCGTAGAGTGGGTATGAGGAAATTGATATACCCCGGGGGATAGGTTGTTTGGAGGCGAAGGAGTATCTTTTGGCGTAAGTATACTCGATTAGCGAAATCAGAAGAAACAAAAAAGCATTACATTCAAGTAATCGACAAAATTTTGATTTTTTTAGCAAGGTGGTTTCGGCTGCCTTGCTATTTTTTGCAGCCAGGATAGATAACCTGGATTTGGCAGGGTGTCTGACAATGTTGTGAATACACTAGAGAGGGCGAAGAAACGCCAAGTTTACGGGATTTTTCGGGGTTTTGGTTTCTTTGAATTGAACGGAAAAAGTGGAAAATCGAAGATTATTTTACATTCCGAAGTACATTTTTACCCCCTTAAACATAAAGTTATGCCAAAAAGTTCATAGGGGAATAAAACCCTATGCCGAAACAGTCTTATTTTTTGGCGAAACTCATAAAAGGATACTCGATTGGCGAAAGGAAAAAGTGCTTATGGCATATAAAGAATATAGAGAAATGAAGGTTTATGAAGGATCTGGACATCACTATAAACTAATGCTGACCATCGTATTTAAAAGAAAGTAGTTGCAGAAATTTGGAAAAGTTAATAATTGCTGTTGCTGAACAACAGCATAAGTATTAGGATGTCCTGAGGTTACTGGGCGTTTTTTCAATGATATTGTAATGGTAAACCAAACGGTTTATAATATAAGAATAATGTAATATAGCAGAGTGGATGGAGGCAAATATGAAAACATCCGATATGATTAAAGAATTATGTAACAGAAGAAATATAAGTGTTTCAGAACTTGCCAGAAGGATTGGCCAAACACCGCAAAATTTGGGCAAGAAGCTGAAAAGAGATACGGTTTCCTTAGAAGAACTGAAACAGATCGCAGATGTAATGGGAGTAACCTTTGAGCAGTCTTTTACTTTCCCTGATGGAGACTGTATAAAAACAGGCAATGAATAATTCGCGAAAATAACAAGGGCTTATATGAAGATATGTTTAGGAGGCATTGACAATGAGTGAAAATGAAAAAGAAATAAATAAAGGTGAGATTGTTGGTGTTGAATCAAATAAGCCTTTGGTCATATTTAAAACAAAAGAAGACAGGTATGGTCAGGACATTGCTCTCATGAGTGACTTCTTTGATGGTTATGTTCAGCAGATGTCATTAGCAATAAGAGAGAAATCTGAATTGGAAATTATGACAGAACTTCCTATTGGAGATCTGGGTATTATTAATGACGTGGTTCATCAGGCCGGTGTAATCATGAAAGGGAATATTACTTTGTTGCCAGACTTTGATAACCTGCCACCGGATATTAAGTCAAAGCTTAAGAGAGGTATTTATTCCGTAGGTGAATCCAGACAGGTTGAGGATAATTTACGCGCAGTTATTGTGGATGAAGAGGGCACAAGGGTTAAGGATATTACGCTTAAGAAAGTAGTGAATAATCCAGACAATATTGATGTTGTAAGAAGTATTGGAAATCAACTGCAGATGCGTCAGATATATACAAAACTTTCTGGTATTCAGGAAATGCAGAACTATCAATTAGAAAAGGACCGAGATAGAGATATTGTTGCTCCATTCCTGGACGCAAGGATGTTAGTTCTCGAAGCTGAAACAAAAGAAAATGAGGAAGAAAGAATAAAACTTCTGAAAGAAGCGGATGGAAAAATGAGAACGGCAATTAATGCTGTGACTAGAGATATTGAAACAACTTCAAAGTGGCTTGCGAAAAGTGTGAAGAATCCATTTCATGATTTTAGTAACAAAATGGATACCTATATGGGCTACCTGACTTCCGACCTTCAGGTAGTAACAAAATACGTTGGAGTACGTATGCAGCTGCTTGAGTATGTTGGAGATAGAAAAACAGCTCAGACAGTGCTTCAGTCATATCAGCATACTATGTATGATTTCTTGACTAAGCCGGTAACAAGAAAGGGATTGTCTACAGCAGATCTGATGCAGAATTATTTCCCATATACCACAGAAAATATGAATTGCTGGTTAAAGTTCTCTGAGGAAATGACACCAGTATTAGAAACAAGTATGAAAAATCTGGAGTTGAGCATGAACAATGACCTTTCAAAAGAAGTGTACATTGTTTCTGTGGAGGATATAGATGATGAAGAAGAATAAAGTGAAGGAATGCCCATGTGGAAGAATTATAACGGATCCTAAAAATAAAACAGGACTTTGCCCTAGATGCCAGAAAAAAGCAAATGCTGCGGGAGCAGGTGTTGGCATTTTAGCATTTGGCGTAGGAGTAAAAAAATACGGCGGAAAAATTCTAGAGGGCGCTATTGATATAGCAAGAAAGATTAAGTAATTGAAACAATAGAGGTGACAAAGATGAAGCACGAATATGGACAGTTCCATTCGTGGAATATTATAGATGAAAATATAGGAATTAAGCAGAGCGACAAATCATTCTTTAATCATAAGGGTTCTGGCGTTCCTGCTGACATTTCATGGTTTTTCAATTCTGAAGATATACCAAACGGAGGCAGAAAAGAACTGATTTTTAACTTTGATGGAAAGGAATATAAAGGACATATTGAACGAGAATCCAGTGATATGGGACGAGTTCGCATATTCTGGGAATCAAAGTTAGGTGATATTTTTGCGCCTTATAACGCGGATGGAGCATACCCACAATTTCAGTTTGAAAAGGTAAGTAGAGATTATTTCAACATTACGATTTTATCGGATCATACATCTGAAATAGATGGTGGTTATAGCGTAAATGATGCAGTGTGGATAGCAACAGCTTTAATGGCTGCAGAAGTATATACAAACAATCTGAATGCTACTAAAGCGGATATGTATTTCAAGCAAGTAGATATTGTCAAGCGAGCTCAGACGCTTACTAACAAGAATGTTGATTCTGCAAGAGTATCATGGTGGGTAAATGCAGACAATGCAAAAGCCACTTGTAATTATCTTAGAGCAGATGCTGATGATTCGAAAAGAAGATTGTCAATGATGGATGAATTCGATACGAAGACTTACCCGCAGGATCTTGATTTAGAAGATGTATTTGAGATGGATGGTAGCAAAATTTCAATGGAAGAACTATTGTATTTTGTTAAAGAACAATATCCTTCCGTTATAAAAGAAGAAAAGAAATTTGTTAATCCGGACATTGATTATATAGGAGTGCTTGTATATCTGGAAAACAATTATGAAGTACCATATTCAAATCCAGATTCACCAAGTATTACTCAAGAAAAGAAAGCTGAACTTTTATCAGTAAAGCAAAAAGGTCAGGCTGCAGTTGCTGAAATGAAGAAAATGGCGCAGCAGGCAGAAATGATATACGGATTAGATAAGTGCTTGCCTAGTTCTTGGCTTGATGGATCTAATACAAAGACAAGAAAATATCTGTGGACACAGATGAAATACATGACTGATAGCGCAAATCCAGTAAGTGTTTCAATCTTTGTTGAAAAAGGAAAACAAGATAAAGCTTATTTCAGAATCAGTTTGGAAATTAAAAACGATGGTACAGATAAAGCTGGTATGGAACAGTACCATAAACATTTTGAACTTTCACAGAAACCCGGATTGGTGTATGTTGCAGGAAGTAATGAATGGGGAAACCCAGAGATTCTTGATGAAAAGCAGAGTGTGGTAATGTCTAAAGTCGCTAGTGGTGAATATAAGAAAGTTCAGATCTGTAAAGTAATTGAGCAAAAAGAAGGCGAAACAAATGATTATTACCATCAGGAAGTAATGACTGCTATTGGTGAAATTATTCCTTATTACAATCACGTACTTGGTAAGTCAAAACCTGTAGAAGAAAAAAGAGGTTGGTTACTTACATGGAATCCAGCAAACTGGACATGGGATGAATATAAAGAGTGGTGCGAAGGTACTAAAAAAGGTGAAACATACACTATTTCATGGACATGCAATAGTAAACAGCCGCAAATAGGTGACGATGTTTTCTTAATGAAAACGGGTGCTCAACCACGTGGCGTAATAGGTCATGGACGCGTTGTTACAGATTCATATGAAGGTCCACATTATGATGCGGACAAAGCTGCGGAAGGAGTTACCGCTAATCATATTGATGTTGAATATGACTGGATTCAGAATTGTGATAAAGGTGAAAAAATCTTGTTGCAGGATGATTTGAAAGAAAAGCATCCGCAGCAGACATGGAGCCCAATGGGTTCTGGAATAGAAATTAAAGAGCCAATTTTAACTATGTTAAAAGAGGAATGGTATGAACTTACTTCAATTAGTGAGTATTGGCCGTCGCGAGCAGAATATAATCCAGGCATTTCTAAAGATGACTGGATTGAAATGTTGCTTAATGCTGATATAACTAACGAAGCCATTTTAACGATGCTGTTTAGAATGTTGGAGCTTGGTGGCGAAAGCACCTGTGCAAATTTAGCAGAATGCTATGGTGGAGTTGTCAATGCATATAACATCTGGGGAAGAACTCTTGGAGAACGAGTACATAAAGCGACAGGATGTCCACTTTGTAAAGACGAAGATAGAGAACGTTTTTATACGATACCGTTTGTTGGAAGAAACGTTTTAGAACGAGGACATGACAGATATTCATGGAAACTTAGGGCTGAACTTAAGGAGGCTTTGGAAAGCGATATGTTAATAGATGCTAAGAGCAAAATAAAGGCATTTAGAGAAGGAAAGAATAATCCAGAATATGCAAAGAACATGATTTTATACGGTCCTCCAGGAACCGGTAAAACTTATGCGACTGCAGTCTATGCAGTAGCAATTATAGAAAATAAAACAATTGACGAAATAAAAGATGAATCATACGATGTTGTCTTTGAAAGATATAACCAGTATAAAGAGGATGGCTTAGTTGCTTTTACCACATTCCATCAGTCTTATGGCTACGAAGAATTCATTGAAGGTATTAAACCTGTTGTTGGAGAAGGGGAAGACGGCATTGGATATACTATTGAAGATGGTGTGTTTAAGGCTTTCTGTGAAGGCACTAAGATGCCGGAGAATAAGATTGTTGACCACAATGCAAAGATCTGGAAAGTGGTATTACAGTCTGGAAATCTTGTATCTGCAAATACTGTAAAGTTTGAATGCTTCAATGAAGGCAAGATTATGTACGACTGGAAAACGAAAGAAGAACATGCTGGAACATATGCATTCAGTCAGATTGCTCATTTCCAAGAAAAAGTGAACATTGGTGATATCGTTGTTACATATGCTGGTTCTGGTACAGATATTGATGCAATTGGTATTGTTACTGGAGATGCTGAGTACGACGAGAAAAAGACAAGCTTCAGATGGAGTCGAACTGTTGAATGGTTAGAAATCAACAAGGTTAGAAATATTAAAGAACTTAATGGAAATAAGTACTTAGATAATGATCAGCTTCAGCGCTTAAAGAGAGTAAGCATTGCTGAGTTATTGAAATTAGTAGAACCACAGGCGTTTACACCAAATGATAAAAACTACGTATTTATCATTGATGAAATTAACCGTGGTAATATTTCTAAGATCTTTGGTGAACTTATCACGCTTATCGAAGATACAAAGAGAGCTGGAATGGATGAAGAAGCAGCGGCAGTTCTTCCTTACTCAGGACAGCCATTCAGTGTTCCATCTAATGTTTATATCCTTGGAACGATGAATACGGCAGACCGATCTATTGCGCTTATGGATACAGCACTTAGACGTCGTTTTGAGTTTGTTGAAATGATGCCGGACGCAGATGTCCTTCGCAAGATGGGTGCTGACAAGGTGGAAGACCTTGATGTTGCAGCAATGCTTGAAAAGATTAATGAACGAATTACGTTTTTATATGATAGAGAACATACAATTGGACATGCTTTCTTTACAAAGCTTGCCAAGAAACCAACTGTGGATACACTGAAGTCAATTTTTGAGAAATCAGTGATTCCACTTCTTCAGGAATACTTCTACGAAGATTACCAGAAGATTCAGCTTGTTTTAGGCGATAACGGCAAGAGTAATGATACACATAAATTTATTCTTGATAGTGATGTTAAGGTAAAAGATATCTTCAAGGGTAGCGTTGATGATGTGATCGACTTACCGGAGAAGAAGTATACTATCAATCCGGAGGCATTTTCGAATATTGATAGCTATAAGGAAATTATCTAAGAAATGGTGATGACATGGGTATACTATTAGAGGTAAGAGAATTTGATGTAATTACCGGAAATTCAGATTATAAAGACGATGACAATTTCAAATACCTGCACAAGGATGCTTTTGCTGATCTGGTTGAGTTTATCCATGAATTCGCTGGAAATGAAGAAAATGCAGATGCATTAGACTTCATGCGTGTAGGATACAAAAGGAATGTTGGAGATACCATTACAATTAAAAATTATGTTGGCCTGATTCAAATGAAAAACGGTCATCAGATACAAGTGCTTCCTAAAATCAGTTTTGGTGATGGTGAAGACCAGGGAAATGTTAAGACTAAGAAAACATTTCTGAAGATGCTCTGTAGCATGAAAGATTTCCCAAGTAAAGTATTTAATGATGCTTCACTGAAAGTGGATAAAATGAATCTGTATGAGATATTCATTAACATGTACTTGCAGGAAGTGAGGCAGCTTGTAAAACATGGGATTAAGTCGGCTTATGTGCAGCAAGAAGATAATCTCAGATACTATAAAGGTAAATTTCAGGTAAGTAAGCACATCAGAGAGAACATGGCGCATGCGGAGAGATTCTATGTAGCGTATGATGAATTTCATCCAAACAGGGCGGAAAACAAACTGGTGAAGGCTACATTGATGAAGCTGCAGAAATTAACTGGCAGTGCTGAAAACTCTAAGGTGATTCGACAGCTGCTTACTGCATTTGAAATGGTGGCTCCATCTGTGAATTATCAGAAGGATTTTGCAAAGGTTAGTATAGATAGAAATACAAGTGATTATAAGATGCTTATGCAGTGGTCAAAGGTGTTTCTTATGAATAAGAGTTTTACAACGTTTTCTGGTAAGGATCGGTCAAGAGCATTGCTTTTCCCGATGGAAAGCGTATATGAAAGCTATGTGGCACAGAACATGAAGAAGGTAATGGAGACAGATGGTTGGAATGTTTCAACACAGGACAAAGGACATTACCTGTTCATGGAGCCTAGAAAACAGTTCTCACTTCGTCCGGATATTGTTCTTGAAAAAGAGGGCAGAATCATTGTTATGGATACGAAGTGGAAGAAGCTGATCAACAATGAGAGAAAAAATTATGGAATCTCTCAGGCGGACATGTATCAGATGTATGCGTACTCGAAAAAGTATGAAACGTCAGAGATATGGCTGCTTTACCCAGTAAACGATGAAATGAAAAATCATGAAGATATATGCTTTGATTCCGGAGATGGAACAACTGTGAATGTATTCTTCGTGGATGTGGAGAATATAGAAGAGAGCCTTATCCAATTGAGAGAAAGAATAAGTGTGGGTGAACCATTTCATTTGGATTCGGTTGACATGTAATTATAAAGGCGGCAGTTATGCCTCCTTTATAATTATTTAGGATGGTGTTCATCACAGGAAAAGGTAAAAAGTTCGACAATCATTGAATTGTGTGATAAGATTAAAAAAAAGCAAAGGGAATTTGGATGATTGGACGATATGCTAACCGAACTGGAAAATGCTTTTTAAGTCCTTATTTTTTTAATCAAATAGTCAAATAAATTGGAGTAGTTTACTAAAGTAATATCGGTCTAATAAAACTTCTGGTAAGAGGGTAAAATAAAGTTACTAATATCAGAAGAGAGGTGTATATTACTTGTGTCCAGAAGAGTATATTGCGATGCGTATAAAAGAGTTGTGTGAACAGCGTGGTATGACAAAGTACCGTCTGTCGCAGAAAACGGGAATATCGCAGACTGCATTATCAAACATGATTGCACAAAAACACGCTCCAACCATTTCAACGTTACAGAAGATATGCGATGCATTTGGAATAACTCTGGCACAGTTTTTCGTAAGAGATGCATCAAGAAATAATTTGACTGATTTGCAGAAAGAAATATTAGATACTTGGGATGGATTGGACGAAAAAGAACAGGAAATCATGATTTCATTTGTTCGTAGTCTTAAAAGAAAGTAGAACAGTTCGAAAGTGTAAGAGCTTCGGACTGTTCTTTTTTTATGAAAAGAGGAATGTTATGGGAAGGAAATTTATTGTATTATTAGTGGCAATAATGCTGTGCCTTTCGGGATGTGCGAATGCAGAAGGAGCCACGGTTGAAGAGGAAAAAGATTACAGAGTGCATTATACGTCAGAGGTTTCTGAAGAGGAGTGCTGTATTTGCGGAGAGAATGACCGCAGCATGATGGGGTATTATAGAAAATCCGGCATGATTGGATTGGTCTGTTTAAATGCGATGAGCATCAGCAGTTTGGATGTAAGACCATATTCGAATGATGGTGCAGTCGGCGGACTCCAACGGACGGTTTTGCGGAGCAAAACGGACGCGATGCGGAGCGAGCGGACTAACCTATTAT
>NZ_WKYV01000034.1 GCF_009677585.1 Lactonifactor sp. BIOML-A5 | reverse complement strand
GTTTTGGGGCGTCCGTTATGATCCGCATAGCGTCCGCTCTGAAACGCATCAGAGTCCGCTGGGCTCCGCAGAATGCATTCCAAGGAGTTTGAACTGAGAGTCTCCAGAAATGACCCCTCATTTGCTTTTGAAATATGGCCGGATCTTCGGGCCAGGCTCTCTGTTCAGATAACAGCCCCTAATGGGGAAACTATGCCTATTGTGTACCCCTCGTTTAAGGGATGTGTCGCATATGATTTTATACTAAGTTCAACATATGTCTGGGTCAATAATGTATTAATTGAAGAGGAAAATGGGACACAGTTAATCCTGATTCGGTTAAGAAATGCCTCAGAGGGAATCTGGCGCGTTCGCCTTAAAAATATTGACAGTAATCCATTTTCTTTTCACAGCTGGCTTCCTGGCGGAGACTTGATTTCAGAGGACACTTTTTTTATAGAGTCAACCCCGGACACAACGATCACATCTCCGGGGAATGCCTACTATGCCTTAACTACAAGTGCCTATAATCAGTTCACGGATAGCATACTTATAACCTCCAGCCGGGGCTACACTCGTTTTGGACTGGTAAAACCTGATATTGCGGCACCGGGCTATGAAATACCATGTGCGTCCCCTAATAATGGATATCTGTCTCTGACAGGAACAGGCGCCGCAGCTGCACATGCATCTGGCGCAGTGGCAATTGTGTTTGAATGGGCTATTATTCAGGGGAATTTTACCTCCATTACTGGTAACGATGTGAACACTTTAATTATGAGGGGGGCAGACCGCAGTAGTGCAGAGGTTTATCCAAATACTATATGGGGCTATGGGAAATTAGATCTGTATTCTCTTTTTCTACTATTGACTTTAGTGTAAGTACCAGGGCTAATAGCTTATGCATTTTCGGGAATGCCTAGACTCAAAACTAATGATATAATTGTCATATAGAGAATACGGAAAGGACGGATACAAGAAATGGAGAAGATAATTTATAATGTAACCTTGGCGGATGGCATACGCTATGATTTACTTCTGCGGAATGGACAGTTTGCTGCAATTGCAAAGACAGGAAAACTCGAGAATTCTTCGACAGCGGAGCATATGGACGGTACAGGCTGCCTGCTCCTTCCGCCTCTGGTGGATGCCCATGCCCATTTGGACAAGACAATGCTGGGGATGAAGTGGTTCCATAATAATTTGGGCCCTCTTCTCTCTGAGCGCATTGCCAATGAGAGAGAATCCCGAAGGAAAGTTGGATTGGATTCCTGTATACAGGCAGGGAAACTTATTGAGAGATCCATTTCTATGGGCACTTTGGCCATGAGAAGTCATGTGGATATAGATACGGCAAACGGTTTGAGCTGTCTGGAGGGTGTATTAGAAGCAAGGGAGAGGTATCGGGACTGTTTTTATACAGAGCTGGTAGCCTTTCCTCAGAGTGGTCTGGTGAGTAGGCCCGGAACCATAGAATTGATGGAGGAAGCTCTAAGGCTGGGAGCAGATCTGGTTGGGGGAATAGATCCCGCTGCCGTAGACCGGGATCCAAAAGGGAGTATAGGAGCCATTTTTTCTCTTGCAGAGCATTTTGATAAGGGAGTCGATATTCACCTTCATGAGCCAGGGGAATTGGGGGCCTTTACTATGGAACTTATAGCCGATCATACCATAGCCTCCGGCCTTCAAGGACGAGTGACTATAAGTCATGCATTCTGTCTGGGAAGTCTGGAGGAGAGACGGGCGAATGCTCTGACAGAATTGCTTTCCGATGCAGGAATTCAGATTACCACTGGAGGGCAGGCATATGTGCCTGCAGTGCCTTCAGTGAAACAGCTTCTGAACGCAGGAGTGAATGTGTGCGGCGGAAACGATAATGTCAGGGATATGTGGAGTCCATATGGTACCGGTGATATGATAGAAAGGGCTCAGTTGATTGCCATGAGGAATGGGTTCCGAAGAGATGAAGATCTGGAACTGGCACTGAAAATATGTACAGAGAACGGTGCGAAGCTTTTGCAGCTGGAGGGATATGGGATATCAGAGGACAACAGTGCAGACTTTCTTCTGGTACGTGCTGATAATATTGCAGAATGTGTGGCTGCAGGACCAAGGGAACGTCAGGTATTCAAGGCAGGCGTGTTAATTGCCGAAAATGGAAAATATCTCTCATAATTGTCTGCCGATTATTCTATAATATGTCAAAAGGAATTATATAGGGAGTCAAAGTGGAAGAAGTGATGAACTACATAAAACCGGAGCTTGTTCTGGTATCTCTGGTGCTGTATTTTATTGGAATGTGGTTTAAAAAGGCAAGCTTTGTGAAGGATAAATATATTCCCCTGCTGTTGGGTGGAACGGGTGTTCTGCTTTGCGGAATCTGGGTATTTTCTAATTGCTCCTGTTCCTCCCCTAAGGAGTTGGCAATGGCTGTTTTTACAACCTTTACCCAGGGAATACTGGTGGCAGGACTAAGTACTTATATCAATCAGATTATAAAGCAGGCCGCTAAAAATGAATAAAAAAATCCCGGATTTGAAAGTCTTATCCAAGAACTGTAAACTATAGATAAGATTTTTCATAAAATAGTTAAAAAGGGTCGGCGCAGATGACAGTAACGGAGAGATATATTATTTTACTTAGCTGTATAGAGGATCAGGCATTCGGAGCTCAGGAGGCTGAGATGTTCTGGAGAATAGCTGCGGATGAGGTTTATGAAAATACCGGAGTTTATATATCGGCTATGATATGCGAGCATAAATTGGTTTGCGGGGAGATGCTTGGATGCAAGATGGACGAAAAATGTGTTCAGATTGTATGTGTGAGAAACCCCTCAGAATTTCATAGCAGAGAAGTGTATTTTGAATTGTTAAAACGTATTCTTTTAAAAGTAAAAAAACAAATGAATAATCCTAAAGCAGCATTTACTGCGGAGCAGATAGAATTCACTTATTTCAACAGAGTGAATGAAACAGACGCTCTATAATGAAGGAGAGCCAGTACCCATGGGGTACTGGCTTATGAAAAAGAAAAAGTTTTGCGTTAGGTTGTTGGCCTCTTTACAAGTATTATAATACACAATAAGTGTGAGGATTCTGTGATGACCAATTAAAGAATCTGTGAACAAATTTAAAAAAGTGTAAACGGTTTCTTAAGAACCAATACTTGGCCGGTATAGTACTCGTAAAAATGGCAAGCCTAACTACTGAGGTGATAGCATGGATAAAAAACAGTCAGAAAAGAATAACAGAAGAAAAAACCTGGAGAAGTTTAACAGCATTACTCAGAAAGTAAAACCAGAGAATCAAAATCAGACACATAACGTCAGAGAAGAGGGAATTGCACCCTCCCACCATAACTACAGCTGAGGCAAATGGGGGGCAAGTGTGCACAGCGTCGGTGGGCGGAAAAAAGCCCACCGAATGCTTTGAGTATGAGTTAAGACTTAATAGTAAAGTAGAACTATAAATAATCTTGAAATTAAAAAATATAAAAGATAATTTTCTATATATATTGAAAAAAAGTAAATAATATTATAAAATAAAAGCAGCAAAAACTATAAAAAGGAGGTACATATTATGGGTGAGCAAAAAGAAACAGCTGTTTTGTTAAAAGACGTTTTAGATGATAAGGAATTAGGCCAGAGAATGGACACATGGTTCGACAGACAGGGACTGAAGACGTATCAATGCGATGACAAATTTGTATTGAGAGACTTGAATGGAAATCTGGAGGATACGTTTAACCAGGATGACTTGATTGCTGAATACAGGTTCCAGGTAGCTAACAGCAAGATTCCAAAGAAGTGCAGAGAAGAATAGGAATCTACATAAAAAAGCGGAGACATCCTCTCCGCTTTTATTCTGCGTGGCAACAGCAGTAGTCAGTTATTTATGGGAATTTTTGCTGCTTTTATCAGCTGCTTTCTGGCGTTCGTCCTCTTCCCGTATTTCCCGTTCAATACGTTCCAGGGCTGATTTACAGGAAAGGGGCATTTCCAAAGGGGAATTCAGATTATTTTTTATTTCCATAGCACTAATACCTCCTGATAGGAACAGTATGTGCAGGTTTATTTCAAAATATCCTGATATTCCTCATGTTCCCGGAACCATTGAACCGCATAGGAACAAGTGGGGAGGGCCAGTTTCCCCTGTGTGCGGATTTCCTCTGCCGCTTCCAGGAGCAGCTTACCGGCAATTCCCTGACCACGGAGGGAGGGATCTACAAAGGTATGGTTGATATTTACAGTAGTTGCGTTTAGATTTGGAAAAGTAACTTCGGCCAGCAGTTCTTGGCTGTCCCCGTATAAAGCGATTTGGTTCGGGTTGTGAATAAAGTTCATAACATTTCTCCTCCTGGGGTATCTTGATAAAGCTTAAATGGTAACAACAGACTTCGTATCGGCGTAGATTATAACAGGTTTTTAAGGAGAGCGCAAGGGAGGTACAATAGAAAATTGAAACCAGGACGGAAATTCTTTTATAATACATGAGAAACATAGAAAAAAGCAGGAGGGAATGCACGGATGAGAATTGAGAAAAAAGTGATAAGTAAATTGGAAAAATGTTATGCCCTGGCACCTTTCTTCTATAAAGGAAAAGAATGCTTTCTGGCAGCATCCGCAAAAGAAGCAGAGTGCCGCATTTACGATATGGAAGGAAATATGCTGGAGGTGGTCTGGGATGGACCGGGAGGTGTTATGACGATGGTTCCGATCCCGGACAGCAGCGGACAGTTTCTCGCTACCCACCGCTTTTATTCCCCCAATGATTCCAGTGAGGCCTCGATCGTCACAGCTTTTCCAAGGGAGAAAGGGGGCTGGGAAATCCAAACTTTGGCAAAGCTGCCGTTTGTGCATCGTTTCGATATTTTAAGGAATCAGGGAAAAAAATATCTGATTGCCTGTACATTGAAATCAGGTCATAAGTATAAGGACGACTGGTCAGAGCCAGGAAAGGTATACGGAGCGGAACTACCCTCTGACTTATCCCAGTATCATGATGACCATCCGTTGAAGTTTCAGGTCATAAAAGACAGTATGCTGAAGAACCATGGATACTGCAAGATATGCCGAGATGGGGTAGAAAAGGGGGTTATTGCCTGCCACCAGGGAGTCTATGAGATATCCCCTCCACGGGAGGGCAAAGATCTGTGGGAGATAGAAATGTTGCTGGAAACACCGGCAAGTGAGGCCATTTTAACAGATATTGATCAGTGCGGGGAGGAAGAGCTGTTCCTGGTTTCTCCTTTTCACGGGGACAAGCTGGAGGTTTATAAAAAAAGGGATGGAAGGTTTCAGAAAATATATGAGCATCCTCAAAAACTGAAATTACTGCATGCGGCAGATAAGGGTTATATTGGTAACACCCCGGCAGTGTTTATCGGACATAGAAGAGGTGATATGGATCTGTTGGCATTCATAAGCGACGGCAACGGGGGATTAAGGACCTATACACTGGACCATGGCTGCGGGGCGGCTAACGTACTCTATCGGCATACACAGGGCAGGGATATTCTGATAGCTGCAAACATGGAAGCCGACGAACTGGCCATGTATTATCTGAATGCGTAAGGGGGATGGAGAGATAAAAGCTGGTACAAATGGATGATATGACAATGCAATGATCCCGGAATTAAGCTGGGATGAGAATTGTAACTACGCGAAACAACAGAAAAGAGTGAAAGGAACATCCCCGCAGGAATCAATCAAAAGGCATGAAAGCCCTGATTCCTGCGGGGATATTCTAATGGGGTGTCGGGGCGTTAAAAAGTGCTATTTCCTGACAGCCTCTTTTTTTAACCCTTCGGATGCTACACTCAGGAAATTATTTCCTGAGATATTTGGTTAAAAATAAGTTAGAATGGTTAGATATCAACCGTAATAACCTTAATCCCTTTTCCCGCAATCTTCTCCAGTTCAGCGGGATCTGCACTGGGATCCGTAATTAGAATATCTATATCCTGGATAGGTATGCTGATGAAATTATAGGACTTTCCAACTTTGGATCCATCTGCCGCTATAATCACGGGTCCGTTGCAGCGCTTAACCATGGCCTCATTAATGGAGGTCTCCTGGTAAACTGAGGTGGTAGTGCCGCAAGTACTGCTGATTCCATTGACTCCCAGGATACAGGCATTCCCGTAAATACTGTTTACAACATTAAGCGCATAGCTTCCAACAAGAGATTTGGAGCGGCTGCGGCACTCTCCTCCGGTCATTATCAGTTCTACATTATCGCTCCAGACAGAAGAGGGGGCAAGCGCATTATTGGTCATTATGCGGACGGATCTGCTGTTAAGATATTTCATAACAGCAAGGGTTGTGGAACCTGAGTTCAGGAATACAGTAGATCCATCCTGAACAAGTGAAGCAGCCTTTTTTCCAATGCAATTTTTAATATGTTCGTTCAGGATCTTTTTTTCTTCCACTACAACATCATAATCCGCTGTGGAGGTATTCAGTGCTGCCCCACCGTGAAATCTCTGTACCAGGTTCTTTTTTTCTAATTCAGCCAAATCCCGGCGGACAGTCAGTTCGGAAACTTGGAGCATCCTGCTGGCATCGGAAACTTTTATGGAATTGTGTTTTGTAATATAATCAAACAACCGTTTCTGTCTTTCTTGAATCACGTTTTTGGATTGGTTCATATTGAACACTCCTTACTCTTAATACTTGGTTTATTAGTTCGATTATAAAGCAATAGAAAGATAAATGCAATAAAATATCGATATAAAATTTGAAAACCATAAATTAAATGAATGAAAAGTGATTTAAACGAATGAAAAGATGTAAAAAGTGTACAAAAACGAATTAAATTATCGGAAATAAGTCAATAGACATTAAAATTGATTAATAGTACAATAAAAACATCAAATAAACGAACAAAAAATAATTAATAAACCAGGAAGGAGAGAAAATGAGCAGAATTGAAGAGGTAACAAGGGATAGGTGGATATTGGACACTTTTCCCGAATGGGGTACATGGCTGAATGAGGAGATCGAGGAGCAGAAGGTGGAGGAAGGCAGTGTAGCTATGTGGTGGATGGGATGTACCGGGGTGTGGATAAAAACACCTGGAGACTGTAACATTAGCATTGACCTATGGTGCGGAAGAGGGAAGAGAACAAAACGGGTGAAGGAAATGGCTTTGGGTCATCAGATGGCGAATATGTCCGGAGGGAGAAAACTGCAGCCGAACCTGAGAGCGTCTGTGGCTGTACTGGATCCATTTGCGGTAAGAAAAGTAGATGCTGTACTGGCAACACATTACCATCAGGATCATATGGATGTGAATTATGCAGGGGCAGTTCTCTCGAATGTTCAGGAACCCATCCCTTTTATTGGTCCCCAAAAGGCAGTAGAGCTATGGATAAAATGGGGGGTTCCCGAGGAGCGATGTATTACTGTCAGACCCGGAGACACAATAAAAATAAAAGATCTGGAGATTCTTGCTCTGGAATCTTTTGACCGGACGTGCCTGGTAACTACAGACGGAGTGGAGGACATCAGAGGAACCTGTCCGGATGATATGGATCAAAAGGCGGTGAATTATCTGATTAAGACTCCGGGAGGAAATATATATCACAGCGGTGACAGCCACTATTCTATCTGTTTTGCAAAACATGGAAAGGAACATAAGATCGACGTGGCACTGGCGTCCTTTGGTGAAAATCCGGTTGGGATAGCGGATAAGATGACATCGGTTGATGTTCTGCGGATGGCGGAAGCACTGCAGTGTAAGGTGGTAATACCGGTGCACTATGATGTATGGACAAATTTTATGGCGGATTTGAATGAAATACGGGTTCTGTACAGGATGAAAAAAGAACGTCTGAATTATAGGTTTCATCCCTTTTTCTGGGAAGTGGGAGGGAGGTATATCTATCCTCAGGATGCAGAGAAAACAGAATATCATCATGACAGAGGATTTCAGGACTGCTTTGAAAGAGAACCCAATACACCTTTTTGTTCAATTTTATAATTATGGAGAAGATGCTGAATCAATCACCCTAAGGGAATATTACTGCCGGGCATGAGAGGTATTAGGCAGGGAAGACACCCTGGGTATACTTAATGAAAGAAAGGATTATATTATGAAGAATAGAAGAAAAAGTATTGCTTTACTTACAGCAGGTATTATACTGTGCAGCGGTGTTTTAGCAGGGTGCGGAGGGAAGAGTGAGACCAAAGAAAACAGTTCGTCTGAAAAGTTTACCTTTCGAATCGGGGCTGGACATGTAGTGGAGAACATTACCTGGACTACGGCAATGGAAGAATATTTTGTACCTACGGTAACAGAGAAAGCAAAGAGCCTCGGCTACGAAATTGAATGGGTAAAATCTTACGGCGGATCAGTGGCAAAATTAGGAGAAGCTCTGGAGGCAGTAGAAGGAGGAATCTTGGACTTTACTTATGTAAATTATGGATTTGAGCCGTCAACTCTGAAAATCCATAACATTGATTTTAGAGTTCCTTTTACCTGTCCGGATCCTGAAGTGGTAAGCAAAGCTGCAGCAGGCCTGTTCGATAAATACCCGGATGAGTTTACAAACGCATTCCAGAAATACAACCAGACCTCCCTGGGAATTGGAGTGACAGATAATTACTGTATCTATTCTACAAAGCCAATTGAGTCTGTAGAAGACCTGAAGGGAATGAAAATCGGCGGCGGCGCCAGCTATCTGTACTGGCTGGAGAATACTGGTGCCACGGCAGTGCAGTCCAGCTTAAACGATGGATATACAAGCATGCAGACCGGAGTGTATGACGCGATGATTTGTCCCCTGGGTTCCGCTTATGGAATGAAGTTATATGAGGTTGCACCCTATGTAATTCTAACAGATTTTGGCTCTAAGATGGCGGGTTCCCTAACGGTTAACAATGACACTCTCAATGGCCTTCCCGAAGACTTAAAGGATGTCATACTGGAGACAGGAGCCGGCTATACGGAAGCAGAAGCGAAACTCACAGCGGAAAAATACGCCAGTGATTTGGAAGGATTAAAGGAAGCTGGTGCGACGATTATCCAGTTGAGTGATGCAGAAAAAGAAAGATGGGTGGAGGTAATACCTAATGTTGTCCAGTCTGCAGTGGATGAATTCAACGAGGCCGGCTATCAGACAATAGAAATATATAAAGCATATTGGGAAGAATTAGGCAAAAACGGTTATGATATGGTAATCGACTGGGAGCTGCAATAACGTTCTGGACAAATCGGAGGTCTGTATTTTGAAAGTATTTATGAAAATTAAATCAGGTTATGAGACATTCTTGTCTTACTACAGCTCGGCAGGGGCAATGCTTATTGCGGTATTAATGTGTGTAATAACGTTTGATGTAATTGCCAGAACCTTTTTCAACTATTCTTTTCAGGGAACGGCAGAAATAGTGGCAAACTCTATCGTAGCGATCGCATTTATGCAGTTTGCTTACTGTCTGGCAGTGGGAAAGCATGTGAGAACGACCATTATTTACGACAAGGCAAATGACAAAGCAAAACTTTTTCTGGACCTTTTTTCATATTTGATAGGATTCTGTATTTTTGTAATTCTGATCCACCCGGCACTGGATGTATTCCTTGCAGCAGTTTCCAGTGGAGAGTTTGAGGGAGAAGGCGCTCTTAGAATTCCTACGTGGCCGACGAAACTCGCCATATTCATTGGATATGTAACACTGCTGATTGAGTATGTAATTCATATTCTCGACACAATATTTAAAATTGCGGGAAAAAATCGGGAGGTTAAAGTATGAGCACACTGCAGATAACGTTACTGTCATTTTTATTGCTGATTATCCTGGTTGCAATGGGGGTTCATCTGGGGGTGAGCCTGCTCAGCTGCAGCATTGTGGGTATGATTCTGGCCGTGGGAAACTATGACGTAGCTGTCAATATGGTAATATCCACAGCCTATAATTCACTGAAAGATTATATATTTGGGGTCACCCCACTGTTTATTTTAATGGGTTTGCTGGCTAACCTTTCAGGCGCCAGCGGAAGCCTGTACGACTCCTGCCATCTGCTCTTTCGAAGGCTGAAAGGGTCACTGGGATATGCCACCGTAGTTGCAAACGCAATCTTTGCCGCTGTCACCGGTGTCAGCATAGCCTCAGCGGCAGTTTTTACCAAGATTGCAGTGCCGCAGATGAGAAAGCATGGATATGAAAAGAAGTTTTCCGTGGGAAGTGTGGCCGGAAGTTCCATACTGGGAATGCTGATACCCCCCAGTGTACTTATGATACTGTACGGAACCGCATCAGGTACCTCCATAGGGCATCTGTTCGTTGCGGGAGTAATTCCGGGAATTATTACGACTGTGATATTTATGTTTACTATCTGGCTGACCATAAAGATCAAACCGGATACTGTGCCGAATATGGGCGAAGCCGTTAAAACTATGGGGCGAAAAGAAAGAATGAGTATTATTCTAAAACCCTGGCCCATGATTTTATTGATTCTTGTTAGCCTGGGCGGAATCTGGATGGGGTATTTTACTCCCACGGAAGCTGGCGGTGTAGCGGCATTCGGTGCTTTGCTTCTGGTAATAGCAAATAAGAAGTTTACTCCAAGAGGGTTTTTAGAAGTCTTGAGAAATGCGGGGGTGAGTACGGGAAGTGTTATGTTTTTGTTGATTACAGCACAAATGTATTCCCGTGCCCTGGCTGTATCGGGAGCCATTAACCTTGTGGAAGACTTTATCCTTTCGCTGCGTATGCCACCGATATTAGTTGTTATTATGTTTATGATTATCTTCCTTGTGCTGGGATGCGTACTGGATTCCACCTCCATTGTCCTGCTTTGTATGCCCATTATGTGCCCTATTATAGCAAATTATGGATATGATTTGGTCTGGTTTGGCATAATATCCATTATTGCAATTCAAATCGGTATTATATCGCCCCCCTTCGGTATGAGCGTATTTACAGTAAAGTCAGCACTGGGAGACATCGGCTCAACAGATGGAGACGATATCAGTGTAATAGATATTTTTAAGGGCTCAATGCCTTATATTGCAGGGATGGTAGCGGTATTAATTATCTGCATCGTATTTCCAAAGGTTGTTTTAATTGCACTTTAAAGAGGAGGAAAAATGGAGAAAATAATTCTGAAGGTAACAGAAAAGGACAGGATGCGCTTAAGAGAGCTGGCAAAACAGCAGTATGAGATATCCCAGCTTCCTGTTATGAGGGAACGGGAAGAGAGATGGTACAGGCATAATAGTTGTCAGGGCAGCTGCCGGGGAGATTATCCTTTGGTGGTCATGGAGATAAAATATTGTATTGACGATTATCTGGATCTGGAATGTGAAACAGAGTTCGCGCGGGCAGTTGAAAAGGAGCTGCTGACACAGCTGGTGAACCACACACTGGTGGACGACGATAAGGTGATCCCAGGATATTTTACCGTATACTGGGATATGGATATCCGAACTTTTGACCTGGATATGGAAGAAAAAAGAGTGATTGACAACAGAGGGAAAAGTGTGGGATATACAACCATACATCATCTGGAAAATCTGGAAGAAAGCTTCTGTAAGATTGGAAAGACTGTCCGCAGAGCGGATAAAGAGTATACATATCGATACAAAGAAAGGGTGGAGGAGATTTTTGGAGATATTCTTCCTGTAAAAATCAAGATGCCTCCTTCTGTTAACTGGATGGTCAGTCCTTCTAAAAAAGCAATTTATCTTATGGGGCTTGAGAGTATGATGCTGGCGCCTTACGACTGTCCCGAAAGGTATCAGCAGCTTTATGGAATGCTGGTGGACGATGTACTGGAAACATTTCAATGGATGAATAGGGAAGGTCTTCTGTGCCTGAATAATGGAAATGATTACGCCGGAGCGGGCAGCTATGGATTTACCGGAGAATTGCCATCCGGGCAGTATCTTAAAACCGGAGAGATCGAGCTGAAGGACTTGTGGGTGAATCTGAATTCACAGGAAACTCTCAGTATTTCTCCCGATATGTACGGGGCGTTCTACTGGCCTCACTATAAAAGGCTGGCTGAACAATTTGGACTTGTTTATTATGGGTGCTGTGAACCTACAAATCCAATCTGGAAAGATTACCTTTCTACTTTGGATAATCTCAGAAAGGTTTCTGTATCACCCTGGGCAGACGATGAGCTTATGGGGGAATATCTGAGGGGCAGTAAGATTATCTACTCAAAGAAGCCCAGCCCAAACTATCTGGCATTGGATACGCCGTTGAATGCGGAACACTACAGAGAACATATAAAGAAAAGTGTGCTGGCTGCCAGGGGCTGTGAGACAGAGATTATTGCCAGGGATGTATACGCTTTGTACGGAGACAGACACAAACTGGGACAAGGAGTCCAAATAATAAGAGAGGTATTGGAGAAATACTGGTAGCAGGTGGTGGTATATGAATATATTAGTTCTTGATATTGGGACAACCAGTATGCGCGGGGTAATGTACTGCGGGAGCAAAGCAGTAGTAAAGGAAATCGCCTGTGAGACACCCTGCATTTATAAAAAAGAGGGTATCGTAGAGCAAGATCCTGTTATCTGGCTGAACGGCATGCAGAGAATCTGCCGTCAGATACAGGAAGAGTTTGCAATAGACGCGATCGCGGTGACAGCATTTCGTTCTTCCGTGATAGCAGTAGACCGGACGGGTACTCCGCTTCTTCCCGGTATTATGTGGCAGGATACCAGAAACTCCGGCATCTGCCGGGAACTGCAGGGATTTAATCCCATAATACGTAAGAAGACGGGCGCAGATCTGAATACCGTGTTCAGCGGCAGCAGAATTACCTGGATAAAAAGAAATTATCCTGACATATACCGAAAAACTTATAAGATGGTAACCGTTGCTGATTTTATCATATACCATTTGACGGGCAGATTTGCAACCGATTATACGTATGGGAGCAGGAGCCATTTGATGAACCTTCATACATTGAGATGGGATGACGAACTGTGCAGGATCTTTGAAATTGACAGCAGTAAGCTATGCGAGCTGACCCCGCCCGGCAGCCGTGTGGGGTATACTACTATTGAAGCGGCAAAACAATTCTCTATACCCCACGGCATACCGGTAATTACCTCTGGAGGAGATCAGCAGTGCAGCGCGGTGGGAGCGGGAGCATGGGACTACAGTACAGCGGTGGTGAACAGCGGAACGGGAACCTTTGCGGTTACTGTTATAGAGGAAGTACCTGAAAATGAGTTAACATCCATATGCAATGCTGCCTCTATACCTGGAAAATATATCCTGGAGGCCAATTCATTGTCAGGCTCAGCAGGATTCGATTGGATTTGCAGGCTGTTATCTGAAACTGGAACTCAGGGTAAGCCAGATTATAAATGGATTAATACTTTAATTGAAAAGGTGCCTCCGGGTTCCGGCGGTGTATCCTGCATTCCTCATTTCAGCGGCTGCGGGACCCGTGCCTGGAATCCACAGGCCAGAGCTGCCTTTACAGGAATTTCTCTGGACACAGGCCGGGGAGAATTAATACGGGCAGTGTTAGAGGGGATTGCTGTTGAGACGAAGAAAAATCTTAAGCTTTTAAAAGGCGACGGAGCGGCATTTGAAACTATTTACGTTTCCGGAGGCATGACAAAAAGTGAAGTTTATAATCAAATACAGGCTGATGTATATAACTGCCCTGTAGTCTCGTTGGAGAATCCTCAGGCAACAGCATTTGGCGCCTACATAGGGGCAGGGGTGGCACTTGCTGTCTTCTCTGATGTAAAATCAGCCTTTCAGTCCGGGAAATGGGAGGAAACCAGAACGGTTTATGAGCCGAACCGGGAGGCAGCTGCTTTGTATGAGGAAATAGAAACCAGGACGGAACTTCTTTTTCAGTACATGAGAAGCATGGAAAGCAGCAGGAGGGTATGAACGGATGAGAATTGAGAAAAAAGTGATAGGCAAATTAGAAAAATGTTATGCGCTGGCACCTTTCTTCTACAAAGGAAAAGAATGCTTTCTGGCGGCATCAGAAAAAGAAGCAGAGTGCCGCATTTACGATATGGAAGGAAATATGCTGGAAGTGGTCTGGGATAGCCCGGGAGGTGTTATGACGATGGTACAAAATCCGGACAGCGGCGGACAATTTCTCGCAACCCGCCGCTTTTATTCCCCCAATGATTCCAGTGAGGCCTCGATCATCACAGCTTCTCCTAGGAAAACAGGCGGTTGGGAAATCCAGACTCTTACAAAGCTGCCGTTTGTGCATCGTTTCGATATTCTAAGGAATCAGGGAAAGAAATATCTGATTGCCTGTACATTGAAATCGGGTCATAAGTATAAGGATGACTGGTCGGAGCCTGGAAAAGTATACGGAGCGGAACTTCCCTTTGATTTGTCCCAGTGTCACAATGGCCATCCATTGAAACTTCAGGTTATAAAGGACAGTATGCTGAAGAACCACGGATACTGCAAGATCTGCCGAAATGGGGAGGAGAAAGGTATTATTGCCTGTCATCAGGGAATCTATGAGGTATCCCCTCCGTCGGAAGACAAAGATATGTGGAGGATAGAGAGGCTGTTGGAAACACCGGCAAGTGAAGCTTTTTTTGCAGATATTGACCAGTGCGGGGAAGAGGAACTGTTCCTGTTTTCTCCTTTTCACGGGGATAAGCTGGAGGTCTATAAAAAAAAGAACGGAAGGTTTCGGAAGATATATGAGCATCCTCAAAAACTGGAATTTCTGCATGCTGCAGGGAAGGGTTATATAGGCAGCACCCCGGCAGTATTTATCGGACATAGAAAGGGTGATATGGACCTGCTGGCATTGATAAGCGACGGCAACGGGGAATTGCGGACCTGTACACTGGATCATGGCTGCGGCGCAGCCAACGTACTCTATCGGCATACACAGGGCAGGGATATTCTGATAGCTGCAAACCGGGAAATCGATGAGTTGGCTATGTATTATCTGAATGCATAAGGGGTTGAAGAGATGAAGGCTTATACAATTGGATTATATGAAAAAGCAATGCCCCCTGAATTAAGCTGGAAAGAGAAGCTGGAAGCAGCGAAATTCGCTCATTATGATTATGTGGAGTTAAGCATTGACAGTACTGAGGAAAAAATAAACCGTATTTATATGTCCAAAGAAGAAAGACTGTCATTAATTCAGAACATGTATGAAGTGGGCATCCCTGTCCGCTCAATGTGTGTAAGTGCCCTCA
Source organism: Lactonifactor sp. BIOML-A5 (assembly GCF_009677585.1). GTDB lineage: Bacteria > Bacillota > Clostridia > Lachnospirales > Lachnospiraceae > Lactonifactor. The sequence continues at coordinate 30,802 of NZ_WKYV01000034.1, read as the reverse complement.
CAAAATATTCACTGGGCAGCGGTAATGCCAAGCTGCGGGAAAGAGGGATGGAAATTCTGGAAAAAGCTATTGAGCTGGCAGATGATCTTGGAATTCGCATTATTATGATCCCAGGGTATGATGTTTATTATGAGGAATCCACGTCTGAAACACAAAAGCGCTTCTCTGATAACCTTCAGAGAGCAGCCCATATGGCTGCGGCATATGGGGTATTAATTGAATTGGAAACCATGGAGAATAATTTCATGAATACAGTATGGAAAGCCATGTATTATGTGGAGCAGATAGGGTCTGTCTATTTAGGTATTTATCCGGATTCCGGAAATATAAAAAATGCCGCTGTATCTCTGGGGTTTGATGAGATAAAAGACCTGCAGTCTGGTAGGGGACATATAACCTCACTCCATCTAAAGGAAACGAAGCCGGGCCAATTCCGGGAGGTTCCCTTTGGGAGCGGTCATGTGGACTTCAGAAAGATAATAGAAGCCGCATGGGAGATCGGAATCCGAAAATATGTCACAGAATTCTGGTACAAAGGAGAGGATGATTGGCAGGCGGAATTAGAGAAGGTGAACAATAGTATGAGAACTATATTAGAAAGTATGAAGTGCCCCTACATAACAGCAGGAGAGGACTAACCATGAGGTTGGTCCTTTTTTGATATTTAACAAATATTTATCGAAAAACAATAAAAATATATTGAAATTCATTCTTACTGGTGATATAGTGTATGGTGAAATGAAATAAAAAAGTAGCGGTACGTACCAAACGCAAAAATGAAAGGGGCGATTCTTATGAAGCAAAACCATCTGGCTTCTGTTACTAAGGTATTATTGGATATTATGTTTTATGGAGGTATCATTACCTGTATTTCTCTCCCGTGGTGGATGAAGTGGCTGGGGAGCTACTATCCTTCGTTTCAGGAGTTCTATACACAGATGCTTTTTATCTATGGGGGGGCCGGTATCCTGGCAGTAGCCATTATCTGGCAGCTGAGAAAGATATTTAAAACCGTACTCCGGAAAAATTGTTTTGTGGAGGAGAATACCAAAAGCCTCAAGGTTATGGGCTGTCTGGCATTTGGTTTGGCGGTTGTCATGGGGGGCCGTTTGTTTTTTATTATTACTCCGGCTACCCTGATTATTATATTGGTATTTCTTGTGGGAGGGCTTTTCAGCCTGGTCCTCTCTCAGGTATTTCATGAGGCGGTGAACTACAAGAATGAAAACGATCTGACGATTTAGGAGGTGCCTTATGGGAATTGTTATTAATCTGGATGTTGTAATGGCTAAGAGAAAAAAGGGCCTGAAGGAACTGGCGGAGGAAGTGGATATTACCATGGCAAATCTGTCCATATTAAAGAATAATAAGGCAAAGGCTATCCGTTTCAGTACCTTGGAGGCTATCTGTAAGGCGCTGCACTGCCAGCCGGGAGATATTCTGGAATATGTGGAAGAGGATTGTGAGAAAGAGTAAGGAGGGTATCAGATGAGTATAGAGATGACCGATGTGCAGGAGGAGGTATTCCTCCCCGCAGATATAGGAAAACAGAGGGAAGAGGCACCTGAAATCGTATTCATGAAGGAGCATTACCGGTATTTCGCTGCTGCAGCTCTCCTGTACGGCGTTTTTTATGCTGTTTGTATGTATCAGAATCCTGCGGGAATTACATTTCCTTTTATGGTTGCAGCTACGTTCGGATTCTGTATCCTGGGGCTGAAGCATATGGGAAGAAAGATTAGGAAGAGCACCTGGATCTATGTACTCCTGGCAGTGCTGCTGGGTACGGGGGTATGTCTGACTGCCAGTGAGGTGCTAAGAACCTTTCATAAAGCGGGAGCCTTTTTGCTCTTACTTCTTTTTATGACAGAGCAGATCTATGGAAATGAAAATAGGAGCATTGAAGATTATGCAGGGCATTTTCTTTGGAAATGCATTCATATTTTGGGAGGATGCTATTATCCCTTTGCCCATTATAAAGCTTATCGGGAAGAGCATAGAAAGAAAGAGAATCCAGGCAGAAAATATATTTATATGGGAGTCGGAATTGCTGTGCCTGTATCCTTACTGGTATTGCTGCTTCTTGCAAGAGCAGATGAGATATTTTCCCATCTGTTCGGCGCACTGTTCCGGAATATATTTATTCCAACCAGATTTTTAGGAGCTTTTCTCATGGCGTTTGCGGCTTTTGTGTTCATGTACAGCTTTTTTGCTGTGAATATTGTAAAAAAGCAAAAGAATAGACAGGCGGAGAAAAGGGCTGAGCCGGTGACTGCGATTATCGTTACAGGTGCTCTTACAGGTATCTATTTGTTATTCTGCGGAATTCAGGTTATGTACTTATTTGCCGGGGGGATTTTCCGGCTTCCTGAAGGAATGACGTATTCAGAGTATGCAAGGCAGGGGTTTTTTGAGCTTTTGTTTGTAAGTCTTTTGAATCTGGCCATTGTTACCCTATGTGTAGAACACGTCAGGGAAAATCGGATTCTGAAAGTATGTCTGACGGTTGTTTCCGGCTGTACGTATATTCTTATCTGCTCTTCCGCATACAGGATGGTCCTGTATATCAGGCAGTATCATTTGACATTTCTCCGGATATTGGTACTATGGTTTTTAGGAGTATTGACAATATGGTTGACAGGAGCAATTGCCAGCATTTATCATAATAAAATAAACTACTTTAAATTTGTTGTTACCGTAGGTGCGGTGGGGTATCTTGGATTTGCCCTGGCCAGACCGGATGCATGGATTGCCAGATATAATATCAGCCATATGGAGGAATTGTCTTACCGTGACATTGTCTATATGACTCAGGCATTATCCGACGATGCAGCCCCGGAGATTGCCCGGATTTCCAAAAGACAATGGAAAGTGCAGGACTGGGAATATATCAGTCAGGAACTGGCCAGCTATCATGACAGGATATACCTGCAATATAGGGATTTGCCTGTTAGAAAATGGAACCTAGGCAAGGTACTGGCCCAAAATGCAGCTGCAGAACAGCAGACCGGAGGATATGAATGACAGAACGATTATTTGACAGGGACAGTCACCTGCAGAAATTTACAGCAGAAGTGATATCCTGTGAAGCAATAGAAGAAGGATGGAAGGTTGAACTTGACCGTACGGCTTTTTTCCCGGAAGGAGGAGGGCAGAAAGGGGATACCGGAAGCCTGGAGGGGATCGAAGTATGGGATACCCAGGAGACCGGTGACCGTATCTTTCACTACACACGCGGCCCTCTGGAGCCAGGCTCTGCAATACAGGGGGCCATAGATTTTGAAAAGCGGTTTTCCAGGATGCAGCATCATTCGGGGGAACATATTGTGTCAGGGCTGGTTCACCGCTTTTTCGGGTATCACAATGTTGGGTTCCATCTTGGGGACGGGCCAGTTACCATGGATTTCAGCGGACCTCTCAACGAGGAGGAGCTGCGGCGTGTGGAGCTGGAAGCCAACCGGGCAGTTGCGGCTAATCTGCAGGTACAGGTATCGTATCCGGAAAAGGAAGTACTTGCACAGCTGGAATATAGGAGTAAGATAGAGATAGAGGGACAGATACGGTTGATAACGATCCCTGGGTATGATGTGTGCGCCTGCTGTGCACCCCATGTCAGCCTTACCGGAGAGATCGGCAGCATCAAACTGACTGGATCCGCCAGATATAAAGGAGGAACAAGGGTCAGTATGCTGTGCGGCCTGAGGGCGTTGGAAGACTATAATCTGAAGGAAAAGAATGTTGCAGAAATCTCCGCTTTGTTGTCTGCAAAGCCTGAGGAAGTGGCAATTGCAGTAAAAAGGCTTCTGGCCGAGCTCCAGGAAAAAAAGGAGCGCATTGCCGGTCTCCAGGAACAGCTTCTTATCCAGAAACTGGAGCAGATTCCAATGGGACAGAAGACGGTCTGTCTGTTCCAGCCGGGGCTGGATACCATTGCAATGAGAAACTTTGTGAATGCAGGAGCAGAAAAATGTACCGGTATCTGCGGAGTTTTTGCGGGGGATGATGAAAGCGGATACCAGTATATTCTTGGAAGCCGGACACAGGATGTGAGAGAATTTGCGAAGGAGTTTAATCTTGTCTTTCATGGAAAAGGCGGGGGAAAGCCGGAGATGGTACAAGGATATGTACGGGGAAGCCGGACAGCCATAGAAAATTATATCAGCAGGTGAAAATATGAATGTATTAAATATAGAGCATGTAAGCAAAATCTTTGGGGATAAGGTTATCTTTGATGATGTCTCCTACGGAATTCACGAGGGGGATAAAATAGGTATTATAGGGATCAATGGGACGGGAAAGACAACGCTATTGAAAATGATCGCCGGACTGGAAGAACCGGACCAGGGGCAGATCGTTGCCCAGAACGGCCTGAGGACTTCCTATCTGCCTCAAAATCCGGAGTTTCCCAGGGATTCTACAATTCTGTCCTATGTCATAGAACAGATCCGGCAAAATGAGTGGAGCAGAGACAGCGAGGCCAGGAATATATTAAACAAGCTGGGAATTACAGAGCATGAGACAGGAATCTGCCAACTTTCGGGGGGACAGAAAAAAAGGGTGGCGCTTGCCAGAACCTTGGTAGACCCCGGAGATATTCTAATCCTGGATGAGCCCACAAACCATCTGGATAATGAGATGGTCTTGTGGCTTGAGGAGTATCTGATGAAGTTTAAAGGTGTTGTGGTTATGGTTACCCATGACAGATACTTTTTGGATAGGGTTACAAATAAGATTGTGGAAATCAGCCACGGAAATCTGTACAGCTATACGGCTAATTATACAGAATTTTTGGAAATGAAAGCCCAGAGAGAAGAGATGGAGCTGGCTTCGGAGAGAAAACGCCAGAGCATTCTGCGCATGGAGCTGGAATGGGCCAAGAGAGGCTGCAGAGCCAGAAGCACAAAACAGAGGGCACGGCTGGAGCGTTTGGAAGCATTGAAAAACGGAACGGGTCCGTGCAGAGATCAGACCGTGGAGATGGATTCCGCGGAGACGAGAATGGGGAAGAAGACTATCGAACTTCACCATGTGAGCAAGCAGTATGGGGGGAGGCGGATTATTCACGATTTTGACTATATTGTGCTGAAGAATCAGCGCCTGGGAATTATAGGTCCAAATGGCTGTGGCAAATCCACACTTATGAATTTGCTGGCAGGCGTCCTTGAACCGGACGAAGGAGACATAGAGGTTGGAGAGACAGTTAAAATCGGCTATTTTGCTCAGGAAGAAGTGGATATGGATCCGGGACAGAGAGTCATCGACTATGTAAGAGATATCGCGGAATATATTCCCACAAAGGATGGAAGAATCAGCGCGTCACAGCTTCTGGAGCGCTTTCTCTTTGACGCATCCATGCAGTACACTCCTATAGGAAAGCTTTCAGGAGGAGAAAAGAGAAGGCTGTATCTGCTCAGCATACTGGCAGGGGGAGCTAATGTTCTTCTCATGGATGAACCTACCAACAACCTGGATATTCCCACACTGACAATTCTGGAGGACTATCTGGATTCTTTTTCCGGGATTGTGATTACGGTATCCCATGACAGATATTTTCTGGATAATGTTGTGGATCGTATCTTTGCCTTTGAGGGAGACGGTCGCCTGCAGCAGTATGAGGGAGGCTATACAGATTATCTGGAGTCCAGACAGTACCGGCAGACGGCGGAGGATGATTCCGTCAGAAAGAACACCGGTGAGAAGAAGAAAGCCCCGGGAAAAGAGTGGAAACAGAACATGCCTGTGAAGCTGAAATTCTCCTTTAAAGAACAGAAGGAATTTGAAACGATAGACGATGACATTGAGGCTCTGGAAGAAAAAATTGTATCTTTAGATGAGGATATGTCTGCCAATGCCACGAATTCGGCAAAGCTGTTCCAACTGTCAGAGGAAAAGGATAGGACAGAAAAAGAGCTGGAAGAAAAAATGGAACGCTGGGTATATCTGAATGATCTGGCAGAAAAAATAGAGGAACAAAAGGCAGGAAAAATTTGAAACCCGCAGGAAACAAGAAACAGCACAATAAATTGAGGAAGAGGGTATGAATATGAACTATCGGGAAGCAAGACAGTATCTGGAGGATGCCAATAAGTACGGTAGCGTACTGGGCCTGGATAATATCAGGGAATTATTAAGACGGCTGAATAACCCTGAGAACGCCTGCAAATATGTACACATAGCAGGCACGAACGGTAAGGGCTCGGTCTTGGCCTATGTTTCCACTGTGCTGACCTGTGCGGGGTATAAGGTGGGAAGATACATATCACCCACGCTTTTTAAGTACAGGGAAAGAATCCAGGTAAATGAGGAGTATATTACCAGAGAGGCGCTGGCCCGTCTGGTAACAGAGATCGCAGGGGCAATTGAGGGGATGACAGGAGAAGGACGTCCCCACCCGACACCATTTGAAATAGAGACGGCCCTGGCATTTTTATATTTTAAGGAGATGGAATGTGACTTTGTGGTTCTTGAGGTTGGATTGGGCGGCCTGGAAGATGCCACAAATGTGATACAGACAACATTGGTGGAAGTTATGACATCCATCAGTATGGATCATATGGCATTTCTGGGAGATACCCTTGCAGAGATTGCAGAGAATAAGGCCGGTATCATTAAGCCGGGCACTGTTGTGGTAACTGACTGGCAGCAGCCGGATGCAATGAGGGTCATTGAAGAAAAGTGCAGAAAAGAAAACTGCACCCTTAGAACGGCAAAAAAAGAGAATGCCTATGGGGTAACGTCAGGATATGAAGAACAGATATTTTCATACAGATGCAGGGAACGGGTTTATGAGGATATGGTAATACGTCTGGCGGGCAGTTATCAGATCGAAAATGCCATTGTAGCGCTGGAGACAGTAGATGCCCTGCGGGATCTGGGCTATGCGATCTCGGAGGAGAAGATACGGGAAGGGATGATGACAACCCATTGGAGAGGCAGATTTACCATTCTTCAGAAAGATCCTATCGTTGTTATCGACGGAGCTCACAATGAGGACGCGGCCAGGACCTTAAGAGAATCCCTTACTATGTATTTCCCGGAAAAGAGAATGCATTTTATTATGGGTATGTTTGAGGACAAAGAGTGTGAGAAGGTAATTAAGAGAACCGCTTCACTGGCAGATGATATTATTACCATTCAGACACCCGGCAATCCCCGGGCGCTTCCGGCTGAAGAACTGGCTGAATTAGTACGGAAATATAATCCAAAGGTGGAGGCCATGAGCAGTATCAGGAAAGCTGTGCGGGAAAGCTTTCAGAGAGCAGAAAAGGATGACGTTATAGTTGCGTTTGGGTCTCTTTCTTTCCTGGGCTCAGTTGTGCGGGCCGTGGAGGCGGTGGAATACGAATAGAGAGACAGGCTGGAGCTGACAGGACACAGATATGTCAGCCCCAGCTTTTTTTGTGGCCGGTGAAACTGTGGGAGCTTATTGAAAAAACGTAGGTATCATTCATTGACAGACACACTAGATGCGAGTATACTTTTAATCATTGACCGGCTGGTCGGTCGAAGGTTTGACAGATGTTAGAATAAAGCAGCAGGAGGAAAAATATGTTATCGCGCTATAGTGTGAAAAGACCCTATACCGTTGTGGTTGCCGTGGTACTGGTGATTATCCTTGGGATCGTATCTTTTACAAAAATGAGTACGGACTTACTGCCAAGTATGAACCTGCCCTATGCAGTGGTGTTAACTACATATCCCGGGGCGAATCCGGAGACGGTTGAAGAGGTGGTTACAAAGCCGGTGGAGCAATCCATGGCTACCGTTGGAAACATAAAAAATGTAAGTTCCAGTTCCAGTGAAAATATGTCAATGGTTATACTGGAGTTTAATGAGAGTACCAATATGGACTCGGTAACCATTGAGATGAGGGAGAAATTAGACCAGATTGGATCTTATTGGGATGATTCTATCGGTAAACCTATCATTATGAAACTGAATCCGGATATGCTTCCGGTTATGGTTGCCGCTGTTGATGTCAAAGGAATGGACAGCGGGGAGATCAGTGACTATGTAAATGACACCTTCAGCTCGGAAATCGAAAGCCTGGAGGGGGTAGCCAGTGTAAGTACTACCGGAGGAATCCAGCAGAAGGTTCAGGTGACCCTCCGGCAGGATAAGGTTGATGAGACAAACCAGAAGGTCAGGGATGCCATTAACGGAACCTTCATGGAAAAGGAAGATGAACTGCAGGAGGCCCAGGATAAGCTGGACTCCGGAAAAGAAGAGCTAGAGAAGGGGAAAGATCAGTTAGATGCAGGGAAAGATGAACTGGCATCTCAGATGGGAGAGGGTGAGGCAAAGCTTCACAGCGCCCAGGGAGAACTTACAAAAGGGGAGACACAGCTGGATCTTTTTCTGCCGGTGATTCAGGCACTTAACAGCAAGGAAGCTGAGCTGGACGCGGCGGAGGAGGCTTTAGATAAAACTGCTGCGGAGACGGATAAAGCTTATGAGCAGCTTATGCAGCTGAAAGCCAGTCTGGAAGGCCTTATGCAGGGGATTGAGGGCTATAATGCACAGCTGCAGCAGATGTATAAGGAACTGGAGGAATTGCAGGAACAGCTGACTGCCGGGGCTCAGGCAGCGGATGTGGCTTCGGGGGCAGAGGACATGACGGAAGCGTCTGCCGGGGACGATACAAGTTCTATTCAGAAAAGGATTGAGCAACTCCAAAAACAGATAGAAGAGGCAGAAAAGAGCCGGAATCAGCTGGAGGAACAGCTGGAGGCGATACTTAAGCAGCTGAATGTTTCTGACGGGGAGGCAGCAAAAGCTTCCATGGATCAGCAGCTGGAAGCCCTTGGAAAGACAGGGGACGAGATTCGCACGGCCAAAGCAAAGCTGCATGATGCACGCGCTCAGCTGAAGGTGCAGCAGCAGGAGATGGAAAATGCCAAGACTCAGGTGGAGGCAGGCAAGGTGCAGGCCAGCGATGCCCTGGCGGCTTTAAACACGCAGAAAATTATTGCAACCATTGATATGAGTGTGGCTGCATCTAAAATAGATGCCGGCACCAGCCAGCTCGATCAGGCTCAAACCCAGCTGGACGCAGGAAAAGAGCAGCTGGATGATGCCAAAGAGAGTGCGATGGAGGGCAGTGATCTGAACGATATCCTTACCCTGGATATGCTGAAGGGAATTCTGGCAGGGGAGAACTTTGCCATGCCTGCAGGGTATGTGATGGAAGACGGCATCAGCTATCTGGTGCGGGTTGGCGACAAATTTGAAAATCTGGAAGAACTGGAGGATCTGGTGATTCTGGATATGGGGATGGACGGACTAAAACCTATACACCTGTCAGATGTAGCCGACGTGGCGGTGACAGATAATTCCTCCGAAGTCTATGCGAAGATTAACGGACAGCCGGGCGTTATGCTTTCTGTGGAGAAACAGACTGAGTACTCTACCGGGGATGTCACAGACCGTATTCTGGACAAATTTGAACAGCTAAAGTCAGAAAATGAGGATTTGGAAGTTACTGTTTTGATGGATCAGGGTGTATATATTGATATGGTAGTGGATTCTGTCCTGCAGAATATGATATACGGGGGAATTCTGGCAATTCTAATTCTTTTCCTTTTCCTGAGGAATATACGTCCTACGTTAGTAATTGCCTGCTCTATCCCTATCAGTGTTGTCACTGCGGTGGTACTGATGTATTTCAGCGGTGTAACGCTGAATGTTATCTCACTGTCGGGATTGGCCCTTGGAATAGGTATGCTGGTAGACAATTCTATAGTAGTAATCGAAAATATCTACCGTATGCGGAGTGAAGGGGTTCCGGGAAAGAAGGCAGCCATTGAGGGGGCGAAAGAGGTGGCCGGTGCCATTACGGCATCTACCCTTACTACTGTCTGTGTATTTGCTCCTATTGTATTTACAGAAGGAATTACCCGACAGCTGTTTGTGGATATGGGTCTTACCATTGCATATTCTCTTGCTGCCAGTCTGGTGGTTGCGCTGACGCTTGTACCTATGATGTCTGCAGGGCTGCTGAGGAAGACTGTGATAAAACCTTCTAAAAAGCTGGATAAGGTCAGGGATGCCTATGGTCTGCTCATGGACTGGGCATTGTCTCACAAAGCCATTGTTCTGCTTCTGGCAGTGCTTATGTTTGCCGGAAGTATGGTTTTGGAAATCCGGCAGGGGACATCTTTTATGCCGGAGATGGAGAGTACAGAGGCATCACTTACTGTTACAACTGAAAAGGGAACTTCTTTTGAGGATACTACCAGGATAGCGGATGAGGTAATCCATAAGATTCAGGATATTGATGATATAGAAACGATAGGTGCTATGGCAGGGGGCTCCTCCATGTCATTAGGCAGTTCCGATAACTCTGTACAGATTTATCTTATTCTGAAAGAGGATAAGAAGCTGGACAGTAATCAGTTGGAGAAGGAAATTCTGAAGCGCACTAAGGGGATCGATGGGGAAGTGGCGGTTACCACCTCATCCATGGATATGAGTGCTATGGGGGGCTCGGGGATTAATATCCAGATCAAGGGAAAGGAACTGGATACCCTTCAGACTCTGGCCACAGGGCTGGCAGACAAAATAGAAAACGTAAAGGGATTGCAGAATATTTCGGACGGTATGGAAGACACCGATGCAGAATACCGGGTTGTGGTAAACAAAGAGAGAGCCATGGAACATAAGCTTACAGTGGCACAAGTATTCCAGGCTATTAATGCGAAGCTTGCGGAGCCATCTTCAGCAACTACCCTCTCTACCCCCACGAAGGATTATGATGTGTTCCTGGAAAAAGATACGGATGAGACGCTGACAAGAGAAGATATTGCAGACATTAAAATATCCGTGACAAACAACGAGGGAGAGAAAGAAGAAATACGGATCGGCGATATCGCAGATTTCCAGCAGGCCGTTGGTCCTCAGGCGATTACCAGAAATGGGCAGTCCCGTTATATGTCTGTCACTGCGGAGATAGACGGAGACCACAACATCGGACTGGTCAGCGATGAAATTCAGGAAATCCTGGAACACTATGAGCTGCCGGAGGGCTATACCGCGGAAATGAAAGGAGAGGATGAAACCATAAATGACGCCATGGAACAACTGATGCTCATGCTGCTTCTTGCTCTGGTATTTATGTACCTGATTATGGTGGCTCAGTTCCAGTCTCTCCTGTCACCCTTCATTATCATGTTTACGGTACCATTGGCCTTTACCGGAGGCTTTCTGGGGCTTTTAGTAACAGGAAAAGAGATCAGCGTTATTGCTATGATAGGATTTGTCATGCTGTCAGGCATCATAGTGAATAATGGTATTGTGCTGGTTGACTATATTAACCAGCTGAGAAAAGAAGGAATGCCCAAGAGAGAGGCCATTATTGCAGCAGGCAAATCCAGGCTTCGTCCAATTGTTATGACTGCACTGACCACAATCCTGGGTCTGACCACAATGGCTATGGGTCTGGGAATGGGCGGCGATATGGTGCAGCCGATGGCAATTGTTACCATAGGAGGGCTGCTTTACGGTACTTTCCTGACACTCTTTGTAGTACCATGTATCTATTCAATTTTTAACAGAAAAAATTATAAAAAAGATGAAGCAAGATTGCAGGAGGATGAGGGGAATGAAGCAATCGCAGAGTCCGTGCAAAAATAGAAACGAAAAAGTGTTATCTCTCTATCAGGCCGTTATAGACCTGATAGAGGAGGATGCAGATATCAATGGAATGAAAGTGGCAGATATCACAAACCGGGCAGGGATCGGCAAAGGAACTGCTTATGAGTACTTCAGCAGCAAAGAGGAAATGATTGTGGAAGCTCTTATGTTTGATATGGAGCGGCAGCTGGGGCAGATATACGAACTCCTGTTGGTAAAAAAATCCCTGAAGGAGCAGATATACGGGGTATTTGAATGGCTGGAGAGCAGCTTTGGAAAGAGAAGCACCACTCAATTTTTCAAAATAACCAGTAATTCCTATGAAATTCAAAATTCACTCCATCAGGAGTTCATAAAAGAAAAAGGCAACTGCCAACTGCTGGACAGCATTCTCAATTTGATTATAGAGCAGGGGAAAAAAGAAGGGTGTATCCGAAAAGAAATTCCAGGGACTCATGTGTATATGATATTCGTGTCAAACTTTATCAGTTTCTTTATTTTCCTGGGGCATGAGGAACAGATAGAGGATGTAAACAGGGAAAGTACAAAAGAATTTCTGTATCAAAATATGATGAAGATCCTGAATTAGGGACAGGGCAAGATGAATTTGGGACGTGTTCTTTTTAGAAAGAACACGTCCCCTTTTGGAAATTAAGCTTTATTATCGCTTCCTAATACATTGGTAATCTTATGAGCTACTAATGATTTAACATTAGCGCGTCCAACTTTCAGGTATTCTCTTGGATCGAATGCAGCAGGATTGTTCCATAATACTTCACGAACACCAGCTGTCATTGCCAGGCGAAGGTCTGAGTCAATGTTGATTTTACAAACTGCAGAGCGTGCTGCCTGACGAAGCATATCTTCCGGGATACCGATGGCGTCTGCTAAGTTTCCGCCGTTCTCCTGGATGATTTTTACGTATTCCTGTGATACGGAGGATGCCCCGTGAAGTACGATTGGGAAGTTAGGAAGACGTTTTGTGATCTCTTCCAGAATGTCGAAACGAAGCATTGGTTTCTGGCCTGGTTTGAATTTGAATGCACCGTGGCTTGTTCCGATAGCGATTGCCAGGGAATCAACGCCTGTGCGGGAAACGAATTCTTCTACTTCGTCCGGATGTGTATAAGCTGCATCTGCATCTGATACTTTAACATCATCTTCCACGCCTGCTAATTTTCCAAGTTCACCTTCAACTACTACACCTTTTGAGTGTGCGTATTCAACAACTTTCTTAGTTACAGCGATGTTGTCTTCAAAAGAGTGATGTGAACCGTCAATCATAACGGAGGTAAATCCGCCGTCGATGCAGGATTTGCAGATTTCGAAGTCTGCGCCGTGATCTAAGTGAAGAGCGATAGGAATATCATTCTCGATCAAAGCAGCTTCAACTAATTTTACAAGGTAAGTATGGTTAGCATATTTTCTGGCGCCTGCGGATACCTGAAGGATCAGTGGAGAATTTAATTCTCCGGCTGCTTCTGTGATACCCTGTACGATTTCCATGTTGTTTACGTTAAATGCACCGATTGCATAGCCTCCTTCGTAGGCTTTTTTAAACATTTCGGTTGTGGTTACTAATGCCATTGGTATTCATCCTTTCTTTGAATAAATTTATATCAGGCAGCTGCCAAATTGCCATGTGTCAGCTGCTTGGTAACGTATCTGTACAAATACTTATTTGCGGGAAACGAAAGCAGGAAGTCCGTCTGTACCAACAGGAACTTCAACTCTGCCCTGCACTAACGGAAGGGCATAGCGAACGAACTCTTCGCTTACGTTTGAACCGTCATCGGTAATCCATGACAGAGGTACGGTTTTTTCTTCATTACAAATCTGATTCACGTCTTCCAGTCCGTATGCAATTGCGTATGGAAGATCGCTTTTTCTCACGTAAGATATCATCTTACCGGTTTCACCTTTTAATGCCGCGCGTACGCCAAATTCTCCGGCGCCTATTGCCTCTTTCTGGTCAGTTCCTGACATCATGGAAGAAGAGCAGCGCTGGCAGACATTAAGTTCTACAGAACGAGCCTTAACGCCAAGTTTGTTTTTTACTAAGTTTTCCAGATATTTGCCGCATCCCGCCAGCATCTTATGGCCGAAACTATCAACGCCAACGTTGTTATCCAGCTCACAGATAAAGGTGCCTTTGCCATCGTTGATTCCTTCGGAAACACAAACGATAACGTTGGGATTCTTCTCCAGACATTCCTCAACTTTGGCTAAAAATCTATCTACATCGAATGCAACTTCGGGGAGATAAATCAGAAGAGGGTTGTCACCTACAAATTTCCTTGCAAGTACACTGGCTGCTGTCAGCCATCCTGCATGACGGCCCATAATTTCTACAATTGTAACGGACTTCTTTTCATAAACGTTCGCGTCAATTACAATCTCGCGAACTGTTGATGCCACATATTTTGCAGCACTTCCGAATCCCGGGGTGTGATCTGTCATCACCAGGTCGTTGTCTACAGTCTTGGGTTCACCCATCACCCGGATATCGCTTCCGATCTGTGCGGCATAGCGGGAAAGCTTGCTCACCGTATCCATGGAATCATTTCCGCCGATATAGAATACATATCCAATATTCATTTCTTCGAACTTTTTGAACAACTCAGGATATACAGGATCTTCCAGACTTTCCGGCAGTTTATATCTGCAGGAACCAAGATATGCGCCAGGAGTAGTGGTCAGACCTTTTAAGGATTCGCCTGGTAACGCTTCTGCAAAATCCAGAACTGTACCGGCTAAGAAACCTTCGATGCCATTGACCATACCATATACATGATCGATTTTGTCACCATGACGGAAGGCTTCGGAAACAACGCCGTAGAGACTGCAGTTGATAACCGCAGTAGGTCCTCCAGACTGGCCTACGATTAAATTCTTGCTACCCATACTTTTAACATTGCATGACTTTTATGTATTAGAGTGGTAGTGTCATGCACTCCTTTCTATAAAATTTGTTATAATTATAACATATAAATATTGTTTGTGCACGAAAAAAGCAAGATTTATACAATTTTGTTTTGAAAAAATGCAGTCCGCAGCAATTATAGGAAAGAGATTTCTTATTCTAAAATGCCGTGGTATAATTTTAAAAATAGGAGGGAAGAAATTATGATCAAACCATCAAAACTGAGCCTTGCCAATTTACCTACCCCGATTATGGTCCCTGAGGGTTTGAGCTACTCAAGGGCTCACACAAAATTATATATAAAGCGTGATGATTTTACCGGATTTGAGATGAGCGGAAATAAGGTAAGAAAGCTGGAATATGCCTTAAAACAAGGGATTGAGAGTGGTGCAGAGGTATTTATAACCTGCGGGGGGATTCAATCGAATCATGCCAGGGCCACAGCCGCGGCGGCTGCCCGTCTGGGAAAAAGAACCCATTTGGTTCTTAAAGGTGAGCCAAAAGATCCGGAAGGGAATTATTTTCTGGATGTACTTTTTGGAGCAAAGGTGACATTTATCTCTGAAGAGGCGTATGGATCACGAAGAAATGAGGTTATGGAAGAGATTAAAAGGAAGTACGAAGAGCAAGATTGTAAAGTTTATGTCCTCCCTGAGGGGGCAAGCAATGGCATCGGGATGTATGGCTACTTTCAGGCATTTGAAGAAATTTTAGAACAGGAGAAGGAGATGGGGCTTACCTTTGACGCAATCTGTGTCACTGACGGCTCCGGCGGGACGTACGCAGGGCTTTATGCCGCAAATGAATACTACGAAAGCAAAAAGAAGATTGTTGGTTTTAACATCTATGATCAAAATGCAGACGGAAGAAAAAGGGCTGGGGATATTATCCGGGAGGGAATGGAACTTGCTGAATTCGGCAAAGAGATATCCATGGAGCAGGTGTGTATTACGTATGACTATGTAGGCGATGGGTATGGAATCGCATCCGATGAGGTGATTGCCTTTATAGCAAAAACTGCCAGAGAGACTGGTATGGTTCTGGATCCGGTATATACAGGAAAGGCTATGCATGGAGTAATAACAGAAATCAACAGGGGAAATCCCCTGCTGTACGGAAATGTATTATTTATACATACAGGCGGAGAATTTGGGATTTTTCCTCATAAGGATAGGTTTATATGACGGGACAAAAGATGGATTTTTATGAAAGAGTGGGGATTGTCTGCAGAAGAATTCCTTATGGAAAAGTAGCGACCTATGGACAGATTGCCATGCTGTGCGGCAAACCGAACAACTCCCGTCAGGTGGGATATGCGCTGAATCGGGGGATATCAGGAGAGGTGCCTGCACACAGGGTGGTAAACCATAAAGGATATCTGTCAGGGGCAAGTGCCTTTGCTGACAGCGCCATGCAGCGAAGGATGCTGGAAGCAGAAGGGGTGCAGGTGGGAGAGGAGAACAGAGTGGATCTTAAGGTGTATGGATGGAGACATACGCTAAAGGATGCTTTGGAATTCAGGAGAGTGTTTGGGGATGGATAATTCTCCTGCATAATCATCAGCCGGAAAGCAGCCTGACGTCATCTTATCTTCCGGGTATGCATATACATAGATGGAGCAGACAAGGGAGTATAGGATATGTAATGGCAGAGTTAATAAAAAATGCAGTGCACGGCCTGAATGGATTTATATGGGGACCGGGGATGCTGGTAATGTTTTTGGCGGTTGGGATTCTGTTTACTGTGCGTACAGGATTTTTTCAATTCACGCATATCAGGCTGTGGATGGGACGGACAATTGTAGCCCTTTTTCGTAATCGTAATGTACGAAAGACAGATGATGAGCATGCCATTTCTCAGTTTCAGTCTTTCTGCACAGCGCTGGCGGCCACACTGGGAACGGGAAATATTACAGGGGTGGCAACTGCCATAATTGCAGGAGGTCCGGGAGCAATTTTCTGGATGTGGGTCTCTGCACTGTTGGGTATGATGACAAATTTTGCAGAGAACATTTTGGGAATCCGCTATCGGAGAAAAGACTCAAAAGGAGATTGGACGGGCGGGGCGATGCTGTATATAGAAAAGGGGCTACATTGTCCGTGGCTGGCTGCAGTGTTTGCTTTTTTATGTATTCTGGCTTCCTTGGGAATGGGAAACATGACCCAGGCTAACTCTATGGCTGTGGGGCTGAAAGAGGCCTTCTCGGTTCCGCCGGTTCTGACAGGAGTGCTCTCAATGGCTGCTGTTGGACTGGTGCTGCTCGGGGGTGTGAAACGCTTAGCAAAGGTAACGGAAAAAGTTGTGCCTTTTATGGCTGTCTTCTATCTTGCAGGCGGTATTTTTGTTCTGGCTGTTCATTGGAGAAATATTCCCCAGGCGTTTTCAACAATAGTGACTGAGGCATTTCAGCTGCGGTCTGTGGGCGGCGGTGTACTGGGGTATGGAATGCGTCAGGCCATGAAAATGGGAATTGCCAGAGGGATTTTTTCTAATGAGGCAGGTCTTGGATCTTCTGTGATGGCCCATATTGCATCGGATGTAAAGGAACCGGTGGTTCAGGGGATGTGGGGAATCTTTGAGGTGTTTGCGGACACCGTTGTTGTCTGTACGATTACAGCATTGGTAATACTTACATCCGGAGTGTATGACAAAACCCAGTGTCTTTCTAACATTGTAAATGGAATTGAAAACATAGACGGGACGACATTGACGGGGTTGGCTTTTGAGACCGCAATTCCCGGAGGAAGCAAGTTTATGGCGGCTGCTATCGTGTTGTTCGCCTTTGCTACCATTGTAGGCTGGTCTTATTTTGGCGTGCAGGCAGTGACTTATCTTCTGGGAGAAAGATACATACGTTTTTACAAGCTTCTCTACATAGTGGTGATCCTTCCGGGATGTGTTACTGCTCCGGGATTTATCTGGGAGCTTGCGGATACTATGAACGGATGCATGGCGATCCCTAACCTGATTGCGATCACTCTTTTAAGCGGAGAGGTGACAGCAGCTACCAGAAAATATTTGAACACAGTCCAAAAAGAACAGGATAGTGCACAAAAAAAGAAAAGAAATAATATAAAAAGAATTTCAAAAAATAATTAACAAGATATTGTAGTGGTGGTGTATTTACATTAAATCAATCCAACGAAGGCGTTCCCAGTAATTTAGGGGCGTCTTTTTTGTGTTCCAGAGAAGCCAGTCCCCGTCACGGGTTTCCTCTCGCCCGGATATAGAAAGTTTCAGTGGGTAGCTCTATCCGGAGGGAACCATATACTCTGCGTAGAATATGATTATGCAGAAGGTTTATTGACGGGGAGTCTGATAATTTTTCTTAAAATCTTCTATCAGCAGGCGGCAAATATTGGGAAGATATTCATTTTTCTTATATACTGCAGTTAAGTACCAAAAAAGCACAGGTTCACCAATTGTAAAAAATACAATATTGGGGTAGGGATTCGAATGAAGAATACAAGCCTCGGGTACAAAAGTGATCCCAAAATTGGCTTCTACCAGATTCAAAGCAGTGGCCACATTGGCAGTTTCAAAGCCTGTTCCGTCTATCTGATTTACGATAAGGATCTCCTGAATTGCATGATACAGGTTCTGGGTGGGCTTTGGAAATATAAAACGTTCATTTCTGGCGCGTTCCAAATCAAAATGGGGGACGTTTTTAGGATCGTAATCGTATTGGAACGAAATATGTTTTAGAATGGGGTGGCGGATGTTAATCGCCAACAGAATACGTTCCTTCATTATAATCTCATAATGAAATTGAGGGGAGGGATGGATAAGGCTTTTTATACTGAAATCCACTTTTTTCCACTCAATAAAATTATAGAGCTCATGTTCCAGTCCTTCTTCTGCCTGTATATTGATGTGCGGGTAGTTCTCGCTGAAATCGGGAAGCACTCTTGGGAGCATATGGGAAGCTCTCCAGGGACTAAGCCCAACCGCTATCTTTCCCCGCTTTTCCATTCGTATCTCGGAAAATTCATCTTCCAGTCTTTTCTCCATATGATTCAGGGAATTTATATATTCCAGATAGTGCTCTCCCGCAAAGGTCAGCTTCAGCGGAATAGAAGAGTGATCAAAAAGTGCAATTCCCAGTTTTTTCTCAAGACGGTTTAAATAGTTGCTAAGGGCAGGCTGGGAAATATAAAGCTCATCTGCAGCCTTTGTTATGCTTCGGTATTTGGCTATCGTAAGAAAATACTCATAATTTTTATAAAACATGACGCCTCCTGTCTGCGAATTATGTATCGCACAGTGTATTATCACAATTTTGTTATAACTTATATATTATAATAGGAATTGGACAAATTATCAAGCTTTGTGTAAACTGAAATTATACAATAGGTGCAAAAAATACAAAAAGAAGGTGAATTAATTGCACAATTTTACCAAAAAGTATAAAAAGTTTTCCTATTAAAAATCAAAAAGAAAAGAATTAATTACTGATTGATAAAAAAATATCATAATCATTTTGTGATAAAGCTTACTGAACTATAACAGAGTATAAACGAAAGGAGGAGAAGGTTGTATGCTGCGTTTTTATGATACCAGCTAACTATGAGAAGTACAGGGGTGAATGGTTATGTAAAGTTGTATGAAAGGAGAACGTATGAGTCAGTTGTATACATATAAAATGCCTACAGAACTGTTTTTTGGACGGGGTGCAGCTTTGCACACCGCTGAAAAGGTAAAAGACCTGGGAAGCGACAGTGTTCTAATAGTGACAGATCGGGGGGTATATGCCAGCGGTGTGCTGAAAACAATTGAAGAGTCATTGCAGGAGGGAAACATAAAATATAGTATTTACCATGATGTGGAGCCGGAACCTACCTATAAAGGGGTAGATGAGGCGGTAGAGATGCTGAAAGAGGCAAAGGCTACAGCGGTCATTGGAGTCGGAGGAGGAAGCTCCATGGATACGGCTAAAAATGTAGCTGTTATGTGGACAAACGATGGAAAAATTTTTGATTACCTTGGCTTCGGAAACATAAAAAACAAGCCCCTTCCCATAATTGCGGTGCCGACTACCGCCGGAACCGGAAGTGAGGTCACCTTCTGGGCTGTGGTGGGGGACAAAGAAAAAGACATAAAAGCCAGTGTGGGCGGCTGGGAGATTATGCCGGATACGGCGATTCTGGATCCGGAGCTGACCCTAAGTGTACCTTCCCATGTTACTGCAGCTACAGGTATGGATGCATTCTGCCATGCAATGGAATCCTATGTGTCTAAGGCCACACAGCCCGTATCAGAAGGACTCTCCTATCACGCTATGCGTTTGATTGCAGGAGCTCTCCGAAAGGCGGCAACCAAAGGAGATGACATAGACGCCCGGGAGGATATGCTGATGGGAAGCCTTATTGCGGCCCTGGCTTTTAATGTGGGCAAATTGGGACTTTCTCACGCTTTTGCCATGCCTTTGGGCGCCAAGTATAAGATCCCCCATGGTACGGTGAATGCAATTATGCTCCCCTGGGTAATGGAATACAATCTCCCTGCAGCCACAGAAAAGTATATAGAGGTAGCTAAGCTTTTAGGGGAACACGTGGAGGGGCTGTCTCCTATGGAGGCAGCTGCAAAGTCGGTAGAGGCTGTCAAGAGGCTGAATGCAGACATTGGTATTACTCAGGGCCTAAAAGACTGGGGAGTGAAGGAAGAAGATCTGGAGGAGATTGCGCAGAAGGCATATCAAAGCGGCAATATTTATTCCAATCCCAGAACCTCCAGGGTAGAAGACCTTGTAGGGATTGCCAAAAAAGCTATGAACGGCCTGAGGTAGAGAGGAAGAAATATGCCGGAGGTAATAACATTAGGTGAGACTATGGTAGTCTTTGACAGCCTGAGCAAAGGGAAGCTGCGGTATTCCCAGGACTATGAATGTCACATAGGCGGAGCGGAGACGAATACCGCAGTGGCCCTGGTGAAACTTAATCACAGCGCAGGCTGGATTAGTAAATTGGGAAATGATGAATTTGGCGCAAAGATAAAAAATACGGTTGCCGGGGAAGGAGTAGAGGTATGTCAGGTATTGATGGATGACAATGCACCTACAGGTATATTCTTCAGGCAGAGACTGGAAAACGGGGAGAGCAGAAACTTTTATTATCGAAAGGGTTCCGCAGCCAGTACAATGACTCCAGACCTCATAGACCTAAACTATCTAAAGTCTGGAAAAATCCTCCATATCAGCGGAATTACACCCGGACTCAGCAAAGAAGCTGAGGAGACAACGGAATATGCCATGGCAGCGGCAAAAGAGAGTGGTCTGCTGGTTTCTTTTGATCCCAATCTTCGCCTGAAGGTGTGGCCGCTGGAACAGGCCAGACGCACGACGAACAGGCTCTTGAAATATGCGGATATTGTATTTCCGGGCCAGGAAGAGGGACGTCTTTTATACGGAACAGAGGAGCCGGATGAAATCGCAAGGCAGATGAAGGCATATGGGGCCGGTACTGTGGTGGTAAAAATTGGAGAGCAGGGATGCATCGGCTATGAGAACAAAGAAAAGTGCTATTCCAAGGGGTTCCGGGCAGAGCGGGCGGTGGATACCTTCGGCGCAGGAGACGCATTTGCGGCGGGATATCTCTGCGGCGTACTGGAGGGTGCTGAGATGGAAACATGCCTGGCTTTGGCAAATGCTGTGGGGGCGTTTAGCGTCACGCTGAAAGGAAATATAGAATCCTATCCCAGCAGAGAAGAGCTGGATGCATTTATGGGCGGCAGAGAAAGCTGTAATCGTTAACCAGGCAGGATAAGAGAAAGCAGGAAAACGTAAAAGGAAAGGAGATTCCTATGGATGTAAAAAGATTTACGGGAGTATATCCGGCAGTGATTACCCCCTTTGATGAAACCGGTGAGGTTGATACAAAGAAATTGACAGCTTATACCGAATATCTGTGCGGTAAGGTAGACGGACTGTTTGTGGGCGGTTCCTATGGATCAGGCCCAATTATGACCGTTCAACAGAGAAAAACAGTGGCAGAAACGGTAATGTCTGTGGCAAAAGGAAGCGTGCCGGTGATTCTGATGATAGGATGCACCGACACCAACAGCACCATCGAGCTGGCAAAACATGCCCAGAGAGTGGGAGCAGACGCTGTGGCAGCTGTCACCCCCTGCTATTACAGGCATACAGAGGATGTCATTGTCCAATACTACAAAGACTTGATCCAGGCAGTGGATCTGCCGGTTATTGCCTATAATAACCCCAAATACTCTAATTTCTGTATCAGCGGAGATCTGCTGGCAGCATTGGCCGACATTGGATTAGAGGGGATAAAGGACAGTTCGGCAGACATTGCTCTTTTCTATGATTATATGGCAAAAGTAAAAAAAGAAGGGTTCCTTTTCCTAATCGGCTCTCAAACCCACCTGGTACCTGCAGTTGTGGGAGGAGCACACGGTGTGGTATCAGGGCTGTCTAATGCCTTCCCTGAATTTATCAAAGAAATATATGATGCCTGCAAAGCTGGTGAATTCCAGAAAGCCAGAGATATGCAGCTGAAGGCTAACCTTCTCAGGTCAGTGACCGGTTCGGGCATTCCGGTTCCCTTTTACCATGCAGTTCTTCCTATGCTGGGAATTGATATTGGTATCCCGAAAAAGCCATTTCTTCCAAGAACGGAAGAGGAGGTAGAGCGTATCCGGAAAGCTCTGGTCGAGACAAAAATGATTATTGGGTAAAGGTATGATAGGTCTGCCAGGAACTGGGAGGCCTATTTGCTCCATGTAAAAGGAAGGAGGAAATACATTGATTGGAAATGTAATCACTTCTGTTTTATTACTGATTGCTTCTGTTTACATCTATTTTGAAAGCATCCAGATGCCTATGCTGGGAGGTCTTGCAGTTGCCGGACCCAGTTTTTTCCCTCTGTGCTGCGCGGCCTTTTTTACTGTCACGGCCGTAATACTTATGGGTACAGAAATATATCGGGTGATATCAGGAAAATATGGAACGGAAGAAATGTCTTATCTTCACAGAGAACTGTACAAAGTAGCGGAACTAAAGGGCAAGATTGGCAGCAATATGCGGGGATTATTCCGGATGATTTTTATTCCGGCCTTTATGATTGCATATGGTATAGCCCTCCGTCCGGTGGGGTTTGAGATTTCTACCTGGATATTTCTGGATGCAACTATGCTTATCTGTGGGGAGAAGAAATGGAAACGGCTTTTTTTTATACCAGCTGCCGCCATTGCCTTTGTCTATCTGGTTTTTGTCAGATTCTTAAGGGTCTCTGTACCTATGCAGTTTTTGTAGAAAGGAAGGTGTGTGTATGCTGGCGACCATATCATCGGTTCTTTCCACCTTGTCCTTTGGGACAATATGTCTGGTACTGGTAGGAGTAGTGCTGGGAATCGCGGTAGGCTCTATACCAGGATTGACTGCCACAATGGCTGTAGCAGTACTGACTTCATTTACCTTTGGGATGGAATCAGGCAGTGCCATAGCAATGCTGCTGGGAATCTTTGTAGGAGGAGTGTACGGAGGGTCCATATCTGCTATTTTGATGAAAATTCCGGGAACCTCTTCTGCGGTTATGACTGCTCTGGACGGATATCCTATGTCCTGCAGAGGCGAGGGCGGAAAGGCTATTGGAATTTCTACGGTATCATCTTTCTTCGGCGGTATTGTGAGCTGTATTTTTCTGATTGTGGGATGCTCGGCCATTGCCAGGATTGCAGCAAAGTTTACCTATCCGGAATATTTTGTGATTGCTGTGTTCGGACTCTGTGTGATTGCGAATGCGTCTGCAGATTCTCTTCTGAAAGGGCTTCTGGGAGCTATCATTGGAGTATTTATCACCACAATTGGAATGGACAACCTTACAGGGATTCCCAGATTTACTTTTGGTACACAGAATCTTATGAGCGGTATTGGCATGGTTCCTGCACTTATTGGCTTGTTTGGTGTGTCTGAGATTATGAATCAGCTGTTTACGATTGACTCCGAAAAGAAGCAGCAGCAGAAAATAGACAGGATTTTCCCGGGATGGGGGGTACTGGGAAAATTAAAAGGGGTGCTGCTGCGCTGTTCTATTATAGGAACTATCATAGGCGCTCTTCCGGGAGCAGGAGGTCCTATAGCTGCATTTGTGGCTTATAACAGTGAGAAGAGCAATTCCAAACATCCTGAAAAATTCGGGACAGGCATTCCTGAGGGAATTGCAGCGCCGGAGTGTGCCAACAACGCCACTGTGGGCGGCGCATTGATCCCTATGCTTGCTCTGAGGGTTCCGGGGGATGCGGTTACAGCCATTATTCTGGGAGCTTTTGCCATCCACGGAATACGTCTGGGGCCGATGATTTTCCAGGAGACGCCGGAGGTTGTGTACAGCGTATATGTATATACAATAATAGCTAATATTTTCATGATTATCATTGGACTGCTGGCGGCCCGCTGGTTTGCGAAGCTTATTAATACAGACAAAAAGATTTTAATGCCTTTGATTCTTATGGCATGTGTAATTGGCTCCTACGCGTCTTCTAATAAAGTATTTGATATTTATGTCATGGTTATTTTCGGCATTCTGGGATTTTTTATGGACAAAGTAGGGATATCCACCTCTGCACTGATCCTCGGTCAGGTACTGGGAGCTCTTGCAGAGACAAATTTTCGTTCGGCTTTGACCATGTCCCAGGGGAATTATGCTATATTTTTCAGGCCGATTCCCTGTGTATTCTGGGCGCTGACAATCGCTATGGTTGTTGTCCCCAAAACCAGAAAAGTGATAAAAACCAGGAAAGCAAAAAGGAGTAAAGAGGAGGAAGCAGAATGATAAAAAGATTTTTTCAGATCTTGGGTATTGCAGTGGCAGCAGTTATGATTATGGCCGGATGCGGAAATGATTCCGGGGAAAAAGCTGCATCTGCAGAAAAAGATTCACAGCAGAAAGAAACATCAGGCAATGCTGCAAAGAGTGAAGACGGGAGTTCAGACTATCCCAGCAAAAAGATCGAGGTGATTATCCCTCAGGGTGTAGGTACCGGAAGCGATCTGATTGCCCGTGTACTGACCTCTGTTATGGAAAAGGATTTGGGTGTTCCGTTCGTATGTACAAACGTAGAAGGCGGTTCTACTTCTATCGGACTGCAGCAGATGGCAGATTCTGAGGCAGACGGATATACCATTGCCATGAATATGACGAATCTGGCTACCCTGAAGGCCCTGGGATACTCAGAGCTTTCCAGAGAGGATGTCGAGGCAATCTGTTCTGTTAATTTTGACGGAGCTTCCCTGTTTATCAAAAAAGGGGAGGAAAGGTTTACAAATTTACCGGAACTGGTAGAGTATGCAAAGGCTCATCCGGGAGAACTAAGCTGGGGAACCGGACAGGCTGGCGGGATGTGGCACATGGCTATTCTGAAGTTCTGCAGTGTGGCTGGAATCGAAGTTAATGTAGTGCCGAATGCGGGGGGCGGTGTGGGACTTGGCCTGACACTGGCAAATGGGGATATTGATGTGGCGGTATCCTGCCCTGTGGACTGTATCGCCCAGCTGGATTCCGGAGATATAGAATTTATTGCCTCGCTTACAGCGGAAAGGCAGGAGAGCTATCCGGATGTCCCGACAGCCAGGGAATCCGGGTGGGACTGTGAGGTGTATTCAACCCGTGGATTCGTGGCGCCAAAGGGTACCCCATCGGATGTCATTGCGGTACTGGAAAAGGCATTCAGGAATGCAGTAGACAGTGAGGAGTACAAAGAATATGTCACTTCCCAGAATACCAATATGATATGGAGGGGGGCAGACGAATATACAGCGTGGCTGAAGGAAGAGGTGGATACCTACGTACCCATTCTTGAGGAAGCAGGACTGGCAAAATAGGAAAAGGAGGAAGTGAATTATGAAGTTTTACCAATATATCGGCGGAGAATTAGAAGAAGGGAAAGGCAGGGGGAAATGTATCTACAATCCTGGCACCGGAAAAGAGATCTGCCAGCTAAAAACAGCGGATAAGCAACAGACACTTTCTGCCCTGGAAAGTGCGCAGAAGGCGTTTTTAACGTGGTCTGCATTATCCCTGACAGAGAGGGGAAACTGGATCCATAAATTAAAAGCGGCGCTTTTAAAAAAGGAAGAGGAACTTGTAGATATCTTAAGCATGGAGACAGGAAAACCTCTGTTCGCAGCTTCCAGAGATTATCACATTTTAATCGACGCCCTGGATTTCTACTGGGAGGAGGCAAAGCGTCTGACAGGTATCAGTATTCCCGATTATAATTCTAATCATGCCACTTACCACCTCCACGAATACCGCCCCATAGGTGTTGTGGTGGGGCATCTTGCGTGGAATATGCCGCTTCTCAATGTAGGGGCAAAGCTGGGACCAGCACTGGCTTCCGGATGTACTTGTATAATAAAGCCGTCCTCTCTTACGCCTCTTTCCGCGCTGAAGGTGGGGGAAATCGCGGCCTCTATCCAGTTCCCTGCAGGAGTTATTAACATTGTGGCAGGTCCATCGGAGGAAGTGGCAGCAGTGCTCAATCAGAGTCCTGTTCCCAGGCTGATTACCTTGATTGGATCCTCTGCCACAGGCAGAAAGATGATACAGGAGTCCAGTACCAGCATTAAGACGTATTCTCTGGAACTGGGGGGCAATGCTCCGGCAGTGGTGCTCCCGGATGCGGATGTGGAAAAGGCGGCTAATTTTGTTGCATCTATGAAGATGAATAACTGCGGACAGGTGTGCACTAGTGTGAACCGGGCTATTGTACACGAATCTGTGGCAGAGGAATTCTGCAGCCTTGTGCAGAAAAAGTTTGAGGCATGCAAACTGGGATGGGGCAGAGAAGATGGGGCGACTATGGGTCCGCTGATCACCCCGGAGGACAGGAACAGGGTGATGCGTCTCGTAGAGGAAGCTGTAAAACAAGGGGCCAAACTTCGGTGCGGCGGGAATATTCCGGAAGACAGACCGGAGGGGAATTATATGATGCCGGCGCTTCTTACACAGGTACATAACAGCATGCGGGTATGTCAGGAAGAAATTTTTGGCCCGGTTCTTCCGGTACTTACGTATCACTCCCCCGAAGATGCCGTTGCCCTGGCAAATGATACCAGGTACGGTCTTTCCGCCTACGTATACACCAATGATATGCACCAGGCGTTCGAACTGGCTGAACAGCTGGAGGCTGGTGAGGTTATTGTCAATGTGTGGGGCGGCGGCTCCCCTCTGCCCTACGCCCACGGCGGCATAAAGGAAAGCGGAGTGGGGAAGGACTGGTCTTCCTATTCTCTGAAGGAATATTACTATGTAAAACGAATCACCCTTACCCCGTAAGGCTTATCCCGGAAACTGGACAAGACAATGGAGATAAAAGCAATTATCACAGATCTGGATCATACGCTGCTGGATGAGAAGAAAAGAATTTCTGACAGAACCCTGGAAGCCTTAAAAAAATGCAGAACCCGGAACATCGAAATCATACCAGCTACGGGTAGGAATCTTTTAGGGCTCAAAGAATGCAGAGAGCTGATTTCCTTGGTGCGATATGCGATTCTGGCCAACGGTGCAGAGATTATTGATTTGCAGGAAAACAAGTGGATAAAGAGAGAGCTGTTAAGCCCTCTGCTGGCAGTGGATGTGTTAGAGGAGGTAACACCATATTCCCTTATATACGACGTTTTTGCAGACGGCACCGGCAAGTCTGAAAGCAGATTTCTGACCCATCTGGAGGATTATGGAATAGAACCGGAGATTTGCAGAATGATGAGAAAAACAAGACAGGCTGTAGGTGATGTGATAGAGTATGTGAGAAACAAGGGAACAGGGATTGAAAAGATTAATCTGTATTTTTCGGATCTCAGGGCGAAAGAAGGAATAAGAATGCTGCTTGGAAGCAGAGGGGATATTGCTGTCACTTCTTCGCTGTATAACAATTTGGAGATTACAAACAAAAGAGCGAATAAAGGAAATGCTGTTCGATGGTTAGCAGCCTTTTTAGAAATCCCTCTCAATCAGGTTATGATTTTCGGAGATAGTGAGAATGACGCAACCATGATGTCACTGCCGGCATTCACCGTCGCTGTAGAAAATGCGGCTACCGTGATAAAGGAGACTGCGGATTATGTTACTGCATCCAATCGTCATGCAGGGGTTGCCCTGGCGCTGGAAAAATTTGTGACAGGAAGTTAGAGACCGCAAAAGGCAGGGGATTGTCTTCTGCCTTTTGCATAACTCTGTCAATAGCTTTTGAAAATGAGGCTTTACTGCTTTTTCGCTCTTTCTGGGTCTTCGTGCCGTCATTTTGTGCTCATATGGAATAAAGAAGTAATAGAAGTGTGAAATTTTGTTCTTGAAATTTCCAGAAAGCGTGTGGTATAATATTTCTTGTTCAAAGAGCGCGTATAATGGTTCAGCGTGAAATCAGTATGATTTCACGCTTATTTTTTTCCCTTGAAAGGAGTCTGGACAATGGAATTTTACATGAAGTTACCACGCAACAAAAAGGAGTTCGCTTTGTTTATGGGGATTATCTCCATTATCTCGGTAAACATTATCGCTCCGCTGATTACCTGCTTTGAAGCCGGGTTCCACCTATATGTGTATCAAGATGTTCTGACCGTCCTGCCGTTTATCTGGTTGAGTGTGATTGCGATTGTGTTGCTGACCTATGTGCCTGCGGAAAAACTGACCGCAAAAATAGTATCCAAAGGGGATAGCTTTCAAGCGCATATTGTTGTTAATATTCTGTGTACAGTCTTTATGATGTCAATTTTGCTGACTGTAATAGGTACATGGGTTGGAACGCGCTCTATCACATGGGAACCTATCCGAATGTTTTTCTTCAAATGGCCGCGCAACTTTGCTATATCGCTGTTTGTGGAAATGTGTATTGCTCAGCCGATTGCAAGGCTGGCAATTCATCGCCTGCACTTGCGAATGGACAGCAAGGTGAACGGTTAATACGGTTTCCTATCAGCGGCTATGCTCCCGGGCATGGCCGTTTGTTCCAGGCTCGGCTTTCGACGTATACGTCGGTTATCTCTTATAGTTAAAAAAGGACATAATCTCAAATGATTCTAAAGGTGATATTATCATAGATTCATAACACATGCCTTTTGCAGAACCCTTGACAGTCCGGAACAGTTATGCTATATTACAAGCAATATAAGAAAGAACGGGGTATCTGCAGGAAAATGAGAATGTAAGGTCTGAACAAAAAGCAAACAACAGGAAACTTTAAAATGAAAAGGGTAGATGCCCTTTTATTTGTTTTGCTCTGTTCAGCACCGGATTTTTCTTGCAGGTATTTTTGCGGGTATTTTTAGATACCGGCATTCTATTTGTATGCAAAAATCCTTTCTGGACAGAGTGTTTAGGAGGGATTTTTTTTGTTATTAGAAGCACATAATCTGGAAAAAGGATACGGAATACAGAAATTATTTTCTATTGATAAATTAGAAATTGGGGAACACGACAGGATAGGCCTGGTAGGGGCTAATGGATGCGGGAAAAGTACACTTCTTAAAATTCTCAGCGGACAGACTGAGGCTGATGCAGGAGATATTAAAGTATCCTGCAGTACTTCCTATATTACTCAGGAGCAGGAGACGGAGGGCGATACAAGCGCTTACCTTTTAAGCTGCATGAACCTCAAAGGCTCTGCCTGCAAGAGCGGGGGAGAAAAGACAAGGCTGGCCATTGCGGCAGCATTTTCCCGAGAGACAAAGCTTTTATTTGCGGATGAACCCACAACGAATCTGGATGTGCAGGGAATTGAAACTCTGGAAAAAATGCTGAAGGGTTTTAAAGGTGCGTTTGTACTGGTATCCCATGACCGATACCTTCTGGACCAGGTATGTGATACCATCTGGGAGATTGAGGACGAAAAACTGCGGGTTTTTCCTGGGAATTTTACCGCTTGGTCTGAACAGAAAAGCAGAGAGCGTGAATATGCCCTGTTTGAGTATGAACAGTTCCAGACAGAGAAAAAACATCTGGAATCAGCCATGCATCAGATTAAACATGAGGCGGAGGGGATGAGAAGGCCGCCCAAACGAATGGGCAGCAGTGAGTGGATTCTTTACAAGGGAACAGCTGCGATTCAGCAGAGACATGTGCAGAACAGGGGAAAGGCAATAGAAAAAAGACTGGATAAGCTGGAGAAGAAAGAAAAGCCAAAAGATTTGCCCAAAATATCTATGAAAATGGGGGCTGAGTATCCCATGGAGGGAAAAAATGCTCTCACAGCGGAGCACATTAAAATTGCTTACGGCAAAACGACTATCATAAAAGATGCTGATTTCAAAATATCAGCTAACAAATGTACGGTCATAATGGGGCCAAACGGCACGGGGAAAACTTCTGTGATCAGAAAAATAGTAGAACAGGATCCTGCTGTACGCTTCTCCCCACAAGCCAGGCTGGGGTACTTTGCCCAGGACCATGAGACCTTGGAGCCAGAAAAAACCGTACTGCAGAATGTCCGGTCTACGTCCAACCAAAAGGAGTCTGTAATCAGGGCTATTCTTGCTAATCTGTATCTGACATCCAGGCATATAGAAAAACCAGTGTCTGTACTTTCCGGGGGAGAACGGGCAAAAGTAATGCTGGCAAAGCTGCTGGCCTCGGATGCTAACTTTTTAATTCTGGACGAACCCACCAATCACATTGATATGTATACTGCAGAGGCTCTGGAATTGCTGCTAAAACAGTGGAAGGGTACTTTACTCATCGTAACCCATGACAGGCACCTGGCTCAGGAGACAGGAGAACGTTTCCTGTTTTTCGATAAGGGTGAGATACGGACATTTGAAGGCAATTGGAAGGAGTATGAGACCTCTAAAAGGCGTATGGAAAAGGCAGAGGATTCTGTGGAGCTGCAAAGGACACTGCTAAATATGAAAATGATGGAATTGACTGCCAGGATAAGTGCACCCAGGAAAGGGGAGAGAGTAGAATTGGTTAGAGAGGAGCTGGAGAGAGTGACGGAGGAGTATTATCGGTTGGGAAAATAATTGGGATTTAGTGCTGTAGCGCTTGGACTTCAGCTTAAAGTGATTCAAGTCGGAAAGTGTGAGGTGGCGGGGGGACGGTGAGAGAAATCCCGCGGCAGCGGGCTGGCTGGTTCGGACAGGAGGGAGGCTTAAGTTCCGGGGACACCTCCGTCGCGAAGAGAGTCTAAGACAAAACCGGAATCCCCGCCGGAGCACCGTTCGTATGTGCAAAGAATGCTTGATGTGCATTCTCTGCCCATGCTCACTTTTTTTCGGCCTTGACTGCCGAAAAAATCTCC
>NZ_WKYV01000033.1 GCF_009677585.1 Lactonifactor sp. BIOML-A5 | reverse complement strand
ATAATTTTCAGGGGCAGGCGTGATTCGTATGAATCACGCCTGCCCCTGTGTAGGGCTATCTATTTCCCGACAGCCCCTTTTAATTGAAAGTAACGTTATACTCGGCATCTTAAAACACACAAAAGCCTAATATACTTATATAAAAAGGCGGAATTATATATGTCATATAATGAGAAACAAAAAAACTCCTGCCCACTCTTCCGGCACTGCAATCCTTCCAATGTCATCCAATATTCGTATTTTCCTTTCGCCAGTAGGCTCACCTTCTTTCTCTATATAGAAAAAGAGCCACTATAGTGTGACTCTGTTCTTAGCCATCATTTCTACATTAAATCTAAAAATTCTTTCTTTTTCTTTTCAAATTCTTCTTCTGTTATTAAATTAATATCTTTCATTCTTTTCAGTTCCATCATTTTTTCAGTTACACTATTGCCAGAATTATTTTTAGTGATATTTATATTTTCATTTTCTCCGCTAATTGGTTTCTTTGTACACCATACAATTAACGCTATCACTCCTACTAACAGCATAACTAGCCCTGCAGCTATACATATTTTGTAACTTAGAATATGTCCAGCCCATATACCAGCTGTATCAAAATTCCCAAATTCTACAGCTATATTATACTGACCTTTGCCTTTATCTAATTGTACAAACCCATAAATTGATACCACAGTTCCAATGCCTGCTGCGAAAGCCCCTATAACCTTTAAATTTGTGTCTTTCATTTAGTCTCCCTCTCTATATACTATTCTTCTATGATACAGTAAAACGCCCTATATTTCTACGAAGCGCCTCAAATAATTTGTTTATGTGGAAGCATAAAGACTAACTAATGCATATTCTAGCCTATTAATAAGCATAGTAAAGGCACCCTAAAGGATGCTTAGTAAATACTACCTCCTCTCTTTTTATCCCATATACAACAAACTGCATAAATAATCGCCTGAAATAATTCCAGAAGAATAAAATATTGTATGTGCATTTTAAATAACATTTTAAGAATTAACCCGATTGCAAAGAAACCACAGTTAAACGACAAAGCCATGCTTATTGCAAGATTGACATTATCCTTACCGCAAAACGAAAATAGTATGGTTACAATATATAGTATACATGCTGGTGTTATTGATATAGAGCACCCAAATACCAGTAATTTTATAATATCCATTCTTTCAAATAACCCAATGTCAAATGCGGCTATGGTTAATATACCAGGTGCAACTATTCCTATGCTTATCAATACTGCTGCACTTAGATTTTTCGTTATATACTTAAAGATTACTTCCATATTTCTCCACCCCCATGGTATATTCTATCAATACCACAAGATAATTGCAATAAAATACGTACTATTTCAGAGATGTAAAAGTACCCTGTATCTCTACTGATCGCTCATGAGAGGGGATAGTGAATGTTTAACCAGACTATTTACCTATAAGTGTACTTCTTTCATATCTTTGGATTATACGGCAGCGTTTTCCATATAAGCCGCCGCCCGTAGATACAATAATCAGGATACACACAGTCGCTCTCTGGTAGTATCATAAAAAGTGTATTATCCGACGCAAAATTACCACGTTAGACTAATGTTAGTCAAATAAAAAAATCGCCCTTTTCAGGGCGGTAATTTTTACTCTTAAACATACAAAAACCCGCATACCTGCGGGCCTTTCGCAAAAGCTGGAAAAGGGACTTGAACCCTCGACCCCTTCATTACGAGTGAAGTGCTCTACCGACTGAGCTATTCCAGCTTGTGTCAAACACAATTGATATTGTATCACATTTTGGAAAAATTTCAACTCTTTTTTTGAAATTCTGCATGACATTTTGGACAGGTGACGCAGATTTTCCCTTTTCCCTTCGGCACTCTTATTTTCTGCTGGCAGGATGGGCAGGTATAAATATGAAAATCCTTTCGCTGGGACATCATATATTTCTCTTTTTTAAACTTTCCGGTAACCTTTCCTTTCAATTCCAGATACTTCTGATTCTCACTGTATCTGGCACTGTAATTTCTGGAAAACATCCTGAAATAACACACTCCCAGTAAAAACAGCCCCGGCAGCAGCAGGATATTTTTTCTGACAAAGAGATCCAAAATTAAAAAAGCCATAACAACAATCAGAATAAACCGGTTCAGTTGATCCGTACCATATCTTCCTGACATAAAATTCCTCAATTTTTCTTTCATAATCAGCAGTTAGCTCCTTCCCCAGACAGCTTCTCAAATACTGAATTCACAAAGACAGCCGCCTTTTCCATGTCATCCCTGTCCGGATGAAGCATTGCCTCATCAAAATTTCGCAGCAGGGCCTCTACCTTAGCGTCATTTTCTCCATTCTTCATAGATTCATAACGCTCCCTTATCTGTATCGGCATCTTTCCCTGGCACATAAAAGCCCCCAGATACTCATTGTCATCTCCGATAAAAGCTTTCACATTCTCCTCAATGCGCTGAAAGTACTTTTCATTTCCGCCAAATCCACAGGTTCCGAAAAGTGCGATTTTCTTATTATGAAGTTCCCCTAAATAATCCAGGATCTCAAAGCTTGCAGTCCCCTTATCAGTCCAATACCCTATAAAATATACGTCTCCCATATCATAATTCTTCTGTCCTTCCAGCCGCTGAATATCTTTATCCGGATCAGGGATAGCTGCATAGATAGCCTTTGCCAGCTTTTCTGTATTACCAGTTTTGCTTTTGTACAGTACCTGCACTTTCATAGAATCCTTCCTCTCCTGTTAATCCTTCTGATACATACCTGTATCATAGCACACAATGAGAGAAAGAGATATTTTTAAACTCTAAAAAATTGTAAATTGTCTATAAAATATAGTAAAATCCAGAAGGAACCGCTTCCTAGTGTCTATCAGTTCTCTGCCTAGTGACGCGGTTCCCCTTTTATTCTTATATATACGTCTTACTCTTCAGAAACAGGCGTCTCTTCCGGAGCATCGGCAGGTGTCAGTTCCATATATATCTCTGACTGAGAGTATTCCGGTGTCTCCGGACTTACTTTTAGAACACCAGTTGCCTCTATTCTGCTGCCATCCTCGTAATCCTCTCCTGTAAGCTGAATCTCTTTAATTTCCGCCACGACAGTATCGCCTGATCTAAAGCCTGCCATCTGATCCAGTACTAAAAATTGCGCTGTATACTGCTGTCCGGAATCCGACCAGGTAACCTCTTTTACAGTTCCGGCTAATGTAGATTCCTGTTCCAGTTCATACTCTGTATAACCTGGGATGCGCTTGCCATCCTTTCCCACATAGGTTTCTTCAATCCACTGGCTGACGGCCATAGAACCGTCTTCCGTAAGATAGTAATCTCCAACCCACCGGGATGTCTGAAGAGCCCCTGAGGCGTGCAGATAATACCAGGTATTATCTACCAGTATCCAGCCCGTAAGCATAACCCCGTTTTGATCCATATAATATCTGGTATTTCCCACATCTGTCCAGCCTACTGCCATAGCTCCGCTTCCCTGGAGATAATACCAGGTGTTCCCCTGCTTCAGCCAGCCCGTCTGCATCGCTCCGCTTCCGTCTGTATAATACCAGGTTCCTCCGTCTTTGATCCATCCGGTCTTCATGGCCCCGCTTCCCGGAGCGAAATAATACCAGCTTCCGCCTGCTTTGGCCCAGCCTTCGGCCATGGCTCCGCTTCCCTGGAGGTAATACCAGGTATTCCCCTGCTTCAGCCAGCCCGTCTTCATGGCTCCGCTTCCGTCTGTATAATACCAGGTCTCCCCGTCTTTTAGCCACCCGGTCTTCATGGCTCCGCTTCCCGGGGTCAGATAATACCAGGTTCCTCCAACTTTTGCCCAGCCTTCAGCCATGGCTCCGCTTCCTTTGAGATAATACCAGGTGTTCCCCTGCTTCAGCCAGCCCGTCTGCATCGCTCCGCTTCCGTTGGCATAATACCAGGTTGATCCGTCCATAAACCAGCCGGTTTTCATACTGCCGCTGCCCGGAGTCAGATAATACCAGGCTCCTCCAACCTTTTCCCATCCCTCGGCCATAGCACCGTTTCCTTTGAGGTAATACCAGGTAGTACCCTGCTTCAGCCAGCCTGTCTGCATGATACCGTTGCTGTTGGAGAAGTACCAGGCAGAGCCGTCTTTAAACCAGCCGGTCTGGAGAACGCCTTTCGAATTCAGGTAATACCAGTTATTGCTTCGTCTCAGCCATCCTCTTAGACGGACTCCGGACGCATCGCAGTAATACCAGCCTCCAGTGGTCAGCACCCAGCCGGTTCTCATATATCCGTTCTTGTCAAACACATACCATTCGCCATTTATGTACTCCCAGGAATTCACAGGCCAGGAACCGTCACTTTTCTTAAACCACCACCCCTTGGAATCCTTTACCCAGGTTCCTTTTGTCTCTGCTGCCCTGGTTTCACTGAGGGCTGCGGGTACAGGCAGATCACCGGCTTCCTGACTGCTGCCGGCATCTTTTTCCACAGCTTCCTTTGTAGTATCTCCAAACACCTGAGCAGGTACGGTACTCATTATCATAGCCGCTGTAAGCGACAGGGCTGCCAGTTTTATTCTTCTATTTTTCATTATTTATCTCCTCACTCCTATGTTTCATCACAGAATTAACAGATTTATTATAACATTTTTTCTTAGAATATCCATGGATTTATGAAAAGATCACTAAAAATTCACACACTGTACCAGAAGTACCCGGTATCCAGCGTGTGAATTCTATTAATTTCCTCCCATCCAGTCGGCGGGATAGGTTACATATAAGAATCTGGCCTTGTCAGCCACGGAAAACTGAATCCTGCTGCCCTTGGGTATCAGAATCATCTCTCCGGGCCCTGCCGTGACAGACGCATTGCCCTTGTTAATCCTAAGACTGCCCTCTATTACATAATCAATCTCGTCATAATTCAGTGTCCAGTCAAAAGTAGTCTCTTTCATCTCCATGATTCCGCAGCCCAGCCGCCTGCTCTCTTCCAGAGAAAGCACATCATGGGTATATACCTGGTGTCCCGGGCTTCCTGTATCCAGTTTATCCCCGGGTGTAACCTGTACTGAGGGCAGAGCCACTTTAATCACTCCGTCTGCGTATTCTTTACAGCTGTCTCCTTCCGGCGTCAGGCCGGACAGCTTTTCTGTCAGGATTCTCTGTACTATTTTTTCTATTTCTGATGCAGTAAATTCCATTGTATGCCTCCTATTACTCAGTCATTCTTCTGGAGATGAATACCGCCAGAATAACAGCTGTGATTCCTCCAACTAGTTTTCCCACAATCATGGGGAAAATCATAGCCTGATGGAATCCCGCGGTAAATCCCAGGTGATCCCCAAATACGAACGCAGCCGATACGGCAAAAGCTACATTAATAATTTTACCTCTCTTGTCCATGTCCTTCATCATACCAAACATGGGGATACTGTTTGCCAGACTGGCAACCATGCCTGCCGCCGCCACATCGTTCATACCGAGCACTTTTCCCAGCTTCATCAGTGGTGTTCTGAATACCTTAGTAATCACATAGACCAGGGGAAACGCCCCTGCCAAAACAATAGCGATATCAGCGACTACGGTAAATCCTTCGCTGATCGGATTCATTCCGGGAATGAGGGTAATGCCTGTCAGCTGTTCTACAATACCTGCGCCCAGTCCAAGGGTAATCACTGCCACAACAAATTTGCCAAAATACGTAAATCCCTTTACCATGGCATCCGGAAATTTCCATAGCCCCAGAGCAATGAGCAGGGCAAAGAGAATAATCGGGATTAAATTGCGGATTACCATCATAACGGAATACCCTGCAACCAGACCTCCCACAAAGGATCCTATGGGAATGGTGATAACTCCTGCCAGAACTCCGGTAGCCAGATACTTCCTGTCAGATTCCTCTATAATACCCAGAGCCACCGGGATCGTAAACACGATTGTGGGGCCCAGCATGGCACCTACAATGAGTCCTCCGAAATCACCGGCATTGGGATCTATCGCCAGAGCCTGTGCAAGGGGAGCTCCGCCCATATCATTGGCCAGTATCGAACCGGCAAACATAGCAGGATCCGCCCCCAGAAAGCCAAAGAGCGGTACAATCACAGGCTTCAGCAGATTTGCTATCACCGGAGCCAGGGCTATGATTCCCACCATAGAAACGGCCAGGGCTCCAATGGCCATAATTCCTTCTTCGAACTTTTCCCCAAGCCCAAAGCGGTTGCCGATAATACGGTCAATTGCCCCAAGAGCCGCGAAAAACACCATAATATAGATAATAATCTCGTTAATGCTCATTTCATGTTCCTCCATCTTCCTTGCTGTCGGATTCCTGCAGCTCCAGGGAATCTATAATGCCTATAATCGCTGCATCTACAGGAATTCTGGAATCTCCCACCGCCTGCCGGGCGGAGTTGCCTTTGCTCACCAGAACCAGATCCCCGATTCCTGCCCCCGTAATATCCGCAGCCACCAGCAGAGAGTCTTTCTTCTGCTGCCGGTTTTTCATAATATTAACTACCAGCAGCTTCTGGCCGCTGATTCCTTCATCCTTTTTCGTGGCCCATACATTTCCTATGACTTTTCCAATTTCCAAAAGCTCACCTCTTTGCAGCTCTTCTCACATACAGGTTGTGATTCGCTATATAGTCTCTGGCTAAAGGTGTGAAAATTGCTTCTCCCCTCACTAGAATTGAGGCGGCACCTCTGGCAGGTGCTTTCATAAGATCGGATTCCCGTATCAGATGAAGCCCTGTGAGATCCAGGCTCTCTCCCTCCGGCTGAAGCTTATGAGGCAGATCGTCTGCTGCAATCTCCGAGATGCTTTCAACAACAGTAACCCCGTATTTAACCAGCTTGTCTTCGTACTCCTGATACTGGAGATAAAGATTTTTATAAGCAGTATCCCTGTATCTGTGATATTCAATTCCTTCCCGCCAGGCAAAGACCTTTTTCCCCCGGAGCAGTGCGGATAGTACACATTTTGCCTGGGGGGAATAGGGGAGACCCAGCGCAGTCTGGACCAGCAAAAGATCCGGGAGCTCCATCAGAAAAATCACATCATACCTGGAGCACTCTACCGCTTCCTTAATGGAATCCCCGAAAAAATGCAGCAGATATTGCGTTTCGAGATAGTTTTTTATCTCCGGTCCGGGCGTTCCCAGGATAAGCGCCTCCGGTCTCTTAAAGGACCCAGACTCTTTCAGCCTTTTTTCCACTTCTCTTACCACCTGCTCCACCAGTTCCTGCTGCCCTGTCATCCGCCGTTCCTCTCTTTGCCTACAATACGGCAGAAGGTGCCCTTCTGAAAACCGCAGGCATTCGCTTCATCATAGTCAATATGGACATCCGTTTGAAAATCCGGGCTGACACGGGCAATGGTGTCTTCAAATATGAGAGGTCTGCTGCCGAACACCTTGATTTTTAAAGCATCCCCATCTCTGACCCCGAACTTTTCGGCATCCTCAGGAGTAATGTGCATATGGCGTTTTGCCACTATGACACCTTTGTCTTTAATCACCTGCCGGTCTTTATAAGAGAATACTGCCCCAGGTGTGCCTTCAATGTCACCGCTCAGCCTGACCGGTGCCTTTATTCCCAGAGCCAGACAATCCGTCATAGAAACCTCTGCCTGGGTCTCCTTTCGTTCCGGCCCCAGGATTACCACATTGTGCAGAGTCCCCTTAGGTCCTCCAAGAGATACTCTCTCCTGGCAGACATATTGTCCGGGCTGAGATAAGTCCCGGACTCTTGTAAGCTGATATCCGGTTCCGAACAGGGCATCGATATCTGCCCTGCACAGGTGGACATGGCGTCCGGAAGCTTCTACCTCAACCATACAGCTTTCCTGTATCTCTTTCACCACTGCATCTACTATGCGGTCGGCTAATCTTTTTTTCTCCTCATCCCGGAGTACTGTACCGTACATTGTCCATCCCTCCATCCTTGGATCTGTCTTTATCAGATATATTATCAATTTCAGTGTACTGCCAAATGATACTAGTATTT
Organism: Lactonifactor sp. BIOML-A5; assembly: GCF_009677585.1. Taxonomy (GTDB): domain Bacteria; phylum Bacillota; class Clostridia; order Lachnospirales; family Lachnospiraceae; genus Lactonifactor. The sequence continues at coordinate 39,505 of NZ_WKYV01000033.1, read as the reverse complement.
GCCGGCGAGATATTTAAACATCATAATCCAGAACAGGGAGGAAAGCCGGTTCAGCACCCGGATAATGTCGTCCCGGGTCACTCCCCCGGATTCTGTCTTAAATGCCTTGTATGCCGCAAGTTCTGTTTCCCTGGTCATGGTCCTCAGTCGGTTCAGGCAGGCAACGATCTCACCGTGCTCACAGGTTGGCAGAAAGTGTCTCATTCCATAATACCGGCTGGGGTGATGGGAATGTTCTCTTAGTTCATCCATGGTCAGCCCCTGGATTTTCTCTGTTTTCACAGCTTCTCCGCTGACTTCACAGCGAAGCAGGCCGCGGATCACCCGGATAATCTCCTCCAGGTCCTGTACCAGAAGATTCTTTTTTTCTTTTGCGGCAGTCAACTGCACAAGAATAATCTCCGACTCCAGAGAATCGATGGCTCCCCGGAATATGATACGGGGATGGTCCTTGTAGACCATCTCATCCCCTCTCAGAGTGGTCATGTGCTCCGGCTTTTTTTTCTTTCCTGTATCCCCTCCCAGAATCTCTGAGAGGGTTTCCGATACAATTTGTTCCAGCTTTTCTGTCGTGATTTCCGCCATTTTTTATGCCTCAGAGGTATAGGATGTGCTGCTTTTCTCCAGCTGGTGAGGCAGAATCACATCCACCTCTGTGTGAGGTCTCGGTATTACGTGAACAGATACAAGCTCTCCTACACGCTCTGCTGCTGCTGCACCGGCGTCTGTTGCCGCTTTGACAGCTCCAACGTCTCCTCTGACCATAACCGTTACCAGACCTGCGCCAATGCTTTCTTTGCCCACTAATGCCACGTTGGCGGCCTTTACCATAGCATCAGCAGCCTCAATTGCGCCTACCAGACCTTTTGTTTCTATCATGCCTAATGCATTTGTATTTGCCATTTTACAATCCCTCCATCTCTTTCGATACAAGATTAGTATTCTACAATTTTCTGTTTTCTATTTATAAATTACGATTTGGATGTCTCCTGCCTTGGAATCTCCAGTTTTTATCCAATCTCCCTCATGATTCTCTCAACAATTGACTGGACGAAAGCAGCATCTGTCCCAAGAGCACAGGCGCCTGACGGTTCCGGCACACTGCCTGCCGCTCTTCTAATCTCCTCCAGTTCTTTGGTCCCAAACCCAACTCTTTTGATATTTATCACATCCAGTGGACCGATGTTGTTGGAGGTTGAACTTCCTCCCACTGCTCCGCAGCCCAGGGTCAGTGCCGGGAACAGACCCGTCGTCGCGCCAATGCCGCCCAGGGCGCCCGGTGTATTTACCAGAATTCTGGAGGCCGGCACTGCAAGGGCAAACCTTTTGATCAGGGACTCATCTTCTGCATGAATGGAAAAGGTATGTCCTGCACCCTCCATATGAAGTATTTCTATAGAACGTCGAAGAACATTTTCCGTATTTTCTTCTACATAAAAGCCCAGTATGGGCGCCAGTTTTTCTCTGGAGTAAGGTGCCCCTTCTCCTACACTGGTTTCTCTTCCCACCAGCACTCTGGTCCCGGATGGAATATTGGAAAGCCCCGCATATTCAGCAATCTGGGCCACACTTTTTCCTACAATCATAGGATTCATGGTCCCGTTAGCTCTCAATATAAACTGGCCCAGTTCTTTGGTATCCTCCTCGTTCAAAAGAAAGGCGCCCTGCCTCTTCAGTTCCTCCGCAACGGGCTGCTCCATGCATTTCTCGACAATAATGGACTGTTCAGAAGCACAGATAGTCCCATTATCAAATGTCTTGGAATCCAGGATACGTTTTACGGCCATATGCACATCTGCGCTTTTATCGATAAAGGCAGGGCCGTTTCCGGCGCCTACCCCGATGGCCGGGGTTCCTGAGGAGTAGGCAGATTTTACCATTGCTCCCCCTCCGGTAGCCAGGATTAGGGATGTATTCTCATGCTTCATCAATTCCTGTGTAGCGGGCATGGTTGGGATGCTGATAGATGAGATAGCCCCTCTCGGACAGCCTGCACGAACGGCTGCCTCTGCAATAACCTCAACGGTTCTGAGAATACATTTCTTTGCCCCCGGATGTGGAGAGAAGACAATGGCATTGCCCCCTTTTAAGGCAATCATTGCCTTGTAGATCACCGTAGATGTGGGGTTTGTGGAGGGTACGATACCTGCTATAACCCCTACCGGCACTCCGATATCCCATACCTGACGCTCTCTGTCTTCATGCAGAATTCCAATTGTCTTCTGTTTCTTCACTGCCTCGTAGACTACCTGAGAGGCGAAGAGATTTTTAATCACCTTATCCTGCCATCTTCCGAATCCGGTTTCCTCATTGGCCAGCTTAGCCAGCTCTGTGGCATGTGCAGTTCCCGCTTCGCTGATTGCCTTTACAATCCTGTCTATCTGATTCTGATCCATCTCTGCCAGCTTTTCGGAAGCCGCTTTTGCCTCTTTCAGCAGGTTCCTGACTTCCTGAACGGACAGCAGATCTTTATCTTTTAAGTCCATAGATAATCTCCTTTTCTCTTATTCAAATTGGCTGGGAGAGTCTGCCACCGCTTTTACCGCCTGGGCAAAAGCTGCGCAGGCTGATTTGCAGGCTGACTGGGTTCCCGTAAGCAGTCCGCCCCCGAAGTTTGTCTCAGAAGGCGGTCCATAAAAGGAAACCATCCTTACGTCGGCAGCCTTTAACGCTGCGTCCAGTCCATAGATTGCCTCGAGAGGAGGGGCTATCAGATATGCCAGGGCCTGCCCTTCCCGAATCCCTGTAGACTTGGAGAGATACGAGCCAGTTCTGGAAACAGTATGGGCATAATAGACAATAGAATCATCCTCATTGGCGCTGACAAAGCAGCTGCCGTTCTCCATAAAATTTCTGATTGACTCTAAGCCGCTGCGCACCTCCGCAGGACTGGGACCACCAATTATACCGATTACCTCCCCGGCTAATTTGGTGGATGCATTGGCAGATCCTGCGTACATGGACTTTGCATATACCACGTCCACATCTGCATCCTTTGTAGCTTCATCCAGAGCGGTATAGAGAACATCATCGGTATCTGCTGTTACAATTCCGAGACTTTTATGCCTCTGCCCCAGTGAAAGTGCTCTTACCAGATCATCGCTCACATTGGAAATCACCCGGACACCAAGAATGTGAGCCCGTAATTCATCATTTCTCATGGCTTGCTTTCCTTTCTGTTATTTCAGATCAATACCGGAAGCCTTCTGCTCCAGCATTTTCATAATAATACCTGAGGCATGCGCCCCTGCTTCCACTGCCGTGGTACCGCCTTTGTGAATATTGCTGATAACGGTTCTCTTAGCTTCTGCCAGCCCATGACGGGGATGGTAGGCAATATAGGCAGACATAGACTCTGCCGTAACAAGGCCCGGACGCTCACCAACCAGCATACAGATAACTTCTGCTCCTGTAATCTCCCCGATGTCATCCATAGCTCCGACTCTGGCATATTTGATAAATAGGATAGGCCCCGTGCTTATCCCTTTCGCTTTCAGCCCCTGGGATATGGCAGGAATCATCTCAGCAGCATTCGCCTCTACCGCAGAGGATGAAAGGCCGTCCCCCACCACAATAATTACCTTAGGGTGATCTTTGTAGGCAGCTTTTATAATCTCTCTTTCCTTATCCGCGAACCTTCTTCCCAAATCGGGGCGGGTCAGATATTCATCCTTATCTTTACATTTTGTTTTTACGAATACAAATTGATGTTTTTTGATAAATTCTTCTGAAACATCAGAGAATACCGCATCCTGAGCAGCCGCATGATCTGCCCGCACACGGAGCATAGTCGCTGTTTTATACCTTGCTCCTGCTCTTCCGATTCCCAGTCTGGCGGGAGTCTTGGCTTTCATGGCCAGATATCCCTCCCTGTCCTTCGGTTTTTTAACCAGCAGTTGTTTTCTCAAATCTATCTGGGTAATATCCGGCAGCATCTGTCCCCCATCGGTGCTTTCCGGCGCTTTCTCAAGTCTGTTATTCTGTCCGCCGGATGCTGCATAGCTGCTTTTACTGTCAGAGGAGGTCTGAAGAGATTTCCCCTTCAGCATATCTTCTACCATTTGTTCTACTAAAGCTCTTACATCTGTATCCTGCATTCACCTTTCCTCCTTTAAAATAATGTGGAGGCATCCCCGGCACGTCCCGTCAGATGACCTCTCTCATCCACATACCCCATACGAAGCAGCCATTCATGGAAAGGCCTGATTGCTGTCAAACCAAAGATTTCCCGAAGAGAAGCTGTCTCCTGGAAACCTGTCGTCTGATAATTCAGCATAACATCATCTCCGTGAGGTATTCCCATGAAATAGTTACATCCTGCTGCTGTCAGTAAGACCGACAGATCCTCGATGGTATTCTGGTCAGCTTTCATATGATTGGTATAGCAGGCATCACATCCCATGGAGATCCCGGTAAGTTTTCCCATAAAGTGATCTTCAAGGCCCGCACGGTTTACCTGTCGGCCGTCATACAGATATTCCGGTCCGATAAATCCTACCACCGTGTTCACCAAAAACGGCTGAAAGTGCTTGGCAAATCCATAGCACCTGGCTTCCATGGTCACCTGATCCGCGCCGTGGTGGGCTTCTGATGAGAGTTCAGAACCCTGACCTGTTTCGAAATACATTACGTTAGGGCCTGTGGCTGTCCCCCTGCTCAGTGCCATCTGGCGCGCCTCTTCTATAGTTGCCGCATTGAAACCAAAAGCAGTATTGCCCAGTTCAGACCCGGCGATGGACTGGAAGATCAGGTCTGTGGGAGCACCCATTTTAATGGCCTCCATCTGTGTGGTTACATGAGCCAGAACACAGGTCTGGGTAGGGATCTCGTACTTTCTCTTGATTTCCTCGAAGCGTTTTAGGATACGCGTCACACTTTCCGCCGAATCATCTACTGGATTCAGACCCAGCAGCGCATCCCCAGCCCCATAGGTCAGCCCTTCCAAAAGAGATGCCATAATGCCGTCCGGATCGTCTGTGGGGTGGTTTGGCTGCAGTCTGGAGGAGAGTGTCCCCGCTTCCCCGATGGTAGTATTGCAGTGGGCCGTGATACGAATCTTTTTAGCCCCATAGATCAAATCCATGTTAGACATGAGCTTTGCCACCGCAGCCACCATCTCAGATGTGAGACCCCTGGATATTCTTTTAATATCTTCTCCGGTATGAGCTTCATCCAGGATCCATTCCCGCAGTTCGGACACTGTCATTCTCTTAATTTCATTGTAGATAGATTCGTTTACATCATCCTGTATGATTCTTGTGACTTCATCCGTCTCATAGGGAACTACAGGGTGATTCCGCAGATCCTCCAGTGTAATTTCAGACAATACAATCTTGGCGGCCACTCTTTCTTCCGCTGTTTCCGCCGCAATCCCTGCAAGCTTATCCCCTGATTTCTCTTCATTTGCCTTTGCCAGCACTTCCTTCAGGGACGAAAATGCATATACATGCCCAAAAAGTTTTGTTTTTAAAATCATGGCTTTCCTCCATTTTCCATTGTTTTCTATGAATGAAATACCAGGGTCTTTACCACCACAGGGAGAACACTTCCCTGGGCAATAGGCCTCCCGATATCAATATAATCTCCTTCCTGGAGCCTTACACCGTCCAGACAGACAACGTCTTTCCCGTACCCCAGGAGAGCGTACATAGACTGCCCCAGTACCTTTGCCATATCTCTCTCCACAATGACAATAACCGGCAGTCCCCGCTCCATCAGGGCTTTCATGCCTAAAAGCAGCTCGCCGGCATAGGTCTGTACTTCCGCAAAAGTAGGGTTCTCTGCCCCCGTCAAAGCTACCGCAACCGGCTGCAGGCTGTCCTCTACCTCAAACCATTCAATCTTCTTTCTCAGACTTTCAGCCAGGTTTTCCTGCTCCTCCCTTGGGCTTATCTTCAGCACCGGAAGGTTTTTTACGGGAAAAGTATCTTTTGTGTAAGTAATTGTGCTTCCGCTGATTTCTGTAGTATGGCTTCCGGCGCCTACCACTGTAGCCCGAATTCTTTCTCTGCTTTCTATCACCTTCATCTTCCTGCAAAGCTCAGACCGTGCAATGGCTTCCCCCAGAAGTATTCCGATGTCCCCATAGCAGAACTTGTCTTCAAACTTACGGGATTGATAAACCGCCTCCGCCACACCCCCGGAAAAGCTGATATAAGGAATTGGTTCTTTGAATTCTATTCCCCTGTGTGTGACCAGAAGCTGATAATATTCCCCCTGGGGCTTAAGCCCCACACTCGCCTCCAGAGCAGAAACCATAATAGCAATCACAGGCGCCACATTTGCCTCTGTAGCGGTATCACCTACCGCCAGAGGCAGATGTTCCCTTTGAATAATCTCCTGCAGCTTTGGGGCAATATAGGTGATTCTGTGAGTGTCTGCATCTGCCTTTATCAGGCGCCCCCCAATATCCAGACATCCGGTATCACAGGTATCTCCCCTCTGAAATACCGCAAGATTACTGGTGCCACCACCGATATCTATGTTAACTACCGTGGTATGGTGTTCCTTGGAATAGTCATCTGCCCCTGCCCCTTTTCCTGAGATAACACTCTCCAGATCCGGTCCGGCAGTAGCCACCACAAAATCCCCGGCAAAATCCCCAAGGGCATTAACCACCTCTCTGGCATTCTCTTTTCTGGCTGTCTCGCCGGTGATAATCACGGCTCCGGTATCAATTTGCTCTTTTCGGATACCTGCCTTTTTGTATTCATCGTCCACAATATCTCTGATTTTTTCAAAATCAATGCGGTTCTGAGATTCTCCCAGAAGTGGCGTAAAATATATTTCACTTTTATAAATGATCTGTTTGTCTGCAATTACCATACGGGGAACGGTATAGCTGCTGGCCATGTTTTCCACAATTAATTTTGAAAAAATCAATTGTGTTGTACTCGTTCCCAGATCAATTCCTACACTGAGCAGCTCTTCCTTCACTGACTTTCCCCTCTTTCTCCAGATAATCAAATAATTCCGGGATTCCCACCCCTGCGGGTGTGTCTACCGTAAATATAGGCCAGGCGCCCCCTGCCTGCAGCTCTCCTTTGGCTTTTTGGATCTGATCCTGGGTTGCTTCCCTGCACTTTGTAATAATCCCAATCACCTTTTTTCCGAATATACTGGCAAAACCAGGGGGAATTGCCTGATAAGAGGAAGTGGGGTCCGCCACAAGGGCAATTATCCGTGCATCAATGGCCGACATAATCAATGCATTGTAAAAATGCCGGTTTTCCAGATATTCCCCTGGGGTGTCAATGGCATCTCCGTAGCGTTCAACTGCCTGTGTCTTTTTATAATTCAGCTCCTGTTCGTGGAGCTTTTGGCACAGTGTCGTTTTCCCGCACCCTGTCTTTCCCATAAAAATTACCTTTTTCATAGCTAAGACCTCGTAACAGGAGCCGGTGCGAATCCCAAATCCTGTTCCAGCGTCCTTAAAATATCCTTAATAGCTGCCTCAACAGAACTGATATCCCCGGTAAATACCAAAGCCCCGCTGAATCTGTCAATGAATCCAAGGGTGATATCCGATGCCTTAGTAGCTATGTCAGCTGCAATAATTGATCCCTCGCTGGGAGTGATTGTCAGGATTCCGATGGCATCCTGCCTTCCAGGTTCCAACCCCAGCTTCACATAGATATCCCTGTCCGGTCCTGCAATCACATGTGCCAAAGTCACCTGTTTGCCGGGTACAAATTCCTGAATTATCCGTTGTTTTTCCTGCTGCTCCATTCCATCACCGCCCTGTCTCTCTCATTACCAGGCCTGTCTGAGAATTTTTATTACATCTGCCCGGGTAACCGGCCTGGGATTTGTTGCCGTACAGCCGTCTGCCAGCACTCCCGCCGCAATTGTTTCTTCTTCCTTCTGGTAGTCCGCCTGTGCTATTTTACAGTCATGAAATCCCTGGGGCATCTTCAGCGCTTTTTCCAGTTTTCTGATATGACTGATAAGATTCCTGACACCCGTGCGTACATTCACGCCTCCAATTCCCAGCAGCTCAGCAAGTCTTGCATATTTCCTTGCCGCCAGGCAGTACTCCTTCTGCTGATAATCCTTCAGATCGGCATTGTATTCTACTATATGGGGAAGCAGAATCCCGTTTGCCCTGCCATGAGGGACCTTGAATCTTCCCCCGATGTTATGGGCAATTCCATGATTCACCCCCAGAGAGGTCTGGTCAAATGCCATTCCTGCCATACAGGAGGCATAGTGCATCTGTTCTCTGGCCTCCGTATCCTCTTTGCTTTCAAAAGAACGGAGAAGATACTGAAAGACCGTAAGGACAGCCTTCTCTGCGAACGCATCTGTAAAAAAATTGGCTTTCTGGGACACATAAGCCTCCAGGGCGTGGGTAAGTACATCAATGCCTGTGTCAGCCACAATCCCCGGGGGAACGCTTTTTACCAAATCACTGTCTAAAATTGCCACATCCGGCAAAAGCTCCGGTGCCACCAATGGATACTTTCTTCCCTTTTCCCTGTCTGTAATCACTGCAAATGAAGTAACCTCCGATCCCGTTCCGCTTGTAGTAGGAACGGCAATGAAGTCCATATCCGGCAGATCCCCAATCTTTCTGGAGAACTGCATAATTGCTTTTGCCTCATCTATGGCTGAACCGCCGCCCAAGGCAATGAGCAGATCCGGGCGGAAGGCAATGACTTCATTAACTCCCTGCACTACCAGCTCCATAGGCGGATCCGGAACCACATTGCTGAAGATACTGACTTCCTTTCCTGTCAGCCGTTCCGTAATCCTGTCTGCCATCTTTGACTCCACCATAAAAGGGTCTGTAACAATGAATATTTTCTGTGCTTTCAGGGTATCTAGATAAGAAAGAGGTGCCTGGCCGAAATGTACTGTTGTTTTCAATCCGAATTCCGTCATATCTCTGTCCTCACATTCTTCTTTTCCTTGCTTTAGTTTCTGTGAGTTTACGGAAATTTATGCAGAATCTGCAAGAAAAAAGAAGAAGGATCCGTGCTTAGGCATCAGATCCTTCTTCTTTTTTAATCATATTCTGTTTTTATCCTGTTTTCCTTATTCATAACGGCTTAAGAACCCGCTGTACTCACTGTGCCCGGTACTGAAGGCTTCTCCGTCCACCAAAATCTCTATAGAGGAAGCCCCGTAGGTATCCAGAAATGTGTTAACCAGAGATCCCATAGTCATATCCTCCCCGGCCGTGCCCATAGACTGTACATACTCTCCGAACCCTGAGGACAGATCCAGACGGAGGGCAGGCTCTCCTTCATTGTCAACCTCTTCAAAATTCTGTACCACCACACTATCCGGCAGGGTTCCGTCACCCACCATCTGACCGATAATCATACCAGGAGATACCTCCTCAAAATCCATTTCCTGCTTGTTATAACCATCTGCATTCTCATTGGGTGAGTAGATAATAGCTTTTCCGTTTTCCGCAGGAATGGAGGATGTCTCCTTCTCTTCCTTAGGTGCCTCCTCTTTGTTCTCTTCCTTCTCTGTCTTTTGGGTATCCTGTCCGTCTTCCTGGGAAGTATTGCTTTCTGCTTCTTGTTCTGTGGTCTTGACCTCGTCTCCTGTACCGCAGCCGGCGATTCCCCCTGTACCCAGACAGAACGCCAAAAGAATTGCCGATAGTTTTTTTGCTTTCATAGAATGCATCTCCTCTCCTGTCACTGTTCCATGTGGCTGACTCTCACATCCAGTTTGTTGTATGGTATTTCGATATCTTCCTCGTCAAATGCAAGTTTTACCTTTTCGTTAAGCCTCCACTTGGTGTTCCAGTACTCTTCCGTCTTCACCCAGGCCCGAAAGCCAATAATCACAGAGCTTTCCCCCAATTCATCCACAAAAACAATCATCTCCTGATCTGACATAATACAGGGGTCCTCGTGAAGCAGACGCTCCAGAATCCCTTTTGCCTTTTTCAGATCCGACTGGTAGGAAATTCCGATTTTAAATTCCAGCTTTCTCTTCTCCTGGGCCGTAACATTGACCACACTCGCCTCTGTAAGAGTCCCATTGGGGATGACAATCCGCTTGTTGTCTACAGTAGAGAGTGTCGTATAAAACATCTCTATCTTGGTAACCGTTCCCTCCTGTTTACTGGTATTTTCAATGATATAGTCTCCCACCTGAAATGGCTTCAGTGCCAGAATAATCACACCGCCGGCAAAGTTTGAGAGCCCTCCCTGCAGGGCAAGGCCAACCGCCACACCTCCGGATGCCAGCAAAGCCGCCACAGAGGATTCCTTAATTCCAAACCGCACTGCTATGGTAACAATAAGCAGAAAATAAAGTCCTGCCCTGGCAATAGAATTCACAAACTGCACGACTCCCAGGTCAATGCCCGCCTTCTCCATAGAGGCTCTCAGCACCTTGCACAGCTTTTTGATTATCTTAGAACAGATAAAGTATACCAGCAGCGCCAGAACTACTTTTATGGCAAAGTTAATCACCGTAGGAAGCATAGCCTCAAAATACGTAATCATCTTGTGTACTTCCACTGTTTCAGTATCCATGCAACATCTCCTGTTTTCTATAACATTTTATCCGCCAGCTCTTTTTTCAGATTTCTCCCGGCTGCAGTCTTTCTCTTTTTCCTGGCAGTTTTGTTATCTACTACCTTATCCACTTCCTTCCTGTATGCAAAAATCTGGAAGCTAAGAGGCGGCACCTTAATCACAATGGAGTTCTTCCGTTCGTCGCACTCCGCTTTTTTAGACATTTTCACCCTGGGATTTACCACCCCCGAACCGCCAAATTCCTTTCTGTCACTGTTAAAAACCTCCTTGTACTTCCCTGCATAGGGAACACCAACCTGGTATCCATCATACTCTACATCTGAAAAATTGCATACAAGCAGCAGAGTATCCGCATTTCTTCTGGTCTTTCTCAGAAAGGTGAGCATATTTTTCTCATACTCCAGCTGGTTGATCCACTCAAACCCATCCGTATCAAAGTCCAGGTAATACAATGCGGGATATTCCTTATACAAATGCCACAGGGCCTTCACATAGTTTTGCATCTGTCTGTGGGGTTCCTCTTCCAACAGTTCCCAGTCAAGTCCCCTCTCCTCTGACCATTCCCGTTCCTGGGCAAATTCCTGTCCCATAAACAGAAGCTTTTTGCCGGGATGTGCCAGCATAAAGCCATAAGCTGCCCTGAGATTGGCAAACTTTTTCTCTTTCTCCCCAGGCATCTTATTCAGGAGAGAGCATTTGCCGTGCACGACTTCATCGTGGGACAGACTGAGCAGAAACTTTTCGCTGTATGCATAAATCATACTAAACGTAAGTTCATCGTGGTGCCCTCCCCGAAAGAGAGGATCGTAGCACATATACCGGATAAAGTCATTCATCCATCCCATATTCCATTTGTAGTCAAATCCCAGTCCGTCCTCCTCCAGGCTGCCGGTAATCCGGGGCCAGGCAGTGGACTCCTCCGCAATCAGCAGAACATCTCTGTGCTTTTTCTTAAATACAGAGTTCAGATGCCTAAGAAATTCGATGGCTTCTAGGTTCTCATTCCCCCCGTAGATATTGGCCACCCATTCTCCGTCCTGCTTTCCGTAGTCCAGATAAAGCATAGAGGCCACCGCATCCATGCGGATCCCGTCCACATGATATTTCTCTGCCCAGAATAGGGCATTGGCAATCAGAAAGTTTGTTACCTGCGGACGGCCGTAATTGTAAATCAGGGTCCCCCAGTGGGGATGCATTCCCTGTCTTGGATCCAGATGTTCATACAGGCAGGTTCCGTCAAAATTAGAAAGTCCAAAGGTATCCTTGGGAAAATGCGCAGGTACCCAATCAAGGATTACCCCTATCCCCTGCCTGTGTAGATAGTCTACGAAGTACATAAAATCTTCACAGGTACCGTATCTGCTGGTAGGGGCATAATATCCCGTCACCTGATACCCCCAGGAGGCATCCAGGGGGTGCTCCATCACGGGCATCAGTTCCACATGGGTATATCCCATATCCTTTACATATGCCGCAAGCTCCTCTGCCGTCTCTCTGTAATTACAGAAAGTATCCCCGGCCTCCGGCCTCTTCCAGGAACCAAGGTGCATTTCATAAATGACCATAGGTTTTTTCTCGTCATTGACCTGCTTTCGCTTTTTCATCCATTCCTTATCTTCCCACTGATAGCTCTCCAGATCTGCTACGATGGAAGCTGTGTCCGGGCGCAGCTGGGCCTGGTTTGCATAGGGATCCGCTTTCAGATAAGTAAGGCCGCCTTTTGCCTTGATCTCATACTTATAAAGAGCCCCGCATTCAATTTCAGGAACAAAAAGCTCATAGATCCCGGAGACATCCAGCCGGTTCATGGGATATACCCTTCCGTCCCACCGGTTAAAATCTCCCACAACACTGACTCTCATGGCGTTGGGTGCCCACACCGCAAAGTACGTTCCCTCTACCCCGTTCAGGGTCATTCGGTGAGCTCCCAGCTTTTTGTAGATGTCGTAACAGATTCCTGCATTAAACTTTTGCTCCTCCTCCGGAGTAATCTGCGTGGGAAATGCATACGGGTCATAAACCTCCAAGGTCTCTTCCTTATTCTCCACAACCAGACGATACAGAGGAATATTCTTTCCGGGTATCAGCACGGCAAAGTATCCCCCTTCATCCTCCATCACCATTTCATACCTCTTGCTATCCTTTATTACATGCACGCTGACTTTTTCTGCCTGCGGATAAAAGCACTGAATCAATATCCCTTCTTCTGTAACCCGGGGACCTAAAAGATTGCGGGGGGTACTCTCCTCAGAGTAAACCACAGCTTCAATCTTTGGCCAATCCATCATCTGATATAGCTTGTCTTCCATTGTCATGCCTCCTGTCCTCGTTTTAAAAAGGTATTCTTTTGTTCATTTTATCATTTTTATAATAGAAAGTAAATAAATGTACAGTATAAGTCTAAAACCTAAGAATTCTGAACAAATTATAAATATTATAAAACAAGCATAAAATTAGCACTCACCTATTGACAGTGCTAATAATATGTGTTATAAAACATATAGAACAAATAAAACAGCAACTGTTATGAAGGCAGACAATTGCCAGGATAACATAAAGAGGAATAAGGAGGAATGACCTATGTTATTTAGAAGACCTTTTGATTTATTTGATGAAATGTTCAGTGACCCATTTTTCACTACACCTTTTGAAACCGCTGGCCGTTCATCTCTGATGAAGACAGATATCCAGGAAAAAGACGGCAGCTATGTGATTGACATGGAACTTCCGGGATATACCAAGGAAGATATCCAGGCAGAACTGAAGGACGGTTATCTGACAATCTCTGCAAACCATACAGAGAACAAAGACGAGAAAGATAATAAAGGGAAATATCTTCGCAGAGAACGCTTCCAGGGAACCTGCAAGAGAACCTTCTATGTGGGCGAGGATATCAGACAGGAAGATATCAAAGCCGCGTTCCAAAACGGCGTTCTTCGTCTGGCAGTTCCCAAACAGACACCTCAGGTTTTGGATAAGGAACAGCCCAAATTAATTGAGATACAGTAATTTACAAACTCTTTCGATATTGTTTTCCTATACTTCTCTATTCCAGGGCAGCTGCGGCTGCCCTGTTTTTCATTACATAAGAACTCTGCTTAAAATAAGTTTTTTACTTTAAAGTCTCTCTCGGCCTCCCGCCTCTGATCCTTCTTTGCAATATCCTGTCTCTTATCGTAAAGTTTTTTCCCTTTTGCAATCCCTATCTCTACCTTTACAAGACTCCCTTTAAAATAAACCTTCAGGGGCACCAGAGTATATCCCTGCTCTGCGATCTTAGCTGCAATTTTCCTGATTTCATAATCATGAAGCAGAAGCTTTCTCACGCGCAGAGGATCTTTATTAAAGATATTACCTTTTTCGTAAGGACTGATATGCATCCCGTAGATATACACTTCTCCCTGTTCAATCCTAAGAAAAGACTCCTTTATACTGCATTTACCCATGCGCAGGGACTTCACCTCCGTGCCAGCCAGGGCAATCCCTGCCTCATAGCTGTCCTCAATAAAATAATCATGATAGGCTTTTTTATTATTTGCAATCAGACGGCTGCCCGATTCCTTGCTCATTCTCCTCATCCTCCTTTCCTTCCTTTGCCAGTACAAAATCTATGGTCTTGGTTATCATATCAGCATCCTCTACCCGTACGGTCACTTTCTGGCCAAGTCCATAGGTCTTTTTCGTCACCTCTCCCACAATCCGGTAGTGCTCCTTGTCAAATACATAGTAATCATCTCTGAGTGTGTTTACATGAACCAGGCCTTCCACTGTGTTGGGCAGTTCCACATAGATTCCCCACTCCGTAACCCCGGAGATAATTCCCTGGAACACACAGCCGATCCGGGATGACATATATTCTGCTTTCTTCAGCTTATCTGTCTCCCGCTCAACCTCCTCTGCCCTGCGCTCCATGGCGCTGGACTGGACAGATACGTCTTCCAGGATGTCCTGATAATGGCGGATTTTCTCTTCGTTCATTCTGCCCCGGAGTGTTTCCTTAATGATTCTGTGAATCTGCAAATCCGGATACCTGCGGATAGGCGAGGTAAAATGACAGTAATATCTGGCCGCAAGCCCAAAGTGCCCGGTACACTCCGGCGTATATTTCGCCTGCTTCATAGAGCGGAGAAGCAGCCGGGAAAAGAGAGGCTCCTCCGGTGTTCCTTCTATTCTCTTTAATATTTTCTGAATCTCCTTAGGATGAATCTTCTGCTTGGACTTTACAGCCGGAATGCCAAAGTTATGAATCATCTGAAGAACTGCTTCCATCTTTTCCTCATCCGGTTCTTCATGTACCCGGTACACGAAGGGTATCTCTGCACGGCAGAATTCCTCTGCAACTGTCTCGTTGGCGATCAGCATAAAATCTTCAATAATCTTTGTAGCCACATTATGCTCATACGGATAGATCTCCACCGGTCTGCCCTGACTGTTCAAAAGGATCTTGCTTTCGGGGAAATCAAAGTCAATCGCTCCCCGTTTTTCCCTTCTCTTTCTCAGAAGATCGGATACCTCCTTCATCAGGAAAAACAGCGGAACTAACTCTTCATATTCTCCGGCTGCAGATCCATCCTCCTGATCCAGAATCTTTTTCACATTCGTGTAAGTCATTCTCCTGCTTACCCGGATCACTGTCTCCGCAATCTGATGGGAAACTACTTGTCCGGTTTCGTCGATATCCATCAGACAGCTCAAAGCCAGCCGATCCTCTCCCTGATTCAGGGAACAGATACCATTTGACAGACGGGGCGGCAGCATTGGAATTACGCGATCTACCAGATATACGCTTGTCCCTCTTTTCAGCGCCTCTCTGTCCAGAGCGCTGTTATACTGCACATAATTGCTGACATCCGCTATATGGACCCCCAGATGATAGATATCCCCCTCCTTGGTAAGGGATACGCCGTCGTCCAGATCTTTGGCGTCTTCTCCGTCAATTGTCACTATCGTCCACTCTCTCAGATCCATCCTGCTGTCAAAATCTCCCGGAATCAGATACTCCTTCACCTTTGCCGCCTGATTGTTTACTTTTTCCGGAAATTCCATAGGCAGATCATACCCTTTGGCGATAGAAAGGACATCCACTCCAGCCTCATTAAAGTGACCCAGTATCTCCACAACCTTGCCTTCCGGGCTCTTATTCTTTGTCCCGTAATCCGTAATTACCGCTACCACCTTGTCCCCTGTCACAGCGCCTTTCGAGCACTCCATGGGTACAAATATATCCCTGGAAAACTTTGCATTATCCGCTATCACAAACCCAAAATGACTGTTTCTCTGATATGTCCCAACCACCTGGACTGTGCCGTGTTCCAGTATCTTAACAATACTGCCTTCCCGTCTTCTTCCGTGAGATTCCGGTCCCGGGGAAAGAAGCACTCTCACGCGGTCCATATGCACCGCATTCTCTACCTGGGATTCCGGAATAAAGATATCCTCTGTATCCCCGGAAACCTCTACAAATCCAAATCCCTTGGGATGGCCGATAAAGATGCCCTCAGCATACTCCCTTTCCGGTTCCCCTTTCTTCGTTTCCTTCCGCACAGGGCAGACTGCATCTGCTTCTCTCCTGCCGTCCATTCTCTTTCCGGTTGTCCCATCCGCTGCCCTGTTTGAATCCGGCTTTTTGCCGGACCTTTTCTGATATCTACCCCGTTTAGTAATCTCAAGGATGCCTTCCTCTACCATCAAATCCAAAACCTCATGGAGTTCCTTCCTTTTCCCTTTCGGCAGCTCCAGTAAAATAGCCAGCTCCTTTGCCCTCATAGGCTCGTATTCCTTACAGCTTATTATATCATAGAGCATTTTCCTTCTTTTCTTTAATAATTTAGTATTCACTTCTTCTCCTATCTATCTTTCCCCTGAGGCTTCAAAAGAAAAAAACACTCTTGTTCCTTCACAAGAGTGTCATCTGTTAAAACTTCAGGTTTAATACTAATGCCAGTACAAAAAATAAAAATCCTGTAATCTTCGTAGCGCGAACCAGGTTTCCTTCCATAGATCTTCCTTTGTTCTTGCCCCAATACGTATCGGCCATACCTGCAATGCTGCCCAGACCCTGCTGCTTTCCCTCCTGCATCAATACAAGAACAGTAATGGCTATACAATCAATAACGAAAATTATGGTCAGAACCATACGTAAAATATCCACGATTACACCTCCTAATTGTCAAACAAGATAATTTTACCATAGAGGTAAAAGTTTTTCAACTTGTTTTTCGGAAATATAACAAAAATCAGGAGGAGAGGGGATACGCTTCCCTCTTCCCCCTATACTTCTCAGATAAAAGGTGTGTCGTACTGGGCTATATTTCCCAGAGTATCCTCTATTCGCAGCAGCTGGTTGTATTTTGCCGTCCGGTCAGTCCTGCAGGGGGCTCCCGTCTTAATCTGTCCCGCATTTACGGCAACCGCCAGATCTGCGATAAAGGTGTCCTCTGTCTCTCCTGAGCGGTGTGAGATCACAGCCCGGTAGCCTGCCTTATGGGCCATCTCCACGGCATCCAGAGCCTCAGATACTGTCCCGATCTGATTCAGCTTGATGAGAATCCCATTGGCTACCTCCAGCTTTATACCGCAGGCAAGCCTCTTTATATTTGTCACAAAAAGGTCGTCCCCCACCAGCTGCACCCTGTCACCCAGCTTTTCCGTCATTAGCTTCCAGCCGTCCCAGTCATCCTCGTGCAGTCCGTCTTCAATTGAGACAATTGGGAATTCATCCATAAGCTCCTTGTAATAGTTTACCATCTCCTTTGCCGTTCTTGTGACGGTATCTCCCTTCATCTCACTCTCTCCAGGGAAATAATAGTAATCCTTTTCTTTGTCGTAGAGTTCACTTGCAGCCGCGTCCACTGCAAAGCAGATGTCCTCACGAAGCTTATAACCGCTCTTTTCCACTGCCTGACACATAAGCTCCAGGACCTCCTTTGACCCCTGAACATCCGGGGCAAATCCGCCTTCATCACCCACCGCAGTAGCCAGATTTTCCCCCTTTAGTATCACCTTCAGATTATGGTAAATCTCAGCGCACATCTGCAGTCCCGAGGAAAAACTGTCTGCACCCACAGGCATAATCATGAACTCCTGAAGGTCTACCGTATTATCTGCATGCTTTCCGCCGTTCAGAATATTCATCATAGGCACGGGCATTCTTCTTGCGTGGCAGCCCCCGATATACTGATACAGAGGAACCCGCAATGCCTTGGCCGCAGCCCTGGCCACAGCCATAGAAACACCCAGAACCGCGTTTGCCCCTATATTCTCTTTATTTTTAGTTCCGTCAGCCTGGAGCAGCAGATAGTCGATGTGACTCTGGTTTAAGGCATTTTCCCCTAATACAGCATCGGCCAGTTTTGTATTAACATTTGAAACTGCCTTCTGCACCCCCAGTCCATAGTATCGTTTATCTCCATCCCGCAGCTCTGCTGCCTCAAATCTGCCCGTAGAGGCACCTGACGGAACCAGAGCCCTCCCCAGATATCCCTCTCTTCCTACTATTCCTTCTCCTACGGTAACCTCTACCTCAACAGTGGGATTTCCTCTGGAATCCAGCACTTCTCTGGCGTATACACGGCGTATTGGCAAATAACGATACATATGCGTAACCTCCTTATTTTTTATTCTGTATTTTTATTATTTACCAAATTGCCGGTCATAATGTATATAAAATTATTGTTTGAGGCGAAATCTGACCGGTGCATACCGATAAACCAAAAACAATGCGGCACCGATATAAAGCGCAGAAAAAAGAATCGTCAGACTTGCAAATATGATGGTTGGAGCCTGAATTTTAATGCACATATAACACAAAAAATATGTTGCCCCGTTTACAATAGAATACGTACTGCTTTTCGCCTCCATATTCACGTTGTAGGGCTGGAGCAGATAATAGATCACCAGGTGATGTACGGAAAAAAATACCGCCATAGCCAGGACAGATACAAACAGCAGCCCATAATTCAGAGGATTATCTGTCCCTCCTGTGATAAAGAGGAGAAGCGGCAGACCGCAGGCAATCACCGCCGCAGGTATCATATTAATCTTAATCAGTGTTAGCAGCCGTGCTTTAAAAAGCTTAAGAACAGCATCCGGCTGCCGGTAGAACCGGTATGCCAGCATACTGTGATCACAGTTCATAAACATAGCCTGTGTTACCACCGCCCCCTTATTCACCAGATACATCACAAAAATAAAATAAGGGAGAAAATTAAGCATCACCTCATTAATGCCCCGGGAAGCTTTGTGATTGACCTGTGAAAGAAGGAGCATTCCGGCCAGAATTATCACAAGTATATATGCTGTTTTTCTGGCTGAATGGGTAAGAATCTTCCTGTGTCTTTGTATAAACAGTTCATTGAAGTAATCGTATCCTTTTTTATTTCCTGTTCGGACTTCCTCTGAAGAAATTTTGGAGAGATAGGCTCTCTGCTGTGTGGCAGCTGCGTTTTCCTGTACCCCGAAAATAAGGCCATTAAGATTCAGTATTTTTTTATAAAGCCTTTTGTAGCTTCTGCTCTTAATAAGAAATCTCAGGGAACATACCGCACACGGAATCAGGAGGACCGCTGCCAGATAAAAGCCCTGCACAGGGAGACCTGCATGCACCCAGGGGAGACCATACCCCAGCAAAAGCCCTGCCCCGGTCACACTGAAGAAAAGCTTCAAATTATTTTCTGATACCTCACGGCCGGTTCTGTCAAAATACTTCAGCATCAGTGCGCTGCCCACAAGCTTCCATTCCGTCATCACAGCAGGAACCAGAAGGCAGACGCCCAGAGGGATACCTGCCTGTCTGCCCAGGGTCAGAACCACGGGTATCCAGGTCACAATATTCTTAGCCAGGAACCACCAAAGGCTGGAAAGAGCATAGCTTTTTGCATCGGTCCGCATAAGTACAACCGTATAGTACTTGGCTTTTGTGGGATTAAACAGTTCCGTGTTTGTAAATGCTCCCATTGCTGTAAGGAAAAAGAAAATATTTACAAAGTTTCCTGTCTTATCTCCCGGCAGGATACTTAGAGGCAGTAAAATCATTAGTCCCAGATACAAAAATTTACCGCCAAAGGCAAATATAGTTTTCAGGATAACATACAAAATATAAGCGAACTTTTTCAGCCCCCCGCAGCCATACAGGCTTGCAGGGATTAGTTTCTTAATCAGCGGCAGGCGGCGAAGCCTGTAGATCCAGGTATTCGCCCCATATGTATTGCTCAGGCGGAACGACAATAAAAGTGTTTTCATCCTTCTTCTCCCCTTAAGGTATCAATAATTTTGTCTTTGAACTCTTCATTATCCAGATTTTCCTTAGGAATCTCTTCCAAAATTCCTTGGTTTAGAATCACAATCTCATCACACAAATCCAGAGCCAGCTCCATGATGTGAGTTGAAAAGATAAGAATGTGATCCTTTTTTATCTCCTTCAGCATCTTTTTCATCTCATCTGCCACAACTACATCAAAGGACGTCAGTGGTTCATCCAACAAGAGAATGGCGGGACTGCCTATGATATTCACCAACATCTGCATTTTATTCTTCATGCCGTGGGAATAGTCTTTCATCAGCTTATCCCTGTCCTCTTCCTCTATCTTCATAAAGTCAAAATACTCATCCAGACTTTTAGCTTCTTTCATCTTCTGTCCGTTGATCTCTACGAAAAACCTTAAAAACTCTCTGCCTGTGAGAAACTCAGGTACCACAGGCGTAGAAAGCACATATCCGATATCCTCTGAGATAATCGGTCTTTTAATTCCCTCCTCCTCAATATAAAAGCTCCCCCCGTCAATTTCAATATCCTCATTGATACAGTTGAACAGTGTGGTCTTTCCCGCACCGTTTCGTCCCAGAAGTCCATAGATTTTTCCCTTTTCAAAGGTAAAACCAGCCCCCCGCAGCACTTCTTTTTTGTCGAATTTCTTTTCTATTTGTTCCAGTATTAGTTTCATAATGCCCTCCATTTTCTCTTATCTATTAATGTATCTCAGCGCCAAACGGCAGAAGAGCCAGCTTAGCAATCTTAAAATGCTGGATTCCGAAGGGAATCCCCACAATGGTAACGCAGAGAACTGCTCCCAAAACCAGAGACTCCAAAGCCATTGGTACCCCTGTCACAATGAGCCAGATAATATTGAGGAGCAGAGATCCGGCCCCTCCGCCGTAGCTCACCTCTTTGCCAAAGGGGAAAAAACTGAGCTCTGCAAATTTAAAGCACTGTTTCCCAATGGGTATTCCAATAATTGTAATGCACCACAGACACCCCAGGAAAAGCCAGGAAAGTCCGCTTAAAAATCCCCCGCAGATAAACCAAAGTAAATTTCCAAGACATCCCATATACTATCCCTCCTATTCTGCTATATTTATTCTATGCTCCATCTGTTCCAAATCCTCTAGTACGGTCCGAACCATAATAATGCCGTCCTCTACCTGTTCCCTTGCTGCCTCCAAACATCTGGTTGCCTTGTCCAGCCTGGAATGCTTCATAATATCTGCCAGAAGTCCTCCTCCCAGCATATCCCAGATGCCCATATTTCTGGCACTCTGAAGAAAATCCTCTGCTTCCTCCAGCGCTTCCAAAGCCTGTCTGCCGGCTGTCTTTGCCTCTTGGATCTCATTTTGATTTCCTGTCCTATACATATAAACTCCTTTCCTGCCTCTCGGCAACTGCAAGGTTTTTGTTTGTGGCAGATGATATAAGAATGATTGCGCGAAAGCGCAGTCTCCGCCTGCGGCGGGCTGTCGCTAACAGCATCTTCCTTTCCGCCACAGTGTGATCTCCCGGAGGTTTTTTATTACATAAGGAACGAAGTTTCCTATGTAATAAAAAAAGACTCCTATCATGACATCACTGCCACAATAAAAGTCTTGCACATCTCATTTGATACGGGTACTTCTCAGTACCGGGTGACGGTTTCAAACCCACCTTTCGGTGTTCGGCTACTCCCTTTTATTTGCTTGATAATAATTTATCATTTCTTTACGGATTTGTCAAGAATTTTTATAAAATCCTAAGATTTATTTCCCAATCAGAAGAGATTTGCCTGTCATCTCTTTTGGCTGCTCCATTCCCATAAGTTCAATGAGTGTGGGCGCGATATCAGCCAGACAGCCCCCTTCTCTCAAACCATAGGAAGGATCTGCATTCACCAGGATAAACGGAACCGGATTAACGGTATGGGCTGTAAATGGTTCCCCTGTCTTATAATCTACCAGCTGTTCCGCGTTGCCGTGGTCCGCACAGATAAACATCTGGCCGCCCACTTTCTTCACTGCCTCTACTGCACGGCCCACACACTGGTCAACTGCTTCCACAGCTTTCACTGCTGCCGCTTCAATTCCTGTGTGGCCTACCATATCCGGATTGGCGAAGTTAATAATAATAACATCGTATTTATCTGCCTCAATAGCCTCTACCAATTTATCACAAACCTCAAAGGCACTCATCTCAGGTTTTAAGTCATAGGTTGCAACTTTAGGGGACTTCACAAGGATTCTGTCCTCCCCCTGGTTGGGTTCTTCAATTCCCCCGTTAAAGAAAAAGGTTACATGAGCATATTTCTCTGTCTCAGCGATACGCGCCTGGGTCATATGGTGGGAAGCCAGGAACTGTCCGAAGGTATTCTCTATGGACACTTTGTGAAAGGCTACTCCCACATTCTGAATGGTAGCGTCATACTCAGTAAAGCAGATAAACACAAGATCCAGCTTTTTCTCCCGGGAGAAGCCCTGGAAGTCATCATCTGCAAAAGCTCTTGTAATCTCTCTGGCTCTGTCCGGACGGAAGTTAAAGAAGATCACGGAATCTCCGTCCTGCATGGATGCCACAGGGACTCCGTCCTTTTCCACCACTGTGGGGAGCACAAACTCATCGGTTTTGCCTTTGTCATAGGAGGCCTGTACCCCGCATGCTCCGCAGGCTGCCTTTTCTCCTTCTCCTTTTGTCATAGCGGCATAAGCCTTTTCCACCCTGTCCCACCGGTTATCCCGGTCCATAGCATAATAACGTCCCATAACCGTGGCAATCTGGCCCACACCAATCTCCTCCATCTTGGCCTGCAGTTCTTCTACATAGCCTTTTCCGGAAGACGGAGGTGTATCACGGCCGTCCAGGAAGCAGTGAACGTATACCTTCTCTACCCCTTCCCTTTTGGCCAGCTCCAGAAGACCGTACAAATGTGTATTATGGCTGTGGACACCGCCGTCAGACAACAATCCCATAAAATGAAGAGCTGTATCCTTTTCTTTTGCATTTTTGACTGCTTTTAAGAGAGCCTCGTTGTGAAAGAAATCTCCGTCCTGAATTTCTTTGGTGATTCTGGTGAGTTCCTGATATACAATACGCCCTGCACCCATATTCAGGTGACCCACCTCGGAATTTCCCATCTGGCCTTCCGGAAGTCCCACTGCCATCCCGCTTGCGTTTCCCTTTACAAAGGGACACTGAGACATCAGCTGATCCATCACCGGAGTTTTTCCCTCGCACACCGCGTTGGCTTCACAGTTATCGTTCAGTCCATATCCATCGAGTATCATTAAAACAGTTGGTTTTTTCATTTTTGTTCTCCTCATTTTGCTTCACATGTTCGTCTTGTTCCTACAGAACCTTGGAAAGGAATTCCTGCAGGCGGGGATTCTCCGGATGTTCAAAAAAATCCACCGGATTATTCTCTTCTTTTACCTTACCTTCATCAATAAACAGCACCCTGGTGGCCACTTCTTTGGCAAATCCCATCTCATGGGTTACCACTACCATTGTCATTCCTTCCATAGCCAGTTCTTTCATGAGACTTAATACCTCACCAACCATCTCCGGATCTAAAGCTGAGGTAGGTTCGTCAAAAAGCATGACATCAGGATTCATCACCAGTGCTCTGGCAATAGCAATCCTCTGCTTCTGTCCTCCTGACAGCATATTGGGGTAAGTATCTGCCTTTTCCGGAAGTCCCACACGTTCCAGGAGTTCCTTTGCTTTTTTGTCGGCCTCTCCCTGGTTCATAAGTCCCAGTTTGGTAGGAGCCAGGGTAAGATTCTGCATTACAGTGAGATGGGGAAACAGATTAAACTGCTGAAATACCATACCCATCTTCTGGCGGAGCTTGTCAATGCTGCAGGAAGGATCTGTTATGTTATTGCCCTCAAACCAGATCTCTCCCCCAGTGGGCTCCTCCAGCCGGTTCAGGCAGCGCAGGAAGGTAGATTTTCCGGACCCCGAGGGACCGATGACTACAACTTTCTCTCCCTTTTCTATCTTCTGGTCTATGCCGTTAAGTACCACGTGATCCCCGAAAGATTTCTGAAGATTTTTAACCTCTATCACTCTGAGCCAGCCTCCTTTCCATAACATTCAGCAGCTTTGTCAGCCCCAGTACCATAATCAGATAGCAGACAGCAGCGATGAACAGCGGAGGCAGGATGCGGTATGACATATTTCCCACCAGCTGTGCGGCCTTCGTAAGCTCTGTAACAGCAATCATACCTGCCACAGAGGTTTCTTTAATCAATACAATAAACTCATTGCCCAAAGCCGGCAGAATATTTTTTATAGCCTGGGGAATAATAATATAGCGCATGGTCTTTATATAATTCAGGCCCAGACACCGGCCGGCCTCCATCTGGCCGATGTCAATGGACTCGATACCGGCACGTATTATCTCAGCTACATAAGCTCCCGAGTTAATCCCAAAACAAATGGCTCCAACCACCACCTCATTGGTATTTCTCGAGGTAAATATCAGGTTATAAATAATCAGCAGCTGTACCATCACAGGGGTTCCCCTGATAATCGTTATATAGAGATTACATATGATATTCAGCCACTTCAGATGCTTATTGTTTGAACTGGCCACCTTACATACAGCGATCACAAGTCCAATGGCAATACCGATAATAATCGCAAGCAGAGAGATCTCTATGGTTTTTACAATACCATTTACGTACAGCAGATACCTGTCATCCTGTATCAAGGCCTGATATAGAGCAGACTGAAAATTCTCAAAAAACCCCATCTTTAATTACCTACATGATTTGCTGTAAACTCTTCTATCTTTCCGTCATCTTTTAACTGTTTGATCACTTTGTTGATCTGATCCAGCAATTCCTGATTTCCTTTTTTCACAGCAATAGCATATTTATCCTCAAATAATGTACCGTTCAGAATAGTGAGCGTATCGTTGGAAGCAACCATCTCTTCCGCAGGATACTGATCAATGATAATCCCGTCAATTTTTCCATTCTTTAAATCTTCTACTGCCTGTGCGAACTTAGAGTAACGTTTGATTTCCTTGGGATTGGCATTGTCTTTATTGGCTACCCAGATATCAGCAATGTTTCCCTGCTGCACACCTACGATTTTTCCTTCCAGGTCTGTGCCGGCCACTTCACCGCCTGCAGGTGTAATACCCGGATTTTCTTTGTTTACCACAACCACCTCTGTGTTATCCACATATTCATCGGAGAAATCCATCACCTGTTTTCTCTCTTCATCAATGGAAACACCGGCGGCAACCATGTCTACTTTACCGCTCTGTACCGCTGCCAGGGCGCCATCAAAGTCCATGTTTTTAATCTCCAGCTCTTTTCCCATATCATCGGCAATAGCTTTGGCAATATCCATGTCTATACCGACAACTTCTGTTCCCTTCATATATTCATAGGGAGCAAATCCGGCCTCTGTTCCTACAATCAGCTTGTCACCGGATCCACCCTTAGTTTCTTCTTTTGCAGTATCCTCTTTCTTTGAATCACTGCTTCCTGAATTACCGCATGCTGCCAGTGATACCATCATCACAGCTGCCATTAATACTACTAACTTCTTCTTCATAGCTAATACCTCCTGCACCTTTTTATACATTATATTTTATAATTATTCACAACCATTAATTATATCGGCTTTTCCTCCAAAATACAAGCTAAATATGCATTCTTCTGCGCACTTCCTCCCGCAGCCGGCTAATCCTCATGATGGTAAACAGAGTTACCGCAATGATCAGGCTGCATGTCATAACAATGGCTGACCAGGTTATGCCCGGAGCCCCTGTAATAAAGTTCTTAATACTGGCATCGATCCCCACACAAAAAATCCCCAGGGCAAGTACTACCGCCAAAGCCATAAACAGAATAGATCTGGAGAGAAAACGATAGCAGAGATTCACCGCCATGATAAGCACCACACCGATTATTATAATAGGAAGGGCAATCAGACGATACCACTCTCCCCCGTCAAACAGATACGCGATGATTCCGCAGTACATGGCAACCGCAGCTCCGTCAAAGAGGAGCATGAGGAAAAAGGGAAGTTTTCGGTATATCATGGCGGGTATAAAGAAGATCCAGAACACCACACACAGTCCGATAATATACAAAGACCAGGCATTCATCTGAAATATAAATAAGTTTAGAAGGCCGCAGCCCAGAGCCGTACAGGTTAATATTACGGTAATGAGTATTGCAAGGTCCGTCCGCTTTACCCTGGCAACCTCACCCCGAATCCCAGGATAGGGGGAAGCAGGTTTGCTCTTTTCTTCTTTTACCGGATGATATACCGGAGTATTACACAGGGGACACTTCTCCAGCGAAGCCTCCAGCTCCACACCACAATTCACGCAGTATGCCATAGTCTCACCTCCTGTTTGATTGAATCTTTACATGAATTCCGTCTTTTACTAGTTTCCGAAAAAAATATCGTTCCACGTCTGCCTCAATAATTGAGCTTGCAAAATTGACAGATGTCACTCCCTGATAGCTGACAATGGCACAGTTGGTCCTGGATGAAAATGGCTGCCCCATCAGCACATCAAAGCCCTCAATATACTTTTCCATATCACCGGGCACTTTAGCGATGCCTAGATTCGTAAGGCCTGCAGAGGACTGTTTATTCTGTACTTTAATATAAAACTGGCGCACAATAAGATCCTTTATCAGCAGAGGAACCATACGGATCCAGATGCTCTGCTGCGTATTGGCATTCTTAGTGATATCTGCATTCAGAAATTTAGGGTTGATATAATACTGCATAAAATGATGCACCTGCTTTACTATCTCTTCAAAGGTATATTCTCCCAGGCGGGGATCAATCCCAGGGTACAGCATAGTTATAAAATTTCTCATAGTCCTGGAAGGAAAGAAATTTCTGAGATTAACAGGCATGGCAATCTTTACCGGCTTCTCTTTCCATACCCTGTCCGCCCTCTGTTTCTCCAGAAGGGCATATAGCAGTACCGCATTCAGATATTCCGTGATTGTCACCTGATAGCCCTTGGCCACTGCCTTGAGGTTAGTGACGTCCATAGTGCCCTTTATAATATTCAGCGTATAAAAAGGTTCCTGTGTCCCATGTATCCGATAAGCATTCCCCTGGCTTCGCTTGGACGGCACCCTGGAGTTCGCATATTTAATATACGCATCCTCCAGCTCCTCCGGATCCGGCTGTTCTTCTATATTCAGAACACCCTCTCCGTCCGGTATCTCATATCCTTTCATCCTGAGATATACCGCTGTCATTGTTTTCAGGAAGCAGAGTCCCCCATTACCGTCTGCAAGAGAATGGAAAACCTCAAGTGATATCTGATTTTTGAAATAATATACTCTGAACAGGTACCGGTCTTTGCTCTTAATCCGGATAGGCATACAGGGATTTTGAATGTCTGGCTGTACTTTTGGCGCAGGATTGGTATTGGGTTCCAGATATCTCCAAAAGAGACCTTTTCTCATGGCCACCTTCATGCTTGGAAATCTGGGCAGAGTTACATCCAGTGCTTTCTGCAGAAGCACTGGATCTACATCCTCTTTCAGGGCAACAGAGATTCGGAATAACGATGAAAATTTACGTTTCTGTAAAGTTGGGTACACATTAGCCGACAGATCCAGCTTGTACCAGGTTTCTTTTTTATTCATTAGCTTCTCACCTCTTATGGGTTCTTTTTATTATAGAGGTTCAGAAGCCATATTACAAGGGGAAGAAGAGCTTTCTTCTCCTTGCTCTCTTTGGCCGTTAATGTTACTATATAGAAAATATCGAAAGAGAGGACACCTCTATCCATGCCATTTATGAGCAAAAGCAACCAGAATTTTATGAAACTTATCAAAGCCGTTCACAGTCTTGTGGTAACGGATGACCTGGATAAAAACCGCCAGTCCCAGGACAGCATAGGCAAGATTCTGGGAACCAGAAGCAAAGAGGCCGCATATACCAATCTGACCATTGACTCAGTCCCTGTGGAAATTGTGAGTGTAAACCGCCCTCACAGTACCCAGAAAGTTATCCTGTACTGCCACGGAGGCGGCTATATTACCGGCAGTCTCCACTACGCAAGAATACTTACCACCAAAATAGCCATGGCCACCTCCATGGATGTTATCAGCTTTGATTACCGTCTGGCTCCCGAGTTTCCCTTTCCGGCCGCATTACACGATGTGGTCAAAATCTGGGATTATCTGATGATGCTGGGCTACGGAAGCAAAGATATCATAGTCATGGGGGATTCCGCAGGAGGTAATCTGGCCCTCTCCCTGGGCCTGAAATTAAAGGAAGAGGAACGCTTTCTGCCGGGAGCCTTTGTTCTCATGTCCCCCTGGACCGATCTCACCACCTCCGGCAAATCCCATGTCACCAAGGAAGCATTAGATCCCATTCTGGATCATGAATATATGGACAGGGCCCGCTACTCTTATACTACCGAAGAAAACTTTGAGAATCCCCTTGTCTCCCCTCTGTTCGGAGACTTCACAGATTTCCCCCCGGTTTATATTCAGGTGGGAAATAATGAGATCCTCCTAAGTGACTCCGTCAGGCTGCACAAGCAGCTTATAAAGCAGGGCGTTTCTGCAAGGCTGGATTTGTATAAGGGAATGTGGCACGTGTTCCAGATGTCGAATTTTAAGACAGCGAATGATGCGGTGGATGAGATCGCCAGGTTTGTGTTTGAATTATAGTTTTGTGTATGTGAAGCTCGAGGTGAAATAGTCGGGGAGCGGAGGGTTGCAGACGGACGGTCAAGGGAGGAGGTCTTGGGGCCAGGGGTACTGTGTGGATCTGCACAGACTACGGAGTGCGTCCGAAGATCCACTGCCGGCGGTCACTTAGGAGCGAAGGCTTTCCTGAGCTTCTTAGTGAACGGCCAGGCAGTTAGCTAAGGAGAAACGCAGTAGCAAGCAGATCCACACAGTACCCCTGGCCCCAAGACCTCCTCCCTTGACCTGGCAGAGACTCACTTCACATTCACGGAAAACGGGGGAAAGGTTGAGAGTTGTACACTTTTCCTCTTATTTCGCACTATTGTCCGCTTGATGTTTTGGATAAATAGCGCCCCCCCCCGGAACTTCCCCTTACCCAGGTGAGAGGAATCCTGCGGTGGTGGGCTGGCTGGTTCGGACAGGAGGAAGGCTTAAGTTCCGGGGACGATTCCGGAGGAGTGAGTAGAGAGTCTTAGGCAAAACCGGGATTCACGCTGGAGATTTTTTCGGCAGTCCAAGCCGAAAAAAAGTGAGCATGGGCAGAGAATGCACATCAAGCATTCTTTGCACATACGAACGGTGCTCCGGCGGGGATTCCGGTTTTGTCTTAGACTCTCTTCACGACGGAGGTGTCCCCGGAACTTAAGCCTTCCTCCTGTCCGAACCAGCCAGCCCGCTGCCGCGGGATTTCTCTCACCGTCCCCCCGCCATCCAAACCTGCCGTCCTGAATCACCTTGAGCCGAAATCCAAGCGCTACAACACTAATTCCCAATTTAATAACAAAAGGGACCGCCCCACAGCAGTCCCTTCTTTCACAAATACTATTTGTAATTTACAATCTGTCCAAACTCAGCCTTCAAAGAAGCGCCTCCCACTAATCCTCCGTCGATGTCAGCCTGTGCAAACAATTCCGGTGCGGTCTTGGCATTTACTGATCCGCCGTACTGAATGCGGATAGCTTCTGCGGTGGCTTCGTCATAGATTTCGGCGATGCATGCGCGGATTCCTGCGCATACTTCCTGGGCCTGTTCGGTAGTAGCAGTCTTTCCAGTTCCGATTGCCCAGATTGGCTCGTAGGCAATGACTGCTGTCTTAGCCTGATCTGCTGTTACTCCCAGGAACCCTACCTTAACCTGCTGACGGATAAAGTCCATAGTCACTCCCTGCTCTCTCTGTTCCAGAGTCTCACCACAGCACATAATGGGTGTAATTCCATGCTCAAACGCTTTCAGCATCTTTTTGTTTACTGTCTCGCTGGTCTCTGCGAAATATTCTCTTCTCTCAGAATGGCCTAATACAACGTATTTTACGCCTGCATCTGTGAGCATATTCGGGGAAATTTCTCCCGTATAGGCACCTTTTTCCTCATAATACATATTCTCAGCTCCAACCTGAATATTGGTGCCTTTTGTAGCTTCCACTACCGGGATAATATCAATTGCCGGTACACAGAACACCACATCAACCTCTTCGCTTTCTACCAGAGGTTTTAATGTATTCACCAGCTCTACCGCCTCGCTGGGAGTCATATTCATTTTCCAGTTGCCGGCTACAATTTTTCTTCTTGCCATAATGGGATACCTTCTTTCTTTTTCTTTTATAATTATTTATCGTTTGCTGCTGCCACACCAGGAAGCTCCTTGCCTTCAAGGAATTCCAGGGAAGCACCGCCGCCAGTAGAAATATGAGTCATTTTGTCGCCATAACCCAGAATATTTACTGCTGCCGCAGAATCTCCGCCGCCAATGATCGTAGTAGCATCCGTATCTGCCAATGCTTTTGCCACTGCTTCCGTACCATGTGCAAAGTTCGGCATTTCAAAGCAGCCCATAGGTCCGTTCCATACTACTGTCTTCGCATCTTTCACAGCATCACAGAAAATCTTTTCCGTCTCAGGTCCGATATCCATACCTTCCCATCCATCCGGAATCTCACCTTTGGGAGCCACCTTGATATTGCAGTCATTTGAAAATGCATCCCCAATGAGATTGTCAACAGGAAGTAAAAGTTTTACTCCCTTATCTTCTGCCTTTTTCATCATATCCAGAGCATACTGCAGGTAGTCGTCCTCACAGAGAGATGTACCGATTTTTCCTCCCATGGCTTTGGAGAATGTATAAGACATTCCGCCGCCGATAATCAGAGTATCTACCTTATCTAACAGATTGTCAATAACAGAAATCTTGCTGGATACCTTAGCTCCGCCCAGGATTGCCACAAATGGTCTCTCGGGATTGTTGACTGCGTTGCCCAAAAAGTCAATTTCTTTCTGCATCAGATATCCTACCACTGCAGTGTCAACAAACTGCGTCACACCTACATTTGAGCAGTGAGCTCTGTGGGCAGTTCCGAATGCATCATTGACAAATATGTCACACAGAGAAGCCAGATCTTTGCTGAAGGTTTCTCCGTTTTTCGTTTCCTCTGCGCGGTAACGGGTGTTCTCCAGTAAGATTACATCTCCGTCCTTCATAGATTCTGCCGCTGCTCTTGCGTTAGGTCCCACCACTTCAGGATCTGCTGCAAATTTTACTTCCTGTCCCAGTAACTCTGTGAGACGCTTTGCAACCGGTGCCAGAGAGAGTTCCGGCTTAGGTTCTCCCTTTGGTTTGCCCAGATGTGAGCAGAGAATCACTTTTCCACCGTCGGCAATCAATTTCTTGATGGTTGGCAGGGCTGCCACCAGACGATTCTCATCTGTTATTCTGCCTTCCTGTAAAGGCACGTTAAAGTCACAGCGAACCAGGACTTTTTTGCCTTTCACATTAATGTCATCCACTGATTTTTTATTAAGCATTACATGTATTCCTCCTATGATTAAGTGTATATAGACAAAAAGGTCCGGTCCATAATAGACCGGACCCTTATATGAGTCTTTATTCTTCTTAATTATTTCTCTAACAATTTACCAAAATATTTGATTGTTCTTACCATCTGGCTTGTATAAGAATTTTCATTGTCGTACCAGGAAATAACCTGAACCTCTGTGGTTCCGTTATCCAACGGCAGAACCATAGTCTGTGTTGCATCGAACAGAGAACCGAATCTCATGCCAATGATATCGCTGGATACGATTTCGTCTTCATTGTAACCGAAGGATTCATCTGCTGCTGCTTTCATAGCTGCGTTGATCTGCTCAACAGTTACATTGCCGTCTACAACAGCTGTTAAAATAGTTGTAGAACCTGTTGGTGTAGGAACACGCTGTGCGGAACCGATTAATTTACCGTTCAGTTCAGGAATAACCAGGCCGATTGCCTTAGCAGCGCCTGTGCTGTTAGGAACAATATTCACTGCTGCTGCACGGGATCTTCTCAAGTCACCTTTTCTCTGAGGTCCGTCCAGAGTCATCTGATCGCCTGTGTAAGCGTGGATGGTACACATAATACCGGATTTAATAGGAGCAAGGTCATTTAATGCTTTTGCCATTGGAGCCAGGCAGTTTGTTGTACAGGAAGCTGCTGAAATGATGTGATCATCTTTTGTCAGAGTATCATGGTTTACATTGTAAACGATGGTAGGAAGATCGTTGCCGGCAGGAGCAGAGATAACAACTTTCTTGGCGCCTGCTTTTAAGTGAGCTTCTGCTTTTGCTTTGGATGTATAGAATCCAGTACATTCCAGAACAACATCTACACCGATTTCTCCCCAAGGAAGCTCTGCAGCATCTGCTTTTGCGTAGATTTTGATTTCTTTTCCGTCAACGGTGATGGAATCATCTCCTGCTGTTACTGTATCTCCAAGTGCGTATCTTCCCTGTGTTGAGTCATATTTCAGTAAATGGGCTAACATTGTAGGAGATGTTAAGTCATTAATAGCTACTACTTCAAATCCTTCTGCCCCGAACATCTGTCTGAATGCAAGACGTCCAATACGTCCAAAACCATTAATTGCTACTTTTACTGCCATGTTATTTATTCCTCCTATTGGTACTAAAAATTTTTGAGTTTCTCAGATTGTTAAAGAAACATCAACCTACAGAGTATTCTACATAATATATGGAAAAAATTCAAGCATAATTTAAATTTTTATTCTTATTTAATGGAAAGAATGTTATAATAAAATCACGTAATTTATTGGTTAAAAAGGAGAATTTTATGTACTCAGACTATCATTTACACACAAACTTTTCAGGTGATTCTGATGCTCCAATGGAAAATATGATCGAAAAAGGTATAGAAATGGGCCTAAAGATTATGTGTTTTACCGAACACTATGACCTTGATTATCCTGAGATTGGCATCAATTTTGAAGTAAATACCAGGGAATATTTGTGCAAATTTTTAAAACTAAAGGAACAATATAAAGAGCAAATTACCCTTTATTTTGGGATCGAGCTGGGTCTTCAGCCTCACCTTGCTGAAGCATACCACAATTATCTCAGGGAATACCCCTTTGACTTTGTCATCGGCTCTTCCCATCTTGTGAACCATATGGATCCCTATTTCCCTGATCTCTTTCAAAACAGAGACGAAAAAGCAGCCTATTATGATTATTTCCAAACCAGTTTGGACAATGTTTCTGCTTTCTCTGAGATGGATATTTATGGTCATCTGGACTACATAGTACGGTATGGTCCCAACAAAAACAGAGATTATAATTACCATAAGTATAGGGAAATTATTGATGAATTACTGAAAGCTTTAGTGGAAAAAGGGATCGGCCTTGAGTGCAATACTGCCGGTTTTAAATATGGCCTTGGACATCCCCACCCCACCGAAGAAATCCTTGTCAGATACCGGGAATTAGGGGGAGAAATCATAACCCTTGGCTCTGATGCTCACAGTCCCGAACACATTGCGTTTGCTTTTGATAAAGGGGCCGAAATTCTGAAAAACTGCGGATATCATTACTACACAGTTTTTGAAAAAAGGGAGCCAAAATTCATAAAATTAGAGTGATTTTTAAAGAAAAAGGAGTGATTTTTAACCATTTTTTATGGTTAAACTCACTCCTTTTTATCAGCAAATTGTTCCCCCGCCTGCCACATATTCATTCTCATAAAACACAACCGCCTGCCCTGGCGTAATCGCCCTCTGAGGGGTGGGAAAGGAACAGGTAATTTCATCCTCACCCGTTCTTTGGATGATGCAGGGAGACCCCTTATGGTTATACCGAATCTTAGCTGTCACTTCTTTTTCCTCACCTGCCTTCAGTTCCTCCATAGCCATAAAGTTCAGATTGCAGCAGGTCAGACGGCTGGCAAAGACCTCCTCACTGTTCCCAATCACTACCTCGTTGGTGTCGGGCCGTATCTCGAGAACAAATACGGGATGTCCCATAGAAAGATTCAGACCTTTTCTCTGCCCGATGGTATAGTGGGTAATTCCTCTGTGACGCCCTACCACCTCACCCGAGGTTGTCACAAAATTACCTTCCTCAATTTTTTTCTCCGTGTTATCTTCAATAAATTTGGCATAATCATTGTCCGGAACAAAACAGATCTCCTGGCTGTCCGGCTTATTAGCCACCGGAAGGGCCAGCTGCTTGGCCATCTCCCGAATCTCCTCTTTGGTATAGGCTCCAATCGGCATCAGGGTTCGGGACAGCTGTTCCTGTGTCAGATTGTACAAGGCGTACGTCTGGTCCTTTGCAGCTGTCGCTGAAGTCTTCAGGGTATATCTTCCGTTCTTCAGCCTGGCAATCTGGGCATAGTGGCCTGTGGCAATATAGTCCGCACCGATATCAAGGCTTCTCTTCAGAAGGGATTCCCACTTTACATACCGGTTGCAGGCAATACATGGGTTGGGAGTTCTTCCCCGCAGGTATTCAGCGACAAAATAATCCATAACCTTATCCTTGAATTCTGCTTTGAAATTCATGACGTAGTATGGAATATCCAGAACCTGAGCCACCCTTCGGGCATCATCCACAGCACTTAAACCGCAGCAGCCTCCGTTTTCCTCCAGTGCGGCTTCCTCCTCATCCTGCCAGATCTGCATGGTTACCCCAATCACCTCATATCCCTGCTCTTTCAGAAGCCAGGCAGCCACAGAAGAATCCACCCCTCCTGACATGCCCACTACCACTTTTTTTCTGTTCATTAATACTCTTCCTCTTCTTCCTCCTCAGAAATATCGGTTTTTGGTTTTTCCAATCCCTCGATTTTAATATGATTTTTTTCTGCATAATCCCAGAGGGCTGCATGGATGGCTTCTTCTGCCAACAGGGAACAGTGTACTTTTACAGGGGGAAGACCGTCAAGAGCCTCCATTACCGCTTTATTCGTAACCTCTAATGCCTCCTGGATGGTTTTTCCCTTCACCAGCTCTGTGGCCATGCTGCTGGTGGCCACTGCCGCCCCGCAGCCGAATGTTTTGAATTTACATTCATTGATAACCCCTTTATCATCAATATCCAGGTACATTCTCATAATATCTCCGCACTTTGCGTTCCCCACGGTACCTACACCGCTGGCGTTTTCAATTTCTCCTACATTTCTTGGATGTTCGAAATGGTCCATTACTTTTTCACTATACATATTATTTTCCTCCGTTATTCCATCATTATTTTATCTCATTTCCCGGATGCTTTTGCAAGTTTTTTCATGTGATCTTCATATAAAGGCGACATACTTCTTAACCGGGCTACAATTTCTTTGATTTTTTCTATTACAAAGTCTGCATCTTCCTTTGTTGTCTCCTCACTTAGCGTCAGTCTAAGGGAACCATGGGCAATTTCATGGGGCAGCCCGATGGCCAGAAGCACATGGGACGGATCCAGGGAACCGGACGTACAGGCAGAACCGCTGGACGCTGCAATCCCTTCCATATCCAGCATAATCAAAAGGGACTCTCCTTCAATAAACTGAAAACTGATATTTATATTATTGGGCAGACGTTTCTTCGGATCTCCGTTCAGACGGGTATAAGGCACTTCGGCCAGAATCCTGCGTATCATGTAATCCCGAAGTTCTGCTTCTTTTCCTGTCCTTTCTTCCATCGTCTGTGCAGCCCGCGCAGCGGCTACACCGTATCCCACAATACCCGGTACGTTTTCGGTCCCGGCCCTGCGTTTTCTCTCCTGGGCACCTCCATGGATGAAGGAGCGTATCTTAACTCCCTTGCGGATATAGAGGAATCCAATTCCTTTGGGTCCGTTAATCTTATGGGCGCTGGAGCTTAACATGTCAATGTTCAGTGCATCTACATCTATGGGCACCTGTCCGAATGCCTGTACCGCATCTGTGTGAAAAAGGATTCCATGCTCCCTGGCAAGCATTCCAATCTCACGGACCGGCTGAATAGAACCAATTTCATTGTTGGCAAACATAATAGAAATCAATATAGTCTCCGGAGTTATCGCCTTCTCCAGCTCCTCCATCTTTACTATGCCATTCTCATCCACATCCAGATATGTGATTCTTGCTCCCCGTTTCTCCAGGTACTCGCAGGTATGCAGTATGGCATGGTGTTCAATTTTTGTAGTTATAATATGATTGCCTTTGCTGCTGTAAGCTTCAAACGCAGCTTTTAACGCCCAGTTATCTGATTCGCTTCCTCCGGCTGTAAAATAAATATCCCTGGAGTCGGCTCCCAAAACCTTGGCTATCTTTTCTCTTGCTTCTGTAATAGCCTCTTTGCTTTTTCCTGCAATTTCATAGATACTCGAAGGATTTCCGTAATTTTCAGAGAAGTATGGCAGCATTGCCTCTACTACCTCCGGTGCCGTTTTTGTTGTTGCTGCATTATCCAAATATATCATTTTTCCCATTGTCCCATCTCCTAATTCTCACATATTTGAGCGCTTACCTGCCCTTTGCCCCGAATCTTCCGGCTTTCCTCTACCAGCTGATCCAGCATGATTGTATCTACCGCATCTTTAATACTGTCATTAATTCTCTGCCACACGTACCTGGTAACACAGAGATCCGCACCCTCACAGGAGCTGTTTTCCTGATTGCCCGGGCAGGTAACTGCTTCCAGGTTACCTTCCAAAGCCCTTAAAACATCCCCTACCGAGATTTCTTCTGCAGGCTTTGCCAGCATATAACCGCCCTGAGCGCCTCTCACACTGCTCACCAGTCCGGCCTTTCTGAGCTTTCCCACCAGCTGTTCCAGATAGCTGTAGGATATGCTCTGGCGGTCCGCTATGCTTTGAATGGATACTGCCTCATTCTCACTGTATAAAGCCAGATCGATCAAAGCCCGAAGGCCATACCTTCCTTTCGTAGATAATTTCATTTGTACACCCTCTTTTTAATTTCTGCTTTAAATCATACTTATTTAATTCCTACTTATTTAATTCCGATTGTTTTACTCTGATTTCAATTGTAGATTAGCACGATTCCCAGGTTCTGTCAAGATACTTTCAGGAATATATTTATGAAAAGAAGATAGGTCGTCATCTATGAACAATAAACAATTCCTGCTGCGAGGCACAATCATTCTTACGCTCACCGGTTTCTTAAGCCGGATCATAGGATTCTTCTATAGAATATTCTTATCACAGACAATTGGTGCAGAGGGAATGGGAATCTATCAGCTGATTTTTCCCATTCACTCTATTTGTTTTGCGGTGGCTGTAGGCGGTATCCAAACCGCCATCTCTCGTTTTGTCGCTGCCAGAATAGCTTTAAAGGATGAACAGGGTGCCAGAGATATATTCTTTATAGGTACATTTCTCTCTGTGCTTCTGTCTCTTTTTATGTCCTGGCTTGTATATCACAACAGCCCCTTTATCGCCGTCCGGCTTCTGGGAGAGGAGAGATGTGTCTCTTTGCTGCAGCTTATGGCTTTAAGTGTTCCCTTCGGCACCTTCCACTCCTGTGTGAACGGATATTACTACGCCAGAAAAAGTACAGGGATTCCTGCCGCCACGCAGCTGCTGGAGCAATGTGCCCGTGTAGCGGCATCCTACCTGTTTTATCTGGTTCTTCTGAGGGACGGGCGGGCTCTCACGCCTATGATAGCTGTCATCGGTATCCTTGGAGGAGAACTGGTCTCTATGCTTGCTGCTGTTCTGTTTATCCTCTGGGATTTTAACAAGGCATCCTACCAGCTTTCAAAAATGACAGCACCCTTTCACCATTTAAAAGAGATTGTCACGCTTGCCGTCCCACTCACGGGAAACCGGCTGCTGATTAATCTCCTCAACAGTGTGGAGTCTATCTTAATCCCCGGCAGACTTCGGCTTTTTGGTCTGGACAATACGTCCGCACTTAGTATTTACGGCATTCTTACGGGTATGTCACTCCCTCTGATCCTGTTTCCCTCCGCCATCACAAATTCTGTTTCTGTAATGCTTCTGCCTGCAATCGCGGAAGAACAGGCGAAAGAAAACCATGCAGCCATCAGTAAAACCATAGGGATGACAATAAAGTACTGTCTGATCTTAGGATTTGTCTCCACCGGATTTTTCTTTTTTCTGGGGGATACACTGGGCATACTTCTGTTTAAAAATGAATTTGCGGGGACATTTATCAAAACTTTATCCTTTATCTGTCCCTGCCTTTACCTTTCCACTACCCTGACCAGCATCCTAAACGGCTTGGGAAATACCACGCTTTCTTTTATCCAAAATACAATCGGGCTGGTCATCCGCATCCTTTTTGTTCTATTTGTTATTCCCATCTACGGAATCCAGGGGTATTTATGGGGACTGCTGGTAAGTGAACTTGCCATATCCGGATTAAGTCTTTTCTTTTTGCGGAAATATATCGACATTTGAATTTGAATGTATTATAATCGTTTTGGCGATATTGTATACACACAAAGGAGAATATATCTATGAGTTTTGAATTTATAAAAAAGCTCCCCACCCCCAATGAGATCAGGGAGCAATATCCAATGACGGAAAAAATGGCTCAGGTAAAAGCACAGAGAGATGATATGATCCGCAAAGTAATCACCGGGGAATCCGATAAATTTCTGGTGATCATAGGTCCCTGTTCTGCGGACAACGAGGATGCGGTCTGCGATTACACCTCCCGTCTGGCTAAAATGCAGGAAAAGGTAGCCGACAGAGTGGTTATCGTTCCCCGCATTTATACCAACAAGCCCCGTACCACAGGAGAGGGCTACAAGGGCATGGTACACCAGCCAGATCCTGGTGCAAAACCTGATATGCTGGCCGGCATCCTGGCGATCCGAAGAATGCACATGCGTTCTATAGAGGAAACAGGCCTGACTTCAGCAGA
Source organism: Lactonifactor sp. BIOML-A5 (assembly GCF_009677585.1). Classification (GTDB taxonomy): domain Bacteria; phylum Bacillota; class Clostridia; order Lachnospirales; family Lachnospiraceae; genus Lactonifactor. The sequence continues at coordinate 918 of NZ_WKYV01000033.1, read as the reverse complement.
TGAGATGCTTTATCCGGAAAACTGGCGCTATCTTTCAGATATCCTTTCATACGTAGCTATCGGCGCCCGCTCCGTAGAGGACCAGCAGCACCGCCTCACAGTCAGCGGCATGGACGTACCTGCCGGAATGAAAAACCCCACCAGCGGAGACTATTCTGTGATGCTTAATTCTGTTGTGGCAGCACAGCACGGCCACGATTTCATCTACCGGGGCTGGGAAGTAAAAACCTCCGGCAATCCCCTGGCTCATACCATCCTGAGAGGTTCTGTAAACAAACACGGAAATGCCATTCCCAACTATCACTATGAGGATCTTCAGCTGCTTCTGGAAATGTACGGGGAAAGAGATCTCCAGTATCCTGCTGCCATTGTAGATGCCAACCATTCAAACTCCAACAAGCAGTACGAACAACAGATACGTATTGTTAAAGAGGTTCTTCACAGCAGAAAATCTTCTGCCGATATTAAGAATCTTGTAAAGGGAGTTATGATCGAAAGCTATATTGAACCAGGCTGTCAGAAAATCGGAAAAGACCAGGTGTATGGGAAATCCATTACAGATCCCTGCCTGGGATGGGAGGAGTCCGAAAGACTGATCGAGGATATTGCGGAATTGTGTTAAATGATAGTTTTGTGTATGTAAAGTTCGAGATAAAATAGTCGGCGAGCGGAGTGTCGCAGACGGACGGTCAAGGGAGGAGGTCTTGGGGCCAGGGGTACTGGGTGGATCTGCTTGCTACTGCGTTTCTCCTCTGCTAACTGCCTGGCCGTTCACTAAGAAGCTCAGGAAAGCCTTCGCTCCTAAGTGACCGCCGGCAGTGGATCTTCGGACGCACTCCGTAGTCTGCGCAGATCCACCCAGTACCCCTGGCCCCAAGACCTCCTCCCTTGACCTGGCAGAGACTCACTTCACATTCA
>NZ_WKYV01000032.1 GCF_009677585.1 Lactonifactor sp. BIOML-A5 | reverse complement strand
GCACTGGCACCCCATCCCCTGGGGTGCCAGTGCCCTCCGGCCCGCCCTTCCATATCCTGACAGAGGATCACTTTATATTCATAGAAAGTGGGAGGGTAGAGTCGTATGTTAGAAGCTGCCACTTTTTTCATCTTTTATCCATTTTGTGAATGCAGCATCTTAGATTTTTTCTGAGCAAACAGGTGAGAGGGAGATTGTGTGGGGCTGGCCGCTGGAGGGATGGCTGTGTTCCGAGGACGATTCCGCAGGAGTGATTAGAGAGTCTTGGGCAAAACCGGGATTCCCGCAGGAGATTTTTTCGGCAGTCCAGGCCGAAAAAAAGTGAGAATGGACAGAGAATGCATCTAAAGCATTCTCTGCCCATACGAACGGTGCTCCGGAGGGAATGCCGGTTTTGTCTTAGACTCTCTTCGCGACGGAGGTGTCCCCGGAACACAGCCATCCCTCCAGCGGCCAGCCCCACACAATCTCCCTCTCATCGTCCGTCTGCGACAATCTCGGTTTTAACAGTCAAACCTCAAATCACAAAACAATATCCTCTAACTTCCTCTTCGGCACATAATGCACATCATTATCATCCCTATAATACTTTGTATTCCCATCGGTCACCTCGGTAATGATGACTGTCTCGTCAGGTTTGCCAAGGGCAACTACGAGCATGGGAATGAGGGATTCAGGGAGGCTGAGGGCGGCGGAAAGTTTTTCGGGGCTGAAGTTGCCGATCATGCATCCGCCCAGGCCTTTTTCAGCTGCGGCAAGAAGTATTGTCTGCGCAGTGATTCCCACATCTTTCTGGAACAGGGTCAGAGATTCGTGAATCTGAGTATCCTGACAGATGACAAGGTAAGCGGCCGGCTCTTTGCCGGGATGGGGGAGTTTGAGATGAGGGAGTGCGGCCGCCCATTTTACAAGGGGATGGATCCGGGCTACGGTGTCTTCCTGGTATGCCAGATAATATTTCAGGGGCTGAATGTTTACACTGGCCGGGGTGTATCGGGCGCAGTCCACCAGATCCAGCAGTTCTTCCTCTGTTATTTTCCTGGAGGGATCGTACCCGCGGTAGCTTCGGTTTTGCTTCACTAAATCTTTGAACATAAAATAGCCTCCTTCTTTTTATTTTCAGCATAAGACAAAGTTAAATATTTGTCAATGAACATAGAAAAATTGGAAATTTAACAGGAGAATAATCCGTCCGGATTGCACAAATACTATCTATGTGAGGTGATAGTATGATAGACAATGAAGAACTCCCCATCGGCTTTACCATGGAACTGGCCATGCATTCAGACGCTCTTGTGCGATTCTCAAATATGAATAAGGAAGAGCAGGAAAATATTATAGACGGGGCAAAACAGATAAAAAGCAGAAATGAAATGAGACATTACGTGGAGAATATATTTTAAATCTCCCAAACAGCCAATGAGAGAACAAAAAAGGTTCTTCCATTGGCTGTTTTTTATTGCATATAAGAAAGTTCTCCGGGAAGAGGAGCGCAGAGGCGGGATATTTATTTAACAAAAAAGAGAAAAAAGCTATAAAATGTGAAAAAATAATCAATAATGGAAAGCTATAAAAATATAGACAAAAATATTCTGTTAAATTCATTAAAATCTAATAAAATCACGAAAAATATCAAAATAAAATTGACAGGTTCAAGGACTGATGATATAGTGAAGGCAAATCAAAACTGGTTGGACCAGTAAACCAATTATACCAGTTAAAAGAAAGGAGGAGTATGGGGTTGGCAGTTAAGGTGGAGAAGGAAAGGTGCAAGGGATGCCAGTACTGTATCAAGGCATGTCCCAAGGATGCAGTTTCCCTGTCCGGCGAAAGAAACAGCCAGGGGATCGAGTACATAAGTGTAGACCTGGATAAATGTGTCGGATGCGGAACCTGCTATACGGTTTGCCCGGATTTGGTATTTACTATCAGTTAACGGAGGAGGTTAAAAGTATTGGGAAAGGTATTGATGAAAGGAAATGAGGCTCTGGCAGAGGCTGCCGTAAGAGCCGGATGCAGATTATACTGCGGGTATCCGATAACACCCCAGACAGAGTTAATGGAATATCTGTCGGGGCGCCTGCCGGAAGTTGGGGGACAGTTTGTGCAGGCAGAATCAGAGGTTTCGGCGATCTCTATGCTGTATGGGGCGGCAAGTACCGGCTATCGCGTGATTACGGCTTCATCGGGACCGGGATTCAGTCTGAAGCAGGAAGGGATTTCCTATATGGCATCCCAGAACCTGCCCGGAGTGATAGTGGATGTATGTCGTTATGGAAGCGGCCTGGGTCTTATCTGCCCGGGACAGGGAGATTATTTTCAGGCCACCAAAGGGGGCGGCCACGGAGATTACCGTCTGCCTGTGTACGCACCACATACGCTTCAGGAATGTGTGGATCTGGTGACACTGGCATTTGAAAAGGCGGAAGAGTATTTAACTCCGGTAATTCTTCTTACAGACGGAGCCCTGGGACAGATGATGGAAGGCGTGGAACTGCCTGAAATGCAGCCGGTGGATCCGGATAAGCCCTGGGCACTGAAAGGGAAAGGAGAGGGGGAGTACCGGTTCCTGATTACAGATGCCTACGGCGGGCCGGCCTATGACGAGGGACTGCGAAAAAAATACAAGCAGATAGAAGACAGAGAACAGAGATGGGAAGCCATAGAGACTGGGGATGCAGACATCATACTGGTTGCCTACGGAACATCAGCCAGAATCTGTAAGCGTGCGGTTAAAATGGGAAGGGCACAGGGGATCCGTCTGGGCCTGATCCGGCCGGTGACTCTGTGGCCGTTCCCTTTCCAGGCATTCAGGCAGGTGAGAGATACCGCACAGGCATTCCTTTCTGTGGAGATGAGCGCCATTGGCCAGATGGTAGAAGATGTGGCCCTTGCCGTGAAGGGCAAAGCACCGGTACATGTCTATACGGCCGGAATGGTTCCGCCGAAAGAACAGAGGATCCTGACCATGGCCAGGGAGATTCTGGATGGAAAATTAGAGGAGGTGTTCTGATGGGAAAGGAATATAAAGGGCCGGATTGCATCAAGGGATCATCCGGATACTGTGCAGGCTGCGGGCACGGCATTATCAACCGTCTCATCGGCGAGGTACTGGAAGAGATGGGACTGGAAAAAAAGACAATTATATCTCTGGCAGTAGGGTGCTCCTGCATCATGGGAGATTACGTAGAGGTAGATAAGATTCAGGCTCCCCACGGGAGGGCGCCGGCCACCGCAACAGGGATCAAGAGGATGCGGCCGGATAACCTGGTTCTGACGTACCAGGGGGACGGAGATATCGCTTCCATCGGCTGTGCGGAAATCATCCATGCAGCTGCCCGGAATGAGAAGATTACAACTATATTTGTCAATAACGGCGTATACGGAATGACAGGGGGCCAGATGGCGCCTACTACCCTTCCCAATCAGGTGACGGCCACCTCACCCAGAGGAAGAGATACCAGTCTTACTGGAATGCCTGTAAAACTGTCGGAGATGATTGCCGTGCTGCCGGTTGCCTATGTGGCCAGAGGCTCTGTACATAATCCGGCATCCATCAAAAAGACAAAAAGCTATATCAAAAAGGCAATCCAGGCACAGGTAGACAAAGAAGGCTTCTCTATGGTGGAGGTTCTGGCTCCCTGTCCCACCAACTGGCATCTGAGTCCTCTGGCATCCATGGAAAGAATCGAACAGGAAGTAATCCCCTACTACACACCGGGGGAACTGGTCAAAAAGGAGGGAGTCTGATATGCATGAGATTTTATTTGCCGGTTTTGGGGGACAGGGCGTTCTCGCAGCCGGAGTCATATTGGCCAATGCGGCGCTGCGGGCGGACCTGTACACGACCTGGCTGCCGGCCTACGGAGGAACCATGCGGGGAGGCACAGCCAACTGCTCGGTAAAGATAGCAGAGGAGGAGATCGCCAGTCCCTATATTGATGAACCGGATATTCTGGTGGTTTTTAACGAGCCGTCCCTGAAGAAATTTGAGTCCCAGGTGAAGCCGGGGGGATCTATCTTTGTAAACAGCTCTCTGATTCACAGGGAGGTGGAGCGGGACGACGTAACTGTGGTAAAGGCACCTGTCACTGAGCTGGCCGCCGCACTGGGAAATGCCAGGGCCGCCAATGTCTTTATGACGGGGGTACTTTTATCTCAGATTCCTCTGGTATCTGCTGAGGCCGCCTGCCTGTCCCTGGAAGAATACTTTAAGCCTAAGGGAGAAAAGATGATCGACTTTAATAAAAAGGCACTTCTGGAAGGATATAGACAGAAGGAGAAAGTGGAGGTGGACGTATGAATCTGAAAAGTCTTCTCCGCCCTGGTTCTGTAGCAGTTATCGGCGCCAGTGAAAAACTGGGGTTTGGGAGAGATGCCTCAGAGAATCTTATGAAGGGGGATCTGGGAGATCAGATCTATCTGGTAAATCCCAAAAGAGAGGAGATTCTGGGTAGGAAGTGCTACAAAAGCATTGCAGAAATTGGAAAGCCGGTGGAACTGGCGGTGATCTGTACGCCTATGTCAACAGTCAATGGGCTTTTGAGAGAGGCGGCTGCCTGCGGAACGAAGGCAGCGGTGGTCTATGCCAGCGGCTACAGTGAGGCAGGAGAAGAAGGAAAGGCGGCGCAAAAGGAACTGGCAGAGGTGGCGAAGGCCTGTGATCTGGCAGTGTGCGGACCGAACTGCGGAGGCTTTATCAATAACCGGGACGGAGTATTTGCCTTCGGGCTTTTAATGCCGGAGAGGCGAAAGGCGGGAAATATCGGGCTGGTTTCCCAGAGCGGACAGGTATGTTCTCTTCTGGCAAGTGTTCCGTATCTGAACTTTTCCTATGCCATATCCAGCGGCAACAATGCAGTGGCAGGGGTGGAGGATTATCTGGAATTTCTGGTGGAGGATGATGCTACAAAGGTAATCGCCGTATACCTGGAGGGAGTCAGACAACCGGAGCGGTTTGTGAGAATCCTGGGGGATGCGGCCAGGAAGAGGAAACCCATTATTGCCTTAAAAGTAGGCGCTTCGGAGAAGGCAAGGCAGACAACCACTGCCCACACAGGAAGCCTGGCCGGCTCCGACGGTACATTCAATGCACTCTTCAAAAAGTATGGGGTCATCCGTGTGGATGACATGGAGGATTTGGTAAATACCTGCCTGGTGTTTAGCACACTGGAAAAGCCTCTGAAGAACAAGAATCTGGCTATCATGAATGTCTCCGGAGGGGAGGCCGCCATATCAGCAGATGTGTCACAGCTGCAGGGGGCAAGCCTTGCCAATCTGTCGGAGGATACCCTGAGACAGATTAAGGAAATGCTTCCCGGGTACGCCACACCCAACAACCCTTTGGATATGACGGCAACCCTTGTATTTGAGATTAATAAATACAAATCCGCGGTGAAACTCATGATGGAAGATGAGAATGTAGGGGTAATAGCCATGGGACATAATCCTCCGGAAAAGATACCCGAGAGAGACCGGGAGGTTGACTTTGGCTTTGCAGCGGCTCTGGCAGAAATTAACCGGGAGACAGAAAAGCCCATTGTGATTCTGCCGGGTATGTCCAGAAAAAGAGATCCGGAATTGAGAGAGTTTTACGGAGAACATCATATTCCTATTCTGGACAGCCCGAAGTACGGTCTCAGCGCTCTGCGCCGTTATGGAGAATTCTGTATGTATTCCCCGGATGACCGGACGCTTATACCGGCGGTACCTCCACAGAACAGAGACACAAAGAGCTGTATTCTCTCAGAGCATGAAAGTAAACTTCTCCTTAAAGACAGCGGGATTCCGGTTCCGGATGAGATTGTTGTGACAGCTGCCGGCGAAATCCCCCGGGCGGCAGAAAAACTGGGATATCCTCTGGTAATGAAAATTGATTCTCCGGATATTCCTCATAAAACCGATATGGGAGGAGTAAAACTGGGAATCACAGATGAGAAAGAAGCCATTGCCGCTTTTGAAGAAATTATGACAAATGCACGGATCCATAAACCCCAGGCACGAATCCGGGGAGTGCTCATGCAGCAGATGCTTCCCAAAGGAACGGAGATGATCCTGGGAATTAACCGGGATCCTCAATTCGGGCCAATGGTGCTGGCCGGTCTGGGAGGAATCTATACAGAGGTATTTCAGGATGCTGCTCTCTATCCCGCGCCTTTGAATAGGAAGGAGGCAATGGAGATGATACAGTCGCTGAAATCCTATGCCATTCTGAAGGGGTACCGTGGGAGCCGTCCGCTGGATACAGAGGCACTGGCAGATATGATTGTAAAATTGGGGGACTTGGCCGTGGAACACTGCGGCGATCTGAAGGAGTTGGATATGAATCCGGTATTTCTCTATGAAAAGGGCGTGTATGCCGCGGACGCATTAATTGTGAAAGGGTAAAAAACAATTTGGGAGGTTTTGTATTATGAGAGATCCATATGTAGTAATTGAATGGTCTGACAGAAAAAGCGAGGCAAAGGGCTGGCTGGTGATTGACAGCATTCGGGATGAGTTCGCTGCCGGGGGGCTGCGGATGAATGTAACTGTAAACCGGGAAGAAGTGGAGCGCCTGGCACAGGTAATGTCTTACAAATATGTGGCAGCGGAAGCGGAGATTGGCGGTGCAAAGGGCGGTATCATCTACGATTATCACAAAGAGGATGCTCTGGAAGTTATGGAACGTTATCTGGAGGCAATGAAACCCTACCTGGAGAACGGCATTACCGTGGGAGCGGATCTGGGAACCAGGGCAGAGGATGTAAGAAGGATAAAGCAGAAACTGGGAATTCAGGAGAAGGAACCAAAAACTATCCGGGAGAATCCGGACTTGGCAGCCAGATCCCAGGAAGTCATTCCACAGATATTGAATGAGACCGTTGAGGGACTGGATATGGACCGGTTCGTAACCGGATACGGAGTGGCAGTGGCAGCTGACGAAGGATGGAAGCTGACCTGCGGGACTCCGGGTGCCACTGTGGCCATTCAGGGATTTGGAAGCGTGGGAGGAAGCGCTGCCCTGTGGCTGGAAAAGCTGGGATATAAAGTGGTTGCCATAGCAGATATTAAAGGGATGTACTACAATGAAGAGGGGCTGGACATCCGGGATTTGCTGGATGCCAGAAACAAACTGGGAGAAGTGGATTTGGATAAAATGAAGAGCCGATGCCAGGTGAGAGACCGTGATGCATGGCTGGATCTGGACGTGGATATACTTATTCCGGCCGCAGTGGAGGATGTGATCACCAGGGAGGCAGCTGAGACGCTGAAGGCAGGTCTGATTGTGGAGGGCGCCAATATTCCCACTACCCCGGAGGCAGATGAAGTAATCAAACAGAGGGGGATTCATCTGGTTCCTGACTTTATTGCCAACCTGGGTTCTGTGTGCTTCTTTAATTCCATAGAGAGCCGCAAATGTGAGCCTACCCCTCAGGGTGTTATGGACCGGCTGGAGGATGTGATAAGAAGAGATGTGCAGAAGACCTTCGCCTATGCGTCAGAGCATAAGATATATGCCAGAGACGCGGCATGGATTCTTTTTAAGCCGGAAATGTAAATGGAGAAAGCCCCTGATGCTGAAAGGAGTTAAATAGATGGAGAATAAAGGGAAAAAGATGAGTCCTCTGGACGTTACGTTAATGGCGGTAGGAGCCATTATCGGTGCTGGTGTGTTCAGTATGACCGGCGTAGCCGTTGGCGCGGCAGGGCCGGGGGTGCCTATAGCGTTTTTGATTGCAGGAGCTGCGGCTATGATGGTGTGTCTTCCCTTCATGGTTATCTCTTCTGCTATCCCGGTGAGAGGAGGGCAGTATCTATATGTGGCCCGTTTCCTCTCCCCGGTTCTGGGATTCCTGCTGGTCTGGAATCTGGTCTTTGAAATATTTTATGTGAGTGTGCTGGGAATTTCCGCGGGACAGTATCTGCCTAACATCATACCAGGTCTTTCCCCGCGGCTGGCAGGGACCATCGTAGTAATAGGGATTGTGACAGCCTGTTTGTTTAACATCCGTACCTCGGCTAAGATACAAAACTTTATGGTGATTCTGGTGCTCATTGCCCTGGGACTGTTTATTGTCCTGGGAATCCCCCACATCAAACATATCTCACTGCCGAAAATGGTTGCCGGCTCCAGTTTTTCAGGAATTATCCTGGCAGTCAGCTACGTGAGAAGTTCAGCGTACGGGGCCGTAGGAGTGGTGGATCTTGCCGGGGAAGTTGAACATCCCCAGAAGACAGTGCCAAGCGCCATTGCCACGTCTACCATAGGCGTTTCGGTTCTGTATGCAGTAGTTGCCTTTATCGCGGTAGGCGTAGTGCCCTGGGAGGAGATGATCCAACAACCTCTGTCTTACGCGGCTAAAAGTTATATGCCTGTGTGGATCTTCAGCTTCTTTGTGATCGGAGGCGCACTGTTTGCTATCCTGACAACACTACTTTCTATGATTATGTCCTACAGCCGTGCTATCTGGGCGGCGGCAGATGACGGCCTTTTTCCAAAATGGCTTCAGTCAACCAACCGTTTCGGAATTCCCTATAAAATCATCCTGATTATGGGAGCCATCGGCCTTCTGCCGGTTGTGCTGGATCTGCCCCTGGACTATGTGTTTGCCGTGATGAACGCTCCGGGCATGATGCTGGGCCTTCTTGCCACCGTGCCGGTGCTGATTGCCCCGAGAAAATTAGAGGGCAAGTTTGAACACGCATGGTTCAGGATGCCGAAATGGATCATCTGGACTCTGGTGCTGGGAAATATCGCGCTGACCCTTGTGCTCAGCTTCAGTCTGTTTACTACGTTGGATCTGAAAACGATTCTGGGGATTCTCCTGTTCTACGGAGGAGGGATTGTATACTTTTTCCTCAGGGTAAGCTTGCTGAAAAAGAGAGGGGTGGATCTTATAACTCAGATGAAAACCTATGATCCTTCCTGGCTGAAGGAGAACTAAGGGACTGCCGTTTCCGGATCTGTTTTAAGCCGGGAACGGCAGTATTGCCGTATCTGTTCCTGCCCAAAATAAATTGGAAGCTGTGCAAATGGGAGCCTGTTATGCTATAATAAAAACATTAATGTAAAATTTATTTTGAACGTTAGGGAGAAGGTATCATGAAACAACAGCATACGGCAGTCAAACCAGTGCATAAAGAATTGCTGCACGCGAAAATTGCAGATGCAATAATGGAATATATAAAAGTGAACCAGCTTTCGGAAGGTGATAAACTGCCATCCGAGCGTATTTTGGCGGAGCAGTTTGTCACCAGCCGGAATTCCGTGAGAGAGGCCCTCCGGGTGCTGGAGCGGGACAATATTATTGAAGTGCGGCCCGGGAGCGGCGCCTTTGTACGGGCCCATGAGGAGTCAGTCTCCTTTTATTTGAAGCTGTGGAAGGTAAATTATATTGAAATCCTGGAGATTTTGGAGATTCTGGAAGGGAATATGGTCAAAAAAATCTGCGGAAAACTCTCCCGGGAACAGATTCGTCCTCTGGAGGAATACCTGCAGCAGATGGAGCAAAACGCGGAGAAAACAGGTACATTTCTCCATGAAACGGATATATTATTCCACCAAACCATGAGAAGCTATTCCAAGAATCAGACGCTGATTCAGCTGATTGATGAACTGATTCAGTCGCTGCACTCCTATTGGAAGAACCTGAAAGGGGAGGATGCCCAATGGATCTCCACCCTGCCGTACCACCGGAAGCTGGTGGAGGCTATCAGGGACGGAGAACTGAGAGAGGCACAGGGTGCTTTGAAAAAAATCTGTGACATTGACAAGGATATTACGGAATATCTGCAGGAATCTAATGGAAAATAGCACAATGGAGGGGCTTTCTCTACAGCCGCTCCTTTTTTGCGTCTTCAGACAGGAACGGCATTTCTGAATATATCCTTAAGATTCCCCGGTCCCATTGACATCTCTCTTGTCCCCGTGCTATATTTCAAGTGTACTAATTAGAATAGTACACTTGATACACTTACTTGAAAAGAAAGAAGGAGCCTCTATGATAGTGATTGATTACCAGAATCGAAAACCAATCTACGAACAGATTGTAGAGCGGTTTGAGCTGTTGATTGTAAGGGGAATCCTGGAGCCGGATACGCAGATACCTTCGGTGCGTTCTCTGGCCATGGAATTGTCAATCAACCCGAATACCATTCAGAAGGCCTATGCTGTCCTGGAGCAGGAGGGGTTTATTTACGCTGTGAAAGGAAAGGGGAATTTTGTTTCCGGAGATAAGAAGCTGCTGATCGAACGGAGAAAGACGACGTTTTTCCTGGATTTGCGCAATCTTCTAAGAGAAGGGATGGACATGGGAGTGTCCAGAGACGAGTGCGTAAATGAGGTGGAGCATATATACGAGGAGGGGATATTGTGATACGGGCAGAAGGAATTCGGAAAACATTCGGCTGCAGAAAAGCCATTAATAATATTACGGTAACCATTCAGGAGGGAAATATTTTTGGACTGGTGGGCACCAACGGGGCGGGCAAAAGCACCTTCCTGCGCATCCTCAGCGGTGTACTAAAACCAGAGGCTGGTACCGTCACCATTGATGAACTGCCGGTATTTGAAAATGAGAAGGCCAAGGCAAAGATTTGCTTTCTGTCAGATACTGCCTACTTTTTTCCGGGGGCAACACCCAAATCCATGGCACATTATTACGGGATTGTCTATCCGGAATTTGATAAGAAAAGATTTGATGAACTGCTGAACAAATTCGGCATGGAGCAGGAAGCCAAGATCAATACCTTTTCCAAAGGGATGAAAAAGCAGGTTTCGGTGCTTCTGGGGATATGCACCAATACCCAGTACCTTTTCTGTGATGAGACCTTTGACGGGTTAGACCCGGTGATGCGTCAGGCGGTAAAGAGCATCTTTGCGTCTGAGATCCTGAACCGGAACTTTACCCCTGTGATTGCCTCCCACAATCTGAGAGAGCTGGAAGACATCTGTGACCACGTGGGACTGCTGCACCAGGGAGGAATTCTTTTGTCCAGGGATCTGGAGGATATGAAATTCCATATCCAGAAGATTCAGTGTGTTATCCAGAACCCGGTTCTGGAGGAGGAACTTCTGCGGGAACTGGATGTGATGCAGCATGAAAAGAGAGGGTCTCTTTTGACCATCATCGCCAGGGGAACCAAGGAGGAGATTATGGAGAGAGTAGATAGTAAGTATCCGGTGTTCGGAGAAGTGCTTCCTCTTTCTCTGGAGGAGATTTTTATCAGTGAAACGGAGGTAGCGGGATATGACATCAAAAATCTCATTTGCTAAATTATTAAGAGAAGATATGAAGCGCAGAAGCTGGCTGCTGGCTCTGTGTACCGTAGCGTTCTTTCTGCTGGGACCGGTGATCTGTCTGATGAATCTGGAAAGCCAGTTCAGAAGAGTGCGGCTGGATATGGGACAATACACGCTGAAAGATGTGAAAGAGTGGTTTCTGGGATTTGTGGGATTTAACAATGGACTCTTGATGGCTGCTGTCTGCATCTGCGCTGTGCTGTGCGCTGTTACCGGATATCAGTATCTTCATTCCAGAACGAAAGTGGATTTGTTTCACAGCATACCGGTAAAGAGGGAAAAGTTTTTCCTGGTACAGTACGTCTCAGGCATCCTGTTCTTCCTGATTCCGTATGTTCTCTGCATGGTGCTGTGTCTCCTTATCGGGGCCTTTCAGGGGGTGGTAACTGCCAGACATGTGCTGTACTGTACCGGAAGCATAGGACTGGGTATCCTGTATTTCCTCATGATTTACCATGTGGCCATACTGGCTATGATGCTCACCGGCAAGCTGCTGGTGGGGATTCTGGGGACTGCCGTATTCTGCGGGGCAGGTACGGCTCTAAGTATGCTGCAGACCAGGCTCTTCCAAAGCTTTTACGATACTTACTTTACCACGGTCAGTGAAACGGGTACGGCCATACGGTCAGCCCTGTCTCCCATAGAAGGATATTTCTATGCCGCGGGCCGCCTGGGAACTAAGGGAAAGTTTCCGGGAGTATTTTTATTGGCAGCGCTGATGATTGCCATTCTTTTGCTGGCGCTGGATCTCTGGCTGTATAAAAGAAGGGCTTCAGAGGCGGCAGAGTCTGCTATGGCATTCTCCAAGACAGAAGGGATTGTCAAGGTATGTATGATTGTGCCCGCCTCCCTCTGGGCAGGGCTTTTGATGGGCAGCTTCAACACCTATGACAGCAGTGTGAACATAGGGTGGTTTATCTTCGGGGTCCTGGTTTCCCTGATCCTCCTGCACACCATCGTGGAATTCATCTACCATATGGATTTCAGGGAGATCCTGAGAAAAAAATGGTCTCTGCTGGCAGCGGCAGTGCTGGCCTTTGGGTGTTCCGCAGTATTTTTCTTTGACCTTACAGGCTATGACAGCTACCTTCCCAGGGAGGACAAGATTGACGGAATGTCCGTCTATACCAGCAATTTCAACGGACGCTTCAGCTATCCCTATGATTCAGAGCTCAGCTACAATACGGGCAGTGAACAGAGAATACTGGATCAGGTTAAGGTAAAGGACTTCCAGATGATATATGATCTGGCACAGGAAGGGGTAAAGAATAAAAATCTGAGAAAAGAAGTATACGCCATGGAGGAGTCCCGCATTGCCGTGTCACGGGCAAAGCTGGGAGAAACAAGCAGCGAGGAACAGTACGATAATGTGTTTATTAAATATCACCTGAAAAGCGGCAGGGATGTTTACCGCAGGTATTTTGTAAAATATGAAAGCTCTGAGAAGTGTATAGAGCAGCTGTGCAATAATAAGGAGTATAAGGAAAGTCTCTTTCCGATTAATTATGTGAAGGAAGAAAATGTAACCAAGTGTACGCTGGCGGACCGGTACCAGAGAGAGACCATACTGAAGCTGACGGATGAAGAGAAGGCCAGACTGATCCGTACATTCCGGGAGGAACAAAACAATGCTTCCTACGAGACAATGACCCAGGGACCAATTGCAGGAGTATTGTCTATGGAGGTAAAGGAGGATGAGTACAGTACCTCCATGTACCAGTACAGCATCAGCCCGGGATACACGGATACCATAGCCCTTTTGCGGGAGTTCGGAAATGAAATGGACGAACAGTGGAAGCCTGAATATGCAGAGAGCATTCAGATTACCAATTACTATGAGTCTGGAACCAATACCCCGCCCACGGCCTCTTTCACAGAGAAAGAGGACATCGCAGAGATTCTGGGTGCATTGACCTGGGGAGGGGAATATGGTCCGGTGAAAGAGGGCACAGATTATTCTGTAGAAGTGGATGTAACCTGGAGTATTGACGGGGCCAGATCAAACGGAGTCTACTACTTTACAGAAGGAAAGATACCTGAGTGCGTGATCCGGGCATTTGAATAGCTTGGCTTTATTCTTCAAATTCAATATCCGGGAGGAGTTCAAAGTAAAAGTCCTGATATTCTTTGGCCAGCTCCCGGATAATCAATGACTGCAGGGCCTGGAATCTCCGTATGGAGACCAGGTCTTTTTCAAATGTGATATACACGCTGATCCAGAGCTTTCTTCCGGTGCGGACAATATCATAATAGAGCTGATGATAGCCGTGCTGTTCCAGAATGGGAGTGACGATCTGCTTCACAGACTCAACCGTTTCTTCCTCCGGCGCCAGCAAAAAGAGGTCTCTAAGACCGGTGATAATGGCCCGGATGGGAGTGGGCAGCATAAAAACTGACAGTACGATAGCAATCACCTGATCCAGATAGGGGGTAAAGGCCACAAACCAGTCAGCGGTCAGAAATGCAGGGAGAAAAAAGGCCAGGGACATTCCCAGGGATGCGCAGGCATCGATTTTCCACTCCTGGATTTCCATGTCTACCAGCCGTGAAGAGAGAGAACGGTTTCTTTTGTTGAGCAGGACGATTATGATTACGCTCAGTACTGTGGCAAACAGCTCAAAATAAGCGATTTGCCCGAATGCCACATGACGTCCTCCGTGAAGAGCGATCTCCACATTGTTCATAATGAGCCCGATGGTTACTGCCACCATCATAAAGCCCTTAATGACCACAAAAAGGGACTCAAGCTGAAGATATCCAAAGGGATGCTTTTCGTTGGAAGGACGGTAGAGCAGCGGGATCAGGCTGATGGAAATGAGGATCATAAAAAGCTCTACCCCGTCATACACCGCATCCAGCAATACCGCCTGGGAGCGGGTCACAAAGGCCATTATGACTTCCAGAGCCACAAAAAGAATCCCTCCGGTGAGGGAGATGTTCATCGCCCGTTTTTCTGTTTTTATTTGTCGTTTCGGAGCATGCATACTTTCACCTCTATTTTTTCCTTAAAATAATTATACAGGCTGGCAATTTTTACAGCAACCTTGTTTCTGCAAAAAAACAGATTGTACTATTGTACTAATACTAAAATATTAAAAATCTTGACAAATACATGCACTGTATTTACAATTATAAGTGACAACCTGAATAGCTTATGAAATATAAAAGGGGAATCCCTTTTATGGGAACAGGAGGAGAAAGTGATGAACAAAAAAGCGAAGGGCAAGGGACTGCTGCAGGTGCCAGGGATTATTCTGATTATCTTAGGGGCATTTACGCTGGTGAGCGGCGTAATATCTGTCTTTACGGCAAGGATGGCCGCATCGGACGGAGGAGCTCTGATTGAGAGTATGAATGCCATAGCCAAATCCCAGGGAATCAATTATACCTATACGGCACAGGGACTGATGGTTGCGGCCATTATGGCACTGGCCATCGGAGCCATATTCTTAGCAGGCGGTATCATCGGCGTGGCAAATTGCAACAAACCCCACAAAGCCCAGATATGCTTTATCACGGGAATTATCATGATTGTGGTAGTTCTTGCACAGGCTATTTATCAGGCCATGAACGGCAGCTTCGGAATTCTGGGTACTATTATAAACCTGATTCTGCCCGTCTTGTACCTGATAGGGGCAAATAAAAATAAGCAGATGCTGGAACTTTTGGAGACGACTTCTGCCGGCATCTCAGAGGAAGTACAGGAGTAAAAATATGAAGTTACCTGCATATGAGCACAAAGCGCAGTATTATGAGACGGATCAGATGGGGATCATTCACCACTCCAACTATATCCGGTGGTTTGAGGAAGCCAGGGTATCTTTGATGGAGCAGATGGGAGTAGGATATGACCGCATGGAGGCTGAGGGAATCATGAGCCCTGTGCTTGCGGTTACTTGTGAATACAAATCTATGACCAGATTCGGTGAAACCGTGGATATTCATACGGAGATTACAAAGTACGACGGAATCCGTCTGGAGCTCTCTTATGAAATTATGGATCATACCACCTGTGAGCTTCGGTGCAGAGCGAGCAGCAGACACTGTTTCATGGAAAAAGATGGAGGAAACCTGGTGTCTCTGAAAAAAAGCAGGCCAAAATTCCATACATTATTTATGAAGGCAATTGCAGAAGCAGAATAATGCCCCGGGGGTTACAGACCCCGGGGTGTTTTTTTGCCGTCAGACGGACGGCGGCAGCAAAGCAAATATATGCTATCTACTTGACAAGCTCCCGCCAGGTAGAGTAGAATTTATCATAGCAAAATAGTAGGAAAAGAATCCCGGCCGTACAAGTAAAAACAGCCGGGGGAGGTAAGAAATGAAGATATCAGCGAAAGGAAGATATGCTCTGCGTCTGATGATTGATCTGGCAGAGCATAACAGCGGAGAGTATATTCCTCTGAAGGAGATCTCCAGGCGTCAGGAGATTTCCGTCAAATATCTGGAGCAGATTGTTGTAATCCTTGGCAAGGCCGGTTATCTGCGAAGCACCAGAGGGCCTCAGGGGGGATATATGCTGGCAAAGGATCCCGGACAATATACGGCGGGAGATATCCTTCGGCTTATCGAGGGAAAACTGGCACCAGTTGCCTGTCTGGAAGATGAGACAAACCAATGCCTCAGACAGGAAACGTGTGCAACTCTTAAATTCTGGGAGGGTCTGTACCGGGTAATCAACGAGTACGTGGATTCTGTGACGCTGCAGGAACTGGCAGAGGAGCATAGGAAGTCGGGGGCATTGGATTTTATAATATAATAGAGTACGGAGTGTAAGCAAAGTGAAATTGTATCTTGATTTTGACAAAAAAAAGGAATTATGCAGTTTGGGAAAAGCGCTGTCCTCAGAGGTGAGGATAGAGATCCTGAAACTGCTGGAACAGCAGTCTCTCAATGTAAATGAGATTGCTGAAAAGCTGGAGATTCCCGCATCCTCCGCGGCGATGAACGTAAGAGTTCTGGAGGAAGCCGGGTTGATTCGCACAGAGCTTAGACCGGGGGTAAGAGGCTCCATGAAAATCTGCAGTAAGCAGTGCGGAGAAGTGAAGATCCTGCTGAAGGAGACCGGTACGGACGCACAGGTAGAGGTGATTAGCATGCCTGTGGGCAATTATGTGGACTACGAAGTATCCCCCACCTGCGGGATGGTAAATGACACGGACTATATTGACGGGGAGGATGAGCCCAGGTGCTTTTATAATCCTCTGCGCACCACAGCCCAGCTGATTTGGTTCGGGGCAGGATACGTAGAGTACCGTTTTTCCAACGCGGGAGTGCAGAAAAAGGAACTGAAGATGGCGGAGCTGTCAGTGGAGCTGTGTTCAGAGACGGCAGATTATGATCTGGACTGTCCTTCGGACATTACCCTATGGCTGAACGGCATTGATGCGGGAACTTATAACTGTCCCAGTGACTTTGGAGGGAGAAGGGGAAAGCTGAATCCGGATTGGTGGGAGGACAAAAATACTCAGTTTGGTGTTCTGAAAACCTGGAGGATCGATGAGACGGGAACCTATCTGGACGATGTAAAGGTCAGTGACTGCAGCATTGAAGAGTACAGGATGACAGAGACTCCTTATATCTCTGTGAGGATAGGTATAAAAAAAGAGGCAGAGCATATCGGAGGGGTTAATATTTTCGGCAGCCATTACGGAGATCACCCCCAGGATATCCTTTTAAAACTGCACTACTAAACACAGGAAATTTCGTTATTTTCACGGCACGGTTTTGCTTTACTTTTCAATCTCATATGGTATAATTGGGTTGAAAAGAACAAGAAAAGTGTTTTAAAACAATATAATTATTCTGTAATAAGAGAAAGGAATGGGACTATGCAGGAAAAACTGATGGAGAAATTCAAGGAGCTATACCAGGACGGAGGGGACATCCGCACCTATTTTTCACCGGGGAGAGTAAATCTTATCGGGGAACATACGGATTATAACGGAGGTCATGTATTTCCCTGCGCTCTTACCATTGGAACCTACGGGATTGCCAGAATGCGTGAAGACAGGAAGCTGCGCTTCTACTCTATGAACTTTGAAGCTCTGGGCGTTGTGGAAAGCAGCCTGGAGGATCTGGTGTATCAGGAAGAGGCAAACTGGACCAACTTTCCCAAGGGGGTGATCTGGGCTTTCCGGGAACACGGGTATGAGGTTCCAAAGGGTATGGATCTCCTTCTTTTCGGCAATATTCCCAACGGTTCCGGCCTTTCTTCCTCCGCGTCTGTGGAGGTTCTCACGGGTGTGATTTTAAAAGATATGTTTGGGTTTGAGGATGTGAGTATGGTTGACATTGCCCTGTACGGACAGTATGGAGAGAATAAATTCAATGGGATGAACTGCGGGATTATGGATCAGTTTGCCATCGCTATGGGCAAGAAGGATCACGCTATCTTTCTGGATACCAGCACACTGAACTACGAGTATGCCCCAATCAGGCTGGAGGATGCCAAGATTGTGATTGCGGCCAGCAATAAAAAGAGAAGGCTTACAGATTCCAAATACAATGAGCGCCGAAGCGAATGCGAAACTGCCCTGGCCCAGATTCAGGAGGTGGCAGATATCCAGTCTCTGGGAGAACTGGATGAGGTTCAGTTCGAAAAAGTAAAAGGCGCAGTCTTTGATCCTGTGAAGGCAAAGAGAGCAAAGCATGCGGTCTGTGAAAATCAGAGGACGGTGAGGGCTGTGGAAGCCTTAAAGTCCAATGATCTGGAGACCTTCGGGGAGCTGATGAATGAGTCCCATATATCCCTGAGGGATGATTATGAGGTTACCGGTCCGGAGCTGGATACATTGGTGGAAGCAGCCTGGCAGCAGCCCGGAGTTATCGGATCCCGCATGACAGGGGCTGGGTTCGGCGGCTGTACCGTAAGCATCGTGAAAAATGAGGCAGTGGATGCGTTTATTGAAAATGTGGGGAGCATATATCAAGAAAAGATAGGCTATGGGGCTGATTTTTATGTGGTAGAGATCGGTGAGGGAGCCCGCAGATTATCTTAATGGGGAAAGGTGAGAGAATGAGTCTGAATCAGAATATAAAAAGGTTAGTACAGTACGGTATTGAGACAGGAATTCTTCCGGCCTGCGAGAAGATATATGCGGCCAATCTTCTACTGGATTTGTTCCGTGAGGACGAATATCAGGAGCCGGAGGAAGACTGCAGCGGGGCAGACCTGGAAGAGATCCTGGGAGCTCTTCTGGATGAGGCAGTAAAGCGGGGAATCATCGAGGACAGCATCGGATACCGGGATCTCTTTGACACGAAGATTATGAACTGTCTGCTGCCCAGGCCGGCGCAGGTACAGGCAGAGTTTTTTGAAAAATATGAGGATTCTCCGGAAGCTGCCACAGAGTATTTTTATAAATTCAGCCAGGACAGTGATTATATCCGGAGATACCGAATCAAAAAGGATCGGAAATGGAAGGTGGAGAGTCCATACGGCCAGATTGATATTACCATCAATCTTTCAAAGCCGGAAAAGGATCCAAAGGCCATTGCCGCTGCGCTGAATGCCAGACAGAGCGCTTACCCCAAATGCCAGCTGTGTGCGGAAAACGAAGGATATGCGGGGAGACTGAATCACCCTGCAAGGGAGAACCACAGAATCATACCGATTACCATAAACGGCAGCCGGTGGGGGTTACAGTATTCCCCTTACGTTTATTACAACGAACACTGTATCGTATTTAACTTTGCACATATTCCCATGAAGATAGACAGATCTGCTTTTGTAAAGCTGTTTGACTTTGTGAAGCTCTTCCCCCACTATTTTCTGGGATCCAATGCGGATCTTCCCATTGTAGGGGGATCTATCCTGAGTCATGACCATTTCCAGGGAGGACACTACACCTTTGCCATGGCAAAAGCCCCTATAGAACGGCGGGTGACGATTCCGGGATATGAGGATGTGGAGGCAGGTATTGTAAAATGGCCCTTGTCGGTGCTTCGGATCCGCTGTGAGGATGAAAAACGGCTGATTGATCTGGCTTCCCACATATTGGAGATCTGGAGAGGATATACAGATGAGGCTGCATTTGTCTATGCCGAGACAGGCGGAGTCCCCCATAACACCATCACGCCTATAGCAAGAAAGGTGGGGAATCTGTTTGAATTGGATCTGACCCTCAGAAATAATATCACCACAGATGAGCATCCCCTTGGAGTGTATCATCCCCATGCCCAGTACCACCACATCAAGAAGGAGAACATCGGCCTTATTGAAGTTATGGGACTGGCGGTTCTCCCGGCAAGGCTGAAAGGGGAGATGGAGCTTCTGGCGGGATACATACTGGAGGGAAGAGATCCCGCGGAGCATGAGGACTTAGAGAAACATGCAGCGTGGGTAAAGGAATTCCTTCCCCGATATGAGTCTGTAACGGAGGATAATGTGATGGAGATCCTTCAGGAAGAAATCGGACAGGTATTTGTAAAGGTACTGGAGGATGCAGGGGTTTACAAGTGCACTCCAAAGGGCCGGGAAGCGTTTATGCGGTTTATAGAGACACTGTAGCCAGGCCGTACAGATTCACAATATCCTGATTTCTGCATAGAATGAAAGGACCATATGTGAATCAAAAGGAAACGAGTATGCGCCAATCCAGAAATTATATGTTCAGCGATGTCCTTCTTGGCACTCCGGATGCGGTTGCCAAGGTAAAGGGAGATGAAAACCACAGAGGCCTGGTGGGATATGTGTATTTTTACGGAAGTGCCGGTGGCTCCCTGGTACTGGCCGAGATCGAGGGCCTGCCCTATGAAGATCAGAGATGTCCCAATGGAATCTTTGGATTTCATATTCACGAGGGTCATTCCTGCTCAGGAACCCCTGAGGATCCCTTTGCAGACACGAAAAACCACTGGAATCCGGAGGGGTGTGAGCATCCGGAGCATGCGGGGGATATGCCCTCTCTGTTCGGGAACCGGGGATTTGCCTGGATGATGTTCTATACGGATCGGTTTTATCCGGAGGAGGTTGTGGGCAAGACCGTTGTGATACATGACATGCCGGATGATTTCCGTACTCAGCCCTCGGGAGATTCCGGGATGAAGATTGCGTGCGGAGAAATTATTTAATTAACTGTGGAATCCCATTGGAAATAAAAGCCAAAAGCTGCCTGGAAAGTATCGGAACTGCCAGGAGAGCTTTTGGCTTTTGGTTTATCGGTAACCCAAAAGCATGGAATGCTACCCAAAGGCAGTACAATCCTATAATGGGAGATGCTATGATTGATAGAGAATAATTTTTTACTAGCAAAGGAGAAAAGGGTATGAGGATGAAAAAAGGGATTGCGTCCGTATTGGCAGTTGTGTGCAGTTTAAGTATTACTGCGACAGTTTTTGCAGGTACTGGGGAAACTGTTCCTGTTCAGTCTGAAATTACTGAGAAGGCAGAGCAAAAGGACCAGGAAAAAGAGAAGCAGAATACAGAAGGGAATACTGTAAAAAAAGAGGAAAGTACTGCGAAACCCGGACAAAAGGAGAACAAGGAGAAAGATAAAGGAAAAACCCCGGATAAAAGCAAAACAGAGGATAAATCTTCAGAGGAAACAGGTAAAAAGGAGGAAGGCGTACCAGGGGATAGCAAGAACGATGAAACAAATACAGAAGATATAAAAAAGAATGAGAAAACAGACGAGGAAAAGAAAAAAGAGTCTGTAAAGGAAACAGAAAATGAGAAAAAACTGCCGGACAGCACCCAGTCAGAAGAAAAAGCAAATGTCCCGGCAGCAAAAGGTATAGCGGCTATGCCTAAGGCTGTGCCGGCGAATGTGGATGTTCCTCAGGCAAAAGCAGGAAACAGTAATACGGAAATATTAACGAGTATGACTTCCGGGTTAAGCTGGGCAGGGAGCGGTACAAAGGACGATCCCAAGTCCCCCATTTACCCGAATGAATATTATAAGAGAACAAGCAGGAACGTGCTGGTCGTTCAGGCAGTAGACAGCGGTGCTAAAGTAAATGATCAGGATCAGCAGATTTCTCTTCCCCTGTCTTATGGGACAAATATCTGTGAATTCTATGTCCGGGCTTCTGACGGGACAACGGTGGCCTATTATTCCATGGAAGTGTACAGAAATAAAGCCGGCCAGAATGACTGGCCAAGGGATCTGGGGGTTGAAGCACCCAGTGCACCCGGGGCATCGGACGGCAAGATTCTTTATCTGAAGAGCGATGTTTTGTATGATTACAGAATAGCAAAAGGGGAGTGGAAATCTGTACCGGCGGGAAGCACGGAGATCCCCAATCTGGCTTCAGGATCTTATGAGGTAAGATTTGCTGAGACAGATACCCAGCAGGCCGGTTATAATGTGGCAAGGGTATATATTTACGAGAGAGAAGAGTATAACATTAGTGTGGATGACGGACTTCCGGATGAAATAAAAAATTCCATTGAGATACCGGACAAGGCAGCCTACGGCTCTTCCGTAACCTTGAAGATACCGTTTACATCCCGGAAGCTGGTGACTGAAGTCGGATATAAGATAACAGCCGGAGGCACTTTTGGAGGAACCCTCACAGGATTTGACTATTTTGAAGGGAATACGTATGTGCTGGTATTTACCATGCCGAAAAACAACGTACATATAGACGAGATTATTGTGGACGAGGCAGGAAACTGGCATACCATAACCAAACAAGATGGCGGGGTATACCGATTTATACAGATGGACGCTACCGTGCAGACCCCCGGGGACATGATGACAAAAAAGGATGTAAAATATTTCAGACACGGTACCCAGGCAGAGATTTCACTGACCTCATACTCAGATCCCCAGTCTTATGAGGTAACCTCTTTTGAGGTCAAAGACAGTAAGGGCAATGTGGTGGCACGGTCTGCTGACGGAAGCAAAATTTCTGTGACTGCAGAGGATGATCTGACAGTCGTCCCCGGAATCACAGTGCATTATGCAGATCTGACAGAACTCAATAAGCTTCTGGCGCAGGCGCCCACCCAGGAGGAATTGAGTCTGTATACAGACGACACGGCTAAGGAGATGGCGGATTGTCTGGCTCTTGTGCCTAATATGTCAGATGTACTGGTCTCCAGTCAATGGCTGGTGGATGACTTTGCAGCGAGGGTACAGAAGGCATTGAATGCTCTTGTTTACAGAGATGTGGATTATACGAAGCTTCAGGAAAGCCTGGACCGTATTCCGAAAGACACAGGAGATTTTACGGAAGAAACTGTAAATAAAATGAACAAGCTGGCTGAAGAGGCGAGAGACGCCATTGGCAGTAAGTGGGATATCCGCCGGCAGGGCGATGTGGACAATCTGACGGAGGCATTAAACGCCGCAATTGATGGCTTGACCATGCGTCCGGTGGATTACAGCAAAGTGGAGGCAGCAAAAAAGAAGGTACCGAAGGACTTGAGTGTTTATACGGATGATTCCGTGAAGAAGCTTAGAAAGGCACTGGATGCTGTTGTGGAAGGCCTTGACTTTACCCATCAGGAAGAGGTGGACAAGATGGCGGCGGATATAGAGACTGCTGTCAAAGCGCTGGTCAAAAAGAAAGCAGAAGATCCAAATAAAAAGAAACCTGTTACGGAACCCAAAAAAGATACAAAATCTGATGATAAGAAAAATACAAAAAGCCCCAAGACAAAGGATGAGGCCCCTGTTCTTCCTCTGACGATCCTGTGCGCAGGCACTGGTCTGGCGGCACTTATCATCAGACGCAGGAGAAAGAGCAAAAAGGCATAAAGAAGAGGTTTTATTCCATCCAATATGTGATATAATGTGCATGAGCGAGGTAGCAATGTTGTTATAAATGATACTAAAGGATGGAAGATGTATGGAAGTAAAACGTGTAGATGATTCTTTGACAGAGCAGACGTATCTGCTGATGCCAAAGCACAGCAATGGATATGGAAGGCTGTTTGGAGGAAAGCTGGTAGAGTGGATCGATGAGATGGCGGGGATTGTATCCCGCCGCCACTGCCAGACAGAGACCACTACAGCCTGTATTGACAATCTGAACTTTAAGGCCAGCGCCAAGACAGGGGATATGCTGGTGCTTCGGGGAAAGATGACGTATGTGGGAAGAACCTCCATGGAGGTCCGGGTGGATACCTATGTGGAGG
This sequence comes from Lactonifactor sp. BIOML-A5, assembly GCF_009677585.1. Taxonomy (GTDB): domain Bacteria; phylum Bacillota; class Clostridia; order Lachnospirales; family Lachnospiraceae; genus Lactonifactor. Next base: position 25,940 of record NZ_WKYV01000032.1, on the reverse strand, counting down.
ATTTAAACGGACTTCGGAAGATGATTAACCGGGCATATCTTGTTATGGTGTCTGTGGACGAGAACAATAACCCTATACCGGTTCCAGGCCTTGTAATCGAGACAGAGTCTCAGAAGGCTGAGTGGGAGAGCGGTATGAAGCGTTACGCACTCAGAAAGCAGAGAAGAAAAGAAGGATATTAATATTGAATTTATGCCGGAGGCTGAAACAGGGCAAGGTCCGGAGGAAAAAAGGAAGCATATACAAAGAAGAGAAACAGGGCAGCCAGGAGAGCGCAGGAGATCCACTCTCCCCTCTCTGTTCCTTTTCTCTGGAACGGGGAGTTCGTAAGCAGGCGCAGACTGAGAAAACAGGAAAGCCCTGCAGAGATGAGAAATACGGCAATGTCGGCTGCCAGATAGTTTTTGCCCAGGATACCTGTATAGGTATAAAAAAGAATTGGGATGGCGCATAGTCCGGCAAGGAGACTTAACAGGTGCGCGGTGAAAAAGCGTGGATATGTGTTTCTGAGCAGAAGTCTTTCTACAAAAAGAAAGACGAGATAAGGGAAAAATAACAGCTTCAGATGCTCCCAGGTGGATTCATTAACTGGTGAGATAAAGGCAGCCAGGGGGTTTTGGCCTGAATATTCGTATAAAAAGTGCAGAAGGCTTCCCGCTGCGGCCACAAACAGAAAGCCGGCCCAGTGAAGATACTTGATTTTCCGGTGCATAGGTCTCTCCTCTTTCCTCAAAATAATACAGAGCTAAGTGAACAATAAAAGGTTCTACCTGATAATTTATGCAGTTTTTTGGGCTTTATCCTAAAAAACAGCAAAGGACAGGTGGAACTTTTTTCTATTACAGGGTATACTTAAGGGAAAAGAGTGCCAAAAGGAGAGTGTCAGAATGAATCCAGCATATAAAAAGCTTATGAAATGTTATGACTGTTTTCAGAAGAAAATAAATTTTAAGCCCCGGGCAGCACTGGTTCTGGGCTCTGGGCTGGGAGATTACGCGGAAACGATTCAAATTGCAGATACACTGGACTACAAAGAGATAGAAGGATTTCCGGTCTCCACAATTCCGGGACACAGAGGCAGGTTTGTCTTTGGATATGTGGGAGAGGTGCCTGTAGTGATTATGCAGGGAAGAGTCCACTATTATGAAGGATATCCCATTGAGGATGTGGTGCTGCCGGTCCGTCTGATGAAGCTTATGGGGGCAGAACTTCTGTTTCTCACCAATGCGGCAGGGGGTGTCAATTCTGGGTTTCAGGCAGGAGATTTTATGATGATCACAGATCACATCTCAAATTTTGTTCCCTCCCCGCTGATAGGGGAAAATATCCCCGAGCTTGGGGAGCGGTTCAGTGATATGAGCCAGGTATATGACAGGGAGCTTCAGGAAATCATAGAACATACGGCGGCAGAACAGCAGATCCCACTGCAGAAAGGCGTGTACATCCAGCTTACAGGCCCTAATTTTGAGACCCCTCACGAGGTGAAAATGTGCCGGATTCTGGGAGCGGATGCTGTAGGAATGAGCACTGCCTGCGAGGCCATGGCGGCTAACCATATGGGCATGAAAATCTGCGGGATTTCCTGCATTACCAATCTGGGATGCGGGATGACGGACCAGCCTCTCAGCCATCTGGAGGTCCAGGAAATCGCGGACAAGGCTGCCCCCATGTTTAAAAAGCTGGTTACGGAAAGTATTTTGGCTATGAATAAAATTTTGTAGAAGAAAAGAGTGTATCAGAAAATAAAACCAGACAGATTATAGGAGAACTTATGAGTGAAAAAATTTTACTAATTGACGGACACAGTATACTGAACAGGGCTTTTTACGGCCTGCCGGATCTTACCAACGCGGAGGGGCTGCACACCAATGCCATCTACGGCTTTTTAACCATATTATTTAAGACACTGGAAGAGGAGAATGCCCAGTATCTGACCGTTGCCTTTGATGAACACGCACCTACTTTCCGGCACAATATGTATGAGGCTTACAAAGGGACGAGAAAGCCTATGCCCCAGGAACTGAGGGAGCAGGTTCCCATTATCAGGGATGTCCTGGAGGCTATGGGAGTAACGATTGTCTCCAGGGAGGGCTACGAGGCAGATGATATCCTTGGCACTCTGGCCAGAAAGGGAGAGGCGGCAGGTATGGATGTCACCGTGCTTTCAGGAGACCGGGATCTGCTGCAGCTGGCAACGGAGCACGTGAAAATCCGGATTCCCAAGACCAGAGGGGGCAAGACAACCGTAGAGGACTATGACGACAGGGGGGTGCTGGAGGCTTATCAGCTGACGCCGCCCCAGATCATTGAGCTAAAGGCCCTTATGGGTGATTCTTCCGACAACATACCGGGTATACCGGGGGTAGGGGAAAAAACAGCCACTAAGATTCTGCTGGAGTATGGGACCATTGAAAATGCCTATGCCCATGTGGAAGAAGTCAAGCCCAACAAGGCAAAGGAATCCTTAAAGGAACACTACGACCTGGCTAAGCTGAGCAAGGAACTGGCAACCATCTGTACAGACTGTCCCCTGGATTACAGCTTTGAGGAGGCCAGACTGAAGGATTTGTTTACCCAGGAGGCCTATGAATGGTTTAAGGAATTAGAGTTCAAAAACCTTTTAAACCGCTTTGAGAGTCCCTCATCTAAAAATCAGGCAGAGGAGCATTTTCAGAGGATTACCGATCTCTCACAGGCAGATGCCTTTTTGTCTAAGGCAAAAAAAGCTGACCGGGCCGGAGTGCACCTTCTTCTGGAGAAGGGAGAGGTTTTGGGTCTTGGAGTGGCCCTGGGAGAAACGGAGAAGACAGAAGCAGCATTTTTCCCTGTGGAGGGATTTCTCACAGAAAGATATCTTCTGGAACAGCTGGAAGGGATCTGCAGGGGGGCTGGGCAGACAGCTTCTCTGAATGTGAAGGAGATGCTCAGTAAGATACAGATTGAAGAACACACCAGGATGTTCGACGGAGGAATCGCCGCCTACCTTCTGAATCCTCTGAAATCCGCCTATACCTACGACGATATTGCCAAGGAGTACCTTGGACTTATGGTGCCTGCCCGGGAAGATTTGCTGGGAAAAGTTTCCTATAAAAAAGGGCTGGAGGAGAAAGAAGAGGAAGTGACTGTGAGCTGCTGCTACATGGCGTATGTGGCGCTGGCCGGTATAGAGCCTTTGACAAAAGCTCTGGAGGAGACAGGGATGCTTTCCCTTTTCCGCGAGATGGAGATGCCTCTGTTATTCACACTTCATGACATGGAAGCAGCAGGGATCCAGGTGGAAGGGGAGGAACTGAAGGAGTACGGAAGCCGTCTGGAGGTCAGGATCAAAGAGCTGGAGAGTATTATTTACCAGAAAGCGGGGGAGGAATTCAATATCAATTCTCCCAAACAGCTGGGGGTTATCCTTTTTGAGAAGATGCAGCTTCCCGGGGGGAAGAAGACGAAGACCGGCTATTCCACGGCTGCTGATGTCCTGGACAAACTGGCGCCGGATCACTCTGTGGTTGCGGATATTCTGGAGTACCGCCAGCTGACTAAGCTAAAGTCCACCTATGCGGACGGGCTGGCAAATTATATTGGTGAGGATGGAAGGATCCACTCGAATTTTAACCAGACGATAACGGCAACGGGGCGCATCAGCAGCACAGAGCCCAATCTTCAGAATATTCCGGTGCGCATGGAGCTTGGGCGCCTGATTCGAAAGGTATTTGTGCCCAGGGAGGGCTGTATCTTTCTGGACGCAGACTATTCCCAGATTGAGCTGCGGGTGCTGGCCCATATGTCCGGGGATGAAAAACTGATACAGGCTTACAGCGAAGCCCAGGATATTCACCGCATGACAGCCTCTCAGGTCTTTCACGTACCCTTTGACCAGGTGACGGATCTTCAGAGACGCAATGCCAAGGCAGTGAACTTTGGAATCGTATACGGCATCAGTTCCTTTGGCCTGAGTCAGGACCTGAGTATTACGAGAAAAGAAGCTGCCCAGTATATAGAGAATTATTTTGAGACGTACCCCAAAATCAAAGGGTTTCTGGATGGCCTGGTAAAGCAGGGAAAGGAGCAGGGGTATGTGACCACCCTGTTCGGAAGAAGGCGTCCGGTTCCGGAGCTTAAGTCCAGTAATTTTATGCAGAGATCCTTTGGGGAGCGGGTGGCCATGAATGCGCCTATTCAGGGAACTGCCGCGGATATTATAAAGATTGCTATGATTCGGGTCAATGAGGCCCTTAAGGAGAGAAAACTGAGGACAAGGCTGGTTCTGCAGGTTCACGATGAACTCCTTTTGGAAGTGTATGAGGAAGAACTGGAGGAGGTGTCCCGTATCCTGGAAAAGGAAATGAAGCAGGCTGCGGACCTGGCAGTGTCTCTGGAGATAGATATGCATACCGGAAGAAACTGGTATGAGGCCAAATAGGGACGTGAAATAAAGGTAGAATTCCGCTGTAACTTATGATAAAATGCTTTCGTGGGTGTCCGAAACCGGGAAGGGTGGGGCACCCCGGCAGGAGGAGGAAGCGTATGAGAGTGATTGGAATCTCCGGAGGCGTGGGCTCCGGAAAAAGTTCCGTGCTGAACTATATTGAAGAGAATTATGACGCCAGAGTGGTGCAGGCAGATGAAGTGGGGTATCTCCTGATGCTTCCCGGCGGTGACTGCTATCAGGAAGTAATTGAGCTGTTCGGAGAGTGGATTGTGATGGAAGACGGCACTCTGGACAGAATGAAGATTGCAGAGATTGTATTTCAGAAAAGAGAGATGCTGGACCGGCTGGATGGTATTATCCACCCGGCGGTGAAGGAATACATAAAAAGGGAAGTGGCCAGGGCAAGAAAAGAAGATGTGCCTTACTTTTTTATAGAGGCAGCTCTGCTGATAGAGGAAAAATACGATGAAATCTACGATGAGCTCTGGGTGGTATACTGTGAGCCTCAGGTGCGCAGAGAGCGCCTGCGGAATGACCGGGGGTATACAGATCAGAGAATCGACGAGATTCTGGCCAATCAGCTCAGCGATGATGAATATGAAGCTGCCGCAGACTTTGTACTTTACAACAGCGAGGATGTGGAGCATACCCATTTACAAATCGACCGAAGGATGAGAAAATATGAAACTATGTAGTATAGCCAGCGGCAGCAGCGGGAACTGTATCTGTGTAGGCAGTGACAAAACTACCCTGCTGGTAGATGTGGGCATCAGCAAGAAAAAAGTAGAGGAAGGGCTCAACACCATTGATATGACAGGGCGGGATGTGAACGGGATTCTGGTTACCCATGAGCACTCGGACCATATCAAGGGACTTGGAGTATTTGTACGGAAGTATGAAGTGCCTGTGTACGCTACGCCGGGAACCATTGAAGAGATTAAAAGATGCAGTTCCCTGGGAAAACTGCCGGAAGGCATTTTCCGTCCCATTGAGGCGGATGAGAATTTTGAGATAGAGGATTTGAAGGTAGAGCCGTTTACTATTTCCCATGATGCAGCCCAGCCTGTGGGATATAGGATCCGCCATCAGGACAAGTCTGTGGGGATTGCCACGGACCTGGGAAAATACACGGACTATATTGTGGAAAAGCTGGCCGGATCGGATGTGCTGCTTTTGGAGGCAAATCATGATGTGAATATGCTTCAGGTGGGGCCGTATCCCTACTATCTGAAACGGAGGATACTGGGAGAGCGGGGACATCTGTCCAACGAGCTGGCCGGGCGGCTTCTGTGTGAGCTGCTCCACGACAACCTGAAGTCTGTGATGCTGGGACATCTGAGCAAAGAGAATAACTACGAGAAACTGGCTTATGAAACTGTATGCGCGGAGGTGACCATGGGGGATAATCCTTATCACTCCAAAGATTTCCCCATACAGGTGGCACACAGGGAACAGGCATCAGAAATGATCTGCTTTTAAAGCTTTCATACATAGGAGGATGTGAAAAAATGAAAAAAACCATTATTACTGTAGTAGGAAAAGATACGGTTGGAATTATTGCAAAAGTATGTACGTACCTTGCGGAAAATCAGGTAAATATTCTGGACATCTCCCAGACAATTCTGGATGGATTTTTTAATATGATGATGATTACAGACGCGACCAAATCTCCCAAAGAGATCGGGGAGATGGGAAAAGAACTGGAAAAGGTGGGAGAAGAGATCGGTGTTATGATTCGCTGCCAGCATGAGGATATTTTTAACAAAATGCACCGGATCTGAGACGGAAGATGCAGGATTGACAAAGGAAGGATAAGTACATGATTAATATATTTGAAGTACATGAAACCAACAAGATGATCGAACAGGAGAATCTGGATGTACGTACCATTACACTTGGCATCAGCCTTCTGGACTGTATCGATTCCAGTCTGGAGGAGGTAAACCGGAAGGTGTATGAGAAAATCTCCCGTTTGGCCAGAAATCTGGTAAGCACAGGGGATGAGATTGAAAAAGAATACGGGATTCCCATTGTAAATAAAAGAATTTCCATCACCCCGATCTCCCTTGTGGGGGCCGCCGCCTGCAAAACGCCGGAGGATTTTGTGACACTTGCGCAGACGCTGGATCAAGTGGCAAAAGAGGTGGGAGTGAATTTTATCGGGGGATACTCTGCTCTGGTGTCCAAAGGGATGACTCCTGCTGACGAGATGCTCATCCGGTCTATTCCAAAGGCCCTTTCAGTGACAGAGCGGGTATGCAGTTCCGTGAACCTGGGCTCCACCAAGACAGGAATCAATATGGATGCGGTTAAGCTTATGGGTGAGATTATCCTGGAAACCGCAGAGTATACCAAAGAGCAGGACTCCCTGGGATGCGCCAAGCTGGTGGTATTCTGCAATGCACCGGATGACAATCCCTTTATGGCAGGGGCATTCCACGGCGTCACAGAGGCAGATGCCATCATCAATGTAGGCGTCAGCGGACCTGGGGTTGTGAAGACCGCACTGGAAGCTGTGCGGGGAAAAGACTTTGAGGTGCTGTGTGAGACAATTAAGAAAACCGCTTTTAAGGTCACGAGAGTAGGTCAGCTGGTAGCTCAGGAAGCATCCAGAAAGATGGGGATACCATTTGGCATCATCGATCTGTCTCTGGCGCCGACTCCGGCTGTGGGGGACAGCGTGGCAGAGATTCTTCAGGAAATCGGCCTGGAATACGCCGGGGCACCGGGAACCACAGCAGCCCTGGCCCTTCTTAATGACCAGGTAAAAAAAGGCGGGGTAATGGCATCCTCCTATGTAGGAGGCTTAAGCGGGGCATTTATTCCCGTAAGCGAGGACCAGGGCATGATCGATGCAGTGCTGGCCAATGCCCTCACCCTGGAAAAATTGGAGGCAATGACCTGCGTTTGCTCCGTAGGGCTGGATATGATAGCCATACCGGGAGATACTAAGGCATCTACCATATCCGGGATTATAGCAGATGAGTGTGCCATTGGTATGGTGAATCAGAAGACTACAGCAGTAAGGCTGATCCCTGTGATTGGGAAAACCGTGGGTGATACCGTGGAATTCGGGGGTCTGCTGGGATATGCACCAGTTATGCCGGTAAACCAGTATTCCTGCGAAGCCTTTGTAAACCGGGGAGGAAGAATCCCGGCGCCCATACACAGCTTTAAAAATTAAAATACAAAAGGGGACAGGGCAGTCTGAAAATGGGACACCCTTCTTCTATTTTGGGACGTGTTCCTCGCAGAAGGAACACGTCCCCTTTTTTCCTTTTTAACTTCCTGAATGGGCATAAATCCTGCGTATTTGGTAGATTTTAAACCTTTTCTATCATGATATAATAAATCTATATAGGTATAAGACAGGAGGAAAAGAAGACATGAGAGGGAAAAGAAAAATGCGTTTTCTGGCCATGCTGATGGCGGTGATCATTGGCGTTACATCACTGTCTGACTCAGTTTTGGCAGCCTTCAGCAGTACGGCGCAGGAAGCTGACGCCAGGGATACGCTGAAGAAGCTGGAAGAAGGTCAGGAGATTGATGCCCAGGATGCCAAATATATATTGGAACATTTGGGTTTATTTAACGAGGACGGATCCGCAATTACATCAAAAATTGTTATGGATCAAAAGGAATATTCTCTGGAGGAGATTAAGGAGTATCTGCAGGGAGATTCTGTGGATCTTAAGAAGAAGGTGTCTGTGGACGGCACGGAGCTGACCCTGGAAAATGTCCAGACTATGCTCCGGATTGAGGAAGAGCTGTCTAAGTATCAGGAGACATATTTCCCGGAACATACGGGGGAGTATACACCGGAGATGGAGGCTACTATCTCTTCTCTTTTGATGCAGCTAAACGAGGGAAAGCTTTCCATCAAATCTAAAAATGAAGCCAAAGTGATTAACCGTAATATGAAGCTTACAGTGGATGAGTCTGCGTCGGCGAATCCTGGGGAGGAACTTACCGTCAATGTAACCATTCCTGAGGCGGTCAGCCATACGATTTATGTGGACTACAGGACCATGGACGGTCTGGCAAAAGCAGGGACGGATTATAAGGAAAAGAAAGGGGTTTTGCGTATTCCCGCAGGGGAGACTGCCGCATCCCTAAAGATTCCTACTATGAATACCATTCAGGATACTAAGGAAGAGACCTGGTGGAACGGAGAAAAAAGTTTCTATGTGGAATTTACAAACGTAACTGGTGCGGCTTTTGCGGACGGCAAGAGTTTTCAGTATACCCGGGCCGGGATCAAGGGAAATCTGGGGGATGCAGACAGTGCTGCCTGGAAGACAACAACCTATACCACAGAGAATCCCAATTATGATCCGGATATTCCCATATCACCCAAATATCTGGTCTACTATGGATTCTATGTACCCCAGCAATATGCAAAAATAATTAATTTTCTGAAAGGAAAGATGGAAGGCGGAAATAATGCCGGTCAGATGTTTCTGGATTTGGGAACATTGAGTGAGGATAAGACATCTTTGAAGGAGACATGGGGAAGCCTCAGTGGTTTTCAATATGGATCGTCGGAAGAAGATTTTGTGGCAGATCTGGCAGATTCAGGACTGCCGGAATATTTGAAAAACGGGGGATATAAAAAGGAAGTAGGGGCACAGGCCACTATGCGGTACGTGTCGCTGGACTCCATTACCCCCATATGTAAGCCTGTAACCGGGACAAAGGCAACCGTAAGACCGGCGGAAACCGACAAGACCTATTATGAGGGGTCAATGATCCCCTGCATCTTACAGACAGAGGGAAATGTGCCTCTGGGCGGGCCGGTTACTATTCTGGACGACGGCAGTCTGCGTACAGACGACGGCAGAAGATTTGGTGACAGCTTTTCTTGCCTGCTCACAGCAGAACAGTATGAAAAAGTAACTTCTATGTGCAAGGATAAGCAAACCTCTCAGCCGAACTTTGACCGGGCGGATTACAGTTGGTCCCAGGAACCCGGCTTGGGAGCAGAGGAGATGGGCAAAGGAACAATATCCTTTCAAGGCTTCGATACTGCCAATAATAAAATAGATGCAGCAGCCCCTAAGTATGTGCAGGACTATATCACAGGAATTTCTGTGGACAAGCAGTCTTATGATCCAGGTGCGGCAGGGGAACAGACCGTTACCGTAACTGTTACATACGACAATAACACACCCAATGACGACTGGCTGTGGAACGACTATGCCAATGACTTCAATAAAGACGGAAAGGAGTCCATTGATCGTCTGAAAGTAAGCCTGGACGGCGGAGCTACCTTATATCAGCTTACCCCCTCACTGGATGATAAAAATGATCCGGTGAAGGATGGAAAGCTTACGGCTCAGATCCCCCTTCCGTATAATACAGGGGGAGAGGAGCGGACTTACCGGGCCGAACTATTTTTGATGCCCGGGGCGGACGCAATAACAGATCCTCCAATCACCGGTGTAAAGACCGACTATTCCTGCCTGATGGGGGACAACCATCTTGCAGAGTTCAAGGTAAAGCCCGTCACGCTTATCAAAGAGGGGGAACTGGAGCTGGGAGAACTCCCCGACGGCAATGTGCTGTATATGGTCCAGGAAGAAGCAACTCAGCTTACCTGCAATGTGACCACTGAGAACCCCACGTTTCCCGGTGTAGAGTGGACCAGCAGCAATGAAGAAGTGGCTCTTATTAACCGCACCACCGGAGTGATTACTCCAAAGGCAGAGGGTGAGGTACAGTTTACAGCAACTGCCTACAATCGGAAGGCCGCACCGGCGGTATCTATAGAGACTCCTGTGATGACTGTGGTGAATGACGGTCCCCCTGCCATTGCAGTGCCAAAAGGCATGAATATTGTACATGCCAGAAAGAACAGTAAGGCTGCCATTTACTGGATGAGCAATCTGAACGGGAAAGAAAACAATCAGATCTATACTGTAGATTTATATGAGGGGGACTATACGGATAAAGCTGCTCCGCTTCCCGAAAAAGACAAGATTATTAAGAGCTATGAATTTACAGAAACGGTAACCGGAGAGATTGAAGAGAATGTTCTCACCAAAGTTTCTAAGGATGGACTTCCCACTTACACGTTTGTAGTACATACACCGAGTCCGGACAACCCTGAAAAGGTGCTGACAGGAAGAGGCGGCATCATAGTAGCTCCCATTCCCGCATCTGTGCGCCTGACTGCGCCTGAAAGTCTCTATGTGGTAGATAAAGAGACCGAAAGTTTTCCGGTGTCATGGACCCTTGCGGACACAGAAGAGGACTATGAGTTCCAGCTCTCCGTAAAGAAAAACGGTGAGGAGATGAAAACTGTAACGGAGGGTACTTCCACCTCCTTTTCCATTGATGCAGTGGGAAAACAGGATCTGAAGGATGTCTACACTGTGACTGCGAAGGTGCGCAACAAAGGAACCGAAAATGATCTTTGGTCCACAGATTCCTATATGGTGCAGGCTTACCGGGATGGAGCCTTTGCCTTTGACGTAGAAGGCGAAAAAGTGGAAGACGGCGGGACTGTTACTATTAATAACGAGGATCGGATCGCTGTTTTGAAGAAGTATGACGGAGACTGGACAGATGCGGACAGCGATGCCATTGTAAATATGAACCGTGAGATCTCATTGGATAAAAGTGTGAAGATTCTGGACGGCAATATCTGGAATATGGCTGCAGACCGCTTTGCATGGTCCTCCGGGGACAGTTCTGTGATGCCTCTGTACCGGAAGGACAGCAACGGTTATACAAACGTGGAAAAGCTGGCCAGCCCTTACCAGGCGCCGGATCGGGAATTTATGATGTCCGGAAAGCAGGACGGAACAGCGACCGTTAAGGCTGTGCACAGCCGTACCGGCAGGGAGATCCAGCTGACGGCTGAGCTTACCACCCTGAAAGATAAACTGTATCTGTTCCAATTTACTCCCATGCAGGAGACCACCTTTACCTACGTAAGGAAAGACGGCAAAACCGTTACGCTTCATACGAATGACAAGGGACAGGCAGCGGTGTATGATCCGGATGGGATTCAAAATCCTGTGGAGGCCCGTTCCGGTTCCGAAAAGACTACACTGTATCTGGGAACAACGCAGGCGGATACTCTGGTTTCTTCTGAGAAAGATAAAGGGCGGAATGAGCTATATCCGGTCAACTACATCACCCTGGATGAGGCAGCGCATGTAAAACTGTATCTGAAGGATGAAAAGGGAGATCCCTATACGGGAAAAATTACCTATACCGGTGGTCTCTATAAAAATGGCAAATATTGTCCTCTTGTGCAAAACGGCGGTACAGATAACCGCCTGGAAGCAACTCTGGGGAAAGACGGAGAGCTGGAACTCTTCTACGATGTTTCCAAGTTCTACAGCGAGGATGAGGATCCTCATACCCAGCTGATTGCAGGGGATTATCTGAAGTTTGTCTACGACATCCGTACATCCGGGGATACCTATCTTCCCCAGATACTTACCGTGGACAGCTATTCCAAGGCGAGACAAGCCAGCTTTGGCGACAGCATTATTAATCTGAAAAAGAACACAGATACTTCTAAGAAAGCCTATATTTCTGCCCAGGCGGTAGCCTATCCTAAAAACGGGTCTATAAGCATTCTGGACAGAAAGGATGCCATCGGCTGCTCCACCCAGTATCCGAGTGTCTCTCTGGAGACAGAGATGCTTTGCTGGGGGCTTGATACAGCTTCTGACTTCCAATGCTCGTTGATTGATGAGGAGCAGAAAAAGATGGGGCGTCAGGAATATAAAGTAGAGAAATACCCATTTACGGACTTTATTGTGGCATCTAATACCACACCTATTGATGAGAATGCGGGAATTGCCCAGGGCAGTTCCAAACGTCTCACGGCCCAGCTGTATCAGGAAGGAAAAATGGTAAGATCGGTTCCCCTTTCCTTCCAGGTGACTAATATGATCGGCATTGATGTAACCCAGGAAAAACAGTTTAAGCCGTTTACCGTAGATGTCAACCTGAAGCAGGGAACTGCGGGAAATGCGTCCTCTCAGGGCGGAGAAGTAGCCAGCAAAGGACTTTCAAAGTTCAACACAGGGCTGGATACCCCATTCTTTAAACTGACGGTGACGCCAACGGTAGATCCATTCGTATTCCATGCATTTGCAGGGTATGATATCGACCTTCTGGGAATGGATACGGATATGGTCATGAATCCTGTGGACTGCGATACCACAGGGGCCAATGCCTCTGCCTTTGTGGCAGCTATTATGGGGGACGGCAGTACCTTAAAAGACCGTTTCCAGAATAAGATGAACAAAACTATGAGCAAGCCGGGAGACACTGACTTTGGCGGCAGGGCAGCTGGCTACATGGCAGGCGACATTATTTATAACACAGAGACGCATTCTTTTGAATTCGTGGTCACGGACAGCGGTTTTACCCTGGGCGGTAAGCTTGGTTACCACTGGACCTTTAATTCTGTAGTGGGATTTGTTCCGATTACAGCAGAATTCGCTCTGGGGGCGGCCATAGAGCTGGATTATAAGGCCATGGGAGCTTATTCAGAGGAAACTAACAAATTTGGATCAGATATTCTAACCACACTCAGGGTAAATGCTTACCTGCGGGCATTTGCAGGATTTGGCTTTGATGTAGCCATTGTGGCACTTAAGATAGGTATGTTCGGGCAGATTAACATGGAACACTACAGTCAGTTCCTGAGCCGGACCTACCGGAAGACGGATAAGCAGCTTCAGGGCCACAGAACAGAACTAACCGGCATCATAGGAATTGAATTTATACTGAAGGTATTCTTTATCAAATACAGGAAGACGCTGGCTTCCACGAACCTTCCCTCACTGACTTTCTACAACGGCAGATGGGATGAGATCCAAAATTGGATCGCGCAGTCCGGGCTTCCTGACTGGGGAGGCAATATTACGCCGAAAGCGATGATGCTGTCAGAAGACGGCGCATTGACAGAGGTGGCAAATTCCATTAGTTTGGAGGACAGAAGCTACCTGAACCGGGCAGCCCCTTTCTCCCTGGAAGATAACCACGCTTCTGCGGATATCCTTCAGGCACCGACGTATCCCTACGGTTATCCTCTGGTTACCAGGGACGGTGAACTCACGGTTGCGCTGAGTGACCAGGGCTCTTCGGATCTGAACGAGACCAGGGTGTACTGGTCTTCCGGTTCTGTTGCCCCCTCTCAGGAGATTCCTGTGGAATGGAAAGCAGAAGAAGAGACCGATACGTCTGATCTTGAGATCCTTATGCCGAATTATCAGGGCAGTGCAGATGAGTCAAATAGCAAAGATGCCAAGACAGGCAGTGCCGTAAAGACGCCGGACTCGAATGTGTCTCTTTCAGGAACCGGCAGCTTTGCAGTCGCTGCATGGGAGAAATTGAGAGGTCCTGTCACTATGGACCAGGAGGGAGAATATTCCAGCAAAGAGGCCTCCCTGGCAGCCTCCCAGATGATGAATGACACGGAAATCGTAGCTTCTGTCTATGATGGAAGCAAATGGACGTCCACTCGTCTGACCAATAATAAAAATGCAGATATGGCTCCTCAGGCGGCAGTCAACGGCAGCAATGCTGTGGTAATCTACCGGAGTATGGCCAGTTCCAATCTGGACGATCCTCTCAGCAATGATGTTATGGACGAACTGTGGTACAGCCGCTACAGCGGGGGAACCTGGTCCGAACCGGCGCCTTTATACCGGGAAACGAACGGAACCATCAGTGCCCTTGAGGCAGTAATGGACGGGGATGGAAACACCGGAATCACCTTCACTGTAAAACGGGACGATATATCTTCAGAGGAGGAAGTAAGCGATACCTTCTTCATGGGGCTCAACGCGGATGATACGATTACGGATTCCGTCCGCCTTACACTGGGAGAGGGAACCAATGAAAATGCGAAGATTACGACTGCCAGGATCGACGGCAGAAACCAGTTTATCACGGCATGGTATCAGAATCAGTATGACGAGGATCTGGACTCTGCTATAGGCGATATCTGTTTTAAAGTGCTTGACAGCAACGGAGTGGTGAAAACCGATTTCCCGGACAGTCTGAGCAGGATGAATACAAACAGCGACATGGCCATCGGCAGCAAGTTCGAATTTGTAAAGACAACAGGGGATTCTCTGAAAGATACAGGACTTGCCTGGGCAGCTTCTGATATCACGCCGAGAGAAGATTCTCTGGAAGAAGTAGAAAAAGATCTGCTGTATGTATCCATGTTTAAGGATACCGAGAACGGTATCGTTATGACTCCGGGAGCTGTTGCGGCAGATCCGGGAGACTATACCTCTGTGGACAGCTTTACTGTGTGGACAAAGGACGGCAGAACCCTGGAGAGTATGCTTTTAGGAACCTACTATGATTCTTCCAATGCCTCTCTGGCAACGGTTTACGAGGGACAGCCGGTGAATACGGCGGAAGACACGTCCCTTCTCATGAAAGGAAGCACCTCTCTGGGCAACAGTATTACGGTGGACCATGTGAGCTTTGAAAATGAGGCCCTGCGGAAGGGAACTCTGCTGCCTCTCTCCTTCTATGTTGTAAACGGCGGGTGCGAGACAGTACAGAAAATAAAAGTCACAGCAGGGGACACAGTTCTGGCAGAACAGAAGGTATCTCTCCTGCCCGGCAATGATATGATAATCAACGGAAGCTATCCGGTGCCTGCGGAGGAAGGGGCTAATATTGCTGATCTGGAATATAAGCTAACAGCCACCTTTGAAAACGGAAGCGAAAGTACAGAAGGTACGGTGGTTCTTGGCACTCCGGATGCGGGTATTACGGCAAATGACGTAAATATCCTGAAGGAGCAGGAGGAACAGAGGGAATTCCAGCTGCAGTTCTACAATGACAGCGCCAATGCCCTGGCTAAGACGGGCTATAACGTAAAACTGGGATTCTATAAGAGCAGCGGGGCTGATGTGGCAGCTGATGTGAAACTGCTGTCTGAAGCCAAAGAGACACAGGAACCCATGGGAACTGGTGTGTATCAGCTGACACCGGAACAAGTGGCTCTCATGGACAAAGACGGATTAAGCATGAACTTCTCCTATCAGCTGACTGAGGCTGATACCCTTCCTCTGAACCTATACGCAAAAGTATGGCTGGAGGATGAGAATGGGGATCAGGTAATGGACAGAAACGTACTCAACAATGACAAAGTAATCAAGTTCCAGGATTTGGTGGATAAAAACAATGGAAACCAATTCCTGGTAGAAAATGATGTCAGTGTACAGGGAGATACTGCCCAGGCAACTGTGACGGTGAAGAATCTGGCCAGAACAAGAGCAGAGAATCTGAATATTTTGTCCGGCTTATACGATGAGTCCGGGAAACTTCTAGAGACGAAGTATCTGGCTGAGGCTCAGGATGAACTTCTGAATCTGGACGAGGAAGGCGTGGGAACGAAGGTACTCACCTTTGAACAGCCGGGAGCTTTTGTGCGTTCCACTGTACTTCATCAGAATTTTGACAAGGCAGATGCCTCCCTTCAGAGTCTGACAGCAGATGAGGTAACCTTTGAAACTGCATTTGACCCGGATAGCCAGGAGTACAAGGGAAAGGCGGAAAATCTTACCAATACAGTGATCACAGCAATAGGCAGCCATCCGGAAGCCGCAGTCACCATCAACGGCCAGTCTGCTCAGAACGGCACACTACAGGTGCCTCTCACTTTTGGGGAGAACATTATTACGGTGGAGGTTACTCCGGCAGAAGAAGGAATGAGTCCGAGAACTTATAAACTGATCATTTATAACGAAGAGGTAAAAAGCACAGGGTATCTGACACTGCAGCGGACAGGCGATCAGCCGGAGATCCAGTGGTATGGAACACCCGTAAGCTACAAAATAGGACTGCCGGAAGGGATAGAAGATAAAGGATTTGTCTCTTACCGGTTTACCACAGACAGCGGCAAGACCTGGAGTGAAGAACTTTCCTGGAAAGAGGGAAAAGACAACCTGATTGAGATTACAGGAGAGGGAGTCTATGACAATCAGATCTCCGTACGGCTGTTCAGAGAAGACGGAAGTTATCTGGAGAGCTCGCCAGTCTCTGTCAAATTGGATCTGACACCGCCTGTGATTACAGAGGTAACCTATGAAAAATTAGACGCAGATGGCAGTGTAATACCTGAGGGAACAAAGGATGCCAACTGGAACGGGGATCTGAGAATACTGGTACACACCAGCGATACACTCTCCGGAATCAAAAAAGTGATGGGTGTGATGGAAGAGGAACCGAAGACAGAGTACACGGCGCAAATGCAGGAAGAAGGAATCTACTCCTTTACTGTGTCTCCGTCCTACCGGGGAAATATCCTTCTGACGTCGGAAGATGAGGCAGGCAACACAGTTAAGAACTCTGTGAGGGTTAATGTTGACAACAAAGTGCCGGTAGGCCTGCTCTTTGAGACAAAAGTAAGCGAGACAGAACCCACAGCCGATCCGGTAACCGTAGAAATCAAGACCATTCATCCGGATATGGCTGCGGACAGCATTGAGTATTCCATAGGGGATGAAGAACATTGGAAGGATTATAAAGAACCTCTGGTGATTGAAGAGAATACGGTAATCTTCTACCGGGCAAAAGATACCTCAGGCAATCAGACAGAGACACAGACTTTGACCATCGCCAACATTGATAAAAACCGGCCGATCCTGAAACTGACCATATCCGGAGATCCGGAAGGCTGGAACGCAGGAGATGTAATGGTGACAGCAGCCAATGAAGGAAAGATACTGGGTGAGCCAGAGTTCTATTACCGTGAAAAAGACGGAACAAAGGATAGCGGCCAGTGGAAACAGATAGAGGCTGACGAAGAGAAGACATATCGGGTTGCCTTCACAGAAGAGGGAGAGAAGACCTGGGAATTCAAGGCAGTCTCCCCTGCAGGCATCGAAAGTGAAATCAAGGACGCAGTGATCCGCATCGACCGTACCTTGCCGGAAGGTGTACTGAAGATCGGCACTGAGAGCTGGGATAAACTTCAGGCTAAGAGCGGTAAAACCATACAGCGGGGCAGCAATCCATCCATGAGAATCACCTCCAGGGACGAACTCTCAGGCATCAGAAGCGTAGAATACGCAGTAAGCTCCCAGAGAATTACAGACGTATCCAAGATGGGCGAAGCAGAAGGCTTTACCTGGAAAGCATACCGGTCTTCTGCTGATGTACCGCTGAACAAAGACAAAGTAACCATAGTATACGCCAGAATCACAGATAAGGCAGGAAATGTTACCTATCTCTCCTCCGACGATTACAAATATGTAAAATCAACAAATGTAATTTCAAAAATAAAAGATGTACTCACTGGCAGCATTGCTACCGGGGATGCAGCACCGATTGCACTCTTTGTCATACTGCTGCTGGCAGCAGCAGGGGGGATTATTGTGCTGATTGTAAGACGAAAGAGAAAGGCGTAAGTACTTAAACTGAATTGGGGACGTGTTCCTTCTGCGAGGAACACGTCCCCAATTTTATTTTTGTTAAAATTTTAACTTGACAAAAATGGTTAGAATGATCTAACCTATACCTGGGAATACTAAATGTTATGTTAAATTGCAATGAGGAGGTTGTATGTATGAGAATTTTATTTTTTGATACGAAAACTTATGACAGGGAATCTTTTAATAAACAGCTGGAACATTATCCGGGGATTACCATTGATTATTTAAAGGCGGATCTGGCTCCCAAGACGGCTCCCCTGGCTAAGGGATATGATGCTGTCTGCGCATTTGTAAGTTCTGATGTGGGATCCGAGACCATGGATGCCCTCCATGAGGCGGGAATCAGTCTTGTTTTGATGCGCTGTGCCGGATATAACAATGTAGATCTGGATAAGGCGAGGGAATATGGCATTCAGGTGATGCGTGTGCCCGGATATTCTCCGGAAGCTGTGGCGGAGCATGCCATGGCGCTGGCACTCACCGCCAACCGCAGGATTCATAAGGCGTATGTAAAGGTGAGGGAAAATGACTTCAGCCTGGGCGGTCTGATGGGCTTCAACTTCTATCAGAAAACGGCGGGAATCGTGGGAACTGGTAAGATTGGGGCAGCTATGGCAAAGATTTGCCGCGGATTCGGTATGAAGGTCATTGCTTATGACGTGTATCAGAATCCAGAGCTGGATTTTGCAGAGTATGTTACTCTGGATGAATTGCTTTCCAGAAGCGATCTGATTTCTCTTCACTGCCCTCTCATGGACAGCACCTATCATTTGATTAACCGTGAGACCATTGCCAAGATGAAGGATGGGGTGATTCTGGTCAATACCTCCAGAGGCGGTCTGGTCAAGACAGCGGATTTGATTGAGGGCATCCGGGCGCGGAAGTTCTTCGGGGTCGGACTGGATGTATATGAGGAAGAGACCAATAATGTATTCGAAGATCGTTCTGACGAGATTCTGGAGCATTCCACAACGGCACGGCTTTTGTCCTTTCCTAATGTTATGATTACTTCCCACCAGGGATTCTTTACTCAGGAAGCCCTGGCAGCTATTTCCGGCACAACTCTGGACAATGCGGTTGCATTTGATGAGGGAAGGGAAAATGGAAATGAAGTAAAAGGGTAAGTAAGCCCTAAGCCAGCAGAACGCCCCGGGTCAGCTCATGGCTGAATTCCCGATGGAATTTGGAGACCAGTATGCTTTCATATAAATTGGAAGCAAAAACTTCTTTTTGAAATAACCGGTATGCCTGGGGAGTGAGAAGCTCTTTTGCGGCAGCAGGGCGGGAAATCACAGGAATCCGCCCTGCTTTTTTTATTTCAGCAAGAAGAGGTGCAGCCTCCCTGCGAAATCCCAGGATACGGGCGTAAGGCGTCTGCTGAGGGATATCCTCCGGGCTGAGCTCCAAAAGAATGTGCAGCAGGGCCCTGCTGATCCTGGTGTAGGTCAGCTCTTTTGTTTTAAGAACCTCCGTAAAATAGGAAAAGCTGTCGCATTGATTCTGCCGGTTGATTATACGTCTGGCCAGATCCTCGGACACATCCTGAAAGCGCAGGAGACTTTTTTTGCTGCCCCCGGAAGATTCCAGAAGCAGCTTATAGCGAAGAAGAGAAGAAAAATCGTCCTCTGTCACCGGACCGTTTGTCCCAAGGACATTGGAAAATATTTCAAAGGAGGCAGGCGGCATATGACACTCCAGTACAGAGAGATTTTCACCGGTCTCTATTGCTCTGCGGATAGCGCTTGCAGAGCTAAAATTTGCTCCCAGTTCCCGGTCATGATATCCGCAGTCTTTTCGCTGTATGGTCAGGGGGCATATGGGACTGTCCAGGGCCGCCAAAGCCTTGCAGTACTCCACCCCAAGGATATTGTTGGGGGAGGAGAGGAGCGCCAGGCTTTGGCGTGGCTCTTCTCCCTGTTCAGTGAGGAAGGCTTCCAGTGCTTCCTGGCGGGCGGCAGGAAAAGATTTCCCGGTTTTTAGGCTTTCTTTTAACGCCAGGGAGTAAGAGGCGGGTTCCTCCCAAAGCAGTGCAGCCGTTTTCTGAAACGGCAGAATCTCTCCGGATTCACTGCCGAAGCACAGACAATCCACGACTCCCAGGCTGTCCAAAAGTGTTACGGCCCCCCGGGCGAAATATTCAGCGCTTCCGGTGGCATAGCAGACAGGAAGCTCAAGCACCAGGTCTCCGCCGCATTTCAGGGCCATTCTAGTGCGGGTATATTTGTCAAGAACAGCGGGCACCCCTCTCTGCACATAATCTCCGCTCATGACAATAATGACATAATCAGCCCCTGTGAGACGACGGGCTTGTTCCATATGATAGGCATGGCCGTTGTGAAATGGATTATATTCTGTGATCAGAGCTACTGTTTTCATAGACGCGCAGGTCTCCCCTCTAAAATTATGGTATCTTTTATTTGACTGCATTATACGCAGAACCGAAATAAAAATCAAGAGAAATAAGAAGTCTGCCGCCTTTTAGAGTGTATGAAATCGGAAATCCCAGGTAATAATCCATGTATTGAATTAAATACAATTTTGCCGTCTTTAGGGGAATGAAAACCTTGTGCCTGTAAATAAAAGGTTGTATAATTATGATATGTGAGGCTTTCCAGGGAATTGGTAGCTTCCGAAATCAGGAAGAAAAGGTGAAAACCAGCAGAAGAAAGGAGTCAAAAAAATCATGGGATTTATTGACGTAATTAAAGAAAGAGCAAAATCAAATAAGAAAACAATTGTACTTCCGGAGACCGAAGACCGCCGAACATATGAGGCAACAGCTCAGATTCTAAAAGAAGGAATTGCCAACGTAGTTCTTGTAGGAAGTGAAGAAGAAGTAAAAAAAGGAAGCGAAGGTTTGGATATCAGCGGGGCTGTTATCGTTGACCCGGCAACTTCTGATAAAACAGCCGGTTACATAGACAAGCTGGTAGAATTAAGACAGAAAAAAGGCATGACACCGGAGCAGGCTAAGGAAATCCTGTTAAACCAGTATTTATACTACGGTGTTATGATGGTAAAAATGGGCGACGCAGACGGAATGGTATCCGGTGCCTGCCACTCAACAGCAGATACCTTAAGACCCTGTCTCCAGATTCTGAAGACAAAACCCGGTACTAAATTAGTATCTGCATTCTTCTTAATGGCAGTGCCTGACTGCGAATATGGTGCAAACGGTACTTTCGTATTTGCAGATTCCGGTCTGAACCAGAACTCGAATCCGGAAGAACTGGCAGCTATTGCAGCATCTTCTGCAGAATCCTTCCAGTTATTAGTTCAGGAAGAACCAGTTGTTGCTATGTTATCCCACTCCACCATGGGCAGTGCAAAGCATGCTGACGTAGATAAAGTAGTGGAAGCTACCAAGATTGCAAAAGAACAGAATCCGGAACTGAAGTTAGACGGCGAATTCCAGCTGGATGCTGCCATTGTTCCAAGCGTGGGACAGTCAAAAGCTCCCAACAGCCCGGTAGCCGGAAAAGCTAACGTGCTGATTTTCCCGGATTTGGACGCAGGTAACATCGGATACAAATTAGTACAGAGACTTGCAAAAGCAGAAGCTTACGGACCTGTGACACAGGGTATCGCAAAACCGGTAAACGACTTATCCAGAGGATGCTCTGCTGAGGATATCGTTGGTGTTGTTGCCATTACTGCTGTACAGTGCCAGGCTGAGTAAGGAATAATAAATCTACGGAGGAAATTAGAAAATGAATGTATTAGTAATCAACTGCGGAAGCTCTTCCCTGAAATTCCAGTTAATCAATTCCGATACAGAGGCAGTGCTTGCCAAAGGCCTCTGCGAAAGAATCGGTATCGACGGCCGCCTGGTGTACCAGCCGGCAGACGGTGAAAAAGAAGTGACAGAAGCTGCTATGCCTACACACAAACAGGCCATTCAGATGGTCCTGGACGCTCTGATGAATGAGAAGACAGGTGTGATCAAGAGCCTGACAGAGGTAGATGCTGTAGGTCACCGTATTGTACACGGGGGCGAGAAGTTTGCTTCCTCTGTGGTTATCGACGGCGAGGTTTTACAGGCAGTAGAAGAGTGCAATGATCTGGCTCCTCTTCACAATCCTGCAAACTTAATCGGTATCCGCGCATGCCAGGAACTTATGCCGAACACACCAATGGTAGGTGTATTTGACACAGCCTTCCATCAGACAATGCCTGAAAAAGCATATTTGTACGGGCTTCCCCGCAAATATTATGAGCAGTATGGGGTGAGAAGATATGGATTCCACGGAACCTCCCACAGCTTTGTATCCAAGAGAGCAGCAGAGTTCCTGGGCAAAAAGGCAGAAGATCTGAAGATCATTGTCTGCCATTTAGGCAACGGCGCTTCCGTATCCGCAGTAGATCACGGCAAATGCGTGGACACTTCCATGGGACTTACTCCTCTGGAAGGTCTGATTATGGGTACACGTTCCGGTGATCTGGATCCGGCGATCCTTGAGTTTATCAGCAAAAAAGAAAATCTGACGCTGTCAGAGGTTATGAATGTATTGAATAAAGAATCCGGTATGTTAGGCTTATCCGGCGGAATCTCCAGTGACTGCCGCGACATCCAGGAAGCTGCAGACGCAGGCAATAAAGCGGCCATCAGCACCCTGGAAGCTTACTGCTACCGTGTTAAAAAATACATCGGCGCATACGCTGCAGCCATGAACGGTGTGGATGTAATTGCATTCACAGCAGGACTGGGAGAGAACGCAGCTGAGATCCGCAAAGGTGTGTGCGAAGGCCTGGAATACCTGGGCGTGGAATTCGACAAAGAGGCGAACAACTGCAGAGGTGTTGAGAGAGTTCTCACCAAAGAATCCTCCAAAGTTACGGTAGTATCCATTCCTACCAACGAAGAACTTGCCATCTGCAGGGAGACAGTTGGGCTGGTAAAATAAGAATACGTATGTTCTGACTAAAAAAGACAAGGGAGAATGCACAATACCAGTGTATCTCCCTTTCTCTATTTCTTCCTCTCAAACCGGCGTTTTTGAAACCTATTTGGCTCTGTTACCCGGAACATATCTAGCGGATTTTCTTCATAAATTTCCTCTTAAGACAGATACACCAGACTGCGGAGAGCAGAAGCGAAATAAGAAGAAACCGAAAGCTGCTGTCTCTCATCCCTCTGCCCATCCAGAAGGAGGGAAGAAAAGAGGCCAGGCAGGCATATGGCCCTCTCACAAAATAGGGGACTGCAATCCCCAGTGTCATCAGTGATGACAGCTTTGTCACAGCCATGCCCTCCAGCTTATTAGAGGACAGAGAGACAATGAGCATACCAATGATTAGCCCCTGGGCAGAACCCGCAGCTGACAGCAAAAGAAGCATTGCCGGGGGTAGTTTGGAAAGCTGGAACAGGGGCAGGAGTATGCAGGTAATGAAAAAGGCAAGGGCTGACGGAATTCCCAGGCGGGCGGTAAGGTAGCCGCATTTGCCCAGAGGGGTAATAAAGAGATATCCGGCAATGCGGTCATCTGTCTCCTCCAGTACCACCATGGCGGCCACAAAGCAGTACATAGTGGGAGAGAGAACAGAAAAGAAAAGATCAAAAATGCCGTAATAAAAGGTGGGAATAAAGGACAGAGCCGGAATTCCCAGCCGAAAAAACAGTCCGCACAGAATAGGGGCAAAGCAGGCGGCAAACAGCATCATATCTCCCCGGATGGCCAGCAGCATCTGCAGAAACCCTGTTTTTATTGCTCTCATAATTTGACACCTCCCAGAGTCTGAAACATTTTCAGCGTACTTTTCATTCCCACCCAAAACAAAAGGATGATGATCAGAAGTAATAATAATATGCCGGGGATGACAGCGCTGGTATTTCCCATCAGCAGCTGTATTCCCACAGAGACAGGATAATAGCGGAGTACATCCGGACCAATTCCGAAGAAATAAAGCAGAGCCGGCACAAAACACACCATCTCTATGGGTACGGTGTACAGCAAAAACTGATTCAGGCTGGAGATATGTGCAGCGGCAATGATCCCCAAAAGTGTAAAAACTGCAGACAGCAGTCCGGTGCCGGCGGCAATAAGAGGAATGTGCTCCATCCCCATACTCAGAGCAAGAATCAGGGCCACAATGACCGAGAGTACTCCCAGGGAAATTATTTTGGAAATTATGTATTCCCGGACGGTTACCGGTGATACTGCCAGGGCATTTACTACACGCTGGCTTTTTTCCAGAAGAATAACGGCTCCCATAAAGAACAGCCCCATAGCAGCCGGATCGGAGAAAATCAGTATAACCGCAGTTCCGGTACGCCAGGCCGGGGGCAGAGCGCCCAGCAGTACAAGGTACAGCACGGTCAGTATGGCGTAAATCATATAGATACCGTATTTGATCTGGAAACAAATGTCCCAGAAAATCAGATGCAGCAGTCTCATACCAGTGTCCTCCCTGTGATATCCATGAAAATGTCATTGAGTGTAGGCTCGCTGCTGTGTATGGACAGAAGCCGGTTCTCTTTTATGAGGGAAAGAAGAAGAGCATCCCCGGAGACTTGCTGCAGGGGGCAGGTAATGGTGCGCTCTCCCTTATCATAATAGGTATAGGTGATTCTGGCTGCGCCTCTGGACATGATCAGATTGTGGGGGCTGTCCAGAGCACAGAGCCTTCCATTTACGATAAAGGCTACTCGGTCACAGAGTTCCGCAGCATCCTGCATATTATGTGTAGTCAGAACTACCGTTTTGCCTCTTTCTTTTTCTCCAAGAATCAGGTCTTTCATCAGGCGGCTGTTCGTGGGGTCCAGTCCGCTGGTGGGCTCATCCAGAAACAGTACCTCCGGATCGTGGAGCAGGGATTTGATAAACGTAAGCCGGGATTTCATACCTTTGGAGAATTCGGATACCCGTTTGTCTCCGTCCCGCTCCAGACCTACAGTTTCCAGCAGCTCGTCGGCAGAGCGGGGCTGCTTTCGGTAGAGAGAGGCAAAAAATTGCAGATTCTGTCTGGCAGTCAGCTTTTCATATAAAGTCGGAAATTCAAAATCCACACCGATGGTTTCGTAAAACCGGCCTGTATGGCGGCGGCATTCCATCCCGCCGATGGATGCGGAACCCTTATAGCTGGTAATCATACCGATCAGTATTTTCTGAAGTGTTGTTTTCCCCGCCCCTGAGGGACCCAGGAAGCCAAAGATTTCTCCCTGTTTAACCGAAAAAGTCATATCTGTGATAAAGGGAGTTCTGGTGTAGCTGAAAGACAGCTGTTTTACTTCTATCATTTGAAAAATACCTCCATACTATCTGACTAAAATAATATATATAGTCAAAATAAAATTAATGTTATGTCCGGCAAATCAAGACTGCCGGACGGGTTACTGTAACAGCTGGATAGCCAGACCCCGAAGCAGAAGCTTCAGAGCTTCGTCATAATGTTTGTCCTCCAATTCCTCCTTGTGGAGAGTGGCAAAGAAAAGTTCACGGAATGCCGCGCTGTATACGGCTGTATCCTTGTCAGAGTCCACAGCCAGAGCTGAGAATAGTCTCTCTACAATGGAATGGTCCTGATTCAGGTGTTCTTCCAGGACATCCCTGGGGAGTCTGCGAGCCAGAAGCTCCACTTCGTCGGAATGAATCATTTTTAGGATAGGCATCTTCTCCGCTGTCTTAAAAAATTGGAAGAATACATCTGCAAGTGCCTCGGGAGTAAGTCTTTCCCGGTTCAGACCGGAGACTGTATCCAGAAGCTGTGTCTCTAACTTGTGGTGCAGTTCCAGAATTACCTGAAAAAATAAGAGTTCTTTGGATGGGAAGAAGAGATAAAAGGTTCCTTTAGGGATCTTAACCCTTCCCACAAGCTCATCTACAGTAGTGCGGCGAATCCCATATTGGTCCAGACATTTGGCGGCCTCCTCCTTTAGACGGCGGACAATGTAAGCCTTTTCTTCATCGGAGTAACGTTTTGGCATAATAGCCTCCTTTTTGACTAAAAAAGTTTGTACAGTCATTATAAGCCTGGGATCATTCGTTGTCAACCGGCTGTGTTATCCGGTGTTGTTAACTTGTGATAATGTCACCTTAGGATTCACTTATGAAAATGTCACTTTTGTGGAACCTATAATAGTATGA
>NZ_WKYV01000031.1 GCF_009677585.1 Lactonifactor sp. BIOML-A5 | reverse complement strand
CAGTACCCCTGGCCCCAAGACCTCCTCCCTTGACCTGGCAGAGACTCACTTCACATTCACGGAAAACGGGTGGGGAAGGTCGAACGTTGTACACTTTTCCTCTGGTTTCCCACTATTGATAACTCGATGTTTTGGATAAATAGCCAACTCCCTTGAACTTCCCTATACCCAGGTGAGAGGAATCCTGCGGCGGTGGGCGGGAGGGAGGGCTTAAGTTCCGGGGACGATTCCGCAGGAGTGAGTAGAGAGTCTTAGGCAAAACCGGGATTCCCGCAGGAGATTTTTTCGGCAGTCCGGGCCGAAAAAAAGTGAGCATGGGCAGAGAATGCACATCAAGCATTCTTTGCACATACGAACGGTGCTCCGGCGGGGATTCCGGTTTTGTCTTAGACTCTCTTCACGACGGAGGTGTCCCCGGAACTTAAGCCTCCCTCCCGTCCGAACCAGCCAGCCCGCTGCCGCGGGATCCTCTCACCGTCCCCCTGCCCCCCCCCCCCATACCTTCCGACTGTGCAGTCTCAAGCTTAGGAAGTCAAATCCCAATTTTCATAATCCCTTTCGTTTTTGGTAAATATATGGTAAACTAATTCTATATCTGTGCTACAAACCTAATCTATTACAATCAAAGGAGAAATAAACACATGGGAGGCTTTTTTGGCGTTGCCGCAAAAGAAAACTGTACGCTGGATCTGTTTTACGGCGTTGATTATCACTCACATCTTGGTACAAGAAGAGGAGGAATGGCTGTCCACGGAGCAAAGGGCTTCAGCAGGGCCATTCACAACATTGAGAATTCTCCCTTCCGCACCAAGTTCGAGCGGGATGTAGAGGAACTTCAGGGAAATCTGGGGATTGGATGTATCTCTGATTATGAACCCCAGCCCCTTCTGGTACAGTCTCATCTGGGAAGTTTTGCAATTACTACCGTAGGCAAGATTAACAATCTGAACGAGCTGGTACAGCAGATTTATGCAAACGGACACACCCATTTTCTGGAAATGAGCGGCGGGCAGATCAATGCGACTGAATTGGTAGCTGCCCTTATGAATCAAAAGGATTCCATCTTAGAGGGAATCCAGTACGTACAGGAGATGGTAGACGGCTCCATGACACTTCTGCTTTTAACCCCAGAGGGAATATACGCCGCCAGGGATCGCTACGGACGGACGCCCCTGGTAATCGGGGAAAAAGAGGGCGCTTACTGCGTTTCTTTTGAAAACTTTGCCTATATTAATCTGGGCTACAGCCATTATAAAGAACTGGGGCCTGGAGAGATCGCATTTGTAACCCCCGAGTCTGTGACAACATTAAAGGAACCGGGGGATGAACTGAAAATCTGTTCCTTTCTCTGGGTATATTATGGGTATCCCACATCCTCGTACGAGGGGATTAGTGTGGAAGAAATGCGTTACCGCTGCGGCAGTATGCTTGCCAAAAGAGATGAGAATCTGGTTCGTCCGGACAGTGTGGCAGGGGTTCCGGACTCCGGTGTGGCACACGCCATCGGCTATGCCAATGAATCTGGCATTCCATACGCAAGGCCCTTTATAAAGTATACCCCTACATGGCCCCGCTCTTTTATGCCGCAAAACCAGGCCCAGAGGAATTTGATTGCCCGGATGAAGCTTATCCCTGTACATGCTCTGATTAAGGGAAAAAAGCTTCTGTTAATTGACGACTCTATTGTGCGTGGGACACAGCTTCGGGAAACCACGGAATTCCTGTACAACAGCGGGGCAAAAGAAGTACATGTACGTCCGGCATGCCCTCCTCTCATCTATGGATGCAAATATCTGAATTTTTCCCGTTCTAAATCAGAACTGGATCTTATCACCCGCAGGATTATCAGGGAACGGGAAGGAGAGCATGTAGAGGAAGCACTGGCTGACTACGCAGATCCTACTACCGAACGCTATGCGGCGCTGCTTGAGGCTATACGCAAGGAACAGAACTTTACTACCCTGCGTTTTCACCGTCTGGATGACCTGATTGCGTCCATCGGCCTGCCTCCCTGTAAACTGTGCACCTACTGTTTTAACGGTAAAGAATAAACTATCACATCTGAGAAAAGAGGTCATTTTCATGAATGAATACAAAGATATTACCATCGGTTTCCTGGGATACGGCAATATGGCTCAGGCAATTGCCCAGGGGCTGCTTTACAAAGAAGTGCTGAAGCCGGAGCAGATTTATGCCTGTGCGAAAAACTGGGATAAGCTCTGCAGAAATACACAGGATCAGGGAATGCACGCCTGCAGAGATGCCAGGGAAACAGTGTCCCGGTCCCAGATCGTCGTAATCGCTGTTAAACCATATATGGTAAAAGAAGTTATGGAGCCTGTACGCGACTTGCTCCAGGATAAAATCATCCTGTCTGTGGCAGACGGTTATCCCTTTGAGACTTTGGAGGAGCTTCTTCCCGGCACCCATCATATCAGCTCAATCCCCAATACTCCAGTCGCTGTGGGCGAGGGAATCTTTATCTGCGAAGAACAGCATTCTCTCACGGATGATGAGTTTTCTCTGCTCACAGGGCTTTTGTCCCGCATTAGTCTGGTTCAGGTGCTGGATTCTGCCCATGTGAGTGCAGCCGGTACCATCAGCGGCTGCGGGCCGGCATTCGCCAGTATGTTCCTGGAAGCGCTGGGCGATGCAGGTGTAACCCACGGGCTTTCCAGACAGATGGCGTACGCTCTGGCCAGTCAGATGGTTGCGGGAACGGGAAAGCTGCATCTTCTGTCAGGAAAGCACCCTGGAGCGATGAAGGATTCTGTATGCTCTCCGGGAGGTACAACCATCGTCGGCGTTGCTGCCCTAGAGCGGGGCGGACTTCGTGCCGCGGTCTTAGACGCTGTGGATGCTGTGGAATGTAAAAAGAATAAAAAATAGAACTATCAGCGCCTATAAACCATTTTCCCAACCGGAAAAGTCCATAAAACCCATATTTCTGCTGTGTGCAATACAATACGGTAAAGGGCAAAATGTGCCCAAGCGGACAAACAGGGGCAAGAAACAGAAAAACAACATGAGCTGTTTGACATTTCCATGCGCTCATATTAGAAATGGAAAAGCTAAATATGTGTTTGGGCGCCTTAGGCGAACTCTGCCCATTCTACTTAGCGAATAGGGAGGGTAGCAGAAATGTTTATAAATGAACAGTCTAAAATGAATCTAAACGGTGTGCCTCAGTTTGTTTCTATACGCGGGGAAAAAAAAGAGGCTCCTTTGCTGGTCTATCTGCATGGCGGCCCCGGAGACGCCGCATTGCCTTTGGTGATGAAGTACAACAAGATGTTGGAACAGCAGTTCACAGTCGTTGTATGGGAGCAGCGCGGGGCAGGGAAGTCCTATTACAAATTTATCGGTCCCGTTACAATCGACGATTTTCTGAATGATCTCCACGTCCTTGTGAACTATCTGCTGTCCCGGTTTCAACAAAATTCGTTGTACTTGATAGGCCATTCATGGGGGAGCATTCTGGGGCTGCGCTTTGTCGAGGCATATCCAGAATTGGTGCGTACTTATATAGGCTGTGGGCAAGTCGTCAATATGAGACAATCCAGCAAAACAGCCTATGAGTATGCACTGGCACACGCTGATAAAAAGAGCTTAGAAAAATTAAGAGGGATCGACTGTTCCTATCAAACGGACAGTTGGCTAAACGACCTGCTTTTTGTTACAAGGCAGGTGGTCAGGCATAAGGGTTCTCTTTATGGGAGAACAAATTATAATGATTTGGTCATTCCCTTTTTGTTCTCCCCGTATTACACACTTCCTGATTTGATACGCCGCCAAAAGGGCAGCCTGCAAGCCATACAATATCTGTGGCAGGAAGTCATGCAGACAGACTTTGAAGAACAGACACACTATGGTGCCCCCCTCATATTTATCGAGGGCAGATATGACAGTCATGTGTCTTCTGCTCTGGTAAAGAAATACTTCGATCGGATTGAAACGGAAAAGCAGTTTTATTGGTTTGAGAATTCCTGTCACTTTCCCCAATGGAGCGAAAGCGAAAGGTTTAATAAGCTATTGTGTGATTTGCTTGCATAGCAGAAAGTTATTTCGTGTGCCTTTTTGTTCGAATGTGTACTTTGTCCTGAGCAGTTCTTATTTGAGAAAGCGACCATATCATGCAGATTGACTGGGGATTCCTGCGAAACGAGTTGCTGCCATATGACAGTTAAAACAGCTGTACAGATAATAAAAAATAATATTTTTTTCTAAAACATATTGACAAATTTCCAAATGCTTTATATTATAATACCAACCAAAGCGAAACCGCAGAGTAAGAAGAGTAGATATCTTTCCTTTGTTTCCAGCGAGTCTCAGGTGGTGCGAGTGAGATAAGAAAGCAGATATTGAATGGGCTTATGAGGTCGGAAGGAAAGGCGCAGCCGAGTAATATCCGACGGGATGTTCACCCGTTATCAAGGAACCATGCATGTTAGTGTATGACAGAGTGGATGTATAACATCAATCCGGGTGGTACCGCAGAAGATCGTACGTGTTACGGCTTTTGTCCCTGAACAAGGGGCAGAAGCCGTTTTTTTCTGCCGCTTTCTGAGAGATGTAACACATAGCTGACCAGTTCCGGGTTCGCAGGGGATACACAGCAATCAACCATCAGAAAGGAGATTATTGACTATGAAAAAAATTCCACACAGACTATATTTAACTGAGGAGCAGATGCCAAAACAATGGTATAACTTGCGTGCAGATATGAAGGAACTTCCTGATCCTATGATTAATCCCGGAACAGGAAAGCCTGCCACAGAAGAGGATCTGTATCCTGTTTTCTGTGAAAAGCTGGCCCATCAGGAAATGGATAACGACACCCGCTATGTGGATATCCCTGAGGAAATCCAGGATTTCTACAAAATGTACCGTCCATCCCCCCTGATTCGCGCCTACAATCTGGAAAAGTACCTGGATACTCCGGCCAAAATTTATTATAAGTTCGAGGGGAATAATACCTCCGGAAGCCACAAACTGAACTCTGCCATTGCTCAGGCTTACTATGCCAAGGAACAGGGATTGAAGGGTATCACCACCGAGACTGGTGCCGGACAGTGGGGAACTGCACTTGCAGAAGCCTGTGCCTTTTATCATCTGCCCCTTACGGTATACATGGTAAAGTGTTCCTATGAACAAAAACCCTTCCGCAAATCCGTAATTCATACCTTTGACGCAGACATTATCCCCAGCCCCAGTACCACCACCAATGTAGGCCGGGCAATCCTGGAAGCAAATCCAAATACTACAGGAAGTCTGGGCTGTGCTATTTCTGAGGCTGTGGAAAAGGCAGTTTCTACGGAGGGCTACAAATATGTACTGGGTTCTGTTTTGAATCAGGTACTGCTTCACCAGTCTGTCATCGGTCTGGAAAGCAAAACCGCCATGGAAATGCTGGATGAATATCCAGATGTAGTAGTAGGGTGCGCCGGGGGCGGTTCAAATCTGGGAGGATTAATTGCTCCATTTATGCAGGATAAATTAACCGGAAAATCGAATCCCAGAATCATAGCTGTAGAGCCGGCCTCCTGTCCGTCTCTCACCAGAGGACGTTATGCCTATGACTTCTGTGATACCGGAAAGGTAACTCCTATGGCCAGAATGTACACCCTGGGATGTGATTTTATTCCCTCCGCCAACCATGCCGGCGGTCTCCGTTACCATGGAATGTCTCCGATTCTTTCCAAGCTGTACCACGACGGTTATATGGAAGCTATGTCCGTGGAACAAACGAAAGTCTTCGATGCTGCCGTTACCTTTGCAAAGCAGGAGACCATTCTCCCTGCACCGGAGTCTGCTCATGCGATTTACGGAGCTGTGCAGGAAGCCTTAAAGTGCAAGGAATCGGGAGAGGCAAAAACCATACTCTTCGGTCTTACAGGAACCGGTTATTTCGACATGGTGGCTTACCAGTCTTACATGGATAAAACCATGCAGGATTACATTCCCACCGACGAAGAGCTGGCAGCCAGCTTTGCAAGACTGCCTAAGATTCCCGGAATTCAGGAATAGTCTGTTTTCTGTCTCTAGTACAGCGAATACTAAATAACTGACATCAAAGGGGACGTTGTTCTTAATCAGAACAGCGTCCCCTTTTAGAAATAGGGTAACTCCCAATTTCCTCGGATATATTAGACATAATTAGCATTTTTATATTATATAATATGCATCCATACCAATCATTATGACGATAAAATTATAACCATTAGTCTTTCTTTGAAATTCTGGCGGGCAAATATTCAAAAGGGGACAGGTCCCTCCTATTCTGGGACGTGTTCTTCTGCGAAGGAACACGTCCCGGAATACAAATACCTTCCGGTAAGTTCGAACGGCAGAAGGAACCACACTCCTCTGGACTGCATCAGCAGACTTCCCTCTTCTTTTCTCAGCAGAATTACAATAAACACCAGGAGCCAGGCCAGCAGTATGCCGGACACCGCTGCTTTGCCGCTTACTCTTCTCCATCTTCCAAAAGCAGCTCCATAGCATATCCAGGCCCCGGCCATATATTTTACACAGTTGAAAAACGGCTGGGCAATCATAAGTTCCGGCTTTCTTTTTCTCATTCTGAGAAGGAGAAGAAGCTCCTCCCCTTTATGCTCTCCCAAACTGTTCCAGAATTGAAAATCTGACCATCTGGTTGGAATTAAATCTTTTGGCAGGGTGAAGGAAAAGCCAAAGGCATAGAGGAACAGAATCCCCATCCCCGCCATCAGCACTATGCCCCATACTGCTTCTGCCCGCTTCCCTCCTCTGTCTATGGATTTCCAGTATTTTGCCAGCACCCGGAGAAGCATAAACAGCGGCAGGGTAAAGACGAGAAAGACAGACCAGCTGTTATAGTACTTTACCGGCACCTTTTTCCCCTGAATCCCATACCGCATCATAAAACTTCTGGCAGGATCCTCCAGGGAGCCGCTCTTCCCCCCGGCCTTTAATGTCACAGTATTCAGGATAGCTTCACCGCCTTTTTCTGCCTGAACGAACAGGGTGCCTTTCATTTGCCTCAGGATCCCCCGGATAGTCAGTGTCCGCTCTCCGTATTGTATTTTTTCCCCCACTGCCCTTGTGCTGCCGAATAATTTCCAGGCAGCGTCTGCCGAGAGCAGACAGCCCTCTGTATCTTTTTCATTGAGAGAGACTGTTTCCCGAAGCAGGAGGCGGGAATCACCGCATGCCTCAATTGCACTTACGTTGGCGGTTCTGGTGAGATCCCGGCTGACGATCTGCACCTCTTCCTTTTCTCCCCACAGGATAAAAGCATCCGGAAATTCCCTGTCCTCTTCGTTTACGGCCATCTCTTCCCACTGCTCCCGGCTCCAGGCGCCCTGCTCCAGTATAATTTCTTCTGTATCATTGGGAAGTGCTGTTTTAAAGGTCTCTGTCTGAGCCAGAGAAAAGCAGATTAGACAAAGGCCTGCCGCTGCTGCCCTTCCCAGCACTCCCAACTGCCCTTTCACGGTTCCTGCAGGCGTACTCTGCTGCCTGCTCCGATTTCCCGATCCGACTGGGTAATGACCTGCTGCTTGGGTGTGAGGCTTCCGTTCTCTAAAGCTGCAAAGCTCTCATTTTTATCCTTTACAATAACATCCTTCCTCTCTGCCACGAGCTGTTTTCCCAGCACGGACTCCTTTTCCTGAAGGATCAGCACATAGTACTTTCCTTCTGACAGGTGAAGCGCCTCCACCGGAACACAGATTTCGTAGGGAGATGATTTCTGCACTGCTGTCATAGTGGCGGATGCCCCAATCTCCAGAGTATCTGCCGGCAGAAGAACCGTAACATCCATAAGCGCAGGATCCTCCTGATTTGGGGTAATACTGTCCGCCTTCAGGTCCTGAATGACGGTTCCGTTATTGGCAGGCGTCAGGCTGACGGCATCACCTCTGCTCAGATATTTTGCTTCCTCTTTGTCTATCTGAGTGACAAATTTACAGCCCGAGCTTATATCCGCAAGAGTCAGGGCTGCGGTTTCCTGGGTTTTATCCCCGGTCATTACAGATATTTTAGTAACCACCCCTTTCACCGGAGAGAGGATTTTGCCTTCCTGTTCTTGTAAAGCTTTCAGCTTATCCAGATCCATATTTTTTTTCTCTATATCAAGTTCATTTATTTTTGATGTGCTGTCACTGCCCTCCGGAGCATTGGCATCTTCGATTGCCCTGCCGGCAGCAGTTGCGGACTCCTGGGCGGCGTATGCCGCGTCCTGGTATGCTTTTTCCGCGGCAGACACTGCCTCTAGGAGCTGCTGTTCCTGGGCTTCCGATCCCTGCTGGCTAAGAGAGCCCATCTCCTGCACATAGGAATTCCATGCCGCTTCTGCCTCCAGAGCCGCCTCCCGGGCCGCTTCGGCGTCTGATCTTGCTTTCTCCAGCTTAGGTGCGTATTCTGCTTCTACCTGATCCCTGATCTTCTTTTCCTCCTGAGGCGTAAGACTGCTCCCCCCATTTTTGGCCTTTGCCTCCTCAATTCTTTTTTGGACCTCCACCTCTGTCTGGGTCTCAATCTTTGTAATTTCTTGTTCCAGAGTCTGGGCCTGTTCTTTTTTTTCCCCATAATTTTTTTCCAGTGTCTCAAGCACTCCCGAGTCCTCCTGTGCTTCCTCCGCATTCTGGTAATAGTCATCAAGGGCTTTTCTGGCCTGTGCCAGATCCTCTGCTGCTCTGGCCACATCATCTTCTCCTTTCCGGACAGCCTCCTGATAATCCTCCCTGGCCCGTTCCTCTCCAGTTGCCTTTTTTTCCTGATCTGCTTTCTTCTTGCTGTTCAGATCCCGGTTATTCAGCTTTAGCTTTTCTATCTCCTGCTCCAGAGTCAGAATCTGTTCCTCAATGTCCGTCATATTCAGCTGCATTAAAAGCTCCCCTGCCTCTGTCTGCTGTCCTTCCTGGACGTAGATGGCATCTACCGTAAGGTTCGGCTCTGTAAGAACTGCTTGCTCCCGATTTTGTCTTACCTTGCCTTCCTTTTCAATCTTGTGCTCAATCGCCCTGCCGGAGGGCTTCTCTGCCACTATCTGAGGAACTGTGACACTGTCAGCCGCACGGGAAACCACGGTAAAAAATAGCATCATTCCCAGAAAAACGGCAAATGCAGCAAGAGCCTTTCTGCGTATGGCCTCGTGATTTTTCCAAAGTTCTCTCATATCTACTCCTTTACTGCCGCTGCTACAATCCCCTGTTCCAGATAGTCCTGCCCCGCTAGAAACACGAAAAGGGCAGGCGCCAGT
Source organism: Lactonifactor sp. BIOML-A5 (assembly GCF_009677585.1). Taxonomy (GTDB): domain Bacteria; phylum Bacillota; class Clostridia; order Lachnospirales; family Lachnospiraceae; genus Lactonifactor. Next base: position 41,025 of record NZ_WKYV01000031.1, on the reverse strand, counting down.
GTTATCACCGATGCCGCAAAAGCCATTGCCGCGTCCTGGAGGCTGATTTCCGGAAGATACAAAGACAGGGGCCAAAGGGATTTGTCCTTTAAAAATGTCAGCGGCTGCTCAATCAGATTCCAGCACTCCAGAAATCCCAAAACCATTGCAGATACAATCCCCCCGGAGCCCAGAGGCAGTCCCATATACATAAATATCTGCCATTCTCCCGCCCCGTCAAGCCTGGCTGATTCCATCACTGCCTCGGGGATGGATGTAAAAAACCGATACATAAGAAATACTGAAAAAGTAGAAAACGCTCCGGGCAGTATCAGCGCCCAGTAGGTATTGAGAAGCCCCAGTTTGTTCAGTATCAGATAGCTGGAAAGCATAGTCACCTGAAACGGCATCATCATCAGAGCTATATAAATTGTAAACAGCACCCGCTTTCCCGCAAATTCATATCTGGCAAAGCCCCATGCCGCAGTCACCCCAGTGAGAAGCTGTCCGATCAGAATTCCCCCGGTGATTGCCGCAGAATTCCAGAACATAATAAAAAAGGACGGGGAATCCAGCAGCAGTTCCACATACCCTCTCAATGTAGGATACACCGGGAACAGCGTCCATCCGGCAAAGCCTTTTGCCTCTCCCAGAACAGGAGCCAGATATGCTCCCAGCTCCTGATACCCCATAAGTGAGCCTGCGATTAAAAAAATAATTGGGTAGCAGGCAGCAACCGCCAGAATGACCAGGAAAAAGAGTATTAATTTTTGTTTCATACTGTTACCACCTCACTCTTTTTTATCCCAGGCCCTCTCCAGCAGCAGAACCAGGGCCAGAATGACCAGGGCAGTCATAACTGCCCCTGCCGCCATTTTGTCCAGGGACAGTTCCCGAAACCAGTTATTGAACACATGCTGCAGAAGATACATACTCTCATTGGGATAATCTCCTGCCACCAGATACGCCTCCCGGAACACCTTAAAGGAATTCAGAAGAGACAATACACTGATGGTGAAGAATGCAGGCAGCAGATTGGGGAGGGTGATTTTAAAAAAGCACATCCACTCTCCTGCACCGTCTACCTTAGCCGCCTCATAGAGACTATCCGGGATTGTGCCCAGTCCGGCGGTCCACAGTATAATATCATACCCCAGATTTTTCCAGAGATAGCTGAAGACCAGTACCCAGAAAGCCGCGTCTGAATTCATCCAGTCCTTTGCCGGTAGATGCAGCCACTGGATCATCCCGTTTACAATCCCCTGCTGATGGAAAAGCACTCTCCACAAAAGGACAACAGAGGCTACCGGAATGGCCATAGGGATCAGATACACACTTTTGAGCATCTGTCCCCACCGCCTTTGCCGGTGCAAAAAAACTGAGGTCATTAAAGACAGAAGCAAAAGGACAGGTATACAGATAAGGGTAAACCGCAGCGTATTTCTCACCGCCAGACCAAAGGCAGGATTGGCAAACAATTCCCGGTAGTTATCCAGACCGGTAAACTGATTCCCCATGGCATCTAAACAGGATCTCCGTATTACATCCGAAAAAGGAATTAATACAAACAGAAATACCCCCACAAGACTGGGCATCAGAAACAACAGTCCGGTCCGCCCTCTTTTTGTACACATGCTCACTTTCATTTTCTCTGTCATAACTTTCATTTTTTATTCAGCCAGATACAGATTTACTTTCTGCATAATATTATTCACTGCTTCTTCCAGTTCCTGGCTGCCCTCCAGATATTTTTCTCCCTGTTCCTTTACCACATTCCATATGGTCTCGTCAGTAAGCGACGGCGTATCGGCCGCTTCCAGCATCTGCCGTAATTCCTCCAGTTGTTCCTCATCGGGCCAAAGCAAAGACATGGTAAACATATCATCGCTTCCCTCACCGGAAACAGCCAGTTCAGCTCCGCCCTCCTCCCCATAAGGATTCTTCAGCGTACCTTCAAAGCCTTTTTTGTTCACTGGAAATGCTCCGGTGATACTGCTCTGGATCTCCTCTTGCAGCAGCGCCTTTAAAAAGTCTGCCGCCAGCTCTTTGTTTTCACTTTTACTGCTGACTCCCGCTGTGAGATAAGGAAGAAATACTTTCTTTCCATCCTTCTCAATGTTCTTATATACGTTATCTTCCAAATCCTTTTGAGCTGAGATGACTGAGGAATACTCAGATGCAGAGCCCATCCAGCCCACACTGGCCAGAGCCTTTTTCATCATAAGACTCATATAATCTACCCGCATGGACAGAAATCCGCCCGCTCCCCCTGCTCCAACTTCAAAGGTTCCGACGTTTGAGGTATCCTCCTCCTTGGGGATTCCCGTATCATAGATTGCCTTTACCTGGCGCAGAAATTCGGTTACTGCTTCCTCTTTCAGGGTTCCGTCTTCCTTCTGCCAGTCTGCACAGTCCAGCCGGTACAAGGTTTCCAGAAGGCCCCAGGCATCAGCAGGAGACAAAATTGATTCTATCTCCGGATTACCGGCCCTCAGACTCTTCACTCTTTCTGCCAGGGAGGATAAATTGCCGGCCGCCTTGGCTGTCTCTTCATCCCCCTGGAACAATGGGATCCGGAAGCCTAAGGGGATTCCATAGGTTTTCCCGTCTTTTGCAAATGCATTTGCCACCTTTTCAAACAAACCGTCCTGGCCCCCTGCCTCTGCCGGGATGTCACTAATGTCCGCTAACAGCCCCTTTTCTATATAGCTGGTTATGGGCATACCATCCAAAAACAAAAGATCCGGACCTTCCCCTGCCATTATATCGGTGTTCAGCGTCCGAAGGGCATCTGATACCGTAGCACCGTCCTCTCCGGTAATGCCTACCTCCAGATTCACATATACATCTGTGTGCTCCTTCTGATATACGGAGATTGCCTGACGGATATCCGAATTATCCTCCAGAGAATACACCTTGAGCTCTTTCTCAGGCATTGCCGGTGTATCCGGAGAATACGTATACTTCAGAAGCTGGTAGTCTATTCCAATGGCACAGGAAACCATAAAGCTTCCATCCTCAAGCGTTATCATCTGCAAAAGTCCCAGACTGGGATTCCCCAGGGAAGTCAGCCCGCCGTTCACTACCTGTTCCATCACACTTCCCCCGGAGATATGCCTGTAGATGCCGTCCCTTCCGCAAAGAAATAACGTATTCTCTTCTTTCCCCTGCAAAAACACCATGGGATTAAACCCGGCAGACGAAGTATTCTTAATGCCTTCACCGTTAAAAATCTGTTCCTCCAGTACTTCATCCTTATCCAGAGGATCTCCTGATTCCAGATCCAAAAGCTGCACCTGAGTTTCTGTTACAGCCAAAAGCTTGTCATCCAATACCTCAAACATCCAAATCTTTTCTCCGGATCCCTTATAAGTCTGAAGGATTTGTCCGCTGCTAGGATCTATGGTATGAACATTTCCCGCATAGTCCCGTATCAGCATCCTCCCGTCCGGTGCAAATTTCATATCCGATATCCCATTTTCGTTTCCGCCTTCAGCCGCAGGCAGTTCCACCGGGACTTTTTGTCCGCTTTCTCCTGCCCCGCCGTAGAAAAGAGCATATTTTTCTTCCCCATTGGCGACTCCCAGAGCTGCCAGGTCTCCCTTGGGTGAAATCACCGCCCGGTCCAGATATTCACTGTTTTCCAGCTTCATAATATCCGGGCAGCTGATTTCCTCCCAGCTCTCCCCCTGGTCCTTTGACTGCCACAGCACTCTTTTGCCTCCCTCACCGCTTTCCCCGAAAAGCTCCAGACTGCCATCCTCCAGCTTTCCCAGCGCCAGTATTCTCTCAGTCCCCTCAGGCAGAGGCATATCAGACTCCAGATATCTCCCCATTGCAGTCTCTTTATCTTTCTCCTCATTCTTTTTTTCTCCTTTGGCACATCCGGCCAGCCCTGATACTGCCAGGGTCAGAGACACCGCCAGGCAGACGGCTTTTTTCCAATATGTATTCATGAAACTCCTCCTCTTATCTTTGATTTCCTCTATAGTAACACTCCTGTCTCTATTTTTTCTCTAAAGCTGTCTCTAAATTTTCTCTATTTTTAGAGATAAAATAAAGATTCCTGTGATATACTTTGAATGTAATTACTGGTAAGAGGTGAAGATTATGAGAATATTAATAATAGAAGATGACGAAAAGTTAAGTGAATCTCTGCAGTTTCAGCTGAAGCGGGAGGGTATTCTGTCTGACGTATGCTGTGACGGGGAGGACGGACTGGATATGATACGGCAGCAGGCCCATGATCTGGTGCTGCTGGATCGGATGCTTCCTTCATTAGACGGACTTACGATTTTGGATCGGATGAGGCAGGATCAGATAATGACGCCAGTGATTCTGGTTACTGCTCTGGGAGATCTGAATGATAAGATAACCGGATTAAACAGCGGAGCAGATGATTATTTGGTAAAACCCTATGAATTTCAGGAATTGCTGGCCCGTATCCGCTGTATCAGCCGGCGGCCTATAGGACTGGAGCTGTCTTCGGAGATTTCCGTGGGCGATATCATCTACAATCCCAGCCTGAAACAGCTCACAGGCGGCAGCGGAAAGCAAGTGATTCTCTCAAAACGGGAAGGCGCTCTTCTGGAATTCTTTCTAAGAAACCCCCGCCAGACTCTGCCCCGGCTCACCATACTAACCCGGGTATGGGGACCAAATGCGGAGGTCGAGGAAGGCAATCTGGATAACTATATCCATTTTGTGCGCAGGCGTCTGAAAGCAGTGAATGCTGCCTTAACACTGAAAACCATTCGCGGAGTGGGATACTGTCTGGAGGAATCGGATGTTTAAAAAACTGCAGTTTAAGCTTACCCTTGTTTGTACAGGCATCACCGGCGTTATACTGATTGCCATGACCTGCATCTGTCTTTATTTTTCCCAGTCAAACCAGATAAAAAACGCGGAGACTGCCTTTTCCAATAATTTAAGCTCCATGCTTACTCATCTGGAAAGTCAGTCTACCATCTCACTTCAGTGGATCGCCAAGATGGAGAAAAATCATCAGTTTCTTCTCTCCATCTATGACAACGGACAGGCGCTCTTTTACCAGGAACTCCGCAGAAGCCCAAAAGAGCGTGAGGTCTTTGCACAGGCAGCTGCAAAGGCCAAAGACTCCTACGGGCTGGACCTGAACGCCCCGGGCAACTCCGTTCTTCTTTCCCGGCATACGGAATTTAAGCTGAAGACTCCCGATGGTACCGAGTACTTTGCTTCAGGAATCCTTCTTCCAAAAAAGTCAGGACACTTAAGCATCATCGTTCTCCAGCCTCTTGAGACGCAAAAAAAACAGCTCTCCGCACAGCGCTGGCAATTTGCCGGTGCGGATGCTGCCGCTGTCCTTCTCCTGGGTATTTTTTTCTGGTTCTTTATGGGAAAGCTTCTCCGCCCTCTGGAGGAAAATAGACGGCAGCAGGCAGGCTTCATAGCATCTGCCTCCCATGAGCTTCGTTCCCCTCTGGCAGTCATCCTTTCCTGTCTGACGGCATCTCAGAATGTTTCACCTGAAGAATCCCGGCATTTTACAGAAATTATACGTACGGAGGGAAAAAGGATGTCCCATCTTATTGACGAAATGCTGCAGCTGGCAAATGCAGACAGCCATTCCTGGAATCTCCAGTTTGCTCCCGCTGCCATAGATACCTTAGTACTTACAGTATACGAAAAATACGAGCTTCTGGCCAGAGAGAAGAGCCTGGATCTAACCGTCCGGCTGCCGGACGAAGAAGTTCCTCCAATACTCTGTGACGAGGAAAGAGTTTCCCAAATTCTCTCAATTTTTATGGATAATGCCATAAGCTACACTCCTCCGGGAGGAAAAATCTGCCTTTCACTGTGCTGTACTGGCCATAAGGTTCATCTTTCCGTGGCCGATAACGGACCGGGAATCCCAAATGAGGAAAAAAAGCGGATTTTTCAGCGGTTCTACCGCCGGGATCAGGCCCGTACCTGCAAGGAACATTTTGGATTGGGTCTGTCCATTGCAAAAGAGATTGTACGGCTTCACAAAGGAAAACTTTTGGTAACAGATACCCCGGGAGGCGGGGCCACCTTTACCGTAATCCTATAATTACTTATTCTCCTCTTCTCCCCTGAACTCCAGAATTACAGAGACAGGGGGAAGATAGTTTTCCAGTATATTTATCAATTCCAGCTCGCTGCTGAATGCAGAAACCTTTCCATTACATGCTATACTGCCCTGCCAAGAATAATGACTGCGTCCAGATATAGTTATATAAATCTTTTCCTTCTCTTCCATCTTGACACCTCCTGTTTTACGCTGTCCAAACACAGCCCTAGGATGTCTGCAGGGTCCGCCCGGTGAATTCATAGCAGAACGCCCTGAATTGGGCTATATGTTTTATCATAGCATGCGAAGAAAAAAGAAAAAACCGTTCTTTGCTCAAAGACATATTTGTCTACCGTAAAGCAGCCTGTTTTTATTCCGAAAGTCATTTTTTGCTACCCAAAATCACAGTTAGACAATGTAAAACAGAGAGGGATATGATAAAATAGTGTCAAAGAAGGGAGCGATAGGTACATGCATATAGCAATTGTAGAAGATAATGAAAGCGAGAGGCACGAACTGCTTCAGAAGCTTACCGTATATTTCCAAAGAGAGAACGCACTGTACACTTATGATACCTATGCAACAGGGGAAGATTTTCTGAAAGCATTTCAGCCGGGAAGGTATGATCTTGTTTTTCTGGATGTTTATATGGACGGCATCAGCGGCATGGACACAGCAAGAACAGTTCGCCAGACGGATGCATCCTGCCCCCTGTTCTTCATCTCTGCCAGCCAGATGCATGCTGTGGAGAGCTATGAAGTACAGGCCGCTTACTATCTGACAAAACCTCTGAAAGAGTCTGCTTTTTTTCAGGCTATGGATCGTGTATGCGCCCGCTTGACAGAAGCCAATAAATATCTGACAGTTTCCGTCAAAGGCCAGCTGAATATGAAACTGCTTATGAAGGATATATTGTTTGTGGACTGCCTGGCCCGAAAAACTCATATACATCTGGAGCAGACACAGCTGGTTATTGACAATCCCATTGCCTCCGTTCTGGAAATACTGTCTAAAGATGCCCGGTTCCTGTCCTGCAACCGGAATGTCCTGGTGAATATGGACTGGGTAGAATGTGTACTTCAGGATGAATTTATCATGAAAAATCAAGAGCATGTACCTGTCCGCCAGCGGGGAAGAGGTGTGGTCAAAAAAACATTTCTGGAGTATACTCTGAAGGGACTTCGAGAGGGGGAATTTCCGTGAAAAGAAGGACGCTGTTTCTGGTTTGGGTACTGTGCTGGCTTTTAGTTTCCTGCTGCTTTTTCCCTGCTTCCGCCCAGGCTGCCTCCTCACAGTATGAATGTTCTACTGCGGAGGAGCTTCATCAGATACTGCTGACCCATCCGGGCAGCGCCATCTCCCTTACGGACGATATTATATGGGATACTTGTACGCCTCTGCCTCAGGTATCCGCTCCCACCAAAATTAATATGGGTGACTTCAGTATTTTGATACCAGAAGATTATGAACTGTACATTCAGGGCCCCGTACACTTTGAGGGAAGCGGGACGGTCCGGCCCCTGTTTGTTGTTGAGGGTTCACTGTCTATGGAGCAACAGGTTGAGATTACCGCCCGGGGGAATTCTGCCACAGCTATTTTTATCGGCGAAAACGGGTATTGGTACTCCGATCTTTCTTCTGTTTTTGTGGACGGCCCTAATTCTACAGGGGTATACTTTGAGAGTGGTCCGTTATCGGAAGTAACCGCCTCCAGGGTACAGGCTGAGGGAAATGGTTCTGTGGGCATTGATTCTCACCGTCCTCTTCAGCTGGTTCTCTGCAATATATCCAGTGAAGACAGACAGGCAGTGAATACATCTGAACCTGTCCGGCTGGATCAATGCCTTGTCACTCCTGCACTGCAGGATGCAGAAGTAATCAGCCGTTCTTCCGTAATGCCGGAAGAAAGAATCCAGGAGAGAGGCCTGTGCTTTCCCCAGGGCGTTTCCCGGGAAGAGGTTTACAAGACCGCATTAAGCTACCGTCTAGTCTGCAGGGAAGAAGATGTATATGATCTTTCATATCTGACTGAGTTCCTTTGGGAGGACAGCCTGGTTGATTATTCCTTCCCCGGGACTTACCTGGCTACCCTTACCCCTCAGGTACCTGACTGGTTTCCTGTAGTACTGCCTTCCCTGGAGATCCCGGTTCATATTGTGGATCCTGGCCGGCCGTTTTTAAGAGCAGCTTATCAGTTGACGGACTCCGTAGGGATCCAGTTTTTCACTGAACTTACAGAGGCAGCAGAGATACACATGTACTATTCCGCTGACAATGGGACATCCTGGAACGATATTCTGGAACTGCCCGGAAGCTATATCGATTGTTATGGTGCTCAGGTATACGGCCTGAATGAAGATCAGTCTTATCTATTCTGTCTTACTGTAACTGGGGGCCCAATAGAAGGAATCTCTAATGTTCTTCCCTTTACCTTCGGAGAGCCTGATCCTTTCGGAGGCGGGGACAACGATGGAGGGGATCGCACAGAGCAGGAATTGCCTCCGGTCTCCCAGGATATCCCTGAAATGACTGTGCCTTCCCCTCCGGTCACTCCGCCTCAAGCTGTATACCCTCCGGAGGGAACAGACAACACCTCAGATACACCGGACAGCGTGGAACCCTCTGTGCCTGCAGGCACTAAAACACCACCTGCAGAAAGTATATCACCCAAGGAAGAAAAAAACTCCCAGGTCAAGGAAGAAAGTACAGATTCCATAACGGCCATCTCAGGTGCCAGATTAAGACAGCTTCTGGAAATCAATCCAAATTCTGTTCTCTTTGAAAAAAATGGTATATCGGTAGAGATTCCTTCTTCTTTTCTGTCCTCTCTTGCTCTGAGCGATGAGGGGCTGCTGGAAATTCTCCTTCGCAAAACTGACGATTTTTCTTTTCAGTTGTCCGTTACCGCAGACGGAAAGGAGATTGTAACCCTGCCTGAAGCATCCGTTTCCCTTCCTTACACCCCTTCTCAGGGGACAGATTACAGCCTTTTGGCACTGGTTCATGTGGGCACTGGTTCCGAGGAACCCGTGACATACAGTGATAAGCACCGGATTGCTTCTGCTAAAATATACGAAACAGGCAGTTTTACTCTAAGAGAATACTATGTTACGGAGACGGAGAAAGCAGTATCGGCCGCAATAAATCTTCCGGTCCTTCTCTTTGTATTTCTTCTGTCTGCTGTTGTCATAGCCTTACTTATCCTTTTCAGAAGGAGGAAAATGCATGAAACGCTTTAAAAGAATTCTGCTTACGGGTGCAGTCTCTCTGGCTATACTGCTGTCTTCCTTCCTGTTTTTTTACTTTCTTTATCAGACAGACAATAAATATACGAAAAAAACCTCACAGCCCATATGCGGGATCCTTTCCCTGTCGGAGAAGGATCTGCAACAAGCTCCCCTGCGTTATCTTATCCGGGAATGGGAGTTTTATCCTGATGTCCTGTTTACACCGCAGACCTTTGCTGCAAAAGAGCCCGGTTCCTACCGGCAATATATTTCTGTGGGGCAGTACGGAGGCCTGGAAGCAGGAAATACCCACCGTTCTCCACACGGCAGCGGCACATACCGTTTGACTATTCAGCTTCCAAAGGGAGCACGCACGTATGCACTGGAACTTCCGGAGATCTTTTCCTCCTATTCTCTCTATATAAACCAGGAATTATTGGCACAATCCGGGGATCCCAATCCGGAATCATATACCCCCTGCATAAAAGAAAAAACGGTTGTCTTCCAGGGGGAAGGCACTGTAAACTTGCTTCTGGCCGTATCTGATTATTCCTGGATCTACAGCGGGCTCACATATCCCCCTGCTTTTGGCTTGGCAGATACTGTCATAAACGCCCGGGAAAACTACTTGCTCCTCCGGATGGCGGCCCTGCTTTTGGGCTCACTGGGACTTCTATTGTCTCTTTACCTTGGCTTCAGAGCCCGCTGGAACAAAGGACTGCTATATGCTTTGCAGTGTATTTTCTTTCTTGGCTATACTGCTTTCCCCCTATTGCACCGTTTTTTTGCCACACACGTGCATCCCTGGTATGCCATACAGCTTTTCTGCTTCTATGCCATGCTCCTGATGGCCGTATTACTGCAAAACAGTTTGTGTCAGATTAGAGGGAAAATAGCCTGTATCTGGCCGCTTATCTGCGCAGCAGGAGCTGTCATCGCCCTTATCACCGGCATAAGCGCCGCTCACCTGGGTCTTACTGCTTTTTATCTTTTCTCTCTGCTGTCTGGCATACTTAAATATGGATCTGCGGTTTACCTTTTAATCGTCTCAGGCGTAGCAGTGCAGAACCGGAGAAGATTCTCTCTGCTGCTTTTGTATACTTCAGAGTTTTTTGCTGTTTCTCTGTTTGCAGACAGGGTGATGCCCCTTTTTGAACCTATACGGGGCGGCTGGTTTATAGAAATCGGAGGCACCGGACTTATGCTGGGGCTGGCATGCGCTCTCTGCAGAGATCTGGGGGAGGCTTATAAGCGCAGCCTGACTCTGGCCGAAGAACACCGTCTGATGGAACGCCAGCTCTCCATGCAGAAAGAACATTACCGACAGCTGACACAGCAGATAGAGGCTGCCAGAACGGCGTCCCATGATCTGCGCCATCATATGCGGACACTGCGGACACTGGCAGACAGAGCTTCTCTGCCGGATATCCGCAGATATCTGGAGGAGTACGAGCCCCATACAGAGCCCCGGGATGTCATGACCTATTCCAATCATCCTGCAGCTGATGCCATTCTTTCCTATTATGCAGGAGCTGCTCTGCGTATCCATGCGGATTTCAGCGCCGTACTTCAGCTTCCCGAGTCCCTTAATATCTCTGACACAGATCTGTGCATTCTCCTTGGCAACCTTCTGGAAAATGCAGTAGAGGCCTGTGAACGGCAGACCTCCGGCAAGCGTTTTGTCTATCTTCGGGGTGAGACCACAGGACGGCAGCTGCGCCTTGTGGTAGACAACAGCTTTGACGGGATAATAAAAGAGAAAGAGGGCCGATACTTTTCTTCCAAAAGAAAGGGGTTCGGTCTGGGGATACATTCCGTCAGATCTATTGTGGAAGACCACGGCGGCTTAGTTTTATTTGAACCGGGAGACCAGGTTTTTAAAGCCTCTGTGTTCATTCCTCTAAAATAAAAAGAGAGGGGTTCTATATTCTCACCCTCTCTTTGCCTATCCACACAGCATCTGTGCAGGATTCCTGTACATCCTCATTTACCCTGTGGACACACCTGACTCTGTAATATCCCGGTCCTGCAACAATGGATTTGCTGGAAGAAAGATACACTGAATTCTCTCTGTCTGCCTTCCATGAATAAACCTCTGTCCACGTACCGTTCCCCTCCGCTTTTTCTACTGTCACTTCTACAGATATCTCATCCGCTGTCTGGGAAGCTGCCGTCATCCCTCCTGCCAGCAGCTGCTCTTTCTCATCCTTGGTAACCGCTGCATCCCCATACTGGATAACGCCTTCCTGCCCCATCCCATTCTTTTCTTCGGCAGCCTCTGCTTCTGTCCGGGGCATCCCCATACAGAGCGAGGCACTCAATACCACTCCCATACACAGCAGGACTGCTGTTTTTCCTTTCATTCTCTGCCTCCTTCCAGGTATCCTACGCAAATTCCAGACCATTAAGAATCTTTTGGAACTCGTCCCGTTCCATGGTTCCCACTACCATATAACAGATATTATCATACAGGATCCGGGCTGCATATCCGCTTTCCCCATTTTCTTTAGACCGGAGTTTCCATATGGTGGCCTCAGCTGCCTGCAGATCTACTGTGCGCTCTTCCTGCATTTCTTCTCCTGATACAAAGGCATAGGACCCGTCTCTTTTTTGGGAAAATGCTTTGTAAGTAAGACTTCTGCCCTGGTACAAATAGGAAAGACACGCCGTCTGAATATCTCTGTCTACATCAGCCTCCAGAAACTTTGTCCCCTCCGGCACATATGTCATTTTAACCGGGCACCCCCCACAGACTTCCTCCATCTGCTGATATGCCAGTTCCTCCTGGACGGACAGTACAGCAGCCTCTTTATTCTCCCATATAAGCCTGCGGGGAGTACCGGCGGTAACCAGTACCCCGTAAATTCCCACAGCCGCACAGGCAGCCCACAGAACAGCTCCAATCCTGCTTCTTTTTTGCCTCTTCTTCTGCGGCTCCTTTGTCTGCAGTGCCCCCGCCGGGGACTTCTCAGGGATTCGCAGTACTTCACAGGTCACATTTTCAGAACAATTCTTTGGCTCTGTCCCCTCTTTTTCCCCGGACTCATGCATCAGTCCCTCTTTATGCTTCAGCAGATTTAAAATTTGTTTACTGTTATCACTGCTCTCCTGAACAATCTGTTTAATATCCTGAATCTCCTGATACATAATCATGTGCCCGGGATCCAGAAAATTTTTGAATTCCTCTTCTATCTCTTCCAGACATTCTTCCAAAATTCCGGCATTTTCCCTGTTCAGATAGCATCCTTTTTTTCTGCGGAAATCTTCAGGAAAATTCTTCATTTTGACTTGACTGCCTGTAAGACAAGAATCCGTATGAGATTTAAAATATTCCAGTATGTAACTCTGCATTTGTTCCCGTATGTCTGGCTGGGAAACTGCCGCAAGTTTTTTATCTATCCTTGCTTCCATCTCCTTCAGCCTTGCTTCCGCTTTTTTAGAGTCGACTGACCGATTCGTTTTTTCTGCCAAGACAGAGAGAAGAAAACCGCTCCCTGCAGAAAAGATATCTTCTGGCTTCATCTGTCCCCATTCCCCCCCAACCTCTGGTATTGTCCTCATTATACCATCAGCGGGCCCTAATTGGAACTCTTTTCCCCGCTCAGGAGATCCAGGCAGTTCCCTTTGTATATGTCCCAATGCCATTCTCGAATACAGCCTTACAGTTTTCCAGACCGTCAGCCCCCAAACCAGAACACCACTTGGAGATTGAAAATTCAAAACTATCCCCTTTTATCTCTTTGTCTTCAATTGTGATCAGCATTCCCTCCGGAAAATAAAGCTTCTCCCCATCAATCATTCCCTCTTCTACCAATTCATCATATGTTTTTTGGTACACATCCATATCCTGAGACTGACTTCTGAGCCAGCTGTCCCACTGATACGCAAGGGCGCTTTTCTCCGCCTCACTCATATTTACAGACATAGACAGATCCAACGCCATAATTTTCACCCCGCTGTTTAAACCGGGATCGATCTGGTAAATCTCTTTTATTGCCTCCAGGTACATGCCTGTAATATCATTCTCCTGTCCCACTATACGTATCTCTTTCTGTCCATGTATTTGTCCCGGATAAGATTCGGCAATTGTCGCATCTTCTCCCATTATTACGTCAATAATCATTCCGTTTTTAAGCCCTGAGGCCTCTGTCTTCTTTCCGTTCTGATCTGTAACAAGAGTCTCCTTAGGGGACAGAGATACAAGGCTGGCGGAGGTTTCACTCATGCCTGACAGCAGGAGCACATCCTCCCGGTTTTCTATGATTTTCCCCTGAAATACATTCTCCTTGGTATCCGGATCCGGTATTTCTGGCTCTTGCCTGTCTCCGGAACATCCGGCAAGACACAACATCCCGGCGGCCAGCAGCAGAATCATGATCTTTCCTGTTTTCGCTATTTTTTCTATCATATACAGCAGCCTCCTCTTCTTATGTTCTCTTTCTTATCTATTACAGTGTACATTTTTTAAGATTCTGTTGCATTAAAAAAATTTATTTTTCTATTGACCTTGCCCCAACGTTAACCTGTATACTACAATTGTCTTAAGATAATGCGCATAAGACAATACTGTATACAGAGTAATATGACAGGAGGCAGATCATGGAATATACTATCCGGCAACTGGCTCAGATGGCCAAAATAACTACCCGCACCCTGCGCTACTATGATGAGATCGGACTGCTTTCCCCCCATCATTACACAGAAAGCGGATATCGCATCTACACGGAAGATGAGGTAGACAAACTGCAGCATATACTTTTTTACCGGGAACTGGATGTTCCCCTGGAAACCATCCGGCAGCTTCTTCTCTCCCCAGGCTTTGATTCGGTTTCCGTTCTCACATCCCACCTGAGGGAACTGGTAAGCCGCAGGGAACATCTGGATCTCCTGATCAAAAATGTCACAAAAACGATTCAGAAAGAAAAAGGAGAATATCATATGACTAATAAAGAAAAATTTGAGGGATTTAAAAAAGAAATGATACAGAAAAATGAAGACATGTACGGGGAAGAAATCCGCAGCAAATACGGAAATGACTCCGTAGAGACAAACAATACAAAATTTATGAATCTGACAGAAGAACAATACCAGGCCATGGAGCAGCTCGGTGAAACAATTCTCTCCAAACTGGAAGAAGCAGTATCGAACAGCCTGTCCCCCAACAGCACAGCCGGCAAGGAAATAGTGCTCCTTCACAAGGAATGGCTCTCTTATACCTGGCCCTCCTATACCCCTGAGGCTCATAGAGGACTGGCCGCCATGTATGTCAGTGATCCCCGCTTTACCGCTTACTACGACCGCGCGGTAAGCGGCTGTACCCAGTTTCTCCATGACGCGGTTACTGCGTTTGCCTAGAATACCCCTTTCAATACCAAACAGAAAACCGAACGCCGTGGCGGAAGCTGTGCATTGGTATGTGTAATATAGAATTGTTTTTCAGCTTAATTGGGATTTAGGGGTATAGCGCTTGGACTTCGGCTTAAAGTGATTCAAGTCGGAAAGTGTGAGGTGGCGGGGGGACGGTGAGAGAAATCCCGCGACGGTGGGCTGGCTGGTTCGGACAGGAGGGAGGGCTTAAGTTCCGGGGACACCTCCGTCGCGAAGAGAGTCTAAGACAAAACCGGAATCCCCGCCGGAGCACCGTTCGTATGGGCAAAGAATGCTTGATGTGCATTCTCTGCCCATGCTCACTTTTTTTCGGCCCTGACTGCCGAAAAAATCTCCAGCGGGAATCCCGGTTTTGCCTAAGACTCTCTACTCACTCCTGCGGAATCGTCCCCGGAACTTAAGCCCTCCCTCCCGCCCGAACCAACCAGCCCACCGCCGCAGAATTCCTCTCACCTGGATATGGGGAAGTTCCAGGGGGAGCTATTTATCCAAAACATCGAGTCATCAATAGTGGGAAACAAGAGGAAAAGTGTACAACGTTCGACCTTCCCCACCCGTTTTCCGTGAATGTGAAGTGAGTCTCTGCCAGGATATAGGAGGGAGCACCGGGGGGACAGGGCCAGGCCAGGGGCCGGGGGATAGGGACCAGTCAGGGAGGTTAAGCGGAGTGAGCCGAAGATCCAGTCCACCAGCTGTTTAGCGAGGAAGGCTTTCCTGACGAGCTTAGCAGCTGGTAGGACTTAGCTGAGGGGAACGGAGCCTCGAGCTGACTGGTCCCTATCCCCCGGCCCCTGGCCTGGCCCTGTCCCCCCGGTGCTCCCTTCTATATCCGTCCGTCTGCAACGCTGCGCTGGCCGACTATTTTATCTCGAACTTCACATACACAAAACTATAATTTTTTTCTCATCTTCAACTTCAAAAACGCCGCTGCCTTCCTGGCCTCCAGCTCTGTCACACTATTTTCCCCCAACACCTCTGTCTCAATGCCCTCGGCACTTTTATTCATATCTACAATTGTATCCATATATTCATTGGTTACCACAAATCCAGCTACCGTACCGACAAAATTCACCCCAACGGTTGGTATCCCTCTGACAGAAAGCTGTTCTATCGTATTTGCAAAATCCACGTCACTGTTCCCCCATCCGTCTGCGGAAATGATTGCTCCGTCCGCCCGCATAGCCTCGGCCCAGACTGCTGCTCTTGTACCTACAAACAATTTATCTTCATTGTCCTGCGGAGTGCCTACAACAATAATTCCCAGAAAATCAAACTCATCTTCCCCGGAAAGAATATCCACCAGGGGATCCTGGAAGTGGTGAAGCGTTGTCTCTTTTGTGGATGGTCCTATTCCCATAATAAAAATTATCTCCTTTCCTGCTAATACATGGCCCGGATGGCACCGTCACGGTATTCATTGGGTGTGATAAGTACAGGAAGATTTCCCATATCAATAATAGAACGGCCGCCCTTAAAACCAGAAGGTTCCCGTGGAAAAAGGCAGGTATCATACATAGCTCCCTGCCCTGCTACCTGCTTAATCAGAACCACCCGTTTTTTTCCTGGCCTGGACTTGTCAAAATACTCATGGCGCTCTGTGCATAAATTTCCATTCATCTTTTTCAACTCATCTCTCAGGATCTGACAGAAAACATCACAGGCCCGGTGGGCAGCCGTAGGCCCCGGACGGGATGCCCCTGCTTTGGGAGCGAGTGTTACATTAAAAGAAATTAGAATGTCATTGTTATCAGGGGTTCCGGGGCGGCCGTAGAAGATCTGTTCCTTTAAACAGCCTTCTGAAGAACCAAACTCAGCAATCTGAACACCATCCGCGTCCACTCCGGTCAGAAGCACCCGGACACCCGTGAGGGTATGGGTAATGCCTTCCCCCATTTTTCCCAGCACCTTGGCAGAGACAGGAATAACATCCATAATTGTATTCGTCCAGCGTTCACGAGCGTCAGGAGAAATAATTTCCATGTCAATTTTTTCAATCAAAGGCTCCGATTCCGTCAGGGATGGCAAAAAATCCCGGGCAATAATAAGTGTTCCCGAAGGATCTATTCGGGGTTTTTCTCCAAATATGACCTGGTTTATATGAAACGCCTTGATAACAAGGCGCCGTAATATAACTTCTTCCATGCAATACCTCCATTTAGGGACAGGCCTATCGTAAAATGGGACAGGCTGAACTCAATTAGGGACGTGTTCTTTGTACAAAGAACACGTCCCTAATTTATATCCCTTAAACCTTTGCTACATACTCGTAGTTTAATGGAATTACCTTACCAGGTGATTCCAGGGTTTCTAAGAGCTCTAAAGATTCTTTTACAATATTATACTGCATTTCTTTATCATTAGGAGCTCCAGCATTTGCTCCCATTGGTACCAATGGGGCAGCAGCTCTTGGGGTGCCTGTCTGTTTCACAACAGGCGGAAGCGCAGCAATAATCACAGTCGGAATTCCTGCGGCTTCGATGGCTCTCTGCACTAAAACTGCAGAGCGGTGACAGGTACCTCAGCCAGCGGTGAGGATGACAGCATCTACACCCTCATCTTTTAAAATACGGGCGATTTCCGGACCAGTTTCGTTTTTAAACTTTTCCTGGTTGCCGCCTCCTCCCATAAAACCAATGTGTACTGGGGCCACTTTACCGATAACTCCGTCAGCAGCCAGTTCATGAAGACGGTCAATAGGGAACATACAGTTGATGTCTTTATTAACGTCTCCGTTGTCATATCCACCGTGGGACACCATCAGTTCATCAGACGGCATAGTATCTAAGATTTTACGGAAGGTAAAATCTCCAGCCAGATTAAACCGCTTGTCTTCTTTGTGATGAACTCCGGCAGCAGTAGCAATTGCCACTGTCATATCCTTTAATGGTTTTGTCACTGGAGCCCATACCGGCGGTGGAGTGATGGGTACATAAATCTCGGATTGTAATCCATCTACTACAGTTAAACTCACTTTGTTTCCTCCTTTCCAGTTTCTTTGGCAGCCTTTTTTTCTGCCTGTCTTTTTTGATAAGTCTGTTGATTGCTGATATATTTAAGGTTAGGTTCAGGACCCAGCTGTTCTACAAAGCTCATCTTAAAGCCTACCTCCTGACCCACCTTAATCTCATAGTCAGTAATTAGCATACGCATGGGAATCTTCATATATCCCAGACGGCCCTTCAGATCAATGCCTACGCAGCCGTCATGTACTTCTACTATGACACCTTCCATAGTTATTAGCTTATCATCATATTTCATGCATATACCTTCTAGCTGTATTTTTCTTTGCGTTTTTTGCTCATAGGAAGAGATGTTTCATTGGGAACCAATTCAATGGGTTTGCCTGTCACATTAGAAATTAATTCTACGTTATTGGCTTTTACATTTGGGTTCCACTGCTTTTCAGCTGCTTTTACTTTGCCGCCGTTCATCTGAACCTTCAGCATATTCAGTGCGCGGATAGCGTCTTCATGGCATAAAGTATTGCAGGCAAGCACTTCGTTTTCAATACCGCCTTCTGACTTATTATTGTCCACCATATTGGTCATATATTTATTTCCCACTACCAGTGCGCCCTGTTTTGCACAGAAGGACATTCCTACCACAGAGATTCCTCTCATGCCAATCTGTTCAATATGGCTGGCAAAGTCAATGTGATTGTTGCCGAACCCTTCGGTGGTAACAAATGCTCCGTCTACATCCATTGCCTCGCAGGTCATACCTACACGCTTGGACACATAGAATTTTTCAGAATTAATCTGCGGGCTTCCCACCAGGATGACACCGCATAAATCAACTTCCGGATCGTGCAGTGTTTCCAGCACTAAGGGCTCTCTCCAGTAATGGCGGGACATTTCCTTGGAAGCAGGCCCGATGCAGGTTAAGGCATGGATACATCCATCCAGTACCTCAACAGGAGATACCACAACAGGTACATTGCCCAGGTCAACGTTTGGCTTTGCACCAAGAACGCCCACCGGCTCAACCGGAAGGATCAGATTATCGTGCATAGCACCCTGTCCCATAATTTCCTTTACAATGACAACCTTCTTTTTGCCGGGACGGCGTACCTGTTCAAAGGTTTCCGTATTCACCACAAGGCTGTCGTCTTCTAACTTCTTCAGGGCCTCACGGATTTCCTGTGTGATCACATCCGTGGCAGCATGTGCGGCCAGAGGACCTGGACGTTCCATATTGGTGCCCTCTTTAATGGTAACTTCTGTTTTAATAAAAATTTCGCCTTTATCCGGAGCGCCGGGACGGTTCCACATAATATTTTCTTCCAGAATACCCTCTGAAGAACCGAATTCTCCGATCTGTACCCCCTTATCATCCGTTCCGGTAACCATCATAATGACACCGTCCAGAACACGGGTGACACCGCTTCCGATCTCATCCTCCCCTTCTTTTGCAGCAATGGGCTGTACATCCATAATCGTTTCTGAATATGTATTGTATTTGTCTGGGGTGATAATATCCAGCTTTAATTCATGTACCAGTTCCTGAGAAGCTACCGCTTCCTCCTCGATCCCCTCACGGATGTAAAGGACCGTTCCGTCGATCTTAGTCTCAGGGCCTCTTTTTACCTCAGAAATGGCATAATGCTTTCTTGTTACACTGCGGACTACTTTTGCGGGTTCTTCTGCTTTTGGGGCATCCTTCATTTCTTCAGATGCTGCCGCAGGAACCGCCGCCACACCATTTCCCCCGCTAAAACCCATGGGGATTTCAATGTTGATTTCTTTTCCCTCTCCGATGTGGATTTTCAGTGTTCCGCCGCTCACAGGGCTGGCTACCGATACAGCAGGCGCAGGTGTCGGGGCTTCCTCCGGTGCAGCTTCTAAAGCGGGAGCTTCTTCCTCTTCTTCCTGTATCTTATCCACAGCATCCGCGGTAATCGGTGAGAGTGAATCACAGGTTTTGGTAAGCGTAGCGCCTAACACCTGGGAAATCTTCAGGCATCCATCTAAATTTAACAGTCCGGAATCTACCAGGTCATCAAAGATAGCAGGATCTTCCAGGTTAGCTGGCTGAATCTGATTCCCGGCCTCGAGACGGCAGCAAAGGACTGCCGGGTCATTCTTATGCTCTTGCGCAGTTTCGGCTGTAATAGACATAATGATAATCCTCCTTTTTCTTTTTTATATATCAATGGAATGGAAATTCAATATTGATGTCTTTTCCCTCTTCAATATGAATTCTTAAAATTCCATCGTTAACAGTAGCGGTATACTTCACAGCGGGCTTTTCCGCTTCTGCCATCTGGGGCTCGGCAGACACCTGTGCAGAAACTTCTGCAGGTGCTTCTTCCAGCTTTTTCGAAGTAGTGAGATGGCGCATCACTTCCTTGCCCACAGTCTGAAGTACATGGTCGGTCTGATGATGTACGGCAAGACCCAGCTTCGGCGCAGATCCCATAACCGTATTGGTACAGTCGCTGCAGTTTCCGATAATAATATCTTCGCATCCGTCCTTCTTGAAATTGATGCATTTCTGAGCCTGTCCCGGACAGTTGCCGGGATTTTCGCATTTCAGCGCACCCTTAATCTCTGCAGCCTGCTTACATTTCTGCACGGAGATTACTTCTCCGTTCATTTTGGCCGCAATGTCACGCATTCTGTTTTCATTGCCGCCGCAGGCGCACACAAGAAGTCCAACCTTCCTGCCCTTCAAATCTTCAAAGGGCTGTGTCACAATAATACCGCCTGTAGTCTTAGTAATTGGCGTATCCAGTGTAGTTGCGGAACCGGTAAAAGGTCCGCCCAGAATAATTTCTCCATACTCTCCATCGATACCGCCTGCGCGTTCAATCAACTCACCAACAGTAGTTCCCACAGGGACATCCATAAATACATGGGCCTGAGGACCACCCTTCAGCTTGCCAATTACCGTTATATTTTTAGTAATCGCAGGTCTGTGCAGTTCAATCGCTTCCGCCGCTCTGAGCACAGTCTCAACATTAATAACTACAGCGTCTGCGGCAGACGGAAGCTGAGTTGGGTCTAACAAGGTTCCAAGGACTTCCCGGACAACCGCACGCTCTTCCCCCATGGGGTATAAGTCAGGAAGCAGGTGAATGGATAATTTATCATCACCCTTTATTGCCTCATTTAAAATTGCCACTTCTTTTTCATGTTTTGCTTTAATTGCAATGACACCGTGATCCGCGTTACAGATCTCCATAATGTACTTGATGCCCCGTACTGTCATGTCAGCTTTTGTCCGGATTTGCTGCATATTATGTTCCAGAACCGGCTCACATTCCGCGGCATTCACAAGAATATAACCGCCTTTCAGATCCACATTCAGCTTGACAGCCGTTGGAAAGCCTGCGCCCCCCATGCCTACCAGACCTGCGGCTTTAATCAGATCAAGATTTGTTTCTCCTTCAATGGATACAAAGTCATCCGGCTGTTCTGCATCCGCTTCAATCTGAATGGCTGTCTCTGTGACGGCAGCTACTTTTCCGGACACACTTGCATGGATATTGGCTCCCAGTCCTGCAGGCTTTGCGATCAGCGTTCCTCTTCGCACCTGATCTCCTGCCGCAACCACTGGTTCACACGGTGCGCCAATGTGCTGTTTTAGCAAAATTGTTTGCATGCTCATTTCTTTTCACTCCTTGTATTTTGTTAGATATGAAAAAAAGTGTATAGCGCTTCTCAGACACTATTCACTTACATCCTCGTAAATCCCTCGCCAAATTATGTTCCGGGGAATGTACTATCCCCTGTTTCTTTGAAGATTATAGCAGAAACACATACGAATTACAATAGATTTTGGCAAAAAGTGAACTTTAGTCTAGAATACAGTCTAGTTATGAATACATATTTACAAGGAACAGATGTTCTGTTACAATAAAAGATACGAAGCGGGGGTTTTTTAACAGAAAATATTAGTAAAAAAGGAGAACTATTCTTATGGAAACTAAAAAAATGTATATTAACGGCCAGTGGACCCAGGGAAGTCCGGGAACCACATCAGATGTAGTGAATCCGTTTAACGGAGAGATTCTGTGCAGGATTTGGGAAAGCAGTCTTGAAGATGTCAGGGAAGCCATTAAAGCCGCTAAAAGCGCGTTTTACATCACCCGTGAATGGCGGGATATGGATGTGGAGGCAAGAAGCAGAGTTCTGCTTAAGGTTGCAGATCTCATAGAGGAAAACCAGGAAGAAATGGCTGCCATGGAGACACAGAACATGGGGAAGCCCCTGAGAGAGTCCCTGATTGATATCGCAGACGGCGCCGGAACCTTCCGGTACTATGCCGGCCTTATCCAGGCTCCCCAGGGAGGAATCTGCAGTGTCAGCAACGGATCCGGAGAGATTCACTCCATCACTGTCCATGAGCCCGTAGGCGTCTGTGCACAGATCACCCCATGGAATTATCCCTTTACCATGGCCGCCTGGAAGCTGGCCCCCGCACTTGCCGCGGGGAATACTGTTGTGTTTAAGCCCAGCCACAAGACCCCTCTGACTACCATCCGCCTCTTTGAACTGCTGGAGGAGGCAGGACTGCCGAAAGGGACGGCCAATCTGGTGCTGGGCGGATCCGCAATAGGATGTGAGCTTGGGGAAAGTATGGACGTGGATATGCTTACCTTTACAGGAAGTACAAAAGTAGGACAGAGCCTTCAGAAGCTGGCAGCCGGGAATATGAAAAAGCTGGGGTTCGAACTGGGGGGCAAGTCTCCCAATGTTATCTTTGCTGACGCTGACATTGACGGCGCCGTAGAGTGGGCTATGATGGGAATCTTTTATAATCAGGGGGAGGTATGTTCTTCCGGCTCCAGAATCTTTGTGGAGGAATCCGTGAAAGATGAATTTATGGAAAAGTTTGTAAAAAAGACAAAGGCTCTGACTTTAGGTGATCCCATGAAGGATCCGGATATGGGGCCTCTTGTGACAAAAGAACATATGGAGCGCGTTCTGGAATACATTAAAATAGGAAGAGATGAGGGTGCAAGGGTGGTATGCGGGGGAGAGCGGTATACCGACGGGGAATGCGCAGATGGGTATTTTGTCCTTCCCACTATCTTTGATCAGTGTTCCCCTGATATGCGTATCGTACGGGAAGAGATCTTTGGTCCTGTAGCCACGGTACAGTCCTTCTCTTCTGAAAAAGAGGCAGTCGCCATGGCGAATGATACCTGTTACGGACTGGCAGGTGCCGTATTCACTTCCGACAGTGCAAAAGCAATGAGGGTCATTAAAGAGATACGGGCCGGCATTACATGGATCAACTGCTATAATCTGGGGTATAATCAGACACCCTGGGGCGGCTATAAGATGAGCGGTACAGGGCGTGAGCTGGGAATCTACGGTCTGGAAGAGTATCAGGAGGTAAAACAGATTCACATGAATCTGAATCCGGGACCTGTGGGATGGTATGTGAACTAATAAAAGAATCCCCTTCCGGGAGCGAACGAGTAAAACAGAGGTGGTATGAGTGAAGACAGTTATTTATCATATTGATGTTAACAGCGCGTTTCTGTCCTGGGAGGCAGTATACAGGCTGCGCAACCTGGAAGGAACGCTGGACCTGCGGACCATTCCTGCTGCCGTAGGGGGGGATATGGCAAAACGCCGGGGGATCATACTGGCCAAATCCATTCCCGCGAAAGCATACGGTGTAAAAACAGGCGAACCTGTGGTGAATGCCCTTAAGAAGTGTCCAAATCTGAAACTGGTGCCGCCTCACTATGAACTATATAAAAAATGCTCCAAAGCCTTTTTGGATATTCTGAAAGAATACTCTCCGGCAGTGGAACAGTACAGCATTGACGAAGCCTTCATGGATATGACAGGGATGGAAGGACTTCTGGGAGATTTAACAGTATTTGCCCATACGTTAAAAGACCGTATACGGGAGGAACTGGGATTTACTGTGAATATCGGAGTTTCCTCCAATAAATTGCTGGCTAAGATGGCATCTGATTTTAAGAAGCCTGATTTGGTTCACACCCTCTTTCCGGAACATATTTCCCAAAAGATGTGGCCCCTTCCGGTAAAGGAAATGTTTTCTATCGGCAGGGCTACTGAAAGGAAGTTAAATACTCTGGGCATCTACACCATAGGAGAGCTGGCCAATACAGATCCTGATGTTCTGAGGCATCATCTGAAAAAATATGGGGAAGTCATCTGGAATTTTGCCAATGGAAGGGATATGTCTGTGGTGGAGGCAGTCCCTGAAGATAATAAAGGCTATGGCAACAGCACTACCATAGCCTTTGATGTTACAGACGGAGGTACAGCCCGGATGATTCTCCTCTCTCTGGCGGAGACAGTTTCTGCCAGACTTCGGAGAGACAGCATCCGGGCAGAGTTGGTGTCTGTAGCAATTAAAGATTTTGAATTGAATACAGTATCTCATCAAATGATGCTCCCCTCTTCCACCAACATTACCGCAGAAATACATCAGGCTGCCTGCAGGCTGTTCGATGAGCTGTGGGACGGCACCCCTATCCGCCATCTAGGCATTCATACCGGAAAACTTTCCAAAGATGATGCCGCAAGACAGATCTCCCTGTTTGATCATACGGATTATGAAAAGCTGGAGAAAATGGACCAGGCAGTGGATGAGATACGAAAAAAGTTCGGAACTGATGCCGTGATGCGTGCCTCATTCCTGAGGCAGCCGGTAGAGCATATGGCCGGGGGTATCTCAAAGGAAAAACGAAAGGTGGATTATACCCGGGAAATTGTAGAATAAACCTGAATGCTATTCCAGCACAATCTCAAAATCATTCCCCACAGAAGTGACTGTTACCTCTTTTCCCTGGGCCTTTCCGTATTTTTCCACATTGCTCCTGGCGTGCGCCTCGCTTACCAGCACTTTAACAGACTCACCCTTGCATTTTTTCAGGGCTGCCTGGGTCATCATCAAAGGCTCCGGACAGGATAGCCCTCTTGCGTCTACTTCTATCATAACAATACCTCTTTTCTATTCTAAGACTTCTCATTCCTGTTTTTCTCTTCTGCAGAATCCCAAAAACAGCAGTACAGCGATACAGCCAATGACAGCAACCTTGCCGGGAAGTGCCGGGCCTCCGGCCACCGCTGCCTCAGTCTCTGTAGCCGCCTTTGCCGCTGCTCCCGCCAGGTTGAAGTTGTGGCAGACGGCAGCCCCCACAAGCATCCCCAGAAACGTAACAGCAGAATCCGAAGAACCCTGGCCCGCCAAAATCAGCTGCCTGAGAGGACAACCACCGGCCAGAACTGCAGCGAAGCCCACAACATACATCCCAAGAAGGTTCCAGACATGCATGGAATGTGCAACCGGCTGTCCGGTAAATGAAAGCACAAAATTTCCTGTGACTGCATTGTACAGAAGCATGACCGCAAAAAGTCCGCCGATAATTGTAAGTAAATCAAAGTTCTTCATAAGAACAATATCCCGGATACTGCCTGCAAAACATGCCCTGCTCTTCTGGGCCACAGCCCCGAAAAGCAGCGCCCCGAAAAGCGATACTAATATTGGCGCATGCATACTTCCAGGGCCCTCTGTGCTGGCTGCAAATAATGAAGTGGTAACACTGAGAATAAGCAGAACCCCCAGAACAACAGGTAAAACTGCACCGCTTGCCGCCTTTGTTTCATAGGCTCTTCCCAGGCTAAAGCCCTTCTTCAGCGCCAGACTGCCGGTTGCCACCCCAAAGACGAATCCCACCAGGGCTACATAGGCATTAAGATCGCCAGCCGCCATACGCAGTACCATACGAAGAGGACATCCTAAAAACACCAGAGAACCAATCATCATAATAACCCCTAGCAAAAAGCGTATCATAGGGGAAGATCCTGCTGTAGAACGGTATTCCTTAGTGGCTATGGCAATCAGAAAAGAGCCTCCTGCAAATCCCACAATCTCAGGTCTGAAGTATTGGACAATAGGCGCCTGGTGAAGTTTCATAGCTCCGGCGCTGTCCCTGATAAAGCAGGCCACACAGATAGCCATATTTTTAGGGTTTCCAAAATAGGCCAGCAGCGCTGCGATCACTCCCAGAATCACGCCTGAGAGCAGTAGTGTTTTTTTTGAGCTGCATACATTCATTTTCTTTCTCCTCCAAAAAGTAATATATATATGAATCGGGAATCCCCGTCTTCATCTAGCACGCCAGCTCCCTGACCGCCTCCACAGCTCTGTCTGTTTCTTCCTCTGTATTAAAATAAGAAAAAGAAAACCTGACTGCTCCCTGTTCCACGGTTCCCAGGGCCTGATGCATCAAAGGCGCGCAATGGGCCCCCGGTCTGGTGGAGATTCCGTAATGGCAGGAAAGCTCGTCACTCACTTCCCCGGAATCATAGTCCCCCAGATTCAAAGCTACAATTGCCGCCCGATCTTTCTGCGTAAAATCGCCATATATTTTTATACCTGGTATGGTACATACCCCCTCATAAAACCGCCGCATCAGAGCATCTTCCTTTCTGCGGATATTGTCTATTCCAGTCTCTTCCAGCCAGCGTATGGCCGCAAGCAGCCCGGCAATTCCATGGCCGTTTAAGGTTCCCGCTTCCAGTGCCGCAGGCATCACAGACGGATGCCTTCTGTCATAAGTATGTACTCCGCTTCCCCCTACTTTCAGTGGATGTATCTCTATCCCCTCACGGATACAGATTCCCCCTGTACCCTGGGGACCGTACAGCCCCTTATGTCCGGTAAAACAGAGAATATCAATCTTCATTTTTCCCATATGAATGGGGAAAACCCCCGCTGTCTGGGCCGAATCCAGAATAAACAGAATCTCATGGTTCCTGCAGATGTCCCCCACACCTTGGATATCCACAAGGTTTCCCGTAAGATTAGAGGCGTGCGTACATATGACTGCCCTTGTCTCAGGGCGTACCGCCCTCTCAATATCCCCACAGCAGATAGTGCCGTCTTTTCCAGCCGGCACAATGGTTAGATCCAGTCCCTGCTCTTCCAGAAGGTATAAAGGCCTGAGAACAGAATTGTGCTCAAGCGCTGTAGTGATGATATGATCGCCGGCCTTAAAGAGCCCCCCTATCACTGTGTTAAGACTCTCTGTTATATTGGAAGTAAACACCACGCGGGTGGGATCTTCAAATCCAAAAAAGCGGGCTGCAGCCTCCCGCGCTTCATAGATTGTCCTGGCAGCGTCCAGGGACGCGCCGTGGCTGCCCCTGCCGGAATTCCCCATGTGGCTCATAGCACCGCAGACAGCTTCAATAACACAATCCGGCTTAATAAGAGTGGTTGCTGCATTGTCCAGATATATCATAATTTTACAGTTCCTTCCCTGCCCCTACTATATTTGACAATATTTTCTATCCATAACTATATCAATAAACAAAATTATTGTAAAATCAATAAAATCTATAAGGCTCCTGCACTTATAGATTTTATCAATAAATATCTCTATACACTTTTACTTTGAAAAAAATCTCTGATAAAGTCCCAGAACGCCCTGGCGCTTTTGGGCAGATTGCGTCCCTTCCTGCGCACCAGGTAAAGTTCCCGATACATCTCTTCTCTGGGACTGAATTCCAAAATACGCCCCTCCTGTACATCCTCCCGGGCTGCCCAACTGGAAATAATAGAAATTCCAAGTCCGTTTCGCACAGACTGTTTAATGGTCTCCTGATTGCTGATACTTGCGATGACTTTGATTTCAGATAGAGGGATCCCCTGGGATACCAGATAGTTCTCAGCTTCCTTCCTGGTTCCGGATCCCTCTTCTCTCATAATCACAGGCTCTCTCATCAGCTCTTCCAGAGAAAAACTCTTTTCCTTCCATTCCCGGAACTTTCCCGTATCCGGTGTAATGATAACCAGCCTGTCCCGGCACAGCATCTGATAGTGACAGGGATACCCGGGAAGCCTTGTTCCCGTGATCCCTATCTCAGCCTCATCTCCAAGAATCTTTTTAACAACACCCTCGCTGTCATTCTCCAGAAGAGAAAACTGAACCTGGGGATATTTGACGCTGAATGCCGGCACTACCCGGGGCAGTATATACTGAGACGGGATTGTAGACGCTGCTATAGTCAGGGAATCACTCTCTTCTTCAACGGTAGAAAACTCCTGCAGTATTTTCTTCTCCAGCTCCAATATCTTATAAGCATACCGGTAAAGAATCCTTCCCTGATCCGTCAAAGAAACACTTTTTGTCGTTCTGACAAAAAGTCTGGCATTCAGTTCCTTTTCCAAACCTGAGATGTGGGAACTAACAGTAGGCTGTGTAAGAAAAAGCTCTCTTGCCGCCTGGGAAAAGCTGCCACTGTCAGCTACCCGGATAAAAGCCTCCAGTTGTATCAGATTCATCAGTAAGCCACCCTTTCGCTTTCCCTGCCTTCTTTTCTTGTAATGTGAAGTACGTCCATATATTCCAGGATAGGCTTAGCACTTTTCCGGCTGGTATTCAAAAGGTCCCTGACTTCTGCTATGGTCACAGAGCCGTCTCTGTCCAGCTTTTCAAGAATTGCCGCCTTTGCCTTCTCCATGATTCCGGACAAAGTATACAGATTCTCTGCCACCTTTACAATGCGCCCTTCCGCCATTTCCTGAGCCAGAACATCTGCGATGACCTCAGGATCTGTCTCCGTAAAAACAATCTCAGAGAACCGTACAAGATCAAACTGTGCCTTCAGAAAAACACGTTCCATTTTTCTTCTGACTCTCTGATACCTGGAATCCTTTTCAATCTGAAACTCATAAAGGCGCAGGAACTCTCTGTCTCTCGCCAGCTGCTTCTCCCCTTCCATTCTCTCAATAAATAAGTCAAACACTCCCGCTTTTTGTGCCGCAGCCGTATTCATTTTTATCTGAGATTTATTCATCCCTGGTTTGTAAGGATTCTTCTCATGAAATTCCCGCAAATTATCTCGTACTCTCTCCAACAGCTCTTGTGCATAGCTTCTGTGCCACAAATAAACCTGATTTTTCATAGGAAATCGAAGGATACTGCCCTGTTTTTCCAGAACGCAAATCCCCTCTTCTGCCTCCTCCTCTGATACTCCGGCTATCTGTGCAAGCTCCTGAAGAGTAATTCCTGTATCCCAATGGCTTTTCACCTGAAGTTCCAATATATGAGACAGAGAGCCATGCTCCCTTCCTCTAAGCTCCTCAAGTCCCTTTTCTTCAAACCTCTTCTTTTTTCTGGGGTTTGCCTCAATGACAATGCCGCCCCCTATAGTTTCCACAGGGGAATAGAAACGGATGATAAACCGGTCCTCCTTTCTCACCGCTACTTCATCTTCCAGCCGAAGTTCCGCCAATGCAGACTCTCCCGGCTTCAGTTCCTCTGTCTCTAACAGCACGGCACGGCAGAGAACCTGGCTGGTTCCCGTAAATAGATGTACCCTGGCTCTATTTTTCAAAACTCTTGAGGAGGAAGGCAGCATATGCAGACGCACATCCAGCATCATGGTTTTCTTCATGCTCCCGCAGGCCGCCAGGACGTCCCCCCTGGCAACCTCCTCTCTCTTTACATTTGAAAGATTAATGGCAGCCCTTTGCCCTGCACTGCAGCTTTGGCAGTCCTGACCATGCACCTGAATACTTCTGACCCGGCATACCGTCCCCCTGGGAAATAATTCCACCTGTTCTCCTCTGCTGAGCGCTCCTGACAGAACCGTTCCTGTTACCACGGTTCCGAAGCCAGCCACAGAAAACACACGGTCCGCGGGGAGCCTGAAAATTGTGTCTCTGTCTCTCTCCGGAAGCAGGACTGCTGTCTTTTGGATCACATGGACCAGCTCCTGGATTCCGTAACCTGTGGCCGCCGATACTTCCACCATGGGCGCACTGGCGGCTCTGGAATCAGACAGTCCTTCCAGGATTCCTCTTTTCATTTCTTCCATCCGGTCAGGATCCACCAAGTCACATTTATTCAGAACGATAATATAGTTCTCAACTCCCAGCTGTTCCAGAATATCCAGATGTTCTCTTGTCTGGGGCATAATTCCCTCGTCAGCTGCAATGACCAGAAGGACCATGTCCATCCCTGCCACCCCTGCCACCATATTATGGACAAACTTTTCATGGCCGGGGACATCAATGATACCTGCCCGGCTTCCATCTGGCAGATCGAAGTATGTGAAGCCCAAATCAATGGTAATTCCCCGCTTTTTTTCTTCCTTCAGACGATCCGTTTCCCGCCCTGTCAGTGCACGGATCAGAGTGGTCTTTCCATGATCAATATGTCCGGCAGTCCCTATAATTATATTTTTCATAAGTGAGTGTCTCCAAATATTTTATTCATCCTTTCAGCCGCCTGGGGAATCTCCTCCTCCTGGATGGTTCTCATATCAAGCCAAATCCTGTCTTTCTCCACACGGCAGATAACAGGCGGATTCCCTTTTCTCAGCCTTTCCTCCAGTTCCTCACAGGTTATGGTTTTCCCCTGTACCGTAACCCCGAAACTCTCAATAACCTCTCCAGGCAGCGCTCCGCCTCCCACCTGGGAAGCACAGGGCTCCACCTGTACCACAGCATCCTTCTCATGTATGTGCAGAGAATCTGCCAGCCGGACAGCCTTCTCTTTCAGCTGCTCCACGCTCTGGGACAACATTGCAAAGACCGGAAGATTCTGATCCAGCCTCGAGGGAGTACGGTATTCCCTGAAAATCTGTTCCAGCACAGTCACTGTAAACTTGTCTATCCGCATCGCTCTCATCAGAGGATGTCTCTTCATCTTATCAATATACTCTTTTTTTCCTGTAATAATCCCCGCCTGTGGTCCTCCCAGCAGTTTATCACCGCTGAAGCAGACAATATCGGCGCCGCGCCTTATAGATTCCTGAACCATGGGCTCGTGGGAAAGCCCATAAGCTCTCAAGTCCACCATTACGCCGCTTCCCAAATCCTCAATCACAGGCACCCCAAATTTGGCGCCAAGTCCCGCCAGTTCCTCAATCCCCACACTCTCCGTAAACCCGGTAATTCGGTAATTGCTGGTATGAACCTTCAGAATCGCCCCTGTGTTCTCTCCTATAACCGCTCTGTAATCTTCCAGACGGGTTTTATTGGTGGTTCCAACCTCTCTGAGAATTCCTCCGCTTTGCTCCATGACCTCGGGTATTCTGAATTTGCCGCCGATTTCTACCAGCTCTCCCCTGGAAACAATGGCTTCCTTTCCTTTTACCAGAGCGCTTAGTATCAACAGTACTGCTGCCGCGTTGTTGTTCACCGCCACAGCCGCCTCTCCCCCGGTAATCTGACATACGAGGTCCTCAAAATGGCTGTACCGCTCTCCCCGTCCCCCAGTATCCAGGTCATATTCCAGGTTTGAGTATCCGGTGACCACATGCCTCAGGTACTCTGCATGCTTTTCCCCAATAGGGGATCTTCCCAGATTCGTGTGAAGGAGTGTTCCTGTTCCATTGATCACTCTTTGAACCCGGCATCTGTCCTGCTCCTCAAGCCTCTCTTTCAGCAATTCCATAACCGTATCCAGTCTTCTTTCTGCCGCTTGTTCCTGTTCGCATCCTCCGAGGAAGCTCCGCAGCTCATCCGTTACCTGGCGAATCCCAGCCACCACCAGATCTCTGTCATACTTAGTCAAAAGTCCTTCCTTCTTTGCCTCTTCCAACAGAATATCTACTTTAGGTATTCTTCGGAAATATTTACCTTTATCCATACATTTTTTCTCACTTCCTAAAAAACCGGACACCCCTTTTGGAGCTGTCCGGTTCCCTCATGTCATAACAAATGAAGATACTTTTTATCCTTCTGCAGTACCCTTCCAATCACAGCGGCCTGTCCGGCAAGTCCCTGCTGTGCAAATCCATGCAGGATATCCTCCGCATACTTCTCCTCCACAGATGCCAGAAGTCCCCCTGAAGTCTGGGGATCAAAGACAAGATCGGTCAGATATTCCGGCAATTCTGCCAGCATCACATCGTTTTTTGCATAGCTTCTGTTCTGATAAGCCCCCGCAGGCACCAGCCCCATGCGTGCATAAGCATCTGCCTCCGGGATCAGAGGAATCTTCCGGGTATGAATTTCCAATGTAACTTCGCTTGCTTTTGCCATCTCCAGGCAATGGCCCCCCAGTCCGAATCCGGTAATATCTGTACAGCTATGTACCGGATATCGTTCCAGAACCTCCTTCGCCGTTTTGTTAAGTGCGGTCATCACTTTGATCACTGCCTGTTTTGCCTCACCGGAAGCCATCCCGGCTTTTACGGCAGTGTTGATAATACCGCTTCCCACAGGCTTCGTCAGGATCAGCACATCACCTGGCATTGCTCCATAATTCTTCCACAGTTTACCAGGATGTACAAATCCTGTCACACACAGGCCATATTTCGGCTCGTCATCCTGAATCGAGTGGCCGCCCACCAGCACAGCTTGGGCCTCCTGCACTTTAGAAGCTCCGCCGGCCAGGATTTCTCCCAAAATCTCCGGATCCAGACAATTGGGAAATCCTACAATATTAAGTGCAATCTTGGGTTCACCTCCCATAGCATAAGCATCACTCAGGGAATTGGCCGCCGCAATCTGGCCAAAAGTAAAAGGATCGTCAGCTACAGGCGTAAAAAAATCTACTGTCTGTATCATTGCAATCTCATCTGTAATCTGATACACTGCCGCATCATCGGAGGTTTCCACCCCCACCAGCAGCTTCTCATCGTAAAACTTCGGCAGCTTGCCCAAAACTTGGGCAAGGGTCTCAGGACCTATCTTGGCCGCTCACCCTGCTGTTTTTGTCATCTGCGTAAGTCTTACATCCTTTTTTCCGTTCATGGGGCTCCTCCTTTCTCATCTCAATGGTTCTATTCTATCAGATCTTGTCCCTCAATACAATCCATTTACAAGTCTATCTGCACTTCCACAGGACAGTGGTCGGATCCGAAAACCTCTGTATGGATTGCCGCGGAGAGCAGCTTCTCTTCAAGCCGTTTTGACACGCAGAAATAATCAATCCTCCAACCTGCATTTTTCTCCCTCGCCCGGAACCGGTAGGACCACCAGGAATAAATCCCCTCTGCCTCCGGATAGAAGTAGCGGAATGTGTCTGTAAAACCTGCCTCCAGCAGTTCTGTAAATTTATTCCTCTCCTCATCTGTAAATCCCGCATTCCTTCTGTTTGTCTTAGGATTTTTCAGATCGATCTCCCTGTGGGCAACGTTCAGATCTCCGCACATTACTACAGGCTTCTTCTGATCCAGCTCTGCCAGGTATGCACGGAAATCGTCCTCCCACTTCATTCGGTATTCCAGGCGTGCCAGCTCACTCTGGGAATTGGGGGTATATACCGTTACCAGGTAAAAGTTCTCATATTCCAGAGTAATCACTCTGCCCTCCTGATCATGCTCCCCGATTCCAATTCCATAGCTGACCCCTAGCGGGGTATGCCGGGTAAAGACTGCGGTTCCGGAATATCCTTTCTTAACAGCATAATTCCAGTACTGCTCATATCCTTCCAAAGACAAATCGATCTGTCCTTCCTGAAGCTTTGTCTCCTGAACACAAACAAAGTCAGCATCTATCCCGTCAAAAAATTCTGTAAAACCTTTCTGTACACAGGCTCTGAGCCCGTTCACATTCCAAGAAATAAATTTCATACATGTCCTCCTTGTATTTTAGATCATGTCCATTATATCATGCCTTCAGCATGATCGCCATTCGCCGCTCGCCAAAGATGAGCAAAGCTCCCCATGGCCCGCTATCGCTCATTATATCATATTCTTTTTCCGCAAAACAGGGGAATTACAGGAAAAGGGTACGGGCAGAAGCGCCACTCCCGCGCTTCTGCCCGTACCCTTTTTCTATTACTTTTCAAACCCCTTATTATTTAACTCCCGGAAATAGGCTGCGGGTGTCTGCCCTTTGTACAGCTTAAAATACTTATAATAATTTTTCAGATTCCCGTAACCCACTTCCTCCGCAGCCTCCTGCAGACTCATCTTCTTACTTTCCACCAATTCTATTGATTTTTCCACTCTCACCATGTGCACGTACGAAATAATTGTCATATTCATGTGCTTTTTAAACAGTCTCGTAATGTAGCTCTGGGTACTGAAGGTCAGCTGCGCCAGCTGGGCCAGCTCAATCTTTTCCTTATAGTGAGAATTAATAAATTCTATGATAGCATTTACACTCTCATTGGGTGTCACTCTCCACCCAATCGCCCGGTAGATGGCCTGTTCCAGCTGTTCAAAGTCAATCGGTTTCGCAATGATGTCGCAGACTCCCGCCCTGAGAGCCTTCTGGGCATACTCAAAGGAATCATACGCTGTCACGATAATCACCTTACAGTTTTCTATACTCTGTATTACCTGGAATCCGTCCATATACGGCATATGGATATCCATAAAGACCAGATTGGGCTTGGTTTTCTGAATCAAAGCCAATGCGTCCCTGCCATTTTCCGCCGTTCCAATAATCTCCAGGGGAAAATTCTTGGATTCTATATAATACCGGATAATATTTACTGTTGCTGCCTCATCATCGCAGATAACCGCTCTAATCACACGCTTCCGTCCCTTCTTATAAGTATACTCTGGGGATTCGTTTTCCCAAGTCGCAGGCAAACTCATAATTAAATCTGCCGCTTATATCCCCCATATTTTCTATTGTAATGGTTTCTCCCCCGTCAGTGCCTATCAGGGTAACCTCATCCCCTGTCTTAACCTCCGGAATATCTGTGACATCCACCATAAACTGATCCATACACACTCTTCCTATAATGTCAGCCCTCTTTCCATGGATCAGTACATATCCCTTGTTAGAAAGAGATCGGGGATATCCATCTCCATACCCCACCGGTATGGTAGCAACCCGTCTGGGTTCTTCGGCCACATAGGTTCCTCCATAGCTGACTGGGGTACCCGGATCTATATCCTTTACATAAACCACATGACTTTTCAGTGACATCGCCGGTTTCAGCTTGATTTTATCTGTATACACCTGATCGGAGGGAAACAGACCGTACAGTATAATTCCCGCCCGCACCAAATCCATATTAGCCTCCGGCAGATTCATAATCCCTGCACTGTTAGAGCAGTGTTTATAAGGAATCCGGATGCCTGCCGATTCCAAAAGCCTTACAAAGTGCAGATACCGCTCCATCTGTCTTTTGGCCGGCGCGCTGTCCCACTCATCTGCCCTCGCAAAATGAGTAAATAGCCCAGATATGAGCAGTCCGGGCATTTTTGAGATCTCTACACAGTCAGGAATAGAAGATTCATCATCCCGGAAGCCGATTCTTCCCATACCGGTATCCACTGCCAGGTGAATCTCCATCCTTTTCCCAAGCTTTACCGCAGTATCTGACATCTTCTTTGCCATATCCGTCTCAAATACCACAGGAATAATGTCCATTCTACACATAATATCATAATGTTCTTCAAAAGTATATCCCAGAATCAATACAGGCTTCTGGATTCCCGCCTCGCGAAGGCTTACTCCCTCCTCCACCGTAGCGCAGGCAAATCCCCAGATATAAGGTAAATGTTCCACTTTACGGGCAATAGGAACCGCCCCATGGCCGTACCCGTCCGCCTTGACCACTGCAACCACCTGGGTTTGCTCTGCTATATTGGAATGTATCTGTTCCAGATTCCACACAATGGCATCCAGATCTACATACGCGCATACTCTTCTGTGCTGCTGCTCTTTGTCCTTCATTTGTATCTGCCTCTTTTTCTTAAATTATTTTGGTAATCTGACAAACATAACCGTAGAATTCTCCCTGGTGCCTATTTTCATAGTAAATCCGCCCTTATAGATAGACCCCAGCTTATGGTATATCATTCCCAGTCCGTGGACTGTATTTCCTCTCATCCCCACATTAATCCGGTAGCAGTCCTGGGAAGTCAGACATTTTCCCCGATTCTTTACCCATATGTCAACATATTCCTTCCTGGCTTTGATTTCTATCTCCAGATATTTTCTTTCCTCTGCCTCGCAGCCATGGACAAAAGCATTCTCGACCAAAGGCTGAAGGAAATTAAACGGCACAATAGTATCCTGCGCCTCATCATCTATATCGTAGCGGAAATCCAAAGCATCTTTATATCGAAACTTCTGAAGCTGCAGATAGGAGTCCACATACTTCAGCTCATGTCTTAAGGATACCAGGTTTCCCTGTGTCTGAGACGAATAGTGAAACATTCTGGCCAGATGGATAATGGATTCGTACAGGGGGACTCCTCCCCCCTCCAGCGCCAGGGATGCCATCTGGTTCAGGGTATTAAACAGAAAATGGTGATTAATTTTCAGGTCCGTTACCGTATTCTCTGCCATCTTCAGGTCATGCAGAAGTGCCTCCCTGGAATTTTTGCTGTCCTCCAGAAGTGCCTCTTTTTCAAACAGTGCCTTTCTGTACTGGTTAAATTCACAGAAGGTCCGGATCGCTCTGGAAGCTTTCCTCAGAAGGCTTTTCAGTCCCTCCGCGGTACTTTCCGGGGTATCATAAACGCCTTCAATGGGCTCTTCTTCCTCCGATGATATCCTGATGTAGCCGCCCAGTATATATCCTACCACTCTTTTATTAAAAAAGATAGGGATTCTGTATACCAGCAGGCCATAGGGACATTCTATGGTTTGTTCTGTCGTCTCCAGAAAATGCATCCAGTTCTTCATACACCGGCACTCTCCCGGGTGTTCCTGGGGGCTGCATGTTCTCCTGCAGTATGTGGGAAAATAACTGCCCTGATATAGCAGATTCCCACGCTCTGTAAATATCACGTATGCTGAGTGGAGATTGTCCAAAAACTGTCCCCTCACCGCCTCAATGGCCACAATGAGATCCTCGCTGCTTAGCTCTTTGTAGGTTTCCTCTTTGTCAATAAAGCTGTCCATTTCCACCTGCACCGGGTTGGAAACCAAAAGGTGGATAATAGGGCCGTCTCCCTCATTTTTCATGGAGTGCTCGCACCCGCACTCCATATAATACATGGCGCCGGGTTGAATCCTCTGCAGGGATCCGTTTGCCCATCCGGTCCCGCATCCTTCCAGCACATAGATAAACTGTTCTTCATAATGAATGTGAGGGTACATCTGCTTTCCCGGATAGCAGACAACTTTTCCGATATTCATAGAGGGCTGGTTCTCAGACCTTTGAATCCATTCTATATACCCCCAGTCCGTTTTCTGAATCTTCATGGCCACACCTCCTTCCAGCCGCCTTCCACAAAAAGCACAAGCGCCACAACAGGGGAATATCACCTTGCTGCGGCGCTCATGTCCTCGCACATTAACCTTTGTAACTGCCTGGGCAATTACCGGTACAACGGAGGTGCTTTATATGGGGATTCAAATCAGTCTTCAAATGCTCCTGCAGGATACAGAGGGAATTTGGAGATAAGAGCCTCTGCCCTTTCCTTGCATGCTGCCAGGTTTGCTTCATCTGTAGGTGCCTCGGCAACCTGGTTCATAATGCTGGCGATTTCTACGATTTCAGGCTCTTTTAATCCTCTCTGTGTCACGGATGTAAGGCCAATACGCACACCGCTTGTCACTGACGGTTTCTCCGGATCAAATGGAATCATATTTTTATTTACAGTAATTCCCACTGCATCCAGCGCATCCTGGAAAACAGTACCTGTGATTCCTTTTCCTCTTAAATCAACAACTAAAAGATGGTTGTCTGTGCCGCCGCTCACAATACGGAATCCATAGCCAGCAAGCTCTTCTGCCAGCTTCTGGGCATTTACAACTACCTGCTGCATAATATCATGGAATTCCTGGGAAGCTGCATACTTGAAGGACCATGTCTTGGCAGCCATTGTATGGAACATCAGGGATCCTAAACTTCCGGGGAATGTACCTTTATCCAAAATCTTTGCATATTTTTCTTTACAGAATACCATACCGCTTCTTGCGCTGCAGAAAGTCTTTGTTGTAGAAGAAGTAACAAAGTCTGCATAAGGAATAGGACTCGGAATCACCTTTGCAGCTACCAGACCTGCAATATGAGCCATATCTACCATAAAGTATGCGCCTACTTCTTCTGCTGTTTTTGCAATTCTTTCATAATCAATGAGACGGGGATAGGAGCTCGCACCGGCAATAATCATTTTCGGTTTTTCCTCTTTTGCCAGTTTGTCAAGTGCATCATAATCGATTCTCTCTGTCTCTTTATCTACCCCATAGAATACATGGTTATAAATCTTGCTAACCCAGTTTGCCGGTGAACCGTGAGTCAGATGTCCGCCCTGGTCAAGACGCATAGCCAAAATCTTATCTCCAGGATTTAATACGGATGCAAATACGCTGTAGTTTGCGGTTGAACCGGAATAGGACTGGATATTTACATGCTCAGCGCCGAACAGTTCTTTTGCTCTTTCCCATGCAAGCCTCTCTACTTTATCTGCAATTTCAGATCCAGCCTGGAATCTTCTTCCCGGATATCCTTCCAGAGTTTTGTTGGTAAATACGCTGCCGCTTAACTCCATTACTTCCAAGGGAGCAGTACTCTCAGAAGCGATCATCTCAATGTTGTGTTCCTGGCGGTTTAATTCCTCACCAACCAGTGCTGCAATTTCAGGGTCAGATTGTTTTGTAAATTTTAACATATAATTTCCTCCATTTTCTTTGTTTATTTACCTGATTCTGCTTCTCTCTTTTTCAGTAAACCTGCATATTTATCCCAGGCTCCTGATTCATCTTTAATTCCAAATTTTGCAGGATCAAAGAGCGGATCAAGCCCTGCCTTCTTCTGCTGTTCATAATCTTTTAGGATTGCTTTTACCTTCGACGAGAGTATCAAGACACCTATGATGTTAACCCAAGCCATTAAACCAACACCTAAATCAGCCATGCTCCAGATTGTCTGTCCATCTACGATAACACCAGAGAACACTGCTACCAGGAAGATACCACGCATCAGATAAGTACCTGCCGGCTTTTCTTTAAACAGGAAACGCATATTACTTTCTGCCTGATAATAGTAACCCATAAGGCTGGTGAATACAAACAAAGCAATCATAACTGCCAGAAGCTTTCCGCCCCAGCCGCCTAATGATTGATTCACTGCATCCTGGGCCCAAAGTGCACCTTTTTCACTCATTGTATTATTTACAATAAAGTTACCTGCTTTATCCACGATATTGTAGTTACCTGTAACCATGATGATCATGGTAGATGCTGTACATACAACAATCGTATCAATATATACGGATAACGCCTGGATCAAGCCCTGTTTTGCAGGATGAGAACACTCAGCTGCCGCGGATACAATTGCTCCGGATCCCTGACCAGCCTCATTAGAATACACACCACGTTTTACACCATTGGAAACAGCGGCACCAATGATACCTGCAAACGCCTGATCTGCACCAAATGCTGATTTAAAAATTGTTGCAAGAACAGAGGGAAGTACTGTTATATTCATTCCAATAATCACAATAGCCATGATAAGGTAAATCACACACATAACAGGAGCTAATAACTCAGCCACCCGCCCTATACGTTTGATTCCTCCCCAAACTACAAGAGCAATACAAATCGTACTGATAATACCAATGACCATCTGAGGTGTGCCAAAAGCACTCTGGAATGTAGAAGCAATCTGATAAATCTGCAGACCAGGCATTAAAGTACCAGGCCCGAGTACAGCTGCAATGGCGAATAAAACTGCCATAACTTTTGCAATGGATTTTGATTTCAGTCCCTTTGTAATAAATAACTGGGCACCACCTATGTACTCATTGCCGGTTTTATCTTTATAAGCCTGTGCCAATGTACACTCTGCAAAAGATGAACTGGCTCCAATAAGAGCGATTAACCACATCCAGAAAATGGCACCAGGACCGCCAAAATAAAGGGCGGTTGCAACGCCTGCAATATTTCCCATTCCTACACGGGAACCAACGGTTGTTGCAAATGACTGGAATGCGGAGATACCGCCTTCGCCCTTCTCAGCTTCAGACTTTGAACGTATCAGCCTGAACATATCTTTTATCAAACGGAACTGACATCCCTTCAGCATAATGGTAAAGAAGATGCCTGCACCCAGACATAAAAGTACCAGAGGCAAACTCCAAACTAAATCATTAATCTTAGTAACTATTCTTACAAAAGTATCCATATACTACCTCCTTCATTTTAGTTTAACCAACTAATTCTTTCGCCTCCTTGTGGGGAAGACCAAAGCTGTCAGCCACGTTCTTGCAGGTAATCTCACCCTCATAGGTGTTAATTGCAGAATACAATACATCATTTTTCCTGCAGGCTTCTTCCAGTCCGCTTCCTGCAATCTGGAGACCATATTTCAGTGTGGCATTTGTCAGTGCAATGGTAGATGTTCTTGGAACCGCCCCAGGCATATTGCCAACGCAGTAATGAACCACACCATCCACTACAAAGGTAGGATCATCGTGATATGTAACCTTTGTTGTCTCACAGCATCCGCCCTGATCCACAGCCACGTCCACTACTACGCTGCCGGGACGCATATTTTTAAGATAAGCTTTTTTCATCAGCTTAGGCGCTGCTTTTCCTGGAATCAACACAGAACCGATTACCAAATCTGCCTGTGCAACTGCATTCTCAATATTGGCGTCTGTGCTCATCAACGTCTGAATTCTCGCGCCGAAGATATCATCTAAATATGCAAGTCTGGAAAGACTGATGTCAATAATTGTAACATTGGCTCCCATTCCTACTGCCACTTTGCATGCATTGGTTCCCACGGTACCAGCACCCAGGATTACTACATTTGCCTTAGGTGTTCCGGGAACGCCGGCAAGCAGCACACCAGATCCTCCAAAGGGTTTTTCCAGGTATTTCGCACCTTCCTGGATACTCAGTCTTCCTGCGATCTGGCTCATAGGTGCCAGCAGCGGAATACTTCTGTCCCGTTCAATCAATGTCTCATAAGCAACACCTTTTACTCCCGCCTCAAGCATAGCATCCATCAGCTCTCTGTCAGCAGCCAGATGCAGATAGGTATAAAGGATTAAATCTTTGTGGAAGTACTGGTATTCTTCTTTCAGGGGCTCTTTCACCTTAATCATCATTTCAACGGTGTCCCAAACCTCTTTTGCTGTGTCAAGAATCACTGCTCCCGCCGCAACATACTCATCCGTCATGAAACCAGATCCTACGCCGGCATCCTTTTCGATATACACCTCATGTCCGGCATTTACATAGCTCTTTACATTGTCCGGAGTCATACCTACGCGGAACTCATTGTTCTTGATTTCTCTCACACATCCTACTTTCATTGCAATTAGAACCTCCTTAGCTTTTAAGATATCCTTTATTAAGTTTTTATAAAGCTTTAATATGTTTATATTATCTCAAGAAATGAGTTTAAAATATATCCCTGATATCGACATTTTCTTTACCAATTTTGCACTCTTGTAAAATTCATTGCAGTCGGCGGACTCCAACGGACGGTTTTGCGGAGCAAAACGGACGCGATGCGGAGCGAGCGGACTAACCTATTAT
>NZ_WKYV01000030.1 GCF_009677585.1 Lactonifactor sp. BIOML-A5 | reverse complement strand
TAAGTGCTTTCAATGTCTTAACTTTATCCTTTTTTAAGGAAATCAAAAGGAATACGATCGTTCCTATCCACATTGCTGCTGTAAAAATATCCATACAAATCCTCCGTTCTTTTTGTGATAACACAATTATAAAGCAGTTTATTATGTTCAAATAGACACCGATGTTTCTTTTTGATATAATGTTTTAAAATAGAGGAGTAAATTCACATGAATATTGACATTTTACGAAACATTTCATTATTTTCAGCTATAAAGGAATCTGATTTAGAAAAACTAATAGCAGGTAATCATATTTATCGAAAACACTATATGAAAGGTGCAACCGTTCATAATGCAAATGAAACTTGCCGTACATTAGATATTGTATTGTCAGGAAGTTTGGTTGCGTATTCTTTATCAACTAACGGTTCAGCAACTACAATGTTTGAATTTAGTCAGGGAAGTGTGATAGGAGCAAATTTATTATTTGGTGAAAACCACAGTTATCCGCTTACTATCTATTGCCTTACAGATTGTCAAATTATCCATATTGACATAAATGCTGTTTTGGAGTTTTTGCATGATTACAATTTCACATTGCATTATATAAAGTCAATCTCACAAAATTCTCAAGGAATAAATCAGAAAATAGCAATGTTTACGCAAAGAACACTTCGAGAAAATATTATGGATTATTTTAAACAGCAAACTATCATACAGAAATCTTCGGTAATTCTTCTTCCAATGAGTAAAAGACAACTGGCAGATTATTTAGGTGTACAAAGACCTTCTTTGTTCAGAGAGCTTAAAAAATTAAAAGAGGAAGGTATTATTGAAATTAATAACCGTACAATCGCAATAAAAAACAAATATTAAACAATCGAATTCCATAACGTAGTATCCATTGTCTGTGTTCATAATAAGTTACTTGTAACCCTTGCTTTACTATGGTAAACTTTTATATACAAGCTAATTAAAGTATTGTTGATTTTATGCTTTTAGAGCGAATTTATATAGGAGGAGGAACATCTTAATGAAAGTAGGCATTATTAGGTGTATGCAAACAGAAGATTATTGCCCAGGTTCAACTGATTTTAAGGTGATACGGGATAAAAAAGGTGCTTTTGAAAATGTTGAAGAAGATATTGATATTATAGGCTTTACAAGCTGTGGCGGATGCCCTGGTAAAAAGGCTGTTTACGGGCAAGAGAACTTGTAAAGCGTGGTGCAGACACCATTGTATTTGCTTCTTGTATACAGAGAGGAAATCCCATTGGATATCCTTGTCCGTTTGCTAAGAAGATGAAAGAAGCAATCCAAGCGGATTTGCCAGAACATATTCAATATATCGATTTTACACATTAAATAGAAAAGTACATACCTTAATATAAAAAAGCAGCCTTACCAAAGTTAATCTTGATTACATCAAAAGTTTGGGCAACCTCACCGCTTTATGGCTTGGTTGCCCTCTATCTATTTCACTATCATAACCCAAGTATAGTCCAGATATATAGCGGAGCCGTCAGCGTGAACACAAGGCAGGCGAACAGAATAGCCGGTGCGGCCCATTCGAACTGACCATGCTTCCGATAATCAAAATACGCCATCCCCAATTTGGCAAAGAAGAACACTGCCAAAATGAGGTCAATGGCGGGAAACACCACGTTGTTGACAACCGTCTTGATCTGACCGGAGGCGTCCCGCCAAGTACCCTCAATAGCCCCTGCCACATCCCCGGTCGGAGCGGCGTATGCTGTCGTACTAAACGCAAAGGCTACCATGAGGGCAAAAGTCAAAACAAGAGCTGTTTTCTTGTATTTCTTCATAAAGACCACCTTTCCAAAGTTAAGAAAAGACCGCAGAAATACTTCTGCAGCCTTGCTCTTTTTCTGATATTTTATTAAGGATTGAGGGGGGCGACATGCC
The DNA here is from genome assembly GCF_009677585.1 of Lactonifactor sp. BIOML-A5. Taxonomy (GTDB): domain Bacteria; phylum Bacillota; class Clostridia; order Lachnospirales; family Lachnospiraceae; genus Lactonifactor. The sequence continues at coordinate 50,536 of NZ_WKYV01000030.1, read as the reverse complement.
AGTCGCTCCACAAATTCCCGCGAATTGTAAGGGAGTCAGTGAGGTTGGCGGACAGCATCCCATCCGGCGTCCACCCATCAATGAGCCAAGTGTTAACGGTATAGGCTCCATCAGGCATCCAAATCGGGCTGAAATGAGTGCGATTTTTGTAAGTGGAATAAGGATTACGTTGAAATTCAAACCGCCCCGAACCCATACGTTCTAAAAGCCGCCAGTAGGTTTCATAACCAAACTCCGGGAAGTAGCTGACCGCATTCTGCGGCTGAGTAACTGCTGAGCTTTGGTTGGAGCTGACACTTCCGATAACTGTCTGATTGATGCCGTATCCTGATTTCATTGTCCTTCCGCTGGCAGTAGGGTTACGGTTGTCACACTTGATGCTCATGGCAGCGGTCAGGCTGGCGCTGTAGCGATCCAGGTCAAATTCCCACCATCCGTGATCGCACCAATATCCATCTTCATCATCCCCATGCCATACCCAGTACTCTTGCCACCACGGCCGCCAAACACTCCAATTTGCCGTGCTTTTTATCGCTCTGTTCGGAACACCGGCGATACGGTAGCTGTCGTTGCGGTCATCGGCTACGGGATTAGGCGGAGAATTTTTGTCAAGATCAACGATTTTTACATTGAGGGTGGTTTTGGCGGTGCTTCCGGGACCGGATACCGTCACATGGATTGTCAATGTCTGCTCAGTATCCGGGGTTTTCCATTTTACCCACGCAAGCTGACTGTCTCCTTCAGGATAATAAACATTACCCACGTTGTAGGTTCGCCCACCGATATTAAAGCTGACACGGGTGGGCCTGTCGGGGTCGGATTGACCGCCGCTGACTCTGATTGCCGTAATGACATCCGTATTCACACGGTACTCATAATCGTAGGCGTCAATCTGAGGTTCCTCCGGCCTTTCTGTAAAACGGACAATGCCAAGCCCAAGGCTGGACTTGATGTCCGCATTAGAAGCGGCGCTTGTCCTGCTTCCTCCCCATGCGGGATAACCGAGATCACTTACTTCAAGAAACATGGCGAGGGGCAAATTCTTATGAGTAAGGGACACCATACGCCGCCTTAAAAGGCCGCTTGTCTGCTCATCGTAGAGCGCAGCTTCGGTAGCGGTGGTGGCAATCATAACACCTTCAAATTTGTAGTAGGCGATGGGTTCCAAAAGAATTTTATACTCTCCGCCGATGAGGATGTCATAATCCATGCCTGTGTGATTGGCAATCATCTGTACGATGTATTCTGAACAAAAGTATTTCTTGATTGCTTCAATATTGTTGCTACCATTGGTGCTGATAATTTGCGGCATAGCCTGTGGCGGATTAATATATTGGTATTTACTTGTCATGGCCGTCAAAGCACTCCCTGCATTATATTGCAGCTTGCTTGTCTTTCCAAAATGCACTTTAATATTATTGGGGGATTTGTTTGTTAAATCGATAGGAGTTGTCACAACAGTATGATCACTTGCTCGAACCACAGTAATGCGAACGCCTTCGTTACCGGGGCTCCATGTGTTTGTGCTGGTTCCGCTGCCCATCCCGCCTCCGCCGCCGTCAATGTTTCCACTGCCGCCTGTATCTGCAAAAGCATTTATGGGAAAAAGCATGGACAGTGTCAGCAGTAGTATGAATGTGATTCTAATTACTTTTTTCATCCTGTCCTCCTGTTTTTCAAAAATTGAGGCACGGTAACTTTCAACCGTGCCTTTTAGATCTCTGCTATTCAGTCCATTGTACCAACTTGCTTATTGATATCGCCATCGCTTTTACCAACGGTACCCTGTCCACCACCGCCTTGATCATTAATCCATCCAAAACCCGGCACGTAGATTTTACCGTCCTTGGTATCGCCGCCATGCGGCTGGCCGTCGCTTTTTGGAGTAGTCTTGGGCTTTTCCACTTTATCATGGTCGACAGGCTTATCCTGTTCCGTAACTTCATCGCCGTTGGGCTTCTGTTCAGGATTTTTGAGCTGTTCCTCGGTATATTCCGGCTTGGATACATCACCCTGGATAGTCTGCTCGGTACCACTGGAAACCGCACCATTGTCGGTGCTTGTCGGCTGGGTGGTGTCAGAAGGGGCTATGGTGACATCTTTTTCTTTCTCTGTATTTTGCGGAACCTTCGGGTCTACTGTCACATTGCTCACATCGGAGCTTTGAGGTGGGTGCGGATTGTCCACCGGTTTTGGACTTTTGAACTGCTGCCCAATCAGTACCACCAATACTGCACAGATGGCGAGACAACCGATGACAGTCAGCCATTTCTTCATTTTATTATTCATAAGAGTGTCCTCCTATTTGTAAAATTTTGAGATTTACCTTGTTAAGTCACACCCTACCACGAACTTTTCAAAAAGTCTATCCTTACAAAATAGACTTTCACAAAAAATTAAAATCTCGGCGTATACCCGGCACTGGTCTTGACTTTGATACGCATAGGCGGCAGCAGTTTTCCTCCAAAGGATACCGGAACCTCCAGCATGATGGTGCTGTCAGCTTTAAAGCGGGCAGAGACTTGGTCACTTGATGCGAAAGGAGCATTTCGAATATCCACATCCAGATTCCATATTTTAAATTCCAGCTTTCCGTCAGAAGTGCGTTTTTCATGATAGCCGCCACTGTAGGAAAGACCGAGGATACCGTCCAGCCTGTTATATATATCGCCGTAATCGAGACTTTCTTCAAAATCCTCCGCAATGGGCTGGTAGGATCCGCTGTAGCCTTCCCGCACACCGTGGTACACATCGTCATAGTTGTCGTTGACGGTGGAGATGACGGCAGCCTGTAATGCATCCCGCACACCCTGTGCAACAATCATAAGCCGGAAATATTCCGAAATGCCGGTAAAGACAATCAAGAGCGACAGGGTTATGGCAATGATGAGCGGAAAGCCTGAGCCGTTTTTATCTTTAAAGATACGCTTGGTTTTTTCCATCTCATCACCTACTTCCAATAGACTTCCGATTTTCCTGCGGCATCAGCCCTGAGCGTTATCGGGAAGGAGCCGAATCCTCCGAACAGTCCGATATTAGTCTGATAGGTGACCGTTACCGTGACTTCCTCGTTGAGCTGAATCCTTCCGGTTTTCGACCATGCCACTGTAGGGCTCAGACCGGTCTTTTCCCGTAGATACTGTTCACGGCGTTCGGTTTCACTGCCGACCTGGCCGGAAATTTCCGCTTCTCGAATGAGCTCTGCGGCAAAGGTGTCAATCTGCTGCTTTTGGATGTAGACAGGAAACACATTCACGGCAAGGGCGATGACCAGCATAGCACATAAAACCAGCACCGCTACATCGATATATCCCTCGCCATTCTTACTTTTCAGGATTTTCAGCACGTGGTCACCTCCAACTTAAAACATTCCGCCGAGGGATGTGATGATTTCATAGACAATAATCGCCATGTAGGTCATGATGAAGCACATGAGCATGGCAAAAGAGAACACACGGATTTTCGGCGGAATTTTCATAGCCTGTGATTTCAGACGTTGGAGCTCCAACTGCTTCATATCGTGCGAAAGCATCTGAAAGTACATCACTCCATCATCCCCGCGCAGTACACCGATCAGCCCCCTTGTAATATCCGAGAGCATTGGCGAATTAAACCTTGCTTCAAAGCGAGTCAGAGCCGCTTCATAGCTGGAGGAACGCATGTCTGCCGTAAGAATATCAAGCTCTGCCGCAAAGTCCTCGCCTGCATTTCTTTTGAAATTTTCCAATATGGACAGCACATCCCGGCTGGCTTTCAGTTCCTGGGTGATGGTTGCAACAAAGCGTGGCAGTTCCTGCTCGATTTTACCTCGCTTGGCCGCCAGAGCTTCATCTGCCTTACGGACTTCCTTGAAGTAGACCAGTATGGCAGTAAAAAGCACAATGGGGGCCAGCAGCGGCAGGACGATAAGGCATGGAATGATGCAAAGCGCAATACTCATCGCCTTGACAATTGCCATTGCCATAAACAGTTCCGGTGAGTCGGAAAATCCTGCTGCCGACAGGACATTTGCCATTCGGCTTTTTTTATATTCATCCATACGGATGTAGTGGCATAGCCGGATAGCTGCATTGCGCAGCAGCATATCGATGGTTTTGGACTTCTCCTTAGTCTGCTTTCCTGACGACAGAATCGCCTTTTGGGTGGCGAGAGTGGGCAGCCGCAGCAGATCGGCGGCAATGAAAAAGAGCCCCGCCGACAGGAGGACTCCGAATAGAAAGAGATAGATTGTCATAGGCGTCCTCCTATCTTCGATATTCAATGGGCTGGGTCAGCTTAATGACAAAGGCTGTGGAAACAAACATTACGGCGGCACAGATGGTCAGGATAATCTGCCCCAATGGTGTGTGCATCAGCGTGTGATACCAGTCCTGATTCAAAAAATGGAGGAGCGGTATATTGCCGATGACAAGAACCTGCATGACGATGAATTCCTTTCGGGGCTCAAAAACCATGTTTTCCAGCTCAGCGTTGACCACACGCATATCGCTGAGCTTGCTGACGATGGGAGTCAGGGTGGTTTTGAGACTGCGGTCATGCTGACAAGCAATGAGGGCATCGCACCACTCGGCATATACAGTGTTGTCAATCCGGCTTTTCAGATCATGGAGAGCCGCCGTTACATCCGGGTCTATTAACTTAATACGGGATACAAATTCCTTGAATACGGACAGCACAGGCGGGTTCAGGTATGGGAGATTTTCCTCCACCGCCGTCAGAATATCCTCGTTTCTAAGGTAGGCCGTGGTGATGATGCTAAGCGCCGTTTCAAGCTCCGCCGCAATGTCCTTTTTGAAGTGGCCGGCAGTGAGCTTTACCCACCAGAAGGGCAGGAACATACAGCCTATCGCCATTACAGGAATAAGAAAAAAGTTTGAGAGCATGATGGCGATGGATGCGCCCACGGCAAAAAATAACAGGGACAGGACGCAGAGCATGGGAAAGCGTTCCGTCCTTCCGGTTACTCTAAGAATCGATTGCACTTCGTCTATTTCACGGCGCAGATAGGACTTCTTTTTTCTGCGGGTGAACTCGTCCAGCTCATCACGGAGGGACTTGGGTCTGCCGGTGAGCTTTGTGAATACGGCGGAAGTAAATTCCATTGGCGTAAGACCGAACAGAATAAAAAAGCCTGCAATCATTCCGATGCAAGCAATTAAAAGTATTGTTGTCATGCACTTCGCACCTCCTTTTTTCGAAGACTTTCAATGAGTGCCTGAGGCATACCGTTCTCCAGCAGTCGTTTGGCAAGGCTGTCTGAGATGGTGTTCACCTGTTCGTGATGTCCCTCGATGATAAATTTGCCGTTCTCAATACGGTTTTCAGTGATCACATACTGAAAGAGCGGGCGGTAGTGTCTTGTGCCGTCCGGCAGAATTTCGCATTCCTGAATCTCCATCATGCGCCGCTGCTTGTTTTCAAGTTGTTTGCAGAACACCACAATCGGATAGGCCTCCGTGACATAGTCCATGAGGGTCTGGTCGGACATATCCACGGCACGTTTGCACAAAGACACCATGCGGCGGTAAGTGGCTTCGCAGGAATTAGAGTGGATGGTGGTCAATACCGCTACGCCGGTCCGGGCAGCTTCCTGCGCAGCATTCGCTTCCGCACCGCGCATTTCTCCTACCACGATGATATCCGGATTAAAGCGGAGCGCATAGTCTAAAAGATCGGTCTGATCAATACGCTGACGGTCATTGTCGCTGTCGCGGGTCAGGGTATGGATAACCGAGTTGACCACCTTACCGTCTTTTTCCCGTACCAGTGCAAGCTCACGGGAGCCGTTTTCAATGGTATAGATTCTCTTGTTGTCCGGGACAGTTGTCAGCACCCAGCCAGCCACAGTGGTTTTGCCGGAGCTGGTGGCGCCTGCCACACAGATTGATATGCCATAGCGGATACAGAGAGATAAAAAATCCAGCATGGAATCTGTTGCCGTGCCGCTTTTGACAAAGTCCTCTTTCTTCATGCTCTGAGGGTTTACGATACGGATGGAGGCTGCTACGCCAACATCCTCGTCCACAATGGGACTTTTGAGTACGGCTATGCGGATATTCTTACTCAAATGTCCCAGCACGATGGGGCTGGCGTTGTCTAAGACCATCCCACTGATGTGAAGCATCCTTCGGATGACATTGACAGCGTGCTGGGGGCTTTCAAAACGTTCCTCCAGCTTGACGGTTCGTCCGTCCGAATACTGTACCTCAATATCCCGCCATGAGTTGATGTCGATTTCCTCAATGCCTGTGCCAAAGATATATTTAGTTAGAAACCCAAACTCCGCCATTTCGGTGTAGAGGGCATCTGTAAGCTTTTTTCCGCTTAAGCCGTTTACCGAGATGCGGTGATCCTGTACATACTTGGCGATATAGCGTTTAAGCTGTGCTTTGGCATCCTCGCCGCCCGCTGTGATGAGAGTGCTGTAGTTTTCGGAAATATATTCCTGCACATCGGCAAGTACTGATGAAAAGCTCTTTCCCTCGGCTTCAGGGGTAAAGAACAGCGTATGCGCACGGTTCGCGCCTGCAAAATCTACCGGGCGTCTGACCGTGGGTTCCTGCTCTGAGATGCTGTTTAAAGCCGCAGGTTTTGTCAAAGGGGCTATGGATAAATGGGTTTCGACCGTTTTTTTCTGTTCGGCCTGCGGCTTATTCTTCTTGGAAAATGCCTGAGCATTTCTCTTTTTCCCTAACATCCGAACACCTCCCTTGCAATTTTTTCAATTTCTCTGCGGAATTGACGGCTGTCCTTCAGGGACAGATCGGCAAGCAGATTGCCTGCAAGATACTGTTCCTCCAATTCCTGCGAATGGGTCAGGGTAAAGGCCACCGATCCCAGCGCCTGTCCGATCTGCTCGCCGGCCTGCTGGGGTTTTACATTGCTTGCAACCTTATATTGCTTATCCGCATCCCATTTGGAATCCCGAAGCAGAGGAAGCTGACTGGAGAGATAGCTCACCGATTTTAGGTCGGCATTGGCAAGTCGCAAAACGTTGTCGGCTTCCATGAGCGCCACGGTGGAGAGGATGTCATTGGCAATATAGCTGCCGCAATCCACCACCACAAATGGCGCAATTTTCCGCAGACCATCCATCAGTTCAAGTACCTGTACCTGCTCATAAGGCGGGTAGGTGTATTCGTTCTCACCCTTTTTCATGCCGAGGATGGTGAGATGTCTGTGCTTTTTTAGCGTCACCAGATTATGCTTGATGAGAGCATCCGTCACATGAGCCGCTGCAAGGACGCTGCCCAGTGAATGCTCGCATTCCAGCGCCGAGGGCGGACAGATGCAGGGCAGCATGGGTGCGGTCATGTCACACAGCAGAAGCACCACGTTTTTCTTCCGGTCGGCAAGATACTTCGCCAGCTTGACCGCCACGGTCGTCTTGCCGCTGCCGGGTGAGCCCCAAACGGCAAGAATGCCGCTCTGAGGTTCCATCTCCTGCGTGATATCTTCCTCGGCAGATTGTCGTGTGAAGATGCTCTTTTTCTTGAAGTTCAGCATCACTGCACCTCGCTTTCTGCAGGCGCTTCGGATACGGGGTTTTCTTCCGTTCCCTCGGCATGAGAGTCAGAAGGGCTGTCTTTTGTCTGTTCTGCAGGATAGAGGGCGGCGATCACTTTGTCCTGTGCTTCTAAAAATTTGGTGGTGTTGGCATGGGAGCCCCGGTAAACAAGGGACAGGTGGAGCTTGCCGTCAGACTCCAGCTCTGCCAGTATTTTGCTTTGTTCGGGAGAGACAAGCAGGGTCACCGTGGAGGGCAGTTCCCGTTCATCATCCCCTGCAGGAGCTTCCCCGGTATTAGCGTCATAGCCGGAGGATGCGGTTACGCTGATCACTTCAACATATTTCAACTCGGCAGGGATAACGGTGGCACCCTGCTTTTTATAGTCAGGTGCTATGACCGACACGATATCGCCGCTCTGAAGCTTTCCGGAAAGGCCGTTTGCAAAGCTCTTGATGGTCACCGACATGGCTTGTTTGGTGCCGTCCAGATTGTACAGATAGGCGTTCTCAGCGGCGGGAGTGTCGGACAATTTAGTATTCAGAATATAGTCACCAACGGAAAGGTCGGCTTTAGCGTACTTGCCAATAACTGTTTCGCTCTGGCGTATGACATTTTCGGGAAGTCCGAAGCCGCCCACTTCCACGGTTTGAATCATGTCTTTGGTGATTTCATCACCTGCTTTAATTTCCTTTGTTACACGGACAATCTCTGTTTTCTGGCTGATGGATTTATTGAATAGCGGTGTCACTCCGAAGCAGATGAGAAGGGATAAAAGAATACAGATTACGCCGACAACCGTGCGGTTTTTAAATAGGCTCATAAATTTTCCTCCTATCGGTAAGGATTTTTTTCATAGGATGGTTCCTCCAATATTCATAATGGCTGCAGCAAGAAAGCCGAGGGATAAAAACGGTGCCATAGGCAGGGTTAACTGTGACGCTCTCTGCGGCTCCAGTTTTTTGAGCTTTCTGATAGCCTGATTTAAGATGTAAAAAATGAGGGAGGCGGTCAGACCGAGTATCAGTCCGACCACGCATCCCCAAAAGCCGATGGCAAGGCCAGCGGCGGCAGTGAACTTTATATCCCCGCCTCCAATACTGTCAGGCTTACATAAAGCAGCGGTCAAAAACGGAAGCGCCGCAAGGATTCCCAAAAAATTGACGGGACTGAAATCAATCAGCCCCGTCAATGCAATCAAGATACAGGTACTGTCCGGGATGATCCGTTTGCGGATATCCCACACAGAAGTTGCTATAAGCAGGAAAGAAAAAAGCACCGTTTGAAGGGTGTTGTTAACCTCCATAGTTGAACATTTCCTTGATGCGCTGGGTCAATGTCGGGAGCACCGTTTCTCCGAACAGTGCGTAAAGCCCTGCCAGCAGCAGGGCGCCAATGACAACCGCCAGCAGAATTTTGATGGCCGTGTCAATATAGCCCTCCCCGCAATTGCTTGAAAGCATGCCATGAGTTTTAGAGATGGCTGTGGCAGTCTTGCTTTTCAGCTTGCAAAACAGATATTTCATGGATTTTCCTCCTATTCAAAGTGGTGTAACTAAAATTTAATCTACAAAATGTTCTTTGTTTAAAAGTGTTGGAATTACAGGGTGAAATGGTTTTGTAGACAACATATTAAAAATCTACAAAACATATCAAATCTACAAATGAAAGTGAGCCACCACCATAGGGTATGGCAGCAGCTCAGATAGAATAGTTTTGTAGATTTGCATCTTCCTGTTCTCCATAATAGTAGGTCAGGGGGATTCCCTGTGGGGTAGAGCCATCTGTTCATCTCAATTCGTCTCCTTTCATCAGTTTGAGCAAATCGGAACTTTGGGCCTGTGAAACATGCTTGAAATTATCTGACGCACTTCGGCTTGTACTGAACCTTTCCAACACAGTATGGACAGCCGCGGCCGTTTACCCGGCTTGCTACGTCTGAACGCCATGAATGACCAACAGGACATTTCCACCAAACTCTTTTGTTTGAGCCGGGAGTTACAGCCGTTGGCAGAATTCTGTTTTTATCCCGATCCCATTCATCGGCAATTTTGGGGTACAGTGTTTCCAGATCGTTAAATCCAACTAAGACCTTTTGACCAGCGCAGTAGGGACAGCCGCGGCCGGCAGTTCTGTTAAAAATGATCGCGCGCCAAGAATGCCCCAGCGAACACCTCCACCATGCTTTCTTGTTGGATTTAATGCCCACTTGGGATGGGAGGCAGGAGTTTTTATCATAATCCCATTCTCTTGCGAGTTGAGGCTTCAGCGTTTGCAGATCATTTACGCCCGTAATTATCTTTTGCCCTGAACAATACGGGCAGGAAAATCCTTCATTCCTGCTGAAAATTCTTGCTTCCCAGGAATGTCCGGCCGAGCATTTCCACCACGCTTTTTTGTTTGATTTAGCCGCTACCTGTGATGGAAGGAGAGCATTTTTCTCAAAATCCCATTCACCGGCCAGCACAGGATTTAGTGTTTGCAGATCATTAACACCGGTCAGAATCTTTTTTCCAATACAGTACGGACAGCCATCTCCATTGGTTCTGTTGAAAATCATAGCCTCCCAAGAATGGCCCTGGCCACATTTCCACCATACTTTCACATGAGAGTATGCAGTAAAATGTTCAGGACCACGTACATTTTTTTCAAAATCCCATTGCTGCATCAGAGCAGCATTCTCAGACAGCTTCTTCCTTTTACTCATCACAGAGCTCCCACATTTTTGAGATCAGCCGTTCTTCCTCAGACTGCATGAAAATATCTTTTGAAGCGGCTTCGCGCAAAGATTGGGGAGCACCCAACTCAGTCATATCTTTAAAAGCGGTATCTGTAACCTTCTTTTCTCCGCTGCCTTTTAGGGCCTTTTCCTGTACCAGAATCTCGTTCGCAATGTCTGGATAGAGGTAGGTGCGAAGCATTTTACGAAGATATCTGTTTTCAACAATCAGCTTGTTGTTCTGCTGAGAAAGCTCCCCATATTCATTCACCAGTTTTTCCTGCGAAAGAGCGGACTTCTTTTGTCCCTCTTGATACTCCGTTTTTTCTTTCCTAAGTGCGGAATTCTCCTTCGATATCTGTTCCGCATGATCATAAATCCTTTTCCAATAATCATTCAGTTCAGTCAGTGCCTGTGTCAACTGAGCCATACTTGGATTGTTACGAATAAGGCCGGCCACATCAAGGCTTTTGAAAGCAGTGACAGCCGTTTCTTCTGCAAAGACTTCTGCTTCTATCTTAAGGCATTCAATATGTTCACGAACTTCAGGATTTCTCCTGAAATCATATCCATCTGCAACATATCCAAGGTTGGCTGCGTAATCAGCGATAAGGCTGCACTTCATAAGCCTTGCGTTTCCTTCTGCTTTAGTAGCATAATATGAGTCAACGACCAACAGCATTTGTTCGGTTGTCATTTTTCTTGGTCTTGCCATTTTAGAGTTCCTCCATATTCCGATATAAACATTGACTGTATCTTGTGCTGCTGTATTGCAGCTTTAGAAGCGCGGACTGGATATCTTCATCACATCCGGTGCCTTTTCTGACCGTTTCCAATACTCGCATAAGGTATTTACAGTCTTCATCAACCTGTTTCCGTTTTTCATCAGCATTCAGGAAAGCAAGATACCGTCCCGTTTTGTCATCAATAAAATGTGGACAGGAGGCACATTCTCCGAGTTCACCGCCACTTCCCATGTGCTGGAGACAGTCCCTAATGCTGCCGCTTGCGTAGACTTCCGAATCACATCTCCCGCCGGTCACCGCCACGGTATTAGCCGACTTCATTAACCTATGTTCTCGCATCTCAACATGATGGGCCCTCTGCTTTCGAGAAAACTCATATGTAGCACACTCAATAAAACGGGAAATATTCGCATAATAATGTGAGCTGATATTGATATCCTCATGCCCAGCCAATTCTTTGCAGATTGTGGGCGAACCTCCGGATATAATCAGGCTGATCATCGCCAGATGTCTCGTATCCCCTAAATGGATACACTCATCACCGCTCAAATCAACTCCCATTTTTTCCTTTTGGAATTTTTTCAGGCAGGCCCTAAGAGACAAGTACGAATATAATTTGGGGGTTGCCTTTTTCCCTCGATCTCCCGGAACAAATAACGTATCAATCTCCGAAACGGACATTTGTGAAGTAGTCTCAATGTAGGCTTGAATTTCAGCGGCAAGTATTTCTGGTATGCAATACTTCATAAGTCGGTAATCGTCAGCAATGTTGTAGCGGATGTGCTTGTTACCGCCTTTGAGCCGTGTGCGCCGCACTGTTAAAATGCTATCACCATTTTCTCTGCTCAAGCAGTTGCGGGGGATCAGGAGAAACTCCGTTGGCCGCAGTGGTAAAATTATGGTAAGCTTCCACCACAGGAACAGTGGAAAGTAAAAAAGCCTTTCTTTTTCTTCCGCATTCGTCCAGAATTGTTCTAAACAATCATTAAATTTAAAATAGTTTTCAAAGCTTGCTAAGACACGCTGGAGCTTGAGTCCCTTCATATGCTGACTGAAAAGAGTCTGTTCCTCCATGTTTTCAATCACAAGCTCCCGCATTTCAGTGCTGTTCGGCAGCATTTTCAAAAATTCCAAGGTATGAACATTTACTGGAATCTGCTCATATGCGGAGATTTCAGCTAATCCCGTCAAGCTTTTTACTAGGCATTGCAAACTTCCGAGGCTCAGACTCCCGATTTGTAAAAGGGCATATATCTTTACGCAATTCACAAAACTGAGGGAGGAGCAGCCAAGCCACCTCTGAGCCGTTCGTAAATACATAAGCTGGTCAATTTTAAAAAATAGACTTGTGCGGGTTACCTGATTGGTCAGCAGCCAGACATCGTTGTCATAGCTTTCGTTCAGAATGACACCTTTGTTTTTGTAGTCATCAAAAATCTCTTTCGCCTGATTCGTAGTTTCCTCGTCAATGCAGGTTACTACAAAATGTCTGTCATAGTTGCCGTTATTGCTGTCAGCTCTGGCTGTTATCATATTTTCACCACCAATCCCGTAAATTTGAGCATGGCGGGCAGATCTGATTCGGGGTAGAGCTTTTTGATCGAGGTAAGCATTTCTGCAATGGCGGGCATCACCGCCTCTTTCAAAATCTTGGTGCAACGCTCTGCCTCTGTGCTATCCGCAGCTTTTTTCAGTTCCAATAACCTCGCGTATTCCTTCGTCAGTTGGTAGAGAATCGTCCTTGTATAAATTTCACAACCACAGCCTATGCAGCAATTCCTTTCAACATCTGCGCAGGCATAGCCTGCGGCCATCATCAAGCATAAGCACCCTTCCTGTTTCCCCGGAGCATTTCCCACAGCAATGCTTTGAAGAATATCAGCCACTGTACCGCGGATGGATTCCGGGCGCTTCATAATTTCAGCAATGGCGCTGCGTGCCTTGACAAGGCTTGTTTCCACTGCCTTTGTCATATTTTCCAAGCCGTAAGCAGCGATTCCGATTTCTGAAATCAGCTCTGTCTGAGCGGAAGGGGAAAGCTTTCGGTAATCCTGCTGTGCGTACATCTCCAGCATCAGTGCCGGTATGAAACTGAAAACGCCCCGCTCAAACATTTCCCTTGCGATAAACTCGGGACGATAGCCGGAGAAGTTCGCATCCCGTAAATAGATATCCGTTGTTGTGGGCAGGCTGCCCAGATGCCCCTTATGACTTCGTGCGAGTGCTGCAAGCATATATCCTTTTGGCTTGGCGGACGAATCTTCCGCCACCGCCTCCAAACCCTGCAGGTAGGCTTTGTTAGCCCGGCGGGTGCTGAAATCCCGGTTGCCACAGGCGGCTACAAAGTCTTTACCGAAAAATGATTGAAGCTGTTTCCTCTGTCCGGTGGCTTTAAGGAAACACCTGCCCGGCTCAATATCTTCATGGTGCGAGGCAGCTACGGCTAGAATAATTCCCATTGGCTTCCGAAGACTTTCAGGAACAAAAAGCTTCAGCTCAGAAACCCCTTCATGAGCTTCAGTTTTATGGGGCCTGCGAGGTGAATAATGGAGTCTTAGCTCAAACTCGTTCAAAATGTTTTCTGCATTAAAACTTCCCATGACAATCTCATTGCGCAGCTTGTCCCCGGAAGCAGGTATCTTGGGCATCGGTAATCGAATAAGGTCTGTCCTGCGCCAGCCACAGATGAAATGGAGTGAAATAAACAGCCATAAATCCGCAGCACTCTTTGATTGCAGGGCCTTTTTCAGCAATTGTTCCTTTTCCCAGGCTTCATCGTTAAAAACAATGTAAGCCATTCGTATAAAGTCCAATGCAGAGTAAGCTTCTTGTGGCTGAGGCTCTCGCCGAGATTTGAAATGGAACGTCCAGCCATTTGATAAATGCCGGTTTTCCCGCACATACACCAGAAATGTTGAAAATAGCCTCGCGGCATTTAAAGGAAGCTCTTTATCCATCTCCGCGGCCAAAGAGTCCAATTCCGTTTCATCCATTTCAACAAGCTCCGTTTTAAGGGTAAAACACAGATAGTCTGCGAGTATCCACGCGGCTCTGCTATCGGAGCAATTATGCTCAATGTAGTCCGCAAACAGATTTCCTGTTTTGGGAACCAAAGAGCGCAGCCGATCAGTCAGCAAAATAAGTTTTTCGTCGTTCCCTGTGCCATAAGAGCGAATCCACAGATCAAGGCCGGGTTCAATCTTTTGGAGATCAGTTCTGGAAACGGATAATGTCTCATCAAGCTTTGCATGCTCCAAAACGGATACTCCGAAGAACGCATTTTCCTTCAAAAACATGAAAAGTTCTTTTTTGCATTTCCACTTCTGTAATGAAAAGTGTTTGTTTTCTGCGGATATTTCTTTAATCCAGTCAAAGAAACCGACAGCCTCAATTGTTTTTGCCATAGTGCAAACCCCCTTCGTTCATCAGAAAGTTTGCAAATAATTCGTTCGCTGCCGAGAGTTCTTTTACAAGATCCCCCTTGTTTTGCAGATAAACCAATGCGCTGTCAGGAGAAGAATCACCGCGCCAGTATTGCAACCCGGCGATATCTTCGCCCATCAGGACTAACTGCACTGAGAACCAATGCCGTAAAGCGTGAGGGCCAAGGGGATTTTCGTATAGCAGTTGCCCGTATAGACGGCACTCTGGATCGCTATGGTTGAGCAAAGCCGTTCTGACATGTTCCGTAATTAAACAGCGAAATCTATTCTGATAGCTGGAGTAGGTCATGGCCTTACCATTGCTGTCAACAAACATCGGGCAATAATCTGTTTCATAATCGTTCTGCAAGCGTCTTTTATGGAATTCATATACCTGACAGAAGGCTGTCAGGAACGCGGGGTACACCCGCTGGCGCCGTTTTTTCTTAATTCCTCCGCATCGAATGCCATCGCTCCTCAGCATGTATTCTGTGCTTAGGTCAATCTCAACCTTTTTAACAACGCCGTTTACTGTTGTAATGGAAAGGCCGCTTCCCAAAGGACTGCATTCCTGACGTACATTGCACACTTCCCCAGGGCGGAGCCCCGCAAAGGCTTGCAGGCAGATTGCAAAAGCAATCTCGGGCGTATATCGAAAGGCATTGCTTATGATGACTTGAAGCACCTTCGTCGGTATATCTCGAAATATGGTCTTCTCTGGGAAGGCTCCCCGAACTCGAAAGTTCGGAATATACTTTCTTTGAATTCTCCCGCGTTTTGATAATGAGGTTTTTTCAGAGTAAAGATCGCTTGCTGAAAGCTCCATGTATCCACCATATTTCAGGCTTAACTTTCTGAAAAAGCCTGTCACGACGGCCACGCACCGGTTAACCGTTTGTTTATCTCTATAGGTCCCATTTGCCTGTTTTCCTAATGCATAGTCCTGGAAAAAGGCTTCCAGCATCTCCTTTTTTATGCTGAATATATGCTCCACCCCGAAAGTTTCGTACTGCTCAATCAGGATGTAATTCAACATTGAACAAATATGGTGCAGCTTCTTTCTGCCATCACTGGTTATAGGTATGCACACACCTTGTGTATAGGCATCGATATAATTGTGCAGTGAAGTAAAACGGACGATCACATCATACTGGTTTTTAATTACAACAAAGCATCTGGAATATGCCTTGCCATCATCCAACGGCAATCGGTGTTCGTAGACAGCATAGCGATACAATGTCCTCCATTCGCGCGATCTGCGACTGTTCGCAGCTTCAAGTTTGTAAATTGACATAACGGTTTCCTCCATATTCTGTATTTGGAAAGACAACTTTCCAGACAAAATTATACAGGCTCGTATGTCAACTGAAAAACGGTCAAATGGAGTTCCTTCTGTCAGAGCATAGCCTGACAGAAGGAATCCTTTTACAACGCTATAGGATTTGAAAATCTACAAAACTACGCATATTTTGATTGTTAAGGTACACGGTGTTTTGTAGATTTTTTCGACAAAACTACAGTTTTCTTAATCTGTGTTCCAGTAGAAGGTCACCGAGTAGGTGATGTTGGACTTGTTATACATACAATTATGGTTGGTGTAGTAATAAAATTCGAGCTTGCTGTATACGCCTGCGCCCAGCGTCCTCTTGAAAGTAATGCCATTTGAGGTGGTACCATAGTCAAGCTGATCCCACTGGCTGGTCAGCTTGTTGTAACCGCGCACTCTGCCAAAGTCAGAGCCACTGTGACCGCTGACCGGAGGTACGGTAAAGGTATACTCCGTGATGGTTGCGCCTTCAAGTCCGTTTTCGAGAATAACCGAATCGGGTCCGGTGAGCGTCATACCGCCGCTGCCGTTGGAGTCCGCCACAAAGAACACGATGGCAGACCAGGAAGATTCAGCACCCGCAGAATCCACCGCCTTGACACGAATCACATTTCTTCCCAGCGGGTAGGTTTGTGTTTCTGCGTTTCGGCCCTCCCAAACGAGAGTGACAGGATCGCCGTCGGGGTCGGAGCTGGTCGCTTTGATGGTGACTGGCGTTCCCGGCGGTACGCTATTGCCGCTTGGCGTTCTGGTAATGACCGGCGCAGTCGGCGCAGAGTTTGCGATGGTAAAGGTTTTGGATACCCATTGCGAATATAGCCCGGTTGCATCCTTGGCACGGACACGGATGGTGTGAGTACCAACGGCATAGTAGTTGTCAGCCGCCTTATTTTCCCATTCCAGCGTGGTTGCATCGCCGTCTGCATCGGACGCTGTGGCGCTGATATCGACAAGGAACTTGCCGTTATTCGCTGTTCGGGTGGGAGCTGCGGTCAGTGTGACAACAGGTGCAGAGCTGGTGATGGTAAATGTCTTTTCTGCCCAGGGGGAATAAGCTCCGACAATGTCTTTTGCACGGACACGCACGGTGTGAGTACCTGCGGCGTAATAATTGTCCGCCGCCTTGTTTTCCCATTCCAGCGTGGTTGGGTCGCCATCCGCATCAGAGGCTGCAGCGCTGATATTGACAAGGAATTTGCCGTCCTTGACCGTGCGGGTTGGTTCAACTGTCAGGGTAACAGTGGGAGCGGAATTGGTCACGGTGAAGGTTTTTTCCGTCCACGGGGAATAAGCTCCGGCGATATCTTTGGCTCTGACACGGATGGTATGGGTACCCGGCGCATAGTAGCTGTCAGCCGCAGTACCCTCGTACTCCAATGTCACCGAATCGCCATCGGGATCGTCGGCACTGGCGGTAATGTCTACAAGGAACTTGCCGTCCTTGGCGGTACGAGAGGGAATTGCCGTTACCACAGGGGCATTCGGCGCAGTATTGGTTACCGCGATGCTCTCCGAATGAGTGGTTACACGCCCTTTGCTGTCTATGACAGAAGCGGTCAGGATAAAGTCGCCGGTGTCACGGATGGCGATCCTGCCGCCGTCATTGTCCAGCGTTCCCTGATACTGTGCCGCATTGCCGTCCTTTTGCAGCGTCCAAACTACGGTATAGCTGCCGATATGCTGAACATCTTTTGCGACAACATCAAACTCCGCACCGTAGTGAACGGTCTGCGGCATGGTGAATGTATACTGCACCACCGGCAGGATGCGTATACTTTCGCTGTGGGAGTAACTGCGTTTCAGATAATCGGTCATCATGGCGGTTAGAACATATTCGCCATCGCTTCGGAAAGTAATTTTTCCTCCCTGCGGGGTGAGACTTCCGCTGAATGCCTCTGAGAGCGGAATATTTTTGCCGTCCTTGCTGACGGACCACTCTACCGGCAGAACATTGTTGTTGCCGTGGGTTCTGATGTCAAGGTCGGTATCGGTGTAGGCAAAGGCGGGAAGCTCAAAGTCAATGGTCAGAACGGGAAGCACCTCGCACCTGTCCTTGCTTTCATACAAAAATACCCGTCCTGTTTCATCGGTAACTCTCGCCACCAGCTCATAGATACCGGCTCTTTTAAATCGGATTGTGCCGCCGTTGTTTGTGAGCTTACCGCTGACATAGGTCGACCAGTCCTGAAAACCGAAGGTATTGTCCACCAGCCATTCGATGGTAAGGCCGTCCAGATTGGCGGTTTCAGTTTTGACTACGACATCGGTATCGGTATGAGCGTACTTTGACAGGCTGTAGCTTACGGCCGGCACAGGATAAACCTTGAATCTCTGTTCATAGCGGTAGGTTCTGCCGCCATCATCGGTGAATTCCGCTTTCAGGACATAGCTGCCCTTGGAGTGAAACTTCAGCTTGCCGCCACTGTTGCCCAGCGTGCCCTCCGCCGCGTCGGTGAGGGATACCTCCTTGCTGTCATGCAGCAGCGACCACTTGGCGGTATGGCTTCCGATCTCCCCGAACACCGCTTCCACCGTAACGGTTTTATCGGTATGGAAGATTTCAGGCAGATAAAATCCCGCTGATCCCACCGGATAGACGGTGATATCCGCTGTATCGGCAAACACTCTGCCTGTAGCGTCTGTGACAGAAGCGGTCAGCACATACACGCCTTTTTCCTTAAAGCGGATGCTGCCATCGGATGGATTGCCTTCGATAAATGTGCCGATGTCGGCAGGTTCACCGTTTCTGGTCAGGGTATAGGTTAAAGCGAGACCATCCGTTTCTTTTGTTTCTGTCTGTAGAGTGATGGTTTTATCCGTATGGGAAACCGCCGGCAGGGTAAGCTTTACCTCCGCCACAGGGTAGATGGCGATGTTGCTTTGTGCAGTAACGGTTTTGCCCAGCTCGTCTGTAATGGAGGCGGTCAGCGTATATCTGCCTTTTTCCTTAAACAAAACCGTACCGCCAGCAGAGTTTAACTCACCAGAGAGAGCTTTTTCCAGATCCGCGGCAGCTCCATCTTTTTGAAGGGACCACACTACCGAATTAGCGCCGAGGTTTTCAGTAGCAAGTTCCACCGAAACGGCCGTGTCGGTGTGGGCGGTTTCAGGCAATGAAAAAGCAGCCTTTACCACCGGATAGATGCTGATTGTCTGCTCATGGGTTACCGTAATGCCCCGGCTGTTTTTTGCTGTGGCAATCAGGGTAATGCTGCCTGCTTTCGTAAATTTGACTTTGCCGCCGTTTGCGTCCAACGTACCCTCTGCCAGCTCGGAAAGCTCTGCAGGGAGCCCGTTTTTAAGAGCCGACCATGTCACGCCGCTTACATAGCGGCTTTCCGGCTTGATCTCAATTTCCTCGGCAGTATAAGCGGTTTTGGGCAGCGTAAAGCTGAACTGCGGGGCAGGAACATAGGAAGATCCGCCGCTACTGTCGGAGTTTGAGTACTTATCCTTCGGTTTGGTGTTTGCTGGCGGCTTCGCTGTTTCCTCTTTATTGATCTGCTCCTTTGCCTTATCAGCGTCCACCAGCATTTCAAAGGCTTCTCCGC
The DNA here is from genome assembly GCF_009677585.1 of Lactonifactor sp. BIOML-A5. Classification (GTDB taxonomy): domain Bacteria; phylum Bacillota; class Clostridia; order Lachnospirales; family Lachnospiraceae; genus Lactonifactor. Next base: position 31,264 of record NZ_WKYV01000030.1, on the reverse strand, counting down.
GGGTGGCATTGCTGTTCGGTTTAACCGTTCCGTCCGGATAGCCGTCTACAATACCATATTTTTTACCGGCGCAGATGCAGGCTTTGTCTGCGTCACCAAGTTCGCTGTCATCTGAAAAGCCGGTTGCGCAGGAGCAGGATGCGTCATGGTCGCCTTTGCCGATGGCTCTCACCAGCATACGGATCATCTCTATGCGGGTGATGGGCTCGTCTGGCAGAAACTTTGTGCCGAAATCATCCTTTTGGATGATTCCCGCAATAATGAGTGCTTCCACATGCTTCTCTGACCAGTGGCCGGCAATATCGGTAAAATGAATGGTAATTTGGCTTTCATTCGGTTCCGGCAATTCCATGGTTCTTGCGATCAAGGCTGCAAACTCGCCTCTGGTGATGATGGCATCAGGGTGTACCAAGCCATCGGGATAACCGCTGATGACGCCTTTATCTGTAAGAATTTGAATAGCTTCCTCCGCCCAATGGCCTTTGGCATCCTCAAAATATCGGTTTACCGCATAGGCGCTGCCCGCAAGCAGGGAAACCACCAAGCAAACCACAAGAAGAATGCCGAGAGGCTTTTTCATTTTCTCGTTCATTGGCTACCTCCTACATCCCGCCCATGACAGGCTGACTTTGCTCCTGCTGGAGTTCGGAAGATTCCTGTTTCTGTGCGGCGGCCTGTCCTTGAGTGAGCGTCTGCTGGTAAGCCCCGATAACCGCCTTGTCAAATTCCGCTTTGGACTCCTTGGTACAAGGAAAGCAGATATCCTTGTACTCGCCGTTTCCGGCCTTGTAGCTGGGCATGGAAATGAACAGCCCCTTGGAGCCCTCCATAATCTTGATGCCCCGAACGGCGAAAACACCGTAAATATTGACCGAGGCGGTGGCCTTGCAGCTTCCAGCCGGACGGATGGAATGAATTTTCACATCGTACTTTGGAACGGGCGATGTTGTATTCTTAGGCATGTTTATTCCTCCTTCTCAAAATTTCCGGTATTTCTAACCGGCGTAGTTGAACATTTCCTTAATGCGCTGGGTCAGGGTCGGGAGCACCGTTTCCCCGAACAGGGCATAGAGCCCCGCAAGGAGCAGGGCGCCAATGACAACCGCCAGCAAGATTTTGATGGCTGTGTCAATATAACCTTCTCCGGCATTACCTGAGAGAAGGTTCCTGCCACGGAAAGCGAGATTGGCTGCGGCATCCTTTGCCGCTGTAATCTTGTGTGAAGCTGTACTTTTCATTTTTTTGATAACCTGAACCATGTAGTTTTCCTCCGTTCTATTGTTTCTTTGGTCGAGAAAAGGCAGCCCCAGGCTGCCTACATACTCATTTCCATAGCTTGGGTCTGCTCTGAGCCCCCGAAGCTGATTTTCTGGAATCCAAAACGGTCGCAGTAGTGATATTCGCTGCCTTGGGCGTCATACAGCTCCACCACATCAGACATGGAAAGAGAGTGTCCCGAAAAGCCTGCCGGGTGATTTGCATTGCACCTTGTGTAGATGGCTTCGAGGTCGTTGGTGTCGAGCTGACCGTCATAGACGATGTTGTAATTTTCGAGAGATGGCTCTCCAAATCGCCGCACCATTTCTTCATAGGGTATAAATTTCATGTGCACGTCCACGTCCGGCTTTAACTGCCAGATGCGAACATTTTTCAGCAGTACGCCTTCCATGCCATCCGCACGTTCGCCAGCAAGAAGCCGCTCCATCACGCCATCTGTCCACTTCGGCGTTAAGGAGCGGCTTTGGAGCCAGATGGTCAGCTCATCATTTTGAAAAATGCTGTCCACAATGGCTTTTTCTTTATCAGTATAACCGGCCGGGTTTCCATAGTAGGAAATGAGGCCGTTTTTCAGGGTAATCCCTAACATCTTCCCACCTCCCAGATAATGTCTTAAAGAATGAGGGCAGGTTATTTGCCATAGATGATGCTTTCCTGCATGATCAATTCATCCAATGCTGCAAGGCAGATACCGTTTTGCGCCAGCACCGAAAGAATGCAGGCCGGTACATCGCGAATATCTTGCTGGATATCTGCCTTTACGACTGTAAATTCGCCGCTGTCCTCATCGGTATAGCCTTCTAACCGGGTACCCTTGGGGATACCCGCTTCCTCCAGCAGATAGTCTGGAATGCGGATGTCCTGGTTTTCGTCCAGCAGATCACGGCAAAGGGAGCAGTCTGCTACCCATTCAGCGGGGTTGTGATTGCAGCCGCCTTTTTCACTTGCTTCCGGATTTTCATCCTCGCAGTTGTTGCAGAGACCGCAAGCTCCGGCAAGGTGAACCGTCATATCGCTTGCCAGCTCGCTGAGTGCGGCAATAACGCGAATAAGCTCCAGCGCCGTCATTTCACCCTTGTGGATGACGCATACGCATTCGGCGGCTGTCACCACAAGGGTTTCCGCATCGGCAAAGCTGCAACGCTGCTGAATATCTATGGGGATTTGCAGGGTCTGCTCATTTTTCTTCTGATTGTTTTTCATGGGGTCTGTCCTCCTTTAAATATTTGCCCCGATAGGGACGGTGTTCCTTTTTGGTTTTTCGGTCAGAGCTCAATCCCGCCGTTGTCAAATAAATTGAGTTGCGCCGGGGCCTCCCTCGTCCGTTCCCCCATATCGTAATTGGCAATGAGGATTTCGGGGAACTGCGCCCCATTGTCATACCGCTGCTTGATGTTATTGATGCGGGTATAGGAATCAATTTGGATACCCGGCGCATCATACAAATTGCGGATAAAATCGCAGTCATTGTAGGACAGCAGGAATTTGCCCTCAATTCGCAGCAGAGCATCCCGCAGGCGGATGTGATCTTTTTCTGTAAAGCCGTCCTCACCCACGTTTTTGTAGTAGCCCTCGGTTTCAAAGTACGGCGGGTCACAGTAGAAAAAGCTGACGGGGCGGTCGTATTGCCCAATCAACTTCTCGAAATCCTTGTTTTCGATCACCACTTTGGCAAGCCGTCTGTGAGCCTGTTCAATCAGTGGAAAATTGGACCACATATCATGGGGCTGACTGCCATAGCTGGTAAGTCCCGATGCGTAGCTGTAGCGGATAAGCTGGTAAAACCAGGCTGCCTTCTGTACATCGGAAGCAGGACTGTCACGGGCGAGGGTATTTTTAACAAGGTCAAAGTCTGCGCGGGCATTGAGGACATAACGCAGTGCGTCTATAAGTTCCTCCGGCTTTTCCCGCACACAGCGGTACAGGTTGACCAGCAGTCCGTTGAAATCGTTATACACCTCAAAGTCGTTACCGGGCGGCTTGTGAAACAGTATCCAGCCGCCTCCGCCGAACACTTCAATGTATCTTTCGTAGTAGAGGGGAAACAGTGTGACGATCAGCTCACGCAGGGATTTCTTGCCGCCGATCCATGACATAAAGCTGTTCAGAAATCATCACCTCCCTCCAGCGGCAGGCGTATCTGCGTATCGTCAAATGCCGTGAGGGAATGCCTGAGCCCTCCGATGGCAGCTCTGATTCCGCTGACGCGGCTTCTCATATGACGGATGGTCAGCCGGACTTCCGCTTCGGTTCTTGCGTAAAAATATCCGCTTTGATCGCTGGCGATAGGGATGCCTTCGCGACGCAGGCTGTTGACAATGTCGCGCAGTTCCTTACCGGAAACACAAAAGGTGTGTTCCAGTTCTTTGCTGGTGACGGCATTTTCCGCACCGTGATGATAGCGGTGCAGATATTCCGCAAGCTGTTTTTTCAACATGTTTACCTCCTTTCCGACCGCTTCCCCGGAAAGAAAGGCAGGACAAATGATAAAAAACAGGGCCGCCTCCTGTTTGGGGAAACGGCCCTGTTTTGATTTTGAATCTAAAAAAGCACAGGCATCATTGCCTGCGCTACTTGATTACGCCAAGCTCTCTCAAAACCGCCACACAGTCTTTAGCGCCTTGGATGTACAGATGTCGGCTGTATTCACCGAGCAAAAGCTGCATAGCTTCAAAATATGAGTCCACTATCTGTTCCAATTCGTTATCGTATTTCGGATGATCCTTTACCAGCACCGATGCATCCCGCTGCTGTTTGACAGCCTCCCTGACAGCAGGGTTGGATTCTGCCAACTGTCCACCTCCTTCAATTACAACACAATGCCACACTTTTCATAGGAAAGCTATACCAAATACCAAAAGAAATTCTGCTATTCATCTCCGGTCAGAACGGTCAAGATATTATCCAAGCTGCATTCCTCCCATCTGCTGGCTTTGCGCCAACTCATCCGGCGTCATGATGCTCCAGTCTTTATCACTGCTCCATAGGCTGACATAGATTTCGCCATTGCCTGTTTTTAAGGGATGCTGCTCAAAGCCTTCACCAAAGCCGTCCGATGCCTGACCGGAAACATAATCCTTAAGCTGCTCAAGCTCTGCCTCACTCAAGCTCCCTTGTATGCGGCATTCGGCCACACCCATCAGCTTGGCGCCAATCTGTTCCACTGTGAAAAAGAAGGAATGAACCTTCTGATTGACGCTGTCATTTTTAGGATAGTATTTCATGAGTCCTCGTTCCGTTTCTTCCGGCCTTCGCTCTTTCACAATGGCTGCAAGGATAGAATCGTGATAGGAGAGGATAGTATCTTGATCCAGCTCCGAGGGATAATCCTCCCAATCGCCCCATTCGTTGCGCTCGTATTTCTTAACGGTAAGCGGCATATATAGCTTGAGAGTCTGGAGCGGAGGAGATATTTTTGAGAACGAGTCCTCCCCAGGAATGAGGGCAAGGGAGCGCCCGTTGTCCCATTGCATGTGAATTCCGCACGCATCGTCAATAAAATCCACCGTACCTTCTGTACCGGGTGGTACGGGGGCATAGGGATCGTTCATTTTTGTGAGACGGATTCGTGTACCGGGCGGATACTTCTCCTTGAGCAATCTCAGAAATTCACTGTCATATCTCATATTTGTTCCTCCTTCATATGGGCTTTTGTTTTGCATTGGGTTTTTTGTTTATTTTCTGCATATCGGTTCTAAGGCAATCTCCCTCGGAACTGTAGCAGATAAAACCATGAGAGGGGTAGGGGCAGTTTCCGCAGCTTTTAAATGGTCCCTTAGGCTGTTCAGCTGCCGGTATCGGACCTGTTGTTACAAGGACATCAGAATCATAACAGGCAGGTTTCTTGTTTTTCTTATAGCGTACCAACATATTTTTCCTCCCTTCCAAAAAAGAAAAGCCGGGGAATCGAAGTGCATTTCTGCACTTCGATTCCCCGGCCAATAAATAAGGCTCCAATTTGCAATATTGGAGTCTTTAGTTCTAATTTTGCGTTATAAATTATGAAATGAGCGATAGGCGTTTTTATTTTTGCTTTGCCTGTATGTAAGCAGTAAAGTTTGCCGCCCCCAGTTTTCTTCGTTTAGATAGCATTTTAGTCCAAATAGTATTTCCCTGTGCTTCGGTGATGTATCCTCTTTCCAGTGCCGCAAGTAATATATCGCCAGTTGATAGATGCTTAAGATCCATTTGAGCGATATATAAAGAAATATCCTTCAGATTATTACTTGCTACAATGCCGTCATACTGTTTTGCTAATGCGATGGATGCGGCTTCTCCTTTGCCGATAACCATATGCCCGGCTTTTGGTTTTTCGGTAAGCTGATAATATATATCATAGGCTTCCGTAGCCACATCAATGGACATTACCTGTGCTTGTCCCACCGAAAGGAGTGCATCTACTCTTGCCTTTAGGTGCGCAATCCCGGGATAGGACAGTTCGTCATAAACAGTTTTAGGAATAACGATCCTACCGGGATATAACTTAACCAATAAATTTTCATTCCCAACCCACAAAAAAGCCGAGATACAGTCGCTATCAAAAAAGAGCGAATCAGTCAAGCAATTCGCCCCCTTCGATTTCCTCCCCATAGACGAGGTCGGAACGGAAAGCAGATAGCAGCAATTCATCATATTTGCCGCTGGATATTAGCCCTTGTTCCAAAGCTTTTTCCGCCTGCTGAATATAGTAGCCGTATGTCCTGTATCGCTTATCTTCGGGTGTCGGTCTATAGAGTGTATCATCGTAGCCAAGATTAAGAGCAGATAAAATTACGTTTTGGCGCATTGAATCAGCTTCTTCACGGGTTAATTCATTTTCGCTGAGCAGCCGGTAAAGGATAGCTTTGCGGCTAATACGAAAGTATTGCTCCAAACGCACAACATCATGAATGGAAAGCTTGGCGGAGCTCGACTTTTTCAGCTGGTCAATTTTATCCGAAAGGGCATCCGGGGGCATAAGCAAATACGATGCAAACTGATCTGCTTGCTTTTCCTTTTCATTTCCCTCGCCGATTGTTTTTGCACACACCGCAGTGAGTTCGTCATCATCAAAATACAGGTGATATAGTTCATGAGCCATGGAAAAGCGCTGCCTTCCAAGGGTCATGGCTGAATTAATGGCGATGACATTGCTGCCGGTTCCCTTAATACAAATACCGCTAATGTGATTCCCCATCGGATAGTATACGATGGATAATTTATCGATTGTATGAACCAATGCCAATATATCGATCGGAGAAGTCGCATCTTCTCCAAGCTCTTTCCGTAAACTGAGAGCTTTTTTCCATAACTCTATTCTATCCATTGGCATGCTCACCCTCAAGCAATTGAGTCATAAAGTGGCTATTTAAAGCAATCCTGTTTATGGCGCTAATTGCGTCCAAGTCATCTTCTCCGATTTCGCTTGCACGAAGCGCAAAGGACAGCGGTTTAACCTTCATTTCCGGCTCCATGAGTGCAGATACCCGCGTACCAAACAAGGCTGCAAGCTTATCCAGCATATCCGCCGTCAGTGCCCGTTTGCCTTTCTCGACCATAGACACAAGGCTTTGATCGACATGAAGATAATTAGCCACATTGCTTTGTGTAAGGCCGCTACTTTCGCGCAGAGATTTTATCCTTGCTCCGATGATCTCCAGAGAGTTATTCATGATAATGCCTCCCTTCTATATTTATAGTATATGCCGCATTTGTCATATTGTCAATCAAATTTAAAACTTATTTTATGACAGTGCTTAGGCATTTATTATTCTCTGATTATTCTGCTTCTATACATTGATACTGAATTTAATGGGATTTTGTTTGAAACAACAAGTTCAATGTGTTCAATTTTTATAAGATATATCTTTGATGTTGTATTGTTATGGAAAGAGATAAAGAGGTGTTTTGTTTATGATTAAACGAGAGTTACATATGAGTCATATTCGTCCCTTCATAGGAAACGATCTCATTAAGATTTTAACCGGCATCCGGTGTCTTATTTTCGATGCCAGTTGCAGTCAGCGAAATTCAATTGATATTCTAAAGAAATTCGTGTATAATATCTTTAGAATTGTGTAAGGAGGTAAACGCTATGCCAAATATAAAGTCCAGCACTGACCTGCGGAATAACTATAATGAGATATCCACCTTCTGTCATGAAAGCCGTGAACCTGTTTTTATCACAAAAAACGGGCAGGGAGATTTGGCGGTTATGAGCATTGAAACCTATGAGGCACTCAGCGGCAAGCTTGAACTGTATCACCTGCTTGACGAAGGACGATCGGCCGTTAAAGCGGGTAAAAAGCGTCCGTTTCAAGATGTCATGAAGGATATTAAGCGAGGCATCGCCGATGGCGAAATATAGGGTAGATGTATCTGAACCAGCCGAAAACGATCTTAGGGACATTGTTCGGTATATTGCTTCTCAGCTGTCAGCTCCCATATCGGCAACTCGTATGATGGAGCTTTTTGAAGAGGCAATGCTAAGTCTGTCCGATATGCCGCAGCGCTGTCCGCTTGTTTCAGACGATCGTCTATCTCAAATGGGATACAGGAAACTAATTGTAAAAAATTACGTTGTGTTTTTTTCCATAGACGAGAAGAACAAGGTGGTTGACGTTGAAAGAATTCTGTACGGCAGACGCGACTGGATCAGATTTTTATAATCGATACAAGAACAGGGTGACACTATGCAAAGTAGTCACCCTGTTTTCATGTAAATGGATGCGCCGAGCATTTAGGGATTTCGATACTGCTCCAGCAGCTCTATATGCTTTTTGGACTTCTGATGGATGCGGCAAGCTTCTGTTGCCATATAGTTTATCAAGCTGTCCTTTGGCACTAAATACTTGGTATAATACCATACCCCCGTTATCTTTTCTGCCTTGATCCATTCAGATACTGTGGTTTGGCAGTATCCCGTTAGCTTTGTGACATCATTTACCGTGAGGGCATCCGGAAAGGTGTGCCACTTGTTCTTAAGCATTGCCATAAACTTCTCGGAGTTGATTGCCTTCGCCGTTTGGCGCTTCGGTTTATATTTTATTCCGCTTGAAAATATCCCCGGTGGTGTCAGCAGAGTTTCAGGAGATTCTTCCAAGCGAGTAAGGTATGCAATAACGTCGGTTATTTGGATTTTAAACCTGCGGGTCTTTTTGTCGGTATCCTCGCAGGGGATATATCCGTTCTCCAAAAGCCATGTGGCTTTTCGTTTGCTTATGCGGCAAATTCTGTAAAGCTGGTCTTGACTTATCTTCTCCGGATATTCAGCCAGAAGGTAAGAGTAGTCGGTTGCCATCATCGTTCCTCCCATCACATTGATCCTTAGGACAGAGAATTATGCTCTGTCTGCTGCAGGATGTTCTGTTAAAAATCAATGTCAATGGTAGGATACGCTTGGTTTTGATTTTTCAAATTGCCGGGAAACTAAAGTATCTTAAGGTTATTTCGCCGGTTGTTTTTCTACGGTTTTTCTACACTTTTTCTACACTTTGCCCTGAAAACCGCTAAATCAGGGCGGTGTGTTCATGCGCGGAAATATCAGCGTTTGTGCCTGAAAAGCCTTTATTTATGCGGGTCTGCGGGATTTTATCTTCTCCTAAAGTTACTCTCGTAAACTCATAAGAACTTGCCTTCAAATAACTCGAAATCAAGTTGCCGGGTAACCGGCACGTGGGTTCGAATCCCACCGTCTCCGCTGCTGAAAATGCTGTTAAACAGTTGGCTTATTTACTGTTTAGCAGTATTTTTTATTTGCCCAAGTTATCATAACGTGTTAAAATGTATGATATATTTTTAGTGAATATAAAGGAAGATTTATGACAGAACAGGAAAAGTTTATGAAAGAGGCGATACGCCAGGCAAAAAAGGCGTATGCTCTCTGGGAAGTTCCTATCGGATGCGTGATTGTTTCTGAGGGGCGGATTATTGCCAGAGGATATAACAGAAGGAATACGGACAAGAATACGCTGTCCCATGCAGAGCTGAATGCTATAAGAAAGGCGAGCAGAAAGCTGGGGGACTGGAGGCTGGAGGGATGTACCATGTATGTTACTTTGGAACCCTGCCAGATGTGCGCAGGAGCGATTGTCCAGGCCAGAATTAACAAGGTAGTGATCGGAAGTATGAATCCTAAGGCCGGATGTGCCGGTTCTGTCCTGAATCTGCTGGAGATGGACGGATTTAACCATAAGGTAGAAGTTGAGAGAGGCATTCTGGAAGAGGAGTGCAGCGGGATGCTCAGCGGATTTTTTAAGGAACTTCGGGAAGCAAAGAAAAGAAAGGAACAGGTGACGGATGACAAAAAGGGAATGGAATGATTTAATAGCCTGCAGACCTGTGATTCTAGATGGGGCCACTGGCTCTAACCTGATCCAGGCGGGGATGCCCAGAGGAGTATGTACAGAAGAGTGGATAGTCCAAAATCCTCAGCCTTTGACAGAATTGCAGAGGGGATATGCAGATGCAGGTTCACAGATTGTATATGCGCCTACCTTTGCAGCCAATGCTGTGAGTCTTAAGGGGCATGGACTGGAAGATAAAGTAGAGGAACTGAACAGAGAGCTGGTGGCAGTAACACGCCGGGCAGTTGGCACAAGGTGTCTGGTTGCAGGCGATATAACAACGACCGGAAAGATGGACATGCCCTATGAAGAATTGTATGAGGTATATGCGCAGCAGATCAGAAGTCTTTGTACAGCAGGGGTAGATCTTTTGGTGGCGGAGACTATGATAGGGATTCAGGAGACCATGGCCATTCTGGATGCCGCCCATGAAATCTGCGATCTCCCGGTTATGTGTTCTATGACCGTAGAAGCGGACGGCAGCCTCTTTTTTGGCGGACATATTCTTGAGGCAGCGGTCAGCCTGGAAGAGATGGGGGCAGATGCGGTAGGGATTAACTGCTCTGTGGGACCAGATCAGCTGGAAGCAGTGGTAACAACGATCAAGAAAAATGTTAAAATACCGGTTCTGGTAAAACCCAATGCCGGAATGCCTGTGATAGATGAAGAGGGGAATGCGGTATATCAGATGGGAGCTGAGGAATTTGCCGGACACATGGAGCGTTTGGTAAAAGCCGGGGCGGATCTCATCGGTGGATGCTGCGGAACATCACCGGAATATATAAGAGAAGTCAGAAAGAGAGTCTTTTAAAGGCTCTCTTTTGGCGTTATAATCCGGCCGCCCGAATTTCTTATGTAAAATCAAATGGCAGCCTTTTGGAAGAATTTACTTAAATTTTACCTAAAGTTTTACATAGATTTAACATACAACCAATATACTTGGACCGTAAACAAGAGATAAGAAAAGATAGTTAACGGAGAAAAAGTATATGAATGAGACGATGCGGACAGTGTTTGGGTTGTTAGGAGGATTAGCTGTATTCATCTATGGAATGAATATGATGAGTGAAGGCCTGCAGAAGGTTGCAGGGGAGAAAATGAAATATGTACTGGGGATTCTCACAAAGAATCCTATTGTAGGCGTACTGGCCGGAGCGCTGACGACTGCGGTCCTGCAGAGCAGCAGTGCCACTACAGTAATGGTGATTGGATTTGTCAGTGCAGGCTTAATGAAGCTGCCTCAGGCGATTTCTGTCATTTTGGGTGCAAACATCGGAACAACCATGACCGCACAGATTATTGCTTTTAAGATTACGGATTATATATGGCCTATTATTTTCATTGGATTTGTAATTTTCTTTTTCTGTAAGAAGGAAAAAGCTAAGAATATAGGGCAGACCATATTTGCTTTTGGAATTTTATTTCTGGGAATTACCACCATGGGGGATGTCATGAAGCCTTTGGCAGCCAGCCCTGTATTTACCGATATGATAGCAAAAGTTTCTCACATTCCGGTTCTGGGTGTCCTGCTTGGCACGGTTATGACCCTGGTGGTGCAGAGCAGCAGTGCCACAATTGCAGTCCTGCAGAACTTTGCCAGCCAGGCGGGACCTGACGGGATATCCAGTGTCATAGGACTTACAGGAGCTATTCCAATTCTTCTGGGAGACAACATCGGGACAACAATTACTGCATTGCTGGCCTCTGTAGGCCAGTCTAAAAATGCAAAGCGGACAGCAGTGGCCCACAGTGTATTTAATATTACAGGAAGCTTCCTCTTTATCTGGATCATCCCATGGTTTGCAAAGTTTGTAGAGTTTATCTCTCCCAAGGGAAATGAGATTGATGTGATTTCCAGACAGATAGCAAATGCTCATACAGCGTTCAATGTGGCAAATACGCTTCTGTGGATTCCCTTTATCTGGCTGATGGTCAAGATTGTCACTAAGATTGTGCCGGGAGAGGATGTGGTGGACACAGAAAGCCAGCCCCAGTTTCTGGACGATAAGATGGCAGGCCAGCCAGTATTCGCGCTGCATCTTGCCAATGAGGAGATTGTGCGCTGCGCACACATGGTGCAGGAAATGATAAGTGAGGCGAGAAAAGCAATGGATCAAAAAGCGGCCGCTGTATGGGAAAATGTCTGCCAGAGGAGGGACGTTGTTGAGCATCTGTATGGCCAGATAGAAAAATTTATCTCCAATCTTTTTGCCAGCGGTACACTTACAGAGGTGCAGTCCATGCGGGCGGCCAGCCTGATGTATATAGCCTGCGATGTGGACAGAATTAGCCAAAGGTGCCAGGAAGTGGCCAAGGTCCGCAGAGAGCGCCTGGAGGATAACCGGGAGGGCAAAGAATATGCGTTCTCTAAGGAGGCAGAGAAGGAAATGGAAAGTATGCTGGAAAAAATAGAGGGAATGCTTCTCTCGGCCATGGATGCAGTGCAGAACGATAACCGGGCGGCAGCCTTTAAGGTGATTCAGCAAAGGGACGAACTGCAGATACAGGAAAATAAACTCAGAAAAAATCATGTACAGAGACTGAAAAAAGGAAAATGCAGTCCAGAGCTTACGGGAGCCTTTACAACCATATTGTATAGTATGGAGCGGATGGGCAGCCTTTGTGTAAATATCGCCGAGGCTTACATCGGACAGCCCAGCCTGGAAGGGGAACGGGAAGAACAGGAGGCCGTGGGACAGTAGAATCCAGCAATATAAGAACAGCCATTCTCAGCAGTCGGCAATAACTGGAGAATGGCTGTTTCTATGTGGGTACTATAGATTTTCTGTGGCTGCGATGCCCATCTCTTTGCTTTCCCCTTCCCACATCGTTGTGTATTCTTTGGCAATATTCAAAGCATGATCGCCAATTCTTTCGAAATCCGTAAGCATCTCAGAATAAAGAATACTGGTTTCTGCCAGGCAGGTTCCGTTTTGCATCCGTATGATTTGATTTTGACGGTACTGGGCGTTGATATCATCGATCTGCTGTTCATATTTGGCCACCTGTTCCAGAATATGGAGGGGGGAGACCGACTTCTGGGGGGCAAGCTGATCCAGCGTAGTCAGACATACTGCTTTCATAGACTGGATTTCCTGGATAGCTGTGGAAGAAAATTTAAGATCTTTATCGCAAAGCATTTCTGCATATTCTGCGATATTCATAGCGTGATCTCCCACCCTCTCGATGTTCCCTACTATTTTAAAATAGCCATTGATAATTTTACTGTCTTTGTGAGACATCTCCTGTGCCATGAGGGTAGAGATGTATCTGGATATCTCCATATTCAGATAATCCAGGTATTCCTCATTGGACAGAACCTGAGCCATTTTTTTTGTAGAGCGGTGCTCCACAGACTCAAAGCTGAGAAGCACATTTTCTCTGGCAAATTGGAACATACGGTATACTTCCTGCTGGAGCTGGGAAATAGCCAGAGCAGCCCAGCCTATTTTGTAATCTCCGGCGTGGGGAAGGGTGTGCAGATACATCAGGGAATGGCCGCCTTCTTCCGCCTCTCCTTTATCCGGAAGCAGTTTTTCTGACAGAGCAGCCAGATAATTGCCAAAGGGAAGAAGAAGCAGCGTGGTGACTATGTTAAACAAAGTATGTACATTTGCAATCTGCGCCGCGGGGTTGTCTGGTGTCAGTGACTGCATGAAAGACGTAAATGGGGTCATCATACAGACGCAGACGAAGATACCGGTGCCAATGGTATTAAACAGCAGATGAATAATGGTGGTTCTTTTCGCATTGCGGTTGGTGCCGATGGAGGCCAGCACGGCTGTGATGCAGGTACCGATATTCTGTCCGAACAGAACATATACGGAACTGGAAAGGCCGATCAGTCCGCTGGAGGCCAGTGCCTGAAGAATTCCCACTGAGGCTGAAGAAGACTGTATCACGGCAGTAAAAAGAGCTCCGGCCAGAATTCCCAAAAGCGGATTAGAAAACTGGGTCATCAGATGGATGAACCCCTGGGAATCCCGGAGGGGCATCATAGCGTCGCTCATCATCCCCATTCCGATAAAAAGTACTCCGAGACCGGCAATAATAGCCCCGAAATGATGATTTTTCTCTCCCTTCAGAAACACTACCATGGAGACCCCGATAAAAGCTATAAGAGGCGCAATTGCGCTGATGTCAAGGGCGATAAGCTGGCCTGTGATTGTTGTCCCTATATTGGCTCCCATAATAATCCAGACAGCCTGTCGGAGCGTCATGAGACGGGAGTTGACAAAACCAACTACCATAACAGTAGTCGCTGAGGAAGACTGTATGACGGCTGTTATGCCTGCACCCACTGCAATGCCAAGAAAGCGGTTAGCAGTAAGCTTTTCTAAGATGCGTTTCATTCGGTTGCCGGCTGCCGCCTCCAACCCGTCGCTCATCATATGCATGCCATATAGAAAAAGGGCAAGCCCTCCCAGGAGGATGAGTATGTCACTTGTTTTCATGTGTTTATTTCCTTTCCATATTTTCTCCAAAAATTCTACGCAAATCCAATATAACATGATAAAATAAGTACTTCCGTAAAGAAAGCGTTAAAAATGGAAAATTACCTGCTTACAAGCAGAAAAAATTGCGGTATACTGTTTAATACCAAAGGAATAATTCATGCCCTTCGGGCCGGCATAAGTATTGTGCCATATAAAATATGAGGAGGAAAACGGCCGTAAATGAAAAGACTTAAGGATTTTATAGTAACAATGGCGCTGCTTCTGCTGGCCACAGTGCTGGCCTACTGGTTTTACCATACCACAGAGAGTATGACGAATATGGCAATTGTGTATATGATGGCAACCGTTCTTATATCCAGATATACGTCAGGGTATTTTTGGGGGATAATATCCTGTTTTATCGGCGTTCTGGGGGTTAATTTCTTTTTTACCTATCCATTCTGGCAGATTGATTTTACCAGAGATGGTTATCCGGCTACATTTATTGGGATGCTGGTGATTTCATTTATTACCAGCGCCACCACGACCAGTATGAAAGAGCAGACAAGATTGGCAGAAGAGAGAGATGAGATGAATAAAAAGCTCTATGAATCACAGAAAAAACTGGAGGTGGAGACAGAGAAGGAAAAGATGCGGGCCAATCTTCTGCGTGCGGTTTCCCATGATCTCCGTACCCCTCTTACGAGCATGATAGGTTCCAGCGATTTGTATCTGGAAGCAAAGGATACGTTAAAAGAGGAGGAAAAAGAGGAGCTGATTCATCATATCAGAGAAGATGCTACCTGGCTGCTGCATATGGTGGAGAACCTGCTGTCGGTTACAAGGATCCGGGAGGGGAATACAAAGGTGAATAAATCTCCGGAGCCTCTGGAGGAAGTGGTATCTGAGGGCGTGATAAGGCTGAAAAAGAGATATCCGGGGGCAGAGATACGCACCACAGTCCCGGAAGATTTCCTGATGGTGCCTATGGACGCCACACTGGTGGAACAGGTAATAATCAATCTTCTGGAAAATGCGCTGCTTCATTCCGGGAGTACAAGGCCAATTGAGTTTACTGTTACAAAAGAAAAGGACACGGTACTGTTTCAGGTGAGGGATCACGGAATCGGAATTGCAGAGGATAAACTGCCGGATCTTTTTGACGGCATCAGCAGCGAAAGAGGAAGAGGGAGCGATTCCTCGAAAGGGATGGGGATCGGCCTGTCCATATGTAAAAGTATTATAACAGCACATGGGGGAGTCATTGAGGCCAGAAACCATTCAGATGGGGCCGAATTTATTTTTACTCTTCCGTTGGAAGGAGAAGCAAGATGAAGGATCACAGAGAGTTAATTTTGATTATCGAGGATGAGAAAAACATCGCTGATTTTGTAGAAACTGTATTAAATTCCCGAAACTACAAGGTGATTAAAGCTTACACGGGAAAAGAGGCCTTAAGCGCTATCACTTCCCATTGCCCGGATGTAATCCTTCTGGATCTGGGTCTGCCGGATATGGATGGACTGGACATTATAAAGCAGGTACGGGAATGGGCGGAAACTCCTATTGTTGTAATATCTGCCAGAACCCAGGAAAAGGAGAAAGTAGCGGCATTGGATCTGGGGGCAGATGACTACATAACGAAGCCCTTCGGTACGGATGAGCTTATGGCCAGGATCAGGACAGCGCTGCGTCACCACGACAAAGTGAAAGCTGGAAACTCCTCCGAAAAGTATCAGGTAGAAGGGCTGGAGATTGATTTTGGAAAACGGCTTGTCATGCTGGAGGGCCAGAGCATTCATCTGACCCAGATAGAATATAAGCTGATTACCCTGCTCGCCAAGAATGCGGGAAAGGTTCTGACCTATGACCATATTATGAAAGAAATATGGGGGCCTTATGCCGGGGATGACAACCAGATCCTCCGGGTAAATATGGCTAATATACGGAGAAAGCTGGAGAAAAACCCTGCAGAGCCAAAGTATATCTTTACAGAAGTAGGGGTGGGATACCGGATGCAGGAGGACAGATAGGGAGATACTTTAATCATGAACGAAGAACAATACAAGGAACGAATCCTTCAGCTGGCGAAACGAAAGGATGCGGATGATGATTTTTTGGGGAGGCTGATTACCTGCCGGGACGAATGGGTTACCAGCTTTCTCTACGAGACGGCTGCTGGCGTAAGGCAGAAATTGTATGGCAGAGACGTCTACATACGCGGGCTGATAGAGATATCCAATTTTTGCAGAAATGACTGTTACTACTGCGGAATACGCAAAAGCAATAAAGATTTGACAAGATACCGTGTTGGGGAAGATGAGATTCTGGAGTGCTGCAAAGAAGGGTATGCCCTGGGCTTTAGAACCTTTGTCCTTCAGGGCGGAGAGGATGGATATTATACGGACGACCGGCTTTGCGGCATCCTTACCGGAATCAAAAAGGAATATCCGGACTGCGCGGTTACTCTGTCTCTGGGGGAGAGAAGCAGGGAGAGCTATAAGAAACTGCATGATGCCGGTGCGGATCGCTATCTGTTAAGGCATGAGACAGCAGATGAGACACATTACAGACAGCTGCACCCTGCTTCTCTCAGCCTGGAGAACAGAAAGCAATGCCTTTTTCATTTAAAGGAAACAGGATATCAAGTGGGCTCAGGCTTTATGGTGGGTTCCCCCGGGCAGATTCCCGAGTATCTGATTGAGGATCTGAGGTTTCTCCAGGAACTGCAGCCGGCAATGATTGGCATAGGTCCGTTTCTCCCCCATAAAGATACCCCCTTTCGGGAAGAAAAAAAGGGGGATTTGACAATGTGCCTGAATCTCACAGCTATCTTAAGGCTGCTCTTCCCACATGCGCTGATCCCTGCGACTACGGCCCTGGGCACTTTGCATTCAGAAGGAAGAGAGCTGGGGATTCTGGCCGGAGCCAATGTGGTAATGCCTAATCTTTCGCCGTTGTCGGTGAGAAAGCTGTACAGCCTTTACAACAATAAGGCCTGTACCGGGCTCGAGGCGGCTGAACATAAAGCATTGCTGGAAAAGCGGATGGAACGGATCGGCTACCGAATCGTAACAAGCCGCGGGGATGTAGTGAAATAGGGACGTGTTCAGTCTGAACCGTCCCTCTCTTTATTTTTTCTTTCTTTTCCGGTAGACAATAAATAGGCCCAATAAAAGACCGCCCACTGTGACAGCCACAGCTACATCGGAGTAAGTATTCATATAGAGGACCACCCGCTGCCAGGAAGCCCCGGCCATAGCTCCCAGAGTGACAAGAAGCAGGTTCCAGATGGTACTGCCGACGGTAGTGAGAAAAAGAAAGGTGGGAAGAGACATCTTAGCCATGCCTGCGGGGATTGATATGAGACTCCGCACAATTGGGATACACCGGCAGAAAAGGACTGTGTAATTTCCCTGGCTGTCAAACCAGCGTATTGCTTTTCCCACATCCTCCTGTTTGAAATGGAGGAGATGTCCCAGCCGTCCGCTCAATATTTTCTCCAGCCGCTCTTGAGACACCAGGCTCCCCACCTCATAAAGGATGATAGCGCCGAACACAGAGCCTACGGTAGAAGAGAGGACAACGCCCAGGATGTTCATCTTGGTGTAGGTTGTCATAAAGCCGCCAAAGGTAAGAATGACCTCCGAAGGAATGGGGGGGAATACATTTTCGATGGTAATTAACAGGGCGATGCCCAGATATCCGTAAGTATTCATAATTTCCATGATCCATGACTGCATGGTTGTCTGCCTCCTTAAGGGTTAAGGGTTAGTTCATTGTATTATGAATAAAACGGAAATATAACAAAATACTGGTGCAAATAAGTTCAAAAGTTATTGGCGTAATCCGGGCATCAAAAAAAGATGATGCATTTCGGGCGGAGCGTCATCGGGTATCTTATGTATTTGTAAGCGTGGGGAATAGATAATTTCTATGAAATAATGAGAGTATGTACCTCAGATTTGAATATAAGATAAATTAATTTTTTACGTGCGCCGCCCTTCGACTCCACCCCATAGACGTTACCTCTACAGTTAACTCGGCCCAGGCACCCTTACGGCACACAGAAGATTCTACTTAGTGCTGCTTCATTCCTGACCTGACACGATTCATAGAGTTCTGTTGCGTAAGACCCAGACGTCAACGCCACTTATAGAGGGCAGCTCTACAAGATAAAAGCCTCAGTTTGGCATCACCCCTGCTGTAGCGGATTGCAGGTTCAGGGCACCGCTAACTCCCCGGCTGCACGGACTTATAGTATACATTGAATTGGGAAGTTTGTCAATTGATTTGAGAAAAATAAGCCAGATTCGCCTTCCCCTTGTTATAAAAAATAAAATATTATATAATGAGTTCATATTAAAAAGATTGGATGTGACAATATGAAGAGAATTGGCTTACTGACCAGCGGCGGAGATTGTCAGGCCCTGAATGCAACCATGCGGGGTGTGGTGAAAGGTCTTAGCAGTAATCTGGACGAACTAGAGGTATATGGATTCGACGATGGATACAAAGGTTTAATATATGGAAATTACAGAATGCTCTCTTCCAAGGATTTTTCAGGGATTCTGACACAGGGAGGGACGATTTTGGGCACCTCCAGACAGCCGTTTAAGCTGATGCGAGTGCCGGATGAAAACGGACTGGACAAGGTTGAGGCTATGACCCAGACCTACCATAAGCTGCGTTTGAACTGTCTTGTGATTCTTGGGGGAAATGGGTCACAGAAAACCGCTAACCTGCTGAGACAGGAAGGATTAAACGTACTCCATCTTCCTAAAACCATTGACAATGATATCTGGGGTACGGATATGACCTTTGGTTTTCAGAGTGCGGCAAATATTGCTACGGAAGCTATAGACTGTATTCATACTACAGCAGCATCTCACGGTCGCGTTTTTATCGTTGAGGTAATGGGGCATAAGGTGGGATGGCTGACACTTCATGCAGGAATTGCCGGCGGGGCGGATATTATTTTGATTCCGGAGATACCCTATGATTATAAAAAAATTGTGGAGGCTATTGACAAGCGGAGCAAGGCGGGAAAAAGATTTACCATCCTTGCAGTAGCAGAAGGGGCGATCTCCAAGGAGGACGCGAAATTGTCCAAGAAGGAGCTGAAGAAGAAAATGGAGGAAAAAGCAGGAAAATATCCCTCTGTTTCTTACGAAATTGCCGACAAGCTTGCAAAGGCTACAGGTGCGGACATCAGAATTACCGTACCCGGACATACCCAGAGAGGGGGAAGTCCATGTCCATATGACAGAGTGCTGTCCACCAGAATTGGATCAGCGGCCGCTGATTTGATCATGAAAGAAGAATACGGGTACATGGTTGGTATTGTAAACGGAAGAATGAAAAAGGTTCCGCTGGAGGAATGCGCCGGCAAGCTGAAGATGGTTTCCCCCAGTGATCCCCTGATTGAAGAGGCTAAACGTATTGGGATCAGCTTCGGAGATTAATTCCGGACTGGAAAGACATTAGAATAGGAGAATTTTCATGAGCTATACTGCTCTTTACCGCAAGTTCCGGCCAGACACCTTTGAGGATGTAAAGGGTCAGGAGCATATCGTCACAACACTGAAAAATCAAGTAAAAGCAGACAGAATAGGACATGCATACTTATTCTGCGGAACTAGGGGAACTGGTAAGACTACCATTGCCAAGATTCTGGCTAAGACAGTAAACTGCGAGCACCCTGTGGACGGGAGTCCCTGCAATGAATGTGAGACTTGCAGGGCAATCTCCGCAGGCACCTCCATGAATGTGATTGAAATTGACGCAGCGTCCAATAATGGTGTAGACAACATCAGAGAAATCCGGGAAGAGGTTGCTTACCGGCCCACGCAGGGAAGATATAAAGTGTATATCATAGATGAGGTTCACATGCTTTCAGTAGGCGCCTTCAATGCTCTTTTAAAAACTTTGGAGGAGCCTCCTTCCTATGTTATTTTTATACTGGCAACCACAGAAGCCCACAAGATTCCCATAACCATACTCTCCCGCTGTCAGCGGTATGATTTCCGAAGAATCACAGTTGACACCATTGCCGCAAGGCTGCAGGAACTGATGGCAGAGGAGAAGGTAGATGTGCAGGATAAGGCAATCCGCTATATTGCCAAGGCGGCAGATGGGTCCATGCGTGATGCCTTAAGCCTTCTGGACCAGTGTATCGCCTTTTATCTGGGGGAGACGCTGACCTACGACAAGGTGCTGGATGTTCTGGGAGCTGTGGATACGGAAGTCTTCAGCAAACTGCTCAGAAAAGTACTGGAGGGCAATGTCACAGGCGCCATTCAGGTTTTGGAGGAACTGATTACCAGAGGCAGAGATTTGGGACAGTTTGTCTCGGATTTTGTCTGGTATATGCGCAATCTGCTGCTGGTTAAAACGTCTGAAAATATCGAGGATGTTCTGGATGTATCCACGGAAAACAGAAAATTGCTGGAGGAGGAGAGCCGGATGGTGGACAGTGATACTCTGATGAGATATATCCGGGTGTTCTCTGAGCTTTCCAATCAGATCCGCTATGCAAGCCAAAAAAGGGTATTGGTAGAGATCGCTTTAATAAAGCTGTGCAGACCTGCTATGGAGACTAATTTGGACTCTGTCCTGGACCGTATCCGAATCCTGGAGGATAAGATGGAGAGTGGAGTGCCGGTCCAGGCATCTGCGTCATCAGGAAAGGAAGCCCTTCCCCAGAAACAGGAGGAGGCAGAGGTAAAGGAGCCGATAAAACCTCCAGTGGCCGCCCCAGAGGATCTCCAGTATATTAAGCAGAACTGGAAAAGCCTGATCCGGGAGACTTCTGGACTGTTCTATCAGATGCTTCAGAATTCCGTTCCCAAATATAATGGAGATACAGGGGAGCCGAAGCTTTATGTGGAGTTTCAGAGCTACCTGGCACAGGCTTGTATCGACAATCCGGAAAATGCAGTTACCTTGTCCAATATTATTCAGAAAAAACTGGGCAAATCCATAGAGCTTGAACTGATAATAAAGCGGGACAACAAGGAAGCCCGTACCGGACTGGCAGAGATTTCTGTAGATGATATTTTAAAAGATAAGATTCACATGGATGTTGTAATTGAAGATGACTTCTAGAGTGTGGTATGATAGAGGACAGAGGCGGCAGATAACCACTGCCTGCCATTATGAATAGAATAAAGAGTGTAAACAGGAGGTTATAAGATGGCAAAACGCGGAGGATTTCCCGGAGGCATGGGAATGCCTGGCAATATGAACAATCTGATGAAGCAGGCACAGAAGATGCAGAAGCAGATGGAAGAAAACCAGAAGATGCTGGAGGAAAAAGAATATACCGCAGCAGCGGGCGGCGGTGCAGTGGAGATAACGGTATCCGGCAAAAAGGTTATTACGAAGGTTAAATTAGACGAGGAAGTTGTAGACCCGGATGATGTAGAGATGCTGGAGGATTTGATAATGGCAGCCGCCAACGAAGCACTGAGAATGATGGAAGAGGATACGGCAAAGGCTATGTCGAAATTAACCGGCGGGTTAGGGTCCGGTCTGCCGTTCTAGAGGAGAGACATCTTGGACTATTTTAGCAGTCATATCAGTAAGTTAATTGAACAACTATCAAGATTGCCGGGCATTGGCGCTAAATCAGCGCAGCGCCTGGCCTTTCATATTATTAATATGCCCAAGGATCAGGTAGAACAGCTGTCGGCCTCTATCCTGGATGCAAGACAGAACGTACAGTACTGCAAGTGCTGTTATACGCTGACAGACAAAGAACTATGCCCTATCTGCAGCAATCCCAGACGGGATCAGAAGACCATTATGGTAGTGGAAAATACAAGGGATCTGGCCGCCTACGAGAAAACAGGAAAGTTTGAGGGTGTATATCATGTACTGCACGGAGCTATTTCTCCTATGCTGGGAATTGGCCCTAATGACATTAAGCTGAAAGAATTAATGCAGCGTCTTCAGGAGGACGTGGACGAGGTAATCATTGCCACCAATTCCAGCCTGGAGGGGGAAACCACTGCCATGTACATCAGTAAGCTGATTAAACCTACCGGAATTAAGGTAACCAGAATAGCCAGCGGTGTGCCAGTGGGAGGCGATCTGGAATACATTGATGAGGTAACGCTGCTTCGTGCCCTGGAAGGGCGGGTAGAGTTGTAGAAGGATGGGGATAGATTGAAAAAAAAGGTGACATCCGTTGATATAGCCAGGGCGGCCGGGGTATCACAGGCTACGGTCTCCATGGTATTAAATAAAAAATACAATGTGTCCTTTTCCAAGGATACCATAGAGCGCGTGGAACAGGCCGCCAGGGACATGGGGTATGTAATCCCCAAAAGAAGGAATCATAGCGACAGCAAAGTCCACAAATTAATTGTAGTATTCTGTCCTACATTAACGAACCCTTACTATGTTATGCTTCTCCAGGGAATTGAGGCAGTGGCAAAAGAAAAGGGCTATGGGGTATTTGTCTGCAATACTCAAAGAGAACTGAAGCTGGAAGAGCAATATCTGAAGATGATGCCCGTGGTGCGTCCCCAGGGAATTATCTATACCTGTAATCCCAGCAGGAGCTTTATGGAGCAGGTGGAAGAACTGGCGCAGCAGATCCCGCTGGTGATTATCAGCAACAGAGAAAAGACTATAGAAGTGGATGCGATCAATCAGGATAATACCAAAGTGGGAAGGCTGATGGCTCGTCATCTGTTGGATCTGGGACATCGGGATGTGGCGTTTATCACGCCTCCTCTGACCAAACGGCAGCAGCAGCGCTCGAAAAGGGTGGAGGGGTTTGTCAGTGAATTTGAAAGGGAAGGCCTGAAAGGGCATGTCATCATAAAAGCCGCGGACGATGCTCTGGACAAGATTATTCCGAACATTGATTCCGAGTATAAGATGGGCTATAATCTTACGAAAGAGCTTCTGGCCGGGGAATTTAGCTGTACCGCAATTGCCGGACTAAACGATATGATGGCCTTTGGGATTATTGATGCCCTGCAGGATCAAAAATATAAAGTGCCTGCAGACGTCTCGGTCATTGGCTGTGATAATACGTTTTATTCCAGTATGCACCGCATGTCTTTGACTACCATCGAACATTTTGTACCCCTGAAAGGAAGAGATGCCTGTGACATTATCATAAGAAAAATCAATTCCGCCAACAATCCATATTCTGGGATCCAGCCTACCAGTATCTATCATATAGAATATGAACCTAAGCTTATCGTCAGAAAGACAACTTCCTATGCAAAGGCCAGAAAACATTATAGGAAAAATAATTAATTAAATATATTTTAGAAAATTATTAATAATAATTTTTCTCTCATATGTAAAAGCAGCGTTATTTTTGGGCGGAAATGTTAAACGTATGATGATTAAAATTAATAAAAATGAAAATTATTAATAAAATTATTTATTAATAAGAGCTGCGCCCCCTTGACCGCCTGCTGATACGTGTTATACTGAAAACGTAAATCAGAGGTGTGCCAAAACCAGGAGGAGACAGGTATATGAAGTTTTTTATTGATACTGCAAATGTAGAGGATATCAGAAAAGCAAATGATATGGGGGTTATCTGCGGAGTCACAACCAATCCCTCATTAATAGCAAAAGAGGGACGCAGTTTTGAGGAAGTAATTAAAGAAATAACTACCATCATTGACGGTCCAATCAGCGGGGAAGTTAAGGCTACAACTACAGATGCGGAAGGCATGATAACAGAGGGCAGGGAAATTGCAAAGATTCATAAAAACATGGTAGTTAAAATTCCTATGACAGTGGAAGGCTTAAAAGCGGTAAAGGTTCTTTCTGCGGAGGGAATTAAGACAAATGTTACATTAATCTTTACGGCAAATCAGGCACTTCTGGCGGCAAGGGCCGGGGCAACGTATGTATCTCCTTTTGTGGGACGTCTGGATGATATTTCAGTTAACGGAACAGAGTTGATTCGGACTATCACAGATATTTTTGCTGTGGCAGAGATTAAGACACAGATTATTGCGGCGAGTGTTCGTCACACCATGCATGTAACAGAGTGTGCACTGGCAGGAGCTGATATTGCTACTGTGCCCTATAAAGTAATTGAGCAGATGACAAAACATCCGTTAACTACGACCGGGATTGAAAAGTTTCAGAAGGATTATATCGCAGTATTCGGAGAGTAAGAGGGAATAAAGCAGGGCACCCTGTTTTAATAAATATATCACATTTTAAAGAAGGAAAAGGTGAAAAAAATGAACAAATTAGAACTTCAGAAAACTGCCAATGAAGTCCGTAAAGGAATCGTGACAGCAGTTCATTCTGCAAAGGCTGGACATCCGGGGGGATCTCTTTCAGCGGCTGATATCTTTACATACCTGTATTTTGAAGAGATGAATATTGACCCCAAGGATCCGAAAAAAGCTGATCGTGACAGATTTGTATTATCCAAAGGCCATACAGCCCCGGGTCTCTACTCCACTCTGGCGCAGAGAGGATTTTTCCCTGTGGAGGATCTGAAGACCCTTCGCCATCTGGGTTCCTATCTCCAGGGACATCCGGATATGAAACATATTCCCGGAGTGGATATGTCAAGCGGCTCATTGGGACAGGGGATTTCTGCCGCAGTAGGCATGGCTTTATCTGCAAAGATGAGCGGTGCAGATTACCGCACGTACACACTGCTGGGAGACGGCGAGGTTCAGGAAGGCCAGGTATGGGAGGCCGCCATGTTCGCCGGTCACAGAAAACTGGACAACCTGGTAGTAATTGTAGACAATAACGGACTCCAGATTGATGGTGATATTGAGGACGTATGTTCTCCGTATCCAATCGACAAAAAGTTTGAAGCATTTAATTTCCATGTAATCAATCTGGAAGACGGCAATGATATGGATCAGATTAAGGCTGCATTTGACGAGGCCAGAGCAACAAAGGGCATGCCTACAGCAATAATTGCTAAGACAGTAAAAGGAAAAGGCGTATCCTTTATGGAGAATCAGGCATCCTGGCATGGAGCAGCTCCAAATGATGAGCAGTATGCAGTGGCAATAGCAGACTTAGAAAAGGTAGGTGAAGCGTTATGTCAGAAGTAAAGAAGATTGCAACAAGAGAAAGTTATGGCAATGCCCTGGTGGCACTAGGAGAAAAACACGACAATGTAGTAGTTCTGGACGCTGACTTAGCTGCAGCTACCAAAACAGGAACCTTTAAAAAAGCATTCCCGGACCGCCATATTGACTGCGGTATCGCAGAGTGTAATATGGTGGGAATCGCAGCAGGTATGGCGACTACAGGTAAAGTGCCGTTTGTAAGCACCTTTGCTATGTTTGCTGCCGGACGTGCTTTTGAGCAGGTGCGCAACTCTGTGGGATATCCTCATCTGAACGTAAAAATTGGGGCTACCCATGCAGGTATCTCTGTGGGGGAAGACGGAGCGACCCATCAGTGTAATGAGGACATTGCGCTGATGAGAAGCATTCCAGGTATGGTAATTGTAAATCCAAGCGATGACATTGAAGCGAAAGCAGCAGTGGAAGCGGCTTACGAGCATGTGGGACCTGTATATCTGCGTTTCGGCAGATTGGCTGCTCCTGTTATTAATTCTAATCCTGACTATAAATTTGAACTGGGGAAAGGGGTTACGCTGAGAGAGGGCAAGGATCTTACTATCATTGCAACCGGTCTTTGCGTAAGCGCATCCCTGGAAGCAGCTGAGAAACTGGCAGCAGAGGGGATTGATGCAAAGGTTATTAACATTCATACAATCAAACCTCTGGACGAGGAACTTGTAGTTGCAGCTGCAAAGGAAACCGGGAAGGTAGTGACAGTAGAAGAACACTCTATCATCGGCGGTCTTGGAAGCGCAGTGGCTGAATGTCTGGGAGAAAAAGCTCCTACATCTATGCTCAGAATTGGTGTGAAGGACGTGTTCGGCGAGTCCGGCCCTGCAGTAAAACTTTTAGAGAAATATGGATTAGATGCACAGGGCATCTACGAATCCATAAAAGCATTTGCATAGGCCTTTACAGGAATCTGTGTATATTATAGAATAATACTGAAGTCTCAGGGGTGCAGCCGGAAGGCCGCACCCTTTTCTTGAACAATCTGTTAGTTATAAGATGCATGCTTTTTTCAGGAGGGTATAGAGCTATGACTAGAAGAGGAACTATGTATCACAGGAAAAGGAGCAGGAGCAATGCTCATACGGTGACGGATGAAGGAAATGAGGAATTCTATGAATGCATTAAGGATATTGTGCACCATCCGGCAGTGCTTAAGATGAAAGACTATCCTCATCACTGCGAGACCAGCTGCTATCAGCATTGTCTGAATGTCGCATACTACAATTTCCGTATCTGCAGATTCTTTCACCTGGACTACCGTGCAGCTGCAAGAGCAGGAATGCTTCATGACCTTTTTTTATATGACTGGAGAGAGCATACGGAGAAAACCGGAGATCATTTCCATGCCATGACCCATCCCAAGGCGGCCCTTCGCAATGCGGCAAAGTATTTTTTGATGACACCTCTGGAAAAGGAGATAATATTAAAGCATATGTGGCCGGTTACGCTTACACCGCCCACTCATTGGGAAACCTTTATTATTACCCTGACGGATAAATATTGTGGCTCCTGTGAGATAGGACGGTATTATTCGCATACAAAAATTCCCAAAAAAACCTTTTTGTTTTTTAAAAGGATTCTTAAAAAAGTGTTTGGCCCTAACTATACGTACCAGAATTACCGCCTTCCGTACGGTTCTGAGGCAGATGCAGCCAGCGGAGTTGTATTTACCCAGCTGCGCAGGCGTCCTTCTTCCTCCGGCTGGCGCACTTCCAGGAAAGGCAGAGGACGTTCGCAGAAGTATTCATAATAAGCCATTAGAATGCCGTTAGTGATGGCATCAGCCATAGAGACTACAGTGGAGAGCCTCGTAGTCTGAAGAAGAAAGTGTTCAAAGGTTCCCGCAAGATTTACAATTCCCGTGATAAAGACATCTCCCACAGGCTCCAGCTTTTTGTGTACACCAGCCCCTGGAGCTATAGTGCCGTTTCCGACAGTGATAAATCCCAGATGCTTTTTAGAACCCAGGGAAGCATCGATAGCTACAATGAGGGAGGAGGGGTGACGGCAGGAGATCTTTTCTACGGTTTCTGACAGGTTCAGCGCATGGACGGGATGGGACAGGGTTCCATATATCTGTACATGATCCAGGTGGTATTTGGAGAGCTGGTGTCCGATGAGAGGTCCAAGGCTGTCCCCGGTGATTCTGTCGCTTCCAATACAGAGAAAAATGATTTCATCCCAGGGTATGGGATGGGTCCTCATACAGTCTAAAAGGGACGTCCCCAGTCGAATGCTGGCGTGGCGTTCCTTTGCGTTTATATAAAAAGTCATAGTCTGATTCCGTCCTTTCTTTTTCCAGTTTTCCCCGATGCCCGAAGAATATTCTTAATGTGCGTTTTTCGTCGTAAAAAAATAAGGCAGGCCTTTCACGATACGATAAAATTCGCATGATTGCTGTGCTATTCTGTCTCCAAAGGGGTGACATCATGATAGAAATTGTATATGAGAAAGAAAAACAAAAGCCAGTGGGGAACGAGGGTTACTTTCGAATTCCTAACAATATACGCCAGATAGGAGAAATTAATGAAGCACAAAAAATATATATTGAAGATTATGCGTACACTTATCTAAGTAGACTATCAAATGATAAGTCGGACAAAGGACAGGCTGCTGTTCTGCTGGGACAGACAAACTGGCTGGATGGAGTATCTTACCTGTTTGTTAAGAGTGCAATTGCCCTTCCCGATATGGAGATCAGCGAGGACTATCTGGTATTTACCGATGATATCTGGAACCAGGTGTATGAAAAAAACAAAGAATATTTTGGAGAGCAGGAGATCGTGGGATGGTTTCTCTCCATTCCCGGATGCTCAATGGAGCTCCATGAGGTGATTTGCCGGACACATCTGGATCATTTTGGAGGAAGTGACAAGGTTCTTTTTGTTATGGAACCAACAGAAAAGGAAGAAGCGTTTTACCGTTATGAGAACAGCAAACTTACCAGACAGCTGGGCTTCTATATTTACTATGAAAAAAATGAACCCATGCAGAATTACCTGATATCGCAGAACGAGAACATGCCCAGGGATGAGGCAAAGGTGGAAGATAAAGCAGTGAAAAACTTCCGCAAAAAGGTAGAGGCGAAAGCAGAGGTGAGACCTCAGAAAAAAGCAGGTTCTCTCGTCTATGCTGCCGGTGCCTGTGTCCTGATCGGTGCATTGGCTGTGGGGACAGGCTTATTTAATAATTATAATAAGCTCAAAGATGCCAAAGACGTAGTGGCAAGCGCAGCTGACACACACAGTCAAAAGGACACGGACAGAGAGCCTGTGATTCAGGAGACCCCTGTAAATGGACTTGCCTCTGAGAACCAGGGAAAGGAGCCTCAGGACGAGACCCAGGATAAAGAGCAGGGGCAGAGCACGGAGGCTGAGGATTCTGCAAAAAAAGAGGCAGAGTCTATTGAACACCAGGTGCCGGAGGATACCAAAAAGCCTTTTGACAATGCAGATACTACCCAGCCAAGCAACGGGCAGTCTGTGGCCCAGTACTACACGATTAAGAGAGGAGATACGCTGACAAGTATCAGCAACAAATATTATGGAAACAGTGCCAAGATAGCAGAAATCTGCAGTGCAAACGGAATGTCGGAGGATGAAACCATTTATCCGGGACAAATAATTTTACTACCGTAGAAGAGTGTGATATAATGAGCGTTAGCGAGCCATGTGGAGCTTTGCTCACTTTTGGCGAGTGGCGATTGGCGATCATGCCGAAGGCATGATATAATGAGCGTGCTGGTACTCAAAGAAATCAAACACGGAAAATACATAAGGATAAGGATATAGCTATGAAAAACCTGTTAAGAAAGTGGAAGAGGCAGAGGAAAAAGGCAAAAGCACAGAAAGCAGCCCAAATACAACAGGATGGGAATGATATAGAGGCTTACAAAGCTAAGATTATAAGACACCGTATCAGAATGCTGAAGAGAGCCGGCATCCTTGCTGCGGTGATTGCGCTTGTAATCCTGGTAATAACGCTGGTGATCCAAAAGCGGGTGTACCATAAATATTCTGTACTTTTTTCTCTCACAGAAGAAGACACCTCTTCTAAAAATTATGTGGATTTGGACGGGGCTGTACTAAAGTATGGAAACGACGGTGCCGCTCTGCTGGACAGTAAACAGAATGTAGTCTGGAATCAGACCTATGAGATGCAGGACCCACAGGTGGATATCTGCGGTGAAACAGCAGTAGTTGCTGATAAAAAAGGGACAGCTATGTACATCTTTTCAAAAGATGGGCCTTCTGGCGCAGTTGACAGTTCCCTGCCCATATTAAAGGCAAAGGTAGCCAGCCAGGGTGTGGTGGCCGCCATTCTTGAAGATGGTGAAAAGACCTGGATTAATTTTTATGCATCTGACGGTACTGTGATCGCAGAAAACCAGACCAGAATTGACAGTCCGGGGTATCCGGTGGATCTGGCGGTATCTCCCAATGGCCAGCTGATTATGGTAACCTATTTATATGTTGAGAATGGAGTTTCCACTAGTTACGTGGCATATTATAACTTCGGTAATGCCGGACAAAATGAGATTGATAACATAGTCAGCGGTTATACATACGAAGGGATTCTGGTTCCCCAGGTGGCATATCTGGATGAGAGCACATCCCTGGCCTTCCGTGACAATGGTTTTACTATCTATAAAGGAAAACAGATTCCAAAGGAAGCCACAAAGGTAGATGTGAAGAAAGAGATTGTCAGTACATTTTATGACGACAGCCATGTGGGTCTCATATTTAAAAGCGACAACAAGTCCAAGCAATATACTATGAGACTGTACAGCACTTCCGGAAGGCTTTTATTTGAAAGAGATTTTAACATAGAGTATAAAAATGTTAAGCTGAGTGACGGTATGGTAATCATGAATAATGAAAACCAGGTCTGCCTTATGAGTTTAAAAGGAGTAGAGAAGTTTAACGGGACGATTGATGAGGGGAACATTAAGGACATCTTTAAAGTGGGTATGAATAAGTACATGCTTGTGACGGATAAGGGGAGCAGTACCATTAAGTTTAAATAATGGTTCCCCGTTGAAAAAGAACGGAAGATCTACAGGAGAAATGTTATGAATTGGCTTAGTATAGTTGTGCTTGCTTTCCTGATATTTACAATCATCAATGGGTTCCGGAGAGGACTTATAAGAACTGTTATCTCAATGGTCTCGGTAGTACTTGCTGTGATATTGGCTTCTTTTATAAGCCCTCATGTAAGTGAATTCCTGGAGGAACAGACCCCTGTCTATGATAAGATTCAGGAAATCTGCGAGGCGCAGATGGAAAATTATGTGTCAGGCACAGAGGAAATTGACAGAGATGGTGAAAAGCAGTCTTCTATTATAGAAGAGCTTCCCCTGCCGGAGTCTTTGAAGAACAGCTTGCTGCTGAATAACACTGCGGAAGGGTACAGCCAACTGGTGGTTGGTACCTTTGGTGAGTACCTCTCTGTGTATATAGCTCATATGCTGGTAAAGGGGATTGCCGCTGTTTTGTCCTTTATTCTGGCCATGATATTGATTCGGCTGTTGTCCTTTGCTTTGGAAAGCGTAGCGCAGCTGCCGGTATTAAGCTCTATTAACCGGGTTGGCGGAGGGCTGGCAGGAGCAGTTCAGGGGATTTTAATTGTTTGGATTTTTTTTCTTATCATTACCGTATTATGCAATTTCGACTTTGCCTGGTGCAGGGAGATGTACCAACTGATTCAGGAGGATACATTTTTAAATTTTTGGTATAATAATAATGTTCTGCTGCATTTTATGCAGGGCTTTTTAGGATGAGATTGATTGAAAAATCGCTATAGTGTATTGACAATAATTCCCATAAATGGTACGATATAAGTCCACCGGTTGTCATCCGGTGGACTTATTTGTCTGGAAAACAGAGAACTGAAAAAGTCAATGAGAAAATGGTAGATTATTGTTGACAATGAAAGTTGTTTGTGATATTCTATTACAGCTGTCGGGAATTGTATGAAATGACAGCAAAAGAGAAAAAAGTTGTTGACAAGGCAGACTGCTTATGATATTATGTAAAAGTTGCTGTGAGTCATGTGGAAATAACTGATAAAAAGAAATAAAAAAAGTTATTGACAGACACAACAGCCTGTGGTAATATTTAAGAGTTGCTGC